>NZ_JBFAGW010000006.1:0-309687 GCF_040653875.1 Mycobacterium sp. NPDC050853
CGGGCCGCCAATGGGGAACAAAACCCGCCGAACTACAGCACCGCGCCCGCATACACCGGACAGCAGTCGATCCCCAACACCGCACCCCCACAGCAGGAAACCCCGAATCAACGAGAACCTAGCAGGCCAACGTCAACGCCCGCGCCGACCAGTACCGAAACAGTAACCAGCAGGGCTACTCCCTCCACAAAAACTCAAACATCGACATCTGTTCCAGCACCACTTACGGAAACCGTGCCTGGACACGCGCATAAGGCACCGCCGGATAAGTCGATTGAGGAACTCACGCGGCAAGAACGAGAGTGGTCGCCGACATTAAAGCGTGAATGGGACCAACTGAAGAAAGATAGATGGTCGATCGAATGGGGAGAGTACGGCAAGGGAACCTTCACCGACACTGACGATCAAAAGATTGTTATTGACCCGCAGAACTTTCAGGAAGGCAACAACAAGGATGTCGTACAGGCTCTTGCTCACGAACTAGGCCACGCGACACATCCCGAAACCAGAAATTTCACCACTGACGGATACGTCGACACCATGTTGAGGAATGAGGGATATGCGACCATCAATAACATTATGATTCAACGAGAGTTGGAATCTACAGGCGGGAGAGACATCGGCATAGCAGGCGATCAGGACAATAAATTCAATGGTATATTTGACAAATATTTTACTAGTGTTAACTGGGATTCGTCCGAGGCTTGGGATAAGGCAGGGCGGGAAATCGGACAATACTATGGAGACCATTTACGCCCCTCGGTAGCCCCGTTAAAGACGTACCGACAGTACTATACTGATGGATCGCCTTTCCCCTGGTAAAGACGTGGTTTAGCTGCTCAGAATAACTTTATCAATCCAGTTAGGTTGGTTATGCCCACTAGAAGCGTACTAGCTGTTCTCCTATCGGTTCTGCTGGCGAGCTGTAGTTTATCGGATGCTGGTGGGAGGGCAAATGCTCAACCAAACGGCGATGTCTGGCAATTATTAGACAGCGTGATTAAGCAGGTTCCTCTAACGGTCGACAAGGTGCAGTCACTCTTGGGTGTCACGTTCTCTGAAAGAGTTGACGTTCCTGGACGCTGGGAGACTGGGGCCGTGAATGTGAGTGACAACCTGCGGCTATCTTCCGCGACAATAGGAGTTGACGGAGAGGGATGGCGCTTCTTTTCTCTCGATTTGGCGAAGCCTGACTGCATTACAATGAAAGATATAACGAAGAGATATCCATCAACTGCATTGACCGGTGCGCCTAGCGGTCACTCTACTCAAGAGAAGTACACCGTTACCGCCATTGAGCCTTGGGGGAAAATTAACTTCGGTTTATCGCAATCCGATAAATGTCTAGCATCCATTTCCCTACGGCCTTAATGTCAGTAAAGGAAATTCTCACACCCACAGCTCTTGAGATAGTTCGTCACCGATTGAATGCGGCCTTCACACGGGTCCACCAGCTTATAAATCCGCGCGTACAAGAATCTTGACGTCGCGACAAGCTAACAACCGCCCGTATCTTGTTGTCGACGCGCAATGACTATTACCCCAAGCAGGAGGTGTCGACGGCGGCGGTCCGGCGAGGGTCGAGGGACCCCGGCTCAACGAAAAGCGTATCGGGGGTGCTGAACTGCACGCTGCTCACGGCACCGTTATAGCCGCTGGTCGGGACCGCGACCGTATAGTCGGACGTCTTCACCGCGATATAACGATCCAGATCTGGTAATTGCGGTTCAGCGCCAGCCGACGGCGCCAATGACAAGCCGGTGGCTGCCAGCGCTCCGATACCTACCAAAGCCCGAGCGGACGCCATTTCACCACGTTAACAGCACGCGCCACCACCTGACCTGCTTCGCTGGAAACACCAAGCGCTCATCGACGCCGGTGGCATCTAGGGCACCCCGAGCGTGAGGGCTGACGAACTGGCCGCCACCCACAAACGCATCGCCCAATCGGAGGCGACGGTGGCGTTGACCCGCGACACCTGCGACCTCTTCGACGAGCAGATGGGCTGATCGCCGTCAACCTGGACCCATAGACAACCCAACCACCACGAAACCGCGACCCAGCGAATACAATTCGATCAATAACGCCGCCATCCAAAGGCTTTTCGATATCGACGTCTACAGCGCCCGCGACATCCTCCAAGATTTGGTCGGCCGCGAAATCCTGACACGGACATCGACACAGACCCGCGGCAAGGCCGTCCGCTACGGCCAAGGCCCGCGATTTCCCGACAAGAAGGGCGCACGCCAACAACAGCAGCCCAGACCAGAGCCGCCCGAACAGCTCCAGCTGCTCTGACCGCGGAAGACAAAAGCTCTGCGGGCCCTGCCGCGCTGCGCGAACCGCCACAAGAAAACACAGCGCGCGAGCGTATCCTCGTGCCCGCGCTGGACGAGTGGGAAGAGCTGGCGGACATCGATTGGTATGTCAGGCAGGACAATCCAGGCCGGCTGCTCTCTGTGATTCAGCAGAAGACCATCGACATGATTCGGTCGCTCGTCGGTGAAGGCCTGTGCGAGCTTGGCACCGTCGAACAGGGCCAAGGCTTCGTTCCCGTCGGCGATTTCACGGAAGGGCTGTCGAAACTCCCGGCGCTCTACATCGACCACTACGACGACCGTCGATGACGCTACGCCTACTGCTTGAACTTAACGAGACCGGGGAGCAGCTCGCCCGCAAACTCTACGACGAGAACCCTTCGGCCTACGACGACGACTGAGGACGATGTCCGCGAGCGAATACCAGCCAATTCCACACGATGCCCAGGGATTACACGGCCTGCATGCCCGCATCGTCGGAGAGCTTCTCTTGAAGTATGGCCATCCGAGGAGATCAAGAATGTTGTCATCGCCGACCACGAACTCAACATCTACTGCGAGTTCGCCGTCTACATCCCCGGACACCCGACCGCCATCCTCGTCGGGCGATGCATCGACAAGATGCTGCGCCCGCTCAGCGCCGTCACACAGTCCTATTAGGGCACGCGTTCGGGAATCTCGTTGCCCGTGTCACGGCAACTGACCATCCCGAAACCGCGGAACAGTTCACCGCCTGCCCGGATCTAGCCTGGGACAGCTCGTGCTTCACTGTTGCTTCGTGTCGGTGCGGAGTTCCCAGGGCTGCATGCCGAGGAGACCCGCAAGGTGCCCCTGCATCTGGACGCCGGACGGCAGCGGGCGCCACCATATGGTCACCTCGGCGATCTTGCCGTTCTCGTCGAGCAGGATGTAGTCCATCCCGTCGACCACGGTGTCGTCGATCTGCAGCCGAAAGTATGCGGCGTGGTGCGTCTGTCCGCTGAGGACTTCCTTGTAGGTGAGGTTGGTCGCCACCGTGCCGACCGTCCGGATGGCTTCCAGGACTGTGCCGCGGCCGGTGAGTGGGTCATCGCCGAGCGGGCCGTACAGCACCACGTTCTCGGCGAGGATTCCGAACAGGGCGTCTTTGTCTGCGTCGCCGTGCATACAGTCGACGAAGAACTCCACTGCGTCGCGGTGCGCGGCGAACGTGGTCATAGGTACTCCCTTGTGTTCTTTGTTGCTCGTCGTGTGATCTGATCGAGGTTCCGTCCACCCGATGGTGTGGTTGGTGTGCGCGACCATCGGGCCCGGTGTCCTTCCTCTAGGGCGCGTAGCTAGTCGATGACCCGAAAAATTTACGCCCACAACAGATTTCTGGGAATCGGAGACCGGGTACTAGTTCTACTGGCAGCCGCGGCCCGGTGCGCGACGTCTTTGTTGGCGTAGGTGCAATTGCTTACTAGATCACTGTGGTGCCGCCGTCGACCACCAGCTCCATGCCATTGACGTAGCTCGAGTCCTCGCAGGCGAGGAATAACGCGGCCGACGCGATTTCCTCGGGGCGACCCGACTCTCGCCGCGGGATCACCGACTCGAACTGCGCCTTCTGCTCCTCGGTCATCACCTGCTCCAATACCGGGGTGGCGACCTGGCCGGGGGTCAGCACGTTCACCCGGATCTTCCTATCCCTCAACTCCGACACCCACACCCGGGCGTACGCGGGCAGCACGGCTTTGCTCCCCGCGTACACACTCCAATCGGGGTAGCCCCGCAGCGAAGCGTTCGACCCGGTCATGAAGATCGAACCGCCATCGTTGAACAGTGGCAGTGCCTTCTGCACCGTGAATAGCGTGCCGCGCGCGTTCAGCCAGAAGGCATTATGGAAGTCCTGCTCTGTGATCTGGCCGAGCTTGGCCTGCTTGCCCGTCCCGGCGCTGGCCCACAGCACGTCGATCGAGCCCTTTTCTTGTGTGACTGTGTCGTACAAACGATCCAGATCGTCGAGGTCGGCTGAATCACCTTGCACGCCGATGACATTGCGGCCGATCTGTTCGACGGCTTCCTCGACGGCGTCTTTCCGTCGGCCCGTGATGAAGACGTGAGCGCCTTCGTCAACGAACAACTTGGCACCGGCCAGTGCCATACCGCTTGTCGCGCCGGTGATCACCGCGACCTTGCCATCAAGCTTTCCCACGATCACTCCATTCGTTCGAAGATGTCCATGTTATGTACACCGATCTGTGTGCATAAGGTATCGGACGGTGACGTGGGATGCAAGCTATGCACACCGATCGGTACCCAATTGGCTAGGCTGGATGTGTGACGGAGTTGGAGAAGGGGCCGCGGGGCCTGCGCCGCGGCAGGGGCGCACGAGAGCGCATCCTGGGCGCTTCACGACAACTGTTCCGTGATCAAGGCATCAACAGCACCGGGCTGGAGCAGCTCTGCACGGTGGCGCAGGTGTCCAAACGCACGTTCTACCAGCACTTCACCGGCAAGGACGAGCTGATCGCCGAGCACCTACGCCGATTCGATCCCGATATCCTGCCCGAAGTGTTCGACCGCACCGACCTCACGCCCCGCGAACGGCTCCTGGCCGTCTTCGACATTCACGCGCCGCTGTGCCCGTTCATCGCAGCGGCCGTCGAAATCCAAGACCCGAGCCACCCGGCACGCGTAAACGCCGCCGACTACAAGAGAGCTTTTGCCGCGCGACTCACCGAAACCGCCCGCGAGGCCGGCGCCACCAACCCCGAACAACTCGGCGAACAACTGGCGCTGCTCCTAGATGGCGCCTCAGCCCGCAACCGAGTCCTCAACACCGAAACCTTCGCGACCGCCGCCGCCATCGCCTCCATACTCATCGACAACACCATCCCCACGCCCGCGATACCGCCCGACGCGGGCGGGAACTAACCCGCCGGGACGGGCCACGCGCCGGATCCGGCGGCAAGGGGCATGACATTTGGACAAGCCACACCTCAGGAGGGCCAGGGAGAGTCCTCGTCTTGGGTTAGGTGGTGCAGTATTCGTTCGTTGAGGGCGGCGAGCATGTCGAGTGCAGCGGGGGTCATCAGGTCGATGAAGTTCCGGCGAACGTCCTCCACATGCCCAGGCGCCGCCTTCTCGATGGCAGCGCGGCCAGTCGGCAGAAAGCAGACCACGGCGCTACGGGGCGTCATCGGGGTTAGCGCACAAGTGGCTCGCCCGACACGCACCATTCAAACGATGGACGTCAGAGCCTTGGTCTAGCATGTAACTAGTCCACTCTTTGACGGGAATATTTGCATGTCAGAAGCTATATCAGATTTGGCGGTGACGAAAGATACCTATATCGATCAAGCGTTAGTCCACCTAGCTCGGCTGGCAATGTCAGGCCGCGAGCAAGACGTCGTTTTGTTTGTGCAACGCGTCGCGCGACGGCTACGCCACACAAACCCCGAAGTCGCTGAGGGGTTGACCGATGTTCTACGCGAAGCGCCGACCAGGATGTCACCATTGCGGTCGGCGTCGCCGGCCCCCATGCCGGTCGATACCGATTCTCGATTGCCTCTCTTGCGGGTCGAGCGATTCGAGCGCGAACGTTCAGCGCCGATACTTTCGGCGGAGGTCCGGGAAGCGCTCGCGCAGATTGTCGATGAACGTGGCCACAGCGACAGGTTGCTGCGGGCGGGCCTAACGCCTTCGCGGGCGGCACTGTTCGTCGGCCCCCCCGGGGTGGGCAAGACGATGGCGGCCGGATGGATCGCAGAGTCACTCGGGATGCCGTTGGCAATTCTTGACCTCTCGAGTGTGATGAGCAGCTTGCTTGGTAAAACCGGCATCAATCTGCGTCACGCATTCGACTACGCGAAGCAGAGCGAATGCGTCCTGTTCCTTGACGAATTGGACGCCATCGCTAAACGACGTGGCGACGACAGTGACGTCGGGGAGTTGAAGCGACTAGTCACCGTGCTGTTACAGCAGATCGATGATTGGCCGAGCAGCGCTGGGCTGGTACTGGGAGCGACCAATCATCCCGACCTGCTCGATCCCGCTGTGTGGCGTCGGTTCGACACCAATATCGTCTTCGGAATGCCGGACATCGAACTCCGAGCACAGGCGATCGAGCGATTCAGCGAAGGGACGCTGACCCCGGCCACAGTCGAAACACTAGCGGCGTCGACTGACGGTGCCTCATTCAACGATCTGGAGCGCCAGGTCCTTCGTCTGAGGCGCAATGCGGTCATCCACGGAACAAGCGCTTCAGATGTCGAACACACTGCGCTCGCTGGCATCCAACGACTCGATCACGCGGCCCGGCTCCGAATAGCTTTGGCGCTCCTCAAAAGTGGACGCAGTCAGCGACAAGTCAGTGCGGTAACCGGAATTTCGCGCGACACGTTACGAAAGCACCTCACTAGGTCCTGACGCATGTTAGTAATTGGTGATTACAAAGGGGGACGCTGAGATGACCAGACCGACAAGATATCTCATCGGGCATGGCGAACGACTAGTCGAGTCGATACCACCGATTCTTAGCGGCAACAGTTCTCCGGCCCCATACACCGTTACGCAGGCGCGAGCGCGTATCGGCGAGATGACTCAACGTACCGCGGCCGAAGCTTCCGATTTGCCCAGTGAGGTATGCCCCGGCGACATGACGGTCGCTGCGGTGACC
Source organism: Mycobacterium sp. NPDC050853 (assembly GCF_040653875.1). Taxonomy (NCBI): domain Bacteria; kingdom Bacillati; phylum Actinomycetota; class Actinomycetes; order Mycobacteriales; family Mycobacteriaceae; genus Mycobacterium; species Mycobacterium sp. NPDC050853. The sequence goes on from NZ_JBFAGW010000006.1 coordinate 6,961, forward strand.
CTGCATCCCAAATACCTCTCGAAAACCGGTTACCCACTTGATCTTTTGCATTCAGCCGGACTCGATCCGGTCGGGAGTCGACCGGAAAATTTGATTCCAGAACAGTCGGTCCGCCTAGTTCAAGGTAAGCCTCACTGGTATCGACCCACTGACTCGCAACCGACCACCAAGCTGTTCGTTGCCACAACCCGCGCCAACCTCCACCAGTGGGCACACAATCTGCTAGCCCCGGTCGACGAAGACGATCTGGACACCGCAGAAAAGAAGATCGTTCGACTGGAACGGGTAGATCTCAACACCGCAAGTGACCGCGACCAGCTAGCTACTGCAACCACCACAGCTGAGATCGTCCTACACTCCGTCGATCAGGTCATCGTCGATGGACTGATCCGATACTGCGACGACCTTGACGTCGATTTATTGATGGAACGCAGGCGTATCACCGGCGGGCTGGCCTTCATTCCTGTGCGCGGCGATAACGAGGCTTTGCGGAAGTTGGCTAACTATTCGTTTACCCGCGTCGTACGTGCCATCCCAAAGATGCGCAGCCTGCCGGACCAACCCCCCGAACCCGTCCGGTCTCTACCTGAAATGCAGGCCAAACTGCCCCAGGGCGGTCCTATTGATCCCACCTTGCGCGTTGCGGTATTCGACGGCGGGTTACCTGCAGACACCGTGCTGGGCCAGTGGACGACGCTACATACGTTCACAAACAGTGGCCCAGCCCGTGCGAGCTATCTCGATCACGGCCAAAAAGTCACCTCGGCAGTACTTTTTGGCCAGGCCGATCCAGACGTCCCTCTGGGCCGGCCGTATGCCAATGTCGATCACTACCAAGTATTGGACTCGGAGAGCGACTCAGATCCCTACGAGCTCTACACCGTCATCGAACGAATCGAATCTGTTCTCACGCAACGAAACTATCCCTTCGTCTCTATCAGTATTGGCCCGGCGCTGCCCATCGAGGACAACGAAGTCCACGCCTGGACGTCCTTCTGGGACACACATCTTGCCGATGGCAACACCTTGACCACCATCGCGATCGGCAACAACGGCACCTATGACCGAGCAAGCGGCAATGCCCGCGTGCAGGTTCCCTCCGACAGTGTCAACGCCATCGCTATCGGCGCGGCCGATAGCTCGGGCCAATCCTGGCAGCGGGCAACATACTCAGCAATCGGGCCAGGCCGCGCACCGGGCACAGTTAAACCCGACATTGTCGCTTTCGGAGGCTCACTACAAGAGCCATTCATCTGCGTAGATACAGACGGAACGCTGACTACCACGTGCGGCACGAGCTTCGCCTCGCCATTGGCGATGCGTACAGCCCTCGGCATCCACACGTTCTTCGGATCGCAGATAACACCAATGGCAACCAAAGCCCTGCTCATTCATACCGCGGATCGGCGGGCTGACGACGATGTATTCGAAGTAGGACGCGGACGCATCAAACACGACTTCGACAAACTGACCCAGTGCGGGGACGGCGAAGCGCGCATTCTCTACCAAGGAACACTTGAACCCGCGCGCTACGTCCGGGCAGCGATCCCGTTACCGCTGGATCTGCCGTCAGGTTATGTCACCATAAGCGCCACAATCGTATTCGCCAGTGACGTAGACCCCGCCGATCCAAGCAATTACACCCGCAGCGGCCTGGACGTGTGGTTTCGTCCCCACCGCGGCAAACTCAACGCCTCTGGCACCCTAGCTAAGACTGATTCCTTCTTCCAGAGCCACGACTTTTCCACCGAGCAGGAGCTGCGTAAGGACGCGCACAAATGGGACACCGTCATGCACGCTTCACACCGCAAACTCAAACAGAGCTTGTCTCATCCCGTCTTCGACATCCACTACAACGCACGATCCGGAGGACACAGCGTTAGCAACTCCCCCCGAATCCGGTACGCGATGGTGATCACCGTCCAGGTACCAAAGGTTCCCGACCTGTACGAACAAGTGCTCCGCACCTACGCGACCCAGCTTGAAGCACTTCAACCAGCTATTGACCTACGCCTGTTCACCTGAGCTGCAACATATCTCGCCTTGCAGGACCCAAGTCCGCCCGCAGGCCGGGCAACCAATTACGTTCGCGGCCTCCTCGTTGCCCGTCAGTCGCTTCGGCACGCGACGAACGGTTAGCGCGGTTCCTGAGTTGGGCGGCGGCCGCACAACAGCGCATCGCGACCGACGAGCACCGCGAAGTGATCGCCAGATAATCCGATGGAGTCTGGAAAGACGGCTCCGTTCGATGGATGCCGTCGCCGACTCAGCGTTCCTGCGCGCCAAGCAGACCGGCGTGTAGTCAACCAGACTCGGCGATCCGGTCAGTAATGGCTTCGGCCGCTTTGCCGAGCTTGATCAGGTCCGCCTTCGTCAACGGTTCCACCACCAGTTCGCGCACCTTCACGACGTGCAACGGCGCCGCGGCGGCGACCCGCCGCATTCCGGCCTTCGTGAGCTCGACCACGCTCACCCTGCCGTCATCGGCGCAGACACCCTTGATCACCAACCCGTCATCGTCGAGGCGCCTGACCACGTGCGATAACCGCGATAACGAGGAGTTGGCGCGTGCGGCGAGCTCCGACATCCGCAGCGTCCTGTCGTCGGCTTCCGACAGATTCGCCAACACCAGGTACTCGAACATCGTCAATCCGGTGGTGCGCTGCAGATCGCTTTCCAGGGCCGCCGGAAGCTCCATGATCATCGACAGCAGCTGGCGCCACGCACGCTGCTGATCGTCGTCGAGCCAGACCGTTTCGGGTCGACGACGGTCACGCTTGGGGCGCGTCATAGCGACGACCCGATGGTGTCCCATCGCACAGCTGTCATCCGGACCTCCTCCTCCGCCTGAAGGATAGTTCCACTATCAACGATTGAACGTGAGCCGCCGACCGGCGACGGCTCCGTCGTGGAAACTCTCGGCACCGGTGATGGCGCCTGGTCGTCATCGTCGAGGCGTCGCGGCCTGACTCGCGCGGGCAATGACTGCGATGCAGGCCATTAGTTGACGCGTCACGTTACCCGGTTTAGATTTGTTGAAGCATCAACTGATGCCACCCGTCGTGCCCGCGTCGATGCGAGATACGCAGGTGCAACCGCTCGGGCCAACCCTGTTCGCACACATACGTCTTCGAGGAGCCCTCGTGAACATCGCGATATGGATCGCGTCCGGATTACTCGCCGCCGTATATCTTTTCATCGGCGGCACGAAACTGCTGACGCCCAAGGAGCGCCTAGCGGAGAACCCCTCCATGGCTACTGCCGCCGAGGCGTTGTCCGCGACGTCGATCAAACTTATCGGCGGCGTCGAGGTCGCCGGCGCTCTCGGTTTGATCCTGCCGTGGCTCACCGACATCGCACCTATCCTGACGCCTGCCGCTGCCGTGGGGCTCGCGCTGCTGCAGGTGGGCGCGGCAGTCTTCCACGGTCGACGAGCGGAGTACAGCAAGTGGCCCGTGAACGCAGTGTTCCTGGCGCTGGCGATCTTCATCGCGGCCACTCGGACCGCGGAGATCGCGCGATGAGCAACGCTCTGCAGTACGCCGTCGTGGGCACCGGCAGCATCGGCACCGTTCTGGCGCAACGATTCTCCGACCACCACGTCCCAGCACTCTGGGCCAACACGCGAGGTCCAGAGACGATCGACGTCACCGAACTGTCCGCCTCGATCACACCGGCCACCCTCGACACGGCCCTGGATTCAGACGTGATCATCTTGGCCATTCCATTCCTGAAGGTCCGTGAGCTGGGTGGGCGCCGTCCAGATTGGTCGGGCAAGATCGTCGTCGATGCGACGAACGCGTTTCTGGTGCCTAATTCCGAGCAAATCCTGGGCGGCCGCCTCTCGACCGAGTTCAACGCAGAGGCGTTTCCGGGCGCCGCGGTGGTCAAGTCGTTCAACCAAACCGCCGCCAGGCAGCTCGCCGAGAAGCGCCCACCCGAATTTGGGAAACGCGTGGTCTTCGTGGCCAGCAACGACTCCGCGGCAAGCACGGCGGTAGCCGGGCTGTGCACCGATCTCGGCTTCGCCCCCATCGAACTCGGACGTCTCGACGAGGGTGGTGTACTAATCCAGGCCCGCAACGCTCTGGTCTTACGCGAACTCTACGAGCTGCCGACCGAACTCGAGAAGAGCATTGAGGTGACGTCGGCGGTTGGGCGGGATCTGTCCCCGGGCACGTGGACGATCGACCCCGTCCACTCTTCCATCACGTTCTCGGTTCGCCACCTGATGGTCGGCAGGGTACGTGGGCGGTTCGGCGACTTCTCCGGGGCGATCACGGTGCCCGAGAACGGAACTCCGAGCATTACGGCCACCATCGCGGTCGGGTCGGTGGACACCGGCAACCCAACCCGCGACGAGCACCTGCGGGCACCCGACGTCTTCGGCGCCGACGAGTTCCCCACCGCGCGCCTTGTCTCGGTCAACATGCACGGCACCGGGCAGAACGACTGGGTGCTCATAATCGACTTCACCCTGCGCGGAATCACCAAACGCCTACCACTGGCGTTCACATTTCTCGGCGTGAGCGCTGGCATGGGTCACGGTGAAGTGGCCGGATTCGAAGGCGAGATCACACTGCGGCGTAGCGACTTCGGCGTCCTGACTAACACTCCCGTGCTAGCCGGGGGCGGCCCGATGCTCGCAGACACCGTCGAGGTCACCGTGTGTTTAGAGGCGCTCAAGGCACCCTTCGCGCCGACCGGATGAGGTTCATCGCTGCCCCGCCGATCACCGACAGCAAGTGGGACCCAAGACCGTGCACAGAGCAGTCAGGGCATCAGGTACCGGACGATGAAAGACGTTCATCCCACGACGAGCTAACTGCGGAAACGAGTATCGCCACCGCCAACCTCAACCTTCGAAACTGGCAACTGTCCGCCGCGTCCTACAGGCCGCGACTCATCGGGTGACGAGCTGGCCGTTCAGTGAGGCTTGGTGGGCAAGGTCGTTTTGTGCTGCGGGCCAGCTGGTCTCGTCGACGCGAAGGGCATTGCGCAGGTATGCGGTAGTGATGCGCTGTACGAGAGCGACCGTGAGGGGGTTGTCCGACGCCGACTGGGGGACCGTCCCGTAGGCGTGAATCCCGCCCAATGCGGGGTCGGCCCCCAATAGCGTCAGGAGTTCCTTGCTGCCGGGGCTTCGCTGGTAGGCGTCCAGCCACCAGTCTGGTCCACGCGTCGATAGCGGCGACTGGTCGGCGTCGCCTGCCGCGATAAGCGCAGGAGTGGCCATGTGCTCGAAGCTCGGATTCATGAAAGGAAACATCTGGGTGGCCCTGATCGCCGTTCAAAGGGCTTGGGAGATGCACATCGTGTGAGAACTGACAGGCTGGCTGCCGCGCTGCGACGAATCGCCTAGGAAGGCCCCTCAACGGCGGAAGAGTCGGCGGCCGTTGCCAGATGGTGCAGGATCCGCTCGTGCAGGACCGTCAACTGGTCGAGTTCAGCTGGGGTAAGCAGGTCCAGGAAAACACGGCGGACGTCCGCTACGTGACCAGGGGCCGCCTTCTCGATGGCGGTGCGGCCAGCCGGGAGCAGACAGACCATCGTGCTGCGGGCGTCGCAGGGGTTGGGCTCGCGGCTGATCAGCCCGCCTTTCTCCATGCCTCGAAGTTGGTGGGACAGACGGCTCTTCTCCCAACCCAGTGCGTTGCGCAGCTGATGAGAAGGCATGCGGTCACCGTCGTGATCGGACAGTAACGCCAGGACCTCGTAGTCGGCCCCGGACAGGCCCGATGCTTGCAGGCCCCGCTCTAGGTGCACGCCGACCTGATGGCGTGCATCGATGAAGGCCCGCCAGGCGCGGAATTCGCGCGGGTTCAGCCAGTTTGGTTCCATCCGCCTCCACACTCCCAATTGGTTGACTGCTCATCCATATCCACTTATGGTGGAGTAGTCAACCTATTTCGAGCGTACGGCAAGGCGGGACATGTCATGAGCAGCATCAGCATCATCGGCGTGGGGAACATGGCCAGGGCCTTAGCCAGCCGTGCGCTCGCTAGCGGCAACGCAGTCGAGATCATCGGCCGCGACCTGTCCAAAGCCAAAGCGTTGGCCGCCGCGCTAGGCGGCGCCACTGTCGGGACGGCCGGTACGGCCCCGGCCGGAGACATCGTCGTCCTCGCCGTGCCATACGCCAGCGCGGCGGCGGTGATCAGTCAGTACGGGGACGCCCTGAACCGCAAGGTCATCGTCGATATCACCAACCCCATCACTGCCGATTTCACCGGCTTCCTGACCCCCGAGGGCAGTTCCGGTGCGCAGGAGATCGCCAAGGCCGCCCCCGCCGGCACGCATGTCGTCAAGGCATTCAACACCCTGCCCTGCGACGTGCTGGCGGTCGGCTCAATCGACGGTCGCCCGGTGGACGTGTTCATCGCCGGCGATGACGCGCAGGCCAAGGCACGGGTGTCGGCATTCATCGACAGCCTCGGCATGCACCCGATGGACGCCGGGGCCGCTGCCCATGGCGCGGGCACTGGAGAACGCCACCCTGCTGCAACTAGGCCTCATCACCCACTGCGGCAAGAATCCGAATCTGTTCCTCGGCGTCAGTGTCCGCAGCTGAGCGCACCACCACCACTTCTCGCCCCAATCCCGTCGTTCTAGGCGCAAAAAACACCAGCAGAACATCACTTCACCTACCTGAAAAGGACAGTCACATGCACGTTTTCGTCACTGGCGGAACCGGCCACGCCGGCTCGCACATCATCCCCGAGCTGATTGCCGCCGGGCACGAGGTCACCGGCCTGGCCCGGTCGGACGCCTCCGCGGCGGCCCTGTCCGCGCGCGGCGCGACGGTGCGTCGCGGCAGCCTCGAAGACCTTGACGGGCTCAAGGAAGCGGCCGCAGACGCCGACGGCGTCATCCACGTCGCGCACCGGCAAGACCTGCTTCCCACTGGCGGGATAGACGCCGTGGCCGCCGCGGAGCTGCCGATCATGCTCGCCTACGGCGAGGCACTCGCGGGAACCGGAAAGCCACTGGTCGCAGCAGGCAGCATCGGCTCACCCGGAAACCTGGGCAGGCCAGCCACCGAGGACGACCCAGCCCTTCCCCACAGCGATGAAGACAAAGGCACCCTGCGGGCTCGGAACATCGTCGAACGCGCCGTCATCGGCCTGGCCGAGCATGGGGTGCGGTCTTCGATCGTGCGGCTTCCGCTCATCGCGCACGGCACGACCGATAGCGCCGGCTTTCTGCCGGGGCTGATCGCGCTCGCGCAGGAGAAGGGCGTCGCTGGCTACCCCGGAGACGGCACGAATGCGTGGTGCGCCGTCCACATCCGCGATGTCGCTTCCCTGTTCCGCTTGGCGTTGGAGAAGGGTCCGGCGGGTAGATATTGGCACGCCGTTCAGGATGAGGCCATCTCGTTCCGCGACATCGCCGAGGCCATCGGCAGCCGTCTAGACCTGCCCGCCGTAAGCATTCCCCTAGATGTCCTGATGCTGCCGGGATACTTCGGCATGTTCACGAATCTGGCCACCGGATCCTTCCCCGCGACCAGCCTCACCACCCGCCAAACCCTCGGCTGGGAACCCCTTCAGCCCGCACTGATGGCCGATCTGGACAACGGTCACTACTTCGCCGCCAGCTGACAGACGCGATGCGCCAACAGAATTCCCCCCTTGCAAGGAGCAATCATGACCACGTTCGCCCCGCACCGCGCCACCTTGGAGTCCTTTGTCGACTGCATCCACGGCGGCGTCAACAAAGGCCTCCTCACCGGCTTGCTCGCCAAGGACGTGCGGTTATACGGCCCGTTCGGCGATGACCCAATAGTTGGCCGTGAGACCGCTGTCGAAACCATCAAGACCGTCAACGGCCTCTCGTCCGACGACACCTACATGGAGGTCCTCAGCCGCCAGACCCACCACGCCGCACACTTCCGGCTGCAAGTCGGCGACGCCGCGGTCAACGGCATCTTCTTCGTCCTGCCCGACGCCGACGGCAAGATCGCCGAGGTCAGCATCTTCTACCGCACCCTGCCGGCCGGTGTCGCGCTGCAGCGCAACCTCGCGGATGCAATCGGTATGCAGCCCTGGGAACTGCGCACCAGCGGGTCGTGACGGCCAACGCCGTGCCCTCCTTCACGACGGCCTCGGCCAGTTCAGTCGCTTTCCATCAGCCTCGACGCCTTCCCCGGGCTTTGTCGGACGTCACCAAGCCGGGCTTCGGGTGGAGGAATCAATCCTTTGGATAATCAGTCAAGAGAGGACATCTCACGAGCAGGATCAGCATCATCGGCACCGGAAACATGGCGAGCACCATCGCCGCGCTGGCAGTAGCAGGCGGCAACACTGTCGAGGTCATCGGCCGCGATCAGTCCAAAGCCGCCGACCTGGCCAAGGATCTGGGCGGCAGCGCCACGATTGGAGAGTTCGGTGCCGTCCCTGCCGGGGACATCGTCATCGTGGCCCTCGGGTATGCCAGCGTCGTTCCCGTCGTCGCCCAGTACGCAGACGCACTCGCGGGCAAGGTGATCGTCGACATCTGCAATCCCGTCAACTCCGCGGCCGACGGGCTCGCCATCCCCGACGGCACCTCCGTTGCGCAGAACGTTGCCAAGCAAGCCCCTGCCAGCGCCAGCGTGGTCAAGGCATTCAACACCACCTTTGGTGCTGTCCTGGCCAAGGGCCATCCGATGGATGTGCTCATCGCCGGCGACGACGAGCACGCCAAGGCCCGCGTTGCTCAGTTCATCGAGAGCCTGGCACTGCGCCCGCTCGACGTCGGCGGCTTGACCATGGCGCACTACCTGGAAGGAACGGGCCTGGTCATGATCGGTCTGGCGAAACATGGGGTGGGGAACTTCGACTTCGCACTCGACGTCGCCGTCCCCGGCTGAACCACAACACCGCCACCAGGCCGGAGAAGTGAACAACGAGCAGGCAAGCGCACCTCACCTACTGGTCGGCGGACGTCGCGACCGCCAATGGTCAGCGTCAGCCGAAGAGGGTCTGGTCGAAGGAGTAGTTGCCCAGATGCCCAGCTACGCAAATAAACACGGGAGTAATTGTGGGAAAGCTTGACGGCAAGGTGGCAGTGATCACCGGCGGATCCAGTGGTATGGCGCTTGCCGGCGCCAGGTTGTTCGTAGAGGAAGGCGCTCACGTCTTCATCACGGGCCGCCGGAAGGAAGCGGTCGATGAAGCCGTCACACTGATTGGCCGGAACGCGACTGGCGTGCAGGCTGATTCGGCAAACTTGGACGATCTGGACCGCTTGTTCGATGCGGTCCGACGGGAGAAGGGCGCCATCGACGTGTTGTGGGCCAGCGCCGGCACGGCCGAAGAAGGCAGGCTCGGCGAGATCACCGAGGAACACTTCGACGCCACGTTCGGGCTCAACGCCCGCGGCACGCTATTCACGGTGCAGAAGGCACTGCCACTGTTCAACGATAGCGGCTCGATCTTCATGACCGGGTCAATCGCGTCGGTCAGGGGCTACCCATCCTGGAGTGTCTACGCCGCGAGCAAGGCTGCACTGCACGCATACGCCCGCGTGTGGTTAGCCGAGTTGAAGGACCGCAGAATCCGGGTCAACGTGCTGACCCCGGGACAGGTCGTCGAGCCAGGACAAGATGAGATGTTCGACGACGAGACGAAGGCCGCGATGAAGGCGCGTGAGGCACTGATCCCACGGGGAAAAAACGGTAGCCCCCAGGAGATAGCGACGGTCGCACTGTTCCTCGCCTCGAACGACTCGAGCTTCGTCAACGGTATGGAATTGATCGCCGACGGCGGCACCACGGCAACCTAAAATGGTCCACCCACCGAAGTGCCACCGTGCTCTGCGGGTCCACCGAGACAGGTAGGCCCTGCTGACAGATGGTGTACGACGACGTGACCGCCCGCGACGTGGCGTCCTCCAATAACCCGCTACTCGGGTGGAACATCGCCGTTACGTTCCTAGCTCTGCCGACGACTCCAACCTGCGTTCGCGCAACGTTCACCCCACACCGAGGACCGACCAGGGCAGCAGACTGCTGTCGACGCCCACTAGAAGGAGAGCTCAATCCATGCCCATCTACCAATGCCTCACCCAACCGGGGCTCCTGACCGCCGACAAGCGTGCCGAGATAGCCAGGGAAATCACCCGCATCCACTGCGAGATCACCGGCGCACCCACGGCATTCGTCAACGTCCTGTTCCTCGACGCGCCCGACGGGCGGCTCTTCACCGCCGGGCGACCGTCGTCACACTCAGTGATCGGTGGCGATATCCGGCACGGGCGCGACGTCCAGACCCGCCAAGAGTTGCTGCGCGCGCTCTCGACGATGTGGACGGCCATCACCGGGCAACCCGAAACCGAGCTGATCGTGGGACTGCGAGAGATCCCATCCGAAAATGCCATGGAAGCCGGCCTGATCTTCCCGGCACCAGGTCAAGAAGAGGCCTGGTTCAACGCCAATCACGAACGCCTCACCGAACTCGGACTCGGCTAACCTGCACGATCGTGCACGTCAGCGGCGCAGCACCGTGGGCCCGACGCAGGCACCGGCCAGACAACCAATGGGTTGCCAAGGAAGAAAGATGAAATCAAACATCAGGAACGGTCCCAGCATCGTCGACGGCAGGAACACAGCCGGCGCGGCGAAGGGCCGCAACGCTTTCGACGTCGACGCTCTGGTCACAAGGACCGGCGGCAACACCACGAGCGACGAACTGCGCCGGCCCTGCCAGCGACATCGTCACTCTTCCACCGCACAAGGCGGAGGTGCCTTCCAGTGCCTGACTATCACCCGTTGCGATTCGGAACGTTCATCTCCCCGACAAACTGGCCTGCGCACCGTCCAGTCGAGTTGTCCCAACTCAGCGAGCGACTCGGCTTCGACCTCGTCACCTTTCAGGATCACCTGTGCCTCTTCAACTTCCTTGACACCTGGGCTCTGCTCAGCTGGGTAGCCGCACGAACCGAACGCATCGGTATATCGGGCAACGTGCTCAACTTGCCGCTGCGCCAGCCGCCCGCCGTGCTCGCCCGCGCAGCTGCCAGCCTTGACCTGCTCTCCGGTGGCCGGGTGACACTCGGGATCGGAGCCGGGAACTATTGGGATTCCATCGAGCGATCGGTGGACGGAGATTGACCCCACGGCAAAGCATGCAGGCACTCGGTGAGTCTATCGAGGTGATCCGGGCGATCTGGGACGCTGACGATCCCAGCGCCGCCCACATCGACGGCGAGTACTACAAGGTCGACGGCGCCGAGCGCGGACCCGCACCTGCACAACAGATTCCGATCGTGCTTGGCGCCTACAAGTCGAAGACGCTCGATCTGGTCGGGCGCAGGGCCGACGGCTGGCTGCCGACGCTTCCGGGCATGGAATCCGGCGGCCTCGTGTAAGCAAACGCCATCATCGATGACGGCGCACGGGCCGCTGGCCGCGATCCCCGTCAGATCACCCGTCTGCTCAACATCTACCCGGACCAGACTTTCCGAGGCGCTGACCCGAATGGCCCCCGAGGACGGGGTCAGCACCTTCATCGTGATCAGCGACGAATCCGAGGTGCTGGAATGCTTTGCACGTTTGACGATGCCGCTTAGGGCAGCCAGGCTCACCGAATTACCTTCCGTTAGCGATCGCAGACCTTCGCCGTGGTCAATTCCTTTGGGGCAAAAAGGTATTCATTGAGACAGCCGATGGCGACGAGAGAGGCAAGTGTTGCCTGGCTTACGGACGGGCCGGTGCGCGTCGGGGTCTGAGCTCCTCGATGCGATCGAGAACCTCATCGAGTGCAGTTGCGAGAGGAGCGGGGTCGCGGCGAACCTGCGCGAGCAACATGCCGCCTTCGACCGCAGCCAGCAAAGCGGTCGCCAACCGGTCGGGGTTGGCCTTGCGGCGTAGCTCGCCCCGGTCGCACATGGCCTGCAGGGCTGCGCGGATCGCCGATTCCCACTGGTCGAATCCACCGGCGAGATCAGCTCGACATTCCGGGAAGGTCTCGGCCAGCTCACCGGCCAACGACCCGACCGGGCAGCCGCCCTCACAGTTCCGCTGGCCAAGCGTGTCGACGAGGAGGTCTCGCCAGGCGCGCAACCCTTCCATGCTGTCCAGCCCGCCGAGCGTTGCCAGGAGAGCGTGGATGCGGTGCGCGATGACAGCCCTGATCAGCGAATCCTTGTCCCCGAAGTAGTGATACACCTGCGAAACCCCAACGCCCGCCGCCTTCTGTACGTCGCCAAGACTCGTGCCGGCGACACCGTGGTCGTGCATCAGTTGCGCTGCTGTCGCCACGATCCGCTCCCGCGTGGCGTGCCCCTTGGGGGTTAGCCGCCGCGGCTCGGAGACTGATTCGTTCGCTGCCATCGCGTTGGCCAAGTCTGGCGAGATCCGTCGCCGCGAGCCCCGCTTGCCCTGATCCCCCTTCCGATTCGTGTGATCCTGTTCCGAGTCGTCATACGCGCTGCCTGCGGCAACCTGGAAGTCAGTCCAGCCCCAACACCGCACAATAGTGAATCCCATACTACATAAACCGATGCAAAATACACTGCCGCCGATGCGGCCTGTTCCTTGACGAAGAACGTCTAAATGCGGCACATACCGGCATATTTAACGGCATCCACGGCTATCCACGCCGGACGACCCAGCGGTTGACATCCTCGTACTTGAAGGCAAGTATGTAGCGGATACTACAAAATATATCTGGACTAGAGCAGTCATCCCATAGCGAAAAAAGGCAATATGACGGCGACATCAACTCGACGCCAGCTATGTGGTGCCGAGTGCAAGACACCGAGAAAGCCGAGGTCCTCGGACTGTTCCTCGGGCCGCGGTGCCACGCTCACGGATGGGGTTCTGTCATCAGTGGAGCCGGCGCGAAGGCTTTATCGAGTCTCTATCGAAAGGAAATGACAGCATGGTTGCGACGTCTTCCAGGGCGGTTCTGATTACCGGTGCCAACGTTGGGCTCGGCAAGGAGGTGGCGCGCCAACTCGCTCTTGCCGGCGATTTCGACCGGATCTACCTGGCGTGTCGCAACACCGACAGCGGGCGGTCTGCGGCCTCCGACCTGGAGCGCCTCACAGGCAGGTCCATCCTCACGGTAGTTCGAATGGACCTGACCGACTTGGACTCGGTGAGGTCCGCGCTGAGCACGTTGGATGGCCCACTGCATTCGGTCGTCATGAACGCCGGCGGCACCGGCGGCCCAACACCGCTGGCGCTCACCGCTGATGGAGTGACACATGTCTTCGGTTCCAACGTACTGGGCCACGTTGTACTGCTCGAGAATCTCCTCGCCGCTGGGGCATTGACCAACACAGCGGTCCTAGTGGGCAGCGAAGCCGCGCGCGGTGTTCGCATGATGCGGATGCCGCGGCCCACGTTCACGGACCACTCGGTGGAGGAGTTCGCGAGCGTCATCGACGGTTCGTTCTTCAAGCAGCGCAAGTTCAACACGTTCCTCGCTTACGGACAGGTGAAATACCTTGGCGCGTTGTGGATGTCGGCACTGGCGCGAAAGCATCCCGGCCTGCGGCTTCTCACCGTGAGCCCGGGCAACACCGCGGGAACGGACGCGTTGCGCGACATGGGCCCGGTCACTCGGGCCACGATGAATCACGTCATGTTGCCCTACGTCCTTCCCGCACTGGGGGTAGGACACCAGTTGGAGAAGGGCGCAAAGCGGCTGGCCGATGGAGTCACCGACGAACAGTTGCGCAGCGGGGTGTTCTATGCCAGCCGACCGGGCGCCGTCACCGGGCTCTTAGTGGATCAGTCTGCGATCGTCGCCGACTTCAAGGACCCGGCAATGCAACAGCATGCCTACGAAGCCATTCATCGCTTCGTGAAGAATCCACCCTCACACCAACAACCGCCTCCCCGCACTATCGGTGCCGATGGCGTCGAATCCCGCTGACAGCCAGGGCCCCGCGGCGTTGATTGATCGTGGATCCCGAGCCTCATCGACGCTTCCACGCTCCGACGGTTTGGCGTCGCGGTGATAATCCGCGCCAGTCACCGCAAACAGATCGGCCCCACCCCGCCACGACCCAGGGTCCCCCGCCACACGCGGCGGCGACGGTGGTCGAACCGTAGACAACGAGCATGAACAACGACAAAGAGGAGGACATTTCATGACGACCCTTCAAGAGGCAGCATCGCTGTCCAGCGATGAGCAAGGCCTGGTGGTGGTGTCGACGTTGCGGGCTAACGGCACCATCCAGTCCTCGCTGGTCAACGCTGGCGTCCTAGCCCATCCTGCCACAGGGGAGACCATCTTGGCCTTGGTCGCGTCAGGTCCTGTGAAGCTGGCGAACCTGCGGGCTCGACCCCAGGTCACGGCCACCTTCCGCAACGGGTGGCGGTGGGCGGCGGTCGAAGGGCGCGCCGAACTCGCCGGATCCGACGACCCCCAACCCTGGCTAGACGCCGAAGGGCTACGGCTTCTACTGCGCGCCATCTTCACCGCAGCCGGCGGCGAACACAATGACTGGGACGACTACGACCGGGTGATGGCCGAGCAGCGCCGGGCAGCGGTGCTCATCCGCCCCGACCGGGTCTACAGCAACCGATAACGTTATACGACAACGCATTTCGAGGTTGGCCAGCCGAGGCACCGCAACTGTTCTACGAGGGTCTGGAAGCCGACAACTCCAAGACCTACCGGGGCACCCATCAGCGGGGTATATCCGTGTGGCGAGAGCGACATGGATGCGTCAACGACCCGATCATTCCATCTCTAGGAGAAAATTCCATGAGGGCAGTCCGTTTTCACGAGTACCGCGACATCAACGTCCTGCGCTACGAATAGGCCCGGACACCCCGGCCCTGCCGCAGGGAAGTGCACGTTGCAGTCGCGGCGACGGCGTTCAGGTGAGGTGAGCCCGTTGTCGTGGTCCAGGCGTTGTGGACTCTTGCCCGGTGTTCGGGCGAGGAAGAATCGGCGACGACATGGCATCGAACAAGCGCCGGCGGCATACCCCGGATCAGATCGTCCGCAAGCTCGCCGAGGGCAACAAGCTCCTGGCCTCGGGCCAGGAACTGGCCGAGGTGTCTCGACACCTGGAGATCGCTGAGTCGACGTGGCATCGCTGGTTGGCCCAGTACGGCGGCATGAAGGCCAGCGAGGCGAAGCGGCTCAAGGAACTCGAGGAGGAGAACGCTCGGCTCGAGGAGGTTTCGGCGGGAAACTTCTGACCCCGAATCGCAGGCGCAGCGCCGTTGAGGTGCTGTGCGAGCGGTTCGGGGTGTCTGAAGGCCGCGCCTGCGGTGGTGGGTTTGCATCGTTCCACGATGCGCCTTGTGCCACCACCAGGTCACCAGCGAGGATCCGCGTTGCGTGGCTGGCTGCGCCGGTTCTCGGTCGAGCGGCCGCGTTGGGGGTGGCGGCGGGCGGCCAAGATGGCCCGCCGAGTGGGCTGGCGGGTCAACGACAAGCGGATCCGACGGTTGTGGCGGGAGGAGGGCCTGCGGGTCCCGCAGCGCCGCAGGAAGAAGCGGTTGACCAGTATCGGTGTCGCCGTGGGCGCGATGTCACCGATCCGCCCAAATCTCATTTGGGCGAGGGACTTTCAGTTCAACATCGCGTTGCCGCCACCGGGAACTCCGGTCACCGCACTATGTGCGCTTCGACAATGGTCCTGAGTTCGTGGCGCACGCCATGAGTGACTGGTGCCGATTCGACAGTGCCGGTTCGCTTTTCATCGACCCTGGCGCCGTGGCAGAACGCCTTCATCGAGTCGTTCAACGGCCGGTTTCGTGACCAATTGCTCAACTCGTGGCGCTTCGACTCCCTGCCCGAAGCTCGCGTGATCATCGAAGACTGGCGCCGCGACTACAACGCCGACCGACCCCACACCGCCCACGGCGACCTCACCCCAACCGAGTTTGCCCTAAGGTGGGCCGCGACCCACCAATCGAAGGTCGCATAGCGACTAGACCACCAACCGGGTCCCCCTCGGCCGATCGGATGCCTGCACTACATCTCAATGCAGTTCACAGCTTTCAGATAGGTGCCGGGTGATCGCGGGGCCGCGACTGGCCGAAAACAAAGAGATCAGGGACCCCGACTGAACGAAAGGCGCATCGACACTTATTCCGTTGAACGGCAACGATTTTACTACGCTATTCTGCCGATATCCTATCGCCTACGTCGGCCATATCCTCGCCACGAAAGCCCCTCCAGCCAATTAACACCCAGCCTACCGGCGAGTAACTTTCCTGCTATCGCATTCGCGCGAGGCGGCACCGCATCTCATGGCGCTGCGAAAAGACCTATGTGAAGGGCACCGGCTTATCGGCCAGCTACGCCGCCACACGCCATGTCCCATGGCCAACAGCTAGTGCGTGAGACGGATCCCGATGACAAGATTCACAAGTTCGCTTCTGCGGCTTGGTAATTCACGACAGAAATAACCAGCCATAGCGTGACGACTAACGTTGCAGCACTGCAACACATCAGCGTTCACCAAATACAATCCGAGTAGGGTCTATCGTCGCGCCGCGGGCCGATAGCCTGAGACGTCACGCTCTTCAAGACACCAGTGCCTGGCCGGGTAGAGACGCCGCACATCTTTGTAGCGTCCGGTAATCCCGCTGACTGGCTTACTCATTGCCGGATCGGTTGGCGTGGCGAGGTATTCGATGGTCGAGCCGCTGAGGTACCCGCGCAATAAACGCCGGATCACATTGGTCAAATTGTCGCCCTCGTCTTGGGCCTTCGAATGCCCAGCCTGCCATTCGTGGTCAGGAATTCGCACAGTGCGGCGCGGAGTCAGGCTCACGGCAGCTGCGTATTGCCCGGATGCCACTCAGAGACTAGCCGCACCTCTTCGTGCGCCCCTGGCGCACCGTCGAGCAATCTGCCCATAGCCGAGTCCGCCGAATACCGTGCATTGGGCCAGGTGCCGCTGACCGCGTGAACAATTCCCCTTTCCTGGCGCAGCCCAAGGGAACTGATCAGCTCGTTCCGGAGCGTAGGAAGATCGATGACCCGATCCACTGCAGCGTCCCCGGCGATGAGGCCACCGCCTGAACTCTTTATCCACCCTTGCGCCGCAAGCGCTTTGGCCAGGGCTTCATCAATATCGCTATGCAGGGCGGCCATCGCAACTCCTCCAACAAGCATGCTAGATATGAGAAATATTACCATAAAAGCATGACACTCCACAGGCCAGTCATCCGCGCCGAGCACTAGCAATCCATGGATTCGCCGCAGCGGCTGGACGCCTTGAGTGCAGGGCGCACTGCGACCGCCCGGAAATCCTTTCTGCCCACCACGGCCGGGTGTCAGTCGCCCACCCACTGTTCGGGATACCTAAGGGATGCGCGTTTCTTGCGCTTATCTGCAGGAAGGCGGAGGAAAGAGCAAATGACCAGCAGTCACGTTGTCGCGGTCATGTCCACGACGGGGCCACAGTTCAACGCTAGAACGGGGCCTTGGTAAGGATCAGATCGGGGTTCGATTCCCCGTGGCTCAACCAATCAGTAAGTCTTTTAAAACGTCGAGCTGTCGTCTGGGCCGAGCACGAACCCGTGCGGGGCCCATGAGGTTGACTCGCCAGGCGCCGGGACGGTGTCGACAACACAGGCGGTCATCGCCTGGTCAACCGCGCAAGTGCCCGTCCATATCCCACGGGTGAACACGACCTTGCTG
The DNA here is from genome assembly GCF_040653875.1 of Mycobacterium sp. NPDC050853. Taxonomy (NCBI): domain Bacteria; kingdom Bacillati; phylum Actinomycetota; class Actinomycetes; order Mycobacteriales; family Mycobacteriaceae; genus Mycobacterium; species Mycobacterium sp. NPDC050853. Next base: position 24,564 of record NZ_JBFAGW010000006.1, read on the forward strand.
CCGGCTGGCAACAGTTTCGCCTGCCCGGGACTGGACGGAGAGTCGCCGAACTTACCGGCTTCTATATAGCTCGCGGTCACGCTGGTGTGGCTACCCCCCGGAATCGGCCCGGTGCACGTCGCGGTGTCCCACATACCCCGAACATTGATCACCACACTGCAGTTCTGGCCGGCGGGAGTGCTGAACTGCACGCTGCTCACGGCACCGTTATAGCCGCTGGTCGGGATCGCGACCGTATAGTCGGACCTCTTCACCGCGATATAATGATCCAGATCTGGTAATTGCGGTTCAGCGCCAGCCGACGGCGCCAATGACAAGCCGGTGGCTGCCAGCGCTCCGATACATACCAAAGCCCGAGCGGACGCCATTTCACCACGTTAACAGCACGCGCCACCACCTGACCTGCTTCGCTGGAAACACCAAGCGCGCATCGACGCCGAGCGCATCTAGGGCACCCCGAGCGTGAGGGCTGACGAACTGGCCGCCACCCACAAACACATCGCCCAGTCGGAGGCGACGGTGGCGTTGACCCGCGACACCTGCGACCTCTTCGACGAGCAGATGGGCTGATCGCCGTCAACCTGGACCCATAGACAACCCGACCACCACGGAACCGCGACCCAGCAACCGTGCACTGTCCTGAACGTCGGCTACACGCCTTCACCACATAGAGATAACTTGCGCTCTAGCCGATGGCGGGCCAGGGAGCCAGCGGGGCTGCCGTTGTCTGCCAACGTCTCTGGCGGTTGCACCAGCGGAAATGATCTAGGCGGTTAGCACTGCCCAAGACCTTGTTAGGTGTCCGATTGGCCGAGCTTTGTCACGGCTTCGGCGGTATAGGTCGTTTTCATGTTGCCGCCGGGTGTGGTTTCGATCTTCATGATGGCGTTGATGCGGACACGGTCTCCGACTGCTAGTCCTCGGATTTGGCTCGGATCGATCCGTCCAAGCTTGACGGTGATGGTGTCGCCGTCGTCTTGTTTGATCAACCAGGATGCGACAGCGCTGACGGTGAGGTACTCGCCGAGGATCTCGACGGGCTGTTCGTCGAGGTTGGCATGTTCGACGGTGGCTGCCATGTAGGCAGCCGCGGCGGCGGTGACGCGGACGCGGCGGGTGGTGCGCGAGGGTTGGCGCCAGTCGATATCGACGTCAAAACCGGCGCGTTCCAGTGTCTTTGCGAGGTCTCGTACGGCCGAAGCGGTGCGTGGCCCCATGTCTTCGAGTTGACGCACGAATGACGACTCCTGCTCGATGGCGCCAATGTCGATTCCTGCGGCGAACACGTCGATTGCGGCGCCAACGGCAGCGTCGAGCATCTGGTCGCCGGGGTCCAGTTCGGAGAACATCCCCACTTTGCCGTCACCATGCCCGGTTTCGTCGATCGCACTCACTGCGGGAGTCACCGTCAAGATAATCGACCCTGGTGCCGGCGATGCGGACAACAGCAGATCAGTACGACGCCGAACATCGGCATTGGCTTGTTTACCGAGCGCTTTGTCACCGGTCTGGGATGCGCCGACCGCGGTGGCCACACGTTGAAACCCCGTCATCACCCGCGCGACATCGTTCATCTTGGCCGATGATCCGGTAACCCCATCCCCGGTGATGCGAATGTTGCCCCGTGAAGTCAGTGTCCTTCCCAGCGGATCCGCGGCAATCAAGTCCTCAATGCCGATCCGGGTGAGATCAGCGGGGGTTGACCATTGCGGCACCCGAGCGGCCGCCTCCGGGCTGGTCATCGCCGCCAATATCGCGGCCGCCATCTGGTCCAGATCGCGATCAGGTGTAGTCATCGAGCGTCACTTCCAAGTATCCACGTCGCGGTAAAGCATCCAGGCGTACTGGGGTCGAACCGGTAGGCCCGGATCGCCGCCGCTGCAACACGTCGTCGACCTGGCCACGGGAGTACAGATACTCGGCGTAATAGCTATCGTCGATTTGCGGGTCAGGTTGGCAATGCCAGGCTGCCAGTCGAGTATCCACATCGACACCGACAACATTGTGGACTTCTCCAGGCAACGCAAAGGCGCGAAGCATGTGGTACGCCTCTGGGTCGAGGTTGGCTTTGTCCAGCTCGAGGTCTTCGACCCAGTACAGACAGTGGATCGCAGGGGGTTCGGCGATCTCCGTGAGGAACGGCCCGTACAACCAGGCCGCATTGACCGGGGTGTAGCGGCGGAGCAGGTTGGTCGTGGCCTGCCAATCTCCCCACAGTAGGTGGCGGCGGGGCGGGTGGTCCTCAACGAACCTGAGGTAGATCTCTTCTTGAGTGACCCGGTATCTTCCGGGCGGCAACTGGCCGTCAATATCCAATTCGGGTAACACGGCCACCCCCTCTCTGAGGGGATGCTGTCACAAAGGAATCGCCCCCTCTAGGGCGTATTGCAAATTGCGGCCTCGGCGTTATCGGTTGGTGGCCATGGCGCGCCATCGGCAACAGCAACGTCACCACCGGCGGCGGGTGTGAACAATGCCGCTACCGCCTCATCAATCGCAGCGATCACCCCACGCGCCGCCCCCGTCAACTCTGCCTCATGCGTGACAGCGGTATCCGCAACCGCGGCGGCCAACCGGTCGCGCGCTATCAGCAATGCCCCAAAACCACGCTGCGCGGTGCTCTGCGGCACAAACTCTTCGGATATGAAAGCGCGCAGCAACTCATCCAACGCGCGACGCTGACGGACACTCATCCGATGCGCCTCACCTGGGACCTGGTATTGCTCGGCTGCGGGGGGCCGCACTCCAGCGGCTGCGAACGCGGCCGTCTCAGGCACCTCGGCCAGGTAAGCGATGGCCCGGATCGAGGCGTCCGAAGGCCGGGAGGCGTAGGTGCCTTGCCGCAGCCGGTTCAAGGTCGCGTGCGATACCTCGTGGCCGCCGCGTTGGGCGATCTCGGCCAATCGCCGCCCTGATGCCCCGCCGTGGCGCTGCACCGCCGACTCGATCAGCTCGACTAACGATCTGCTGGTTGTCCCCATGATCCACCTGTTCGTGCCGGCCCCGGTTCGGCGTGTACCCGCCTTCGACACCCATTCTTCTGGCACTTGTAACGTGAGTCAAGCGCAACTCGCCGATCTAGACGCACCACAAGGACGTACACGCTATGTAACATGGCGCACGTGTCACGAGTCAATGGCTTTTGGAGCGGCGCCCCGCTCGACCCCTTTTGTGGATCGGGGGCGTCGCCGAGACGACGTCCGGGGCCACAGAGGTCGGCCAAGTGTGTGTTCGAGGTGCGCGAGGGTGCCGATATCGCAGAGCACCGTGCCTGCCAGGATGCGCCCGATCGTGGTGTGGGCGACGCCGCTGGCCAGCGCCAAAGGTCGTTGACCGATTCCGGTTTCGGTCATCGCCGCGCGCAATGTCCGCGCGACGTGCTGCGCAACAGCGGCCGCCGGGGGCGCATCGGCCGCCAGCTGCCCGTCTGGCCAGGTGCCAGCGGGCATGTACTCGGCGGGTGGTCGAACGCCATGGCTGCGCGACACCATCCGACCATAGCGCTCAACACGGCACTCAACAGCCCATCTGGGGGTGGCCCGTACCATGCTGGTGCATTTACGCACCAGCATGGTTGGAGGATCACCGATGGACCAGCACCACAGACGGGTGGCGCGCGATGAGGAGCGCGCAACCGGCAGTGCAGTTGAGCCTGCCGTTGCCGTGGGGGCCGGCCATGGTTGAGGGCAGCGTGGCCACGTCCGTGGATCTTGTGGTCTCGGATTGGGCGCTCGACGGGGCCATGTCGGCGCAGACGTTGGACAAGTTTGCGCTGCTGGCACAACGGTTCGTCCGGTTCGCGGCCGCACACGATGTGACGACACTCGAGGCCGTCGACCACAGTTTGGTATCCAAATTCGTTGCGGCCAAAGGCCGCTCCCGCCACGGCGCGGTAGGACCGGCGGCCGTTGCCACCATGCACAACCGTCGCGCAGCGTTGCGGGCGTACTTTCGCACCGCCCGCCGCCTCGGACTGGTCCTGCATGACCCGACCCTCGACATCGACGTGCCAGACCGGGAAGCCGCGTCCACAAGGCCACTCACCGATGACGAAACGGTGCTGGTGCGGCTGTTCTCCGAACACGCCACCCCCACCCGGCATGCCGCCACGGCCGCGCTGCTGCTGGCCGGTGCGCACACCAGCGAGCTCGGCCACATCCGCATCAGCGACGTCAATACCGCCGCCAATACCGTGTGGGCGCACGGCTCGACCAAGCACCGCGCCCGCTGCCTGCCGTTGGACACCTGGGCCCGCCGGGTCATCGACCAACGAATCGCGCATCTGACCGAACGCGGCGCCACCGGCGACACGATCTTTTGCACCGGCTCCGAGGGCTCCGACGCACAACGGCAGGCCCGGGTCTGTGTCACCGTCCGCGATGCCCTGACCCGCGCCGGCTTGAGCACCACCATCGGAATCAAACCATCGTCGCTGACCGCCTACGCCGCCCGGCAAGTTTTCGAGGACACCGGCCGAATCGAACTGGCGGCCAAGCTGATCGGCTCAGGGTCCCTCGATGGCACCGCCACGCTCATCGGCTACCAATGGCGCCAGGACGACTGACCGGCCGTGGCTTCCCAGCATCGTTTCTCGCGTAGACGTTCCCGCGGCGACGCCTACGGTGCGCGCCGCATCAACCAACGCGACATTCACGCCCGGCCAACCCCCGGAGATGACAACACCCTGCTGGAGATCGAGAAAGTCCGTGCCGTCGCCTCATACTCGGCGCTGTACGCGATCAGCGATCTGATCCCCGATCGAGCCACCAACAGCCCCGGCCGACCCGCGCACTACCCAGCCTGGGTGAGCGTCATCCACAAAGTGCTCCAAGGCGCGTTCGGCAGCGCCAACCACGCCAGCCGCATCATGGCCAACCCCGAGTATTGGCACACCATCTGCCGCCACGCTGCCCGGCACGGCAAGAACGCCCGCACCAAGCCACCTCGACGTCACCACCACGTCTACGCCCAGCCACGCCTTGACGCCCACATCGACGCTCTGCACCAAGGACTGCTCGACACGGCCGCCACCCTGGCCCGCCAGCTCGACTGCCTCAACCCCGACCGCCCCGTCTCACGGACCGACCCGGCTCGCGGACAATTCATCACCTGCGACGGCACCGTGGTCGCCTCACCAGAGCGCCAATCCACTGTCGAAAAGAAGAAGGCCGACGGCAAACCAATCGCCAACGCCCATCTGGAAGTCCAAAACGGTGATGGTTCAGCCGAATACCGCTACGGAACCAAATTTGCCCTCATGAGCACCCGCCCCGACAACACCCGCAACCTGCGCGTCGTGCTCGACGCCGTCCCCATTCCGCCCGGCAAGGGCTACAAAGGCGAAGCCGGCATTGCACTCACCATGATCGATCGCCTGACCACGCACCCCGAACTGCGCATCGACGGAATCTGCTACGACGGAGCCTTCCGCGGCACCCACATCGACCACGTCATGAAACTCGGCATGATCGCCCTCGTCCCCCCGCACGCCGGCACCGCTGTACCCACCCCCTGCACCACCATCGACTGCACCTGCGGGGATCAGCACGTGATCTGGACCGACAAAGGACGCCTGCACGAACGCACCATCATCGACACCGGCGAAACCCACCTACAACCCCTACCCGTGGCCAAGGTCTACGACCGCCGCAACCGCCGCGGCACCTACCGCTGGTACATCGACTTCGCCACCATATGCGGCACCGTCCAGACCTGCCGTATCGACATCACCGACGACGACATCAAGTGCGGCTACAACCGCACCGAGCACCTACGCCAGCACACCAAAACCGACGAAGGCAGCAGCCTCTACGACCGCTGCTACGGGTGGCGCGAAGACAGCGAAAGCCTCAACAACACCCTCGACCGCACCCTCTACGGCGGACGCATGCCCGCCCACACCGCCAGCCGCCAACACGGCGTCATGATCGGATTCGCATTGGGCCGCAACGCCATCGCCCACTACCTACACCAACGCAATCAAAAAACCGCAGCAGCCTAACCAGGCACCCGTCTACCCACAGACCATTCACACCTGCCCCATAAAACCCAGCAGATAACACAAACACCACCAGCAACACTCTCGACTTGCAGCCAGCCGACGGCCGGAGCATCCCCGCCGACCCGCTAAGGTTTTAGACACCTATTCACACAGGTCCCCCGCCCTCGTAGCTCAGGGGATAGAGCACGGCTCTCCTAAAGCCGGTGTCGCAGGTTCGAATCCTGCCGAGGGCACAACACGCGTGTATCGCCTCAGGCAGCACCTGGCGGTCAGACCCTCCTGGGCCGCTCGATAGCGGCAGGTTCACCGTCGACATATGGTGACAACTAGCCATGCCAAGCAATCGGAAATCCGTAGCCGGACTAAGCGGCTCTCCCGGCCAGTACCGATTCATCACGCGTGCCCTCGGTCGCCGGAGCCTGAAGCATCTGAAGGTAGCCATTGGATTGCTGTGCATGTCGATGCTGGCCCTGGGAACCATCGTCGAGATGCATCCGCTGGGGCCTCAGGGCACGGGGCGGATGATCCACGAATTGCTGACAGCATCGTCGTTCCTGGTCGGTGTGTGCTGGATCGTCCGCCCGTGGCCGAGCCGCCGAATGGCGATCGTCTTCGTCGTGTGGGCGGACCTTGCGATGGCGATCTCGCCCTGGACCTACGCCGGAGCCACGATGCGGTTGTCCGCGGCCATGTACATGGGACTGATCGGCGTATTCGCCGCGTTCCTGCTTGGGTGGCGCATATTGGCCGCACACTGTGTCTTCGCTTCCGCGGTGTTCGCGTCCATCACCGTCTGGAACATCCACACCGGTGCGGCGACGTTCCTCGATCAGTTCTTCTATAACGCGGCCGCGCTTACCACCATGGTCCTCCTGCCGATTCTTATCCAGGCCGTGATCGAAGCAGCCTGGAGATCGGCACGGGCCACCGCTTCCGCCGCGAATCGCGATCCACTGACCGGTCTGCTGAACCGGAGGGGCGTGCTGACCGCCATCGAGCTGGCAGTGCGCGCACGGAAAGCCCCGGTGCTCGTTTCTGTGGCGGTCATCGATATCGACTATTTCAAGGACCTCAACGACACCTACGGTCATGAGGCCGGGGATGCGAAATTGAGGACGACCGCAGAAATGTTGTCCACAAACATCCGCGACGGTGATATCGCTGCGCGGATTGGCGGAGACGAGTTCATGGTCGTCGCGCTGGTTGACCGCGCCGAGGACATCGACGGCATCATCCAGCGGATCCGCCACGCACAGCCTGCAACCGATTCACCGAATGTGTCTATCAGCATCGGAGTCGCCTGGTCGTCCACCGATACGGCGGACTTCAACTTCGAATCCCTCACCCGACAAGCAGATTTCAGGTTGTACGAGGCAAAGCGTGCCCGCTCATCTCGCGCCGGCAGCCTGACATAACAGCGACCGTACTCAGTACGCGCCCTCGCTGCGCACCACGGCGCCGACCGTCCGCGAAATGATCCGTAAATCCAAGCCCATGGACCAGTTGTCGACGTAGGAGATGTCGTGGCGAATCGACTCGTCGACCGAGAGGTCATTGCGGCCGCTGACCTGCCATTGCCCCGTGACACCGGGCTTGACCAGGAGCCGCCGCCGCATGGTGTCGTCATAGGCGTCCACCTCCCGCTGCACCTGCGGTCGCGGACCGACGACGCTCATATCCCCGAACAGCACATTGAAGAACTGGGGCAGCTCGTCGAGGCTGTACTTCCGGATGAACGCCCCCACCGGGGTGATCCGCGCATCTTCTTTCGCCTTGAAGAAGACGGGAGTGCTCCCCGCCGAGTCGATCATCGCTGCCGTTTCACGGTCGGCGCCCGTGAACATGCTGCGGAACTTGATCATCCGAAAAGGCATCCCGTTCAAGCCGATTCGCTCGGATATGTAGAACACCGGTCCAGCGCTGGAGAGCTTGATGGCGATCGCGATCGCGATCATCACCGGCGCGGTGGCCAAGATGGCGGCCGCCGCGAACGCCATGTCGAACGCCTCCTTGGACATCGATCGTGCGCGACGATGACCTGGGGCGAGCATCTCCAACATGTGGACCCGCTCAAGGCCCCGATCGTCAGTCGTCATGGCGGATTCGTCGACATCTCCCGGCGAGACGGCCAGCTCGATACCCAGGTCCCCGAGATCGGAGGCCAGGCCAGGAAGCTGTTTACGCCGAAGATCATTCGCCATCGCCACCGCGACGATCTGCGCCGATGTCCGCTGTGCGGCCTCGACCACGTTCCGGTCGTCACCGACGACCGGAACGTGATGATCGCCTACCTCGATCGCCGGTATATCAAACCGTGCGACGGCGGGCGGGGTGCACGCACCAACCACTTCGAACCCACTGTCCCGATGACGATGGAACGCAGCAGCCATCTCGCGGACGGCATCGTGATCACCCGCCAACAGCACGGAGGTACGACTCTCCGAACCCCACATGCGGCGCAGCAGATGGCGGGCTACGAGAATTCCGAACAGACCCAGCGGTATCTCGATGAGAACCTGCCAAATGTCGATCAGCTCGATGCGCGAGATCAGATACGTGAGCAGCACGATCGTGAACAGCTGGAAGGTAACGCTGGATACCGTCTGCCATTCGTGCAGGACGGTACGGAGCGCCTTACCTGGGCCAACAGTGTGCAACGCCAGCGCGCCAAACCACACTGCGGCGATCACGACATCTGTCGCCACATACCAACCACCCAGGTCCTGCCTACCGGACAGGAAGTGATGCGCAAGCTTGTATGAGACGAACGACGTGAGCGCGATCGCCACCAAGTCAGCGACCGGGGCCCATCGTCGATGCAGGTAGAACAGCCCGCCGGGGCGTGCCCCCACCGTCTCGTGAATTCTGTCGTTGAAGACGCTCTTGATAACCATAAGTGCACTTCACCTGTTCGTTCATATCGGTCATTCGTATGGACGACTTCGGCAATAGAAACCCGACTATTTACGTGCTTACGTTTCCATAGCGATTCACATCGTGCTACGTGACGGGGATCACGTTCAATGGAAGGAATGGTGAAGGTTTCATTGGAGGTAAATAAGAATCATCTAACAAACATCGCCGCGCCTCGCGTGGTGCTAATCAGGACACCAATCACGTATCGCTCACTAGCAAATAACACCTTGGTAACATTGCCAGGTACAGCCATGTATCAGCAATGCCTTACGCTCCCGTGCACGTCAATCGTAGCGTCATCCCGCACGCACCCCCCTCCGCGTTGCGGGCAAAAGACGGATAGATCGAAATTCATTTCTTAACAATTGGAAACTTGTCACCTCAAGTTGCGGATGCCTAGCGCGTGTTGCACCCTGAGCATGGGTCGACTTGCAGGCGACACGAGTCGGCGTGCGTCAAACAGTACGGCATGCTGAATTTCGCCTGCGAGTAGAATTGCGCTACTCGAAATATGAAAATATGGCCCACTTTGGCACTATGAGTACGCAACGGCCGCTGCAAGCCCCTCGGGCACTCACAGGGTCTGCGTAGGTTGAATAGTGAACAGACATGAGACGTGGGGTCGAGACCCCGGACCAGAACGCGTGCCGCGGCACAACGCACGCGCGGCGACGGTTGACGCTCAACGTCGGAACGGTGTGACATATGCCGATATCAGTTAAAGACGCCAGCGACCGGGCAGGAGCCTGACGTGGCATCCATCAAAGTTCATATGACCGGTTCGGAGTGGTTCTCGTCCGCGCCCGGTGGGCTCAATCGCTACTTCACCGACCTGTTCGTCGCCCTACAACGGCAAGACGACATCGAGCTCTCGGCCGCCGCATTCGGAGTGCCGTCCGACGGTGGACGCTCGTGGGGTGCCACCGGTGGATCCACCCGAAAGCGAGTCCTCGCCGCGTTCAACGACCGATCCGCCCTCCGACGACCCGCCATTCTCGATCGTCACTTCTGCCTGTACGGCCCCTCAGCGACCAGATGGCGCAACCGCAGCCCGCTGGTTGTGCATTTTCATGGACCGTGGGCCGCCGAGAGCAGATTCGCCGGCGCAGGTGCACTCAGATCACGAGCCAAATACGTCGTGGAGCGTCTCCGCTACGCCGGAGCCGAGCGGCTGATCGTCCTGTCGGATCAATTCCGGGACGTCCTCATCGAGGACTACCGGATCCGCGCGGACCGCATCGAGGTCATTCCGCCCGGCGTCGACCTCGAGAGGTTCGGCCTGCTGCCACGGCTGGAAGCACCCACTGGCCGTCGGACGGTGCTCTGTGTGCGCAGGCTCGAACACCGCATGGGAATCCACCGTCTCATCGAATCGTGGCCGGCGGTCATCACCGCACATCCGGATGCCTGCCTGATGATCGTGGGCACCGGTACCGCAGAGAAAGACCTACGAGCTCAGGTCACGTCCGCGGGCCTGGAGGACAGCATCCAGTTCACCGGTCGTGTCGACGACCTCACCCTCACGCAGCTCTACACACTCGCAGATTTCACGGTCGTGCCATCGGTGGCTCTTGAGGGTTTCGGGTTAATCGCACTCGAGTCCCTCGCCACCGGCCGGCCGGCCGTTGTCACCGATTGCGGCGGGCTCCCCGACGCGGTACGCGGCCTGGACTCCTCCTTGATCGTGTCCGCCGACAATGCTGAAGCGCTTGCGGCACGCCTTATCTCGGCGCTCGATGGCACTCTCCCCACACCGGAGCAATGCCGCCGACATGCCGAATCGTTCTCCTGGGCCACTGCCGCGCAACGTCACCACGCCGTGTATTCGGAGCTGAGTGCATGATCAACGCGCTGTTCGTCGCTCACACCGCGGCACCCTCGGGTGCGGAACTGGCGACCTCACGGCTGCTGTCAGCGCTACGTGCCGTACCCACCGACAGCGCGGTCGAACCGTCGATGATCTACACCGAAGACGGCCCCATGGTGGACACGATGAGGTCCCGTGGCATACCGACTTCGGTGTTGGCCAACACTTTCGACAGCCGCAGCGTGACCATCAACGGTTCCGGATGGTTGCGACGGCTGACCGGCACTGCGGCGCTGATTCGCGTGGGGTGGGATCTCGGCGCCACCGTACGAGAGCGGGGAGCCGATGTGCTGGTCGCGGGAAGCACGAAAGCCCTCATCATGTGTGCCATCGCGGCCAAACGCGCGCGAGTCCCGTTGATTTGGCATGTACACGACCGAATCTCAGCCGAATACTTCGGTACCGCACTGGCATTCGCGATCCGCACACTGGGCAAGATGGTCACCGACGGGTACATCGCCAACAGCCGGTCCACCGAAGACTCACTTCGACCACGACGCCAACGGGGCGTGGTGGCATACCCGGGACTCGATTTTCAGCAGACGGCGGATACCGAGCACGCGCCGCAACGGCCCGCCGCGGAATCCGTCATCGCCGTTGTCGGCCGGCTGACGCAATGGAAGGGGCAAGACGTCTTCCTTCGGGCGCTGGCCAGAACCCAGGTTCGGCCCCTTCGCATCTACCTGGTGGGTGGCACATTCTTCGGTGAGGAAGCCTTTCGAACCGAATTAGAAGACCTGGCAAGCGAACTGCAGCTGCCCGTGATATTCACCGGACACATCGACGACCCCACCGACATCCTGTCGATGGCCGATATCCTGGTGCACTGCTCTGTTATCGCCGAGCCGTTCGGGCAGGTCGTCGTCGAGGGGCTGCGTGCGGGCTGCGCGGTCATCGCCACCCGCCCCGGTGGTCCCGCCGAGACAATTGAATCGGGTGTACACGGTCTGCTGGTCGACGCCGGCGACATAGATCAGCTGACCGATGCCCTCGACCGTCTGATCGCGGATCGCGATCTACGTATCCGATTGGCAGACGCGGGACGGTCGCGGGCCCGGAGGTTCGATATCGCCGACTCGGCGCACACCGTCGCGTCTTTCCTCTCGGACGTCGTTACCCGCCGACGCACGACAGCGGTGGAAAAGCACAGTGTCTAAAGGATTTCGAAGCGGTACAGCGCTCCCCCGCGCGCTGCGACTGGCCAGAGATTTCGGGGCCGTTGTCTTCGGCAAGTACGGGCAGTACCTAGTCACCTTCGCGACCGTGCCGCTGCTCGCCCGGGTATTGGGGCCGGCGGGAATGGGATTGTTGGCGGTCGGGATGGCCGCATACTTCTTCGGCTCGATTCTCGTCGACTTGGGTATGACGCCATTTCTCGCCGCGCGGGTGCCCGCACTGCGCAACACTCCTGCCGAACTCCAACAGGTCCGTACCGACTACTTGGCCTTGAGATTGATGACCCTGGCCGTGCTAGGTGCCGCGTTCGGCGCCGGCTGGATCGCCGGGGCGCCTCCGTACGTCCACATGATTCTGTTGGGGCTCTTCGCCGGTGGGCTCTGGGCCACCTCCGACGATTGGCTGCTCATCGGGCAGGGGCGATTCGTCGCGTCGGCGATTTACCAGGGTTCGGGGCGCATCGCCTATCTCGTTCTCCTCATCGTGCTGCTGCCGCACTCCCCCCACGCGTCCACTGCCATCCTGTGTCTGCTGGGCTCGTCGGTCTTGACGGTCGCGGGCACCTGGTGGGACAGCTTGCGGACCTTCGGTGGCCTATGTCGTCCGTACACACCCGGCCACATCCTCCGCGCGAGCTGGCCGATCGCGACCTCACGACTTCTCACCACTGGGTATGGGCAAGGGGCACCAGCCATCTACTCCGCCATGCTCGACGCCGCGTCGCTGGGCCTGTTCTCGGCGAGCGACCGCCTGGTCAGGGCAGTGCAGTCGCTTCTGGACATGATCGGGTTGGTCCTGCTGCCCCGGATGGCCAAGCGCAGTGGACACCAGCACTTCTGGCGCAGCGGTCTTCTGGGATTACGCGGCGCGGTCGCGGTGGCCGTCATCGCCGCCACCCTCTTGTGGATACTGGCCGCGCCGATTGTTCACCTCATCTTCGGAAGCGAGTTCCTCGGGGCTGTCGGCTTGTTGCGCGCCGAACTTCTCATTCTTCCGGCCAGCACCATCAGTTCGTACATCAGTACCGCGCTTCTGCCCGTACGTCAGGACACCCGCGGCGTGCTCATCGCGTCGGTGGTGGGGACAACGGCATCGGCGGCAGGGCTGATCGCCGCCTCCTGGAGCCACTCCGTGTGGGCCTTGATAGGCGGTGTCATCGGCGCCGAATTCTGTGTGGCTCTGTGGTATCTGGCCCGGGTGCGGCATCTGGCAGGACGGGAGCAGAGTGCGGTCGCCGAGTCCGACAGGGCGAAGGAAGGTGCTCCGCGATGAAGATCCTCTTTGTCGGCGATGACTGGGTGGGCAGCAACGCGCGGTCGATGGCAGACGGATTCCGGCAGGCCGGGCACGAGGTAGTGGTCGTCGACACCACATCGGTCACCTTGCCCGCCAGGTTGTCACCGGCGTGGTTGTACTCGAAGGGGATGCGCCAACGCGCACCGTGGCTGCAGAACGCTGCGCACGATCAGATCGAGCGCATTGCAAGAGATTTCACCCCCGACATGCTGTTCGGGTTCAAGTCGATCCATCTGGACCAGGCGCGCCTACTCCAGGTCCCGGCTGCAGTGCGCGTGCACTACAGCCCGGACGACGTCGGGAATCCTTACAACACAACGGCTGATTACCTGGCGCACGAAAGCGGGTGGGATCTGGTGGTCACCACCAAACGCCACAATGTGTCCGAGTTGCAGGCCCGCGGCGCACGTCAGGTGACCTTCGTACGCAGTGCCTACGATCCCGCGTGGCATCGCCCCTGCGCCAAACGCGTTGCACAGCAGTACCTCGTGGGATTCATCGGCGCCAGGCGTCCGGACCGATCCGACCTGATCGCCCGACTCGGCACCGAGCACGGCAAGAATCTGCTTGTTCGAGGTCCGGGCTGGCGGCGTATGCCCTCGCTGCAGGCCACCGGAGCCACGATTGGTGGCGCCGTCTACGGCGATCATTTCGCGACTACCGTCGCATCGGTCACCGCGAACCTGGTCCTGCTGAACTCCGAAAACCGCGACACCCACACCTGCCGGACCTTCGAAATACCAGCGTGCGGAGGGCTATTCGTCGGTGAACGCACCGACGAGCACGCCGAGCTGCTCAACGAGGGCACCGAATGCCTACTCTTCTCCAACGAGGCCGAGCTGCGCGAAATACTGCATTGGTGCGCCTGTCATCCCGCACACACCGCCAAAATCGCCGAGGCAGGCCATCTTCGCGTGACGCAGGAACCGCACCGATACGTCGACCGTGCCAGGGAGATCATCGATGAACTTCAGTGACGCGAAGGAACTACCCATCGACAACACTCCAGCCCCGCCCCCGGTCCGCAGACCGTGGTGGCGCAGGCGAATCCCCCTGGCCTGTATCACGATCACCGCGCTCATCGCGGGCCTGATAACAGTCGGGTGGCGCGTGTACATGAACCCGCAGACCGACCCGCTACGGCAGGCCGATGCCATCGTCGTACTGGGTGGGACCCCCTACGAGCGTTTCGACGTCGGGCTGGACCTGGCGAAGCGGGGATACGCACCCTACTTGCTGATCTCCCGGTCGACCGGCGAGAACGACCGCAAGATGGACAAATACTGCGATGGCCACTTCACGTTTACGGTCAGCTGCTTTATCCCCGATCCCTGGACCACAGAAGGCGAAGCCCAGGAAATACGTGCCAAGGCAAAAGAACTCGGCTGGCATCACATCATCGTCATAACCTTCACGCCGCATGTTTCGCGCGCCCGCTACATCATCGGAAAGTGCTTCGACGGGGAGCTCACCATGGTCGCCAGCCCCGCACCCTCGGGGGCTGCCTTCTGGTCATGGATGTTCATCCGGCAGTCAGGCAGTTACGTGAAGGCCTTTTTAACCCCCGGATGTTGAGGAGTAACTCATGAATGGAACCGGGCCGCGTATCGCGATAGTCCACGAACGCTTCACCGAATTCGGCGGTTCGGAACTGGTGGTCGCCGAGTTCATGAAGACCTGGCCGGACGCCAAGGTCTTCGCTCCCATCACCGAACCTCAATGCCGCCAACAGGTGATGCAGGCGGCGGGCCGTACCGACGGTACATCGCACGGGTCCATTTCCGGAACCTGGTTGGACGGCGCATATGCCTTTACCGGGCGCAGGTCGCATGCTCCACTGCTTCCCTTGGTGCCCGGCGCCCTGAGGAAACTGTCGCTCGGCGATGATGTCGATGCGGTGCTGATCAGCCATCACTCGTTCGCGACTTCTGCGGCGTTCGCCACCGAAGCCCCCATCGTCGCGTACGTGCACAGCCCGGCCCGCTGGGCGTGGGACCGCACATTTCGCGATCACGAGATCGCCAGTCGATCGGGACGAATGGCCCTGTCCGCGTTGGGGAAGCTCGCACGGCGAGGGGAGCTACGAGCGGCACCTCGCTTATCGCACGTCATTGCCAATTCGCACGCCGTCGCCGACAGGATCCGCGATTGGTGGGGGTTACCGTCGACCGTGATCAGCCCGCCGGTGCGCATCGACCGGTTCTCACCCGATCGGTCGATTCCCCGCGAGGACTTCTACCTGTGCGCCGGAAGGTTGGTCCCGTACAAGCGCGCGGACCTGGCCATCCGGGCCGCCCAACGTGCCAATTGCCGGCTGGTGGTGTTGGGAGACGGACGATTCCGCGATCGCCTTGAGGCCATCGCCGGACCCGAAACCACCTTTCTGGGTGCCGCATCCGACGAGGTTCTCCTCGACACGTATCGACGGTGTCGCGCCCTGCTGATGCCAGGCCTGGAAGACTTCGGAATCGTCCCCGTCGAGGCAATGGCGTGCGGGACACCGGTTCTGGCGTTGGGTGAGGGCGGAGCCTTGGATACGGTGACTCCTGGTGTGACGGGAGAGCACGTGCAGGCAGGCCCGGATGATGTCGTGGTGGAGCAGCTGGCCGCGCTGATGCGTGACTTCAACCCCGCCGACTACGACACCGACGCCATCCGGGCGCGAGCGTGCGAATTTTCTCCCGAGGCGTTCCGCACCCGGATCGCCGACACCGTGCTCGCCGCCGCGCGCGCCTAGTGTCCCGAGAGCGTCGTGTCGAGGACGCTAGCTCTTGGAGCCCGATCCGCCGTGGGAGCCGGAGCCGTCTGAGCCGCCGCCGGCATTCGATCCGTTGGAACCGCCGCCCGATGCGTCGGATGCGCGGTGCTTGCCGCCCGACTCGCTGGGCGTCTTGACCTTGACCTTGTTGGAGTTCCCGGTCGCACCGTCATCGTGGTGTTTACCGGAGTCGTTGTCCTGCTTGGCCTTGGATTCCTTGGCGGCGCTTGAGTCGTTGGTCGTCGAGGACTTCGCACCTTCACCGTCGATACCGTTGACGGACTCAACGGTGTTGGTGACGGTGGAGGTGACGACACCTCCGGTGTTCTTGATGGTGTCGGTGACCTGCTTCTTCAGCGACTGATTGGCCTTGTCGACCTTGTCCTGCAGCTTCTCCTTCACCACCGGCTTGGCAGGTTTGGCCTTGTCCTTCGCGCTGTCCTTCGCGCTGTCCTTCGCGTCGACTTTGGCATCGTCTTTGGCGACGTCCTTGGCTTCTTCTTTCGACGGTTCGGCAGCCGGTCGGACCGCGGGCTCGCCGACCGGTGCGGCACTCAACTCCGAAGCCGTGGGCACCGATGATGAAGCCGGTGCGGACGTGACCTTCTCGGCGACCTTGTCCTTGACCGCGACAAGGCTCGATCCGAGATCCAACTTCGGAGCCTCAAGCTGCTTGACCTCGGGCGCCGGAGTGCCCAGCTCTTTCGACGCAGCAGCAGGGGTCTCAGCTTGTTTCGCCGCCGGTGCGGACGTCGCCGCGGCCGCCAAGGCGTTGGGCGCCGGGGACGAGAGAGTCGTCGGGGCGGCACCGATCAGGCTGCCGAGCTGCGTCATTACGTCCTTGTAGAACTTCGACGCCTGCAGGGTGTTCGACGCCGCCCCGTTGAAGAGATTCCCGTACTGCTGCGTGAGCAGATCCGAGATCGGCGTCATCAACGGTGTGACCAACCCCTTATATAGAGGAGTAAGGGCCTTCGCGAGTTCGACCGTCGGGTCCGGGATTCCCAGCGCTGTGCTCAGCAGGCCGGTGACCGTGATGAGCTGGGTCGGCACGATAGCGCCCGTCGGAATCAGGTTCGGCGGGATGATTCCGAGAGGCGTATTGGCTCCGGGCGCCGTGCCCAGCTGGAAGGTCGGCATGAGGCCCACGCCGAAGAGCGACGGCAGGGTGAATCCCACGCCCTCGGTACCCATGTTGAATCCGCCGAGTGAGTAGACGATCGGTATCGGCAGCGCCCCGGTGAACGGCATCTGCAACACCATGACGTTCTGTCCGTTGTTGATATTGAATCCATTGGTGCCGATGTAATTACCGGTCGTCACATTCAGATTCGTCATGCCGAGGCCCAGCATCGGAATCGAGAAGTTCGACAACGTCGTACCGATCGGCGAATAGATGCCATTTTCCGTCGGGATAAGCACATGCGCATTGAACTGACCGGCCTGCCCCAGACCGAGGGGAGCCGTGATGCCATTGGCCCACATGGGTACGGAGAGGACCTGCTGAAAGTTCAGCGGGCCACCGTCGACGACCAGCGTGGGCGCAGTGGCCCACCAGCCGGTCTCCATCCCGAGAGGGAACTTATAGTTCCCCGCACCCATCGGAACCCAGGCCGTGACGTTCGGAAGTGAGCCGTCCGGAAGGACCCGGACCGAATCCGGGAGCACGCCCAAAGGATCAAGAGCGGCCGGAATCTTGATGTTGAGCCCGCTGGGTGTCTGGATGAACGTATTGGTAAGGGTGGTCAGACCACTGACCTGAAGCAGCGGCCAGTTATAACCGGCCGTGAACTTGTCCTGTTCTGCGATCAGTCCGTCGACGATGTCACTCAACGGTGGAAGCTCGTTGACGATCGGCCCGATGATCGGCGCGTGGTTCAAGCCATCGAGGACGTCGGCCAGGCCGTTGATCAGATTCGCGCCCGGAATGGTCGTCGGAAGCGGAAGGTCGACAAACCCTTGGCCGGGGATCTTGATACTCGGAATGACTCCGGGCACCCCCGTCGGCAGCGGCGTGCTCGCGAGATTGCGCAGAACATTGGGAAGATCGGCGATCCTGGTCAGATTCGAGTGCGTGAGCGTCGTCCCGAACGTCGGGAGCAACCCGCCGGTCTGGCCGGCGATGGGATTCCAGACGCCTCCGGCCGCCGATCCGATCGCATTGGTTCCCGCTAAGTAGTTATTGAGCGCGTCCCTAGAGTCTGTGACCGCGCCCTTATAGTCCGGCGCGGCGGCAGCAGCCTGCGCGGTGGGCCCGACGAAAGCCAAGCTCGCGGTCGCGGCGACTGCCCCCGCCGCGGTCACGGTGCGTTGGACAACGACCTTTTTTGATGACTTCCGATGTCGCTTAGACAAGACCGCAACCCTCTCCTTTGAGGAAACCCAGAACGTGAGCAGCACTGTAAGCGTGTGATCCACCTCATAGCCGCGATTTCAGGAACGTGTCGACCCGAGATTGTTCTGATTACAGCAATGCCCCAGACTCGCCCCGGTCGCTGCGGATCGCGTGTGCAGGCGGTCCAACTCACGCAAAGTGGTTGACGAAAGTTAGCTAGAAGCGTCAACAAGCGTTTACGGCGAGCAATTAGACGCTGGTGGCAAACGCGGAAACCGCGGCGACGCCGGGGTACTACAACCCCAGTAGACGACCGTCAATTTACGTTCAACGCTGAATCTATTTTGCCGTTTCGTGTGCATCCAGGAACTGAATAGCCCATGATGTCCGAGACGTACTCGTAGATTGCTGGGATTTGTGTCTCAGGTCACACAGGGAGCCGTATTGATCGCCGTAGCCGCCACCGCTCTGAGCTGCGTTTGTGCGGGCCACCTGCGATGACCACACAGGACGAGCACCGCGCCACCACTGATGGCGTCGCGGCGATCCAGGATTGGACGACCGGATACGTCAAGCGTCACCCTCTTGAATCACTCAAGACGGTCGGCGAGCAGTTCATGCTGGGCGTGCGCACCATCCAGTGGTTCTTCGTCGACTTGTTCACCGGCCAGTTCCAGTGGCAGGAGTTCGTCAGGCAAGGCGCCTTCCAAGCCGGCACCGCCGTGGTGCCCGTCATCCTGGTGACCCTGCCCATCGGTGTCACA
This sequence comes from Mycobacterium sp. NPDC050853, assembly GCF_040653875.1. Classification (NCBI taxonomy): domain Bacteria; kingdom Bacillati; phylum Actinomycetota; class Actinomycetes; order Mycobacteriales; family Mycobacteriaceae; genus Mycobacterium; species Mycobacterium sp. NPDC050853. The sequence continues at coordinate 43,677 of NZ_JBFAGW010000006.1, forward strand.
CTGTCGATCCAGTTCGCCCTGCTGGCGGGCCAGGTGGGTGCGACCTCGCTCGCCGGCGCCGCCAGTGGCATCGCCATCATCCGGCAGGCCGCCTCGCTCGTCGCCGCACTCCTCATGTCCGCGGCCGTTGGCTCGGCCATCACCGCCGACCTGGGCTCCCGCACCATGCGCGAGGAGACCGACGCGATGGAAGTCATGGGCGTCTCCGTCATCCGCAGGCTTGTCGTCCCGCGGTTCGCCGCCGCCATCATGATCGGTGTCGCGCTGACGGGTGTCGTCTGCTTTGTGGGGTTCCTGGGCGCCTACCTGTTCAACGTCTACTGGCAAAACGGCGCACCCGGCAGCTTCGTCTCGACGTTCTCGGCCTTCGCCACCCCCGGCGACATGATCCTGGCCGTCTTGAAGGCGATCATCTACGGCGCCATCGTGGCGGTGGTGGCCTGCCAGAAGGGTCTGTCCACCAAGGGCGGCCCGATCGGTGTGGCCAACTCGGTGAATGCCGCCGTCGTCGAGTCGATCCTGCTGCTGATGACCGTCAACCTCGCCATCAGCCAGCTCTACATCATGATGTTCCCGCGGACGGGGCTGTGACATGACCGCATCAACTTATGTACCCCCGATTGCACGGCCCTTCGTCGGTATCTACAACAAGGCCCAGAAGCCGATCACTCGGCTGGGTCACATGGTGGCCTTCTTCTTCCGCGCGATTGCCGGCGTCCCGATCGTGCTGCGCCACTACCGCAAGGAGTTCCTGCGGCACCTGTCCGATGTCGCCTGGGGCAACGGCTCTCTCGTGGTCGGTGGTGGTACCGCCGGCGTCATGATTGTCCTGGGCATCATCGCCGGCGGGCTGGTGGCCATCGAGGGCTATAACTTCCTGGACCTGCTCGGGCTGGGGCCGGCGACCGGCATCATCTCGTCACTGGTGAACACCCGCGAGCTCGCCCCGATCATGGCTGCCATCGCGTTCGCCGTACAGGCCGGCTGCCGTTTCACCGCACAGCTCGGTGCCATGCGCATCTCCGAAGAGATCGACGCCATGGACTCCATCGCGATCCGGCCCATCCCCTACCTGGTGACCGCCCGGCTGATGGCAGCCACGGTCGTCACCATTCCGCTGTATGTCGCCTGTCTCGCCGTCAGCTACCTTTCCTGCCAGATCATGGTGGGCATCATGAGCGGCGGCTCCATCGGCTCGTACCTGCACTACTTCGGTATCGGCGTGAGCGGTATCGACATCGTCTACTCCATCATCAAGGCCGTCATCTTCGTGTGGGTCGCCTCGACCGTCCAGTGCTATTACGGCTTCTACGCCAGCGGCGGTCCCGAGGGTGTGGGCGTAGCCGCCGGACACGCCATGCGCGCCGCCATCACCCTGGTGATCATCATCAACATGCTGCTCACCATGGCGCTCTGGAGCGTCGACGCCGGTGCGAGGTTGGGTGGCTAATGGCCGGGAATTCCTTTGAAACGGACGGCCGTGGGCCCTCCGAGAAGCTCCTGCTGGGGACCGGCCTCGCCATGATCCTGGTGGCCGCCCTGGTCACCGGTCTCATGCTGTTGAAGTCCACGGGACGTCTCAACGATTACATCCGCGTGGTTGCCGACCTCGTCAACGTCGGTGACGGCCTGCCGCAGAAATCTGATGTGAAGTACCACGGCGTGCTAGTCGGCGAGGTCGACAACGTCACACCGGCCGCCAACGGCCAGCCCAACCTCGTGCACATCAACCTCAGGCCGGAGTACGCCAAGTCCATCCCCAACACCACCACTGCTCGGGTGGTTCCCAGCAACGTGTTCGCGGTGTCCTCCGTGCAGCTGGTCGATCGCGGGCCCGGCGCCCCCATTCGCGAAGGCGCGCACATCGCCGAGGACACCCAGCTGCCCACAGTTCTGTTCCAGACCACGGTGAGCAAGCTGCGCGACGTCCTCGCCGCCACCGGCCGCGGTCGCGACGACAACTCCACCGGCATCCTGGCGGCCCTCGGAGCCGCCACCGACAACCGCCGCGTCAAACTGCTCACCGGCGGCGCCCAGCTCAACCGGCTCATCGCCCAGCTCAACGAAATCGTCGCCACCGACACCGGCCCATCCACCGTCAACGCCCTGCTGAACGCGACCGAAGGCCTCAAGCAGACCGCACCAGAGCTGCTCGACTCGCTACACAACGCCGTGAAACCGATGCAGACCTTCGTCGAGAAGCGCGAGCAGCTGACGGCCCTGGTGCACGGCGGTCTTAATACAGTGACCACCACCCGGCAGGCATTCGACAATCACACCGATCAGCTGATCGGTGTGACAACCGACCTGACGCCCGTCCTCGGCACCTTCGCCAACAACGCGCCCAAGTTCCAGATGATCTTCCAGAAGCTGACTCAGATGAGCCAGAAGTGGTTTGAGAATCCTTGGCTGTCCGATGTGGACACCGGCAACATGCGGGTGAACCTGTCCTTGACCCCCGGATACAGCTACACGCGGGCTGACTGCCCCCGGTACGGCGAGCTCAAGGGACCGAGCTGCTACACCGCACCCGAGCTCGTGGTGCGGCCCGATATGCCCGACGAGCTGCTGCCACAGAACTACAAGGTGCCGGCGGACGTGGCGCCGCCGCGCGGAACCGTGGTGGGCCCCAACGGAAATCTGGTCGCGGTGGGCCCGCCGTTGGTCGTGCCGCCGGGAGGCCCCAACCTGACCGACCCGAACCCGCCGCTGCCGCCGTGGCAGCCCTACCCATCACCCCGCGTTCCCGGCACCGCCGACCCCGAGGACGAAGGACCGCCACCGCACTCGCCTCCGATCCCGGCCGCACCGGTCGCCCCCGGCGCACGTGACGGCGGAGGTGCACCAATCGCGCCCGCGTCGTTCGGCGGGAATGTCGGCCCCATCGGCAGCAACGTCGAGCGTGGTCAGCTCAGCATGATCACGACCAAACCGGCCACGTCCTCCACACAACTGCTGCTCGGCCCGGTCGTACGCGGCACCACGGTGTCGCTTGCGAAGGAAGGTTCCCAATGAAGTTCCGTGGTCCGTTGATCGCGTTGACCGTCTTTATGGCGGTTGCGTTGGCGTTGACGTGGCTGGTGTATGCCACGTTGCGTCGCGATGTCGCGGGCGGCACCACCGCGTACTCGGCGATTTTCAGCGATGTGTACGGGTTACGCGATGGTGATGACGTCCGCATGGCGGGTGTGCGCGTGGGCCGCGTCGAGAAGATCGAGTTGGTCAACAACAACCAGGCGAAGGTCGATTTCGTCGTCCAGAACGACCAGAGGCTGTACGGCAACACCCTGGCCTCGGTGACGTATCAGAACATCGTGGGTCAGCGGTATCTGGGCCTGTCGATCGGTAAGACGGGCGATACCAATGTGCTTGCCGGCGGGACGACTATCCCGATGGAACGCACCGACCCGTCATTCGATGTGACCACGCTGCTCAATGGATATGAGCCGTTGTTCAGCACATTGTCCCCTGAACAGGCCGACAATCTCACCAAGGGTGTCATTCAGTCACTGCAGGGCGATCGGGCCTCGATCACGTCACTGGTGGATCAAACCTCCACGATGACAAAGACATTCGCGGGCCACGACCAGGTGTTGGGCAATGTGATCACCAGCCTCAGCACCGTGACGGGCAACCTGGCGCAGCAGAACGAGAGCCTCGATAAGACGATCACCAACACCCGCAAGGCAATCGCGGACTTCGACTCTCGCCGTCCCGAGCTGGTGTCCTCGGTGGGCTCGCTGGCCCAAACCCTGCGCCGCCTTTCGAAGATCACCGACGAAGTCAACCCCTCTCTCGACGAGCTCATCACTCGCCAGCCCGGGTTCGCCAAGCACATGGTCGAAATCGAACCGAAGCTGGCCTTCCTCGGCGGCAACCTGCCGCTGCTACTCAAGGGCTTGGCCCGCATCACCGAGAACGGCGCGTACGGCAATGCCTACATCTGCGACCTGAACATCACCGGCTTCTTCCCCGGCCTCAACGATGTCGTGCCGATCATCGTCAACGCGGCCACCCCCGGCAACGTCACGCAACACACCCCCCGATGCAGGAACATGGCCAATGGCTGAGCAATCCAGGTGGCAGAAGATCAAGAACCGACCGGTCGAGACCTACAACAAGACCTGGCTGGGGTTCATCGCGATCGCCGTGATCGGCGCACTCGTGGGCGGGATGCTGCTCATCAAGGCCATCGGCTTTGGGTACTCCACCTACACCGCCGAGTTCGCGCAGGCCGCGTCGCTGCGGGCGGGCCAGCCGATCACCGTGGCGGGCATTCCGATGGGGACTGTCACCAGGATGAAGCTGGTCGGCGATCACGTTGAGGCCAAGCTCTCGGTCAGCGATGACGTGAAACTGGGTAAGGACACCAAGGCCTCGATCCGGGTCACCACCATTCTGGGCTCCCGGTTCCTGGACCTACGTCCCGAAGGGCCGGGGTCGTTGCCCGGTAAGACGATTGACCTGGCGCACACCGAGGTCCCCTACGATCTGCAGGCCACGCTCAAGGATGTGACGAACACCTTCGACAAGGTTGATTTCGACAAGGTGGGACAGTCGCTGAGCATTCTGGGCAAGCAGCTCGACGGACTGCCCGAGGTGGTCCCGCAGGCCATGCAGAACATCCAGACCTTGTCCTCCATCATCGCGGAGCGCCGCGACCAACTCGGCACGCTACTCAAGAGCACCGAGAAGGTCACCAACACGCTGCACCGCCAGCAACAGGGCATCGGAACCCTGATCAACCAGGGCCAGAACCTGATCGGCGAATTCGTGGTGCGCCGCGGAACATTCCACGCCATGATGCAATCGCTCACCAACCTGGTCGAGGAGCTGAGCAAGATCGTCATCAAGGATCGGCCGCAGCTCGATGACATGCTCAAGACGTTGCGCCAGCTCACCGACATGCTCGGCCAGCACGACGACCTGCTGCGCAACATCTTGCAGATCGCTCCCGTGGCACTGCGTGGCGTCACCAACGCCACCGGTACCGGCAACGCCATCGAGTTCAACGCACCCAACGGTCTGGTCGTCGACTCCTGGATGTGCGCAATCAGCGGTCGCGCCAAGCAATTCGGCGAGATCCAGTACTTCAAGGACTGCAAATGAGTAGCGGGAAGGGTCGGGCCGTCGCGGTCATCGCGGCGATCGCGGTGGTCGTTGCGGCCATCGTGGGCGCGGGCGCGTATTACGTGAAGTCGAAGTTGGATCACATCACGCTGACCGCGCAGTTCGACAATGCGTCCGGGCTTTATGAGTCCAATGTGGTTGCGGTGCTGGGTATGCCGGTCGGCCAGATCAAGAAGATCACTCCGAGGTCGGGATATGTGGAGGTGGAGTTCACCGTCGACAAGGACGTGAAGGTGCCCGCCGATGTGCAGGCCGTCACGCTGTCGACGTCGATCCTGACCGACCGCCAGGTGGAGCTGTCCCCGCCTTATCGCGGCGGACCGACGCTCAACGACGGTGACACGATCGCGCTGGACCACACCAAGACTCCGGTCGAGTTCGACCGGGTGTTGGGTGTGCTCGACCAGCTGTCGGTATCACTTAAGGGAGATGGCAAGGGCCAGGGACCGGTCGGGGACATCATCAACGCGGCCGCCGGGGTGGCCGATGGTAACGGCGAGAAGATCAAGTCAGGTCTCGACGAGCTGTCCAAGGCGCTGCGGCTGAGCTCGGAGGGCGGCGTGACCACCCGAGAACAGCTGACCACCATCATCAAGAACATCAGCTCACTGTTCGACGCCGCGGCAACCAACGACGGAAAGCTGCGCGACTTCGCCTCCACGATCCACCAACTCAGCTCGGTCATCGACGACGAGGCGCTGGGCACAGGTACCACGGGTCGCAAGCTCAACGAACTGGTCAAGCAGGCCGGCGATCTCCTCGAAGGCAACCGCGACAACATCAAGGCCGCTGTCCTCAACGGGAATACGGCCCTGAAGACGGTGGTGGACAAACAACGCGATCTCTCCGAGGTCCTCGACATCGCACCCCTGGCTGTGGAGAACCTGTACAACATCATCGACCAGGACAACGGGGCATTGCGCGCACGGTTCCTCACCGACAAGCTGCTGTTCGAGAGCCAGACCGGCAAGGAGATCTGCAACATGATGGGCCTGCGCCAGTTGGGCTGCAGCACAGGAACATTGCAGGACTACGGCCCCGACTTCGGACTTACCTACGTGCTCGACGGGCTCGCGGCGATGGGGCAAAAGTAATGGCTACACGCAAGCGACTGATCACCAGGTTGACCAGCACGGCATCCGTATCCGTGCTGGCCGCCGCGGCGCTGTCGGGATGCGCAACCAACGGCCTGGGCGATCTGCCGCTGCCCGCTCCCGGTGTCGGATCCGGTGGCTATCACCTGACGGCCCTGTTCTCGAACGTCCTGAACCTCCCCAACAGCGCCAAGGTGAAACTCGCCGGCGCCGATGTGGGCCAGGTCGACGAGATGCGCGTGAGCAACTACACCGCCATCACCACGTTGCGCATTCTCGATGGCGTCCGACTGCCCAAGGGCAGCACCGCCGAGCTACGTTCCGCGACCCCACTGGGCGATGTCTTCGTCTCGATTCGCCCCCCAGCGGGTGCACCATCGGACGCACCGATCCTCAAGAACGGCGACACCATCGGCCTGGACTCCACGACCGCCGCCGCGACGGTGGAGTCGGTGCTGAGCTCTGCCGCGCTCGTCTCCAACGGTGGCGCCGTACGCAACTTGACCAATATCGTCAACGGTTTCGGTAAGGCGACCGGCGACCAGGGCCAGGCGTTCGGCGACCTGATCAAAGACTCGAATCGTCTTCTCGGGACCTTGAATTCGCGATCCTCGCAGATCTCGGAGGCGCTCACCCAGACCTCGCAGCTGGCCGATCAGCTGGACGCCAAGAACCAGACACTCACCGATATCGTCAAGGAGGCCGACCCGGCCACCGAGGCCCTCGCCGCCAACACCGCACAGCTTTCCCAGCTGATCCTGCAGATCGGTGACACCACCAGGCAGCTGCAGAAATTCCCGTCGATCGCAGGCACCGATACCAGTGGGCGGAGCGTCATCGGCGACGCGAATACCATTGCGCGGGCCTGGAATGAGATCGCGCAAGACCCGACCGTCGATATCAACAACCTCAACCGGCAGATCACCACGCTCATCAAGTCAACGCCGAGTAACGCGATCTCGGTGCGGGTCAGCATCGACCGGCTGATTCTCGGATCGATGCCGGATGCAGGTTTCAAGGGCGATCTCGGCTCACACGGCCCCAAGCGCTACAACTGGGCCCAGCTGGTCGGCTCCATGAAGTACACGCTCTGGCGTCTACAGGAACGCGTCGTCGGCAAGGGCGTATACGGCGAGAACGTTGAGATGCGGCCGAGCCCAACCGAACCTGGTGTGATCGAGCGTGTTCCACCGGGCCCGCCCGCACCTGCACCCTCGCCGCCGGGCGCTCCGGTACCGCCGCCCCCCGGACAGGCTGATCCCGCGTCGGCTCCGGCACCAGGACCCGCTCCCGGTCCCGCGCCCGGACCGGCCCCCGCGCCAGAGGTGATGAGCCAATGATCAACGCCATCGCCAACGGACTCGTCGGCACCGTCCGGGCCGGGCACCGAAAGAAGATGCTGCTCTCCGGCATCGCGCTGGGGACTGTGCTGCTCGTCGCGATCGCCTACCTCATGGTGGGCGCGTTGCGGGTCAGCCCCTTGGCGGGTACCTACCGCGTCATGGTGAAACTTCCGGAGTCGGGTGGTCTGCTACCTAACCAGGACGTGGCCCTGCGCGGCGTGCGGATCGGCTCCGTGCAATCGCTGGAGATCACCCAACAGGGCGTCAACGCTGTTGCCGAGATCCAGTCGAAGTACAAGATCCCCACCGCCGCCAAGGTGCGCGTCACGGGTCTCTCACCGGCCGGTGAGCAGTACATCAACTTCGAGGGCGTCTCGGACCAGGGACCGTTCCTGCACGACGGCAGTGTCATCGCCGAAGGTGCCCAGGTACCCGTCACGCTGGCCAAACTGCTCGCGGACGCCGACGGTCTGCTCGCACAGATAGAACCCAAGAAGCTTGAGCTCATCAAGAAGGAACTGAGCCTGAGCAAGGAAGGCCCGAAGAAGCTCACCGAGATCATCGACGGCGGTACCTTCCTGCTCAACACCCTCGACTCGGTGCTGCCGGAGACCACCAGCGTCCTCAAGACCAGCCGAGTGGTGCTGACCCTTGCCGCCGACAAGAACTCCGGTATCAAGGCCACCGCGGACAGCCTGGGCCGAGCCCTGCGCGGTATCGACAAGATGCAGAACGGGTACCGCAAGCTCGTCGACCAGACCCCCAAGACGCTGGGCGCGGTAGACAACCTGTTCGCCGACAACTCCGACACCATGGTCACCCTGCTGGGCAACCTCGCCACCGCGTCGAAGCTGCTCTACCTGCGCGTTCCGGCACTGAACGCACTGTTCCCCACCTACCGCGGTTCGGTGTTCGACGCCCTCATGAGCATCATGCACGACGGCGGCATCTGGGCCACCGCCGATCTGTACCCGCGCTACGTGTGTGACTACGCGACACCGAGGCTGCCACTGTCGGCCGCCGACTACCCGGAGCCGTTCCTCTACGCGAACTACTGCGCGGATGAGGATCCGGCGGTCCTGATCCGCGGCGCCAAGAATGCGCCGCGACCAGCAGGGGACGACACCGCCGGACCACCCCAGGGAGCCGATATGGGCCAGAAGGCCGATCCGACACCAAAGGGCAGGTTCCAGGTACCCACCCCATATGGTGGACCGACACTGCCGATCGAACCGCCGCGTTGATGCCTGACCTGCGATCCAGATTCAAGGAGCCACTACCGTGGTCACTATGACCAAAGAAGACGTCGATTCCACAAACGACGCCTCCGCGAAAAAAGCGGACAAGGACGCCGTCGACTCTGCTGCGGAGACGGATGCCACCGAGACCGAGGTCGAGGACGTCGAGCCGACGGCTGTGTCTGATTCGGAGGCACCTAGCTCGGACGACGCGAAGAGCAGCGCCGCGGGGTTGACTTGGGTACGTTATGCCGTCGTCGGCGCCGTTTCGGCGATTCTGATCGGCGCGCTCGTGTTCTCGGGTGTCGTCGGCTGGAAGGTATGGCGGCAGCACCAGATCGATGCGGCAGGACAGCAGGCACAAGCCATCGCCGTCCCGTACACCGAGATCTTGACCAGCATCGACACCAACAGCGTGGACGAGAACTTCCGGCAGATCCTCAACGGGTCCACCGGCGAACTCAAGAACGAGTTCACCAAGGCCAGCGTGCAGCTGCGTCAGCTGCTGGTCGACAACAAGGCTGCCGCGCACGGCAAGGTCGTGAACTCGGCGATCCAGTCCCAGTCTCCGGACAAGGTCGTGCTGCTGATGATGGTGGACCAGAGCATCACCAACACCCAACGGCCCGATCCGCGCGTCGACCGGAGCCGGATGAGAATCACGATGGAAAAGATCGATGGCCGTTGGCTAGCGAGCAAGCTCGAGTACCTGTAAACCGCCGGAAAGGTAATTCATGCGGATTTCTAAGCTCTTCGCCAGGCGGGTAGTCCGAGGGGTTGCCGGGGCGGTTGTCGCTGCAGTGGCGACCGGTACCGCACTCAGCGGCGCGCCGCTGGCGGCAGCGTCGGCGCAGTCCTTCTGTGGCGAGCTCGGCGGCAACTTCGACGGGCTGTACTGCCGTACGGTGGTGTCCTCGCCGCGTAAGGCCGATCGCGATATCAAGGTCGCCATCCCAGAGTTTGTGGATAGCAACCCCGAGGTCCACGAGTACCTGCGCAATCTGTACAACAATTGGAAAGCCAAGGGTTCTGACATGATTCAGGACAGCTATGGCGAAGAGAACTTCCAGGTGTTTAACCATGGCAGCACCACGTCGATCGTGTTCCATGAGGACTACCACGCCAACGGCCCGCAGGTGAACAACGCATACCGGACCTTCAACTATGACGGCGGTAAGCGAATCATGCTCAAGGACATCTTGAAGGGGGGCGACCTGGGTGCCATTCCACCGATCGCCGAGCCGTTCATCATCGAGGCGCTGGACCGGTCGGCACCGGGGCACACCCCGCAGACCTACCCGTTCACGCCCGACCGCTGGACCCCGGACAAGGTGTACTCCGGTGCGTACAAGGCGTGGGCGCTGACACCGGATGAGCTGATCATCTACATGCCGGATTACCCTGTGGCGCACGACTATCCGATCGACTACTCCCCCGGCCAGCGGGTGTACTCGATGGATGGCGGCAGCGTGGAGGCGCATATCCCGATCGGCGCCATCGCACCGATCCTCCGACCCGGATATGGCGGGTAGTCGACGACCCGGACGGCCAACCGGACCCGGCGTCGATGTCGAACGGCGACGTGAAGAACTGCTCGACGCGGCCGAGCGGGCGGTCAGAACGGGCGGACCGCAGGTAGGGCTTGCCGAGGTGGCTCGGCAGGCTGGATTCGTCAGGTCGGTCGTATATGCCATCTTTCCCAGCCGGGCATCCTTGCTGACGGCGTTGAGCCAACGGCACGCGGCTCAGATCCTCGTCAAAACGGGAAAGAAAACTCCGAGCGACGCGACCGACCGCCAACGCCTCGCCGCCTTCATCGACTCTCTCTGCGAATGGATCGAAGAGGAACCCGAGCTCTATCGAATGCTCGGCGGGCAAGCGTTCGTCGGCGACGACGATACCCACGGCCTCTTCGAGCAGCTGGCCGATAGCGCGGAGCTGCTGCTCACCATGAATCTCTCAGCCCAGAACTCAGAGACCGCTGCCGCCGGTCCCTGGTCGCGCGCCATGATTGGGGCGGTGGCGGCCTCGACGGCATGGTGGCGCCGGACCGGCACGATGTCGAGGGCCGATCTCGTCGAGCATCTGACGGTCATGTGCTGGGAGGGCGGGGCACGACTTCCGTTATTCAACGGGCCCCTTCGCGACAACCCTTGACACCTACACCTTAAACAGACAGGCTGTCGGTTATGACCGTAACTGACAGCCTGTCTGTTTCATCCCCTGCGCTGGTCACTCCCCCAGCCCTGCCCGACCACGGCGCTCCCTCCCGCTTCTGGGAAAGCATTCGCGGCGAGGAAGATCTCGCCGTCACCGAGATCACCGGCACATTGCCGCCCGAGCTCACCGGAACGCTCTACCGGAATGGTTCGGGGCGTTGGAACATTGGCACTTCCCAGGTCAAGAGCCTGTTCGATGCTGATGGCATGGTGAGCGCCTTCATCCTGGACGGCACCGGAGTCCACTTCCGCAACAGGTTCGTGCGCACCAAGCACTATCTGGAAACCACCAAGGCCGGGTCGATGGTCAAGCGTGGATTCGTCTTCCAGCGCCCTGGTGGCGCCATCCGGAACTTCGGACGGATGCCGGCAAATACCGCCAACACCAGCGTGATGCTCGAATCGAACTCGTTGCTGGCACTGCACGAAGGCGGCCGGCCGCATCGGCTGGACCTGGACACCCTCAACACCATTGGAGCATGCAGCCTGGGTGGCGCCCTGCAGGGTCCGGTGGGCGCCTACTCGGCGCACTACACCTATGACCCAATCAAGGAGAGCTACGTCAACTTCGGCATCGACCCCTTCTACCCCCGCATCGATCCCGCCTGGATACGCACGGCACCCAACGGCGCGGAGCGGGTACGCAGAATCAGGGAGCTGGCGAGCGAAGCGATTCCGCGTCTTAAGTTGCGGCTCTACGAGACCGATAAGTACGGACAAACCCACTACGTCCGGTCGGTACCGCTGCCCGGGTTGACGCGTATCCCGTTGATCCACGACATGGCGTTGACGCCGCGGTACGCGATATTCACCGCTTCGCCCTACCGGATCGACCCTCGCGCGCTGTTCGGCGGTGTCTCGATGTGGGACTCGATGAGCGTCAAAGAGGGTGAACCGACCTATCTCATCCTCGCACCGCGCGACGGCGGCAAGGTACGGGTGATCGAGACCGATCCGTTCTATTCATGGCACTACACCAACGCCTTCGATGACGGAGCCGATGTCGTGGTGGAACTGGCCCGGCTCTCCCTCGCGACGTTGCCCGGGATGAAGCGCTGGGGTGCGGATACCCGACTGGACATGAAGACCGTGTACGACGGCCTGACCAATACCGAACGTGACGACGCCGTACGCATCACCCGACTGCGTATCAGCGGCTCAGGCCATGTCACCGAGGACGTGGTGACGGACCTGGCGTGCGAGTTCCCTCAATTCGACCAGCGCCGTTCCACCCAGCATCACAACATCACCTACGTGGCGGTGCAGAGTGCCGACGACACCCAGGGCGCGGGTATCGCGCGAATCGACCACCGGACCGGAGACACTCAAAAGTATTGCCCGCCAGGAAATGCACTGGTCGAGCCGACCTTCATTCCGCGCAGCGCCGATGCCGCCGAAGAGGACGGATGGGTGCTGACGGTGGGTTACGAAGAAGCCTCACACCGCAGTCGGCTGATGATCTTCGACGCCGCACATATAGATGCGGGACCGACCGCCGAGGCATGGCTGCCCTTCCACGTGCCGATGAGCTATCACGGCGTCTTCACAGATCGGATCGCCAAACACTAGGGCCGGGGCCGGCGGTGCTGGAGCCTGTCGCTCACTCGACCCGTTCCAGCACCGCGCTTGCACCATGGCCGCCGGCCGCGCAAATCCCCAGCAGCGCAATGCCCTTACCGGTGAGTGCCAGCTCGTTTGCCATGGTGGTGACCATGCGAGCGCCGGTGGCGCCGAATGGGTGACCGATCGACACCGAGCCACCGTGCACATTGACCTTGTCGATATCGGGAGTGCCCACAGCCTCGGAGCGCCCCAGCCGGTCGGCCGCCCACTTCTTGGAGCCGAGCGCCTCCAGTACCGAAAGCGTCTGCGCGGCAAAGGCTTCGTGGATATCGAGGTAGTCGACGTCGGCGAGAGTCAGCCCCGCCTTCTCCAGCGCGCGCGGCATCGAGATCGCCGGTCCGATCAGCACCTCGTCGGCCGGGTCCACGCTCACATAGCTCCACGACCGGAAGGCCGCGAGCGGCCGCAGACCCAGCGCATGCGCCTTCTCTTCGCTCATGAGCAGCACCGCGGCCGCACCGTCGGTGAGTGGGCTGGCATTACCGGCGGTCACGGTGCCGTCGCGGTTGAAAACCGGCTTAAGCGTGGCCAGCTTTTCAACGCTGGTGTTCTCGCGGACCAAGCCATCGCGTGTGACGCCGTTGACGGGGATGACCTCGCGGTCGAAGCGCCCCGACTTGATGGCAGCGGCGGCGCGATGGTGTGACCGGACCGCGAACTCGTCCTGCGCCTCACGGGTGATGCCGTGGATCTTCGCCATCTTGTCGGCCGACTCCCCCATCACCTCGCCGGTGGTGCGCTCCTCGATCTTGGGGCGGCGCGGCAGCAGCCCGGTGAACGGGGCGAGGCTCAGTGCGGCGTCGAGGTAGTCCTTTGGTTTGGGCTTGCCCAGTGCCAGCGGAGCGGCGGCATGAATGAGCTTCTGCGGCAAGTTGACTCCGGCGTTGGACGTGGAGTCCGATCCGCCGGCGATCATGACGTCGTATTCACCGCGCTCGATGGCCGCAGCCGCCGTGGTGATGGCCTGCAGGCCGGAGGCGCAGGCACGGGTCACGGTGTGTCCCTCGACGCCGTGGCCGAGCTTCAGGTCGAGTGCGATCTCACGGGCGATGTTCGGCGCACCGGCAGGCAGAATCACCCCACCCCAGACGATGGCCTCGATCTCGTTCGACGAGATCTTGGTGTTGTCGAGCAGACCGCGTACGGCCTCGTCGGCCAGCGCGATGGTATCGATGCGGGTGAAGTCGCCGAAGGCACGAACGAACGGGGTACGCGCGCCCGCGACGATGACGGCGCGACGCTTGGCAGGAGCAGTCATGGCGGCGAGCTTACTCGCGAGTCAGTTGCCCGTTTACGCGGGTGCATCGAGCGTAAACATTGGTACTGATCGCACGGTCAGGACGCCAGATCCCTCGCAAGCTTGGACGCACCCAGCGCCATAAAACCGCCGGTGAATGTCGCCCAGAAGAGCGCCGCCGGTCGCGGCAGATCGCCACGCACCACATGAGCGACACCGTGCGTGGTGTCGATGGTGTCGACCATCAGCGCCAATCGCTGCCACCGCGACCGCTCCGACTCGGGACACGTCAGATACCCCACACCCAGGGCTATCGCACGCGCACCAAATACCCTTGTCACATAGGACAATTCAGGGGTCGTCGGCACATGACTCAATCGTGCCATCAATTGCGGGACCGCCAAACCGGCAATCCCCGAAGCCACACGTCCGACCGCAATTCCTCGTAATGCCGTATTGAGACTCATGTCGGCGATGCTGCCAGCGTGACGCACTCCTGACACTGCCAACCGGTGCCAGATCCCGCCCGATCCCTGCCAATTCACCCGACGACGCCGCCGGGCCGCTGTCCGGGCATCGGTCCCCAGCAGCGGCCTGGCAGCTTCACTCTCGTGCGGGCTACGTGCCCACGCCGGGACTGGCCGAGCCGTCCGCGGTGTAGGACTTGGCACCGGTCCCGGCCAGCTGGCCGCCCTCGACTATCAGGTACTCGTCGCGAATGGGCCGCCGCTCAAAGAAGTCCTCGAGAATCTCCCGGGTACCCGCGGCATACCGCGCCTGCGCCGACAGGGTGGTACCGGAAACGTGTGGTGTCATCGCTTCGTGCGGCATGGTGCGCCACGGGTGATCGGAGGCCGGCGGCTGCGGGTACCAGACGTCACCGGCGTAACCGGCGAGCTGTCCACTACGCAGGGCATCGACCACCGCATCGCGGACCGTGATCTCGGCGCGTGCGGTGTTCACAATGTACGAACCGCGGCGCATGGAGTTGATCAGATTCGCATCGAACAGATGGTAGGTCTGCGGGTGCAGCGGGGCGTGGATGTCGACGATGTCGACAGAGCTCACCAACGATTGCACATCCGGGTGGTAGATGAGTCCGAGCTCCTGCTCCACCTCGGCGGGCAACCGGCGGGTGTCGAAGTAGTGCAGCCGCACATCGAACGGCTTGAGGCGGCGCATCACGGCCTGGCCGATGCGCCCGGCCGCGATGATTCCGACGTCGAATCCCTCAAGGTCATAGGCCCTTTCGACGCTGTCTGCGATGTTCCAGCCTCCGTCGACGACCCACTGGTGCGACGGCAGGTAATTACGCACCAGCGCAAGGATCTGCATGACGGCGTGCTCTGCGACGCTGATGCTGTTGCAGTAGGTGACCTCGGCAACGGTGATGCCGGCCTTGATGGCCGCATCCAGATCGACGTGGTCCGAGCCGATACCCGCCGTTAACGCCAGTTTGAGCTTGGGCGCCTTGGCAATTCGTTCCGCACTGAGGTAGGCGGGCCAGAAGGGCTGGGAGATAACGATATCTGCGTCGGGCAGCTCCTTCTCGAACACCGAGTCGGGCCCGTCCTTGTCGGAGGTGACCACCAGCTCATGGCCCTGTGACTCCAGGAAGCGACGCAAGCCGAGTTCCCCGGATACACATCCAAGCAGTTCACCCGGGTTGAAGTCGATGGCCTCCGGCGTGGGCAAGGTCTGCCCGTCCGGATAGCCGCCGATGACCGGAATCGAATCTCGGGCGTATACGGGCGGATAGCCCGTCACCGGGTCGGGGTAGAGCACACACAAGATCTTCGCCATGACCACTCCTCTGCGGCAGTCCTGTGGGCCGCCAGTTCTTCTGATGCAGATGGCTTTTCAGCTATCCGATGCGTCCTTGTCGACGCACTCTCAGTTTCCGGCCCAGGATGGTCGGGTGTCCAAGACCAAGTTCCGACCGCCCCATAGGCGGAACCGATCAGGGCAGGTCGAGCGCCGCAGTGGTCTGGACCAGTGCACGCGCAAGCAACGACGCGGGCTCACCCGCGGCACGCACCAGCGCCACTGGCGAGCCCAGCGTCGGTACCTGTAGTTCCACCGTTCGAGTTCCTGTCGGCGCAGGCACGGTGGCGAACCAGGTCCGTGCGACGATCGCCGCCCAGCGACCCGTGCCGACGAGGGCCAGCAGGGTGGCGACGGAGTCGGCCTCCAAACGTGGCGATACCGTCAGCCCATGCTCGGCGGCCGCCTCGTCGATCCGGTCGCGATCACGCATACCCTTGTGCAGTAAGCACATTGGCAGGCTCAACGCCTCCGACCAATCGATCGGATCGGAGGCGTCACGCAACAACCCCTCACCGGCCACCAGCACATAGCGTTCCTCGTAGAGACGGGTCACCTCCAGCCCTTCGGTCTGTAACCCGTCGTCGTAGACCACGCCCGCGTCCAGCTCAAACCGGCGGATGCGATCCAGGATCTCGGCGGATCGCAGGCTGGACTCGATCCGTACCCGCACCAACGGGTGCTCACCGCAAAACGCATCGGCCATGAGCGCGACACGGGTCGCAGCGCCGGGTACCACGCCCAGCCGCAGTTCACCGGTGAGTCCGCTGCGCAACGCCGTCACCTCATGCTCCAGCGCATCACGGTCCGCGAGAATCCTTCGGGCCCAAAGGACCAAGCGGTCTCCCTCCGGGGTTAGTCCCTCAAAGTTCGACCCGCGCAATACCAAGGGGACACCCAGCTCGTGTTCGAGCTTGCGGATGGCCTCCGATAGCGCCGGCTGGGAGACGTAGCACGCCGATGCCGCACGGGCGAAGTGTCGTTCCCGCGCCAGCGCCACAAAATATTCGAGCTGACGGAACTGCATGGCTCGTTCTACCACGGGTGATCGGGTCTGCCTATCGACTCAGCGGCGACATCTCTTGGACAGGCACGCCCGGCGGCTCACACTGATCCTGTATCGCGGCCTCGACACCGTGATTGGCGTCGCCGCCGGGGTTGCCGCCGCCGTACTCGTCGGCAAGCCGAGAGCTACAGGATCTCGTCGATCGACTCGGTGGGGCGCGCCATCCGAGTGCCCTTCGCGGTCACCACGAAGGGACGCTGAATCAAGCGCGGATGCGCGACCATTGCGTCGAGCAAGGCGTCATCGGATGCGTTGGCGAGGCCGAGCTCCTTGTACTCCGCCTCGCCGGTGCGTGCCGCCTCGCGCACCGTCAGGCCCGCATCCTTGATGAGTGCCTTGAGCTGCGCCTTGGTGAGCGCATCGTCGAGGTACTTCACGACGGTGATATCGGCACCGGCATCCTCGAGCCGGGCCAGCGCCTGGCGGGACTTGGTGCACCGGGGGTTGTGGTAAATCGTCGCGTCCACAGCTTCAACTTACAGGTAGGGGTTCACGGCACGCCCGATACAGCGCGGGCCTGACGACCGCGCTGCCTCATTCCTACCGCTCACCCCCCGAGCAAATTCAGACTCGGCAGCTAGGCCGAAACCCCGACCGGTGCAAGACCATTGCGCTGACCACTTGTCAGCTTTCTGGAGAGGTTGAAGAACTTCTCCTAGATGGTTACGACCAATTTCCCGCTCGCGCTCCCGGCTTCCATAGCGGTATGCGCCTCGACGATCTGGTCGAAGGTATAAACACGATCGATAGGAATGTGGGTGTTGCCGGAGGCTGCGCCGTCGAGATACTCCTGCAGGACGTGTGCGGGCAGGTCGGCGGTGCCTCCGCCGTAGGAGGTCAGACGGACGCCCCGCGGGATGTAATCGATAGGGTAAAACTCATTGACTATCCACTGGTTGGACAGCATTCCGGTGAAGCACACCACCCCGTGAACGCGAGTGGCACGCAGGGTGTCCGGAAGCGTTGGTGTGCCAATGAGTTCCAGCGCGGTATCGACGCCGTCGGGCAGAATGTCTCGGACTTGGCGTGCGACCTGGCCGTCGTCAATGAGGACATGGTCGACACCGATCCCGACTAACGCGTCGGCCTTACCGGGGTTTCGCGTGGTGGAGAACACGGTCATATTGCGCTGTTTCGCCAGCACCGCAGTGGCCATCCCGATCGAAGAGGTGCCGCCCCGGATGAGAAGCGACTGACCGGCGCTGACGTCCAGTCCTACCGTCAGAGATCCGTACGACGTTTGCAGCATCTCGGGAACGGCACCCAGCGTGGCCCAGTCCAAGCCGCTGGAAAAGGCGGTCACCTGTGTAGCGGGCACACAGGTGTACTCGGCGTATCCGCCGTCGAACTCACGGCCCATGCCGCCCATCATGGCCATCACCTGCTGCCCGACCGCGAACTCACCGCCGGGGCAAGCTGCCACCACACCGGTGGCCTCGATACCGAGTACCCGCGGAAAGGTAACCCCTTCCGCCAGGCCCAAGCGGGTATGCAGTTCAGATCGATTCAAGCCGAAAGCTTTCACCGCAATGAGTACCCACCCGTTGACCGGTTCCGGGACCGGCAGCTCCCGGATCTTCAGGGCCTGCGGGGGTCCCGGGGCGTCCAGAACGATGGCCCGCATGGTGGTGGTCATGATGCCGTCCCATCCTTCACTGCTGTCTGTTCCGCGGCCGCGGCTTTGGTCAAGATCTTTGAGAACTGCTGCAACTCGCGAGCGGACAACACCGTCCCCAAGCGGCTCGAAAGTTCGTCCTCCAGGGACAATTTCGCCTTGGCCAGCAGGCGCCTACCGGACGAAGTCAACTCGATGGTCGAGGAGCGCCCGTCGTCTGGATTCGGTCGACGCCGGCAGTGATCGGAGCCTTCGATGCGGTCAATCAGCTTGCTGGTGCCGCCGACCGTGATTGACAGCTCGGTGGCAATGTCGTTGACCCGGCACGAGCCGCGCCGCCCGATGACGCGCATCGGCTCATACCGGCTCAGCGGCAGATCAAAATCGGCGCGCAGCCGTGCGTCCACGGCGTTCCACAAGCCGATTTCCCATCTGACCAACTCGCTGAACAACAGCTCCAGATCTGCCATGGCCCATCCTCTCAACCTACTACTGGATTCCATGGAATATAGCAGGCCGGTATGAGGCAGTGCATTCCGCGGAATGTAATTCGACTTGATGACCAGCGTCCGTCATTCGCTAGCTGAACCTCATCGACCTAGTGAACCAATGCCTTGAAATTGGCTGTACTGTAAGGGCTTCCAGTCCACTATCGACGGCGTTGATAAATCCCGAGGTGAGCGCTTCCGGGGCCTACTTAGCGATTCGTGCCGCGGGTCAGGCTGGGCATGATGACATCGTCCACCAGCGTCCGGACCGTGTTGGCTGTCGGTGACCGCACGGGCAGTAACGAGCGGAACACCAGATACCCCGGCAACAGATCCCAGAGTTCCTCGTTGACGGCGGCCGCATCGATCTCGCCCCGTTCGACAGCTGCGTTGACCACGTCATCGATCAACAACTTTCGCTGATCAATGAACTCCGTCCGAAACGCCTTGGTCAAGGCGGGATTTCGCGCGATCTCGTTCAGCAGACCGCGCATGACGGGCGTATTGCGCCGGACATCGGCGAGAGCATTGGTCCCGATCTGCAGCAGATCCTCGCGTAGTGAGCCGGTGTTAGGCCGGACGAGCTGGGCGCGCATCCCCTCGATGAAAGCCGCCAACACCAATTCCGCCTTCGACGGCCAACGCCGATAGATCGTGGCCTTGCTGGCTTTCGACTCGGCAGCGACTTCGTCGACCGATAGGCGGTCGTATCCGTGCTGCCGCAACAGACGCAGAGTGACCGCCAGCAGCTCCACCTCACGCGGAGTCCACTGAGGTGCCCGCCGCCCCTTAGCCCCCTTAGTCAACCCCGTTGACACAGCGCTCCTCATCAGAGTACGGTACCGTACCGTTCCACAAGAATCTTATCGGCTCGACCCGCTATCGGTACCCGATTGCGGTCTGCCGACTAGCGAGAGGGCGTGGGCGCTGGTGCAAGGTCGGTTCTGGAGTCTCCTCAAGCGGTGGTGGACATTGGCCGTCGCGGCCAGCGTGATAGCGGTGGTGGCCTTCGGCGTTACTCGCCTACACGGCGTATTCGGCTCGAACATCGAGCTGTCTCGCCCCGGCAATGAGGCCATGGAGAACACCAACTACAACCCCAAACGCGTCCTCTTCGAGGTCTTCGGCACGGCCGGAAGCACCGCAACCATCAACTTCCTCGATGAAATGGCACAACCGCACCGCGTCGACAATGCACCGCTGCCCTGGTCGCACGAGCTGGTTACCAACGACCCCACCCTGTTCGCCGATTTGCGCGCGCAGGGCAACGGTGACGTAACCGGTTGCCGCATTACCGTCGACGGCATCGTCAAGGACGAAAGGACCGTCACCATCGTGAACGGCTACACCACCTGCCTGGACAAGTCCGCATGAGTGCCGGTCACGCCCAAGAGTCACGGGCCGCCAGGATAATCCGCCGGCTCGCGGTGCCGATCGTCTTGTTCTGGGTGGCCATCGCGGCGGTGACCAACGCCGCAGTGCCGCAACTGGAAGTGGTTGGCGAAGAACGTTCTGCCCCACTGAACGCCGCCGATGCACCGTCCACCATGGCGATGAGGCATATCGGCAAGGTCTTTAACGAGTTCGACTCGGACAGCTCGGCAATGGTCGTCCTCGAGGGTGACAAACCCCTTGGCGCGCAAGCACATCAGTTCTACAACACGCTGGTGCAGCGGCTGAATGAGGACCGTGAGCACGTGCAGCACGTCGCCGACTACTGGGGCGATCCGATCACGGCGGGCGGTTCGCAAAGCAAGGACGGCAAGGCCGCGTACGTGCAGGTCTATGTCGCCGGCAATCAGGGCGAGGCGCTCTCCAATGAATCCGTCGATGCCGTACGGCGCATCGTGGCAGACACACCCGCCCCGGACGGGGTCAAGGCCTACGTTTCCGGCGAGGCCCCCACCATCACCGATCAGTTCGAGGTGGGCAACGCGGGCGCCGCCCAAGTCACGCTCATCACCTTCGCGGTCATTGCCATCATGCTGCTGATCGTCTACCGCTCGCTCGGCACCACGGCGCTGGTTCTGGCGACAGTCCTTGTGGAACTATCGGCAGCGCGCGGAATTGTTGCGGCACTAGGACACACGGGAGTCATCGGCCTGTCGACCTATGCCACGAATCTTCTGACAATGCTCGCCATTGCCGCCGGTACCGACTACGCAATATTTTTCGTCGGCCGCTACCAGGAAGCACGCTCAGCCGGTGAGGATCGTCTGGCCGCCTACCAAACGATGTTCAAGTCCACTGCTCACGTGATCATCGGATCAGGTCTGACCGTCGCGGGCGCGTTGCTCTGCCTGTCGTTCACGCGACTGCCCTACTTCCAGACCCTGGGTGTGCCTGCTGCGCTCGGGGTGCTGGTGACCCTGGCTGCCTCGCTCACCTTGGCCCCGGCCGTGCTGATAATCGCCAGCCGCTTCGGACTGATGGAGGCCAAACGTGCGATGCGCACGCGCGGTTGGCGCCGCATCGGCACGGCAATCGTGCGCTGGCCCGGCCCAATTCTCGTCGTCTCTTGCGTGGTGACGCTGATCGGACTGCTCGCGTTGCCGGGGTACAAGACCACCTACGACGGCCGCATCTACATGCCGAGCTCGGTTCCGTCCAACGTGGGGTATGCCGCAGCCGAACGTCACTTCTCCGTCGCGCGACTCAACCCCGAGCTTCTCATGATCGAGACCGATTTCGATATGCGCAATCCCGCGGGCATGGTCATGCTGGAACGCGTCGCCAAGTCCGTTCTGCATGCCCGTGGCGTGGCCCTGGTCCAATCGATCACCCGCCCTCTCGGGACGCCGATCACCCACTCCTCCATTCCATTTCAGATAAGTGCGTCGAGCGCCAGCCAGCTGATGAATCTCTCCCAGCAGCAGAACCAGGCCCTGTACCTGTCTCAACAGGCCGATCAGATGACGCAAACCATCGCTGTGCTGAGACAGCAACTGGCACTTCAGAAACAGAGCGCCGCGATCACGCACGAACAGACCCAGGGATTCCAGCAGACGGTGGCGGTCGCCCAGGACTTGCGCGACAAGATCGCGAACTTCGACGACCAGTTCCGACCCCTACGCAACTACTTCTACTGGGAACCACACTGCTTCGACATCCCCTTCTGCGCGGCGCTGAGGTCCGTCTTCGACGCCCTCGACGGTATCGACGAACTCGTCGATGCGCTCCAAACCGTCACCGGAAGCCTCAACAAGCTCGACGCTTTACAGCCCAAACTCGTGGATCTCATTCCACCCCAGATCGCGATACAGGAGAAGAACCGCGACCTGACCCAGTCCAACTACGCCATCAACAACGGCACCAATACGCAGAATGAGGAATCCACCCGCACCGCAACAGAGTTGGGCAAGGCTTTCGACGACGCGAAGAACGATGATTCGTTCTACCTGCCACCGGAGGCGTTCGATAATCCGGCGTTCAAACGCGGCATGAAGCTATTCATGTCCCCGGACGGCAAGGCCGCGCGCATGATCATCACCCATCAAGGAGATCCGCAGACCTCCGAGGGGATCGAACACATTGACGCGATAAAGGAAGCTGCCTTCGATGCCGTCAAGGCAACACCGCTGGCCGACGCCAAGATCTATGTGGCCGGAACCGCTTCGGCGTACAAGGACATCGCCGACGGCCAGAAATACGATCTGCTGATGGCCGCGTTGGCCTCGCTTGGCCTCATCCTGCTCATCATGATGTTCCTGACTCGCAGCCTCGTGGCGGCCATGGTCATCGTGGGGACGGTGGCACTGTCGCTGGCGGCATCATTCGGGATGTCAGTAGTGGTGTGGCAGTACATCTTCGGAATTCCGCTGTACTGGGTCATCTTCCCGCTGGCGGTCATCATCTTGCTGGCTGTCGGCGCAGACTACAACCTGCTACTGGTCTCCCGATTCAAGGAGGAAACCGGCGCAGGCTTGAAGACGGGCATCATCCGCGCCATTGCCGGCACCGGCGGGGTTGTCACCGCCGCCGGCCTGGTTTTCGCGGTGACAATGTCATCCTTCATCTTCAGCGATCTGCGCGTTCTTGGCCAGATCGGTACCACGATCGGCCTCGGACTACTCTTCGACACCCTCGTGGTGCGGTCGTTCTTGACGCCGGCGATAGCCACCTTGCTCGGCCGCTGGTTCTGGTGGCCCCTCAACATGCGCAGCCGCCCAATGTCGAATCCTTTTGGGCCGAAACCCTCCGGGACCGATGACGCCACCGGACCGATCTCCGTGCACGGCTGACGCTTACGCGGGCTGGTTCCACGGCGCGGTAGGCAGCGGAGACCCAGTCTCCAAGAATGACTTGAGGTTTGACAGCACGGCTGCCCATCCACCGTTTGCCTGTGCATACTCGGCCGGGTCCGCCAGATCGGCATGCGTGAGGGTGAGCCGCACGATGTCTTGGTATGGCTGAATCAGGAAGGTAACGGTAGATGTCGGCCCCTCGGCACCGCTCGCCGGGTCGGCCCAGGTGGTCACCAGCTTGCGTGGCGGATCGGCCTCCACCACGGTGCCCACCACATCGGCAATACCGGAACCGTCGACGCGTTGGTGTTCCCAGCGTGAACCCTGTTGCCAGTCAGAAACGTTCGCATGTCCCCAGTACTGGCCGCTCAGCTCGGGATCGGTGATGGCCTGCCACACCTTCTCCGGCGTGCTGCTGATGTAGGTGGTGTAGACGAAAGTTGGTTGAGACATGTTTGGCTCCTCAGCTCGCTGCTTGATCGCACTCAGCGCCCGCAGCCACGGGCGCTCGAACTTGTCGATCCACCGTTCCTGAATCTCTTGCAGCGGAACCGGATTGAGATAGTGCAGCTTCTCGCGGCCCCGCCGCACGGCACTGATCAGGTTGGCGGATTCGAGCACGCCCAGGTGTTGAGTCGCCGACTGTCGCGTCATACAAACGCCGTCGCACAGCTGACTCAGAGTCTGGCCGTTACGTTCATGCAGCCGGTCCAACAGCTCCCGTCGAGTTGGGTCGGCGAGAGCCTTGAAAACCATGTCCCAATGAGAATGGCCGGGCGCTGACTGCACCCGGCCATTATGCAGGTATTTACCTGCCTATTGCAACGGGTGTCTTTGTCGAGGCATTCACCCTGCTGAATCGGACGCCCTTATCGGCGACCTTCCCGTACTTGAGAACGGGCAGCTCACGGAAGTAGTTCTGGTACGAACGCCACGGGGCGGTCGGCACCTGGTGCGGCATCGCAGCGCCCGCACGCGAGATGTACCCGGAGTCCAAGTCCACAAACGGCAGTCGCTCCGTGGTCTCGGGCTCGACCGGCCACACGACCGTCTGGCCTTCCTTGTCCATGTGTTTGAGCAGCCGGCACGTGTACTGCGACACCAGATCGGCACGCAAGGTCCACGAGGCGTTGGTGTATCCGAACGTGAAGATGAAGTTCGGGATACCCGTCAGCATCAGCCCCTTGTAGGTGACGCACTTCGACGGATCGACCTCGATGCCGTCGACGACCGGCTTGAGGCCAGCCGCCAGCTGAACGTTCAAACCCGTTGCGGTGACAACAATATCGGCCTCAAGCTCCTCGCCCGACTCCAGCAGGATGCCCTTCGGGGTGAATCGCGCGATCCGGTCGGTGACGATCGACGCGGTGCCCTTGCGCAGCACGCGGAACAGATCCGAATCCGGCACCACGCACAACCGCTGGTCCCACGGGTTGTACTTCGGGGTGAAGTGCTTATCCAGATCGAAATCGGGCAGCTGCCGCTTCAGTAGCGCACGCAAGATCCCCTTCATCCGCTCCGGGTCGCGGCGGCTCGTCTGGTAGCTGATGAAGCTGACCATCTGGTTCTTCCACTTCACGATCGGGTACGCGATCGAGGCAGGCAGCTTGCCCTTCAGTGCCACCGCCAGGGCGTCGGTGGACGGCAGCGACACCACGTAGGTGGGCGAACGCTGCAGCATGGTCACGTGGCCTGCCGTTCCCGCCATCGCGGGAACCAGGGTCATGGCCGTCGCACCACTGCCGATGACAACGACCTTCTTGCCTGCGTAATCCAGATCCTCCGGCCAGTGCTGCGGGTGGATCACCTGACCGGCGAAATCGTCGAGACCCTCGAACTCGGGCGTAAAGCCCTCGTCGTAGTTGTAGTACCCGGTGCAGCCCAAGAAGAACTCGCAGGTGAATTCGACGGTCTCGCCAGCGTGCTCCACCTGCAGCGTCCAGAGGCCCTGCTCGGAGGACCACTCGGCGCCGACGATCTTGTGCCCGAATCGGATCGACTTGTCCACGCCGTATTCGCGAGCGGTATCCGTGACGTATTCGCGGATGGACGTCCCATCGGCAATGCCCTTGGTGCTCGTCCACGGCCGGAAGTTAAAGCCCAGGGTGAACATGTCGGAGTCGGAGCGGATCCCCGGGTAGCGGAACAGGTCCCATGTGCCGCCGATGCGCTCGCGCGCCTCCAGTACCAGGAACTTCTTGCCCGGCACGTCGCGGGTGATGTGGCATGCCATGCCAATACCCGAGATTCCGGCGCCCGCGATGACAATGTCGACATGTTCGGTCATGACAGCTAGGCTATCGACGCAGTGTCGAGAAAGTCAACAGTGTGTCGAGAACTTCATAGAATGCGCAGGTAGACGTGACTAAACCGACGACGAGAGGCCGCAGGACGACGCGCCCCTCCGGGGATGATCGGATACAGGCCATCCTGGCGACCGCCGAGGAGCTGCTCGCACACCGTCCGCTCACAGATATCGCCGTCGACGATCTGGCGCGCGGAGCCGGGATCTCCCGGCCGACGTTCTACTTCTATTTCTCCTCCAAGGAAGCCGTCCTCCTCACGCTCGCAGAACGCATCATCGAGGAGGCCGACGCCAATGTCGCGGCCATCGACATAACCGGCATGAAGAGCCCGGCCGAGTACTGGCGCGCCGTGATCAAGGCCTATTTCGATGCCTTCGGTTCGCACCGTTCCGTCTCGGTGGCGTTATCGGGCGTACAGGGGACCAGCGCCGAGCTGGATCAACGCTGGTCGGAGGTGACCGAGAATTGGGTCGCCATGACAGCTGTCGGCATCGACGCCGAACGAGCTCGTGGTGCCGCTCCGGAAACCATTCCCTCCCGCGATATCTCGATCGCGCTCAACCTCATCAACCAGTCGATGATGCAGGCGACCTTCACCGGTCAGCAGCCCGCCGTCGAGGATGACAGGGTGGTCGATACGCTGCTGCACGTCTGGCTCAACGCGATCTATGGAGAACTCCGTGAGAATTCGTAGTGCGGTGCTGCATTCGGCACCTATCGACCGGCCCTACCGCGACACCCATCCACTAAAAGTCGTTGAGCTGGAACTCGACCCACCCGGCCCCGGCGAGGTGCTGGTACGAATCGAAGCGGCGGGCCTTTGCCATTCGGATCTGTCGGTTGTCGACGGCAACCGCGTCCGACCGGTGCCAATGGCCCTGGGGCACGAAGCCGCCGGTGTCATCGCCGAAGTCGGCCCCGGTGTTCGCGACGTCTCCCCCGGCGATCATGTGGTGCTGGTGTACGTGCCGAGCTGCGGCGCCTGTCGGTACTGTTCCTCGGGTCGCCCCGCCCTGTGCCCGGACGCCGCTGCGGCCAACGGTCGCGGCGACCTGATCCGCGGCGGCACGCGCCTGCACGATCTGGACGGCACCGAGATCCGTCACCATCTGGGCGTGTCGGGCTTCGCGGATCATGCTGTAGTGGACCGTAATTCGGTGGTCGTCATCGCTCCGGACGTTCCCCTGGACACCGCCGCGCTCTTCGGCTGCGCCATGCTGACCGGTTTCGGGGCGGTCGTCCACACCGCCTCCGTGCGCCCCGGCGACTCGGTCGCGGTGCTCGGACTCGGCGGCGTCGGCCAGGCCGTCGTGATGTCGGCGGCCGCCGCGGGTGCCGGCGAGGTGCTCGCCATCGACCCCGTACCCGCCAAACGCGAGCTGGCCCTAGAACTCGGGGCCACCAGCGCCTGTGCACCAGAGGACGCCCCCGGCGGCCACGACTGGGTGTTCGAGGTGGTCGGATCGGCCGCGGTGCTGGAGCAGGCGTACGCGCTCACTGGCCGCGGCGGCGGCACCGTGTCGGTGGGCCTACCACACCCCGACGCACGGATCACGCTGCCCGCGTTGAGCATTGTGGCCGAGGGGCGCAGCATTCTGGGCTCGTACATGGGATCGGCGCAACCGCAACAGGACATCCCGGCGATGCTGGCGCTGTGGCGGGCCGGTCGACTACCGGTGGAGAAGCTCAAGTCCGACGACCTACCCCTCGCCGATATCAATATCGCCCTGGATGCGTTGGCCGACGGCCAGGCAGTCCGGCAGATCCTGCGCCCGGGCGCGGTGACGGCATGACCAAGCCAGAACTGCCCACCAAGGCCGACTTCCCGGTACATCTGCGGCACCAAACCCGTTGGGCCGACAACGATGTCTACGGGCACGTCAACAACGTCGTCTACTACGCCTGGTTCGATACCGCCGTCAACGGCTGGCTGATGAAGGCCGCCGGATGCGATATCCGGGACTTGCCTGCCATCGGCGTCGTCGCCGAAACCTCATGCAAATACCTGGCCGAGGTGTCCTTCCCCGATGAGCTGTCCATCGGCCTTGCCCTGGAGCACCAGGGCCGCAGCAGCGTCATCTACAAGCTCGCAGTGTTCCGCGTCGTCGACGGTGAAGTCGAAAGCGCACCCCGCGCATTGGGCAGATTCGTCCATGTCTATGTGGACTCCGACGCGCGCACTCCCGTTCCCATCCCCGAGCAGGTCACTACAGCTCTCGAACAGTTGAGGTAACAGCACATGCCATCCCTGCACCGCGCCGAAGGCGTGTACACCCTTCAACTCGGAACCGACGAGAACCGTTTCACCACAGCCAATATCGATCAGATCAACGCGCTGCTCGACGAGGCCCTCGCGGATGAGACCCCGGCCGCTCTGGTTGTCACCGGGAGCGGCAAGTTCTTCTCCAACGGGCTGGACGTCGACTTCCTGGGCACCAACCCCGACAAGCTCAGCTGGTACATCACCGAGGTCCAGAAGATTCTGGCGCGCTTCCTCGTGTTCCCCACGCCCACCGTCGCCGCCGTCAACGGTCATGCCTTCGGTGCCGGAGCCATGGTCGCGCTGGCCTGTGACTACCGGGTGATGCGCGTCGATCGCGGATTCTTCTGCCTGCCCGAGGTCGACCTCGGCATGCCGTTCACGCCCGGTATGGCGGCGCTGTGCCAAGGCAAGATGACACCACAGGCGGCGTCCGCCACCATGCCCAGCGGCCGGCGGCTCGGCGGCGCCGAGAGCCTGGGTTACCAGATCGTCGATGCAGCCGTCGACGAGGGCCAGGTGCTCTCTACCGCAACAAGTTTCGTAGCGCCATTAGTGGGCAAGAACCGGGACACGCTCGGCACGGTCAAGTACGGGATGTACGGCTCAATCGTCCCACTGCTGCTCGCCGGATTGGGGTCGTGACAACAAGGCCACGATGGACAGCGCGACCGCGATAGCCGACACTGCGATCGCGACCCAGAACCCGTACCCCGTCACGATCGGGGCCTTGATATTGGTGCGGTAGTACAGCAGTTCCAGCCCCAGCAGCCCAAGTGCCAGAACGCCCGCGGCGATCGGCGCAACGCGGTGCAGGATGTTCTGCCCCACCATGCATCCGGCCACCACGAGTAGCGCCGATACCAGCAGAATCATTTGTCCCGCACCGAATCCCGCTGGAAGTACGACGGATCCGATGGCACCACCAATGGCGTTGGCCCTGCCTCCACCGCTGGCCGAGGTACGCAGCCACGGAAGCCAGACGCTGACCGCCATCACCAGACCGGCGAATGCGATCAGCCACCCGGCGCGTCTCATGGCAATTGCCCCGGAACGCATTTGACCAGCATCGCCTTCAGAGAGCGGCGTTCGTCGACGGAGAGCTTCTCCATGACCTCATTCTCGGCAATGGTCACCGCCTCGACCGCCTTGTCCAGCTGGGTGCTGCCGCGCCGGGTCAGGCGAGCTGGCAGCGACCGGCCGTGGTCCGCATTCTCCGGACGGCTGATGAGCCCCTCCTCTTCCAGCCGGTGCAGCACCGCGTTCATTGCCTGTCGGGTAACCATGGCCTGCCTGGCCAGCTCCGAATTGGACATGCCGGGAGAGGTCTGCAGGATCCGCATGCAGATGTACTCGGGCAGGCTGAGGCCAATCGGCTCCAGCCGGGCCGCGACCTTGCCGCGCAGCGATGTCGCGGTACGGGTCAACAAGTACCCCAGGGTCGCGGTTCCGTCGGTTTCCATGTCAATGATGTTGACTTATGTCAGTTCCGCTTACAAGCAGGTCCCCACGCCGTGTCGGGCGCGGGGACCTTTGTGCTTGCTACCGGGGACTAGTCGGACGACGCCTTATGCGAGTCGCTGTGCGAGGAACCGTTCGAGGCGCTCGAGTGCGAGTCGCTCGATGAGGAGCTCGAGGCGGACTCCGACTTACCGGTGGTCGACGCGGCACTCTCGGGCTTCTTCGCAGCTGAAGAGTCATTTTCGGACTTCTTCGGTGCGGACCCCTTGTCGGACTTGGCGTCCTTGGAATCAGCCTTCTCGCTCTTGTCTCCCTTGGCCGAGTCTTCGGTCTTCGGCGCAACCCCGCCGCTGACCTCTCCGACCTTGGTGACCGGGGTGGGCAGTTTGACCTTCGGCACGTTGACCTTCGGCTCCGCAGGCTTGGCGGCATCAGCAGGAGTCGCAGGCTTGACGGGCTCAGCCGGGGTGGCTGGCTTGACCGGCTCGGCGGGGGTGGCCGCTTCCACGGGCTTGGCCGGCTCAGCCGGAGTCGTCACCTTGACCGGCTCCACCGAGGTGGCTGGCTTGGCAGGCTCGGCCGGGGTGGCGGGCTTGGCAGGCTCGGCCGGGGTGGCGGGCTTGGCAGGCTCGGCCGGCTCAGCCTTGGCCGGCTCTGCTTCGGCAGCAGCCTTCGAACCGGTAGCCTTCGACTCTGTCACCTTCGACGCATCGGCCGCCTTCGCGTCCGCCGTGGCCGTCTTGCTCAGCGCCGTAGGAATCGACGTCGGAACCTTTACGGCCGTGGTGTTCGCAGTCGCCGAGGGCAAGCTCAGACCCGACGGCAACAGCGATCCCGGGTTCTGGGTGATAGCCGAGACCACCGCGATCGTGTTCGCCAGATACGCGGCCGGAACACCCGCCAACAGCCCCAACGCCTTCGTCTCGGCGTTGATCAGGTTCTGAATCGTCGGTGCCGAGGTGGTGCCATCAGGGTTCACAATCAACTGCCCGGTCAACAGCTGGAACGGCGCATTCACAATCGTGAACGGCGACGCCAACACCGGTGACCTCGAGAACTTCGCATCGTATTGCAGCGGCCCAACGAGCAGGTTCACCAACGGATTCGCCGACGGCCACGTCGACCCCGCAGGCGCCGTCGGAGCAGCCGCAGCCGTAACCGCAGCCTCAGGAGCTGCCGCATTCGTAGCAGCGAGCGTCTTGGGGGTGGATGTTGTCGTCAGCGATTCGGGGAGCGACAGGATCAGACCCGACGGGAGGATCGATCCCGGATTCTGGGAAACAGCCGACACCACGGCGATCGTGTTCGCGACGTACGCAGCCGGTACCCCAGCCAACAGCCCCAACGCGGTCGTCTCAGCGTTGATCAGGTTCTGAACCGTCGGAGCAGATGTCGTGCCGTCGGGGTTGGCAATCGACTGTCCGGTGAGCAGCTGGTACGGCGCATTCACGATCGTGAACGGCGACGCCAACACGGGCGACTGCCACTTCGCATTGAACTGCAGCGGCCCAACAGCCAGGTTCACCAGCGGATTCGCCGACGGCCACGTCGACCCCGCAGGCGCCGTCGGAGCAGCCGCAGCGGTCACGCCTGGCAATGCGGCCAGCGAGCCGATGCTGGCGGGCGAGAGCGTGCCATCGTTCGACATCAGGACATACGCCTGTGTCGACACTGTCCGATGTTGTTCCGGACTGGCGCTAGGAGTTTGGATCGTGAGCGCGGAAGCCGACGCGGCGATGCAAATACTGCAAACCGTCGCGGCCGCCGTCGCACGAAGTCGTATACGCACGTAAACCACCCCTTCTGGGCAAAGCTTGTGAATAGGCTGGAAGTAACCTGGAGAACTCGCCATAAACGTAGGGCACACTGCACCATGCCGCCGACCAGGAACTCGATAGTTTTCCTAGCCGTAAGTCAAATATCTCCCGGGCGCCACCGAGGATTGCCCAGGGATTCTCCGAATCAACCAGCGGTTGGGCAAATCAACCCGCTATGGCTGTCGGACCCCGGTGCGAGCATCTGTTCATGAACGGAACGGCCAGCATCCTGCACGCGGATCTGGACTCGTTCTACGCCTCCGTCGAGCAACGTGATGATCCAGCGCTGCGCGGCCGCCCGGTGATCGTTGGAGGCGGTGTCGTGCTGGCCGCCAGCTACGAAGCGAAGCGGTGCGGGGTGCGCACCGCGATGGGAGGCCGGCAGGCGCATCAACTATGCCCGAGTGCCGTGGTGGTTCCACCCCGTTTCGACGCGTACAGCGCGGCGAGCAAGCAGGTCTTCGAGGTCTTCCGAGACACCACTCCCCTGGTCGAGCCCTTGTCCATCGACGAGGCGTTTCTGGATGTCGCTGGCTTACTGCGCATTTCGGGCACACCGCGCGATATCGCGGCAGTACTGCGCGCGGAGGTACGCCGGCGGGCGGGTCTGCCGATCACCGTCGAGATCGCTCGCACCAAGTTCCTGGCCAAGGTCGCCAGCCGTCAGGGCAAACCCGATGGGCTGTTGGTGGTGGAGCCCCACGAGGAGTCGTCATTCCTGCGGCCCTTACCGGTGCAGGCACTATGGGGCGTCGGCGCGATCACCGCCAAGAAGCTGCGGGTGTACGGCATCCATACGGTCGCGGATATCGCAGATCTCGGCGAGTCCACGCTGGCCGCAATGGTCGGCCGGGCCATGGGCCACCAATTGCATTGCCTTGCAAATAATGTGGACCCGCGGCGAGTTCGAGGAGGACGGCGGCGGCGTTCCATCGGCGCCCAATGCGCACTTGGGCGGCGACGCCGCACGCCTAAGGAGATCGACGCCATAGCCACCCAGCTCATCGAGCGGATCGCCCGGCGGATGCGCGGCACCGACCGCAGTTGTCGAACCGTGGTGCTACGGCTGCGGTTCGACGATTACACGCGCGCGACGCGTTCACACACCGTGCTGCGGCCCACGACCTCCACCGAGCGCCTGCTGGCGGTGGCACGGCAGCTTGTCGACGAGGGCGCCTCGCTGATCGCCGAGCGGGGAATCACCCTGATCGGATTCTCCGTTTCCAACTTCGACCCATGCGGCGCAGCACAATTGGAGCTTCCGTTCACAGGTTTGACCGAGAACGCGCTGGCGCTCGACAGTACCCTTGATGAACTGCGCGACAAGTTTGGCACTCGGTCAGTCACCCGTGCCACCTTGTTACACGGGGGTGGACACGAGGAGTGGGGCATCCCCACCTTCGAGGACCTCTAGAAAATAAGGCCCGTCATCACCGTGAGGACGATGACGGGCCTTTACCGCGGCAGTTATCAGGAATCGACCGAGCACAGCCAGAAGGTACCGCCGGTGGTGTCTTGCACCAGCGCCATCCGGCCATATGGGGTGTCCTGCGCGGGTGTCAGCACCACACCACCGAGCTCGGCGACCTTGGTGGCACTGGCGTCGGTATCGTCGGTACCGAAATACACGGCCCAATGAGCCGGCACACCCTCGGGAAGCGCCCACTGGCCGATGGTCGCGTCATTGACACCCGCGATCGGCTCACCCTCATGCTGGGCGCACGCATACCGGAAATCATCGGAATCACCCTCTACCTTGGTATCCCAACCGAGAACCTTGGTGTAGAAGTCGACCGCCTTGTCATATTCACGGGTATTCAGTTCATGCCACACCGGCGCGCCCGCCTCGGCAACCAACTGGAACCCCTTGTGAGCCAGCGGCTGCCACAACCCAACTACGGCGCCGGAGGAATCGCCGAAGATTCCCATGTATCCGAGCTCCGGAACTTCCATGGCCTGCATGCAATTTCCGCCACCGTTGTCGGCCACCTTCTGCAGCGTGGCATTGATGTCATCGGTGGCGAAGTACGTCGTCCACCCATCGGGGGCATTCCACTCCGGGTTTTTGGCGATCATTCCCGCGACGGCCTTACCGTCCTTGTGCGCGTTGACGTAGCCGCCGTAATCGGGGCCGGCCTCCTGCAGCGTCCAGCCGAACAGCGCGCCATAGAACGCCTTCGACTTCTCAAGGTCCGACGAGGCAAGGTCGATCCACGCGGGGGCACCGAGTGGCGTTTCTTCACGAGTGGGCATGGGGTCTCCTTGAACTGGATGGGGCATTCACAGGTATCGACCACCGGGGCCAGAAAAACTCATCGCAGGTGCCGACCCTGTCCGCCGCAGAGGGCGGCCAGTTCGCTACGGTCTGTGGCGTGATCGTGTTGCTGCCACCCTCGGAAACCAAACGTGAAGGTGGAGATCACACTCCTCTGCGCCTGGACGAACTGGCGACACCGGCGCTGAATCCACTCCGCGGGACACTCGTCGACGAGCTCGTCGCTCTCGCCGCCAACCCTCAGGCATGCAGGAAGGCGCTGGGCATCTCGGCATCGCAGGACGCCGAGATTCAGCGCAACGCCGAGCTGCGCGCCTCACCCACCATGCCTGCCCTGCACCGGTACACCGGCGTGCTGTACGACGCCCTCGACGTGACATCGCTGCGCGGTGCCGCCGCAACCAGGGCACGTGAGCGACTCGCTGTCGGCTCGGCACTGTTCGGACTGCTACGTGCCGATGATCCGGTCCCCGCTTATCGGCTGTCGGCCTCGTCCAAGCTGCCCGGACAACCGTCCCTCGCCGCGCGGTGGAAGCCGGCATTGGAACCGGTACTGGCCAAACTGGCTGCCAACGAACTGGTGGTCGACCTGCGCTCAGGCTCGTATGCCGGATTGGGACGGCTACCGCACGCGGTGACCGTTGATTGCCTCACCGAGCATCCCGATGGGCGCCGCACGGTGATCACCCATTTCAACAAGGCACACAAGGGAAAGCTGGCGCGCATCCTCGCCGGAAGCAGAGCCGAACCCACTGACGCCGCCGCGGTGGCCACCGTCGCCCGTCGCGCGGGACTTCATATCGAGCGCGACGGCAACGCGCTGACGATCATCGTCAGTCAGTAGACGCGGAGTGCGACTTTCCTTCGGAGGAATGTGAAGTCCCTTCCGATGACGATGCGCCCTTGCCGGTCGACGACTTCTCCGGCGACGACTTCTCCGTCGATGGCTTCTCAGCGGGCTTATCGGTCTTGCCGCCCACCGAGGACGTCAATCCCTCGCGAACCTTGGGCACCGTAGACGCAGCGGGTGCCTTGCTATCTGTCTCGGCTCCCTTGGACCCCTCTGCCGTCTTGGTGCCGCCGGTGGTGCTGGTGTCACCGGGCGCCGACTTCAGGCTGTCCCGGATGACCTTGACGGGATGCGTGACCTCAGGCTTGGCGGCTTCCGGCTTGGTGACCTCGGGCTTCGTCACTTCGGGCTTCGTCACTTCGGGCTTCGTCACTTCGGGCTTGGCGACTTCCGGCTTCGTAGCTTCCGGCTTGGCGGCCTCTGCCGTCGCCGGGTCTACCTTCGGCTCAACCGCTTTCGTCGGGTCCACCTTCGGCTCAACGACTTTCGTCGGATCTACCTTCGGTGCCTCCGCGGCCGTGTCGACGGGCTTGGCCTCATGCTCCGTCTTGGGCGCCTCTGCAGACGCCTCGGCAGGCTTGGCCCCATGCTCTGTGTGCTCGATGCCGGCCGTCTTCACAGCGGCGTCGCGCTTGGTGGCCTCTGACTTCTCGGACACGGCATCCGGCTTGGTGGCGGCCTGATCGGCCCGCTGAGAGAGGGACGTCTCCGGCGTGGTCTGAGTGTCGGCTGCAGGTGCCGACAGTTTCGGTACCTGCCCCAGCAGACTCGACAAGTCATTGAGCGCCGCGACAATCACCGTCGGCACACCCTCGGTCTTACCAATGATCGCCTGCACCGGCACCGTGATCGGTAATGCAAGCACGTGCAATACCGCGAAGGCCAGCTGGGCAAAGTAAGACGGAGTACCAAAGGCCGGACGCGGCCCCGGGAAATTAGTCGGCAAGGGATCCGGCGCCGGAGGCGGCTCGTCGGCGGGTGGGTCAGTCTCCGCTGCGGCCAACTTGGGCAACGGCGAGGAGACCTCTGCGACCTTCTGCTGCGGTTGCGCCGCTGCGGGTTGCTGCGGTGAGAGCCCTGGTATTTCGCCCAACAGGCCAGACAAATCATTGAGCGCCGCGGCGATCACCGTCGAGACGCCCTCGGCACTACCCAGGAAAAACTGCACCGGCACCGTGATCGGCAATGCGACAACGTGGAATACCGCAAAGGCCAACTGCGCAAAGTAAGACGGAGTACCAAAGGTCGGACGTGGCCCCGGGAAATTGGTAGGCGGCGTCGGCTCATCGGCCGCGGGCGGATCTGCGGGCTGGCCCACCGGCAGATCACCAGCATCAGCGGCGGGCGCATTGAGCTCTGGAGACAGGCTGGTCGGCGCGACTTTTGATGTCGTGAGGAGCTTGGCGACAGTGCCCATGAGATCGGTACTACTCGCCACTCCGGTGCCCGCCGAATTCGATTGCGCTACAGCATCATTCTGCGGGACAGCTACCGCCAACAGGTCAGAGAGCGCCGTGAGGGAGAATGGCCGTGTCGTCACGGAACGTGTTGTGGCCGTATATGTTACGGAAGGGGTCGACCGAACGGTTCGCACGTCCACGCCTGTTCCGACGCACAGACTGCACACCGCAGCAACCGCCGCAGTTCGAATACCTACATACACTGGACGACACTCCCCTCCGACCCGGGCCAGACCGCCTTCGACAAGGGAAAACTACTACCTCTACGCGCCGGCGACAACACGAAGGCCGCGGCAGCGACTTAACTGTCAGCGCCGGTCCGCACCGGCTGATCCGCCAGCGCGAGCATTTCGTCATCGGTAAACAACCGTGAGCGGATGAGAAACCGCACCCCTTCCGGCGCCTCCAGCGAAAATCCCGACCCACGCCCGGGCACCACATCCACCGTCAGATGCGTATGCGACCAGTACTCGAACTGATCGGCGCTCATCCAGAACGGGGCATCCCCGCTAACCTCACCGAGTAACACATCCGCTCCGCCCACCCGAAATTCCCCGAGCGGGTAGCACATTGGCGCGCTACCGTCGCAGCATCCGCCGGACTGGTGGAACATCACCGGCCCGTGTTTGGCCACCAACGACGCCAATAGCTCGGCCGCCGCCGGGGTGAGATCGACACGATTGATCAGAGCCGGACTTTCTTCGCGCAAACTGGGGGCACCTCCCGCTTGCGGGGGATCATCAGAAGAACCCCGCCGCGTCGGGCGAGTAGCTCACCAAAAGGTTCTTGGTCTGCTGGTAGTGATCGAGCATCATCTTGTGGTTCTCGCGCCCGATACCGGACTTCTTGTAGCCACCGAACGCGGCGTGTGCCGGGTACTGGTGGTAGCAGTTGGTCCACACCCGCCCCGCCTTGATACCGCGGCCCAACCGGTAGGCGTTGGTCATATCGCGTGACCACACCCCCGCACCGAGGCCATACAAGGTGTCATTGGCGATCTTCAACGCCTCATCCAGCGAGTCGAACTTCGCCACGGACAGCACCGGGCCGAAGATCTCCTCCTGGAAGATGCGCATGCTGTTGGTACCGGCGAAGACCGTCGGCTGAATGTATGCGCCGTCCGGGTATTCGGCGACCTTCCGGGCGTCTCCACCCGTGAGCACCTGAGCACCCTCTTGTCGCCCGATGTCAATGTAGGACAAGATCTTTTCGTACTGGTCGTTACTTGCCTGCGCACCGATCATGGTGTCCTCATCGAGCGGATCGCCGCTGACGATGGCCTCCACGCGCGGGATCGCTCGGGCGATGAACTCGTCGTAGATGGATGAATGCACCAGGGCGCGGGACGGGCATGTGCACACCTCACCCTGGTTGAGCGCGAACATGGTGAAACCTTCGAGCGCCTTGTCCAGGAAGGCGTCGTCGGCAGCCATCACATCAGGCATGAAGATGTTAGGGCTCTTACCGCCCAGCTCAAGGGTGACCGGGATGATGTTCTCGGTCGCGTACTGCATGATCAGCCGGCCCGTGGTGGTTTCACCGGTGAACGAAATCTTGGCGATGCGCGGACTGGAGGCCAACGGCTTACCCGCTTCGACACCAAATCCGTTGACCACGTTGATGACTCCCGGCGGCAGAAGATCACCGACCAGTTCCATCAACACCAGGATCGAGGCCGGGGTCTGCTCGGCGGGCTTGAGCACCACACAGTTCCCTGCAGCCAGCGCGGGGGCCAGCTTCCAGGCGGCCATGAGGATCGGGAAGTTCCACGGGATGATCTGCCCGACAACGCCGAGCGGCTCGTGGAAGTGGTAGGCGATGGTGTCGTGGTCGATCTCCGAGAGCGAACCCTCCTGGGCACGCAGCACCCCGGCGAAATAACGGAAGTGATCGATCGCCAAAGGAATATCGGCGTTGAGGCTTTCGCGGATCGGCTTGCCGTTGTCCCAGGTCTCCGCGACGGCCAGCCTCTCCAGGTTCTGTTCCATCCGGTCGGCGACCTTGAGCAGTGTGTTGGACCGATCGGTCGGCGAGGTGTTACCCCACGCCTCCGCCGCAGCGTGCGCGGCATCGAGCGCCTTCTCGATATCGGGTGCGGTGCTACGGGCGACCTGAGTGAACACCTTGCCGTCGATCGGAGAGGAGTTCTCGAAGTACTGGCCGTCCGCAGGCGCAACCCACTCACCACCGATGAAGTTGTCGTACCGAGGCGCGAAAGTGATTACGCTGCCATCGGTTCCGGGTGCTGCGTGCTTCATTGCCTGCTCCTGTCGGTCGAACATCCGAGCCCTGTGACGTACGTTACACCCAGGTCAGGGGCGGGGGCACCGGTTGTCAGTCCCGTGGCCAGAGCACCAGTTGAGTGCACCGGAACACGGCCACCGCGCGCCCATCCTCGGATGTCACCGTCGCATCCCACAGCTGAGTGGAGCGTCCGCGGTGAACCGGCACCGCAGTCCCGGTGAGCGTTCCCTCGCGCGCGGCGCCGAGAAAGTTCGTCTTCAGCTCGATGGTGGTGAATCCGGTCGCACCCTCCGGCAGGGAGGCTAGGCATCCGTACCCGCACAGCGTGTCAGCGAGCCCGACGATCGCGGCGGCGTGGACGAACCCGTTCGGAGCGAAATGCTCCCCGCGGATCGGAAGCTCGGCGGTGACGGAGCCGTCCTCGGCGCCGTCCCCGTACGACACAGACTCGATCCCCAGCAGCCCGGGAAATTGGCCGGCGGGAAGGCGTTCACTTGCCATCTGGCTTCCTGTCCACGTGTGTGCGGGCAACGATAATCGCCCGCCCGATCCGCATACCTTTAGCATGGGTAAGTTATGTCAGCCCAGTCACCTGAATCCACCACAGTCGATCAGGAAGCGGCCAGCTCCATGATCAGCGTGCAGCGCCGCAATCTGATTTTCATTGCGGTCCTGCTCGGGATGCTCCTTGCCGCCCTGGACAGCACCATCGTCGCCACCGCCCTGCCCACCGTCGTCGCCGATCTCGGGGATGCCGGGCATCAGTCCTGGGTTGTGACCAGCTATCTGCTGGCCTCCACGGTGGCTACCGCGGTCATGGGTAAGTTCGGTGACCTCTTCGGGCGCCGGACAGTATTCATGACCTGCATCGTGATCTTCGCCGTCGGATCACTGCTCTGTGGCATGGCCGGATCCATGGCGATGCTCGTCGGTGCCCGCGCCATCCAAGGCCTCGGCAGCGGCGGGCTGATGGTGACGGCGACCGCCCTCATCGGCGAGATCATCCCCATGCGCGAGCGCGGCCGATATCAGGGCATGCTCGGCGCGGTCTTCGGGGTGACCACGGTGATCGGCCCGCTCCTGGGCGGCCTGTTCACCGATCACCTCGGTTGGCGGTGGGCGTTCTACATCAACCTGCCCATCTCGGCCGTGGTGATCGTCGTGGCGGCCGGTGCAATACCCGCACTGGCCAAGGCGATGCGTCCCGTCATCGACTACTGGGGCATTGCGCTCATCGGATTGGGCGCCTCGGCGCTGACGTTGGCGACCAGCTGGGGCGGCACCACCTATCCGTGGTCCTCGCCGATGATCATCGGATTGTTCATCGGCTCGGTCGTAGCGATCGGTGTCTTCATCTGGGTGGAATCCCGCGTGCCCGAACCGATTCTGCCCCCGCGTCTGTTCCGCGACCCAGTCTTCACGATCTGCTGTGTGCTGAGCTTCGTCGTTGGTTTCGCCATGCTCGGCGTGATGACGTATCTGCCGACGTTCATGCAGTTCGTCAACGGTGTCTCGGCCACCGCCTCGGGGCTGCGCACCCTGCCGATGGTGGCGGGCATGCTCATCACCTCCACCGCCACCGGCACGCTCGTAGGGCGCACCGGCAAGTACAAACGCTATCCCGTGGCGGGCACCGCCATCATGGCCATCGCCCTGGTGCTGCTGTCCCGGATGGACAACTCGACGCCGTTCGCGCTGCAATCGCTGTACCTGCTGATCCTGGGCGTGGGCATCGGCGCCTCGATGCAGGTGCTCACCCTCATCGTGCAGAACACCGCCCGATTCGACGACCTAGGCGTCGCGACGTCCGGTGTGACCTTCTTCCGGACCATCGGCAGCTCCTTCGGTGCGTCCATATTCGGCTCCTTATTCTCAAATTTCCTTGCCCGCGAGCTGAATTCTGTAAAGGCACCCATCGAAGCCACTCAGTCCCCACAGGCACTGCACGCATTGCCGCATGAGGCTGCGATACCCGTTATCAACGCCTACGCCGACTCTTTGGATCTGGTATTCCTTTGTGCGGCACCGGTGGCCGCAGTCGGCTTCATCGTCGCGCTCTTCCTCAAGGAAGTCCCGCTGCAAGCCGCCGACTCGGCGAGCGCAGTGGATATGGGTGAGGGTTTCGCCATGCCCAACACGGTCTCGCCGGACAAACTGCTGGAGATCGCCATCAGCAACGCGATGCGCGGGTTCCCGCACATGGGCCTGCGCAAACTTCGCGAACGGGCGGGCGTCCGCCTGCCCATCGCCCCGCTGTGGGCGCTCGTCCAGGCCAACCGCTTCCTGCGAGCCACCGGTTCAGCTCAGGTATCCCGGATCGCACAGTGGTACCGGATACCGCCGGAGGTATTCGACCCGGCATTCAACGAGCTCGTCGAATATGGCCATGCACTGCGCACGGATGACCACATCTGGCTGACCGAGTCCGGCCGCCAGGAAGTCGACAAGATCAGTGAGGCAATCAACCAGTATCTGATCGAGCGACTTTCCCGTACGCCGGATTTCGAAGATCGCGCCGATCGTGAGCAGATTCAGGCTGCGCTGGAACGTATTTCACGCCGAATCGTGACCGATACCGATTGGCGCGAGAACCCTACCGCTGCACTACACGCGGCGCCTGGGGCGTTACCAGCAAGGTAAGCAGGGCCTGGATCGCCGGGCGCGGGTTGAAGTCTGGCGCGGGGTTTGCGAGCTGCTGATAGATGATGCCCGTCAGGTAGTCCTGGAAGATCTCCGCGTGCAGCTCGGGAGTGACCGGGTTCACCTTGCGCATCAGCTGCAGCGTGCGGGGAATCTGTGCATCCCGCCCCCGCTGCAACGGCTCCCTCAGCTCGGGGTGGCTCCAGCCTTCCATGAGCAGCACCATGTACGCCCGGACTCGGGAGCTCATCACCCCAACAGCACCGTTGGCATAGGCGGTGCCGACGTTCACAAGCTCGACGACCGTCGTCGGGTTCGTCTCGGTAACCAATGCCCGCCAGAAGGCGCGGCGCAACTTCTCGATCTCGATGATGACGCCCAGCAGTAAAGCGTCGCGGGTGCGGAAATGATTCGATGTCGTTCCGCTCGGGACGTTCGCCGCCGCGTCGACCGACCGATAAGTCAGGCCGTGGACGCCCAGGGTGCCCGCCACCTCAATGGCGGCAGCGATCACCTCTGCCCGCCGACCCTGTGGTTGCTCGTTCATCACAACAAGCGTATTACGACCGGTTTCTGGACACGCGCGTTCCCCGCATACTTCCCCCTGCACTGTCTTTAGGCTGGGCATCATGCGCTTCTCAATATGGGGACAGACGAATCAATCCTGGGCCGATCTGCTGGATATCGCCCAGTACGCCGACGACGGTTCGTGGCGCGCCTTCTACGCCGCCGACCACTTCATGTCATTCGCAGACACCCCCGAGAAGCACACCGACTTTCACGAGGCCACCGCGATCTTTGCGGCACTCGCCGCGGCCACCTCACGTATCCGGCTGGCACCCTTGGTGCTGTCGATGACCTTCCGGCATCCGGCGGTACTCGCCAACTGGGCGGTCACCGTCGACCACGTGAGC
This sequence comes from Mycobacterium sp. NPDC050853, assembly GCF_040653875.1. Classification (NCBI taxonomy): domain Bacteria; kingdom Bacillati; phylum Actinomycetota; class Actinomycetes; order Mycobacteriales; family Mycobacteriaceae; genus Mycobacterium; species Mycobacterium sp. NPDC050853. Next base: position 85,025 of record NZ_JBFAGW010000006.1, read on the forward strand.
GGGGGGCGCTTCACGCTCGGATTGGGCGCCGGCTGGCAGGAGAACGAGCACCAACGGTACGGGCTCGAACTCGGCGAGCCGGGACCGCGAGTCAACCGGTTTTCCGAAGGGCTGCAAGCGATTACCGGACTATTGACTGAGCAGGCGACGACGGTGGACGGCGAGTACTACCGACTGACGGAGGCCATCTGCGAACCCAAACCGCTGCAGCGGCCCCTACCGATTCTGATCGGCGCAACCCAGCCGCGGATGCTGGGACTGACCGCTCGATATGCACAGGAATGGAACCAGTGGTCCACACCCGGGACCTTCCATGAGGTCTCGGGTCGCCTGGACGCCGCGGCCGAGAAGATTGGCCGCGATCCAGCGACGATATGGCGTTCCACGCAGGCGCGCATCATTGTCACCGATGGCCCGCAATCCGAAGCACGCGCCGCGGAAACCGCTGCCAAATCACCGATTCCGGTGTTGTACGGCACCGCCGAACGCATCGCGGAACAGATGGAGCCATGGGCACGCGAGGGTGTCGACGAGGTGATCTTGCCTGATCACCTTCTCGGCATCGGGAATGCCCGCCGGGACGCTTTTGACGCCCTGGCGCAGGCCCTCAGGCCGCTAGCGGACTAGTTCGCGCGCTGACCGGGGTTAGTTGCCCCAGCCGCGCTGGCCGTCCCAGCCACCGCAGACACCGTTGTAGCAGCCGTGACCATAGCCACCCTGTCCGGGATTCCACCCGCCGCACACCCCGTTGTAGCAGCCACCGCCGCCACCCGCGTCGCCGCCGCCCGAACCACCGGGATCGGCAAGAACGACCTGGTTGGACGTGGTTGTCGGCACCCCGGCGGCCATCACGGCAGCGGGTGCAGCAGCGATCAGCACCGCGCCGGCACCTGCGACGAGCACCCTTCCGATGATCTTCCGTGTGATTGACATATATCCATATTGCTCCTTATTCCGGAGCCTGCCAACCACCGACACCAACTTAATACTCATCCAATCACAAACGGTCACTTATGTTTTCGCAGGTAGAACGCAAAAACGCGATGTTTGTGGGTTGGCTCACCCTAGGAAGTCGATGCAAAGACCTGAACGAACTTCGATAGTGAGGCATCGATATCGCTGCGCAGTGCGGCCGCGACCACGGTGCCGATCGGGCCGAACATGGCGGGCCCGCCCAAGTGCAGGGTGAAGTCCACGACCGATCCCGGTCCCTTCGGGGTGATCGTCACCCTGAGCTTGACTTTCACACCGCCCCTGCCCTTGCCGTCCAGGAACAGTCCCGTCGGCGGGTCGTACTTTTGAAGCGTCCATTTGACCCGGTTGTACATGCCCTTGACGCACACGATCGAGTCGATCACAGTGCCCTCTTGGAGGGTCTCCGGCAACTTGCTGCGCCACGCCGTGTGAACACTCAGCCACTCATCGAATCGCTGCAGATCCGAGGCGTGCTCCCAGGCCACCTGGGGAGGGAGGGGCACATCGATGGAGGAATTCAATTTAGCTGCCACGCTGGCAGAGGATACCCGACCGATAAAAACAGATGGCTAACAGTTACTGGGCGCCGGTAGCCGGGCAAACCTGTCGGCTATCCACTGGACCCCGAGCCGCTCCCCTTCAGGGTCCACATGCCCCTTACCCGGCGCGACGATTTCCTGGACCGTGTCCCCCAGGGCGCATGCCCGTTGCACCGCCGCGTGGATCCAGCGTGCGTCGATAAGCCGATCGGACTCACCGGCATACACGAGCATCGGCCCGGATGCCCGACCCAGCGGTAGTGCGATCCGCTTCAGCGCGCCCGCGAAGATGGCCGCATCCTGCGGGGTGGTGCCGTGAAAATCGTTGGCGCGCAATCGGCCTATGGCCGCGGTCCGCGCGGGATCCAGTCCGTTGTGACAACCCAGCAGCAGCGCCTTGTCGTGTGGGTTGTCCTGAAATGACCCGTGCAGAAAGTTCTCCGGCACCAGCTCCGGGACGGTGACCGACAGCCCCGTGAGCAAGGTCGGCATCATCGAGAGCTGACTCAAGTCATATCGACCGTCGCCGACATGGGTGGCCATATTGGTGAGGTCGGCGGCCGGCGATAGATTTGCCGCCCCCACAAACTCCAGCTCAGGGGCGTAATCACCCGCAAGTTCGGCGGCCGCCCAGGTTGCCTGACCACCCTGGGATGCCCCGATGGCCGCCCATGTCGACGAAGCCCCGGGTATCAGCGACACCGCGGCGCGTGCCGCGTCGATGACGTTGAATCCCGCGGATCTGGGCTCCAGATAGGGGTGTGGACCCGGAACCCCCAGCCCCTCATAGTCGGTGATGGCCACCACCCACCCGCGCTTGGTGAGGTTTCGCACCAGCCAGATATAGCCCCGCAAGTCGGGGGCACGGGAGACCGCACAGTCGTCATCCAGGCCGGTAGTGCCGTGCCCTACCGATACGACAGGCCAACCCTCTCGCGGCGGTTCGCCTTTCGGCGAAAAGACGACTCCCGTGACCTCGGTGGGCGTGGCGGTGGAACCCGAGGTGGACATGTATCGGATGAGATGGCCGTCGGCGATGGCATCAAGATCTGGGGCCAGCGACAACAGCACATCCGATAGCACTTCACCCGGCGGCGGCGAGGGAGGCGGGGGTGCAACACCCTCCGCCTCGACCCGCGCGCAGGCCGCCGTGAACAACACCAGCGCCGCAATGAGCGGCGCCAGTCGGTTACTGCGCGTCGCCGGCCTTGGGGGCCTCAGGCGCTTCTGCCTTGTCGACGGCACTCTTTGCGGCGTCCTGCACCTTGTCCACCACCGAGGAGTACTTGCCACCGGTCTTGGAGTCGATCACGTCGCCGACCTTGTCGACCGCCTGGTTCACCTTGTCTTTGTTGCCCGACAACAGGCTCTTGAGCTTGTCGATGAGGCCCTTGAAATCAGCCATGTTGTAGTTCTCCTTAGGTCTGGGACGGCGCAACTGTAGTACGAGATCGCGGCGTATGTTGGGTCGAGTGACGGACCCTGTGAAAATCACGCTGACCGGCGCTCCGGAGACGATGCTGGCCACGCTGTACGGGCGCGCACAGGACGCCAAATCCCCCAATTCGGTTCTTCATGACCACTACGCCGCCGAGGCCGTCGCGCGCATCGACTACGACTTCTCCAAAACCAAGATCAAAGGCACTCAGGCGATCGGCGTAGCGTTGCGCGCCCGGCAGCTTGACGTCTGGACCTCCGAGTTTCTCACTGCACACCGAGAAGCGACGGTGCTGCATCTGGCCTGCGGGCTGGACACCCGCGTCTTCAGGATCAATCCGCCCGAGACCGTGCGCTGGGTCGATGTCGACTACCCCGATGTGATCGCGCTGCGGCGCACACTGCTCCCCGAGCGCGGAGGCGACTACCGGATGATCGAAAGCTCCGTCACCGATGAGGCGTGGCTGGAGAGCATCCCCGCCGACCGACCCACCCTCGCGGTGTTCGAGGGTTTGACGATGTACCTGACCGAGACCGAGGGCCAAGGGCTGATCCGGCGAATCACCGACCGATTCCCCAGTGGCCAACTGGCTTTCGACTGTTACGGCAGCATTGGGATCAAGCTGCAGAAGCTTGTGCCCGCGGTACGCAATGCAGGTGCCACCCTGCACTGGGGTATCGACGATCCCGCCCAGATCCAGGTGTTGCACCCGGGGTTGCGCTGCATCGACGACCTCCGCAGCACCGACGTGGCAGGTGAGGAACACCTGCCACTGTCGGGCCGCATCCAGATGAAGGTCATCTCCCATATCCCCGCCCTGCGCGATATCGGCAGGATCATGCGGTTCGGTTTCTAACCCCTTTTCTTACGCGAGCAGACGCATAGTGCACAGAGACGCCAGGTGGCGCGTGCACTATGCGTCTGCTCGCGTATGGAGGGTCAGCCGTTGAAGGTCAGCGGTTGAGGACGACCATGGCCTTGCCGTCAGCCACCGACTCAAGGGTCCGCAGCTGCAGCAGCTCAGGGTTCTCTCGCAGCAGCTTGGCGGTGTTGGCCATCGAGCGCAGCGCCGCGGCATCCGCGCGGGCCCGCTCCAGCTGAGCCTTACCGGCCTCGCGGGCCAGCAGCGGCTCGGCCAGTGCCTTGCGTACCTCGCCGGACAGCATGAGGTCCTTGACGACGAACCGGGTCACCGTCACACCCAGCTCCTCGACCTCGGCCGCAATCTTCGCGACAGCATTGGCACCCAGGAACTGACCCCGCTGGGCCAACAGCTCATCGAGGGTCAACGCCGCAACGGCGTCACGCAGCTGCAGCTGTGCCTGCAGGTAGATACCCCAGTGCACCGAACCACTCTCCGACCCGGCGAAAACGATCGGCTTGGCCACGTTGTACTCGGCCACGGCCGACACCTTCACGGTGAAGCCATCTGCCGTCAGCACATCCTGGCCGGCTACCTGAATCGACTGCGTCCGCATCTCCACGGTGACCAAGGTGTCGGTACGCGGGCGTGTGTAATGCACACCCGGCTTCAGCACAGCCTTGAACACACCGTCGCGGTACAACACGCCACGCTGCCATTCCATGACCGTGACCTTCGTGCCGACCATCTCGTCCCACATACTCATCCTTGTCACCTCTCTTACATTTCTTGTATTCCGTTGCGGAGAAATGACTTCCGAGCCGCATCGCGAACCGGCGGGAGGAATCGCCGTAGCGTCCCCGCTGGACCGGTCCGCGAACCTTGCGGCCCGCGGCCCGGAAGTCATCCGTATGGGACTCGAACCCAATAGCCTTAGGTGGGCATGCCGTTGGAGTGGAGCCTTTACACACGGAACGCCGTCCGGCGATGCCGGGGCGCCGCTTGATCTCCGCATTAGCAAAGGTACCGGAGGCCTTCGACGCGGCGCATCCCTATTTATTTCGGTCGTCTCAGTCGTTCTCGGTGGCCCAGAAGTGGCGAGGCCGGCCGGACCACTTGCCCTGCAGCCACCACAGCGCCTCTATCACCGCGGCGGCCGCGATACCGATGCCCAACGCCGGCCCGGTGACCGCCAGGTTGCTTGGGTCGAGCATGAATGTCTCTCGCGCCCAAGGAATCGCGAAGATCACCAGATAGCCAAGGCCTGAGAGCGTCACCAGCGCCACCCGCCACCATTGGTATGGACGCGCCACCACCGCAAGCACCCACACCGCCGCCACGAGCTCGGTGATCAGTGCCGCCGTCGACGCCTGCGTGCTGTTACCCGTGACATGCAGGATCTGGCGGGCCAACAGATACGACAGGAATGTCGCGATCCCCACGGTGAGGCCCGACGGGATCGCCGACGCCATCACCCGGCGCACGAATCCTGTCTGTGCGCGTTCGTTATTCGGCGCCAGCGACAGGACGAACGCCGGGATGCCGATGGTGAACCACGCCGCGATAGTGACGTGGATCGGCTGGAACGGGAACGGCACCGAGCCATAGTGGAAGATCTTCGAGCCCAGTCCCGCAAGTCCCACCGTCAGCGCCAGCAGCACCGAGTACACCGTCTTGGTGAGGAACAGGTTGGAAACCCGCTCGATGTTGCCGATGACGCGCCGCCCCTCGGCAACCACATAAGGAAGGGTGGCAAACTTGTTGTCCAACAAGACAATTTGGGCGACCGCACGTGAGGCCGAGCTGCCCGCACCCATCGCGACACCGATATCGGCATCCTTGAGTGCCAGCACGTCGTTGACCCCGTCACCGGTCATCGCGACGGTATGGCCATGCGATTGCAGAGCCTTGACCATCGCCCGCTTCTGGTCGGGCCGCACCCGTCCGAACGTGGTCGCCTCGGCCAGGGTGTCGGCGAGTTTGTCGGTATCAGCGGGCAGCGTGCGGGCGTCCACGGCGGCGCCGGAGAGCCCCAAAGACTGGGCCACCGCACTCACCGACACCGCATTGTCGCCGGAGATCACCTTGATCGAGACATGCTGGGAGGCAAAGTAATCAAGGGTGTCACGGGCGTCGGGCCGGATCTTCTGCTCCAGTACCACCAGCGCGCGCGACGTGACGGCGCCTGGTGCGTTCGCGTCGTCGACGGGCAGTTCTGCCGATGCCAGCAGCAGCACCCGCAGCCCCCGAGAACCGATCTCCTCGGCGGTGGTGGCGATGGGGTCGGCCGGGTCGAGAAGTACATCGGGTGCGCCGATCACCCAGTTGCCATGCTCCCCGTAGGAGGCGCCACTCCACTTCTTGGCCGACGAAAATGGGGCGATTGCAGTCGATTTCCAGCCCGGTGGGGTGTCATATGCCTCGGCGATGGCAGCGATGCTCGCGTTGGGTCGTGGGTCATCGGCGGCGAGGGAAGCCAAAGCGGCGAGGGCCTGCCGATCGCCATCGCCGTCGATCTTCTTCACCTCCGAGAGCCGCATCCCGTTCTCGGTGAGGGTCCCGGTCTTATCGGCGCATACCGTGTCCACCCGGGCCAGCCCCTCGATGGCGGGCAGCTCCTGCACCAGGCATTGACGCCGTCCCAGTCGAATCACGCCAACCGCGAAGGCGATTGACGTCATCAACACCAGGCCTTCCGGCACCATCGGGACCAGGGCGCCCACCATGCGCAGCACCGATTCCTGCCAACTGTCATCGGTCGTGAACAGCTGGGTATAGATGATGAGCGCACCCGCCGGCAGCAGCAGATAGGTGATGAACTGCAGAATCTTGTTGATGCCATTGCGCAGTTCGGAGTGCACGAGGGTGAACTTTGATGCCTCCTCAGCGAGCTTGGCCGCGTACGCCTCGCGCCCCACCTTGGTGGCCCGGTACGCACCGCTGCCCGCCACCACAAAGCTCCCCGAAAGCACCTGGGAACCAACGGTCTTGTCGATCGCATCGGCCTCGCCGGTCAGCAGCGACTCGTCGATCTCGAGGGCAGCCTCCTCGGTAACCTCGCCGTCCACCACGATCTGATCGCCGGGCCCGAGCTCGATGATGTCGTCGAGAACCACATCATTCGGCGCCAGCGCCGTCGCCACACCGTCGCGCCGCACCATGGGCCGGGCCTGTCCGACGATCGCGAGCTTGTCGAGCGTCTGTTTGGCCCGCAGCTCCTGAATAATGCCGACGGCACTGTTGGCAACGATCAGCAGACCGAAGGCGCCGTTGATCACCGAGCCGGTGGACAGCACGATGATGAGCAGCACGCCGAGAATCGCGTTGATACGGGTGAACACGTTGGCTCGCACGATGTCCGACACACTGCGTGCCGCACGGGACGGGACATCGTTGGTCTTCCCCTGCGCTACGCGCTCAGCGACCTCGGCGGCGGTCAGGCCGCCGACTGTGTTCGGCGCTCTTCGCGCAAGCGGCTCATTCATGCCCAGCCCCTCGGTCGTTGCCACCCCTGCACAGTAGCGACCAGCGCGTAGTGTCGCGGGCATGGACGCGGATGAGATCGCTCAGCGATTGTTCGCCGCCATCGAGATAGGCGATATCGACACTGTCGCCGTGCTGTACGCGCCCGATATCGTCGTCTGGCTGAACACTCTTGGGGAACCCAGGAACCGTGACGAGAACCTGGCCACCTTGACCTGGGTAGCCCGCAACCTGTCCGACTTCCGCTATACCGCCATCCGCCGGTCCATCACACCGGACGGATTTGTCCAGCAGCATGTGGTGAATGCGATCAATCGTGCAGGCGAACGCGTTTCGGTTGCCGCCTGCATCGTCGCCACTATCTCCGATGGGCTGATCACACGTATCGACGAGTACCTGGACTCCGCGGAGGCGGCCACGTTGTTGGCCAAGTGACTAGCCGCCGTTCGCCTTCCGAGAGTAATGTCAGTTCGTATGACATCGAAAGAACTTCCGGACTGGGAAGCTAGTTACCAGGGCAAGAGCGAAATCTTCTCGGGCGAGCCGCCATGGAATATCGGCGAACCCCAGCCCGAGCTGGCCGCGCTGATCGACGCCGGGAAGTTCCATGGCGATGTGCTGGACGTCGGCTGCGGGCATGCCGAGACATCGTTGCGCCTCGCCACGCTGGGGCATACCACTCTCGGGTTGGACCTGTCGCCCACCGCCATCGAAGCGGCGCGAGCGACCGCCGCCGATCGTGGATTGACCAATGCCAGCTTCGAGATCGCCGATATCACCAACTTCACCGGATATGACGGGCGCTTCGGCACCATCGTGGACAGCACCTTGTTCCACTCGATTCCGGTTGAGGCCCGTGACGGCTATCTGCGCTCGATCGTGCGCGCGGCCGCACCCGATGCGTCCTACTACGTACTGGTCTTCGCAGTGGGCGCGTTTCCGCCCGGGATCGGCCCGAACGCGGTCACGGAGGACGAACTTCGCGCCGCCGTGGAACCGTACTGGGTGATCGACGACCTGAGCCCGGCGTTCATCCACTCGAACATCCCGGCCGTCATTCCTGGTGTCGACTTCCAGATGCCCTTGTTCCACAAGGACGAGAAGGGACGCAATAAGCAGCCCGCGTTCCTGCTACAGGCACACAAGGGCTAGGAAAGCCGCCACCAGCCGTCGGGGGCGGCGGGCCGCTGCGCATCGGCCCGCTGCCCGGGCTTGGGCACCACAACCGTGACGCCGTGTTCCTCTCCGGCGGTGAGCACCCGCTCGATCGGCTCGGCCCATGGATGCAAGGCCAGGTTGAACGTGGCCCAGTGAATGGGTAGCAGCGGAGCATTAGACGTCGCGAGGTCCCGGTGCGTTTGGATGGCCTCTTCGGGGTTCATATGGATATCCGGCCATTGGGTGTTGTAGGCCCCGACCGGCAACAGGGTGAGATCGAAGGGACCATAGGTCTCGCCAATCACCTTGAACGCCTTGGTGTATCCGGTATCGCCGCCGAAGAACACCTTGTGCCTCGGCCCGGCGATAGCCCAGGACGCCCACAACGTGGTGTTGCGGACAAGCGACCGGCCCGAGAAGTGCCGGGCCTGAGTGCAGGTGAGCGTCAGTTTTCCGAGCTGGTGGCTCTCGTCCCAATCCAGTTCGATGACCCGGTCGGGTGACACACCCCAGCTGCGCAGATGAGCGCCGACACCAAGCGGCACCACGAACACCGCGTTCTGGCTGCGAGTCAACGCGATGACGGTGTCCATATCGAGATGGTCATAGTGGTCGTGACTGATAACCACCGCATCCAGGGCGGGCAGCGCCGACACCGATATCGGTACCGGATGCTGGCGATGCGGCCCTACGGCACGCGAGGGCGAGCACCGGTCGCTCCAGACCGGATCGGTGAGCACGCGGTATCCGTCGACCTCCACGAGCACACTGGAATGCCCGAACCAGGTGATCGCCAGATCCGCCGGCGAACCGGCAAGTTCGGGTACCGCTAGCGGCACCGGCGCCTTGGGGCTGCCGGCGCCCTGCCGGGTAAGCAGACCGCGCACCAGTGACGTCGGGTCCGCGTCGGGGACGAACTGCCGGGCGGACTCGGCATTGTGGAAGGAGCCGCCGCGGTATTGCGGGGATCCTTCGGCAACCTCGGCGATGCGGTCCTTGCTAGCCCCCAACGATCGCGGGACGTCACGCAGGACGCGTCCGAACCACGTCGACGCAAGAGCTGCGCCAGCGCCAACCCAGAGCGCCCGCATGCTCAGGCGCCCTGGAAGTTGGGCGGACGCTTCTGGATTCGGGCCACCTGCGCCTCGATGATGTCCTGACTGGACCACGCCTTGTCGAAGAGCTCCTTGTGCGCAGGAGCCTGATCCTCGAACGCACCGTCATCGTTCAGCACGCGTTTGGCGTGCTTGAGGGCCAGCGGCGCAAAACCGGCAAGTTCTGCAGCCCAGGCCTGGGCATCTGCCAGCTCTCCTATGCGGTTGGCCATGCCGGTGATGTACGCCGTCTGCGCATCCAACGGTTCGGCGGCCAGCAGCATGGCGCGTGCGCGGCCGTAACCCACCAGTGAGGACAATCGGCGGATGCTCCAGTTATCCAGGGCAATGCCATATTTGGCGACGGGGAACTGGAAGCGCGCGGACTCGGAGACCACCCGCAGATCGGCCACCATGGCCAGCATCACGCCGGCCCCGATGGCCGGGCCGTTGACGGCGGCAATCACCGGGACGTCGGCGGCGTCGATGCTCAGGATCGAGTGCTGCCAGGCATCGGCGAACTTATCGGGATCTGGGGCACCGCTGGACAGGTCGGCGCCCGCGCAGAACGAAGTGCCCTGCCCGGTGATGACAATGGCACGTGCCGTTTCCGCAGCCTTCCTGACCTCCTCGGCGAAGGCGACCGCGAGCTCGTAGGTCACCGCATTACGTCGTTCCGGGCGCTGAAGCTCAATCGTGGTGACGGGGCCGTCGCTAGTTACACCGATCATGCCGACCACCCTAATATGGCGCCTATGACTGCCGTCGCCGTGATTGGTGGTGGGCAGGCTGGGATCGCGGCGGGGTACTTCCTGCGGCGGCGTGGCCTCGAGCCGCTCGGCCGCAGACATTCCGCCGGGGAGCCCGGCGACGGATTCGTCATCCTCGATCACTCTCCTGGCCCGGGCGGGGCATGGCAGTTCCGCTGGCCCACGTTGACGCTCGACAACACCAACCGCATCTACCAGCTGCCCGGGCTGCCGTTCGACGAGACAGGAACCATCAAGGCGTCGACGGCCATGCCCCGGTACTTCGACGCGTACGAACATCGGTATGCCCTCGATGTCCACCGGCCCGCACACGTGCGCGAGGTACGGCCCGCGCCAGCCGGCTCGGACGGGTTCACGGTATCCAGCTCCGCAGGCGAGTTCAGTGTCCGAGGAGTGATCAACGCGACAGGGACCTGGGATAAGCCGTTCGTCCCCTACGTGCCGGGCGCCACCACGTTCGAGGGACGTCAGCTGCACACCCACGACTACCGAACACCCGAGGAATTCGCAGGCCGGCACGTGCTCGTGGTCGGGGGCGGGGTGTCGGCGGTGCAGCTACTCGTTGAGATTTCAGGAATTGCGTCCACTCGCACGTCCTGGGTGACCCGACGCGAGCCGGTATTCGTCACGGATTTCACCGTCGATCGACTGCGTACCGCAGTCGCCGGCGTCGACGAACGATCGCGCCGCGGGGAACCACAACGATCGGTGGTTTCCGCGACCGGGCTGCCGTGGACACCGGATATCGCCGAGGCTTCACAGCGCGGTGTGCTGGCGCGGCGCCCCATGTTCACCCGAATCACCCCGACCGGGGTCGCCTGGCCCGACGGCAGCTCATTGGATGTCGACGTGATCCTGTGGTGCACCGGGTTCAGACACGCGCTGGATCACTTGTCGCCGCTGCGCCTGCGCAACAGTCGCGGCGGCATCACCATGACGGGCCGGCTGCTCACACAGGTTGCCGGGCGGCCCGCTATCCACCTACTGGGGTACGGGTCCTCGGCCAGCACCATCGGCGCCAACCGGGCAGCCCGTGCCGCCGTCGCGGAGCTAATGGAATATCTAGAAAGTACCTAGAAGGAAGTGCTTCCTGAGGGCTGCAGGACGAAGCCGTGCTTCTGATCGCCCATCGACACCTGGCACGCGGTGAGGCCGCCACCGCCGACGGCACACGTGACATTTCCGTAGGTGAGTTTCTGACCGACATTGAGTACCGGCGCCTCGGGTCTGGTTCCGCAGGTCCAGGCGCCCTTGCTGATCTCGAACGCGCCATCGCCCTTCTGCGCGACGGTGCCCATTGGGCAGGTCCCGATACCGGGCAGATTCACACCGCCCAACCCCGGCACATTCGCGCTCGCGCCACCAACTCCCGGCACATTCGGGACATTCTGTGCATCGCCGGGAATCCCGGGAACGGCCCCGTCACAGCTCAGGCGCTGACGCGAATTGGGCGAGATGTTCTGCGAAGCGCGGAACATGCAGCCGATTCCGTCGGGGGTGGTGAAGTGGATCGACCGCACCGAGGAGTTCTCGTTGGTGACGAAGTACGCGTCGGGCGCCACCGCCGTGAACCCGTTCAAATCGGGGAAGTTATCGGCGCGGGCGACACCGGCACCGGCCAAAGACAACGTTCCCAGGGCGAGCACAGCAAGCACAGCGAGCGCGGCGCAGAGGCCAGCAACATAGGAAACCTTTTTAACGTGTACTGCTGTCGACATTCGCAAGCTTTCGGTGTGGGTCGCTGGATTATCAGCTTTCATGATACTGGCGGCGCAGAGCGCATTACTGGTCTCGACTGATCCGGGCTTCCGCGCAGTTCCCGCCGGAATTGTGGTGTCGCCGGACCTCGGTTGGCGGTTTTGAGCACCGCATCAGGCAAGATGGCAGGCATGCCTGATGGTCTTCGCGCAAGCGGCTCACCGGTTCCCGGCAGTCTTCGCGCGAGCGGCTCATCGTCAGATGCCGGGCACCTCTCCCCGCGCGTGCTCGTGGTGGACGACGACGCCGATGTGCGCGGGTCGCTGGAACGTGGCCTGCGCCTCTCCGGTTTCGAGGTGAACACCGCCAGCGACGGCGCCGAGGCGCTGCGCTGCGCCACCGAACATCGCCCGGACGCGATCATCCTCGACATCAACATGCCGATCCTGGACGGTGTCAGCGTGGTGACCGCGCTGCGCGCCATGGACAACGACGTGCCGGTCTGCGTGCTTTCCGCGCGCACCTCGGTGGACGATCGGGTCGCGGGCCTGGAGGCCGGCGCCGATGATTACCTCACCAAGCCGTTCGTGCTCGCCGAGCTGGTGGCCCGGGTGAAGGCGCTGCTGCGGCGGCGCGGTGCGGTGGCGACCTCATCTACCGAGACCATCACCGTCGGCGCGCTCGAGGTCGAGATCCCGGGCCGACGCGCCCGCATCAACGGTGTCGAGGTCGACCTCACCAAACGCGAGTTCGACCTGCTGGCCGTGCTGGCCGAACACAAGACCGCGGTGCTGTCGCGCGCCCAGCTGCTGGAGCTGGTGTGGGGATACGACTTCGCCGCCGATACCAACGTCGTCGACGTGTTCATCGGCTACCTGCGCCGCAAGCTCGAAACCGGCGGTGCACCCCGCCTGCTGCACACCGTGCGCGGTGTCGGGTTCGTGCTGCGATCGCAGTAGCGACAGATGAGCCGCTTGCGCGAAGACCAACAGTCATGACCAGCCCGAGTAAGCACCCCAGTCAACGGATTACCGACCTTGCCTACCGGCTGCTGGAAAAGCCGATGCGGGTCTTCTCGCTGCGCACCTTGGTCGCCATCGCCGCGCTGGGGGTGATGGTGCTCGTTGTCACACTCGGCGCCTGGGTGTGGCTGGGTGTCACAGAGAACCAGTACGAGCAGCTGGACAAAAGGCTCGACTCGGTGTCCAGCCTGGGCGCCGTCTCGAATCTGCTGAATTCGGTGATCAGCTCCGATAAGAAGCTCGATACCCCCGACGGCCTGGTGCTCACCGCCCGCGTCGCCGGCCTGACCAAGTCCATCCCCAGCGACCTGGAGCTGCCGCTACTGGCCCCCGGTTATGCCAACACCACCATCAACGGCGTCGAGTACCGGGTCCGGTCGTTCATCGCTCCCGGCAATATCCCCGTCGCGGTCGGCGCCCCGATTGCCGAGACCGAGCGGCAGATCTACCGGTACCACATCCGCATTCTCGCGATCTGCGGCGGCGTGCTGGTGGGCACCGTCATCGTCGGCTGGGTGATATCCCTCATCGTGGTGAGCCCCTTCCGGCTGCTGGCACAGCAGGCCCGCCTGATCAACGCGCAATCCAACCCTGATGACGTTAACGTTCGCGGCGTGCGTGAGGCGGTCGAGATCTCCGAGGCCGTCGAAGGAATGCTCGAACGCATCAACACCGAACAGGAAAAGACCAAGGCCGCACTGGAATCCGCACGCGACTTCGCGGCAGTCGCCTCCCATGAGCTGCGCACTCCACTCACCGCGATGCGGACCAACCTGGAGGTGCTCTCCACCCTCAACCTCAGCGCCGATCAACGCACAGAGATCGTCGACGAGACCATCCGCACCCAAAGCCGGGTCGAGGCAACACTTTCCGCGCTGGAACGGCTGGCACAGGGTCAACTGACCACCGAGGACGACCATGTGCCCGTCGATATCACCGAGCTGCTGGACCGTGCCGCCCATGACGCCGACCGCAGCTACCCAAATCTTGAGATCTCGCTACTGCCGTCCCAAACCATCCTGATGCTCGGGCTACCCGCCGGGCTGCGGCTGGTGATCGACAACGCGATCAAGAACGCGGTGAAACATGGTGGCGCGACCAAAGTTCAGCTGTCCGCCAACAGCACCGTGCATGGAGTCGAGATCGCTATCGACGATAACGGCAGTGGTATCCCCGAGGCCGAGCGCGAGCTGGTATTCGAACGGTTCTCACGCGGCTCCACCGCCTCGCATTCCGGCTCCGGCCTGGGCCTGGCACTGGTTGCGCAGCAAGCCGAACTTCACGGCGGCACAGCGGCTTTGGAATCCAGCCCGTTGGGAGGCGCCAGGCTGGTGCTGCGCCTCCCCGGGCATTAGTTCCTAGCGGGCGCCGAGCAGGTCGATCACGAACACCAGCGTCTTACCCGACAGCTGGTGACCGGCTCCGGCCTCGCCATAGGCCTGCGCCGGCGGCACCGTCAGCTGACGGCGTCCGCCGACCTTCATACCGGGGATGCCATCCTGCCAGCCCTTGATGAGCGCATCGAGTGGGAACTCGATGGACTCGCCACGGTTCCACGAGCTGTCGAACTCCTCGCCGCTCTCGAATTCGACTCCGAGGTAGTGAACGTTGACGACCGAACCGGGTGCGGCCTCCGCACCATCACCGACGGTGACGTCCTTGATGACCAGTTCAGTGGGCGGCGGACCTGGCTGAAAATCGATCTCAGGTTTTGTCATGCCAGCAGCGTATCGTCCGGCCGCCGATGGGCGGCCAGGCTGCTCACCGCACGTTCGACCTTGCCGTCCGCGCCGAGACGCTCCTGCACGGTGCCCGCGATTTCGCCGGCCGAAGTCATGGTGGCGGTCAGGCGCACCCGGTCGGCACGGAACAGGTCATAGCTGCACTCGAAGGGGCGGCCGTCGGCGCTCCGGGTGACCCTGGTGATCGCCAGCAACGGCCTACGGTGCGGCACGTCGAGCCACTCGGCCTCCCGCGGATTGGCACTGACCACCTCGATCGTCTCGGTGGACGAGGCCGGCGCCAGCCCATAACGCAGCTGACACAGCTCGTACAGTGAGCCGCCCAGGGGCTGCTCCAGCAGGTCGGGAACAAGCTCGGCGACAAAACATGCGGTGTCCACCGAGAGTGGCACACCATCGGCATAGCGAAGCCGCCGCACGTCGAAAACCTCTGCAGCGTTCCCGATTTCCAAGGCGGATTGCTCGGCGGGGGTCGCACACCTCCGGGAAGTGCCGAGTACACGGGTGTCACTGGTGTGCCCCCCGAGGTGCAACCTGGTGGGCAAGCCCGCCAGCTCGGCGACATTGCGCTGCACCAGATCCGCCCGTACGAAGGTGCCACCGCCCCGGCCGGTCTGGCGTTCGAGAATGCCCGCACGGCTCAACGGCACCAATGCGCTGCGGACGGTGGCACGCGAGACCGCGAACCGTTCCGCCATCTCGCGTTCGGAGCCCAATCGTGTGCCTGGGCGCAATGTGCCCTGAGCGAGCATCGACAGAATGCGGCGACGCACGTCCTCGGCTACCGGTCCGCCCTCCGACTCCTCCATCCGCTCAGTATTCCCGCCGGGCACCATTCAGGGTGCCAACGCCTCCGGCGACTCCGGTAGCACCTGCCCACCGTCGACCACGATGGCCTGGCCGGTGATGTATCCCGCCTCATCGGAAGCCAAGAAGGCAGCCAGGTGCCCAATATCAGTCGGGGTGCCCAGGGCCCCCAGGGGAATGGACCGCGCCATCCCGGACAGGTACTCCTCGCCCTTGTCCACCAGCCCCTCGGTGAGGATGTTGCCCGGCAGTATCGCGTTCACCGTCACCCGCCGCGGGGCGAGTTCGATCGCGGCCGTGCGCATGAAACCCAGCTGAGCCGCCTTGGATGCGCCGTAATGCGACCATCCCGGGTAACCGGTGATGGGCCCGGTGATGGACGAGGTGAGGATGACGCGGCCACTACCGGACGCGGTGAGCGCGTCCAGGCACGCCTGCACCGTGTAGACCGTGCCCTTGACGTTGATATCCAGCACCTCGGTGAGCTGCTCGGGCGTCATCGTCGCTAGCGGCGCCTCGGGGAAGATACCGGCGTTCGCACACACCACATCCAGCCCGCCGAACGCGTCGACGACGGCCTGCGCGGCATCCGCGCACGACGTTGGATCGGACACGTCCAACCTGATACCGACGACATTGCCGGCGCCGAGTTCATCCAATTCTGCTGATACCGAGTCGGCTTCACCGGGCGATCGTGCAGCGACCGCAACGTTGGCGCCGGCCCGTGCGAACACCGTGGCGATACCGCGGCCAATACCCTTGGTGCCGCCGGTCACCAGTACCGATTTGGTGGACAGATCGAACATCACACTTCCTTTCTTGCCAGCACGGCCTCTCCGGCCCACTCAGCCGACTCGACGGCCAAAAATGGCCTCCTGCAACCAGGTTCGGTCACCTAGGTATCGCTCCGCGAGACGGGCTGTACGAGTCCCGAATCCGTCACTGACTCTGATCGCCGCATCGGCATCGGCATGCGAGGCGATCCAGGCGGTGAGCATGACCCGGCGCAGCATCACGAAGACCGGGATCATGCCGAGGTGTTCCTCGGAGAGTCGGCGCACTCGTTGGTAGCCGTCGAGCCAATCCGCGATGGCCGCATCGGCCGCCGGAGTGTCCTCCACCCAGGACACCACCGCACCCAGATCGGCCAGGAACCAGGACCATCCGCAGTCATCGAAGTCGATCACGGTGATCTCGGAATCAGGCCGCCCCGGGTCCACCATCAGGTTGGACAATCGCATGTCGGCGTGTATCAGACCGAATCGATCTGGGGTATGGCCGTATTCGTTCAACCGCCGGATCATGTCTGCCACCGCGGCAGCGATCGACGTACGGTCGCCGTCGGCTATGCCGGGAGCGTGCCGCCAATCACCCCAGCGTGCGGTCGGGCCGAACATCGTGTCCAGATCCCAACGGAACCGGGTGAACTCGCGTGGCGCCTGCCAGCGCTGGGCATGGTCGTGCATGTGTGCGGTCAGCTCGCCCAGCTTGCTGTATCCGACCACGCCAGGTTCCTCTTCCGCGGTGCAACCCGGCACGAAACTCATCGCATCGACGTAGAGGGTGATCCCGTCCAGACATGCCGCGACAACATCCGACCCATCCTCGGCGCGGACGAGTTCCGGTGTAGTGACCGATGTCTCGGCACGCAGCGCACGCATCCAGGCCAACTCGGAACGGATCGCCGGTAGCGAGTGGTACCCGGGACGATGGACCCGAAGCACCATGGGTTGCGGCTCGTCCACCAGATAGGTGGCGTTCTCCGACAGGCTCAGCAGTCGCAGTGGGGCATCCGACGCCCTGCCATAACCGGGCAGGGCGGCACGCGCGAACGCACTGTGGGTCGGCGGTAGTCCCGGCATGGTCCGAGTGTGCACCATCAGAGGCAAGTAAGCAGACCAAATCGGACCATTTAACTCCGACGCATCACGACCGGCCCAGATTGAAACATCCTCGAAACGACTTGGGCCGATTTCTCTGATTCACTGTTGACCTGGGAACTATCCCAGGTATAAATGATCTCGTCGCATCTGAAGCAAGCCATTGGCCCAATATTTAGGACTGCGCCCGCTACGGGCAGCCGGGCTAAACCAGACCAAATATGGAGAAGGGATCGTCCGTGAGCGACATCATCGACCCACCCGCAGCCACCACCGCCGAGCCGGACGGCATGCAGCGTCTCAAGCCGAACGCCGTCGGATTGATGGGCGTGCTGTTCATGGCGGTGGCCACCGCCGCACCGATCACCGCGATGGTCGGCAATGTGCCGATGGCCGTGGGATTCGGCAACGGTGCCTATGCACCAGCCGGCTACCTGGTCGCCACCATCGTGCTGACGCTCTTCGCCATCGGCTACGCGGCGATGTCCAAGCACATCGTCGCCACGGGCGCCTTTTACGGATACATCTCCCATGGCCTCGGCCGTATCGTCGGGCTGGGAGCCGGGTTCCTGATCACGTTGGCGTACATGGTCTTCGAAGCGTCACTGGTCGGGATCTTCTCGTTCTTCGGCCACGACCTGTTCCTGACGTTCTTCCACCTGGACATCCCGTGGGTCCTCCTGGCGTTGGTCATGCTGGCCGTCAATGCGGTGCTCACTTACTTCGATCTCAGCCTTGCCGCCCGCGTACTGGGTGTATTCCTGGTGACCGAAATACTGATGCTGTCGCTACTGGCACTCTCGGTACTGTTCACCGGGGGCGGCCCACAAGGCTGGTCCTGGGGCTCACTCAACCCGCTCAACGGCTTTCACAGCCTCAGCGGAGTTGTCGACGGCCCGGCCGGGCCCCTCACGGTCGCCGGCTCGGCCGGTGTCGGATTGTTCTTCGCGTTCTGGTCCTGGGTCGGATTCGAGTCCAGTGCCATGTACGCCGAGGAATCCAAGAACCCCAAGAAGATCATCCCGATCGCGGTGGTGTCCTCGGTTGTCGGCGTCGGCGTCTTCTACGTCCTCGTCTCGTGGCTCGCGATCGTTGGCACCGGACCGGACAACGCTGTTGCGCTGGCCCAGGATTCGTCCACGGCGGGCGATATCTTCTTCGGCCCCGTCCAGCAGCACCTGGGGGTGTGGGCCGTCAACCTGTTCAAGGTCCTGTTGATGACGGGTTCATTCGCCTGCGGCATGGCCTTCCATAATTGTGCCGCCCGCTACCTGTACGCGATCGGACGCGAAAACGTCATCCCCGGGATGCGCCGCACCATCGGGGCCACGCACACCGCACATGGCTCGCCGCATATCGCGGGCATCGTCCAGACCGTATTCGCCACCGTGGTGGTGCTGTTCTTCGCATTCACCCATCGCGATCCGTACACCGGTCTCTACGGACTGATGGCCCTGCTCGGCACCACCGCGATCATGATCGTCCAGGCCCTGACCGCCTTCGCCGTGATCTCGTACTTCCACGTGCGACGAAACCACCCCGAGACCGCGCATTGGTTCCGGACGCTGGTCGCACCGCTGTTGGGTGGCCTGGGCATGGTGTACGTCGTCGTCCTGTTGGCCCAGCATGCGTCGTTCGCGGCCGGCACCGCGGCCGGCGACTGGATCTTCACGTCAATCCCATGGGTGGTTGGGGCAACCGGTCTCGGCGGTATCGCCTTGGCCATCTTCCTCAAATACACCGCACCCGACCGCTACGAGGACCTCGGTAGAACGGTCCTGGAGGAGGCACCCGAACGATGAGCTTTTCGAACATCATGGACTCAAACAGCTATTCCGGGCAGGACGAGGACCCGGCCACGGAGGCTCTTATCTCCGCGCGGGAACGGGTGCTCGGCCCCTCCTACCGACTCTTCTACGAACGCCCGGTCCACCTGGTGAGCGGAGAGCGCAGCCACCTGTTCGACACCGATGGCAACCGCTATCTGGACGCGTACAACAACGTCGCCAGTGTCGGCCACTGTCACCCTCACGTGGTCGAGGCGGTCACCCGGCAGCTGTCCACCCTCAACACCCACACCCGATACCTGCATGAGGGCATCGTCGACTACTCCGAGCGGCTACTCGCGACGATGCCCGGCGCCATTGATCAGGTGATGTATGCCTGCACAGGTTCTGAGGCCAACGACCTGGCATTGCGCGTAGCCCACATGTACACCGGGGCAACGGGAGTTATCGTGACCAGCGATGCCTATCACGGCAACACGGCCGCCGTCACCGCCGTCTCCCCATCACTCGGCGGGGACTCTCTCGGACCGCATGTCCGTACCGTGCCGGCACCCGACAGCTACCGGACACGACCTGGCGATCTGGCCACTGACTTTGCCGCCGCCGTTTCCCGTGCGATCGATGAATTGCACACCGCAGGATACGGATTCAGCTGCCTGCTGGTGGATACCATCTTCTCCTCGGACGGCATCTACCCGGACGCGTCGGTGCTGGAGCCCGCGGTGAAGGTAGTGCGTGCGGCCGGCGGTGTCCTCATCGCTGACGAGGTACAACCCGGATTCGGGCGTACCGGGGAAGCGATGTGGGGGTTCACCCGCCACCGCGTGGTGCCCGACCTGGTCACCATGGGTAAGCCCATGGCCAACGGCATCCCGGTGGCGGCCATGGCGGCCACCTCTGCGGTCCTTGCCCCATTTTCCCGGGAAGTGCCGTACTTCAACACCTTCGGTGGAAATCCGGTATCTATGGCAGCGGCATCGGCGGTACTCGACGTCATCGAGGACGAGAAGCTCCAGCTGCATGCCGCCGAGGTGGGTGCAGCACTGCGCTCCGAGTTGCGCTCCCTTGCGCTACAGCACGTCGAGCTCGGCGATATCCGCGGCACCGGCCTTTACACGGGGGTCGAGATCGTGCTCGACCCCGTATCCCGCACCCCGGACCGCGCCGGCGCACGCCGGATCGTGAACGCCCTGCGCGAACGGCGAGTCCTCATCTCGGTGTGTGGGCAGGATGGCAACGTCCTCAAGATCAGGCCGCCGCTGGCCTTTTCGCGGTCGGACGTCGACTGGTTCTGCACCGAGTTCGAGGCGGTACTGAAAGACATCGTTGGACCGGTCGGCGCGTCGTAGAGTTTCTCCATGACTGCCAGCGGATCGGCCAGGTACGACACCGTGATCGTCGGGGGCGGGCACAATGCCTTGACCGCCGCCGCGTATCTGGCCCGAGCGGGCCAACGGGTGTTGGTACTGGAGCGGCTGGAAGTGCTCGGCGGGGCCGCGATTTCAGCGCCCGCATTCGAGGGCGTCGACGCGAGGCTATCGCGGTACTCGTATCTGGTGAGTCTGCTTCCGCGGCAGATCATCAACGACCTGGGCCTCTCGGTGCAGCTGGCGCGCCGCAAGTACGCGTCATACACGCCGGACCCAGCTGACGGTGGACGGAGTGGATTCCTTGCCAGTACAGATGATTTCGCGGAATTCGGGGCACTCTGCGATACGGTGACCCGGCCACTGTGGGATTCCATACTGGAACCGCTGCGACGACGTAGCGAGGTCCGCGCCGGCGCCTGGGAACAGCTTGTCGAGACGCCCATCGGCGAGGTGATCCGCGCGGCCGCACCCGATGATCTGCAACGCGGGGTCCTGCTCACCGACGCACTGATCGGAACCTTCGCGAGCGCCGATGACCCGTCGCTGCGGCAGAACATCTGCTTCCTCTACCACCAGATGAACCCGTGGGACGTCCCCGTGGGCGGCATGGGCGCCGTCACCGGCTCGCTGGAATCCTCAGCGCGACGACTTGGTGCCGAATTACGCACCGGGGCTGAGGCCCTCGCGATCAATCCCGGCGGCGAGGTGCAGTACCGGATTGGCAACGACGAGCACATCGCGGTGGGCAACCACGTCCTCAGCGGCGTCAGCCCCACCGTGCTGGCCCGGCTACTTGGGGAAAACGCCCCCGAAGGACAGCCCGGCGCGCAGGTCAAGGTGAATCTGCTGCTGACCCGCCTACCTCGGCTGCGCGACGAAAAGGTCACGCCGGAACAGGCTTTCGGTGGCACCTTTCATATCAACGAGACCTTCACCCAGCTGGAGAGCGGGTTCCAGCAGGCGTCCCGCGGACATATCCCCGACCCGCTGCCCTGCGAGATCTACTGTCATTCCTTGGCCGACCCGAGCATTCTGTCGCCGGAGCTGCGTGCGTCCGGGGCACATACATTGACGGTGTTCGGGTTACATACTCCGCATGGGCTGAATGCAACCCGCGAGCAGCTGCAAGCCGCCGTACTCGCGTCACTTAATTCCGTACTGGCCGAGCCGATCACCGATGTGGTGGCAACAGACTCGCAGGGCCGACCGTGCATCGAGACCAAAACCACCGCAGACCTCGAGGAGGCCCTCGGGATGACATCAGGCAACATCTTCCACGGCGGATTGCACTGGCCGTTCGCCGAGGACGACGAACCGCTGGATACGCCCGCAGCGCGGTGGGGTGTGTCCACGAATCACGAACGAATTCTGCTGTGCGGTTCAGGTTCTCGTCGCGGCGGCGGCGTATCGGGGCTCGGCGGATATCACGCCGCGATGGCGGTATTAGACGCTAGCTGAGGGCCGCGGCTCTCTCCAAGATCACCCGCAAGTTCGTCAGTTCGACCTCACTCAAGGCCGCCAGCGCAGCCGGAGCCGGGTCATCCAGCTCGGCGATGGCAGCCACGACACGGTGGCCCTCATCAGTCAACGACACCCGCTTGCATCGGCGATTGTCGGGGTCGATGTGGCGGACCACCAACCCGCGCTGCTCCAAGTCACTTACCGCAACCGTGGCCGCCGGGGCATCCAGGGCCGTGGCCTCCGCGATTCCCTTTACCGTCATGGGCTGTCGCGCAAGCCTTCTCAGGATACGCACCCGACTGAATGGCAGCCCCGTCGCCTCGACGACCGTCCGTCGCCAGCCATCACGGTTATCGAGCACCAGACTCGCCATGGTGCGCCATACCTCGTCCGCGAGCGGTCTATCCGGCACGGGCCACCTCCCGAGCCGCGGTGCCTGCTATGAGCGGCGCGAGCCGTTGGGCCGACCGCACCGCAGCCGCAGAAGTGGACACGATGCCCAGCGTAACGATAACGAGCCCGAGTCCCGCACACATGAACCACAGGGCGGGCGGACCGATCGAACCGCACAGTGCCACACCAATACTCACACCCACCTGGCGGCTCGTGGAGGTAACCGCAGAGGCCGCGCCGGCCCGGTCCAGCGGCATCCCACTGACCGCGGCATTCGTGATCGGTGCATTCACCATGGCGAACCCCGCACCGAAAATGGCGAATACCACCAGGAGCTCCCAGATCGGTGTCGCCGTCGACACCCGGGTGAGCAGCAATGACGCGATGAAGAACAAGGTGCCCGCCGCCAGCAGTGACGGCCGCGCGCCGAACCGACCCACCATGCGTCCCGAGATCGGAGAGAATACTAGCGCCCCAACGGCAATCGGGAGATAGACCAATCCGGTGTGCATCGCGGAGAAGTGTCGCTCCCCCTGCAGGTACAGCGACATCGTAAACAGGAACGCACTCCATGCCACGCACGCACATATCGCCGTAAGGGTGGCCGAGGCGAACGGGATGCTGCGGAAGAAGCGCAAGTCGATGAACGGGTGCCGCCGCCGGGACTCGTAGCGGAGGAACACCGCGAACGCCACCAGCGCGGTGATCAGCACCGCGATCAATCGCGGCGTCGTCCACCCCAGCGAGGGGCCTTCAATGAGGGTGAACACGATGCCGAACAGGAAGAGCACCGCGAGTACCTGCCCCACCGGGTCGATATCGCGCATCGTGGCCGACTTGCTCTCCGGCACGAAGATCGCCGTCAACACGAAGGCGAGCGCACACACCGGCAGGTTGATCCAGAAGACGGCCCGCCAGCCCACCCATTCGATCAGCAGCCCGCCGACTATAGGGCCCAGGGCCATCGATATCCCGACGACCGCGCCCCAGAACCCCAGCGCCCTGGCCCGTTCCACGCGGCCGGTAAAGACCTGCGAAATGATGGACAGCGCAACCGGGTTGAGCATCGAGCCGCCCACCGCCTGCAGCAGACGCGCGGTGATGAGCAACCCGACGGTAGGCGCCACGCTGCAGAGCAGAGAACCCACCGCGAAAATCGAGAGCCCGATGTGGAAAACCTTCCGGCGCCCCAGCCGGTCCCCCGCGGCCCCCGACAGCATGAGCAGCGAGGCCAGGCCCAGCGTGTAGATGTCGATGACCCATTGCAGCTGCGAGGTGCTGGCGCCGAAATCCGCTCGGATGGTCGGCAGTGCGACGTTCACGATGGTGGAATCCATCGACACGATGAGCAGACTCAGGCAGCAAGACCCCAGGATGACGAGTTTGCGACGCTCGCTCAACTCGCCAATGGTTGCTTCCACGCCACCATTGTGAAACTACAACTGTTAGCGATGCAAACAGATTTACATCACACCGTCCGTCGACCCACTAAAAAACGAACGCGCAGTTACGCACACATCCTTCGAGTGGAAGCGTGCCTAACTGCGCGATCGGCGGAAAGGACTACGGGTACTGACGCTCTCCGTAGCCGGTGTAGATCTGGCGCGGACGGCCGATCTTGCCTGGCTCCGAATGCAGCTCGCGCCAGTGCGCGATCCAGCCGGGCAGCCGGCCGAGGGCGAACAGCACGGTGAACATGCGCGTCGGGAAGCCAATGGCCCGGTAGATCAGACCCGTGTAGAAGTCGACGTTCGGGTACAGCTTGCGCTCGATGAAGTAATCGTCGGTGAGCGCAGCTTCCTCAAGCGCCTTGGCGATCTCAAGCAGCTGGTCATCGCCGCCGAGCTTGCCGAGGATCTTGTCGGCCTGCTCCTTACAGATGCGGGCACGCGGATCGTAGTTCTTGTAGACACGGTGTCCGAAGCCCATGAGCTTGACGCCGTCTTCGCGGTTCTTCACCCTGCGCACGAAGTCGTGAGTGTCGCCGCCCTCGGCGCGGATGCGCTCCAACATCTCCAACACGGCCTGGTTCGCACCGCCGTGCAGCGGACCCCACAGCGCGTTGATGCCACCGGAGACGGACGTGAAAAGGTTGGCGTCCGAAGAGCCGACCAATCGCACCGTCGAGGTCGAGCAGTTCTGCTCATGATCGGCATGCAAGATCAGCAGCATGTCGAGCGCCCGCACGATCTCCGGGTCCACCTCGTACGGCTCGGCCGGAAAGCCGAACGTCATCCGCAGGAAGTTCTCGACGAGAGTCAGCGAGTTGTCCGGGTACAGGAACGGTTGCCCGACGGACTTCTTGTAGGCGTAGGCCGCGATGGTGGGCAGCTTCGCGAGCAAGCGGATCGTGGACAGCTCGACCTGGGCGTCGTCATGCGGGTCCAGCGAGTCCTGGTAGTAGGCACTGAGCGCGTTCGCGGCGCTGGAGAGCACCGGCATCGGGTGTGCATTACGCGGGAAGCCGTCGAAGAACCGCTTGAGGTCCTCGTGCAGCAGGGTGTGGCGCTGGATCTTGGTGGTGAAATCCTCCAGCTGCTGCGGGGTGGGCAGCTCACCGTAGATAAGCAGATAGCTCACCTCGATGAAGGTGGACTTGTCGGCCAGCTGCTCAATCGGGTAACCGCGGTAGCGCAGGATGCCCTCGTCACCGTCGATGTAGGTGATGGCGCTCTTGGTCGATGCGGTGTTGACGAAGCCCGCATCGAATGTCGTGTAGCCGGTATCGGCCAGCAGCTTGCCCAACGCGAAGCCATCCGAGCCTTCGGTCGCACGGACGATATCCAGCTTGGTTTCGCCTCCGGGGTACTGGAGAGTAGCGAAATCATTGTTGTCGGCCACAGGCATCCCTTCTGAGGTTCAGCGGCTCCGCAAGAACGTTCATAGAGAAGGTAGTCGCTCCGCCTTCAGGGCGCCTGGTCAGGGTCGAGGTCGAGAGGTCGAGCGCGGGCGAAGCGATCGACGGCCAACCGTCCGCGAACGCACCGCCTCCAGGGCGCGGTCCCACACCAGCAGCGCACCCGCCGCCATGATGGTCGGCCTGAACACATCCCTGGCCAGCGCCGCTGTCGCGGTGGCCTTGGTGGCCGCGCTGGCCTTGGACATGTGCCCGGAATCGAAGGGCGGCTGCGGGTCGTACTCGATGCTCAGCTGGATCGCCTTGGCCCGCTCCTCCCCCGCGATCTGGCCCGCCAGCCACAGCCCCAGGTCGATACCCGCAGATACGCCCGCCGCGGTGACGAGACCTTCGTGACCGGTGTGCACGATGCGCTCGTCGCCGACCGGTGTCACCCCGAACGCCTTGAGCGCGGGCAGCGTCGACCAATGCGAGGTAGCCCGGCGGCCCTCAAGCAGACCGGCCGCCGCCAGCACCAGCGAACCGCTGCACACCGAGGTGGTCCAGGTGGCAGCCGGATGAACCCGGCGCAACCACTCCAACAATTCCTCGTCGCGCGCGGCCATGGTTGTTCCCGGGCCGCCAGGAACCAGTACGACATCGGGCGACGGCGTCTCGTCGAACGAGTGCGTGGCACCGATGACCAGCACCCCGGAATCAGCGGTGACGGGCCCCGGTTGATGCCACACGAATCGGACCTCGGTATCGGGCATGAAGCGCAAGACCTCATACGGGCCAATGAAATCCAGTGCGGTGAAATCGGGGTACAGCACGATCGCGATCTGGGTCATAAGGAAGTCCTTTCGGTTCGGTAGAAGGTCTTGCGGTACTGGTCGGGCGATACGCCTATGCGGCGAACAAAGTTGCGGCGCAAGGATTCCGCAGATCCGAACCCGCAGCGGTTTGCGATCACCGTCATGGTGTCGTCGGTCTCTTCGAGCTGGCGGCGCGCGGCCTCGGACCGGATGCGTTCCACATAGGCCGACGGCGCCTCGCCCACCTCCGCCGTGAACACCCGGGTGAAATGCCGCGGGCTCATGGCCGCACGGCGCGCCAGCTCACCAATCCGATGCGAAGCTCCCGGCTCGGCCTCGATGGCCTCCTGAACATCGCGGATCGGCATGCGCCTGGCCCGCGGCATCCATACCGGGGCGGCGAATTGGGACTGTCCACCCGGGCGGCGCAGGTAGAGGACAAGCCAGCGCGCGACGGTCTGCGCCACCTCCGCGCCGTGGTCGTCCTCGACGAGCGCCAGCGCCAGGTCGATACCCGCGGTCACACCGGCCGCCGTCCATGTCTTGTCCGAGCTGCGGATGAAAATCGGATCGGGATCCACGGTGACGCTCGGGAACTCGGTTGCGAGTGTGTCGGCCAACGCCCAGTGTGTGGTGACCCGACACCCGTCGAGCAAACCCGCCTCGGCGGCCAGGAACGCACCGTTGCAGACGCTGATCACTCGGCGGGCAGACCGTGCCGAGGCGCGAATCCAGTCCATCAGGGCGGCGTCCCGTTGGACCGCGGCCACACCGACACCGCCCGGCAGGAGCAACGTGTCGCATCCCTCACCAGGATCCGGCAGAGGACGGGTGACCAGCTCCAGGCCCGAGCCGGTGGAGACGGCGGCGCCGTCGCTCGAGACCAGCGATACGTCGTAGCCGGGCGCGCCGGTCAAGTACTGCGACGCACTCGCAAACACCTCGTACGGCCCGACCAGATCGAGGGCCTGGACTCCCGGGAACCCCAGGATTACTACAGATCGAGTCACGGCTTCCACTATTCGCCACCTGCGCAATGGCGTCTAGGTCAGGTACCCCACAAATTAGGACATCAGGAATCCGGCGGCCGCTGCTCATCAGAGGCCGCGAGCAGACGCGGGGATTCAGCGGACGAGGTCCGGAACCGCACGAACACGGGCACAAGCAGCGCGGCGATGACCACCCCGACCACCACGAGGGCGCCACCACCGGCAGCGGCTGCCGTCGTACCCACCACGGCGGCGACCGCACCGTGCGTAACGTCCGCGACCCGCGGTCCCCCGGCGACCACTACCGTGAACACGCCCTGCAATCGGCCGCGCACATCGTCGGTCGCCACCGACTGCAAGATCGTCGTCCGGAAGGCCGCCGACACCATGTCCGCGATGCCGCCGATCATCAGGAAAAACAGCGCCGGCCACAGCAACGGCGCGTGCGCGGTGAGCCCGAAGCCCACCATCGCCAGCCCCCACACCACGATGCTCACCACCACCGCGAGTCCCTGCCGGTCGATCCGGTGGAACCAGCCGGAGAACACCCCGCCGATCACCGCGCCCGCCGATATTGCCGCCGACAACAACGCGATGACGGTGCCGCCGTCGGCGGGATCCCCAAACCCCTCGTGGGCGATCTGCGGGAACAGGATCCGCGGCATCCCGAAGATCATCGCGATGAGGTCCACCACGAAGGACATCAGCACGATCTTGTGCCCTGCCAAATACCGAAAGCCGTCGAGAACATCGCGGAAGCCATTGGTGCGCGCGTCTTTTGACACACCGCTCGGCGGCATCTTGTGCAGCTGGATCGTCGCCCAGATGGGCGCCACACACGCAATCGCGTCGATCATGTACAGCGCCGACAGATCCACCCACTTGAGCAATATTCCGGCCAGCAGCGGTCCGGCAATGAACCCGAACTGCTGCACTGTCATGTTCAGGGCGTTGGCGGCGGGCAGCTGATCGAGCGGAAGCATGCGCGGGATGGCGGCGGCGCGGGTCGGCGAGTTCACCGCGAAGAACGCCTGCTGCACCGAGAGCAGGCACAACACCACCCACACGTTGTTGACCGACAAAGCGGCCTGCACCCACAGCAGCACCGAGGAAACCCCCAGCCCCACCGCCGTGATGATCAGCAGGGTCCGACGATCCATCCGGTCGGCAAGTGCGCCGCCCCACAAGCCGAACACCACCAACGGAACCAGCCCGAAAACACCCGTCAGTCCGACATACGCCGAGCTCTGTGTCAGCGCATAGATCTGCACGGGAACAGCGAAGAGCGTGAGACCCGCCCCAATAACCGTGACCACCCCGGCCAGCCACAGACGCCGGAAATCCGGGTTACGGAGCGGCGTGACGTCGGCGATCAAACCTCTCAGGGCAGTGCCCGTTCACTCGCCAGGGCCCGGCCACACACCACCGGGCCTCCCCTCTCGCTACTGGCTGACACACACCTCGACATCCGGACCGACGTCCACGGTAGTGAACTTGCCGAGCCAGTAGTGGTTAACGCACTCCGCCCGCCGGATCTTCCCGCTCGCCGTCGGGTTTAGCCCGATGTCGTCACCGCGTGAACGGATGTGTCGGCCGGTTCATCTTTCGACTCGGGCGCTTCGACGGATTCTGCCTCGCCCGACTCCGAACCCACGTCAGGCCCTTCGACGGACTCTGCGTCGCCCGATTCTGAACCTGCGTCGGGCAGCTGGCCCACGAGATACTCGGCGAGCCCCCCGATGGTCGGGTAGTCGAATACCGCTGTCGCGTTGATCGTGAACTTGCCGCCGAATTGGCTGTGCAACCGATTGCGGAGTTCGATCGCCATCAGGGAGTCCGTGCCGAGGTCCAGGAACCGATTCGTTGCAGCCGGCGGTTGCGCCAACCGCAAGAAGTTCTGCACCTCGCGCTGAAGGAACTCGGTGACGAAACCGGCCCGCTGCGGCACCGGTATCTCCATCAGCTGATTGAGCAACTCGCTATCACCGGTCACCTCCCCGATGACACTCGGCAACACCAGGTCCAGGATCGGCGGACGCGAACTACCCAGCACCTTGGCGGCACGCTGCCAGTTCGCCTTGATGACGGTGGCCTGGCCGGTTCCGTTGGCGATGGCCTCGGCGAGAGCGGCGAGTGCCGCCGACGGTTCCAGCGGAATCAGGCCCTGCGCACTGATGTTCGCGGTCGCGGCCTCGGACGAAGCCATGCCACCTTGAGCCCAAGGACCGAAGTTGATTCCGGTGGCGGGCAAGCCTTGCGAGCGTCTCTGCGCGACCAGACCGTCGAGCAGTGCATTCGCGGTCGCGTAGTTGGACTGACCCGGTGAACCGAACAACGCCGACACCGAGGAGGACACGATGAAGATGTCCAGATCGTCGCCCCTCGTCAACCTGTCCAAGTAACCGGCACCGAATGCCTTGGGCGCCAAACTTGTTCGGAATCGCTCCACGCTCTGCTGACCCAGCAGCGCATCGTCGAGCACACCCGCCAGATGTACCACCCCGGCAAGTGGTGGCAGCTCCGCGCGAATCCGCTGCAGCAGGTTCGCGACTTCGGACTCCTCGCCGATATCGGCCGAGAAGACATGGATGCGGGTCTTGTACCGCTCGGTGATGTCGTCGATCAGCTGTTGTGCAGCCGCATCCGGCGCACGCCGACTGGTCAGCACGATGTCACCGGCACCGAGTTGGGCCAGATACGCCGCGGTGTGCAGACCTATCGCACCGAGACCACCGGTGATCAGATAGGTTCGATCCGGCCGCGGTGCAAGCGGATTCGGCATCTGGCACACGATCTTGCCGATGTGCCGGGCCTGCTGCATGCGGCGGAACGCCGTCCTGGCCTCGGTCAGCGGGTAGATCTCGGCGGGCAATGGCGTCCACTCGCCGTCGGCCAATCCCTCCGACACCTCGGTCAGCAGAGCCCGAATACGTTCGGGCTCTTGGAACATCACCGTGTCCAACGCGACGATCTCGTAGGCGATATCGGGACGGGCCTCGGTCATCTGCTCCGGGGTCCAGATATCGCGCTTGGCAATCTCGGCGAAACGGCCGTTCTTGGCGGTGGCTCGCAGCGTCGCCTCGATGAAGCCTTCGCTGGTCAGGCTGTTGAGCACCACGTCCACGCCGGCACCGTCTGTGTCCGCCAGGATTTGATCGGCGAAATCGGTTGTGCGCGAGTCGTACACGTACTTGACACCCAGTTTACGCAGTGTCGCACGCTTGAAGGTGCTGGCCGTGGCGAACACCTCTGCCCCGAACTGTTGGGCCATCTGGATGGCCGCCAGCCCGACGCCACCACTGGCGGCGTGGATGAGCACCTTGTCACCCGGCTTGAGCTGTGCCCAGTCGAATGACAGCCGCACCGTCAGCGCCGCAGCGGGAATCGTGGCGGCCTCGACCGCGCTAATCCCGTCGGGAATCGGCGCCAGGAACTGGGCCGGCACGTTGAATCGGCTGGCGAAAGCACCCTGCATGGAGCCGTAGACCCGCTGGCCCACCTCGACTCCGGTGACACCCTCACCCAATTGCGTGACGACACCGGCGAAGTCGCCGCCGATCGGTCCGGGATCGCCCGGGTAGAGCCCGAGAACGTTGAGCACATCGCGGAAGTTGAGACCCGCGGCCTCAACCCGCACCTGCACGTAGCCCTCGTCCGGCGATGCCACGTCCTTCTCGGTGATCCTCAGGTTGTCGATCGCACCACGTTCGGTGGGAGCCAGTACGTAGTCACCTCCGCGCGGCACCGTGAGATGCCCGCTACGTGCCCACGGCAACAACCGGGAGGCCAGCAGCTTGCCTTGGCGCAGTGCAATTTCCGGCTCTTCAATCGGAGTAACCAACAAATTCGCCAGTGCCTGCACGGCCTCAGGCGATCCGTCGCAATCGACGAGTCTGGCGCGCAGCGCCGGTTCCTCGTTGATCGTGGTTCGCCCGAATCCCCACAGCGCGGCCTGCACCGGATCGACCGGCTCGCCCGATTCGGTGGCCACAGCCCCCTCGGTCACGATCCACAGCCCGCCGGGCAGTTTCACGCCGCCGTTTTGGGAACCGCCCTGCACGGTATGCACGGCGCTGAGCAGGTTGGCGATCTCGGCCTCGACGCGCGCGGCGATATCGGTGCTCGACTCCTCCGGGTTGGGCGCGGCAGCGCGCCACACGACGCCGGAGAACGGCAGACCACTCTCCTTGGCCTGTACCAACACCTGTCCCAATAGCTCCGAATCAGTGGTCCGGTGCAGCGGGATGCAGCCCGGCACCTTGGCGGCCAGTTCGTCGAATCCGGCGATCAGCCAGGTGCCACTTGCATTTTCGGCCTCGGCTGTGTTGTCTTCGGAGGGCGGTGCAGGAACCTCGTGCCAGCCAAGGGTGTACAGCAGTCGGGTGGCGTCGCCACCCAGACCGCGCAGCAGCGCCTCGCGAGGCGCACGTTTCACCGTGAACTCACGAATCCCGCCCAGATGACGGCCATCCCGATCGAGATAGTCGAGATCGAAGACCTGGGTCTCGCTGTCGAGGGCGCTCTCGTGCCACCGCGCTCGGCAGTAGAACCGCCGAGGCATCTTCTCCTTCAACGTCACCTGCCCATACCGTAAGGGCAGGAACAGATCGCTGACGCCCTGCTCTGCCGCGAGCAGCGCGGGGAACGCGGGGAACGCGACACCGGTGCACAGATCCATCAGCACCGGGTGCATCGGTTCGGTTCCCAGCTGTTCGGCCAGTTCCTCACCAACAAGGACGTCGCCGATCGCCTCACCCTCACCAAGCCACAGCGACTTCAGTGAACCGGACCAGGTTGGGCCCCATGCCAGTTCCAGGTCGGCGAAGGTTTCGAACAACTCGTGCGGACGCATGCGCTCCATCCGCTCGATGGCCGCATCAACGGGCTCCGCCTCAGACGTCGACTCGGCTGTGCTGTCCACGCTATCCGCGCTGTCGTCGATGCCGGTGACAACCGTGCCCTCGGCGTTCAACGACCATTCGGCATCGCGTTCACCATATGGGCGGCTGTGCACTTGGAACTTCGACCCACCGCCATCCTCGAGCGGATGCAATGACAGCTGTACCTCGCGAGAGCTCTTCTCCGGCAGGATGATCGGCTCGTAGAAGAACACATCCTTGGCCCGTGCCGGAGCGCCGACCGCAGCCAAGGCCATCGCCGCATACGTAGCGCCGGGGACCACGACGGTGCCGTAGATGACGTGGTCGGACAGCCATGGCTGCGACTTGACCGACAACCGACTGGTGTAGACGGAATCGCCAGAGGCGAGGTCCTTCCCACTTCCCAGGATTCCGGAGACCGCGGGACCGTCTATCGCGATACCGGACGTCTTAGGCCAGAAACGCCTGCGCTGGAACGGATACGTGGGCAATTCGAGCGTGCGATGGGGTCGACGGTGCAGCGCAGCGAAATCAGGTCGGTGGCCGCTGACGTAGACCGCGGCCAGTGCATCGGCGATCTGGCGCCGGTCGTCAATGCCCTTACGCAGCGAGACGACTGCCCGAGGTGCGGCCAAGTGCTCCGGCCAGACCTGCACCGCGGCCCCGGTCAGCACCGGTTGCGGACCGATCTCCATCAACACCGCGCAACCCAGTGCCGCCACGGTGCGAACGCTTTCGGCGAATTGCACCGGTTGGCGGGAATGCCGTCGCCAGTACTGGGCGTCGATCGGGGTTTGAGCCGTGAGCACGGCACCGGTGCGGTTGCAGACGAGAGGCAACGTAGGGACCGCGAATTCCAACTGTGCTGCGTACGACTCGAATTCATCGAGCACCGGATCCAGTAATTCCGAGTGGAAGGCGTGGCTGGTCTCCAGCCAGGTGCAGCGGATTCCGTCTCCCTCGAAGCGCGCGACGGCCTGTTCCACGTCCTCGCCCGGACCGGAAAGCACCGTGTTCGGTCCGTTGTAGGCACCGACCGATACTCGCGGGAACTCGCCCGCGATCTGCTCGACATGCTTAGCGTCACTGAACACCGCCACCATTCGCCCACCCGCGGGCAGGCTGCCGAACAGTCGGCCACGCTCGGCGATCAGTCGCGCACCGTCTTCGAGGCTGAACACTCCTGCCACGCATGCGGCCGCATACTGGCCGACGCTATGCCCCAGCACCACATCGGGCTCAATGCCCCACGACTGCCACAGCCGGGCCAGGCCCATCTCGACGGCGAAGATCGCCGGCTGCGCGAATGACGTGTGCCGCAGGACTTTCCCAGCTTCTCCACCGGTTTCGCGATCGGTAGCGAACATCACCTCAAGCAACGGACGCGCCACGATATCCTTGACTGCTTCAGCGCAACGCGTCACGGTTTCGGCGAAAACCGGCTCTGCGTCGAACAACTCACGCGCCATCCCGGGATACTGGCTGCCCTGCCCGGTGAACAGCCATGCCGTCGTCGGATGATTCGTATGCTCGCCACGAACGACACCGGGGCGCAGACGGTTCTGGACCAGCTCGGCCAGCCCCTCGCGAGCGGCCTCGACCGAACCCACGACCAGCGCGGCGCGATGCTCGAAGTGCGACCGGCCTCTCCCCGCCGTGAGGCACACATCCTCGATGGCGACATCCGGATGGGCGGCCAACCATGACTCATAACGCTGCGCCACCGCGACCAGTGCCTCCGGTGACCTCGCGGACAGCGGAAGCACACTCACCTGGTCGCCCTGAGGTTCCGGCGCGCCATCTGTGACGTCGGTAGCACCTTCGTCCAAGGCCGCCGGTTGTTCCGGCGCCTCCTCGATCAGCACGTGCGCGTTGGTTCCGGTGAATCCGAACGAACTCACACCGGCGCGCCGCGGCCTGCCGTTGGCCTGCCACGGAATCGCCTCGTCCACGACCCGCACTGGTAGCGAGTCCCATGGGATATGCGGCGACGGCTTGTCGAAGTGCAGGCTCCGCGGCAACACCCCGTTTTGAAGCGACAGCACCACCTTGATGAGACCTGC
Organism: Mycobacterium sp. NPDC050853; assembly: GCF_040653875.1. NCBI lineage: Bacteria > Bacillati > Actinomycetota > Actinomycetes > Mycobacteriales > Mycobacteriaceae > Mycobacterium > Mycobacterium sp. NPDC050853. The sequence goes on from NZ_JBFAGW010000006.1 coordinate 119,087, forward strand.
TGCGCCGGATGCCGATTCGGTGTGACCGATATTGGATTTCACCGATCCCATCAGCAGCGGCCGGTCCGCATCACGCGAGCCACCGTAGGCCGCCGCGGCCGCCTGGACCTCGATCGGATCACCCAGCGGAGTACCCGTGCCGTGCGCCTCGAGGTAGTCGACGTCTCCGCCTTCCAGACCGGCCCGGTCCAGCACAGCACCGATAAGCCGTTGCTGTGCACCGCCGTTGGGTACCGTCAGACCACTGGAGGCGCCATCCTGGTTCACTGCGCTGGCGGGAATGACCGCGCAGATCCGATCGCCGTCGCGCTGCGCATCGCTCAGCCTCTTAAGCACGAGGATTCCGCAGCCTTCGCTGCGCACGTAGCCATCTGCGGAGGCATCGAACGTCTTGCATCGCCCGACGGGCGACAGCATCCTCGCGCGCGAGGCCGCGATCACCGTCACCGGACTCAACAAGACGTTCACGCCGCCGGCCAATGCCAAGTCGCAGTCGCCGGAGTGCAGTGCCTGGACGGCCTGATGAACGGCCACCAAGGCCGAGCTGCATGCGGTATCGACAGCCACCGCCGGTCCTTCAAGTCCCAGCGCGAAGGCAACCCGGCCGGAGATGGCGTTGAGCGCGTTGCCGGTGATGAAGTAGGGCTCGATCTTGTCGAGCGACTCCGACGACAGCAGGTGCGCATACTCGTTTGCGCCCACTCCCGCGAAGATGCCGGTTCGGCTGCCGCGCAACGCGGCCGGCGAGTAGCCGGCCCGCTCCAAGCCCTCCCATACCGTTTCCAGCATCAGCCGCTGCTGTGGCTCGATCCACACTGCTTCACGCGGGGAGATGCCGAAGAATTCAGGATCAAACCCATCGATTCCGTCGAGGAATCCACCGAAGCGCGTGTAGGTCTTGCCCGCGGCCTCTGGATCCGGGTCGTAGAACTCGTCGATGTCGTAACGGTCCTCCGGGACTTCCCGGATCGCGTCGACACCGCCGGACAGCAAGTCCCAGAAGGCTTCCGGGTCGGGCGCGCCGGGGAATCGGCACGACACCGCGACGATCGCAATCGGTTCGTCCGTGCGTGTCGTCGCCTGCCGAGGCGCAGACTTGACCTGCTCTTTGAGCCCGAGCACCTCGCCGAGCAGGTAGTCGGCAACATCGGAAATGCGTGGATGATCCATCACCAGGGTGACGGGTATCTCCTTGCCCACGCCTTGTTCCATGCGACGTCGCAATTCGACGGCCATCAGCGAATCCATGCCGAGGTCGAAGAACCCCGCATCCTCGCGGATCTCCGATACGTCCACGCGCGTCACCTCTGCCACCGCGTCGCGCAGGTAGTCGGTCAAGAGCTTCTTGCGCTGCTGAACGGGAGCGTTCGTGAGCCGCTCGACCAACTGCGTCTTGCCCGACTGCGTGACCGCCGGCGACGCGGTCAGATGCGAGGGCACCTCGCGCTCTAGCTCCGCCAGGAATGCTCGTCTCCCTGCCTGCTGGTACAGCGGCAGGAAACGGGCCCAGTCGATGCGGGCGATGACGCCCTGCACCGCGGAGGCCGCCACGACGTCCGCCAGGCCGGCCAGGGCATCGGCCGGCGACAACGTCTTGATCCCACGTTGTTCCAGTCGCGCACGGGATTCCGCGTCGGCCATGCCCGCCGTCCACGGACCGAAATTGACGCTGGTTCCGGCAATGCCTTGCTCCCGCAGACGCCAGGCGAGCCCGTCGAGGAAGGCGTTGGCCGCACTGTAGGCGGTCTGGCCGAAGCCACCCCACACCGATGCGATGGAGGAGGTGCTGATGAAGAAGTCGAGCTTCAGGGCCGGGTCGCCCAGGGCGGCTTCGCTCAAATGCCAAGCACCCCAAACCTTACCGGCGAAGACGCGGTCTACTTCTGCGTCGTCGAGGCCGCTGAGCGGGGTGGTACCGATCTCGCCCGCAGCGTGGACGATGCCCGCCAACGGCGATAGCTCAGCCTGCACGCCCGCCAGCAGGCGTGCCACGTCGTGCGCATCTGCGACGTCGGCGGTGACGACCCGGACTTTGCAGCCGTGCTGTGCGCCCAGTGCGTCGATGCGCTGCCTCGCGGCCTCGCTGGGTTCGCGCCGACTCGTTAGCACCAGATTCTTGGCGCCGCGGGCGGCCAAGTACCCGGCGATCTCCAGTCCGATCGAACCCAGCCCGCCGGTCACCAAATACGTTGCGTTATCACGCACTTCCAGCGGTTTACCGCTGGGCAGTTCCTCCCGCCGAACCAGCCGGGGAACGTAGACCGCTTGATCGCGCAACGCGATCTGGTCCTCCCTGACGGCCACGTCGCTCGATGCCGAGGCGCGACCGATGAACTGTGACCATTCGTCAGCACTGGCATCAGCCAGATCGGCGAGTCCGCCCCACACCTGCGGAAGCTCCAGCGCGGCCGCGCGGCCGAATCCCCACAGGGCACTCTGCTCCGGCGCCACGGTGTCCGCGTCGGTGATTCGCAGTGCGCCACGGGTGACCACCCAGATGGGAGTCCGCAGTTCAGCGGCGGCCGCGGCACGGAAGAGTCGCTGCGTTCCGCCCAACACTTGGTGTTGCATCCGCAGCAGCGACCGCGTCGAGGGTGTACCCGCGTCGAGTGCCGCGACGTGCACGATGCGTAGCGTTTGTTCCTGCGCCAAGGCGCCTGCCGCCGCAGCGCGCAACGCATCTGCGAGCTGTTGCTCGTCGGCGTCGGACGCCGGCAACCCGAGGATCCGATGCTGATGCCCACGTGCGGTCAGCACTTCGACCAGCGGCGCAGCCGCGCCAGATACCTCGCCTATGAGAAGCCAGGTAATGCCCGCGCCGGTTTCCTTACCGGAGAGTGGCGTGGGCGACTTCTCCCAGCGGAACTGGTAGCGGTCATCCGAGATGGTTTGGGTGCTGCGCTGCTGGTTGTGTTGCGCCGCAAGCCTGGTCAGCACGTTCAGAGTCTGTCCGTCGCCGCCCGCACCGTCGAGTAGATTCGCGAGTTCCTCGATCTTTCCGTCCTCGAGTAGCCGGACAGCCTCGGTGCGCGGTCCGCCGATGCGCTGCTGTTGGTTCGGGGCATCTCGGTTGTCTCGGTTGTCGCTGAACCAATACTGGCGACGTTCGAACGGATAGGTGGGTAGGTCGAGCTTTCGTGCGTGCCCGTGCTGGAACGCGCCGAACTCGGGCAGGTACCCCAAGACGTATGCGTCGGCAGCGGCTTCGGTGATCTGTCGGTGGTCTGCGGTGTTTCGACGCAGGGACGCGATCGCCCGTGGTGCGGTGGCCGGATCGGGCCAGGCCCGCAAGGCTGCGGCGGTGAGCACCGGTTGTGGACCGATCTCGAGCAACACCTTGCAATTCATGTCGGCGAGGGTGCGCACACTCTTCGCGAACTCCACCGGTTGGCGCGCGTGGCGACGCCAATAGGCGCCATCGAGTTTCACGCTTCTGCCGAGCGCCGCGCCGGTCCGGTTGTCGATCAGAATCCGTTGTGGAGTCTTGTAATTGAACTGACTCGCATATGACTCGAATTCATCGAGGATCGGGTCCAGCAGGGCCGAGTGGAACGCGTGACTGGTCTCCAGAAAGTCGCATCGGACTCCGCCTGCCACTAGCCCCGCCACCGCTTTTTCCAGATCCTGTGCGGGCCCGGACAATACGGTGTTGGCACCGTTGTAGGCGGCAACCGACAGACTCGGAAACTCGTCGGTCAGGCTCTCGACACGCGCGGAGTCGGTGAACACCGCGGCCATCCGACCGCCCGCAGGCAGACTGCCGAATAGGCGGCCGCGCTCGGCCATCAGCCGCGCGCCGTCCTCGAGACTGAACACGCCCGCAACGCACGCCGCCGAATACTGGCCCACGCTGTGCCCCAGCACCACGTCCGGCTCGAAGCCCCACGATTGCCAGAGCCGAGCCAAACCCATCTCCACCGCAAACAAGGCGGGCTGCGCGTAGGACGTCTGCCGCAGCGTCTCTTCTCTTTCCGGACCGTCCACATCGAAAATCACGTCCAGCAAAGGCTTTTCGAGAACATCAGCGACCACGGCCGCGCATCGACTCAGTGTCTCGGCGAAGATCGGTTCGGTGTCGAACAACTCACGGGCCATACCGGGGTACTGGCTGCCTTGGCCGGTGAACAGCCACGCCGTCTTCGGCGTGTCATGGGATTCTCCCCTACCGAGACCGGGCGCCGGGCGGTCATCCGCGACAGCGCCGAGCAGCTCGACGGCAGCTTCTCTCGAATTGACCACCAAGGCGGCCCGGTGCTCCAGGTGTGCTCGCGCGACTCCGGCGGTGAAGCACACATCCCCCAAGGTGGCCTCCGGGTGCTCGCTCAACCAGCTGCGGTACAGATCGGCGACCTGCGCCAATGCCGCGGGCGTCCGCGCCGAGAGCGGGAGAATGCTGAATCTCGGAGCCGCACCGTCGGCGACATCCAACCGCGGAGCCGCACCGTCGGCGACATCCGACCGGTGCTCCCCGGTCGTCTCGATCGGTGCCGCTGCCCGCTCCGGAGCCTCTTCGAGGATGACGTGAGCGTTGGTCCCGGCGAATCCGAACGAGCTGATTCCCGCAATGCGTGGCCGCCCGTTGCGCTCCCAGGGGGTGGCCTCCTTGACGACCTCCACCAGCAGCCGGTCCCAGGGAATGTGCGGTGACGGGTTCTGAAAGTTGCGGTGCTGCGGCAGCAGCTCGTTCTCAAGCGACAGGATGACCTTGATGACACCCGCGATACCAGCGGCCGCCTCCAGATGTCCGATGTTCGTCTTCGCCGAGCCGATCAACAGTGGATCGTTCGCTTCGCGGCCAATGCCATACGCCGCACCGGCTGCCTGAGCCTCGATCGGATCGCCCAGCGATGTCCCGGTGCCGTGTGCCTCCAGGTACCCGACATCGCTGGGCGCGACGCCGGCACGCCTGAGCGCATCGGCGATAACACGCTGCTGAGCAACGCCATTGGGCACCGTCAACCCGCCCGATGCGCCATCCTGGTTAATCGCGCTACCCCGGATCACGGCCCTGATCCGGTCGCCGTCGCGGATCGCGTCCTCAAGACGCTTGATGACGATGACACCTGCGCCTTCGCCTCGCACGTAGCCGTCTGCGGCCGCGTCAAAGGTCTTGCAGTTGCCGTCGGGCGCGAGCATATGCGCGTGAGAGAACGTGATCATTGTTGCGGGGGTCAGCAGAACATTCGCGCCGCCGGCCAGTGCGAGGTCGCACTCTCCGAGTTGAAGCGCTTGGCACGCTTGATGAATTGCTACCAACGACGAGCTGCACGCTGTATCGACGGCAACCGCGGGTCCCTGCAGCCCCAGCCGGTAGCTGATCCGGCCCGCGGCCGCAGCGTTCGACGTCCCAATGGCCATATAGGCTTCGATTTCGGGATAGGTCAGCTCATCGGAGGCCATTCCCAGGTAATCGTGAGTGGCCAAACCAACGAACACACCGGTGTTGGTGTTCTCCAAAGCCGTTGGCGCGGTGCCCGAATGCTCCACCGCGCGCCACGCCATCTCCAAAAGCAGCCGGTGTTGCGGGTCCATCAATCTGACCTCGCGCGTCGACATACCGAAGAACGGTGCGTCGAACCCCGTCACGTCATCGACGAAGCCCGCACGACGGGTCACGATCTTGCCGGGCACGCCAGGCTCCGGGTCGAAGAACTCGTCGACATCCCATCGGTCGGCAGGCACCTCCGATATCGCGTCCCGGCCTTCACGCAGCACATCCCAGAACTCGTCCGCGTCCGCGGCACCCGGAAAACGCGCTGCGTAGCCGATGATTGCGAAACTCGGCGCTGGCCCGATCGGATATTCGGCGGATTTCATACTGGGGGCCTCCTTGCGTCGGCGGATGAGAAAGTGACCCGAGACGTCGTCGCTCGCCAATGTGACGCGGCACGTCGGGGGGGGTGTGAACGCGACTCTAGCCGAACAAGATCACGCCCACGGGTGTTACCAAAAATCAATTTACCCGGACTCAAAGTTCTAGTTATTTTCGGTATGCCATGTGCCGCATATGTTTTCCCAGTTTCGCCGGGTGGTCCACAGTTCGCCGAACCGAGGGTATGTTGATCCGGCAACGAGTGTTACCGGACGCGGGGCCCGGCCGATTGAGAGGGACAGTGTTTTGCGCATAGGCACGATAACCGTTGGCGCACTTAATGAATGGACGTTAAGTCCCGGCTCCGTCACCTCCTGGCACCCTACCCCCACTGCCGCCGAGAAAGCCCTACAAGCACCTGTGAGTTCGGTGCCAATCAGCTACATGCAGAGCCAGCATCTTCGTAATTACTACGAACGCACAGCCTCGGGACTAAACTTTTCCCGGCAAATCATCGCCAGCTGTGATGTGCCCGGTCAGTGCGATATTCCCGCAATGGACCACGCCCTCAACACATATCTGCGAAGGCACGACACATTCCGCAGCTGGTTTGCGCACACCGACGACGGAGAGTTCGTCAGGCACGCGATCATCGATCCAGCTGACATTGAATTCGCGCCGGTCGATCAGGGTCACATGACAGTTGACGAAATACGCGGTCATGTCGTGGATATACCGAGCCCCCTGGAATGGGGATGCTTCACCTTCGGAATCATCCAGAACGAAAATCACTTCACGTTCTTCGCTGCCATGGATCACGTCCACGGGGACGCGACACTGATCGGCACCACGATGATGGAAGCAAACGGGATGTACTCGGCGTTGACCGCGAGCGGCCAGGCCCTGGCGCTTCCCGATGCCGGAAGCTTTGACGACTTCTGTACGCGCGAAAGGGAATTCACGTCAACGTTGACCTTGGATTCGCCGGGGGTACGCGCATGGATCGACTTCGCCGAGAACAACAACGGGACCTTTCCCGAGTTTCCGCTTCCCCTCGGCAGCCCGTCCGAGTCCACCCGCAGCGATATGACCTCCCTGGCTCTGATGAGCGCAGATCAGACCGATCGTTTCGAGTCGGCCTGCTCGGCGGCCGGCGCGCGCTTCGTCGGCGGCTTGTTCGCCTGCCTCGGCCTGGTTGAGCACGAATTCACCGGGGCTCTAACGTATTACGGGCTCACTCCGAGGGATTCCCGCACGGCCAGCGACAATTTCATGACGCAGGGCTGGTTCACCGGCCTGATCCCGATCGTCGTGCCGATCGCGGCAACCTCCTTCAACGATGCCGCCTATGCGGCGCAGACCGCCTTCGATTCCAGTCTGGACATGGCGAGAGTGCCCTACTACCGGGTACTGGAGTTGGCCCCGTGGTTGAAGTGGCCAGAGCCGAACTTTCCGGTGACGAACTTCTTGCATGGCGGCGCTGCCCCGCTCAACGCCATTCTCGCGGCAGGCGAGATGGGCCTTGCCAACAACATCGGAATCTATCCCGACGGCCGATTCTCCTATCAGTTGACTGTCTACATATTCCGGTACGGCGAAGGCACCGTGATGGCGATCATGCATCCCGACAACCCGGTCGCCGAGAAATCAGCTCTCCGCTACATGGAGGCCATGAAGTCTGTGTGCGTGCGGGTCGCTGACAGCGGGCACTGGGGACGCGTCGCGTAGCTTGGCAATGTCGGAGCAAGGATGAGGATGATATGCGGCGGCTAGCCGATCTCGTGGTGCGGTGGCCATGGGCGGTGATCGGCGTGTGGGTCGCGCTGGCGATCGCCCTGCCGTTGACGTTCCCCTCGCTGAACGAGATGTCCGAGAAGCATCCACTCGCCATCTTGCCCAGCGACGCACCATCAAGTGTTGCCGCCAAGAAGATGACCGAGGCGTTCCACGAATCGGGCAACGATGACCTCCTCCTCGTCGTGTTCATCAACGAGAACGGACTGGGGCCCAACGACGCAGCGACCTACCGCAAGGTGGTGGACGCACTCCGGCACGACCTGACCGGCGTTGTATCGGTGCAAGACTTCATCAGCACGCCCGAACTTCGAAAGTTCCTGACAAGTCAGGACAACAAGACCTGGGTTTTGCCGGTGGGCCTCGCGGGCGAGCTGGGCACACCCAAGGCCTTCGACTCCTATAACCGGGTAACCGGCCTCATCCAGCACAGCATCGACGGCAGTCCGACGGCCGTACACATCACCGGTCCCGCGGCCACCGTCGCCGACCTCACCGTCGCGGGTCAACGTGATCGCCTGCCGATCGAACTCGCGATCGGCATCCTGGTGCTCGCCGTGCTGTTACTGGTCTATCGCAGCGCGCTCACGATGATGCTTCCGTTGGTGACGATCGGGTCGTCACTGGTGATCGCACAGGCAGTGGTGGCGGGCTACTCACAAGCGACCGGCGCAGGGGTCTCAAACCAATCGATTGTGTTCTTGAGCGCGATCTTGGCCGGCGCCGGGACCGACTACGCCGTCTTCCTCATCAGCCGCTATCACGACTATCTGCGGTCGGGTAAGGATTACGACCAGGCGGTCAGGGCCGCGATGATGTCGATCGGGAAGGTGATCACCGCATCCGCCACGACGGTGGGCATCACCTTCTTGTTCTTGAGCTTCGCCCAGATGGGCGTGTTCAAAACGGTCGGAGTGTCATCGGCGATCGGGATCGGTGTCGCGTACCTGTCCGGAATGACACTGCTGCCCGCAATCCTGGTGCTCGCCGGGCCACGCGGTTGGGTCAAACCCCGGCGCGAACTGACTGCCGGGTTCTGGCGACGGTCCGGCATACGCATTGTCCGCAGGCCAATTCCACACTTGGTTGCCAGTGTGCTGGTGTTGGTCCTGCTGGGAAGCTGCGCGCTCCTCGCGCGCTACAACTATGACGACCGCAAGGCCGTATCGGCGTCGGCACCGAGTTCTGTCGGGTACGCCGCGCTGGAACGCCACTTCCCCCTCAGTCAGTCCATCCCCGAGTACATCCTCATCCAGTCACCGCGTGACCTGCGCACCCCGCAGGCCCTCGCCGACCTGGAACAGATGGCTTCCCGTGTCGCCCAGCTGCCGAACGTGGGCCTGGTCAGCGGTGTCACCCGCCCACTCGGCGAGGTGCCGCCGGAGTTCAGAGCCACCTATCAGGCGGGGCTCGTCGGCACCCGGCTGGCCGACGGCTCCAACCAGATCAGCCAACGCAACAGCGACCTCAATCGACTCACATCCGGGGCCAACACCCTGGCCGGCAGCCTCAGCGACCTACGCACCCAGCTCAACAAGATCGTCCCGGGTCTGCAGAGTCTGCTCGACGCGTCGGCCTCGCTGAAGACCAAATCCGGCGGTGACGAGCTGGTGCGGAATGTGGACAACGCCGCCAAGCTCGTCGACGCAATCAACGCGCTCGCCAACGACATGGGCTGGAACTTCAGCGCCGCAAAGGACATGTTCGCCTGGATCAACCCGGTCTTGAACGCGCTGCAGGCCAACCCGGTCTGCGATGCCGATGACTCCTGCAGCACCACCCGCGGCCAGCTCGAGCGGCTTGTCGGCGAGCGCAACAGCGGACGCCTGGACGAAATCAATCAGCTCGCTCATCAGCTCGGAAATTCCCAGGGCAACAAGGCAACCCTCTCCGCCACGGTGACCAAGCTGAACACCTCGCTCTTGAGCGTCGTCAACGGGCTGCAGGCCATGGGCCTGGACAAGCCCGGCGGCCCGCAGGCCGGCCTCAACCAGTTGCGGCAGGGCGCCGACCGCCTGGCCGGCGGCAGCCAGCAGGTGGCCGGCGGTGTGGATCAACTCGTCGGGCAGATCAAGGTGATCGTCAACGGTCTCAACCAGGCATCGAACTTCCTACTGACGATGAGGAACAACGCCGCGGACCCATCACAGGCGGGCTTCAACATCCCCGCCGAGGTGCTGAACAATCCGGACTTCCAAAGGGCCGCACAGGCATTCATCTCACCGGACGGCCACTCCGTGCGGTATTTGGTGCAAACGAAGCTCAACCCGTTCAGCCCCGAGGCGATGGACCAGGTTAACGAGATCAGTGGCATAGCCAGGGGTGCCCAGCCCAACACCACTCTGGCCGACGCCACGATATCGATGGGCGGGTTCCCCGTCGCCCTACGAGACACGCGCGACTACTACCAGCAGGACATTCGATTCATCATCGCGGCGACCATCATCATCGTTCTGCTCACGTTGATGGTGCTCCTGCGGGCGATCGTCGCTCCCCTCTATCTAGTCGGTTCGGTGGTGATTTCGTACTTCGCGGCGATGGGTATCGGCGTCGTGACGTTCCAATACATCCTCGGCCAACAGTTGCATTGGACCGTGCCGCCGTTGGCCTTCGTCGTGCTGGTCGCAGTGGGCGCCGATTACAACATGCTCTTCGTGTCGCGAATGCGCGACGAGTCACCCCACAGCCTGCGGTACGGCATCATCCGTACCTTGAGTTCGACGGGTGGTGTCATCACCGCGGCCGGATTGATCTTCGCCGCATCGGTGGGCGGTCTGCTCTTCTCCAGCATCGGGATCGTGGTCCAAGGCGGCTTCATCATCGGCGTGGGAATTCTGTTGGATACCTTTGTGGTACGGACCATCACGGTTCCTGCCATCGCGGCGTTGGTGGGGCAGGCGAACTGGTGGCCATCGCGGGTAAGCAAGCGACGGGGTTAGCAGGCACTCGTCATGTATGTGAGACTGAAAAATGAAGCCGAGCGGTCAGGAGCACGGATGAAAGACCTCCTCGCAGGAGCGGCCCTGCTGGTAGTCGCCAGCATGACAGGCTGTTTCGGCATCCCGTCCGCGGTGGCCGATGACCCACAAGTTCCGGGACCACCGATTCCCGGGATTTCGGCTAGCGGGATACCGATGGCCGCGCCGGTATCGCCGGACCGGACCGCATACGCCCTGGGCGGCGCACATGTGCTGGGCATCCCCTATGACGAGTACATCCGGATGACCGGCAAGGACTGGTTCCCGGGCATGAAACGGGCAAACATCTGGTATCCGGCAGGACAGATTCAGGGCCACACCCTGGAACGCTTCTTCCCCGGCATCGGCCCGGTGGGCGAGAAAATCCTGCCCGGCCTGGGTCTGGACGGCCCCAGCATCGGCCAGTCGGTCGACATCGGAGAACCCAACCTCGAAAACGCCATTCGCAACGGCGGTCCCGGTACGGCGATGGGGCTGTCCGAGGGAGCGCTTGTGCTGAACGCCGTCAAATCGGCGTTGGCAACGGATCCGACCGCACCGGCACCGGACACATTGACCTTCGCGACGTTCGGCGACCCGATCGCGAAAAGCCCCTTCAGCGAGAGCTTCCTGACCCAGAACTTCCCCGTCGGCTCCGTCGTGCCGTTCATGGACTACCCCATACCCGCCCCCGTGGAGAGTCAGTACCACACCGACCAGTTCATCTCGGCCTACGACAGCATCGCCGACTGGCCGGACCGACCCGATAACCTGTTTGCGGTCGCCAACGCCATCGCGGGCCTGGCCACCGGTCACACGGCGATCGCGTTCACCAACCCGAGCATGATTCCAGCGCGCAACATCGTCACGGAGGTCAACTCCAAGGGCGCGACGACGACGACGTACTTCATCCCCGAGCAGCACCTTCCCCTGGTGCTGGGCTTCAAGTACCTCGGCGTCCCCGAGGAGACGTTGAACCGGCTCGACGCGATCCTGCAGCCCCGGGTGGATGCCGGCTATTCGCGTAACGACGACCCGGCGACGGCACCGATCAGTGTGGACCCGGTGCACGGCTTCGACCCCGCAAAAGTCACGGCGCCGGCCAATCAGGCGACCTTCGGCGGCGGTGCCGATCCGCTTTCACAGATCACCAGTGGCGCTCTGGCCGTGCTGGGCAATGGCACCCGCGCCGACGGCGCGCACTGACGAATCCCCCGATAACCCAATCAGTACCGACATGACTATGGACATGACCCTGTGACGCCGACACCCCAGTCATCGATTCTCTCGATGTTGCACGGCCGTGCCAGCCTGCGCCCGAACGACATCGCATTCACCTTCACCGAATTCGCTGACAACCCGGCCGGTGTTTCCGAAAGCCTCACGTGGTCGCAACTATCCCGCCGCACCTTGAATGTGGCCCGCGAACTCAGCCTGCACGCGTCGGTCGGCGACAGGGCAGTGATCCTGGCCCCGCAGAGCCTTGACTACATTCTGGCTTTCCTGGGATCCATGCAGGCCGGGCTGATCGCGGTGCCGCTGCCGATGCCGCACCGCGGCTCAAGTCTTGATCGGGTAAGTGCCGTCTTCGACGACACCTCGCCCACACTTGTGCTCACCACATCCGCGGTTACCGAAGATGTCGCCCAGTACCTCGACGGCGCGCACCTACACATCGTTCCGAAGCTCGTCGAAATCGATGCGATGAACCTGGACGTTGACACTGGGCCGAGCATCGAGACGGCTCACCCGCCCGATATCGCATATTTGCAGTACAGCTCGGGCTCGACCCGAATACCGACCGGGGTCACGCTCTCGCATCGCAACCTTCAGGTCAATTTCGAGCAATTGATGAGCAGTCTTTTCGCACGCTCGGGTGTCACCATCCCGTCCGATCTCACCATCGTGTCGTGGCTGCCCTTCTATCACGATATGGGCCTGGTGCTCGGCGTCTGCGCACCGATCCTGGGCGGCTACCACGCCGACTTGAGCAGTCCGGTGTCATTTTTGGAACGACCCGCCAGATGGGTGCAGGCGCTGGCCCAGAGTGCTCATACCTTTTCTGCGGCACCCAATTTCGCCTTCGATCTGGCCGCCCGCAAAACCGCCGACAGTGACCTCGCCGGGCTCGACCTCGGCGGCGTACTGGGCATCATCAACGGCGCAGAACGCGTCGAGCAGGCCACCTTGGAACGTTTCGCCGATCGGTTTGCTCACTTCAACTTTCGGGACCATATGCTGCGTCCGTCCTATGGGATGGCCGAGGCAACGGTCTTCGTGACGAGCGGCAAATGGAGCGCATCATCGGATGCGGTCCGCTTCGATACCGACGAGTTGTCCACCGGCCGCGCTCGGCGAATTCGGGGCAGAACCGGCTCGGCACTGGTCAGCTACACACTGCCGCAGTCACCCGTGTTACGGATCGTCGACGCCGACACACACCGGGAGTGCCCGCCTGACGTGATCGGCGAGATCTGGGTGCATGGCGACAATGTCGCGGCCGGCTACTGGGGCAGGCCACCGGATGAACAGCGGTGCTTCGGCGCAACGCTCATCGACCCGACGCCCGGCACAACCGCCGGGCCGTGGCTGAGAACCGGTGACCTGGGTTTCGTCTCCGAGAGTGAGCTGTTCATCGTCGGGCGCATCAAGGATCTGCTGATCATCCGCGGGCGTAATCACTATCCCGAGGACATCGAGGCGACGGTCCAAGAGATCACACGTGGTCGGGTAGCGGCGATATCGGTCCAGCTGGAAAGCACCGAGAAGCTGGTCACCGTCGTCGAGCTCAAGAAGCGAGGAGACTCAGACGCAGCGGCGATGCACTGGCTCAGCGAGATCAAGAGCGACGTCACCTCCGCGATATCCAATATCCACGGTCTCAATGTCGAGGACCTCGTTCTGGTGTCGCCCGGGTCGATTCCCATCACGACGAGCGGCAAGATCCAGCGCGCCGCCTGCGTCGAGCGGTACTGGCAGGACCAGTTCACCCGACTGGACGCCTAGCCGTCAGATGCCTGCGATGCCGACAGCCACCAGCACGCATCCGACCACCGCCAGCACCAGCGCCATATTGCGCCGGCGATTCCGTTGCACCCAGCCGTTGAATGCTGCCAGTAGGCCGCGGGTGCGCTCCGGCGCGACCAGGAACGCCACCGCCGGAATCTCCACCACGGCGAAGGCCACCACGTTGAAGAACAGCAGCGCGCCGACCTGAGTGGCTGCGGGACAACCCGATACCAGAATGATCGCCAACGCCGCCAGATAGTCGACCGACGGCAGGGCAATCCCCATCCCGGCCACCCAAGCGACCCACAGCGAGGGGCCGATTGTCGGCCAGCGCATATTGCCCGGCGCCCGCACCTTTGATACCAGCACGGCCGCAATTACCAACGCCAGCACGCCAATTGCGCACTGCACACGCGGGAGCGTGAACTGCGCCGCACCCAGAACCGTGCCGCGCAGACCGAACAGCACCACCAATCCCACCGCGATGCCCATCACGAAGCCGCCGCACAGAAACACCAGCAACTGCAGCCCGGGACGTGGCCGGCTCAGCATCAGTACGGTCATACCGAGGCGGAACGGCTCGAAGCTCACCGCCACCGCCATCACCAACAGGGTGAGCCACATCGAGGTCAGGGCTGTAGCCGTTCTGTGCGTAGATCAAGGACCGCCGTGAGCGCCGACTCGACACAGGCTCCCAGAGACTGTGTCGAGTCGGGCCCAAGCCAGCGCTGAAAGCCATATTCGGCGGCGGCGAGGAGCATGTGCACGATCAGCCCGGGTCTCTGGTCGGCGACAGCATCCAGCCCCATCCGTTCCGCCGCGATAGCCGTTAGCTGCCGGCGGTCTTGTACCGAGATGAGCGATACCCGGGCCATCAGCTCCGGGGCCGTCAATATCGCCGTGCGCCACTGTTGCAGCTCGGCGTCGTCGACCTCGGCACTGCGCTCCGCGATGGCCGCCGACAACGCGATGGGAACCGCTTCATCCGGAGGTCTTTGGGAGAACCTGGCGGTGATCGCGTCTCCGCTGATGAGCAGGGGGTCGAGCAGCAGGTCTTCCTTCGCGTTGACATGACGGAAGTAGGTGCTCGCCGATACGCCGGCCGCGGCCGCGATCTCCTCGGTGGTCACCGCCTGGAACCCGCGTGCGGCGAAAAGTGCGATTGCGGCGCTGTAGATATCGCTGCGCACTCTCATCCGCTGACGCGATCGCAGCGAGCCGGTCATATCTGAAGACCTTGACACAAAGCCGTACGTTATGGCAATTTGACAGTTACTGTCATATTGATACCAACTCTCGATGCTGATCCCATGAGGAGTGATTGCGTTGGACGAGACCTACGACGTCGTCGTGGTGGGCTCCGGCGCCGCCGGCATGTCCACCGCGATAACCGCAAAGCAGCACGGCCTGTCGGTCGTCATTCTGGAGAAGGCCGCTCAGTGGGGTGGCTCCACCGCACGATCGGGAGGTGGCGTCTGGATCCCCGGGAACCATTTCCTTGCACAGTCGTCCGGAAAATCGTCGACAGAAGAGCTCGAGGACGCGCGCACCTACCTGCGCCACATCATCGGCCCGTTCGCGGCAACGGACCGCATCGACGCCTACATCGACCGAGGCCCCGAGGCGCTGAAGTTCCTCGCCGACAACTCCGCGCTCAACCTGGAATGGGTGCGCGGCTATTCCGACTACTTCCCCGAGGCCCCGGGCGGCCGCCCCGGCGGAAGATCCTGCGAACCCAAGCCATTCGATGCCCGACGGCTCGGATCAGACGTCGACACCATGGCGCCGTTCTACACCAAGGCACCCATGAACGTCGTCGTCAAGCAATCCGACTACCGATGGCTCAGCACCGGCCTGCGGCATTGGCGCGGCCCCTGGCACATGTTTCGGATCGGCGCCCGCACGGCGGTCGCCAAGCTACGACGGCAGCATCTCGTCGGAGTCGGAAGCGCCCTTGTCGCATCGCTTTTCGTTGGCATCAAAGAGGCCGGAATCCCCGTCCGGCTGGGTACCGCGCTGCGTGAGCTCGTCGTCACCGACGGTCGTGTCACCGGAGTCATCACCGATCAGGGCACCATCACCGCGCGATGTGGCGTCATGATCGCCTGCGGCGGTTTTGACCACAACGCCCAGATGCGCGAAAAGTACCACCGGGAACCCGCGGGCGCACAATGGTCGATCGGCGCCACCTCCAATACCGGCGACGGCATCCTCGCCGCCGAAACAACCGGTGCCGCAGTGTCTCTCATGGACGACGCGTGGTGGGCGCCCTCGATTCCGCTACCAAAGGGACCGTGGTTCGCGCTCGCCGAACGATCACTGCCCCGAAGCATTCTCGTCAACAGCCGTGGGCGAAGATTCATGAACGAGTCGCTGCCCTATGTCGAAGCCACCCACCAGATGTTCGGCGGCCGGTTCGGTTCCGGAACCGGCCCCGCCGAGAACCTGCCCGCATGGCTGATCTTCGACCAGACGTATCGGAACCGGTACACCTTCGCCGGTATCACCGGGCGCGCTCCGCTTCCCCGATCCTGGTTGAACAGTGGCGCAATCATCAAGGCGGACAGCATCGCCGAGCTCGCCCGGACGATCGGTGTACCCGCAGACGCACTCGAATCCACGATCGGTCGATTCAACGAGTTCGCACGCACCGGACGCGACGAGGACTTCCATCGCGGCGAATCCGCATACGACCACTACTACGGGGATATCACCAACAAACCCAATCCCAGCCTGGGAGAACTGAGCCAGGGTCCGTTCTACGCGGCCCGCATAGTGCCCGGCGATCTGGGCACCAAGGGCGGTATCAACACCGACGCCAACGCGCGCGCACTACGTCCCGACGGCTCCGTCATTCCCGGCCTCTACGCCGCCGGGAACGCGAGCGCCGCGCTCATGGGGCACACCTACGCCGGGCCGGGCGCCACGATCGGACCGGCCCTTGTCTTCGGTTATCTGGCCGCGCTCGACCTCACGGCTGCAGCCGCTGAACCTGCGCACCCGTGACCACAATCCGATTGTGTATGCGGTTCTCCCGGCCCTGCCAGAACTCCACGGTCTCGGGCGCGATCACATAACCACCCCACTGCGCGGGCACCGGCACCTCGTCCACATCGGCGAACCGCTGGGTGACGTCATCGAGCTGCGCCAACAGCGCCTCTCGTGATCCGATGGGTGCGGACTGCTGGGACGCCCATGCCCCCAGCTGCGAGCCGCGGGGCCGGTTAACCCAGTAGTCGGCGGTCTGCGCCGGATCGACCTTGGTCACCCGGCCGCGTACATGCACCTGTCGTCCCAGCGCGTACCAAGGGAAGGTGACGCTCGCGTACGGCGCATGGTCGAGCTGACGCCCCTTGGCGGAGTCGTAGTTTGAGAAGAACGTCACACCCGCGGAGTCGAATCCCTTGCACAACACGGTGCGCGTCACCGGCCTGCCGTTGTCGACGGTAGCGAGCACCATCGCATTAGGTTCGGGGATGCCCGAGGACACCGCGAGGTCAAACCATTTGCGCAACAAGGCAAGCCAGCCATCGGCGAGCCAGTCGACATCCAGATCGCCGCTGCCGTCCTTTTCTCCGGGGCGATAGTCCGAGCGCAGCCATTCATTCACGAAAATCACGCTACAGGCGAGTGCCACAAAGACATCTAAGAGACACCGCGGTGACTAAGAATCGCCCTTATTTGCGGGTGCGAGAATCGCGTTACCGAGTTGTTACCCACAGGTAGGGAGTCGAGAATCATGACAGTTGCAACGCCGCTACCAGCGGATTTCGCACCTGGCCTGGAAGGCGTGACAGCCTTCGCCACCGAGATCGCCGAGCCCGATAAGGACGGCGGCGCGCTCCGCTATCGCGGCGTGGATGTGGAAGATCTGGTCGCCCAGCACGTCACCTTCGGTGATGTCTGGGCACTGTTGGTCGACGGCAAGTTCGGCCAAGGACTCCCACCGGCCGAGCCGTTCCCCGTTCCGGTTCATACCGGCGACGTCCGCGTCGACGTACAGGCCGGGCTGGCCATGCTCGCACCCATCTGGGGCTTTGAGCCGTTGTTGGACACCGAAGACACCATCGCGCGTCATCAGCTGGCCCGTGCGTCGGTGATGGCGCTGTCGTATGTCGCGCAGTCGGCCAGGGGTCTCCAGCACCCGGCCGTACCGCAGCGGATGATCGACGAATGTTCCACCGTGACATCACGTTTTATGACTCGCTGGCAGGGCGAGCCCGACCCGAAGCATGTTGAGGCCATCGACGCCTACTGGGTGTCGGCCGCCGAGCACGGTATGAACGCCTCGACATTCACCGCCCGGGTCATCGCCTCCACCGGTGCCGATGTTGCCGCCGCGCTATCGGGCGCGGTGGGCGCGATGAGCGGACCGCTACATGGTGGTGCACCCGCCCGCGTGCTGCCGATGATCGAACAAGCCGAGAAGACCGGCGACGCCCGCGGCGTCATCAAGGGCATCCTGGATCGCGGCGAGAAACTCATGGGATTCGGCCACCGGGTATACCGCGCCGAGGATCCGCGTGCTCGGGTACTGCGTGGCACCGCCAAGCGCCTCGGGGCCGCGCGCTATGAGGTCGCCGCCGCCCTCGAGCAGGCTGCCCTGACCGAGCTGCGGGAGCGTCGTCCCGATCGCGTCATCGAGACCAATGTCGAGTTCTGGGCCGCGGTCATCCTCGACTTCGCGCAGGTACCGACCAGGATGATGCCGGCGATGTTCACCTGCGCACGCACCGCAGGCTGGAGCGCACACATCATGGAGCAGAAGCGCCTCGGCAAGCTAGTACGCCCGGCTGCGCTGTATATCGGGCCCGAGCCGCGCCCGATCGAATCCGTGGAGGGATTCGGGCTTCTGAACTCTCGCTTGAGTGTTTAGCCTCTGAACTCCTGGCGTCACTGCGCGTGAGGTGGTTGGGTAGGTCACATGACCTCCCCCGACCTCCCACCAGTTGAGCCTTCCGTCTCCCCGTACATCATCGTCGAGGACTCCCGCGCGGCGATCGAGTTCTATAAGAACGCCTTTGGCGCCGAGGAGCTCGGACTGCTGGAGACTCCCGACGGCAAGGTGATGCACGCCGCCGTCAAGATCAACGGCACGACGATCATGATGAACGACGACTTCCCCGAGTACAACGAGGGCAAATCCAGCACCCCGACAGCCCTCGGCGGCACCCCGGTCACCATTCACCTCACGGTGCGCAATGTCGACGAGTGGTTCCAGCGCGCCGTCGACGCCGGGGCGACCATCGAGATGCCGCTCGAAGACCAGTTCTGGGGTGACCGCTTCGGCGTCATCAAGGACCCGTTCGGCCACCAGTGGTCGATGGGTCAGCCGGTCAAGGTTGTCGACGCCGAAGAGCTCAAGAGGTGCGCGGCCGAAGGAGTCTGACTACCGCAACAGGTCTTCTAACGCCGATCCGCGAATCGCTTTGCGCCACAACGGTGGTTGCGGAGCGGTCGCGGCGGCGCGAAGCATCTCGGGCACCGAGACAAACTTATCGCGCGGGCGACCCTCGCCCTTACCGCGCGCAATCTCCGCGCGATCGATCGCCAGCCAGCCGTTGTGATCCACGATCGTGGGCTGACGCCGGCGGATCAGTTTGGACAGTCCCGACAGCCGCTGCGCAGGATCGGCGAGCAGTCCATCGTTGTAATCCTCGACTATCGAGGTGACGGTCTGCTGCGAGCAAGATTTGTTGGTCCCGATGAATCCGGTGGGACCGCGCTTGATCCATCCCGCCACATAGGTACCGGGATACGCCTTGCCGGTAGCCGGATCCATCACGCGCCCTTGCTCATTCGGGATAACGGCACGCTGGTTGTCGAACGGCACATCGGGCATCGGGATACCGCGGTAGCCGATCGAGGTGAGGAGTAGACCCGTCGCAATTGTGTCCACGGAGTCGCCCTGCTGGAACTCGACGCCCTCAACCCGACTCGCGCCCAAAACCTTGACGGGGGTGCGGTTGTAGGCGAACCGGATGGTCTTCCCGCCCGGCTCCCGCGCCTCACGCGGGAGGGTGCTGAGCACCTCCAGCTTCTGCCTGGTCAGCGGTTCCAGATGCGTCTCCAACGCCTCGTCGACCAGCTTCGCCGTCTCTTCGTCGATGACCACGGTCATATCGGGCAGACCAACGAGGCCGAGGAGCTCGGGCAGCGTGAACGCCGAGTGCTCGGGGCCGCGACGGCCGACGATGACGACCTCACGCAGCTTGCTGCTGCGCAACGCGGCCAACGCGGTGTCCGAAATATCTGTGCGCGCAAGGCGATCGGTATCCGCGGTGAGCACCCGCGCGACGTCAAGAGCCACGTTCCCGTTGCCGATGACGACGGCGCGTTCGTGATCGAGGTCGACCCGGAAATCGGTGTAGTCAGGGTGTGCGTTGATCCACGCGACGACCTGGGTGGCGGTGGCGTTGCCCAATAGCTCGAGGCCCGGGATGTCCAGGCGACGGTCCGAGGACGCGCCGACGGCGTAGATCACCGCATGGTGATGCTCCAGCAGCTCGTCGTGGGTGATGTCCTTACCCACCTCGACGTTCAGGAAGAACTCAAAGTTGGACTGTGCGGCCATCGTGTCGAAGAGCTTGGTTACCCGCTTGGTCTGCTGGTGATCGGGGGCAACCCCGGCACGTACCAAACCATATGGGGCGGGCAACCTTTCGAACATGTTGACCTTCACGCTCGGCTGGGTCAGCAGCTCGTCGGCGGCGTACATGGCCGCAGGACCGGAGCCGATTATGGCCACCTTCAGCGAGCGTCCACTCTCACGTACCGGCGGTGCCTGGATGACCGGAGCCAAACTGGCACGCGGGATTTCCCGCGGGTAGAACTCGGAGTTGATGCGCAGGAAGGGCAGCTGCTCTTCCTTGAGCACCGAGTCCGGCTTGATGGCATCCACCGGGCAAGCAGCTACGCAGGCACCGCAGTCGACGCATGTGGAGGCGTCGATGTGCAGCATCTCCGCCTTGAGGAAATCGGGTTCATCAGGCGTTGGGTGGATGCAGTTCACGGGGCATGCGTAAACGCAGGAGCCCTCGTTACAGCACGCCTGGGTAACGACGTGTGGCATCAGGCGGGAACGGTTTCCGGTGCTGCCTCGGTGTAGTTCACCAACGGGCCGCGCTGCGGCTCGCTGCGGTAGCGGGCGGCGCGACCATCGATGTGCATTGCCCGCCACACCAACTTGGCCACCGGGTTCATCATCCCGGTTTCCCTGACCAGCATCCGGACGTCGGAGAAGACCTCGCTCATCGTCTGCCGCGAGGCAGGGCTCTTCCAGAAGATCTCTTTCATCACCTCTTGCGGGATGTCGAATCTCTTGGCGAAACTGCGCGGCGGCGTCATGATCGCGCCCATCAGCACCCGCATGGTGATCGGGGTGGCAATCGACAGCACAAAGCGGTTGAACCAGTGCATGGCCGGGACGCGCTTGCGCAGGTACTCATGCGCGAAGGAGATATGCCGGGCCTCCTCGGCCACGTGGATCTCCATGACCCGCTTCATGATCGGGTGCAGGTTGTCACCTTCGCGCAGCACGTTCTTCTGCGTGTGGTCGATGGGCTCCTCACCGGCGAGCACACCCACGAAGAACATCTCGGGGAACGGCGTGGAGGCCAGTGGAACGAACGGGGACAGCCAGCGCAGCAGGCGCGGCATACCGGGCACATCGACACCGAGGCGGTTCACCATCTCCTGGAACATCAGGGTGTGGTTGCACTCTTCGATGGACTCGTGGTTGAGGTACCGGAACTCCGGTGAGCCGTTGGGGACGCTGAACGCGTACTGGATGAGACCGCGGATCAGGATGCTCTCGAAGTGCAGACCAACCTTGGCGACGTTGGCCTGGCGCCACATACCGATCTCGATTTGCTTCTCCAGCGACTGCGCCTGGTACCAGGGGTGCCGGCCGAACGGGTCGGTCCGGTGCGGAAGCACCCAGCGGGGGTCATTGGGGACGACGGCATACTCCGGGCTATCCCAGTCGATATCGATGAAGGGATCGAAGTTCCGGTGCGTGGAGCCGTGCGACAGGGTCTCGAGCACCTGGACGTAGCTCGCGTCGGCGCGTACTTCTTTCTTCGCGCGGAGCTTCTCGCGGAGCGACATGCCAATCTCCTTTGATTAGGTAACGGACCTGCGAACTTTTACGTTTCGGGGGCTACTTGAAAGTCTACAAGCTCTGGGCGAGTGTAGACAGACCGAAGCAGCCATAGCCAGGAGTTGAGACCAATGGTCCCATGTGACGTTCTCTGCAGGGCCTGTTTTATGTGACGCAGCTCTCAATGGGTGACCGTTTAGGCTGGTAGCCGTGTCTGAACTGACGATCCCCGCTGACCTGCTGCCCGCCGACGGACGCTTTGGCTGTGGCCCCTCCAAGGTGCGCCCCGAACAGCTGCAATCGCTCGTAACCGCCGGAGCCTCCCTCTTTGGTACCTCGCACCGGCAAGCACCGGTCAAGAACCTCGTCGGTCGCGTCCGCGAGGGCCTGAAGGAGCTGTTCTCGGCTCCCGATGGTTACGAGGTGATTCTCGGCAACGGCGGTTCCACCCTGTTCTGGGATGCCGCCGCCTTCGGCCTGGTCCGCGATAGGTCGCTGCACCTGACCTTCGGTGAGTTCAGCGCCAAGTTCGCCTCCTGCGTGGCGAAGAACCCGTTCGTCGGTGACCCGATCAAGGTGGTCGCCGAGCCGGGTGGCGCGCCGGCCCCCGTCTCGGATCCGTCCGCCGACGTGATCGCCTGGGCCCACAACGAGACGTCGACCGGTGTCATGGTTCCGGTACAGCGTCCCGCTGGTTCCGAGAACGCACTCGTGCTCATCGACGCCACCTCGGGTGCCGGCGGCCTGCCGGTGGATATCACCGAGGCAGACGCTTACTACTTCGCGCCGCAGAAGAACTTCGCCGGAGACGGCGGGCTGTGGCTGGCACTGATGAGCCCGGCCGCGTTGGAGCGGGTGGAGGAAATCGGTGGCAGCGGACGCTGGGTGCCAGACATCCTGTCGCTGCCGATCGCGGTGGAGAACAGCCTCAAGAACCAGACCTACAACACGCCTGCGATCGGCACGCTACTGCTGCTGGCCGATCAGATCGACTGGCTCCTGGGCAATGGCGGCCTGGATTGGGCCACCAAGCGGACCGCCGACTCGGCCTCGCGGCTGTACTCCTGGGCCGAGGCGACGTCGTACACCACGCCATTCGTGGCGGATCCGGCGCAGCGCTCACAGGTGGTGGGCACCATCGACTTCAAGGATGACGTGGACGCGGCGGCCGTTGCGAAGGTGCTGCGCGCCAACGGCGTTGTGGACACCGAGCCGTACCGCAAGCTGGGTCGCAATCAGCTGCGAGTGGCGATGTTCGCGGCCATCGACCCCGAGGACGTCTCCAAGCTGACGCAATGCGTCGACTGGGTCGTCGAGCGCCTCTGACTCACACTCGGCGGTAGTGGCTACGGCTTGCGCACAGTGAGGTCGTAGACCTCGACGTCATCGACGATCTGCTTGGTGAAGGTGTTTTGCACCCACTCCTGGACGGACTTCGAGGTCTCGCTGCCGGGAGCTCCGAACCCCTCGCCGCCACCGTCATTGCCCAGGAAATAGTGGATCTGCCCGTCGGCGACGTACTGCTGGAACTGCGCCAGGGTCGGCGACGGGTCGGTGCCGTTGAAACCACCGATGGGCATCACCGGACGGCCGGTAGCGAGCTGGTATCCGGACGCACGGTTGGAGCCGACCGCCGCGGCCACCCAGGTGTAGCGGTCGGCGTTGCCCTCCAGGGCGGCAACGATATTGGGGCCTGGGGTGCTTCCGTCCAACAGACCGCCACCGCGCTTCGAACCACGTTCGAACTCGGGTCGGTGCCTTTCCGGCGTATCCGGGAACTCCGGGAAGCCGCCGCCCTTGACCTCGGGCCCGGCCGAAGGAAGCGCTCCACTCTGCGGTGTGGCGATGGTCTGGGCGGAGTACGCGATCGGACCCGCCAGTGCGACGACGATCGCCACGGCCGCGACGGCTTTCGGGTATCTGTTCACCGCAAGACCGCCCAGCGTCACTACTCCCAGGCCGAGGACCGCCCAGCGCAGCCACGGCAGGAACTCAGGTGACCGACCCAGCAGCATGCAGGACATCCCCACGGTGAGAGCCAGTGTTACCGCCAGAGCTGCTCTTACCCAGGCTTTTTCCCGGTCCCGCCAGGCCACGGCTGACCCTGCACCCACGAGAGCGGCGACAGCGGGCGCCAGTGCCACCGAGTAGTACGGGTGGAAGATGCCTTGCATGTAGCTGAACACCGCACCCGTGGTGAATACCCACAGCCCGAACACAAGCAGCACCGCGCGCCGCGTATCCGACCGAGACTCCTTGCTTAACAGCATAATTCCCAGCACTGCGAGGACCAGCGCCGTGGGCAACAGCCAGGCGATCTGCCCGCCGAGCGCAGGCTGGAACAACCTGCCTATCCCGGGCTCGCTCCCGAAATGGCCACCGAAGCCGTACATCTCCTCACGCGGACCCGAGGCGCTGCCCTTCTCGTTACCGTTGATGCGGCCCAGGCCGTTGTAGCCAAGGGTGAGCTCCAGGATCGAGTTGTCGGGCGAACCGCCGATCCACGGGCGCGAGCCCGGTGGCCAAAGTTCCACCGTGACGATCCACCATCCCGCCGAAACCACTGCCGCTGCAGCTGATCCGACAAGTTGCGCCAGTCGCTTCCCGACGCTCACCGGGCCCGCGATCAGGTAGGTCAACGCGACGGGCGGGATGATGAGCATGACCTGCAGCTGCTTGGTCAGAAACCCGAAACCGACCAGAACCCCGACCAGAATCAGCCAGCGGGTGCGGCCGTCTTCGATGGCGCGCAACGTCGCCCACACCGCGGCGATCGTCAAGAAGACCAACAGGGCGTCCGGGTTGTTGAAACGGAACATCAGTACCGCCACCGGAGTGACCGCGAGCACCAGCCCGGCCAGCAGACCGGCCGCATGTCCGAAGTATCGGCGGACGATCACGTAGAGCAAGCCCACAGATGCCACACCGAGCAGCACCTGGGGCACCAGGATGCTCCAGCTGCTCAGTCCGAAGATGCGCACCGACAGTTCCATGAGCCACAGTGAGGCGGGTGGTTTGTCGACGGTGATCGAGTTGGCGGCATCCGAGGAGCCGAAGAACGCGGCCTTCCAGGATACCGAACCCGCTTGCACCGCAGCCGAATAAAAGGAGTTGGCCCAGCCGTTGGCGCTGAGGTTGACCAAATATGCCGCCGCGGTGCCGATCAGCAGAAGACCAACGCTGATCCGCTCCCGCGTCATCGCGTGTTCGCGCTTCGGAAGACCCATCGCAATCCGACGAATCGGACCAGCGTCGCAACAAGATTGGCCACCGTCAGCACGATCAGCAGTACGTGCTTGGCGGCATCCGGGACGAGGTGATGCATGGCGACCAGCGAACCACTGGTCAGGGCCAGCCCGATGCCGAATATGACAAGGCCCTGGAACTGGTGCTTGGCGACATTGTGCCTCCCCCGCACACCGAAGGTGAAGAATCTGTTGGCCGAGGTGTTGAGGACGGCGGTAACGAGCAGTGCCAGGAAGTTGGCGGCCTGATCCCCCACCACCCCGTGCAACACCAGAAATAGCATGGCATAGGCCAATGTGCTTGCCGCACCAATGATTCCGAACCGAACCAGCTGGCCGACCATACCGGGAGGAACACCCTCGACAAGCGGTTCGCGGCCGAGGCTGTGGCGTAGCTCTTCCAGCGGCAGGGTGCCGAGCATGAGTGCCCGACCCAGCCGCCAGATGCCGAGCAGGTCCTTGCGCACGGTGTCGACAATGTCGACGCGGCTGTCCGGGTCATCCACCCAGTCGACGGGTACCTCGTGGATGCGCAGGCCGACCCGCTCCGCGAGCACCAGGAGCTCGGTGTCGAAGAACCATTCCTTGTCCTCGACCAACGGGAGCAGTTGGCGCGCCACATCGGTGCGGATTGCCTTGAATCCGCACTGTGCGTCGGAGAACCGAACCTGCAGCGAGGCGTGCAGGATCAAGTTGTAGGTGCGTGAGATGAACTCGCGCTTGGGGCCGCGGACCACCCGCGAATTACGGTTGAGCCGCGAGCCGTAGGCGACATCCGAATGCCCCGAGATCAGCGGTGCGACAAGCGGCATCAGCGCATTGAGGTCGGTGGACAGGTCCACATCGCAGTAGGCGACGACCTCGGCATCCGAAGACAGCCAGGCCGCAGCCAGGGCCCGTCCCCGCCCCTTCTCCTCGAGGTGCAGCACGTCGACGTCGTCGAGCTCGTCGGCAAGCCGATGCGCGATCTGCAGGGTGCGATCGGTGCTGGCGTTGTCGGCGATGGTGATGCGTGCCGTGTACGGAACCTCGTTGGCCAGGAACGCATGCAGGCGGCGCACGCACGGCTCCAGGTCGTTCTCCTCGTTGTACACCGGGATCACGATGTCGAGGGTCGTCGCGAGTATCGCGGTAGGCGCCGTCTTGATGTCGATCGGCTGCATCACACTGGTCACGACAGAAACAATGGTTGCCGGGGCTCCGGTGTCACTGGGTTGCCGCTGCGAGTCTCCTGTGAACGCCGCGACGGAACCGGGCGCATTCCGTATGCTCGGACCACGAAGTTCGTTGGTCATGCTCAAACCCACATAGGGGTCCGTATATGGGAGTGATCACCGCGATCGGACGTGCCGGTGCAGGTGTGGCGGCAGTCATGCTGACCGGCGGCGCCTTGGTGGCAGCCATCGTCGGCTCACCCGACGCGTCGGCAGCCGCCGAGTGTCCGCAGGGCATGACCTATGACATGTCCATGGATCTGTGCGTGCCGATCGGGATGTCCTTTGATTCGAGCTTCTCGCCACCGATCAGCGGCTGCGGGACGGCGGGAACTCCGAAGATATGCCGTGGTCCGGTACCGCGGCCACCGCATCCGCCGACTGCCCCCGCACCCGCGCCGGACGGTGGTAAATGGCCCGGCAGGTATGGGCCGACGTGATGTCGGCCGAACACAGCAGTAGGTACCTGTTGCCCGAAAAGGAGTTGTCATGAGGCTTGTGAATGAACACACCCGCCGTGCAGGGCTTTTGGCTGGTATCGGGGTTACGGCGGCGATACTCGGCGGGGTGCCACAGGCCGCCGCCGAGCCCGAGCCGGCACCGCCCGTCATCAATTGCGATGCGGCCGGGTACCAACGAGTCGCTGCCGGGGTGGCTCTCACGACAGCCGATTACATGGACGAACACCCCGACGTCCGAGACGCGTACACGGCAGTGAAATCGGATGCGGTGCGGCCGAACGAACAGGTCCTCCAGTACCTGAAGGCCCACCCGGACGTGGCGGCAGACATTGCACGTCTACGACAACCGTTGAAAGATCTCATGATTCGTTGCGGATGGGCGGTCGAGGCATCCGAACGTTAGAACACCGGTAGGACCCGACGCCACCCCGGGCTAGGTTGGCACGTGTGACGGAGCCACCCACCGACGACGAGAACCGGTCGATCGACTACCGATTCACCCTGGCCAACGAACGCACATTTCTATCGTGGATCCGCACCGCGCTCGGTCTACTCGCAGGAGGCGTAGCGGTCCAGACCCTCGTCCAACCGTTTCATCACTCCGGCGTCCGGCATGTGCTCGCGGCCTCCTGTCTGGCGCTCGCGGTGGTGGTATCGATCGGCGCCTACTTCCACTGGCGCGATGTCAAGGAACGGATGGACCGGGCCCAACCTCTCCGGGGCACCATGCTGGTGCCCCTGCTCGCCGTCAGCATCGGGTTGGTCGCGATCCTCGCGTCGATTGCGGTCTTCTACCGATGACGCGGGCCCACGAGACCAACGCCGCCGAGCGCACCGCGCTGGCCTGGCGCCGCACCGGATTGGCCGCCGCCGGAACTGCCGCTGTGCTCATGACCCATGCGCTCATCAACAAGCAGACCGCGGGGGCGTCATTGATCGCATCAGCGGTCGTGCTCGGGATCGTCGCGATCAGCACGGTGCGTCATTACTCGCTGGCCCGCGGGCACTGGTACCACGGCGGCAAGGTCATCGCGCTGACCACCGTGACGACGGTCGCGGTAGCCCTGCTGTCAGCAGGTATAGACATTTCAAATCTGGTTACGTAGGTATACCCGCGTTCCGCGGACCGCGTTCCGTTATCGCCCCATACTTTGTCCTGTTCGGCTCCACCCCCATCACACATAAGGAGAACGCTATGAAGCGTGGGCTTGTGGTCGCCATTGGCGGCGCGGCGATTATCGCCGCAGGTTTGGTCGGCTGTTCGAGCGATAAGGACAAGTCCGAAACCAAGGGCACCACGGTGAGTGGCAATGGAGGCTCCGTCGCCACCAACAGCACTGCCAAGGTTGTCATCGACGGCAAGGAGCAGAAGCTCGAGGGATCCGTGGCCTGCACCGCCGCCGGCGGCAAGTTCAACATCGCCATCGGCAGCGGAATGCAAGCTGTCGCGGCCGTGCTGAGCGAAGGCGATGCACCCAGCGTGACGTCGGTGGGCCTCGGCAACATCAACGGCGTCACGCTCGGCTACGCCGAGGGCGCGCCGGGCGGCAAGGCCACCGCGAAGAAGGATGGCAAGAAGTACAACATCAGCGGCACGGCAACCGGCGTCGACATGGCCAACCCCATGCAGCCTGTCGAGAAGCCGTTCGAAATCGAAGTCACCTGCCCATAGCGGCAACGAGATATCGGCCTAGCCGGGCAGCACTTGTGTTGCCCGGCTAGTCTTTTCCAGAGACCACAGGGGGCAGCGTGAAACACATATCGATGGCCATCCTCGGGGCGGCAGTGCTCGCTGCAGGACTGACCGGGTGCTCCAAAAGCACGGGTATCACGAGGATCTCGGGCACCTCTGTCGACGGAATGCCCAACACCGGACCGGTACGCGGCGCCACACCAACCAGTCCCGGCAAGCCGAAGGGCGCGACCGCAACGATAAGTGTCGACGGGAAGACGGTGCAGACCGACGCTCCCACCAGATGTTCGCCGGGCCCCGATCACGGGGTATTCATCACCATCGGGAAAGTCACCGACGATCGTGGGGTGATCCTCAAGGGCGATCCCCCGACTGTCGATGCCGTCAATCTGGGTGATGTCAACGGCACCCGGTACATCTACATCGAAAGTCTCCCGCATAAGGGTGAGGTCGCCACCGCAACCAAGGACGGGGATCGCTACACCGTCGAGGGCACGATCATGGGCTTCAACAAATCATCGATGAAGAACGCCGGGACCAAGCCGTTCCGGGTCGACGCGGCGTGCCCCCGATAGCAAACAACATCTGCCACTTGCGTCACATAGCGCGAAGTGTCCGCAAAAGCAAGTAGCCCCCACCCCCGCGTGTCACCACGGAATGGCCCTCTACCTGCATTAAGGTCCCGAAGAACTGGGTCATCCAGGCCAGGGCGAGGAGGGCATCATGCGCGAACTAAAAGTCATCGGCCTATCAGTCGACGGCAAGCGAGTGATCTGCCAGGACGCCAACAGCGCCGACAAGTTCGCGATTGACGCCGACGACCGACTCCGTGCCGCCGCACGCGGTGATTTGTCCCGTCTGGGGCAGATTCAGATCGAAATGGAGAGCTCGTTGCGACCCCGGGAAATTCAGGCTCGCATCCGTGCCGGCGCCACCGTCGAACAGGTCGCCTCCACCGCCGGAGTCGACGTCTCGCGGATTGAACGGTTCGCCCATCCCGTATTACTGGAACGGCAGCGCGCGGCCCAGATGGCCAGCGCGGCCCACCCCGTCCGCAATGACGGCCCCACGGTCAACACGCTATCCGACACCGTGGCCGGCGCGATGTTCGCACGCGGACTCGACCCCGACGGCATCGAATGGGACGCGTGGAAGGTCGAGGACGGACGCTGGACCGTCCAGTTGCAATGGCGTGCCGGGCGGTCAGACAACAAGGCTCATTACCGGTTCACTCCCGGAGCCCACGGCGGCACCGTGACCGCACTCGACGATTCCGCGCGCGAGTTGATCGACCCGACGTTCACGCGCAGCCTGCGCCCCGTCGCACCAGTGGCTCCCCTGCTCCCCGATCCCGAGCCGGAGTTGTTCAACGAGCACCGCGCGCCGCAACGTGATCGCGAACCCGTCCGCGAGCCCGAACCCGTGGTCGCCCACGAGCAAGCCGACACCCAGTCGGTCCCCGCACCTCGACGCTCACGGCGGAACAAGCCTGCAGTGCCGACATGGGAAGACGTACTGCTGGGCGTTCGCTCCGGCGGCCAGAACTAGCGGCCGACGGATCCAGCCCGCGGGCCGGACACCGCGCTGCGGTCTAGGTGATCAGCGCGGTTGCCACGGCGGCCACCCATCCGCCAGCGATTCCGATCGCGATACCCAGCACGAACCACCGCAACACCGGGCGCTCCCGCCAACCCCATAAAGTCGGCGAAAGACCGCCCACTGCAACGATATTGAGCAGTACGGCCCACAGCGGGTGCACATGCACCAGCCCGAGACTCAGCACCACCACACCGACCGCGACCACCACGGCCACACACATCGCCGACACGATCCCCTCAGCCCACGGCGTGTCGGCGCTGCCCGATGGTCTTCCCGCAAGCTCGGCGCGCCTCCCGCTTACGGGGGCCTCATCGGCACTCATGGCGCGAGCCTAACGCGTTCATAGAAGGCCAGCGCCGCAGCGGTCGCGACGTTCAACGAGTCGGTGCCGTTAGCCATCGGGATGCGCACCCGCACATCGCTGGCACGCAGCGCGACGTCGGTCAATCCCGGCCCCTCGGCGCCCACCATCAACGCCACCTTCTCGTCCCGCAAGGGCGGTATCGCTTCGGCCAGCGCCCGCGAGTTACCGGCAGGCGTCATCGCCAGCAACCGGAATCCATTGTCCCGCAACCGGTACAATGACTTCGGCCATTCCGGAAGACGCGCGAACGGCACCAACAGCGCGTGCCCCATCGACACGCGAACCGCCCGCCGGTACAGCGGGTCGGCGCATCCACTGCCGAAGAACACGGCATCCACCCCCATCCCGGCGGCGTTGCGGAAAATCGAGCCCAGATTCTCGTGGTCGTTGACACCCTCCAACACCGCAACCGTGCGTGCGCTCTCCATCAGCTCGGCGGCCGCCAATTCCTCGGGACGCCGCGATGCCGCGAGAACCCCACGGTTGAGATGAAACCCGACGACTTCCGCCATCACCTCGGCACTTGCCCGGTAGTACGGCACGTCGACCGACTCGAGATCACCTGCCAGCTCGGTCAATCGGCGGTCCGTGCCCAACAATGCGAAGGGGGCGAAACGCGAGGCCAGCATGCGCTGCACGACCAGTACACCCTCGGCGATCACCAGACCCTTGCCGCTGGGCAGATCGGGCCGGCGGTCGACGCTATTGAGATCACGGAAGCTGTCGAGCCGCGGGTCCGCTGCGTTGTCTACATCAACGACCAGCATCTAGCCCCGCCTTGCCAGCGGCGTCGGCTCACACACCGGGGTTGCGGCGGGAGCGGGCGGAACGACATCGTCGGTCTCCGGAATCTCCTCGACGACAACCGGACACGGATGACGGCGCAGATACGCCGCACACGCCAATCCGGCGGCCACCGACACCACCCCGCCGACCAACAGCGGCATCCGTCCTCCATGAAGATCGGCCAACCAACCCACCAACGGACTACCCAGCGGGGTACCACCCAGGAACGCCACCATGTAAATGCCCATCACCCTTCCCCGAAGTTGCGAATCCACGGACAGCTGAATGATATTCATCGCCGCCGTGGTGAAGGTGAGCGCAAGCAGCCCCGTCGGGATGAGCGCGACGGCCACCGCGAAATAGGTCGGCATCACACTGACCACTGACTCGGAAATTCCGAAAGCTATTGCCGCGCTGAAGAACAACCGTAGCCGCACCTTCTTGGTGCGGCGGGCCGCCATAGTCGCACCGAGCAGCGTGCCGATCGCCAGGGACGTGGACAGCAGACCGTACGACTCCGCACCCTGACCAAAGGTCTCCCGCGCCAAAACCGCGAGCGACAACGAGAAGTTGAGCCCGAAAGTCGACACCAGGAACACCGTCAGCATGATCATCGTCAGATCGCGCCGGTGCCAGACATAGGAGAACCCTTGGCGTAGTTGGCCCTTTGCCGGTGGAACCGGGTCGCTGGTGCGCAGTTCGTCTGGATTCATACGCCACAGCGCGATCCCCACGCCGATGAAGCTGACGAAGTTCAGCAGGAAGACCCAGCCGGTCCCGATCATCCCGATCAGCACCCCGGAGATCGCCGGGCCGACGATGCCGGCCAGGTTGAACACCATCGAATTGAGCCCCACGGCATTGGGGAGGTGTTCGGGGCCCACCATCTCGATGGTGAAGGACTGCCGCGTGGGCGCCTCGATCGACGCGGCGCAACCCATCGCAAACGCGACGGTCATCACGTGCCAGATCTGCACCAGCCCGGTGACCTGCAGGACACCCACAGTCAGTGCGCAGAAAGCCATCAGTGTCTGGGTGAACATCAGCATTCGCCGCTTGTCGTAGCGATCGGCCAACACCCCGCCCCACGCCGACAACAGCAGCGTCGGTCCGAATTGCAGCGCCATCACCACACCCAGCAGGAAGGCATTGCCGTGCGAAAGGTCCAGCACCAGCCAGTCCTGCGCCACACGCTGCATCCAGGTGCCGATGAGCGACACCATCTGGCCACTGATCCACAGCCGGTAGTTACGTGTGCGCAGCGATACGAATATCCCGCCGCGATCTGCCACAGGAGATCATTTTAGAGACTAACGAGATTGTCAGCTAACCGTTTTCATTGACCAGCGCCGACAACAGGTCGGTCGCCTCCCGCAGCACCGTTCGTTGCTCCGGGGTGAAATCGGTCAGGTGCTCACGCAGCCATTCCTCGCGGGCACTGCGATCGGCCTGAACGATGTCGGCGCCTGCCTCCGAAAGCGAGACAACAACCTGGCGTCCGTCGGTCGGATGCGCCGAGCGCTCCACCATCCCGAGCTCGGCCAGCGAGGCGATCACCCGCGTCATCGACGGCGGCTGCACGCGCTCGCGGGCGGCCAGCGCACCTGGGGTCATTGCGCCCTCATTGAGCAATGTGGCCAATGCCGATAACTGCGTCAGGGAGACCGGGGATTCAGCTCGACGAAACCTCAGATGCCGGGCCAGGCGGATGACAACGAGCGACAGATCGCTGGCCAGCCGGGCATCGGGGTCGCTCACGGCCCAAACCTTACTGCACGTCCAGGGCTTTCACAGGGACAAACCCGACTAGCGCCCCACCCACCGTCGCGCCGTGCGTATGCTGCGCATCTAGTGGACACCCCCGCGCCCCAACCGCCCCCGCTCCCGGCCGCACTGCTCAATCCGTGGCCGGTCGTCGTGGCAGGCACCGTGCTGTGGGTGATCGCCAACATCCTTGCCTTCACCATCCCTGCGTTCGAGGGCTGGCGTCCCATCACGCTCGCCGGGCTCGGTACCGGCGCCCTCGGCACCACCATCGTCCTGCTGCAAGTGCGCGCGGCACGGCGCGGTTCACGCGGCGCACAAACCGGCTTGTAGCCCGAATCCAACGTCAGACCCCAGAAAGAGAAGGAATCCTCATGCCCAACGCATCACTGCTGGAAGCCGCCGTCGAGATCAACGCGCCCGTGGACACGGTGTGGGGTTTGATCGCCGACTTCGACAACATGCCGCGCTGGAGCCCCCAGACCCGCAAGATGTTCGTCCGCGGCCCCGTCCAGTCGGGCACCAATGTCATCAACTACAACCGCAAGGGCTGGAAGGTGTGGCCGACACGGGCCGTACTGACCGCCGTCGAGCCCAACAAGCGACTTGCCTGGTTCATCAAGGACAACCTGAGCGAGTGGAGCTACGAACTCGAGCCCACCGCACAAGGAGGCACCAGGATCGTCGAGCGCCGGGTGCTGGGTGACAAACGGTCGGCCGTTTCCACCAATCTGCAGAACCTGATGTTCGGCGGCACCGAGGTATTCGACGAGGTGCTGCTCGAGGGCATGCGGACCTCGCTGTCGAAGATCAAGGCCGCCGCGGAAGGGGCCTAGTCCCTAATCGCCGAGTGCGGGCGTGACGCGGTTTTCGTGCCCGATTTCCGCGTCAGGCTCGCGCTCGGTGTCGGGCGTCAGGCGTCGACGTCCAGGACGCCGTCGTCGAAGGGCTCGTACAACGGCGTTGCCGAGTTGACCGGCTGCGGCGTATCCGAATGGGCACCGCACCCGTACTCGATGTGTACGACGCGACCGTCAGCCGACATCGAATTGGCGCACACGCCGAACGCGACACCCAGCGATCCGCCCAGCGGCAGATAAAAACCGCAGGACCGGCACACCCTGCGGGTGGCACGCGCCATCTCGGTATCCGGGCCCCAATTGCCGTCGAACCAGCGCTGCGCGGCATCGAGGCGACCGGTGAGGCTCAGCACCTGCTTGCGCCCTAGCCCAATCTCACCCGCAGTCTCGGTGACCTCCGGATCCCCGCCGTCGGTGTATCCGGGCACCAGACGATGATCATTCGGCGGCGGCGCGAGCAAGTCACCCGGGCCCAGGTCACCCGGGCGGATGCGCTCATCCCAGGGCACCCAGTTCGGAGCGCGTAGCGCCTCCGTGCCGGGAACGAGCACCACCTCACTAACGGTCGCGGCCCTGGCACCAGGTGCCGCGGCCATCACCACCTCCCAGTGCCACCCGCGATATCCCGGCAGGTCGGCCTCGAAACGGTGGGTCAACGCATGTAGATCGGCGTCCTCGGAGGAGGCCCCGAGGTATTTGCCCACGGTCTCCCCACTGAACTCGATAACGGCAGTACGCGCCTGCTCAATACAGCTGTAGAGGGCGTCGTGGCCGGAGATAGTGATGTCCATCGCTGATCATCTTCTCACCGTGAGGGACAATCGACACATGCGGGAGACGGATGGGCCGCCTGCGCGAGGACAATCGGATTACGCGCGGTTCGGGAAGCGCCAGGACGGTAGTGGCTCCCAGCCAGGTCAGCGCGGTCAGGATTCCCCGAAATCCGACGCACGCGATGCCAACTCCCACCCCGGTATGGCCAACTACCCGACGGGCGGCTCCAACCGGGACCCTCTTCGCGCAAGCGGCTCATCGACGCGGGACCCTCTTCGCGCAAGCGGCTCATCGAACCGCTACCTGCCACCTTTAGGGGAAGAACGCCGTGAGCGGCCGCGGCGACGGCCCCCGACCGAGCACGAGGCCCCGTCGAAGCTGACCGTCACCCGCGTCGCCGCGATGCGCAGCCGTGAGATGGGCTCCCGCATGTACGGGCTGTTCCACAAGGCCGCCACCGCTGACGGTGCTGACAAGTCGGGCCTGACCGCGCTCACCTATCCGGTCATGGCCAATTTCGCGGTGGACGCCGCGATGGCAGTGGCCCTTGCCAACACACTCTTTTTCGCCGCCGCCACCGCCGAATCCAAGAGCAAGGTGGCGTTGTATCTGCTCATCACCATCGCACCGTTCGCTGTCATCGCCCCGCTGATCGGTCCCGCGCTGGACCGTCTGCAACACGGGCGCCGGGTTGCGCTGGCCGCCTCGTTCGGGCTGCGCGCCGTGCTCGCGGTCATCATGATCGCCAACTACGACACCGCCAGCGGCAATTTCCCGCCTTGGGTGTTGTATCCATGCGCATTGTCAATGCTGGTGCTGTCCAAATCCTTTGGTGTATTACGTGGCGCGGTGACACCACGCGTGCTGCCCCCAACCATCGACCTGGTGCGAGTCAATTCCCGACTCACCACCTTCGGCCTGGTCGGCGGGACCATTGCGGGCGGAGCCATCGCCGCGGGCTTCGAACTCGCGTTTACTCGGCTATTTCATTTACCCGGAGCGCTTTTCGTCATCATCGCGGCCGCGGCGGTGGGCGCCTGGGCATCCATGCGCATCCCGAAGTGGGTCGAGGTAACCGCCGGTGAGGTGCCCACCACCTTTGGCTATCACGGCGACGACGGCGAACACCCGACCGTGTTGTTGCGACGCTCTCATAAGCAGCAGGACAAGATCCGCCAGCCACTGGGCCGCAACATCATCACCGCGCTATGGGGCAACGGCACCATCAAGGTGATGGTGGGATTCCTCACCCTCTACCCGGCATTCGTCGCTAAATCCCATGACGCGCATGGCTTCCAACAGCTCGCGATACTGGGAATGATCGGCGCGGCCGCAGCCATCGGCAATTTCGCCGGCAACGCCACCAGTGCCCGGCTCAAGCTCGGCCGTCCCGCCCTGCTCGTGGTGCGCTGCGCCAGCGCGGTGACGGTAGTGGCATTGGCGGCGGCGATGGCGGGCGTCCTGGCGGTCGTGGTGTTCGCGACACTGGTGACCTCGGGAGTCAGCGCCATCGCGAAGGCCTCCTTGGACGCCTCGCTGCAGGACGACCTGCCCGAGGAATCCCGTGCGTCGGCGTTCGGGCGGTCCGAGGCGCTGCTGCAGCTGTCCTGGGTGCTCGGCGGCGCGATCGGCGTGATGATCTACACCGATCTGTGGGTGGGGTTCACCGTGGTGTCGGCAGTGCTCATCCTCGGCCTGGCGCAGACGCTGGCCAGTTTCCGTGGCGCATCACTGATTCCGGGCCTGGGCGGCAACCGCCCGGTGATGGCCGAACAAGAGGGTGGCAAGGTAATCGCGTGAAGATGAAGCTGGCGGCACTTGCCGTCGTCTTGGTGCTGACGGCCGCGGCCATGGTCGGGTTCATCGCCTGGCAGCTGCGCGAGTACAGGGAAGGCCCGAAGGAGCGGCCCGTGGTCAGCGCGTTCACCCACGGCACGCTAGTGCGGGTTGCGCCGCTGCTCTACTGCGACCGGACACTCACCGATTGTGACCCGCCAGGCCGTATCGCCGAGCTTCCCGTGAACAGCAGTGAACCCGTTCAGCTTTCGGTTGATGGGCAGATCGCCAAGGGCCCGTGGTCGGTCAAGCCGGTGTACGCCGACCTGACAGACCCGTCGATCAAGTACGCCGACGAGACCATTCATCGGGATCACCGCACGGCAGTCACCGTGCCCACCGTCAACGATTCCGGGAGGAAACTGGTGGGGATTGAGGTATCGGTGCCGACGGTCGGCGTCAACGAGCTCGGCGAGCAGGTCTTCCGTGCGCGCGCCATCTGGTCCGTGGCGACGGTCTGGAAGAACTAACCCCGGGAGCGATAGCCCGCGCGCACCTCGGCATCAAGATGCTCGGTGGAGTAGCTCAACGCGGTCCGACCCATGGCTGCGGCATTCACGTCCAGATACCCGAGAAGTATCTCTGGGCCGCAACGCTTTCCGGCCTCGCGCAGCATCCAGCCGTAAGCCTTTTGGATGAGGTCACGACGGTCTTCGATCACCAAAGGTGCCACGGCAAGCAGGGGTTGCACATCACCGCGTTTGGTGAAGGCGAACGTGCCGATGATACCCACCCGTCGACGCCACAGGTCGTCCTCGGCGGCCAGCTCCAGCAGTAGCGAATAGTCCTGGCCGACAAGCCATTCGCCAAGGATCTGCTCAGCCGAGGAATCGACCAGATCCCAGTTGTTCACCCGGCCGGCGCGGACCTGTTCGAGATAGGTGTCCGCCCAGTCCTGCCGCTGCGCACCCTTGGCATGTTCGAACTCCCAGACCGCGAGGATCAGCGCCGTCAATCGGTGCTCGTGTACCCCGCTGGCCAGAAGTCGCGTCACCTCATTGCGCCCGATGCCACGGAACTGCCGCGCCAGCGTGCGCTGAGCCGGCACGGACACACCCATGAAGACGTCACCTTCGCCGTATTCACCCGGCCCGGTCTTGAAGAACCGGGCCGATTTCTTGGCACGGTCGGGATCACCCATGGCGTCCAGCGCCGCCATCACATCCTCGGCGCGGACGGGCGTCAGGTCAGGCGTCCAGCTCGGCAGCGACCGCGCGCACGACCTCGGACACCTTGCGGGCGATCTTGCGGTCGGGGTAGCGCCCCTTGCGCAGCTCGGTCTGCACCGTGCCATCGAGCAGGGTGATCATGTCCTCGATCATCCCGTGCAGTTCGTCGGTGGTGTGCTTGTGATTGACCGGGCCGGCGCTCTCGCGGCGCGGCTTGGACACCGTCGGCGGCGGGTCAATCAGCTTGACGCTCAATGCCTGCGGCCCGCGACGGCCGGCGGCCATGCCGAACTCGACCTTCTGCCCGGCCTTGAGACCTTCCACTCCAGCAGGCAGCGCCGAGGAGCGGACATAGACGTCCTCGCCGTCCTCCTGCGACAGGAAGCCGAAGCCCTTTTCGGCGTCGTACCACTTCACCTTGCCGGTTGGCACTGCACTCACCTCACATAATTAACGCGCCCCAGATAGGACGCGGTGACTGGTCATCCTACTCGGACCGCGCAAGTGGCCGCTACGCTGGCAATATGACCCCGCTCATCGATTCCCACGGCCGGGTCGCCACTGACTTACGAGTGTCATTGACGGACCGGTGCAATCTGCGGTGCACCTACTGCATGCCCGCAGAGGGACTCGACTGGTTGCGCAGCGACGCACTGCTCACCGCTGACGAATTCACTCGCCTCATCGGTATCGCGGTAACCCAGCTGGGGATCCGAAGCGTCCGGTTCACCGGCGGGGAGCCGTTGATATATAGGGATATAGCGAAGCTCGTCGCGGCGGTGTCGGCCCTCGCACCGCGGCCGGACATCGCGCTCACCACCAATGGCATCGGCCTGGAACGTCAGGCCACCGCACTGCGGGATGCCGGACTGGATCGCATCAACGTGTCACTGGATACGTTGGACACCAACCGTTTCGCCGCGACCACCCGTCGGGACCGGTTGCCAGATGTCCTCAGGGGGCTCGAGGCCGCCACTGCCGCCGGGCTGACACCGATAAAGCTCAATGCGGTTTTGACGCCCGGGCAGTACAAAGAAGATGCCGTCTCGCTGTTGCGGTTCAGCCTGGACCACGGATACGAGCTGCGGATCATCGAACAGATGCCCCTGGACGCCGAACACAACTGGAGCCGGGACCAGATGGTGACGGCCGAAGAGGTCCATGCCGCGCTGAGCCGCGAATTCGCCCTGACCGAAGATCCGGCACCCCGCGGCAGCGCCCCGGCGCAACGCTGGCTGGTGGACGGGGGTCCCGCTACGGTCGGAATCATCGCGTCCGTGTCACGGCCGTTCTGCGGGGACTGCGACCGCACTCGACTGACGGCTGACGGCCAGGTACGCAATTGCCTGTTCGCCAGCACCGAGACAGACCTGCGCGGACTGCTCCGCTCAGGCGCCGACGACGCCGCGGTGGTATCGGCATGGCAGGCAGCCATGTGGGCGAAGAAGCCGGGCCACGGCATCAACGACCCAACCTTCCTGCAGCCGGATCGTCCCATGAGCGCGATCGGCGGCTAGGTGAGCATCCGAATCCGATACTTCGCCGCCGCCGCGACCGCGGCGGGTCGGCAGGAAGAGATCGTCGAACTCCCCGCAGGGTCGTCTTTCGACGATCTCACCCGCCATCTGGCCGCGAGCGGGACGGAACTGGAACGCGTTTTGGCGCGTTGTTCCTTTCTTTATGACGGCGTGGCGGTCCGCGACCGTTCCGACCGGCCCGAATCGGGGGCTGTCGTGGATGTTCTGCCTCCATTCGCTGGCGGGTAGAAGTGCGCTGGCACAACCGCTTCTTAAGGAAGCTCTAAGGTAACTCTGAGAGTTGCGTGTAGAGATCTCCAGGAAATTTCGTGATATGCGACACACCACCTCAGGTCACAGTCGGGTCACGGCGTGGACACGGGACGGTGGAGCTACGCATCAACCTGCACAGACCTCGTCCGCGGCGGGAATAAACCCACCCCGCCGTGGACGAAACACCGTGAAATGTCCAACATGACGAGACGCGCATGGGCACGTACGGTCATTCGAAGTCCATATCCGCGCACCGAGCTCCGTCCCTCGGGTATGGCACCTCGTCGGTAAATCAAGGGACGGAGGCGGGGAACCCAACCGCCGGAGATCTCGATCTCCAGCACGAACCTCACTGGTTCTTGGGGTGAAGCCCGGGAAACCGGGCCGGGCGACCTCTCGCTCGAACCCGACAGCTCACTTCGCAGGTGCGTCACAGAGAGGAACACGACGGACATATGAGTGGACGGCACAGTAAGCCCACCAAGGCGGGCGCTAAGGCGGCCAAGGTCGCAGTAGCAGGTGCAGGCCTTGTCGGTGGCGGTCTGATGATGGCCGCGACGGCCAACGCAGCCACCGACGGCGAGTGGGATCAGGTCGCGCGCTGCGAGTCTGGGAACAACTGGGCCATCAACACCGGTAACGGGTACCAGGGCGGGCTGCAGTTCTCGCCCAGCACCTGGATCAACAGCGGTGGCGGCCAGTTCGCCCCGTCCGCTCACCTGGCCAGCAAGGAACAGCAGATCGCGATCGCCGAGAAGGTGCTCGCAGGCCAAGGCCGTGGCGCCTGGCCGGTCTGCGGCCGTGGCCTCTCCGGTTCCACCCCCCGGACCGCTCCTGCCGCGAACATCACCCCTGCCGCGCACCATGAGGCGCAGGCCACCGAGCCCGCACCCGCACCCGGTCCGGCCCCCGAGGCGGACGAGCAGTTCGTCGCCGAGACGCCCGAGGCTCCCGTAGTCGAAGAAGCCCCGGCACCCGAAGAGGCGCCCGCCCCTGAGGCCCAGGAAGTTGACTTCCAGTCCGGCCCCGCACCTGCCGAGCCCGCCCCGGCACCCGAGCCCGAGGCTCCGGCCGAGGAGGCCCCGGCCCCCGATTTCGTCGCCGCCCCGGCACCTGAGGCCCCCGTCGTCGATGAGGCGCCCGCTCCTGAGGCTCCCGCCGCCGAGGATCAGGTCCTGCCGTACGAGTTCCAGTCCGGCCCCGCACCCGCCGAGCCCGCCCCGGCACCCGAGCCCGCCGCTGCTCCCGAGATTCCGCTTCCTGCGGGTGTCCCGGATGCCGCGGACATCGGATTCGCCGCAGGCAAAGCCGCGTTCGACGCCGGTCCGGTGGCCGCGAACGGCGTGCCAAACGCCGAGTCGATCGCGGGTGTTGTTCGTCATCTGCCCGATCCGAACAACCTGCCTCCCGGCACCACCGATGTGACCCCCTCCGATGGTCGCGGAGTGTCCTACCTGAAGGACATCGTCTTCGCGATGCAGACGCAGGATGTCAAGGCCAGCGACGCAATCCTCGCCCTGGCGCAGCGCTAACTCACGCATTCGAAAATCGCCCCGGCCCTGACGGCCGGGGCGATTTTCGTTGCACGGTAACCCTTTCGGATGGAATGGTAGGCGCCTTGTCAAGGGGGTTGACGTCCCGGATTCTAGGCGTACCTTGGTCTCCATGACGGCATCGACCACTCCCCCAGACGTACCGAGCCACGAAGCATTCGAAGCGGTCTACAACGGCAAACCCATGTTCGAGGGCGCCCCGGCCGCGGGTGTGCCCTGGGATATCAGGGACGCGCAGCCTCGAATCAAGGAGCTCGCCGCATATGGTGCGCTGCGCGGCAACGTCTTGGACATCGGCTGCGGTCTCGGCGAGAACTCGATCTACCTCACCCAACAAGGCCTGTCGGTCACCGGCCTAGACTTCTCCCCCTCCGCCATCGAACAGGCGAAGGAACGCGCCGCCGCCGCGGGCGTGACCGTCGACCTCCAGGTCGCCGACGCCACCAAGCTCGACGGCTGGGACGGAAAGTTCGACACCGTGATCGACAGCGCCGTGTATCACTGTTTCGACCACGAAGACCATCAGCAGTACGCCGCCGCACTCCACCGGGCCACCCGGCCGGGCGCGCGCTGGTTCATCGCCTGCTTTGGCGACGGCACCGTGAACGGCATCGCGATGCCGTTCGGTGTGCAGGATCCCGAAGAGATCAAGAGCGTATTGGCCGAAGCCAACTGGAACATCCAATACTTCGGTAGCACAACATATCTCGGATCTCGAGTGGCATTCATCGGTGCCGCGCTGGCCGGTATCGACCCCGAGCAGATGCCCGCCGAGATGCGCGAGCGGTATCAGCTGCCGGGCGTAGCCGAACAAGCACAGAAGACATTCGAGCGTCTCCAGCAGCTGGACGACGACCTGATCCACATGCCGTTCTTCAACATCGTCGCAGAAAGAGGCTGAACAGTCATGACCGCACCAACCCAGAACACGTTCGAGGATCTATACCGAGAGAGCGTCAAGGACAACGGACCCATCATCCCGTGGGATTCCAAGGAGGCCAAACCCCGCATCAAGGAGCTGGCCCTGCTCGGCGCGGTCCGCGGAGACGTCCTGGATATCGGCTGCGGCCTCGGCGATAATGCCATTTACCTTGCCCAGCAAGGCTTTAACGTCACGGGACTGGACTTTGCCCCTTCGGCGATCGAACAAGCCAAGGGCCGGGCAGCGGCAGCCGGCGTCACCGTTGACTTCCAAGTCGCCGACGCCACCAAGCTCGACGGCTGGGACGGAAGGTTCGACACCGTGATCGACAGCGGCGTGTACCACTGCTTCGACGTGGAAGGAAACGCGAAGTACGCGTCCGCCCTCCACGCTGCCACCCGCCCCGGAGCGCGCTGGTATATCTGGTGTTTCGCACAGGGAAAGGTGCATGGCGTGCCTACGCCGTTCCAGAACGCGCTGCAGGCGGAGGAGATCGAACAGGTGCTACCCGCCAATGGATGGACCGTGCTGCAGCTGAACCCGACCACAATGGCGGCGCCAAAGGCCGAGTTCCTCAACGCGATTCGCGGCACCTACCGCGGAGACCCCGAAAGACTGGACCGGCTCGAACAGGATGTCGACGATCAGCTGCTCTACGTCCCGGTGTACACGGTGATCGCCGAACGGGCCTAAGGAGCTACAGCTGGCGGCCCGCGAGTACGCGGGCCGCCGACGCCGATATCGCGGCGATGGTCCACAGCGCGGACGGAGAGGCGAGCATGGATGTCACAGTGCTGGTACCGGATTCAGGCACCATGCCTTCCAGCCGCTGAGTCAGCCACCGCAACGCCAAGGGTGCCCCCAGCACCACCAGCGACAGGTGCTCACTCAGCCGATCGCGCCGATAGGTGACATCCGTGCCGTTAGCCAGATAGAACTCGGCCTGCCGATCCACCTCGGCGATACCGACAAGCTGATCGCGCACCGCTGTGTAGAGATACACGGGACAGGTCGGCGCTACCTTGCCCAGGCGCAGGTCCTCGCTCATGGCGGCGATATCGGGTAGCGCCATCAGCTCGGCCAACGGGCGGTCGAGATATCTGTCGAAGTTCCGCAGTGCATAGCGGGTAATCGCCTGACCGGTCGACAAACCGCGCACCGTCATCATGATCTTTGCACCCTTGCGCGAAAGATGTTCACGCAGCATGGAATCCAATGCCGGATAGCTGTCCTGCAATGCCGAGATCGCGGCCATGCCAAGACCCGCGAACACGCCGCCGTTGGTCCTCTCC
The DNA here is from genome assembly GCF_040653875.1 of Mycobacterium sp. NPDC050853. Classification (NCBI taxonomy): domain Bacteria; kingdom Bacillati; phylum Actinomycetota; class Actinomycetes; order Mycobacteriales; family Mycobacteriaceae; genus Mycobacterium; species Mycobacterium sp. NPDC050853. Next base: position 162,082 of record NZ_JBFAGW010000006.1, read on the forward strand.
AGGATAGCGCTGGGGTCGGAGGCCGGTGAACCCAGCGCCGCGGCCACGATATTGAGTTCCGGCGCGTAGCCCGGCGCCATCTCCACGGTCCACGAACTGGCAAGTCCGCCACCGGAGTAGCCCCACAGTCCGATCGCCGTGCCGGCGGGGAGACGCAGTTCGGAGAAGGCCAGGGTGGCACGCAATCCGTCAAGCACGTGATAACCGGGTTGGCGCGCAACAACATAACGTCCCGGCTGCCCGCCGTGGTCAGCAACGCTCACGATCCACCCCTGGCGTAGCGCGGCCGCCATCAGCAACAGCTCGATCTGCGGGTTGGCGAATGGCCCCCGGGCGCCCTGCAACAGACAGTAGGACGGGAAGCAAGTTCGCTGGCTGGAATTGATCGCGCATTGATACCCGAGCAGGCGTGGGTTGGCGGAGTCATGCGCCGCTGGCACCAGCACCGTCGTCGTGGTGACTTCCGGGGCGCCGTGCGGATCGGTGGTTCGGTACAGCAGCTGCCAGGCGGTCACTCGCTGGCGAAGTACCCCAAGGAATCCGACATCCACAGGACGGGCATGCAGCACCGTTCCCGGTGCCGTATCACCGAAGCCGTCGGGCGGGACATGGAAGGAATCCTCGGCCGGGCGGGCAGGGCGTCTACCGGGGTGCGGAAAGATCTCGGGCGCGGGCGCCACATCGGAGCGTTTCGGCTGCGCGACAGTGCTCATGAACTATGGAAGTTAATGCACTCAACGGAACAGTAGTGCCCTGATCTGGGTTTTTAGGTATCAAACCCCAACCGGAGCCCCGATTTTTCAGGCCGAGCCCACCCACTCGTCACTGCCATCGGCGAAGAACTGGTGCTTCCATACCGGTAGCGCCGCCTTCACGTCATCGACGAGGCGCTGGCAGGTGGCAAATGCCTGACGACGGTGGTCGGCGCTCACCGCCACGACAAAGGCCGCCTCACCGACCGTAAGCGCGCCGATACGGTGGCTCACCGCCACCGCACGCACGCCCTCGGCCTCAGCGGCGATACGTTCCACCACATCGGCGAGCACCTGTTGGGCCGACGGATGCGCCGAATACTCCAGCCGCAGCACCGTCTTACCGCCGTCATGATCGCGCACATTGCCCACGAATCCGACTGTGGCTCCAGCAGATTCATGATCGACGAGCTGCTCGTGCTCGATCAGCGAGATGCGTTCCGCGGTCAGCAGCGCACTGGTGACGGCGGCGCTCATGGGTGATCACCCCCGGCGATCTGGTCCAGCGCATGGTCCAGCACTCCGCCGAGTACCGACAGCCCGTCACGCACCCCGCCGGTGGAGCCGGGCAGATTCACCACCAGCGTGTGGCCGACGACACCGCACACGCCACGGGACAGGATGCTGGTTGGCACGGCAGGCAGCCCGGAGCGCCTGATGGCATCGGCCAGACCGGGAATCTGGTAGTCCAGCAGCGCGGCGGTCTGTTGAGGGGTGACATCGGTCGGTGAGAGCCCGGTACCGCCGGTGGTGACAACGAGCCGAACTCCCTCGTAAGAAACCGCCTCCCCGATCGCTTCCCCCACCGCATCGCCGTCGGGCACCACGACCGGTTCCTCAACGCGGAAATTTTGCGCACTGAGCCATTCGACGATGAGGGGCCCGGTCTTATCGGGGTACAGACCGGCGGCGGCACGGGTCGAGGCCACGATCACCCGCGCAGACTTCACGGTCGGGTCCATGTTCCGGTCTTGCCGCCCTCTTTGCGCAGCACCCGGACGTCGTCGATACGCGATGCCGGGTCCACCGCCTTGACCATGTCGTGCAGCGTCAGACCGGCGACCGTCACGGCGGTCAGCGCTTCCATCTCGACCCCGGTGCGGTCGTTGGTGCGCACAGTGGCCGTGATGTGGATGGACCCCGCTACGTCGGCGGGACCCTCGATAGCCCCGATCTCGAAATCCACGTCGATGCCGGTGAGCGGTATCTGGTGACACAGCGGGATGAGCTCGCTGGTGCGTTTGGCAGCCATGATGGCCGCCAGCCGAGCGGTGGCGATGGCGTCACCTTTGGGGAGCGTGCCGTCCGAGAGAAGTTTCAGAACCTCGGGGGTGGTAACGAACCGTCCCGCCGCGACGGCCTCGCGTGCGGTGGCCTGTTTGGCCGATACATCGACCATGTGCGCGGACCCGTGCTCGTCGATATGCGACAGGCGGTCGGGCATGCCCCTGTTACTTATTGATGACCGTGACGGGGTGCACGTACGGCACAGACTCCACCGGGAACTCGATGTCGCCGAACGGAGATAGCGCTCCCGTGCGGTCGGTCGCGAGCTCGCTCACCGCGTGCTCGCCGTCCACATGCGCGGGCCAGCCGTTGTCGACGTACTGCTTCTTGTCAGCCACAAAGTCATTGTGGCAGGCCGGGGGGCCGACGGCGAACCCAACCCGCGATTACGCTGGTCGCCGATGAGCGCGTGCGCGAAGAGGATCATGCCCGGATGAGTGATGACGCGGCGTTGGTTACCTGGCTGCACCAACTGACCGATGAACAGTTGGTGCAGCTGGTCCGACTGCGGCCCGATTTGGCATCCCCACCCCCCGGCTCGCTGGCGGCGCTGGCGAGCCGTGCGCTGTCACGCCAATCGGTGCGCGCAGCCTCCGACAACCTGGACTTTTTGACCCTGGCGGTGCTGGATGCGCTGCTGGTAGCACGTGCGGAGGTCACCGGCGTGCCGCTCTCGGATGTGCTTGCCCTGGTCGACGGGCGCGCCACGGAACTGCAGGTACGCGCCACCCTGGACCGGCTGCGTGACCTCGCACTGGTGTGGGGCGATGGCGAGCTGCACCTGGCGGCAGAGACCCGGTTCGGTCTGCCCTGGGTGGTTGGGCAGGTGATCAGCGAGCAGACCCCCGACGCGTTCGACGAGGCGCGTGCCGCGCTAGAGATCGCCGATGGCCGCGAGATGGAGCTGCTGCAGGCATTGATCGCGGGGTCCCCCATCGGTCGCACCCGCGATGCCGCCCCGGACGCCCCTCCGGACCGACCCGTACGGAGGCTGCTGTCCGCAGGCCTGTTGCAGCGCATCGACGACGAGACGGTGCTGCTGCCCCGATCCGTGGCACAGCTGTTGCGCGGCGAGGAGCCGGACCGGCTACAGCCCCCGATCACGAAGACGACGACGTCGACCAAGCCCGAGGCCGACGCTGCCGCGGCCGGCGCCGCCCTGGATCTGCTGCGCGAGGTGGGACTGCTGCTCGACGAGCTCGGCGTCAACCCCGCACCGCAGCTGCGCAGCGGCGGCCTGGGAGTGCGCGAGGTCAAACGGCTCACGAAGGCGACGGGTATCGATGACACCCGCATGGGACTGCTGCTGGAGGTGCTGGCCGCCGCGGAGCTGATCGCACTGGGCGAGCCCGATATCCAGACCGATAACGACGGCTGGCATTGGGCGCCGACCGTCCAGGCCGATCGGTTCGTGGAGCTGTCGGCAGCGTCCCGTTGGCTGCGGTTGATGACGGCCTGGTTGATGTTGGCGGCGCGGCCCGATCTGATCGGCAAACGCACCAGCGAGGACAAACCGATTGCGGCGCTGTCGGATTCGCTGCGTTCGACGGCGGCACCGTATGACCGCAAGCTGCTGCTGGAGATCCTCGGCGAATTGGATCCCGGGCACGGGTTGCAGCCCGAGGAGGCGTCCCGGGTGATGCGGTGGCGTCGTCCACGTTGGGGTACTCGGCTAGGTGTGGAACCGGTAACGGCCCTGCTGCTCGAGGCGACGACGCTAGGAGTGATCGGACGTGGCGCGCTACCGACACCTGTTCGCGTCTTCCTGGACAGCGCCGGCAACGAGTTGGCCACGCTGGCCGCGATGGAGAAGGCGCTGCCCGCGCCCATCGATCACTTCTTGGTGCAGGCCGACCTCACCGTGGTGGCTCCGGGTCCGCTGACCCGCGAGCTGGAACTGGATCTGTCGGCGGTAGCAGACCTGGAATCGGCGGGGGCGGCCAGCGTCTTTCGGGTGAGCGAGGGCAGCATCCGCCGCTCCCTGGACTCGGGACGCACGGCGACGGGTCTGCACAGCTTCTTCAGTTCACGATCGAAAACCCCTGTCCCCCAGTCACTGACATACCTCATCGACGATGTGGCGCGCCGGCATGGGCAGTTGCGCGCCGGGGTGGCCACCTCGTTCCTGCGCTGCGACGACATCGCCCTGCTGACGCAGGTGATGTCGTCGCATCTGGCCGAGGATCTGGGCCTGCGGCTGCTGGCCCCGACCGTCGCGGTGTCGTTGGCCCCGTTGGCCGAGCTGGTGGCCGGACTGCGCTCGGCGGGGTTCGCCCCCGCTGCCGAGGACGCCACCGGGACGATCGTGGAGCTGCGTGCGCACCGGGCCCGGGTGACGCCGCAGCCACATCGCATGGGGTGGACACCACCGGTGCTCAGCGAGCCCGCTGCGGCCGCGGTGATCAAGGCCATCCGAGCTGTCGGTGATCGCGACAGCGGTGTCCGCATCGAGCTGTCGCATGCGGTGGCGCTGTTGCAGCAGTCGGCCAAGGCGCAGACCAGCGTGTTGATCGGATACGTGGACCCGGCCGGGGTGGCGTCCTCGCGGGTGGTCAACCCGATCAGCGTGCGGGGTGGGCAGCTGTCAGCCTTCGACACCGCCGCGGGGCGCATCCGGGATTTCGCGATCCATCGCATCACCGCGGTATCACCGCCCTCCTAAGGCGCCGACACGCCGCGCGGTGGCGGTTCTGTATCGCACGTGTCCGCCACAAATGGGCGTGTCGGCGGGGGTCAGTAGGCTGGATCGAATGACCGACGGACCGCTGATCGTCCAATCCGATAAGACCGTGCTGCTGGAGGTCGATCACGACCAGGCCAACGCGGCGCGCCAGGCGATCGCCCCCTTCGCGGAGCTGGAACGTGCACCCGAGCATGTACACACCTACCGCATCACGCCGCTGGCATTGTGGAACGCCCGCGCCGCCGGCCACGACGCCGAACAGGTCGTCGATGCGCTCGTCACCTTCTCCCGTTACGCGGTGCCGCAGCCACTGCTGGTGGACATCGTCGACACGATGGCACGGTACGGACGCCTACAGCTCGTCAAGCATCCGGCACACGGGCTCATGCTGGTCAGCCTCGACCGCGCCGTGCTCGAAGAAGTGCTGCGACACAAGAAGATCGCCCCCATGTTCGGCGCCCGTCTCGACGACGATACGGTGCAGGTGCACCCCAGCGAGCGGGGTCGCATCAAGCAGATGCTGCTCAAGATCGGCTGGCCTGCAGAGGATCTCGCCGGATATGTGGACGGCGAGGCCCACCCGATCAGCCTCGCGCAGGACGGATGGGAGCTACGCGACTACCAACAGATGGCCGCCGACTCGTTCTGGGCGGGCGGCTCCGGGGTCGTGGTGTTGCCCTGTGGCGCCGGCAAGACGCTGGTGGGTGCGGCCGCCATGGCGAAGGCACAGGCAACCACCCTGATCCTGGTCACCAACACCGTGGCCGGGCGCCAGTGGAAACGTGAACTCATTGCACGAACCTCGTTGACCGAGGAGGAGATTGGCGAATACTCCGGCGAGCGCAAGGAGATCCGCCCGGTCACCATCGCCACCTATCAGGTGATCACCCGGCGCACCAAGGGTGAGTACCGCCATCTGGAGCTCTTCGACAGCCGCGACTGGGGGCTGATCATCTACGACGAGGTGCACCTGCTGCCCGCACCCGTGTTCCGGATGACGGCGGATCTGCAGTCGCGGCGCCGCCTCGGACTCACCGCCACCCTCATCCGTGAGGACGGTCGCGAGGGCGACGTGTTCAGCCTCATCGGCCCCAAACGCTATGACGCGCCGTGGAAAGACATTGAGGCGCAAGGTTGGATCGCCCCCGCCGAGTGCATCGAGGTGCGGGTAACCCTCACCGAGAACGAGCGCATGATCTACGCAACCGCCGAGGCCGATGCACGGTACAAGCTGTGCTCGACGGCCCACACGAAAATCAATGTGGTGAAGTCGATCCTGGCCCGCCACCCGGGGGTGCCGACGCTGGTGATCGGCGCCTACCTGGATCAGCTCGACGAACTAGGGACCGAACTCGACGCCCCGGTGATCCAGGGCTCCACCAAGAACGCCGAACGTGAGCAATTGTACGACGCGTTCCGGCGCGGAGAGATCGCGACCCTAGTGGTGTCCAAGGTCGCTAACTTCTCCATCGATCTTCCAGAAGCCGCTGTGGCCGTACAGGTTTCGGGAACATTCGGATCACGCCAGGAGGAAGCGCAGCGCCTGGGTAGGCTGCTGCGGCCGAAGGCCGACGGCGGGCAGGCCTACTTCTACTCGGTGGTGTCCCGTGACACCCTCGACGCCGAGTACGCGGCACACCGGCAGCGGTTCCTGGCCGAACAGGGCTACGGCTATCGGATAACCGACGCCGACGATTTGTTGGGGCCTGCGATCGGTTGAGCACTCAACGCTCGTCCTGAGCCCGGGAGAGTTCGTCGCCGGCCTGCTCGGCGGGTGATTCGAAGCGGCGCTTGATCCGCAGCAAGGGCGTCTCGAAGTACCGGAAGCTCAGGTAGGCAACGGCGATGACGAGGACAACCGTGCCAGCGCAGAGCGCCAGTCCCTGCTCTTCGTGCACAAGCCGGCGTACGACGTTGGCGCACAACATATGCATCAGGTAGATGCCGTAGCTGATCACGCCGATGAACGCGAGGGGCCGCCACGTCAGTACCGGATGCATCAGCGTGTTCTCGCGGATAGTGACGGCGGTAACGGCAACGGCCATCACGATCTGGATCGACCATGACGGGGCGCCACACCACAGTCCCGCGATCATCACCGCAAAGACCGCAGGGGCCGACCACCACCAACCCAGCACCATCGCGACCGCGGCGTAGCCGCGACGGGTGTTCACGACAATCGCGAAGGCCGCGCCGAGCAGGATGGGCAATGACAGGCTCGCCAGCATGCGCCAGGGCAGCAGCTCAGTGTCCAGGAAGATGCCGGCGCAGACGGATACCGACGCCAAAGCGAAAAGCACGGTGAGCGGTGCCCAGATTCGCCCCTTGCCCACAACCAGAGCACCCACCAACAGCGGTGGCCACAGCAGGTAGAACTGCTCCTCAGTGGACAGCGACCACGAAAAATAGAACGGCACCGAGGTACCGCTGGTGAGATCGACAAACCAGTTGACGGTGTAGGTCAGGAAGGCCGCTAAGTTCCCGAAGAATTGCTCACCCTTTGCCGTACCGCGCTCGGTGGCGAACACCAGCACGATGTATAGCATCAGCACCACGTAGTACAGCGGGAATATGCGTAACGCCCTGCGTGCGTAGAAGTTTCGCAGCGATATAGACTCGGCGCGATCACGTTCGCGGATCAGCAAGGTGGTGATGAGAAAGCCGCTGATCGCAAAGAAGAAATCGACGCCCATGAATCCGCTCTGCGAGATCCGCGGACCGGGCGTCCCGGACGTGTGGTGCCAGATCACCGCGAGGACACTCAGTGCTCGCAGGCCGTCCAGCGCCCCGAATTTCTTTGTCGCAAGGAACGACTCGTAGGCGGCCACCGCGCGTTGCGACAGCCTGTCATCAGCGAGATGCTGGTTCACTACTACGACTCTCCAACTCGATGATCGCGAAGGGTTCGCTGCATCGAAAGTAGGGTACGGGCGTAGCCAGATTACCGTTGCTGTTTACATACCCCGTCGTCGGCAGTGTCGAGCTGGATATCCGTCGAGCTGATCGAGGGCGTCAGGAACCGAAGTTGCCCGATCAACTCCCTGGGCAGGTCCTCGATATGGGTCGGGTACCGGGTGCCGTCGATCACGCTTCGCGCCGTCAGCGAGAAGCTCTTGGCGACGTCCGCGTCAAACGCCCCGTACTTCTGCAGCGCCGTCGCGACCATTCGTTGAAAGGGGCTGAGATTCAACGTTCGCAGATCGAGGGACGGATCAAGCTGAATCCTTATCCCCTCCGGTACCCCGTCCGGGACCGTGCCGTCCGAGCGCGTACCCGGATACACATAGGTGGGTGCATTGATGGGGATGGCAAACCGCAGTGCATGATCGATCACTCCGCCCTGCACATCTTCCGGCGTGATCAGCCCCGCGAGATAGGACAGCTCGCCTCCCGAATGTGCGGGCCCACTGACATGTCCTCCTGATCCGGTGTCGACCCGATAGGTGGCCTGGGCGATCGCCGACATGGATTCCGTTGCGAAGGATTGGAATTCGTACTCACATCCGTTGGTGTCGTCAATGATCGCGATGTGAGCGTCAGAGTCCTGCGTGGGTCGGTAGTGCGGCAGATACGGGACGTCGATCGATTTCCCACTGTTGCGGACGGTGACGGCGCGGGTGGGAGTGCCCGCGGGGGCGTGATACACCGCAGTGGTCCAGATGTCCTCGTTGACGTCGATGGTCTTGATACTCGGATTGTTCAGCAGCGCGGCAACCCAATACGGCGACCGAGGGTCGACCGGCGGGTTCGGCGGGAGAGGCTGATTCAGGAATGAGTTGGCCGCGAAATAGTTACCGTTCGTCGATACCGGCCCGCGCGCCGTTTGGGACACCGAGAACTCTTGTACCGCAGGGCCGCCGGCATTGAGAAAGCTGACCCGGATGGTGTGCACACCGGCCTCGACGTTCCGCGTGGCAAGGTCGGTGCCCCAGTCGCGGGTGTCGGCGTGATCGAAGATCTGCTCGCCATCGAGCCACACGCGCGCGACGACACCACCGCTCATCGAGGCGATCCGATACTCACCCGCCACCGGAAACCGGATCGAGCCGGTGGCATCGACCGAGAATCCGTCGGCATTAACCCATGGCGCGGGTGATCCGGTGAAGTGCCCGCCGACTGAGTACTCGCATCTGGCGAGCACCGCAGTGCCCGACTGATCGGTGTTGTTGTAGTAACGCGTCCAGTACTGACCCACATCGCAAGGGTTCGTCGCCGCGACGTCCGTCCCGGGACCGACCGGCGCACAGGCAGCCACCAACAGGAACACCGAGAGCAGGACTGCCGCGCGCACGAATTCACTCTACGGGCGGCTGCTTACCTTCCGGCCGCGGCAAGTTTGGTGAGGTGCCGCTGGGTGCGTTTCATCCCGAAGCCCACGATGGCGCGCACCACCGGCGCCACATGGCGCACCAGCCCCGAACCGTCGATCGCCCATACCCACGTGAATTCGGAGCCCTGGGGGGTCGGTGTCACCACGTAGTCCTCGGCGAACGCCCGTAGTCCGGGCAGCGGCAGCGGGGGCTTGACCATATAGAACGCCTTGCGCCGACCCTCCTCCCAGAGGAAGTACTTCTCGTGCGCCTTCGGTCCGACTACCGGACCGATCCGGCGGACGGCGCCGACACCGGCCCGGGGACTGCCCCAGATCACCCGAAGGCCGGGAGCCAGCCACCGCAAGGTGGTGTCATTGGTCAGCTCGCGCCACACCGCGTCGGCGGAGAGCGGAACTGAGATGGTTTCGCTGACTACAACCGGAGCGGTGGCCAGGAAGGTTTCATCGACGGACTGAAGTGCAGGCATGCCGGTAACTTACGGTACTAGTAATTGTGTAAACAAGGTGGGCTACCGCTGCAGCCGCTCGCGCAACTCCACGCTTGTTCAAGGCGATCAGGTCAGTGCAGAAACGACCTCACGTACGAACAAGTCGATTCCGGAACGGTCGTAGGCGGCCTCCGGAAAATTGCATATCGCATATCCCAGTCCGCGGTTGCGGAACTCCGTCAGACGCTCGGCGATCTGTTCCGGGGTCCCGGCCGTCTCGGCCAGATTGCCCACCATCACCTCGGCCACGTCCTCGCCGATGACCGGGACGAGCCGCGATTTGATGGCCGCCAACCGGTCGGCGACCTCGGCATCGTCGGCGCCTATGACGACGTTCACGTTGACGCTCCGGACAATCGCATCGAAGTCCGTACCGACATCCTTACAGTGCCCCGCAAGCACTTTCGACTTGTGCTCGAATTCCTCGGGCGTCTGTCCGAAGTTGGTGTACTGGGCATAGCGCGCCGCGATCCGCAACGTCACCTTCTCGCCACCGCCGGCAATCCACAGGGGAATTCCGCCCCGCTGCAGTGGCTTGGGCGCCACAATCGCATCGGATACCTGGTAATACCTGCCGTCCAGGGTGACGCGACCGTCCCGCCAGGCATCGCGCATGATGCGGACCCCTTCGCGTAATCTGCCGAGGCGTTCGGCAGCATCGGGAAATCCGTAACCGTATGCGCGCCACTCGTGCTCGTACCAGCCGCCGCCGATGCCCATCTGAGTGCGCCCGCCCGAGATGAGGTCTACCGTCGCGGCGACCTTGGCCAGATACACCGGGTTTCGGTATCCCATCGCCGTGCACATCTGCCCCAGCTTGATCCGCGAGGTAACGGCGGCGAAGGCGGACATCAGCGTCCACGCCTCATGGGTCGCCTCGTCGGTGGGTACCGGCACGGTATGGAAGTGGTCGTAGACCCATACCGAGTCCCAGGGACCGTCCTCTGCATAGCGGACCAGATCGCGCATGACATCCCATTGATGCTCGGGTGCGATGCCTACCAGGTCCAAGCGCCAGCCTTGCGGGATGAAAGCTCCGAACTGCAGTGTCTCGGCCACCTGGGCCACACTACGCCCGGACGCCCGGCCCCAACCATCGAGTCAGCGCCTCGGCGAGACCCGTATCGGAACCGTCGCCCACCCAAGCGACGTACCCGTCGGGCCGCACCAGCACGGCGTCCGGTGCCGCAACCTCGCCCAGTACCGGAAGTTCCCATATACCGGTGTATTTGGCGTCGATCAGCTGAACTCGGTCCGCCCACCCGTCGATGCTCAGCTGCCCCGGCGCCCCGAAGTTGAGCAGCACCGGGCGGGCGGTGTGCAGAAAGGGGTACACCCTGGTCAGCCCGTCCGCAGTCGCCACATCGAGATCCGGCATGCGGCGGCCAAGCAGCGGGTGCCCCTCGCCCAGCCCGTAATGAATGTCCAGGCCGCTCATCATTCCGGCAATCCGCTTACGCGGCTCGTCCATGGCAAGCAGTTCGGCGACGATATCGCGCAGCGCGTCCATGCGGGGGCCCGCATCGGATAACGGCGTCTGCGCCATGGTGTTATGCAGTACCCGTTCTGCCACCGGGTGGCGCTCGGAGTGATAGGTGTCCAGCAGCGAGTCCGGCGCTTCTCCCTTGATCACCGCGGCAAGCTTCCAGCCGAGATTCACCGCGTCCTGGACTCCGGTGTTGAGTCCCTGCCCACCGAACGGGAAATGGATGTGCGCGGAATCTCCGGCCAGGAACAGGCGTCGGTCGCGGTATCGGTCGGCTTGTCGGGTCATATCGGAGAACCGGGACATCCAGCGCGGGCTGTGAATGCCGAAATCAGTTCCTGCAATGGCGATAAGCGCTTCCTTGGCTTCCGCCAAGGTCGGTTCGATGCCTAGCCGGGAGAGGTCCGTGCTGAAGACCAGACGGCACCACCCCTCCTCGAACGGCAAGATGCCGAGGAAGGATTGACCCGGCTTGCGTAGCAGTCCGAATTCGAGCGGTTGCTCGGTGATCTCGGCATCGACCAACATCGCCGAGCAGGACGGGTCATGGCCGGGAAATCCGATCCCCGAGGCCTTACGGATGGTGCTGCGCCCGCCATCGCATCCGATCAGGTAATGCCCGCGCATCGCGCGACCATCGGCAAGTTCTACGTTCACACCGGCGTCGTCCTGGTTGAATCCGATGACCTCCACGTCGTAATAGATCGGCACCCCGAGTTCGGCGATCCAGGCCGCGAGCGTTTTCTCGGTGTAGTGCTGAAGCAGACCCAACGCGTACGGGTGCCTGGTGGGGAAATCCTCGATGCTCATGAAGATGCCCGAAAAATGGGTCACCTGACCGGTCATCCCCTGGGAGAGAAACCTGTCTGCGATACCGCGCTGATCGAACACCTCGATGGTGCGCGAATGCACCCCCGCTGCACGAGAGCCCGCCTCCTCGTGACTGCCTCGACGTTCCAAGACAGCGACATCGATACCGGCGAGGGCCAGTTCACCGGCCAGCATCAGTCCGGTCGGCCCGCCACCTGCGATGACTACGGCATGCTCGGTCATGACACTCCTTAACGTCGTTATAGGTATTACAACCATATTTACTTTAACGTTGTTAAGGTGTCAATGTGTCCCTCGATCGTGAAACCATCGCTCGCGCCGGCCTCGTCCTGCTGGACCGGCACGGCGCCGAGAACCTGACCATGCGGTCCGTCGCGGCGGCCTTGGGCGTCCAGGCACCCGCGCTCTACTGGCATGTGAAGAACCGCCGCGACCTCGTCGATGCGATGGCCGACGCGATGTTCGGCGACGCCGTAAACAAATTCGATCTCTCGACGCCGCGGTGGGATCAATTCCTCACCGAGGGCGCCCGCGCGCTACGCCGCGAAATGCTGCGCTATCACCAAGGGGCACGGATTCTCGCCGGTACCGCCACCGCAAAGGCCGCCGACATGACCGAACCCATGCTCAACGTGATGACGAAGGCCGGGTTCACCCTGCGCGATGCCGCGCGACTGACGCCAACGATCTTTCACTACACCATCGGATTCACCATCGAACAGCAGACTCGCGACGGTTTCGAGTATCCGGAATCGAATCCCTACAGCGAGGAGAACATGCGGGCGCATGTGGATATGACCACGTATCCCACTGTGGCACAGGCTTTTTCCGAGCTCTACGAACCCGACTTCGATGCAGACTTTGAGGACGGGCTAGCCGTCATCATCGACGGCCTACGAGCTCGACTTCGCGGGAAACGGAAGTCTGCGGCTCCTCGGGTGGCAACTCGGCGCTGATCGGTTCGGACTCCGCGTCGGGTTCTTGTTCCTCGGCAGCATCCGGCTTCGCCTTCGACCGCGAGAATCGTTGACGGAACCAGGGTTCCACGATCGCCGAGGGCCACCAGTTCCCCTGTCCACACAGCACCACCAGGGCGGGAATGGTGATGGTGCGTACCAGGAAGGTATCCAGGAGCAGACCCATGCCGATGATGAAGCCCGCTTCGACCATCGACTGCAGATTGCCGATCAGCAGACCGAACATCGATGCGGCGAAAATCACTCCGGCAGAGGTGATCACGCCACCGGTCGATTTGACCGTCTTGATGACACCAGAGCGGATGCCGTCGGGCGACTCGTCGCGAATACGCGAGATGAAGAGGAGGTTGTAGTCGGCGCCCACGGCGACCAGCACAATGAACGCCATCCCGGGCACACTCCAACTCAACGGTTGCCCACCGATGAACTGGAAGGTGATCACCCCGATGCCCACCGCCGAGGCATACGAAATGATCACCGAGCCAATGAGATACAGCGGCGCGACGATGGCCCGCAGCAGCGCGACGAGGATCAGCAACACCACGATCACCGTCAGCACGATGATGAATCGCAGATCGTGGTTGTAGTAATTGCGGATATCGTTGTACATCGCCGACAACCCCGCCATCGAGATGGATGCATCGGACAACGTGGTGTTGGGCTGCGCGCTATGTGCGGCATCCTGGATGGCGCGGACCTGATCCATCGCCTCGGGACTAAACGGGTTCAGGTTGCTCTGCACCAGGTAGCGCACCGCATGCCCGTCCGCGGAAACAAACGCCGCCGCAGCAGTTTTGAAAGATTCCTGGGTAAGCACCTGCTGCGGGATATAGAACCCGGACATCGATCCGGGTGCGGCATCACGCTTGGCGGCAACCAGAACCGTGGACGCGTCGCCCAGCTGGCCGCCCATCTGCTTGGTCTGGTCCACCAGCATCTGCACACCCTCGGCAAGCTGCCCGCTGCCGTCGGCGAGCGAGTTGACCCCGGTGAGGACCTCCGAGAACTTCTGCTGGATGCCGTAGGTGTCGGCCAGACCGAGCCTGCGCAGGTTCGTGTCGATGGAGTTCAACGCCGTGCGCAGCTTGGCGATGGTCGAGGTGATCTGCTTATCGTTGTCGACCGCCTTCAGCTCACGCCCCAGTTCGACGATCCTGTCCCTGGTCCCATCCTGTTTCGTCTCCAGGAACCGGTTCATCTCCTCCCTCGAGGACCGGCACGCGGCGTCCATCTCGCAGGCCGGATTGCCGACCAGAGCACGTGCGACGGGTTCGATCCAGCCATACACCTCGCTGGAGCTCTGAGCATTCGACTCGATGGCGTCGCCCAACGAATGCATGCTGATCACCAGCTTGTCCACGGAATCGAGATCAGCCAGCGTGCCGGTCTTTCCACTACCCCGCAGCTGAGCGAGCACGTCGACCAGTGCGCGCGCCGTGCCCAGATTGTTCTTCACCGAGTCGCGTACCTGACCAAGCTTGTCGGCCAACGTATGTCCGCCCGCCGCGAGCTTGTCCAGGTCCGTCGTCCGGGCGTCGATCAGGTTCGAGGCATCGCCCAGCTTCCCGCCGACCTCACCGGCCTGGAAGGACAGCTTGGCCTCCTCAAGCGGTTCACCGGTCGGACGGGTGATTCCACGAACCTTGTCGACACCGGGAACCTGGCTCACCCGCGCGGCCATCTGCTCCAGGTCTGCCAGCCCGCGCGGGGTGCGTAGATCATGGGGCGACTTGATGTAGAGGTACTGCGGCAGCGTCGAATTCACCGGAAAGTGCTTCTCGATCGCGGCATAACCCTGGTTGCTGTCGGCCCAGGCCGGCAGGTTCTTGCGGTCGTCGTAGCCGAACTTCACCATCGCACCGCAGGTGGCGAGAATGATCAGAATGACCAGGCTCACCGCCAGGTGCGTACCCGGCCGTTTGACGATGTTGATGCCCGAACGGTGCCAAATCTTGTTGGCATAGGCCTTTCTCGGCTTCACCCAGCCCCGACGCCCCACCAGGACAAGCACCGCGGGGAGGAAGGTCACCGAGGCCACGAATGCGATGAGGATGGACACGCTCAGCGCGGGACCGATGGTGGACAGGATGCCCAGCTTGGTGAAGCCCATCCCCAGGAAGGTCACCGCCACCGTCGCTGCCGACGCCGCGACCACCTTGCCGATCGACTCCAACGCGGCGGCCACCGCGCCATCGGAATCCATGCCCTGTTTCACGTACTCGTGATATCGGCTGATGAGGAAGACCGCGTAGTCGACGCCCGCGCCCATCATCATCGCGGTCATAAACGTCAGCGTCTGATTCGAGATGCTCAGACCCATCTGCGCCAGTCCCCCGACGGCCGCCTGGGCGATACCCAGCGAAACACCCACCACGACGAGCGGCAGCATCATCGTCACCGGATTGCGGTAGACGATCAGCAAGATGAGAAGAACCAAAGCAGCCGTGGTGATTTCGACCTTATGCAGGTCACGCTCTCCCACCACCGTCAGATCCCCGACGGTGGCGGTCGGCCCCGTCGTAAAGGCCTTCAGGGTGGTGCCCTCGGTGGCGTCCTTGATGATCTTTAAGGCCCCAACATAGGCCTTACCGGATTCGGGCGTGGCGAGCTCACCCTGCAATCCCACCGGCAAATACCACGCCTTGCCGTCGGTACTCGACATCATCTCGCGCAGCATCGGTTTGGTGATGAAGTCCTGCACCATGCTCACATCACGGGTGTCCTCGCGCATTCGGGCCGCGAGAATCCGGTAGGTCTGTTCGTCCGCTGGGGTCAGCCCATTCTCGTTGGTGAGGACGATCAGCAGGATGTTCTGTGCACCCGACTCCTGGAACGATTCGACCATCTGCCGGGTGGTCTCCATGACGGGAGCATCCTTGGGCAGCAGATCGACGGGATGATCCTCGATGGCCTTCTGCAGCGACGGCGCAGTCAGAGCCAAGACCGCCGCCAGCCCGATCCAAAACCCGATGACGACGACAGGAGCCTTCCGGACGATCCGAGCGATCAGTCCGTAGATACCACCTGTGTTGTCCGCCACGGCTACTCGATCACACCGCGCAGGCCGAAGTCGTCAAGCGTCTCGGAGAGGTACGCGGTCAATTCTGCCCGTGATTCGACGATTCCGGGCTGGTAGGCGACGACCGCCACGAAGACCTGACCGTTGACCCGGCCCGAGGCGAGGAACAACTGCCCGTAAGTGCTCAACACCTCATCGGGGCGCACCCGCTGCTCGGCGAGCTTGCAGAAGACGTAGTCGGCGTGAGTGCCGTCGGGCCGGTTCACATCGGAATGCAGCGGCCCCACGTTGGAGCAGCCCACCGGGAAATCGTTGTACTCCAACGCCACATTGGCCAGCCGCCGTGCGGCCGCGCGCGGGATGAATGGAGTGAGCGGCAGCAGCGCCCATTTCTCGTCGGGCTCATCACGCAGACCGGAAAGCACCTGCTTGGTGGCATTGCGGATACCGCGCAGATCGATCGACACATCTGCGGGGTCGATCGTGAACATCACCGAGGTCATCGCGTTGGCGCGGACATCGCCCTCGATGCGCTCGTTCACCGGCATGGACAGCGTCACCTTGCCGTCTTCCCCGGTCCGGCCAAGCTTCGTGGCGAGCTGCGCCGCGAAAGCGCCCACAAGCGAGTTGCTGGTGCCTCCGCGGCCCCGCGCATGTGTGTCCCAATGGGTTTCGTCCAGGTAGACGGTGGCTGCCGGCACTTGGTCGACACGGGAAGACTGTGGGGGCAGCGCGGCATGCCGGATGTCTTGGCGCCGCGCAGACATCATCTTGGTGGCCTTACGAAAGGCCCGGCCGGCCTCCGGCAAATCCCGCCACGTACGCCGCAAGTCTTCGCTCACACCGCGGAACCGCTTGCGCGACCGCGGTATCGAGTACCCCAGGGGCAGATCCGCATCGTTGGCAGCATCGGCGATGGCCTGGCACATGCCCACCCCGTCGGCGATGGTGTGCGAGACCACCAGGCTCACCGCGGTGGCGCCGTCGGCGAATCGAGCCACGCCCAACCGCCAGGCCGGGCCGTACTCGGGGTCGATCGGCAACTGCGCATGCCGGTGCACCCAATCCTGCAGTTCGGCCCGTGGCAGCGGTGCCAGCTCGACGTCGATCGGGTGACAGAACGGATCGAGCACCCAGCGATGGCGCCCGAACGGCAAGCGAGACCGTTCGATTCGCCGCCCGAAGAGTCCCCGTCCCAGATTGGCGTGGAATACGCGCAGTCGGTCGGTGTCGATATCACGTTCGTAGATCCAGACCATCTGTCCCAGTGTGGACATCTCGGTGGCCCGCACGCCCAGGAAAGATGCCTGGTCGACGAAATCCAGATGGGCACTGGCCCTGGCAGTCCCGAAGACGGAACCGGTGACTGGGATTGTCGCCGTCATAGCGACTCTCCCGCCGGCGCCACCCCCAACGTGGTGTAGAGCTCGTTGATAAGCCGCACACTGCGAGGATCGGCATCTGCCTTGGTCACGTCGAACTGGTTCATCACATACGAGTACCCGATACGGTGCTCCAGGTCGACGAATGCGTAGGAACCGCCAGATCCGCCGTGTCCGAAGATCTTCTGATTTGGCCCGGCATAGCAGCGCTGGTTGAGCATGTAGCCCAGGCCCCATCCATGGTTGGCCACCCGCGGTCCCAGCACGACGTCGGGATCGAACCCGCCCTGCGACACCCGCACCAGATTCATGTGCTCACGGCTGAGTAGCTTCTCGCGCGCCATGGCGTTGTAGAAGGTGGCCAGGCCGAGCGCCGACACATGCGCATTGGTGCCCGGGAACTCCAGTGCCCGCCACAACCCGATATCCCGCCGGGCGATCTCGTCGTCGGGGATGAAGTCGCCGGAGATCAGCGGGCCGGACAGCGGATGATCGCTCATGGCATCGAATTCCGAAGGCGCTCCGCGGAAGACATCGCGTAGGAAGGGCTTGTTGACCATCTCGGCGCAGCGGTGGTGCTCGCCATGGGGTAATCCCACATGTACGTCAAGCCCGAACGGCTCGGCGATCTCGGTGCGCAGGAACTCGCCAAGCGTCTGCCCCGTGGTGCGACGGACGACCTCGCCGAGGATGAACCCGAATGTCGCCATGTGGTAGCCCTGCGCGGTCCCGGGTTCCCACCAAGGTGCCGCCCTGGCGAGGTGCTCGCACACCTCGTCCCAGTTGGCGGCCTGCTCGGGCGTCAACCGGGTGCGCGGTCCGATCACACCCGAGCGGTGCCCGAGCACCATGGCCACCGTGATGGATTCCTTACCGGCCTGGCCGAATTCGGGCCAGTACCGGGCAATCGGCGCATGCAGGTCGAGCACACCGCGCTCGATGAGCATGTGAACGCAGGTGCTCATCAACCCCTTGGTGCCGGAATACACCGGCGCCAAGGTGTCTTCCGTCCACGGACGGGTGCGGGCCTCATCAGCCCAGCCGCCCCAGAGGTTGACGACGAGCTCCCCGTCGACCCAGATCGCGACGGCCGCGCCCAGCTCGTCGTTCTCCAGGAAGTTCAACGCGAACGCATGCCGGACGTTGTCGAAATCCGGTGAGCTGGTTCCATTCACCGCAATATCGAGGCTTGTGCTCATGCCAATGCCCACCTTTCACTGCTGTTCAATGCTGCATAGTGCGGCCGCAACGCCGCGGTTTCAGGAAACGAACTGTGACTGCGCGACACGCTGATAAACCAGGCGTGCTACTTCGAGATAGCGCGACACAGATTCACGGGCGACGGCGTTGTCGGGGAATGAGATAGTCAGGTTTGTTTCGTTCTCAAACCTGTTGACCCACATACAGACCTGGTCAGAAGATCGGCTGTCCCCGAAGATTCCACCATTGATGCGATCCCATTCGGCACTGACTGGGATCTTGCGCGCGTCCAGAAAGGACACCATCGGCACTACGTACTCAGGAGCGGTCAGCCCGGATTCCGGGCCGGCTAGTTCCAGCACCCGCTCGAACGGCACCTTGGCCAGGGGTTGACATTCGTCGAACGACTTCTGTGCGGATCTCGCGACGCTGGCGAAGGATCCGTCCGACATGTCGACGACGAAGGGGATGAAACTCGCGTACCAGCCCGCGGACAGCTGCTCCTCCGCGGTGCTGCGAGTGTCATAGGGGGTAATGCCGTAAAAGGTATCGGCGCCGGTGATCTCGCCGTCGATCAAGGCCGCGCACGCGAACACGCCACCGCTGAAGCGCACGCCCGCTTGTTCACATGCCTTCTCGAATGCCACCGTTTCCTCGGCGTCCATCAACTGGGCCGCCACCATCCCGCCGACGTTCGGCACCGACCGGTCCCCGAGCGGCAGCGCGAAGTCGGGCAGGGTGCCGCCGTTGTCCTGCGCGTACTGGATCCAGGCCCGCACCTCGTAGGAGGAGAGGTTCATGGCCTGGTTGTGCGCATGCTCGCGAGCGGAGAATTCCAGGTAGCCCGCCGGAGGCGGGAGCTGCATGGCCGACCCGTACAGGAGGCTGGCATACATCAGCTGGATCTCGACGTACAAGATTCCGGTAGACATCCCGTCGGTGTGCAGATGGTCCACGCTCAGGTACACGGTGAAGTGGTCCGCACGCTGAATCACGCCGAACGTGAAGCAGTCCCACGTGAGCGGCGTCCCCGAGGTGCGCAGCAGGTGCGCACGGATCTCATCGGGTCCCTGCAGTCCATGGTCCTGGGGCACGAAGTCGATCGACTCCGGGTCCTCGATCGCGTGCCGGACGATTCGGTCCTCAGGATCGAACTCGAACCACGAGTGGTAGGTGTCATGTCGCCGCAGGTGTGCGTTGATGGCCGCGGTCATGGCGTCGATATCGCACGTACCCGGGATGTCCCAGGCACCGATCCCGAGCCGGCCCATCTCGCGGTCCTGGCGGGCAAGCTCCCGGTACGAGCGCAGGTGCTGCGCCTGCTGGTAACTGGGCGGAACGGCACTGGCGGGCGCTTGTACCGCGACCTCGCGGGCATGGGGCGAAGCGCTCCAAGAGATGACGGTCCCGGGCTTGGGGCGCCAATCGTGGATCGTTCCGAGTGCAACCATCGTCCCTATCCCCGTCCAGCGATCTTGGATACGAGCCGAACCAAATTCGATTTACCTGCCGCATTGCGAGTGGCAAAGATATTACTCATCGCGCGCAGCGTAGCGAATAAATATCTCGCAAAGGTACGTTACGTGAAAGAAATAGCTAGTGAACTGTGGGTAACGTCCCGCTACATCAAGTTACAGCAACTTACTGAAAGTCTTACGGTAACCCAGTCCCAGCAAATATAACTTGCGTCTAGAAATACCCTATGACCTGCTAATTCATCTCTGGGTACGCGAATAACCAATAACTATGTTTGTAGTGTCATCAGAGAACCTACGGGATCACCGGATAAATTTGTGTGCCACCCCCTCGGCGATCGATACTGTGGCGCACGCCACGTCCGCGGGGCAACTATTTCTGGCGGCCGCCTCTAAATCTGCAGAATCCACAAGGCATTTCGGCCCCGATACCGACGCCTACTGGGAATCTCACGACGATTCTGGATCCACGATCACTCGTCAGCGCCCCCTGAAACGACCTCAGCCGCCCACCCCGAAGGGTGAGCGGCTGAGGGGTTCGTTCTAGCCCTGTCTACGCGTCCAAGAGCGATGCGGGCGGGTTGAAGCGATCGCCGTACTTGGCGGCCAATTCCTTTGCACGAGCAACGAACCCAGCCTTGCCGCCGGGGTAACCCACGATGTACTGGTGCACGCCACCGGTCCAGGGCGGGAACCCAATACCGAAGATGGAACCGATGTTGGCATCCGCGGTCGAGGTCAGCACGCCCTCGTCGAAGCACTTCTGCGTTTCGAGGGCCTCGGCGAACAGCATGCGCTCGATGAGGTCCTGCAGCGGTGGGTTGGCGGGATCGGCGCCATTGCGGGTCTTGAAGGTCTCCCGCAGTCCCTGCCACAGCTCGGTGCGCTTGCCATCCACGTAGTCGTAGAAGCCGGCACCGCCCAGACGGCCCGGACGGCCCGCCTCCACCAGGGTGTCGATGACCCGGCCCGCCGGATCCTCCGGCACATCCTGGCCGGCGGCCTTGGCGGCCTCGACGGTCTCCTTGCGGATCTTCTGCATCAGCGTCAAGTTCAGCTCATCCGAAAGCTGCAGCGGCGGAGCCGGATACCCGGCCTGGCTGCCAGCCTGCTCGATGGTCGCGGGCTCGATGCCCTCGGCCAGCATGGCGACGGCCTCGTTGACGAAGGTGCCGATGACACGCGAGGTGAAGAAGCCGCGGCTGTCGTTGACGACAATCGGGGTCTTCTTGATGGCCAGCACGTAGTCGAACACGCGGGCCAGCGCCTCATCGGAGGTCTTCTCGCCCCGGATGATCTCCACCAGCGGCATCTTGTCGACCGGTGAGAAGAAGTGGATACCGATGAAGTCCTCTTGGCGCTTCACACCCGCAGCCAACCCGGTGATGGGCAGCGTGGAGGTGTTCGAGCCCAACAGTGCGTTGGGCTCCACGACATCCTCGATCTCCTGGAAGACCTTGTGCTTGAGCTCGGTGTTCTCGAAGACCGCCTCGATCACGAAGTCGACACCGGCCAGATCGGCGGGATCGGCGGCAGGAGTGATCTTGGCCAGCAGTGCCGCGGACTTTTCGGCGGTGGTCTTGCCGCGCGAAAGAGCCTTCTCTTCAATCTTTTCCGAGTAGGCCTTGCCCTTCTGGGCGGCCTCCAGCGTGACATCCTTGAGCACCACGTCGTAACCGGCCTTGGCCGAGACATAGGCGATACCGGCGCCCATCATGCCCGCGCCCAGCACACCGATCTTCTTGATCGGCGTCGCAGCGATGCCCTCCGGGCGCGATCCGCCGCCGTTGATGGTCTGCAGGTCGAAGAAGAACGCCTGCGTCATGTTCTTGGCGACCTGGCCGGTGGTCAGGCTGGTGAAGTAGCGGCTCTCGATGCGGCTGGCCGTATCGAAGTCCACCTGAGCACCCTCGACCGCAGCGGCCAGGATGGCCCGCGGGGCCGGCATCGGCGCACCCTTGAGCTGCTTCTTCAGGTTCGACGGGAATGACGGCAGGATGGCCGCCAACGCCGGGGTGGCCGGGGTGCCGCCAGGGATCTTGTAGCCCTTGACATCCCAGCGCTGCACGGCTTCGGGGTTGGCCTTGACCCACGCCTTGGCGGCAGGGATCAGCTCGTCGACGGAGCCGACCAATTCGTCAACCAGGCCGACTTCCTTGGCCTTGGTCGGGTTGAACCGGGTGCCCTGCGCCAGCACGGTGACAAAGCCGTTCTGGATGCCGAGCATGCGGGTCACGCGGGTGACGCCACCGCCACCGGGCAGCAGACCCAGCGATACCTCGGGCAGACCGATCTGAGATCCCTTGACATCGGCCGCAATCCGGTAATGCGTGGCCAGCGCGATCTCCAGGCCACCACCGAGGGCGGCGCCGTTGATGGCGGCGACGACTGGACGACCGAAGGTCTCCAGCGTGCGCAGATCCTTCTTGATCTCCTCGACCTCGTTGAAGGCCTCCTGGGCGTGCTCGGGCTGGATCTGGATGATCTTGGTGAGGTCACCACCGGCGAAGAATGTCTTCTTGGCGCTGGTGATAACCACGCCGGTGATCGAATCCTTCTCTTCCACAAGGCGCTTGACGGCCGCGGCCATCGACTGCTTGTAGTCGTCGTTCATCACGTTGGCCGAGCCGTTGGGGTCGTCCAGGGTGAGGGTGACGATGCCGTCGGCATCCTTATCCCACTGAATTGTGTTTGCACTCATTGGTTCTGGCTCCTCTTGTCTTATCCGGCTCAGACTCGCTCGATGATGGTGGCTACGCCCATGCCGCCGCCGACGCACAGCGTGATCAGCGCGCGACGCAGGCCACGGCGCTCCAGCTCGTCGACCATGGTTCCGGTGATCATGGCGCCGGTGGCACCCAGGGGGTGGCCCATGGCGATGGCACCGCCGTTGACGTTGAGCTTCTCGTCCGGGATGTTCAGATCCTTCTGGAACTTCAGCACCACGGAGGCGAAGGCCTCGTTGAGCTCGAACAGATCGATATCGTCCACAGTCAGTCCGGCGCGGTCGAGCGCCTTCTTGGTGGCCGGGGTGGGGCCGGTCAGCATGATGAGCGGCTCTGCACCGGTGGTGGCGGTGGCCACGACCCGGGCACGCGGGGTGAGGCCCTGTGACTTACCCGCCTCCTCGGAACCGACCAGCACCAGGGCGGCGCCGTCGACGATGCCGGAGCTGTTGCCGCCGGTGTGCACGTGGTTGATCTTCTCGACGTAGGTGTACTTGATGCGTGCCACATCGTCGAACCCACCCAGAGCAGCGAGGCCCTCGAAGGCCGGCTTCAGCTTGCCCAGGTCCGCGGCGGTGGTGCCGGGGCGCATGTGCTCGTCGTGATCCAGGATGAGCAGACCGTTCTGGTCCTTCACCGGCACAACGGACTTGGCGAAGTAACCGCCCGACCATGCGGCCGCGGCGCGATCCTGCGAGCGGGCGGCGTAGGCGTCGACATCGTCACGGGTGAAGCCCTCGATGGTGGCGATCAGGTCGGCACCGATGCCCTGCGGCACGAAGGACACGTCGTAGTTGGTGGCCGGGTCCGAGGCCCAGGCGCCGCCGTCGCTGCCCATCGGCACGCGCGACATGGATTCCACACCACCGGCGAGCACCAGGTCGTCCCAACCGGAACGGACCTTCTGGGCCGCGATATTGACGGCTTCCAGGCCGGAGGCGCAGAAGCGGTTGAGCTGCACGCCACCGACGGTGTCGGGCAGGCCGGCGGCCAGCACCGCGGTGCGAGCGATATCGCCACCCTGGTCGCCGACGGGGGCCACGACGCCGAGCACGACATCGCTGATCAGGTTCTCGTCCAGATCGGGGAAGCGGCGACGGATCTCTTCGATCAGGCCGACCACAAGGTTCAGCGGCTTGACCTCGTTGAGGGCGCCGCCCCTCTGCTTACCGCGCGGTGTGCGGATGGCCTCGTAGATGAATGCTTCAGTCATGGGTATACGTCCTTATAGGGAGGTGCGTATGGGGCATGTGGTGCAAGCGCCGCGGCGTTTGCACCCGGATTGACTCCGGGTCAGTTTCACCGAGACAGCCCTACGTTAGACCAGGACACCGCACCGGCGGTACGCAGCCCTCCCAACCCGTTGGTTGGGAGGGCTGCGCGGCGTACTTCACCTGGGGGTGGCGCCCCAGCCGAGTGTGCGGTTTCCGGTGCTCTCTGACGAGATTCCACCAAAATCCGCACGCTCGGGACCGGAGCCAACCAGTCTGGGGCCATGCCTACATGGCCCTTCGTGGTGCTCGCGACCCTGGCGATCGGTGCGGCCGGACTTGCGCCGCCGGCGCAGGCCGAGCCCGAGCAGACCAGCCCAGACGCCGCCTTCGAACAACGCGCGCCACTGCACTATTGCGGGCGATTGCGCATGCTGCCGCCGGCGCATGAGATCCCGCCCAACTATCTGAACTGCATGCGCCAGGCCCGCGCCGCGGGTACCGGGGCCGAGTTGGTGACCATCGTCGCGAATTTCTTCCTCGAGGACACCACCACCTATTACCGGGTATACAGCGCCGACCGGGATGTGGAGGTTTTCGTGGACAACCGCGACCGAGACAACCCCGGCTTGACGCACTACTTCTGCCCGATACCTGATACCGACCTGTCCTTCGAACCGCCCAGCTGCTAGAACCGGCGGTAGGCTGCGACCGTGGAGCCGAGGACCGTCAGGCGGCTGCGGCCATACGCCACCACGATTTTCGCCGAGATGTCGGCGCTGGCCGTCCAACATGACGCGATCAATCTGGGACAGGGCTTTCCCGATGAGGACGGCCCGCCCGCCATGCTGGAGGCCGCACGCGAAGCCATCGCAAGCGGAATGAACCAATACCCGCCCGGCCCGGGCATTCCCGAGCTGCGCCGGGCCATCGCCGCCGACCGGCTGGCCCGGTACGGGGAGGATCTGGACCCGGACACTCAGGTCCTGGTCACCGTCGGCGCCACCGAAGCAATCGCCGGGGCGCTACTCGGGCTCGTCGAGCCCGACTCGGAGGTCATCCTCATCGAGCCCTACTACGACTCCTACGCGGCGGTGGTGGCGATGGCCGGTGCCACGCTGGTGCCGGTATCCCTGGTGCCCGACGCGGACGGCTTCGCGCTGGACCTCGATGCGCTGGCCGCCGCGATCACTCCCCGGACGGCGGCGCTGGTGATCAACTCACCGCATAACCCGACCGGCGCCGTCTTCACCGACGAGGAGCTGGCACGGGTCGCCGCACTCGCCGTCGAACACGACCTGATCGTCATTTCCGACGAGGTCTATGAACGGCTGTTGTTCGACGGGCGCACCCACACGCCGATGGCCAGCCTGCCGGGGATGGCCGATCGCACCGTGACGATCTCCAGTGCCGCCAAGACATTCAACTGCACCGGCTGGAAGATTGGCTGGGCTTGTGGCGCACCAGAGTTGATCTCAGGAGTGCGGGCCGCCAAACAATACCTGTCCTACGTCGGCGGTGGACCCTTTCAGCCCGCCATTGCGGTAGCACTCGACACCGAACAAGCGTGGGTGAAGAACTTGCGGGGGTCGCTGCAGCGCAGGCGCGATCGCCTGTCCGATGCTCTCGCCGGGCTGGGTTTCGAGGTGCACCGCAGCGAGGGTGGGTACTTCGTATGCGTCGACCCGCGGCCTCTCGGGTTCAGCGACAGCGCAGAGCTCTGCCAGCGCCTCCCGGAAGCCGTTGGGGTGGCGGCAGTTCCGGTAAGCGCCTTCTGCGACGCCTACGCGGGCCAATGGAATCACCTGGTGCGGTTCACCTTCGCCAAACGCGACGCAGTAATCGACGAGGCAATAGCCCGACTGGCGAGGCTAGGAGCCTAGTCCCACCGCAGCCGTGTCCGGACGCTGCCGCGCCTTGGCCAGTCCCGGGAGGATCTTGATGAAATCGGTGATCTCGGCGACGGCACGCCGCGCATCGGGGTTGGACAGCGCGAACACCTGGAATACGTGAATGGCGCGATCGAAGATCTGCAGCCGCACCGGAACACCGGCGGCGACAAGGCGTTCCGCGAGCAACTCCGAGTCCGACCGCAATGCCTCTTGCGAGCCCACCTGCAACAGGAACGGCCCCAGACCCGTCAGGTCCGCGTCGGCCGGGCAAGGCCCCGGCTGACGCGCACCGTTGCGCAGCAGGAACACGTCGTTGATCATCTTCAAGAAGTTCACCGGGAACATGGCATCGCCAACACGTTTGCCTGCAGCGTATTTCGGCTCCATATCATTACTGGTAGCCGCCGATATCAACACGCAGCCCGCGGGCGGAGTCAGCCCCTGGTCCCGTACCGCGATCGCGGTCATCGCCGCCAGGAAGCCACCGGCCGAATCGCCCGCCAGCACGATGTTGTCCGGATCCACACCCTGATCCAGGACATACCGGTACGCATCGACACCGTCGGCGACGGCATCCTCGACCAGATTGCGGGGGCACAGCCGGTACCCCACGCTTAGCGCCCGCGCACCGGAGTCACGCGCGATATGGCTGACCAGCGGGCGGTGGCTGTTGATGCCCAGTGCGATGAATGCCGACCCGTGGAAGTAGATGACCACCGGCGCATCACTTGATGAGCTGTGCCCCGGTACGTTCTTGGTGTTCCACGTCCACTCGGCAGGGCAGTTCGGCAGCTGCACGCGCTCGGTGCGGGTCCCGCGCACGCCGGGCACCCAGCCCATGAGCCGCTCCGTCCCGTCGTATCGCCGGTTCAGCAGAAACTGCGGGAACCGGCGATTGACGGCCAACATCGCCTGCGTCATCGCGAAGAGACCGGGCTTGCCCAATGCCTTGAACAGGTAGGTCTCGGCGACCGAATGCCAATTGGCCTTACCCATCCACTCCGGCCCGGTGTACACGGGAGCAGTCACCTCGGGCCCAGAAAGTTCGGGCATAGCATTCTTTTGGGCACGGGACATCGGTTCGGGTCTCCTCGTAGCGTCGTTGCTTTGCGTGAGACTATCAGTACCCAGTACTAATAGTCCTGCCTAGATCACCAGCCGATATCGGCGATTTCAGTGGTGTCCTTCGGCGACGCCTCGATAGGACCGCTCGGAGTCCGCGAGAACCGGGGAGCGGGCGCCGCCTGGGTCACACCATCGACATCGACCACGGTGTCGCGCCCCCTCAGGTGTGCGTCCTGCTTGGCCTCGCCCCAGGTGAGCACCGGTGACACACAGGCGTCCGTACCGATGAAGATCTCGGTCCACTCGTCGCGTGTCTTGGCCTTGAAGGCATCGTCGAACATCTTGCGCATCTCTGGGTACCGCGCCTTGTCGAGCTGGAACGGCACACTGTCGGGGTCCAGCCCCAGACCCTGCACCAAGATCGCGAAGAACTGCGGCTCGATAGAACCCACCGCCATGTACTTGCCATCCGAGGTCTCGTAGGTGCCGTAGAACGGCGCGCCACCGTCGAGCAGCCCAGATTCCCGTTCGTCGAACAGCAGGCCGTTGTTGTACATCGTCCACTGCATCTGGGCGAGCTGGCTGACACCGTCGACCATCGCGGCGTCGATAACCTGCCCCTTGCCGGACTTCTCCCGCTCGTACAGCGCCGCCAGGATCCCCTGCACCAAAAGCATTGAGCCACCGCCGAAGTCGGCGACCAAGTTCATCGGCGGCATCGGCGGGCGGTCCCGGTAACCCATGGACCCCAGGGCTCCGGTCAGCGACAGGTAGTTGATGTCATGTCCGGCACGCTCCGCCATCGGCCCGTTCTGGCCCCAACCGGTCATGCGGGCGAAGATGATGCGCGGGTTGCGCTTGGCGCACTCCTGCGGCCCGATCCCAATGCGCTCGCACACACCGGGCCGGAACGGGTCCAGCAGCACATCGGCCTTGTCGACGAGCGCCAGCAGCGCCTCGGTGTCCTTCTTGACGTCCAGGTTGACCAGGCGCTTGCCGCGGTGGAACAGATCCTTCTCCTCGGCAGGGATGGCAAGCCCGCCGGGGCGACGCACCCGGATGACATCTGCACCCAAGTCGGACAACATCATTGCCGCGTGTGGCCCGGGACCGATGCCGCCGAGCTCGATCACCTTTACGCCCGCGAGAGGGCCAGTCTTGACGCCTGTGTCAGTCATGGGGCCACCCTAGCGTGCCCAGTCAACCCGTTGGTTGGGAAACCCTCCCGCACTCCGACCCAAAGGCGCGTACTACAGCGACGACGAGATCGCCGGAGCCGATACCGGTGCGGGTGTCGGAGTTGGGGTCGGGAAGTTGGGGATCGGCGACCGCGACGTGGTCGGCGCGGCCGGGGCATCCGATGCCGGTGGCGGCTCCGGCGGCGGCGTGTACTCGTAGACGGGCAACGGCGCGGGTGGTGGATCGTCGTCGCCCTCACGGAAGTGCGTCGAGCGGAACAGATCGATCACCTTGCCGAGGTCGTGCAGGCGCAGCGCCGGTGGCCGTCCCCCACGCGCATCGCGGATGCGCTGGGCCTCCCATGCGACAAGGCATTGCGCCGACGGGGTGTTGTACAGACTCTCCAAGAAGGGAGTCAACGCTTTCGCGAGGTCACCCTCGGCCTTGAGGACGTCGCCGCGGTAGGGGCCGTAGTAGGGGAGGATCGCTTCGAGGATCCGCACCATGACGGTCTGGAATCGGGTGACGAACTGGTCGATCCCCCACGGATGCCGGGACAGCAACGGGGAGATCCGGGCCAGAACCGGACCCATCATCTTCAGAATCGGTTCATAGGCCGTGGCCGGGGCGAACGCCTCCGATGAGAACACGCCAGCCGCCGGTGCCACGTCGATCAGCGACGCCAACCCGCCCTGCTCATCCGGCCCCGGCGCGGGCCAGCCGAAAGGGCAAGGGGCAGCAACAGATATCGGAAGGCCGCGGTCGGTCACCGAAGGCAGTAAACCGAACGGTCCAGCGGCCTGCCCCGGTGGATGCGAGGGTGTCTGAGGGCGAGGCAGGGGAGCCACCAATTGCGGCCCCGGCGGTGGCACCGGGATGGGGATAGCCCCTTCGGGAATCGAGCCGTCGCGGTTCACGATCTGATACCCGACGATGGGTGCTCGCGGAGGTGAGTACGACAACTGGGTGATGGCGGCCACGCTGCCAATCACGGTAATAGCAGCGAATGTCCTTACCGCGACCACGAATACGCGTTCCTTGGCGGGCGTCCGACCAGTGGAGGCGATCGCAGCCGTCTCTGCTGCCGGCATCGGGGTCAACGCCGCCGTCTCATCTTCGTCCAATCGACTCATCGGTCCTTCACCACACCTTCGAGGTGCCAGACCCCGGTGAAACTGTTGAACGGGCCGCCCACGATCAGACTTGTCCAATCGAGAGTGAACTTCTTGGTGTTCTTGTCGTATGTCCCCGTGGCCCTGGGACTCTCGCCGTCTACGGAATCGCGACCGACCCAACGCCCCGCGACGAACTCCCATACCTGCTTGGCACGCGCCTCGCCGGGAATCTGAGCCTGCTCCTTGGGTTTCGGCTTGGGCGCGCCCTGGTTGAACTCCTGACGGTTCCACGAGGCGGCCCAGGCGGAAAGGTCCGCCGTAATCTTGTCGCCCGCCACCGTGGCCGAGGGCGCCAGAAGCTCGCGCCGTGTCTGCGGGTCGATCTTGTTGGTGGAGATGCCGAATTCGATGTTGAAGAACTTCGTCGGCTGGGTCACGCGAGTGGCCAGCGAGTATCCGGTGGCCTCGTCGAATGCAGGATCCGGTTCACCCTGGTAGCCGCCCAGGACTAGCCCGCCATCCGTGCCCGGTGCGAGCAGCGTCGCCGCCCCCTGCGGCACAGGAGAATTCGCATTCGGCATGAAAGGCCCCTCTTGGGGGTTGCCGCCCGGTTGCACCATCTTGAACCAAGTTCCGCTGAGCTTGTTCCCGTCGATCGTGCCGGGCTCCAATGCCAGGAGCCCGGTGAGTGCGGACTCGGCCGGCTTCTCCGACCCACAGGCCGGAGCCGTCACCAGCACCGTCGCCGCCAGCGCCGCGCCAAGCGCGCTGCGCATCATCGTCTTTTTGGCCACCGTGCGGCTCCTTTCACGTCAATAGCGGCCACGGCCGCCAGTACACCGGGCACCAGGAAGAACCACCCGAAATAGTCGAATGACCGGAAACCCAGCGGCACGGTGATCCGATCGAGCGCTACCACCCTGCCGAAGTTGTCCACGTTGTCGGCCATCACTCCGATAAGCGAAGCGAAATCCGCTGTCATGGGCTGCCATTGGGCAACAAAGGCGTCGATACCCGGAACCGCGCGGGCCGGATCATGATGCCGTAGATCACCGAGGAACTGGGTGTCCAGCTCCCCTTCCGCTGCGACCAGCACCACGAAATGCCGCTGAACCGCCGCCACTCGTTCATGCGTCATGATCGGGGTGAAGGCATCGATGAGCTGGGTACCCGCCGGAGCACGGGAGAAGAGCCCGTCAGCGAACGGTACGGCGATCAGCACCACTGCCGCCAGGACCGCGAGAACCCGCGCACCAAGCGCCTTTTCGCCGTTTCGTGTCCGTCGAAGACCCCAGACCCCGGCGCCGACCAGGACTAGTCCCGGCACCGCCAGCAGGAACGGAAACACGTCGAACGGGCCGACGGCGCGCAGCTTCCCGTAGTTGCCCACCTGACCGTCTACCGCGTCCAGCAGACCGTTCATATCCTGTCGGATCGACGGATATTGCGCGACAAAGGAATCCAGACGCTCATAGTGCCCGCCCGCGATAGCCTGGGTCGCCTGCACATCGGCGCGGGCGGCATCCACGGTGTCGAGGTAACCGCGGAATTTGGTGAGCACCTCCGACGACACGAAGGGGTGAAACTCGGTGAGCAGCTGTTGACCACCCGCGGCGCGCGTGAACATCCCGGTGACCACCGGGACCACGAACAGCAGCACACCGAGCGCGATGAGTGCGACAAACGGCCACCGGGGTTTTGGAGCCGGTCCGGCCTCGGCAACCACCGCCTGCTCGCCGACGATATCCGCGTACGAGGGCAGGGCCGCTTTGGACGTCTCGGCCAACCGCTCAGCGGCCACGGCTGAAGATCCGCTCCCCCACCACAAACAGGATTCCGCCACCGATGGCCACGAATACCAGCAGCGCAATGACCCACGGTGGGGTCACGGTGCGGGGGTTGTCGTCAACGGGCAACGCGATGAGCTGCTGGCCGGCCGATAGCGGTGGCGGCGCCACCACCTGTTGCCCTGCCTGAACAACGACCTGCCCGGGGGCAGCCGGCGCGGCCACGGCGGCGGGCGGTGCATCCGCCGCCGGCGGGGCACCCGGCGGCGGAGGGGGTGATGGTTCGGCGACCGCGCCACCGGCGCCACCCCCGACCTTGCCCACCAAATGCCACAGCCCGGTGAAGTCGTTGAACGGACCGCCCACGATCTGGCTGGTCCACTCGACGATGAAGGCGCCGGTGTTGCGGTCGTAGGTGCCGGTCACCGGCGTGGTCTTACCGGGAAAGGCGCCACCGGGTTTCGGCGATCCCTGGTTGAACAACTGGTTGTTCCACGTCACCCCGAAGGCACTGAGATCGCCTCCGAGCTTGTTGCCGCTCACCGTGATCTGGGGCGTGGCGGTGCCCTGACCGGTCTGCGGATCGGTCTGGTTGGATGCGGTGGCAAAGCCCACGCCATAGAACTTGACCGGCTGAGTAATGCTGCCGGACACCGCGTTTCCGTTTCCATCGAAGGCGCTGGCGGGCTGCGGCTGATATTCACCCGACTTCAAGCCACCGTCGCTTCCCGGTGCCAGCAGGGTGACCGTGTTATCCGAGCAGGTCGAATCGCCATTGGCCAGGTAGGGGCCGGATGCGTCACCGGCGGGCAGAATCATGCGGAAGTAGGAGCCGGTGGCCCGACCCTCCGCGC
Organism: Mycobacterium sp. NPDC050853; assembly: GCF_040653875.1. Classification (NCBI taxonomy): domain Bacteria; kingdom Bacillati; phylum Actinomycetota; class Actinomycetes; order Mycobacteriales; family Mycobacteriaceae; genus Mycobacterium; species Mycobacterium sp. NPDC050853. The sequence goes on from NZ_JBFAGW010000006.1 coordinate 193,824, forward strand.
AGCTGCCGGGGCTCAACGCGAACAGTCCGTTGAGCGGCGTGGCCGTATCCGCCAGCGCCGGATAGGCGGCGGGCGAGATGGCCGCGGCTGCCACGACAAGGACGACTGTCGCGCGGCGGGTGAGATGCTTGATCATCGGCGCTTCCTGTTGCACTTACCCGAGCACGAGCTGGGAACGCCGCAAACCTATGAACGCCACGAACATGCGTCAATGGCAACGTCTGGTCAGCGATATTCCTCCTGGTGACGTTCCCGCAGGTGGTGGGCGTGCAACCCTATGGGCAGCCGTTCGATTCACCCCGAGCCGATTTGGGTCACTTTGGCTTATCGCCGCTGGCCGGTGGTATTTTGCTCGGCATGGCAACAGCCGGATGGCGCGTGATTGCCGCGCTCCTGACGCTGCTGGCGCTCGCCGGTTGTTCCTCCGACCACAGTGCGGTACCTGCGCCCACGCCGCCCCAGACTGCCGACGGTTTCCCCCTGAGCATTCCGCACAGGTATGGCAATACGGTCGTGCCGTGGCGGCCCGACCGCGTCGTCACCCTGGGCTGGAACGACCAGGACATCGCTCAGGCATTGGGCACCAGGCCTGTCGGCATCCGGTCCACACTGCCGGAATATCCCACCTATCCCTGGGTCCGACCCGAGGTCGCGAACCCTCCCATCGTCTCGGGCACCGACCTGGATTTCGATGCCATCGCCGCTGCAAAACCCCATCTCATCCTGGCCACCGGTGCCGATATCGACAGACCCACCTACGACAGACTCGCCAAGATCGCACCGACCGTCGTTTCGGAGAATCGCCTCGACCGATCCGAAACACCTTGGTATACCCAGCTCTTTACCATCGGGCGAGCTCTGGGTAAGTCCGATCAGGCACGCGAGCGATCCGAAGAGGTCGGGACCCGTTACAACCAGATACGCAGGGGACACCAGCACTGGGTCAACCGCACGGCCGTGGTCGATTGGATGGCCGACGGGCAAGGCACCTTCCTGGTGGGCTTCCGAGATCCACGCCGGGCGGTATTCGACGGTCTGGGGTTCCTGAGCCAGAAGTACTCCGGCCCCGTGCCCGACGACGAGCTGAAAACCAAGGCGGACGAGGACCTCTTGGTGGTGGTGGGGGCTACCGAAGAGCAGGCCAAGTCCCTGGGTGCGCTTGCCAACCTGCGTAACGTCATCGAGGGGCGCGCCGTCTACATCCCGGCGAACAGCCCGGTGGTGAGTGCAATGCGGCTCGGCGGGCCATTCGCCCGGATCTATGCCCTCGAACAACTGACACCCCAGCTCGAAGCGGCGTTGAAACCAACTCCCCCGCGATAACCGGCTATTGGGTTCAGATCTCACCAGTCGCGCTGACGTAAACCTGTGGCCCCCGTCACGCCCGTGTTACGGTCCTATCTCTCGATTCAATCAACTGATGGAACCCGCTCGGGGAGGCCCGTGATCGACCAAACCGCCGAATCCCTCCGCGCTCCGTACACCATCGAGTTCGGATTCGAACGCACCGTCGGTCCCAAAATCGGCGTCTTCCTCGGCGGCCTTCGTGACGCCCGACTGTTCGGAGTGCGCACCGCCGCTGGCCAGGTACTGTGCCCGGTACTCGAATTCGACCCAGCGGACGCCAGCGCCACCGGCGAACTGGTGGAGCTTGAACCGAAGGGCGTTGTCCTGCAATGGACCTGGGTAGCACGACGGCCGGTCGACGAACTCGACACGGATTTCGCGTGGGCACTCATCCGCATCGACGGAACCGCCAACGCGATGTTCCACGCCGTCGATGTCGCGGGGTTACCCGAGACGATGAGGAACGGGCTGACGGTTACTCCACGCTGGCGCCCCGACCGCGTCGGCGCCATCACCGATATCGTCTGCTTCGAGCCGGTGGGTGAGCGATGACCGCGTTACCCGAACCGGTCACCTCGATCGCCAGTCCATTTCATATGGACTACACGTACGTTGCGGGAACCGGCCGTTCGGTGTTCCTGCGCGGATTAGCACAGCGGCAGCTGCTGGCACGCACATGCCCCGGCTGTGAACGCGCGTATTGTCCTGCACCCCAATTCTGTTCGCGATGCCTGACCGAGCTGGGCGAACCGTACCCGCTCGTGGGAACGGGCACGGTAGAAACCTTCTGCATCGTCAGCTTCCCCTTCCCGGGCCAGGTGTTCACCCCGCCCTACGCGGTGGCACATATCCAGTTGCACGGCTCCGACACCAGGCTCATGCACATGATCGGCGACACCGAACCCGACCAGGTTCACATCGGGATGACGGTCGAGCCGGCCTGGGTGGCCGACGAGGATCTCGGTGCCACCATGCAAAGCATCCGCTACTTTCGCCCGGTATCCAACGAGGCCACCCGTGCGTGACGTAGCCGTGGTTTCATTTGCTCAATCACCTTGTACCGCAGCAAATCTGCGCGACGATATGGCCGAGATCCTGCTCCCGGTTGTCCGCGAGGCCCTGGAGCAGGTCGAGCTGCGCCGCGCGGATATCGACTTCTATACATCAGGCAGCCACGACTTCTTCGAGGGGCGCACCTTCGCGTACATCGAGTCTCTCGACGCCGTCGGCGCCTGGCCGCCGATATCAGAATCTCATGTCGAAATGGACGCCGCCTGGGCATGTTACGAGGCGTGGGCGTGGCTCCAACTAGGCCATGGCGATATCGCGCTCGTGTACGGCATCGGCCGTGGGGCCCTGCCCACAGACCTCGACCAAGTGGCTCCCTCCGCACTGGACCCCTACTACCTAACTCCCCTGCATCCGCACCGGCATGCGATGGCCGGGCTACAGGCGGCGGCGGCCATCGAGGCCGGTATCACCACGGAGTACGAGATGGCCGATGTGGTGAACCAATCGTTGACCGACGCGCTGTCAAATCCCTTTGCTCTCAAGGCGGGCGCTCCGGGAATCGAGACACTGCTGGAGGCGCCGTACATCGCTTCACCACTGCGCGCACACGATGCCGCACCGATCGGTGATGGCGCAGCGGTGCTGATCCTGGCCGCCGGTGACGTGGCGCGTCGCCTAACCCGGCGGCCGGCGTGGATCCGGGCGATCGATCACCGGATGGACACGCACTACCCGGGTTCGCGAGACCTCGCGGTGCTCGATTCGGCACGCATAGCCGGCGAAAAGGCGGCCGCCATGGCCGGTTTCGGAGCCTCAAGTGTGGAAGTGGTTGAACTACACACCGAATACAGCTACGCGGAACCGTTACTCACCAAAACCTTTGGCATCGACAACGCACTCGTCAACCCATCGGGAGGGCCACTGGCCGGCGCTCCCGCCACCGCGACCGGTTTGATCCGCATCGGCGAATCGGCCCGCGCCATTCATCAGGGGCGCGCCACCCGCGCGCTTGCTCACGCCACCAACGGGCCTGCGCTACAGCAGAATTTGGTCTGCCTGATGGATGCAAGCGCATGAGCTCCGGTGTCGCCGTGGTCGGGGTTGGACAGAGCAAGCAAGCCAAGAAGCGCGAGGTGACCATCGCGGCACTGGTCCGCGAGGCGGTGGACGGTGCGCTGGCCGACGCCGAACTGACGTTCGCGGATATCGACGCGATCGTGCTCGCCAAGACCCCCGACCTCTTTGACGGGGTGATGAATCCCGAGCTGTACCTCGCCGATGCGATGGGCGCGCGCGGCCTCCCGGTCACGCGGGTCTTCACCGGCGGCAGCGTGGGAGGCCACGCAGCCATCTATGCCGCCCATCTGGTGCAGGCGGGGCTCGCCGAGCGGGTGCTGGTAGTCGCGTATTCCAAAGAGTCCGAGGGCAATTTCACTTGGGCACTGTCGCGGCCGCTACCGTTCAGCGCCCAGTTGGGCGCCGGTGCGGGTGCGCATTTCGCACCGGTCATCCGCGAGTACATCCGCCGCTCGGGCGCACCGGAGCACATCGGCTGGCAGGTGGCCGTGAACCACCGCCTCAACGCCACTCGAAACCCTTACGCGCATATCCATAAACCCGATATCACCGTCGAGGAGGTACGCAACTCCCCGATGCTCTGGGACCCCATCCGATTTCTGGAATCCTGTCCGTCATCCGATGGCTCGTGTGCCGTCGTAGTGTCCTCCGAGCTGTACGCGACACACGCCGCCAGTCCACCCGCCTGGATTCATGGAACCGGATGGCGTACCGAAACCGGACATTTCGCGGGACGCGATGAAGTGAATCCACGCGCCGGACAGGAGTGCGCCGCCGATGCGTATCGCGAGGCCGGGATCACCGACCCCACCACCGAGGTCGACGTCTCCGAGCTCTACATTCCGTACAGCTGGTATGAGCCCATGTGGATGGAGAACATCGGGCTGGCACCGGAGAAATCTGGTTGGCGCGCAGTCGACGAGGGCCACACCGCATTCGGGGGCAGGCATCCGATCAACCCGTCCGGTGGTGTGCTCTCCGGTAACCCCACCGGCGCGACGGGGTTGCTCCGGTTCGCCGAGGCGGCGTTGCAGGTACGTGGGTTGGCCGGGGAACATCAGGTGGACGGCGCCAGACGCGCGATCGGCCACGCCATGGGTGGCGCATCGCAGTTTCACGCCCTGTGGGTGGTGGGAAGCGAGAAGCCATGACGGAAGTGCGAGAACTTCTCGTCGAGCGTGACGGTCCGATCGTCACCTTGACCATGAACCGTCCGCATCGGCGAAATGCACTGTCCACCAGCATGGTCGGGCAGTTCGCCGATGCCTGGGACGAGATCGACGGCGATGACGCCATTCGGGTCGCTATCCTCACGGGCGCCGGTGCCGCCTATTGCGTGGGTGGCGATCTGAGTGATGGCTGGATGGTCCGCGACGACTCGGCGCCGCTCGATCCCGTCGCCATCGGCAAGGGCCTGCTGCTCACCCATAGCCTGACCAAACCGCTCATCGCGGCGGTCAACGGCGCGTGCCTCGGAGGCGGCTGTGAGATGTTGCAGCAGACCGATATTCGAGTTGCCGACGAGAACGCAACATTTGGCCTTCCGGAGGTACAGCGCGGACTGGTACCCGGCGCCGGGTCCATGGTCCGACTCAAGCGGCAGATTCCCTACACCAAGGCCGTCGAGATGATTCTCACCGGAGAGCCGCTGACCGCCCAGGAGGCCTACCATTTCGGTCTCGTGGGACACGTGGTGCCGGCAGGCACCGCGTTGGACAAGGCCCGCAGCATCGCCGAACGCGTGGTCCGCAACGGTCCGCTAGCCGTACGCAACGCCAAGGAGGCGATCGTGCGCAGCGGTTGGATCGCCGAGGACGACGCCCGCGCCATCGAGGCACGGCTTACCCGACAGGTAATCACCTCGGTGGATGCCCGCGAGGGGTTGACCGCTTTCCGCGAGAAACGAGAGGCACGGTTCACCGGGCAATAATGACCAACACATCGATCGAGCCATCCAGGGCCACACACGATTCCACCGACCAGAGGTTGCTCAGCGCCGCCGAGCAGCTCTTCGCCGAACGCGGCGTGGACGCGGTATCGCTACGCGCCATCATGGGGGCAGCCGGCACCAATGTGGCGTCCGTGCACTATCACTTCGGATCCAAGGAGCGTCTCATCGAGGCGCTCCTGGACAAGTACCTACACCAGATCGAGACGCGCCGGTTCGCGTTACTCGATACCGCGGAGGACGCCGGGACCCTGCGCTCCATAGCTGAGGCAATCGTCATGCCGCTCGCCGAGATCGGCGAAGATGGCGGCACCGCATGGCTTTCCACACTCGGGAAGCTCCTCATCAGTGGACATCCCGCGCTCATCGCAATGGGAGCGAGTTTCCAGCCACAGGCCGCGCGGCTACAGGAGCTCATCTTGCGGCTGCGCCCGCAGGCACAGCTGCCTGCGATCCGGTTCGGGGTCACCCACGCGGTCACGCTGACCTGTGTGGTGCTCGGAGATACCGCACATACGAATCGTCTGATGTCTTTGAGTGGAACCTATCTGGACGAGGGGCAGATGCGCGCACAGCTCATCGACATGGTGACGGCGATCCTGGCCGGACCGCCCAATGCGGGCTAACTGCACCCGCCTACTTGGTCCCCTCCCGGAACGCGTCAAAGGACCGGCGTAGTTCCCCGGTGGCGGTGCACATCACCTGGGTTCTGTTCTCCAGGTCGAGTGCGTGACGCAGGCTCGGCGCGTCGACCGTCTGCCACATAGTCTCCTTGGTCATCCATACCGCCAAGGGGGAATGCGCGGCGATCTCTCCCGCCTTCGCCAGTGCCGCATCGAGTAGGTCATCGGCAGGGACCACATCGAAGACCAAGCCGATTCGTTGGGCCTCTTGCGCGTCGAACACCCGGCCTGTCAACATCAGCTCGGCAGCGCGGGCCGCACCCACCAGACGCGGCAGATGATAGCTGGTGCCCATATCGCAGTTGGACACCCCATGGCGAATGAACACGGCGCCGAAAGATGCTTCCGGACAAGCGAACCGGATGTCGCAAGCGAGCGTCAACGCGAAACCGCCACCGACCGCGTGCCCGTTTACGGCAGCGATCACCGGCTGACGCATCCGGTGAATCCGTTCGAACAGTGAGGCCATCAGCTCCTGGGCAGCGAGCGTGCGCACCACCTCAGAATCAGCGGCGCCGAGCAACGCGGCAGTTGAAGTGACATCGGTATTGGTGAAATCGCTCGGCAGCGACTTCAGATCGGCACCAGCACAAAAGGATGCGCCGACCGCGGTGAGGACGACCACGCGGACCGCGGGGTCGCCATCGGCCTTCTGGACCACGGAGTGTAGCTCGGCCACCGTCTGCGGATCGAGCGCATTGCGACGCTCTGGACGATCAATGGTGACGACCAGGATTCCGTTGTCTCGATGCTCGGTACGGATCATCGGGCCACCAACCCACCGTCGGCGATGATGGTCTGGCCGGTGATGTAACTACCCGCTTCGGATGTCAAAAGCAGTGCGGTGCCCACCATTTCGTCTGGGAGTCCGAGCCGTTTGAGGTGATTGGCGTTGGCCATTCGTTCCACTTCGGCGGGCGCGGTCTTGCGCACCATGTCGGTATCGATGGCGCCGGGGGCGAGAGCGTTCACACGCACACCCCGCGGGGCGAGCTCGGCCGCCGCCGACCGGGTATACGAGACGAGGGCAGCCTTGGCGGCCGAGTACATGGAGACACCCTGCCCAAACATGAAGGCGCCCACCGACACCACGTTGAGCACCGCTGCATGCCTGCTGGCCACCAGATGCGGGAGTGCGGCCTGCACGAGGAACACCGGTCCACGCAGATTCACGCCGAACGACTTATCCCACCCGTCGACCGTGAAGGCACCGACCGGCTCGGTGAGGGCATTGGCGGCGTTGTTCACCACGATGTCGATACCGCCGAACTCCGCGACGGTGGCCTGTACCAAGTGCTCCAGGGACTCGATATCGCCGGTGTGTGTGGGGACACCCAGCGCCCGTCCACCCAGCGCGCGCAGATGCGCGACCGTCTCGTCGCATGCTTCCGATTTACGGCTTGCCACAACGACATTAGCGCCCGCGCAGATGTATCCCTCGGCAATCGAGCGTCCGATCCCGCGGGTTCCTCCAGTCACGATGGCGGTGCGCCCGGTGAGGTTGAACAGGGTTGCGAATGTTTCTCGGTTCATGCTTCTCCTAACAACGGATGGCGGCGTGGATCACGCCAAGAATCTGTTCGACGAGCGCATCGTCGGCCGTACCACGAAGGACGCCGTGGTAAACCGCCATGCCCACGATGGCGTCGAAAAGTGCGTCGGGCCCAGGCTGGGCGGCGCACCGCCCGGCGGTGACGGCCTCGGCGTGTGCCTCCCGGAATTCCTCACGCAGCGGTGTTTCGCTGCGCTCCACAAGGCCCGTGTACTGACCTGGTTCTCGGTAGTACTCGACCAAGAGTCCCGGCATCGCCGCACGGGTGGCCGGATCTGCGAAGTACTCGACCACGGCGCGCACCAAAATGGGTAGATATTCATGGAATTCGGCGCGATCGGCCAAGGCCGCAGGCCAGGGACGGTCGGCGATCGCACTCTCCACCATGTCGGCCTGGGTGGGCCAGCGCCGATAGATTGTGGGTGCACCAATTCCGGCGGCCCGCGCCACCGCAGGGATGGTTGTGCCTTGATAGCCCTCGGCGGCGAGCATCTGGCGCACCGTCTCGCGCACCGCGTCGTCCTTATCGGGATCGCGGGGGCGTCCGCCCTGGCGTTTATCCACTATCCGACCGTCCCACTAGTTTCGATATTTGAAATAACGATACTAGGGTGACGCACCGGAAAGAAAGGCCCTACCGATAGGTGGCGAGAACCTGCTTGCGGAGCCCATCGGTCGCGGTTTCCATAGCGCCCTTGATGGCCCGCTTCAGCAGGAAGCCGGGAAGCGGGATCAGCGGGTCGACACTCAGCTCGAACGTCACGTGCGTCTTGTCACCCTTGGGTGTGAACGTGTACTTGCCGTCCTGCCGGCGCTGCTGACTGGCCTTCACCAGCGTCCAGCTGACGGTATGGGGTCCCCACGTATAGGCGACGGTTTGTTCGTCGGTGATACCCGCCGTCTTCACCTTCATCTTCACCTCGTGGGGACGGCCATCCGCCCCGGTCGAGAGAACTTCCGAACTCTGGTGTGCCGAGGACCATTTCGGCAGCACCTCGAAATCGGCGATGACATCCATGATCTGCTCGGGCGTCGCTTCGATGACGATTTCCCGGGTATCGCTAGTGGCCATGGATCCGACCCTAGCGACCGAACACCTACTAGACGGTGAAGCCCCCGTCGATGTTGATCGCGGCGCCGGTGATGTACCACGCTTCGTCGGAGGCCAGGTAGCTCACCAGACTCGCGATATCGCGCGGCTGGCCGTAGCGTCCGACAGCGATGTCGGGGCGCAGTACCTCGGCCAGCGCACCGTCCTCGGGGTTCATATCGGTGGCCACCGGACCGGGCTGAACTGTGTTGATGGTGATCCCGCGAGGCCCGAGCTCGCGCGCCAACCCACGGGTGAGACCGGCGACGGCGGCCTTCGACATCGCATACAGCGACATATCCGGCGTAGGTGAACGGTCACCGCCGATACTTCCGATGCTGATGATCCTGCCGCCCTCGTGCAGGTGCGGGGAAGCGGCCTTGATGGCGGCAAATACGGCGCGCACGTTGACCGCGACAATGCCGTCGAAATCTTCGAGGGTGGCGGTCTCGAGATCACCAAATGTGGCAATCCCGGCATTGTTGACCAGGATATCTAGTCCCCCAAGGTATTCGACCGCCTCGTCGATGGCTCCAGCCACTTGGCCCGGCTCGGACACGTCGACCTGGATGGCTTTTGCGCGACGGCCCACCTCCTCGACGTCGGCGACCACATCAGCCGCCTGCTGAGACGAGCTGGAAAAGGTGAGGACCACATCGGCGCCGTCGGTAGCGAGCCTGCGCACTATGCCCGCGCCGATTCCGCGCGCTCCACCGGTGACGAATGCGCGGCACCCCTTGAGTGGTTGAGTCATGTCGATCCTTCCGTCGGTACGCAGGAATCAAGCGGGCGAGGGGTCTTAAACATTCCCAACTCCGGAATCGCCCACGGCGCGCCGCTGGTCCCGGCATACTCGCTATGTGTCGTCCCCTGACATTCATCCGGATCTCCGCCTGGCCGCCAAGGTATTTCCGCAACAGGTCGGCCTTCCTAGAAACCTCTCCAGGCTGCGTGCCCTTATCCGCGTCTCCGGCCTCCTCCCCGTGCCGGGGGTGCGGACCATGGCGGTGAACGACGATGTGAACGTTCGCGTGCACGTGCCCAAAAATCTCATCGAGCCGTCCCCGGCCCTGTTGTGGATTCACGGCGGCGGCTATGTGATGGGCGCAGCGCGGCAGGACGACTCCTTCTGCCGCAAGGTGATGCGAGAGACCGGATTCCCGGTCGTGTCCGTCGACTACCGGCTGGCGCCCGAATATCCCTACCCCGCACCCCTCGAAGACTGCTATGCGGCGCTGCGCTGGTTGTCCGTGCAGGGGTGGATCGATCCGACGCGAATCGCCATCGGCGGTGCCAGTGCGGGCGGTGGACTGACGGCGTCGCTCGCCTTCCTGGCACGTGACCGCGGTGAGGTGGCTCCGGCGTCGCAGCTGTTGGTCTATCCGATGATCGATGACCGCACGACGGCTCGCACCGACATCGATCAGACCAATCTTCGGTTGTGGAGCACCGAGAGCAACCGATTCGGCTGGGATTCCTATCTCGACGGCGCGGACCGCGATATCGCCGTGCCAGGTCGTCGGACGGATCTGGCGGGACTGGCACCGGCATGGTTGGGCATCGGGACGGCGGATCTGTTCCACGACGAGGACCTCGCGTATGCCTGCCGCCTGCAGGCGGCAGGCGTGCCATGCGAGCTGGAGGTGGTACCGGGCGCCTTCCACGGTTTCGACAGGCTCGTGCCGTGGGCAGGAGTGTCGAAGGACTTTGTGGCCAAGGCCTGCCGGAACCTGCAGGACGCGCTGGTCTGATCGCGTCCCGGGCAGTCCCCGCAGAAAGCAGGTTTAGTTCATGGCATGCCGCATCAGCGAGCTCGTGCTTGAGTGTCGTGCGCCTGAGATGTTGGCCCGACGTCAACGCCACCGCCCGCGATCAGGACGCCGAGCTCGAACGGCTTCTGAAGCTCGGCGCGCGCACGGCAGACGTCGGCCAGACGGGGCACGAGCAGTGGCACGTCCTGGCCGACCCCGAAGGCAATGAGTTCTGCCTGCTCAAGGCCCGCCTGAACCCACTCTGAGATTCGAATGGCGGCGCCTGTTCGGAGTCGGTGAATCTCAACCTCCCCTACGACCTCGTCCCGGGCGCCGATCCTGTGTGCGAGGTACTGAAAACCTGTGAGATCCCTGCCGCTAATGTAAATGAAGATCGTTTTCATTATCATTAACGGAGGGTGCAGCGTGGCAATTCCGGTGTGGATGGCGTCGCCGCCAGAGGTGCATTCAGCGTTACTCAGCGGCGGCCCGGGCCCAGGGCCTCTACTTGCGGCCGCCGCTGAATGGTCGTCGTTGGGCGCAAACTACACCGCGGCCGCCGATGAGCTCCGCGCGATCTTGGCTGCGACACATGCGGGAGCATGGCAGGGCCCCAGCGCGGAAACATATGTGGCCGCACACGTCCCATACCTGGCATGGCTGACTCGGGTTGGCATCGAAAGCAATGCCAGGGCGGTTCAACACGAGATTTCGGCCAGCGCCTATGGCGCTGCATTGGCGATGATGCCCACTCTCGCTGAATTGGCCGCCAACCACGCCACCCACGCGGCACTGGTGGCCACAAACTTCTTCGGGATCAATACCATTCCCATCGTCGCCATCGAGGCCGATTACATCCGCATGTGGGTGCAAGCGGCCACCACGATGGCGAGCTACCAAGGCGCCTCCGAGGTGGCGATGTCGTCCACACCACACTCGACACCGGCACCGTCGATCTTGAACGGTCATGACGACGATCACGACCATGAACACGGTCACGACGACGGCCACGGTCACGGTGACCTAGACCCCACCGACCCGGAGTGGTGGCTGGATGTCGCCGGTGAGATGGGTGAGCATTTCAAGCTGCTGCTGAACAACCTGCTGACGGATCCGGCCGCGCTGTTGACCAATCTGCCGATGGTGCTGGCCGATGTGACCTTTCATGCCGCCCAGTTGGCTTCGACAATCGGCCAGTTCGCCCCGGCGCTGATCCAGCCCGCCTTGGCGCTGGCGGTCGCCAACCTGGGATGGGCGGCCGGATTCGCAGGGCTGGCCGGTGTCCAGCCTTCCCCCGAAGCTCTTGCCGCGGAACCAAGTCCCGCCGAGCAGGCCCCCACGGTGGCGCCCCCCGGGACGGCCCCGACTACCAGCCCATCCTCAGCACCGGCTCCCGCGCCGGCTTCGGGTAACGCCCCTGCGCCCACTGCCCCCAGTCCTGCGCCATCACCCTCCCCTCCACCACCCGTCGGCGACCCGGGCTTCTCATTCCCCTATGCCGTCGGTGGCGGGCCACGTATCGGTGCGGGATCGGTGATCGGAAGCCATGCGCGCACACGGGCGAGTTCAGCCGCGCGGACGTCGGCATCAGAGCAGGCCGCTACGGCCGCGACGGCTGCGGCACGGCAGACACGCCGCCGTCGCGATCGCGCCAAGCAGAAGGATCACGCCTTCGAATACATGGACTTGGATGCCACCCCTGCGTCGGATTCTGGCGCAGGTTCCGACTCCACCTCGGCATCACACCGGGGTGCCGGACCCATGGGTCTCACCGGAACATCGTCCAGAACGGCCACGACGGCAACAGGATTGACGACGCTGGGCCGCGACGAGTTCAGCAATGGAGCTCGGGCGCCGATGATTCCGAATACCTGGAATCCCGATCGCGCCGACGATTAGGTCGGGCAAGGCGACGTAGATGTGGGCCAGGCTCCGTGCCCTATCCCTCGCTTGTTCGTCGAGATCACGCTCAGCCCTGTTCCGGTGTAAATCGCCGAATTCGACTTCGCCGCCGAGACAAGACCATCCGAACTATTCCAGAGTGGAATCAGCTTCGACGCGGGATGCTATGGAGGTGCCCCAGCCGTCGTAATTGATTCTCTGCTGCTGTGCTAGTTCTCGATGTAGCCGAGTTTCGTCGTACAGCTCATCAAGCGTCATGTGCTTATGCGCTTCAAGGCACATTCTGCCCGGTTCTCTATCATCCGTACTCATGTCGTCGGCGCTGTATTGACGTTGACGAAGCACTTGCACGGTCTCGGTGAGCTGGTCCAGCGTTCCGTAGAAAAAGAAGTCGATGACTCGGCTTTCCGAAGGGTTGACGCCACTCTTAACTATGTGGTCGACGGTCTGACGATCCTCCAGGTACTCCAGTGTCTCTGTCGTCGGCCTAACGTACTCGTCATAAAAACTCCAGTCGGGCAATTCAAAAACGTCAATAACATAGGTGTCATGCTCGGATAACCATTGACCTACAGGTGGACCAAATTCTTCCCAGGTAGCGACGCCAAAGATAAGTTCGCGGACCCCAGAGTGCGTGACGCGCGCAACGAGGCGACACACCGCGCCATCCTGTGCTAAACGACTGACCAGGGCGTCCTGCATGTCGTACAGCACTTCAGCCTCAGGCTCAACCGGCTCCCCGCTCGGGCCCAGGTTCTTGATATCTATTTTAATCAAAGCGCAATATGGTAAATCATCTGAAAGATCGTATTTGGCAGCCTCGAAATCGAAGGCAATCACCTCACATGAATTCTCATCGCTCCGCGTATAGATATCCCACGATCCGTACAGAATTTGACTCATCGTTTATCAAACACTTTCAGGTGGCATCCTTCGCGGCCGAGGATGAAAGTTACTTGGCTGCCGCCAGTGTGCGAATGTACTCGGTTTGAGCTTCCTCGACTCCGGGTTTGCGGTTAGTGATGCGGGCGGTTTCCTCGTCTAATTTTTTGTTTCTCCCGAAGGCGTGCAGGTATTCCAGTGCGGGGTGATTGTTGAGGATGGCGTAATCGTCGGGTTTCAGATCGGGATGAAGGTCGCCCACGATGAGATAGGTGAGTTCCGGGGCGGTGAGCAGCGGCGAAATACAGCGCAGATTCTTCAAGCTAGACAGGGTCATGCTACGCAGATTGTGTGCGGTGGATAGATCCGGCAGTTCAGTGATGGTTGACGTGGATTCAATGTCAAGATGCCTGAGTTGCGCGCAGTGTGCTATCGGGGTTATGTCCTGGACTTTGGTCTGATAGATCGATAGGGAACGCAACTCTGGCAGGGTGGTGATGGAGGACAGGTCGCTACAGCGACCCATATTGACCCCCAAGTGATGCAATTTGGGCAGCCCGCGCAGAAAATCCAGATTTTCGAATTTATCGGATATCAAGCTCAGGGTGCGTAACTGCATGCAGGCTGCCACGACGTCAAGATCTGGGCTTTTGGTGTCAAGGCGTTCTAGCACTAGTCGGGTGAGATTTGGGAAGTTTTCGAGGATTTTTAGGGAGAATCGTTTTTTGGTGGGCGGGAATTCGAGTGTTTCCAGCTGGGTGAGGTGTCGCATTCCATCGATGGATTCCAGGGTGTGAGATGAGCCCGCTGCATCCAAGGTTTTGAGCCACGGAAAATTCTTCAGGAAATCGAGATCTATCAAATCGAAACATAAAATACTTAGCCCTATGTCGGGGTGGGGCCGCATTATCTGTACGACGCGCTGCATCTGTTGGTCGTCGAGTTTGGTCCAGAGCAGGACCTTTTTCTCGTGCGGTTGTAGCGGCGCGAACATATCCTCGGTCAGCGGTTCCCGGATGGGCCGGGTAGGTATCTGGCCTGTCACATCAATTGCACCCTCTCTCGGGCATTAGTGGCCGTGTGTGCGTGAGCGTTTGGCGCGGTTGCCCTTGCCCTTGCCGTTGCCCTTGTTGTTCTTACTGCCGCTGGACTTGGAGGGCGAACCGCCGCCACTGCCGTCATGGTGGGTGGTGCTCCCGGTGCTGCTGCTGGGCTTGTTCCCGGCAGCACTGTTCCCGTTCTGGTGAGCCCCGTCAACAGCCCTGGAGCGCTGGCCATTGGTGACGGACTGGGCATGGGTAGCCTGGGTGCCGCGCTGCTGCGCCGGGGAAGCCACCCGAGGCTGTCCGTTATCCTGACGCCACTTATCGGCGGCGGCTTGCGTCTTCTTGTCCCTCGCACTGCCGGGCGCGACCCCATTGATCCTGTTGCGCCCCGGATGATCCGGGTTTGCCTTGGGGTCGCGGTTGAGGGAGCCACCGTCCCTGATTGTTTGTTGTTCCAGGCCACTTCGGACGTCAGGGTCATTACTGCGATAGCGCACCTCCACCGTGTCACCAGGCTTGATCTTCTGCTTGTCAGGTCTAGTTTCCCGTAGATGCTGATTGATACGGACCTCGGCGTCCTTTCCCTTGCCCGAGTAAACCTGCTGGCCCTTTGGGTTCGTGACAACGTAGACGCCGCCCTTGGGTTCACCGGGTGCGGGTTTAGGCGCCTTAGGCAGCTCCAGGGCAGTCGGGGGTGCGTTGGGGGCCTTGGGCGTTTCGACCGGGTTGACAGTGGGCGTTTTACCCGTCGCGGCGACCTCGTCGGCGAGTTGAGGTTTGGGGGTGGGCACGACAGCCTTGGCGGCGTCGTCAGCCTTGGCGGTCAGTTTCGGGGCGAGTTTTTCCACGCCCTCTTTGGCGAGGGAAGCGGCTTCCTTCAAGCCTCTACCGGTGATACCGCCGGGGCCGATGTAGGTGGCGGCCTCGGTCACCATGCCTGCGGCCTGGAGCCATTTGTTGTCGGGATTGGCTTCGGCGGCTTTGTTGACCAACCCGGAGACGCCGCTGGTGATCAGCCCGGCGCCGAAACCAGTACCGACTCCGGTGGCCACCAGCGCTGTGCCGCCGACGATTTGGGCGAATTCCAGTGGGTTCTCTTTGACATAGTTGGCGCCGGTCTTGATTCCCGACCAGGCTTGGGAGGCCAGCTGCGCGTTGGCGGCTGCGAAGGTTTTGACGGCGGGGGCGGCGACCTCGACGGCCTTGTTCACCAACTGCTCGCCCGCATTGGCCACCGCTGAGACCGCGTTTTTGGCGGCGGTGATCGGGTTGGGGATGTCGATACCGAACGGGTCGGCATACACCGGCCAGGCCGTCGTCTCGTCCGGGGAGATCACCTGTGAGAGCAGGTACAGGTTGGGTTGTAGCTGTTGGGTGATGTACGCCGAAGCGACCAGCGCGCCCCGGCTGTCGCGGACCTCCGAGGGCGCGAACAACAACAGCGTCTCCGCCTGAGGGCTGGCGTTGTTGACCGAAAGAAAACCATTGGTGTGCGCGAGCATCACCGTGTCGGCGGGGGTGCGCACGAACATCGTGACGGTGCGCGTCTTCTCAGGCCCAGAGATGCGGGTGACCATGCGTGAGCCGATTGCGGTGTTCTCGGCCAGCACGTCGTACCCGGCACCAGCATCGGGGTACACCACCTGCCCGGCAGCGGTGACTTGACCCGAAGCAAGACCACCTGGTGGCACCAGCTGAACAGTGCGTCCATCGGCGGTCGGCAGATCCCAGCCTGCCGCCGTATCCATCGGGATGCCCGCGGCGCGCTGCGCCGAAGGCAACACCGCACCCCCAGCCAACTCCGGGCCGAGCTCCGAGGCTCCGAACGCCTTCGCTGCCCCTAGCCCGAACTGCTCAGCCGCCGACACCACCGGAAGCGCCGCCGAAGGCTGCACCATCGACAACGGCACTGCCACCGCCGCCAGCACCGCCAGCGCCTTCACGACCGATGGCAACCTTTTGGAGCGGGCCACCGGCCCCGTCAGAGAACTACCTTTCGGATGACCCTGGGTCCGCGAACGGCGGCACGACCACACACCTATCAGCTTGCCAGCATCACTGGCAGAAGCGCGATTATCGGGACCAATTTCGGACATAGCAAGCAAGGTACACCCAGTAGCCGACAAGTAAAAGACGAGGAAATAGCCAATATTTGATCTTGCGCCTCAGCCGTCCAGGGAATACCAATCCGTTGAAGTAGCGAGTCTCGTAAACTTCGCCCAATAGACGCAGCTCAGAGGAGAGCGACCTCTCCTGCGGCCACCACAGGGAAACCTTCACGTAACCCACAAGCAAACAAATCCAGATGAATAAACTGTCGGCGCGGGTCTGGATCAGACCGCGCTCATCGCCAGTTGGATCCAGCGCTGACCGTCACAGCTCAGCTCAGGTACCGAAGACCGCCGCACATTCGCGCGATCGGTGAGTCCGGACGAACGAAATGAGCCGTCCCCGTATCACTGAAGACTTCGAGGGCCCCGGTCAGTCAGTCGATTGGAACAACTGAGGGGAGATCTGTGACGTCCCCGGCCGTTTGGTCGGCACTGAACGTCTCGCACGCCTCGTATTCGGCCATGCCGAAGGTCTTCTCCACCACAGGCCAAAGGCCGTGGATCGCGATCACCAACGCGCCGTCCTGATTCAGGTATGCCGCGCCGTACCAGCGACTCCCACCGTCGCCGGCGCGGTCCTCGAATACATGCCGCCCGGGCATCGGCTCCCCCTTCTCGCCAGGTGACGAAAGGCGCGCGAAGTAGGGGTAGTCGAAGCGAACCGGAACATGACATGGCCGGTGCCCCCTTCAAGAAGCACCGGAAGAGTCGGGAATCTGACGTGTCATATCTGGCCCATCGGGACCTGTCCCGAGAAAGCAGAAAAGCCCGCTGTCACCAGCGGGCTCTCAATGGTGGCCAGGGCCGGGATCGAACCGGCGACCTTCCGCTTTTCAGGCGGACGCTCGTACCAACTGAGCTACCTGGCCGGACGGCACGTCCACGGGTAAAACCCGCAATACTGCCTCGCCGTACTGGCGACCCTGACGGGACTCGAACCCGCGACCTCCGCCGTGACAGGGCGGCGCGCTAACCAACTGCGCCACAGGGCCTTACTCTGCTCCCAGTATGACTGGTTGCGTACCCCCAACGGGATTCGAACCCGTGCTACCGCCGTGAAAGGGCGGCGTCCTAGGCCACTAGACGATGGGGGCCCAATCCGAATCTCTCCGGGGTACCCACAACGCTGTCGCGTTGGGAGCTCGCCCAGCTTAGGGCACAACCTCCCCAGATCCCAAACCGGATTACCTCGGTGCTTGCCCACCAGCGCAACCAGTATTCTGTCTCGGCACGCCCCTATAGCTCAGTTGGTAGAGCTACGGACTTTTAATCCGCAGGTCCCAGGTTCGAGCCCTGGTGGGGGCACCAGCGTCGCCCGATTGCGATCAGAGGGAGCAGGAGCCTTATCAGGCCCTCGCCCGCCTCATACCGTTCCGAAAATGACGTCGACGGCCGAGGACACCACCCAGACACCAGCGCCCCAATCCCGCCCCGTGACGTTCAGGCAGGCGTTCTTCGTCGCCGTAACGGCGGGACTGGGCTACGGCTTCGACTCGTATGCGGTGAACATCTACGGCCTGGTGCTGCCCGAGATCAAGAAGACCCTGCACATCACCGAGGCCCAAGCCGGATACATCGGATCGATTTTCCTGTTCGGATACACCATCGGCACCATCGGATTCGGCCTCGCCGCCGATCGGTGGGGGCGCAAGACGACACTCGGGGCCTCAATCCTGTTGTACGGCATCACGACTGCACTCGCCGGTCTCACCACGAATATCGCGGCCTTCACGGGGTTGCGATTCCTGACGGGCATCGGCGGCGCCGGCGAACTCGCGGTCGGTGCGCCCTATACGGCCGAGGTGTGGCCTGCCAAGACCCGCGCCATAGGCGTTGGGGGCGTGATCTTCTCGCTCTTCTCGCTGGGCTACGTCCTGGCCGCCGGAGTTGCCCTGGTATTGGTTCCGCGTTTCGGTTGGCAGGCGGCATTTGTCGTCGCGATCATCCCCGCGGTCGTGCTTTTCCTTGTCCGGCAAGGCATCAAAGAATCGCACCGCTACGTAAACACACAGGCCAAAGTCGAACGCGGTGCCGCCAAGCCCAAGCTGTGGCATCTTCCCGGCGTGCGGCGGCGCCTCATCGTCGGCTGGCTCGTCTACACCGCCAACGCGGTCGGCTACTGGGGCATGACGCTCTTCCTGACCACCTACATCGTCAAGAAGTTCCACGCCACCTCGATCGACGCGATCCGCTATGCCCTGGTCTTCTTCCTGCTGCAAGCCGTGTTCGTGTTCATCGGCACCGCGCTGGCTGACTGGATCGGGCGGCGCCCCTCGGCCATTCTCGCCGCCGTCATCGAAATTGCCTCTACCGCACTAGGAGCCACCGCGGACTCTCTTCCGGAGTATCTGGTGTTCGGCGCCATCTCGATCGCAACGCTCGGCTGGCTCTGGGGTGTCGGCGATACGTATGTCGCCGAGCTGTTCCCTACCGTGTTGCGCGGGACCGGCTTCGGTATCGCGGTCGGCGGCGGGCGCGTTGTCTCGATCGCTGCGCCAGCGGTAGTGGGCTGGGCCATAACGCATTACGGAGTTCAGACTCCCTATCTGGCGCTCAGCGGGCTCTGGATCTTGACGATAATCGGGTATCTCCTCGGCCCCGAAACCAAGGGCAAGGAGCTCGAAGATCTTGCCGATGATGCCGTTACCGGAGACTCGGCCACCTAGCCCGCGACGGCCTCGCAAGTGGGGCACCAGCAGCAGCTGCCGATGCCCCACCCGCCTAATGGCTACTAGCCGGCGACTTCCTCAGCCGCCTCGGAAATGAGATCGGCGATGGCAACGGGTTGGGACGCCAGAGAAGCGTGGCTGGCATCCAGCTCGATGATCTTGCGGGGGTTTATCCGCTGCGCCATCCGTCGTTCGTTCTCGGGGTTGATCATGTGGTCTTGTGTGGATACCTGATACCAGGACGGCTTGACCTTCCACGCGGGTGCGGTAATGGCATCACCGAAAGTCGATGCCAGCGGCGCCTTCTGAGTGACGGCCATGACGAGCGCCGCATCTTCGGGCAGATCCTGGGCGAAGCTCTCGCGGAACTTGTCCTGCTTGATCCACAGGTAGCCATCGCTGTCGGGGGCCAGATTGGCCGCCGCGGCCGGGGGCAGCTGCTCGGTCAGCTGACCGGGGCTCTCACCCGCATCGGGGGCGAATGCCGCTACATAGACCAGGCCTACCACGTTCGGGAGGTCGCCGGCCTCGGTGATCACCGCACCGCCGTACGAGTGCCCGACAAGGAGCACAGGCCCGTCGATCTGCTCCACCATCTGCCGCGTGCGGGCAGCGTCATCAGCCAGTGACGTCAACGGGTTCTCGACCGCATAAAGCTCCCCGTAGCCACGCTTATGCAGCTCGACGATCACGTTCCCCCAATGCGCGGCGCCACCCCAGAATCCGTGGACCAGGACGATGGCCGGTTTGCTGGACATATCTGCCTCTCATTCGATGTTGGCCTACCTCAACCCCGGCACGCCCGCCGTGGACGGCACTGTTGACTTACCGGGTCTCCACCAACATATTTGGACTATGGAGCAAGTGGTATGACCGATCATCCTGAATATTTTGCCGATCGGCCAGAATCGCACAGCTGGTTCTCAGACTCGCCAGATATCGACGCGTTCTCCGGCGTCCTATCCGCCATCGGGTTGAGAGGCGAAGCCGTGATGCGTTGCTCTTCCGAGCCGCCGTTCGATATCGCCCTCCCTTCAAGCGATCGCGTACTCCACATCGCAGAGACCCCCGGGCTCCGCGTATATATCGACGGAGATCTCGAGTACACCCTCGGAGCCGGAGACATGGTGCTCCTCGCGCGCGGTACCCCACACCGCCTTGCCAAGGGCGAGCCCAGCTGTGTACGAAGCCTGTCTGCGACGGACGGGCACGTCAGCGTGCGGGACACCCAGACCGCAACCCGTTGGGTCAGTGGGCGGTTCACCGCGGAAAAGACAGCCGCCGACCCGCTGCTGTCGGTCCTGCCGCCGGCCATCGTCGTTCGGACCGATCAGCCCGGCCATGAATGGCTATCGCTGTCTCTTCAGCTCGTACTGGCCGAGGTCGTCACACCCAGCCCTGGCTCATGGGTGATGCTGTCACGGATCCTGGACCTCCTGTTCATCCATGCGCTGCGGGAGTGGTCGACATCCGATCGCGCCGAACCCGGCTGGCTCACCGCGGCCATGGACCCGCGCTTGGCCCCCGTGCTCACCGCGATACACAAAAATCTCGAGCACCCCTGGTCCATCGCAGAGCTCGCCAAGCACGCGCAGCAGTCACGCTCGGCCTTCACACAGCGGTTCACTGCGCTGCTGGGACAGCCGCCCGCCAGTTACATCACCGAGCGACGGCTCGATCGGGCGGCGCATCTCCTGCGCTTCAACACCGAGGCGGTAAGCCAGGTCGGCAGAGCCGTCGGTTACACCTCCGACGCCGCCTTCAGCCGGGCGTTCCAGCGCCGATTCGGCGAGCCTCCATTGCGTTGGCGCATGCGACACCGCCCCAGATGACCTCGTGTCAGCGACTGCCCTTGCGGCTCAGCACAATTCCGGCGATCACAATCGCCCCGCCCAGTGGTTCGTGCCAGCCGATGCGCTCGCCCAACAGCAACGCGCCCAGCAGCACCCCGATTACCGGGGTCAGGTAGGTGACCGAGGACGCTGCGGTGGCGCCCCATCCATTGATGATGCGGGTATTCCAGACATAGGCCAATCCCGTCCCCAGCACCCCAAGTGCCAGCATGCTCAGCACCACCGCGGGAGTCGCGTCCATCCGGTGGTGGTCGGCGAGCGCTACCACGACGGTCATCAGCACCGCCCCCACACCCACCTGGATTCCGGCGACCATCAGCGCGGGTAGGCCCAGCGGCGTGACGTACTTGCGCATATAGACGAAACCGATTCCGTAGCTGAAAGTCGCCCCCAAACAAGCGAACTGAGCGAGCACCGGGCCCCCATGACCGATCAATTGCCAAGGAGCCAGCACCACGCACACACCCAGGAACCCGAGAGCCAATCCGAGCAGCTGCATCCTGCCGGGCCGCTCGGCGCGCAAGGCGGCCAGTGTCACCAGAGTGGTCATCAACGGGGTTGCCGCGTTATAGATACTCGCCAGCCCAGAGTCGATGGTCTGCTCGGCCCACGGATACAGCACGAACGGGATGACGCATAGCGTCAGCGAGACGACGGCGATATGTCCCCACACCTTGGCCTGGCGCGGGAGGGGAACTCGCAGCAGCAGAACCAGGGAAACGAGAGTGAGGGCACCGAAATCAAGGCGTGCGGCCGCTACCTGCAGCGCCGATAACCCTTGCAGACCGATCTTGATGAACAGGAAGCTCGCACCCCACACCAGAGCCAAGGCCGCGAACTGAAGCGGAAACCACCGGCTGCTGGTCGGGGCGATGGTCACGGTGTTCACCCAACGATTCCACAGGACCACCGGCCGTGGGCGCTAGCGGTTTTCCGCCGTCTAGGCTCCGGTGCTGGACCCCGGCCGCACAATCATCAGCACGGTGACGACGGCCCACAGCAAGTTGAAGATGCCCGTAAACATCGCCAGGCGCGAGAACACCCGGGTTTCGAGCGATTCCCCATCACCCAACTTGACCAATACCCGCTGCTGCCGCGGCAGCACCACGAACACCAACACGGCCGCTGCCAGACCCGTGAGCACCAGCGATGCGATCAGCCAGGGACTACCCAACACCCCCATGAGATCGGCGAGCGGTAGGCCGAACATCGGAATCGCGATGCCCACCACCGCGTACACCCGGCAGACCCGATGCAATGTGCGCAGGCTGCCCAACTCTCCACCAACCTCCGGCGCGGTGGCCGCCCGACGTGCAAACGCCGGAAACATACTGGCCGCCACGGCGATTGGACCTACCGCGAGAATCACGGCCAGCACGTGGATAGACAGCAATACCTTGGTCACGCGCAGACCGTATCGGTCCCAGCGCTACGCCGAAAGGCCGCTGCTGGCCATATTTCGACGACTTTTGGCCGTATCGGGCCCCGATCTTGGGAGTATGTGCCGATGGGCCGTCGATTGCTGATGTACTTCACCGTGTTCGGGATCGCGATGTGGTTCTTCGGAAACCTGTACGAGGCCATCGTGATCGGACCGAATATCGCCGGCGACACCAAGGAGCAGCTGAAGGCCTTTCAGCAGTTCACCGAGGTGACAAATCCGGTGTACTACTACATCCCGCTCACCCAGATCGCCGCCATTACCCTGATCGTGTGGTTCGTGCGCACCCCTCGCAGAGCCCCCGAGAAACTCTCACTGTTCCTGGCCTGCCTCGCCGAGATCGCGGCCGTGGTCCTGTCCGTCTACGTCATCGTCAAACTCAATACAACGCTCTTCTTCGGCGCTCTGGGCGAAACCCCCAGTGAGCTACATCAGCTCGCGCTGCAATGGAACATACTCAACCTCGTCCGCGTGGTCCTCACCGCCATCGCCCTACTGTTCGCAATGAGAGCCCTGCGGCTTATCTGGCAGACCTCCGGTCGACACCCGGCCACCACCGTGTGAGACTTCCCCCTGTTCCGGACGTCTCGACGAGGAGATCAGCATGCCCAAGACGATTGTCATCACCGGCGCGAACGCCGGAATCGGCCTGGCCACGGCGCAGCGGCTGGCCACCGATGGGCACACCATCGTCATGGCCTGCCGCAATCAGCAGAAGGCCGAGGCAGCGCGCGATCAAATCCTGGCCGCAACGCCCGGCGCCAAGGTCGACATCATGTCGCTGGATCTGTCCTCTTTCGAGCACATCCACCGTTTCTCCGGTGAGCTGGCCGCACAGCACCCCCAGGTCGACGTGTTGATCAACAATGCCGGCGCCTCACCGATGCGCCAGTCCAGAACCGAGGACGGATTCGAGCTGCAGTGGGGGGCCAACTATCTGGGCCCCTTCCTGCTGACGCACCTGCTGCTTCCGCAGCTGCAGGCCGCGCGAACCGGCGATGCCCGCGTCATACACCTGGCCTCCGTCGCTCACAGCGTAGGCAGGATCAACGAAAAAACCTGGCGCGGAAGGCGTTTCTACTTCACCTTCTCTGCCTATGCGCAGTCGAAGATGGGCAATCTCATGTTCAGCAATGCGCTTGCCCGCCGCCTCCCCGATGGGGTCACCTCGAACGCGCTACACCCCGGCAACGTCAGATCCGACATCTGGCGTGAGATACCGCAGCCCATCCGGCCGCTGGTGATGCTGGCGCTGATCACACCGGAGCGGCCCAGTCAGCTGATCACCGACATGGCGGTGGCCGAGGAGCACCGCGGGCGCAATGGGGACTACCTCTCCGCACAAAAGCCAAGCCCGGTACGGCGCTACACGAGAAACCAAGCGGCGCAAGATGACCTGTATGCCAAGAGCTGCGAGCTCGTCGGTATCGAGCCGCTGCCGGTGCGCGGCTAGCACACCTTCTCACTTCAAAGCGTGAATTCCGTTGTACAGCACCATCACACCGATCACGACCAGGATTGCCGCCATCAATGCCGCGTTGTTCTTCTCCATCCAGTCCTTGAGCCGGCCCATTGTGTCGTCGAGGCGGTGCCCCGCGGCCGCATAAGCCAGTATCGGGACGGCCACTGTCGATGCGGCGAGAGCGACGAAGAACGCCGCGGCCGTCCAGCGATCTGCGACACCAAGCCCGCTGGCGCCGATCGCCAATCCCGCAGGAACGCAAATGAACAGGACATCGGGACGTACCACCACCAAAGCCGTCCCCGTTATCGCCGCCCGCGCCGGGCCGATCGTGGAAAACGATCGCATCCAGCCGGGCGACTCGGTGTGACGATGCCGGGTCAGCCACCGGAAAACACCGAACAGGATAAGCGCCGATCCGAGGACCACGCGCACCCAAGAGGCCCAGTTCGGCACCGACCGGTGTAGCCCGCCTAGTAGGCCGGTGGCCGCCACACAAAGCGCCGTGAGTGCGGCCAGGCCCAACAGCCAGCCGGCGAGGAAGGCAAGACCGCTTGGCCGCGGCCGCGGCGCCTGCAAGACCAGCACCGCCGGGATGACCGTGATCGGTGAGAGCGCGATAACCAGCCCGAGCGGAACAAGCCCGGTTAGGACAGAGCCCCAACTTCCTGCCATGAGCAGCAATCTACGCACCTTGGACAGGTTGTCACCGGCGAAAAACAAACTGCGCGCATGGGCATCCGGCCCGGCATGAAAGCTAGGACACCTTCGGGCTGTAGTGATGGGGGCTGTCGCGCAGCGTCACCGGCGGTAGGTAGCGAGCCGAAGTCTGCGGCAATGGCGCGTCGGCAGGCATCCGCCCGGTCGCCCGGTCCCACCCCGCTCGCGCGCGTGGGTGCTTACGCCACCGAAAGGGCACGAGCCGGAAGACCGCGTGGTTTACCCGGCCCAGCCACTCAAGGCGCCGCTCGTCACGGTCGGTCCAGTTGTACCCCAAGCGTTTTCGCACCGGCTCATCGAACATACCCACCATCACCCACGTGGAGAACCGCGTGAAGACTGGAAGCGCTAACCCCCACATCCAGTTCGGAACCAACGGCAGGAACGGCGGTTTCGGCAACAGGGCGAAGTCCAGCAGATCACGCGTTGCCTTGTTGTCTTCTAAGACGTTGGTGCACATGTGGTCCCAGTACTCCTGAAATTCCTCCCAGGTCTTGGGCACCGGCCGCATACTCATGCCGTACATCTGATACCAGACGATGTGCTCGTCAAAGAGCTGGCGCTTCTCGGCCTCGGTGAGACCTCCGCCGAACCGCTCCACCGACAGCAACAACGCTTTGAAGAAGGTCACGTGCGCCCAATAGAAGACATCGGGGTCGAGTGCGCTGTAGCGGCGCCCTTGGCTATCAACACCTTTGATACCGATGTGATAGCCGCGCACCTCAGCGCCGGTCACCGGCGCGCGATGCCCGTCGAAGACCACGCCGGTGATCGGATACAGCGACCGCAGTAGCCGCTCCCACCGCTCACGCAGAAAGGTGGAGTGCTCCTCGACGGCGGCACCAAGTTTCGGGTGCATGTTCTGCATCGCGGTGGCGTACGAGCCCATCAACATCCCGGACCAGTCCGCGGTGAGTTTCCAGGTCAACGACTCCGGGCCGAGCGGCGTGACCACCGATCGGTCCGAACCGTGCGAGACAGGACACCCTGCCGTCAGAGAATCGACCTCGCCATCGGCCATTACCCACTCCGTCGTAGCCATTTTCAGAAACTGAATTGCGATTCAGTTATATGTCGACAGTAGGAGGCGCGATGTGGTGACGTCAAGCACCAAAAACGATCGGGTTCAGGACACCTTCGGGTTGTAGTGCATCGGGCTGCCCCAGGTATCCATCGGCGGCAGATTGCGGTCAGGAGTCTGCACCAGCGGGGCGTCGGCGGGAATCCTGCCAGTGGCACGGTCCCATCCGGCCCGGGCCCGCGGGTGGCGCCGCTTACGTTCGGGGACAAACTTGAACAGCAGATTGACAGCCTGACCGAACGCGCGGTGCAACCACTCATCACGCGCAGACCACGTGCACCCGAACCGTTCTCGCACCGCCGGGTGGTACAACCCAACGGTCAGCCACACGAATAGCGGTGCCACTAAACGCCTTTGGAACCGCCAAAGACCTTCAGGAATCCACTGCGCGAACGGCGGCACTGCCAGAGTGGAGAGGTCGAGCACGTCGCGTGTTGCCTTGTTGTCCTCTAACACGTTGGTGCACATGTGGTCCCAGTACTCCTGGAACTCCTCCCAGCTGCCCGGCACGGGCCGCATGCTCATGCCGTACATGCGATACCACTGCACATGCTCGTCGAACAGCTGACGCTTCTCGACCTCACCGATTCCACCGCTGAGCCAGTCCGCCACGACGATCGTGCCCATAAAGAAGGTGGCATGTGCCCAGTAAAAGACATCGGGATTGAGCGCACTGTACCGCCGCCCTTGGCTATCGACACCTTTGATACCGATGTGATAGTCACGCACCTCGGCACCCGTCCGGAGAGCCCTGTCCCCGTCGAATACCACGCCGCCAATCGGGTACAACGAGCGCAGAAGCCGCTGCCAGCGTTCCCGGAAGAACAAGGAATGCTCCTCCACCGCGGCACCCAACTGAGGATGCATGTTCTGCATGGACCCGGCATACGGGCCCTGCAGCACACCGCGCCAATCGCCGAAGTACTTCCATGTCAAAGACTCCGGCCCCAACGGCACAGGCATCGCCGGACCAGCTCCATGGCTCACCGGGCAACCCGTCGTGAAGGCGTCGGAATCCACGGTGGGTTCCGTCGCGGCGAGCTCGGACATATCGTTGACCATTCGGAACGCTCCGTTGCAGTTCGACGTATACTGACAATCAAGGTTGTCAGTTTCAACACCAGATTAGGAGGCCCGTGGCGAACGGTCAAGCGCAGCGACGCAGCTGGGCGGGTGTCTCACCGGCAGAGCGCGCCGATGAGCGGCGTCGCGAGCTCATGGCGGCCGGCGTGCGGCTCCTGGGGCTCAGCCCCCGACCAGCGGTCACCGTCCGTGCGGTGTGTCGATCCGCGGGCATGACCGAGCGGTACTTCTACGAGAATTTCTCCGACCGCGACACATTCGTCCGGGCCGTGTACGACCATGTGGGCTTTCGGGCGATCGAGGCCCTCAGCGGCGCGCGATCGGCATATGAAGGTGTCGACGCCTTCGTACGGCTCATGGTGGACGAACCCACCATGGGTCGAGTCCTGCTGATAGCGCCGACGTTTGAGCCGACTCTCTCCGAGTCCGGCTACGACTGGCTGCCGCGATTCGTTGCGCTGCTACAGGGAAAGCTCAGCACCAACCTCACCGACGAGGTGCAGCAACAGCTCGTCGCGACCAGCCTGGTGGGTGCGCTGACAAGCCTTTTCAGGGCATATCTGAACGAGGACCTGAGAGTGGAGCGGCAGCGGTTCGTGGACTACTGCGTTCAGATCATGCTGCAGGGCGCTACGTCAACGACACCGACAACGGTTACGTCGACGCGGACTTCGCCTTCTCCTCAGCAGCCTTCTTAGCGGCCGCGACCTCGGCCTTGTAGCAGCGCAGGGTCACATGGACCATCTTGCCGCGGTCGTCCTGCCCCTTTTTGACGGTAAACGCTTCCTGGTGGGAGACAAGACAATTGTCCAGACCTACCTGGTCACCGGAACGACCTGCCACGACAACCGAATAGCCTTCACCCTTGAGCGTCGACGACGCATCGGCATAGAACTGTCCGGTGGTGTCACTGGGGCCACCCGCGTGGGCCATTGCGGCTGCCGCCAATGAGAAACCTGCGCCCGCAACGGCGACCGCTGTCGCCTTGACTACCGACTTCACTGGTTACACCTCCACCTTGGGTTGTGAGCAAGCATACTGCCGGTGTAATGGCCTTGCAGGCCGAGCGAGAAATGTAACTATCCGCACGTCGGAACGCATGCGGAGGAGCGAACATAGGGCGCAATCCGTCCACTTGTGTGCAACCGCCGTTTACAGATATATTGACTGCAACCGTCGGATACAGATAAATCTGTCGAAAACTCAAGGAATGTGCATGCAGAAGCAATTCACCGACCTTGAGCTCATGCACGAGCTCGAGCCCGTGGTCGAGGAGAATGTCAACCGCCACCTCGGTGTCACCAAAGACTGGAACCCGCACGACTACATCCCGTGGTCCGATGGCAAGAACTACAGGACACTCGGCGGGCAGGACTGGGACCCGGAGCAGTCGAAGCTCTCTGAGGTGGCCCGGGTAGCGATGATCACCAATCTGCTCACCGAGGACAATCTGCCCTCGTACCACCGCGAGATCGCCATGAACTTCACCATGGACGGGCCGTGGGGTACCTGGGTCAACCGGTGGACCGCCGAGGAGAACCGCCACGGCATCGCCATCCGTGACTACCTGGTCGTGACCCGGTCAGTGGACCCCGTGGAGCTCGAGAAGCTCCGCGTCGAGCAGATGACCCGCGGGTTCTCCCCCGGCCAGAACCGGCAGGGCGGGGAGGAGATTTTCGCCCACAGCCTGCTCGATTCGGTCGTCTATGTGACTTTCCAGGAGCTGGCCACCCGCGTCTCGCACCGCAATACCGGCAAGGCCTGCAACGAGTCGATCGCCGACGAGCTGCTCAAGCGCATCTCCACCGATGAGAACCTGCACATGATCTTCTACCGGAACATGGTCGAGGCCGCCCTCGAAGTGTCGCCGAACCAGGCCGTGAAGGCCGTCCACCGGGTGCTCGATAACTTCAAGATGCCCGGCTACACCATTCCGGGATTCCGCCGGAGCGCCGTCACCATCGCCACCGGCGGCGTCTACGACCCGCAGTCGCACCTCGACGAGGTCGTACTGCCGGTGCTGCGCAAATGGCGCATCTTCGAACGCACCGACCTCAGCGGCGAGGGTGAAGTCCTGCGTGAGGACCTGGACCGCATCGTCAACGATCTCAGGAAGACCTCCTCCGACTTCGAGGAAGTAAAGGCCAAGTACCTCGAGCGCCAGGCCAAGCGCGCCGAGCGCAACGCCGCCAAGGCGGCCAAGGCCTCCCAGGAAGCGGTCAGCGTCTAACAGTGACCAGCACGCTTCAACCGAAGGCCCGATCCCGTGAGCTGCGGATCGGGTCTTTGGCATTGCCGAGCCCGGTGGTGCTGGCCCCGATGGCCGGTGTCACCAACGTGGCATTCCGGACACTGTGCCGGGAGCTGGAGCTGGCCACCACGGGCACCGTCAGCGGGCTGTACGTCTGCGAGATGGTCACCGCGCGGGCGCTCGCCGAACGGAACCCCGCCACGCTCCACATGACGAGCTTCTCCCCCGAAGAATCGCCGCGGTCGCTGCAGCTGTACTCGGTCGACCCGGAAACGACCTACCGTGCCGCCAAGATGATCGTCGACGAGAACCTTGCCGACCACATCGACATGAACTTCGGATGCCCGGTACCCAAGGTCACCCGAAACGGTGGAGGCGCCGCCCTTCCATATAAGAGGCGGCTGTTCGGGCAGATCGTCGCGGCCGCCGTGCGGGCCACCGAGGGCACCGACATACCGGTCACGGTTAAATTCCGCGTCGGCATCGACGACGAACACCACACCCATCTGGATGCGGGTGCCATCGCAGAGTCGGAGGGAGCTGCGGCCGTCGCGCTGCACGCCCGCACCGCCTCACAACGCTACTCGGGCACCGCGGACTGGCGTCAGATCACAGCGCTCAAGAACCACGTGACGACCATCCCCGTCCTCGGGAACGGCGATATCTTCGACGCCGCCGACGCGGTCGCGATGATGGAACAGACGGGATGCGACGGCGTAGTCATCGGCCGCGGATGCCTCGGGCGCCCGTGGCTTTTCACGGAACTGAGTGCCGTTTTCAACGGTCAGACGATTCCAGTGCCCCCAAATCTCGGGCAGGTAACAGACATCATGCGACGTCACGCTGTGTTGCTCGTCAATCATTTTGGCGAGGACAAGGCGTTGCGCGATATGCGCAAGCACATCGCCTGGTATCTGCACGGCTTCCCGGCCGGCGGAGATATCCGGCGGGCGCTCGCACTCGTCAGCACCCTCGCCGAGCTGGACACCCTGCTCAATCAGCTCGACCCCACGGCGCCCTTCCCAGACGGCGGAAACGCGCCGCGGGGGCGTCAGGGGTCACCGGGGAAGGTGTCGCTGCCGGAAGGCTGGCTCAATGACCCAGAAGATTGCACGGTTCCCTTGGCCGCCGATGTCATGCACTCTGGTGGGTGAGGTGGGGTCACATCTAGGTCACTGGGCATGGTGATCTGCGGCAATGCTCAGTAGCATGTGACGACGACCGTGCCGTCGGCACGGCGCTATGTGCTGCCGGTGTGCCGTGTACTTGCAACTGTCCAGACGTCTGAGCGAGGTTGAACATGGGTGATGGCCCCCACGCCACTCCTGCCCAACCACGCCCGTATGGCGCGGCCCCATGGGAACGCGCAATCGAGCCCGTTGGCAGTCATCCTGACATCGAGGTGTCATCGGCCGCATCCAACACACCGTGGACACCGCCACCGGCTCTGAACCATTCACTGCCCGATCCCACCGACGACGAGTGGAGCCGAAGGTTCGAGACCGAACAGGCGGCGCGCGAGACTCACCACGCGGCGCCCGAGGCCGCGGCACCGCGACCCACGCCGAGACCGGCCAGACCGGCGCCCACCAGGGCACCGGAACCACCGGTGTCATCGGCACACGAAACCGGCTCACACTCACTCTCGGTGGCCGATCTGCTGGCCCGCGAGGGTGCCGGCGGCGGCCGCCGGTCACGCCGGCACGCCCGCACTGAGGCCGAAGAGCCAGAGGAAGCCGTCCGGCCCGCGCCGCCGCACATTGCCGACGAAAGCCACACCGACGTCATCCCCCAGGTGCACCAGAACGCACCCGATCTCGATCACCATGCCGATGAGCGAGCCGACGAGTATGTCGACTACCCGGACGACGCCCCCCTCTACGACAAGGCCGCCGCGCGTCGCGTACGAGCATCGAATCTGGATGATGCAATCGACACCCGCGCCATCCCGATCCGGATAGGAAATCCGGAAGCTGTTGTCCAGGAACAGAAGCCCCAGCGTTCGCGACGGCCCATCTACGTCGGACGCTCGTTTGCCGCCCTCGTCGCGGTGTGCTCGCTCGCCCTGACCGGCGGAGCGTGGCAGTGGAGCAACGTCAAGAACAACGCGCTCAATCGCGTCGAGGCGCTGGACCCGAACTCCCGCGATATCCGGGATGCCAACGCCCAGTACGGCGACGAGAACTTCCTTATCATCGGCGTCGACACTCGCTCAGGGGCGAACAGCGCGATGGGCGCCGGCGACACCTCCGATGCCGAAGGCACACGCTCGGACACCATCATGCTGGTCAACATCCCGGCCAACCGTAAGCGCGTCGCGGTCGTGTCCTTCCCGCGCGACCTAGCGATCCAGCCGACGCTCTGTGAGGTCTGGAACGAGGACACCCGGTCCTACGGACCCGACAAGGCGTACACCGAAACCAAACTCAACTCGGCGTTCGCATTCGGCGGACCCAAGTGCCTGGTCAAGGTCATCCAGAAGATGTCGGGATTGAACATCAACCGCTTCCTCGGGGTGGACTTCGCCGGCTTCTCCAAGATGGTCGACGCGCTCGGCGGGGTCGAGGTGTGCACCCCCACGCCGATCGAGGACTACGAGCTGGGCACCGTACTGGAAAACGCTGGGCGCCAAACAATTGACGGGCACACGGCCCTGCAATACGTGCGCGCCAGGCAGGTCACCACCGAGTACAACGGCGACTACGGACGCATCAAGCGGCAGCAGCTGTTCCTGTCCTCCCTGCTGCGTTCAATGATCTCGCACAACACCTTCTTCTCGTTGAGCAAGCTCAACAACGTCGTGAACACCTTCATCGACGACTCGTACGTCGACAACATCAGGACGAAAGACCTTGTGGACCTTGGTCAGTCGCTCCAGGACGTGAAGGCCGGCCGGATCACTTTCCTTACAGTGCCGACCGACGGCACCGACTCCGAGGGTAATGAGACCCCGCGCACCACGGATATCCGAAAGATCTTCGACGCCATCATCAATGACGATCCGTTGCCCGGCGAGCTGCAGGCCGACGGCACCCGCGTCCCGATGCCCGGCACCACCACGCAAGACACCACGTTGGCGTCCGCCGAGCACGGAGCCGCGACCGGGCTCGGCGAAACATCCACGGCTGCACCGACTGCCGCTGCCACACCGACTGAGCCGGCAGACCTGGTGACCACCGAGCCCAGCGAGATCAACGTGCACGTGTCCAACAGCACGGGCCAGACCGGACTCGCGGCAGCAGCGGCCAGCCAGCTGACCCACTACGGATTCAGCATCACCACCACCGATGACTATCCCTCCGCCCTGCCCAACACCACGGTCTTCTTCTCGCCGGGGCACGAACAGCAGGCAGCGACCGTTGCCGCCGCATTCGGTGGCGCCAAGCTCCAGCGGATCACCGGCGCTCAATCCACCGTGCGCGTAGTACTCGGCAGCGACTACAACTCCACAGCGATTTTGCAGGCTCCGCCGACCGCCGGATCGACCGTGCAGTTACAGCTCTCCTCGGGCGCGATGGCTCCCGCCGAGCTTCCGATGGACCTGACGGTCGTCAACGCCGGCGACGCTACCTGCGAATAGTCAGTCAATTTGGACGTCGATTGCATTTTTGTCCACGGAATTCCTGGTGGCATTCATTCGCCGTTCACACCAGGGCCATGACTCGACGGCACCAGGTCCGTAGTCTTGATCCATGCGTACCGCGTTTCAAGAGCAGCTGTCATCGCTATCGGCACAGCTGGGTGAGATGTGCGGGCTGGCCGGTGCCGCGATGGAGCGAGCCACTCGCGCATTGCTGCAGGCCGACCTCGTCCTTGCCGAGCAGGTAATTTCCGACCACGAGCAGATCACGGCGATGAGCGCCGCCGCCGAGGAAAACGCCTTCGCCATCTTGGCCCTGCAGGCCCCGGTGGCAGGCGACCTACGCGGAGTGGTCAGCAGCATCCAGATCGTCGCAGACGTGGACCGCATGGGCGCGCTCGCCCTGCACGTCGCCAAGATCGCCCGTCGCCGCCATCCGCAACACGCCCTGCCGGAGGAGGTCAACGGATACTTCGCCGAGATGGGCCGTGTTGCAGTTGATTTGGGCAATAGCGCACAAGAAGTCCTGTTGACCCGCGACCCGGAGAAGGCCGCTCGCATCAACGAAGAAGACGATGCGATGGATGATTTGCACCGGCATCTGTTCACCGTGCTGATGGACCGGGAGTGGAAGCACGGGGTGGCTGCCGCCGTCGACGTGACACTGCTGGGCAGGTTCTACGAGCGGTTCGCCGATCATGCCGTCGAAGTCGCCCGCCGGGTCATCTTCCAGGTCACCGGAAGCCTGCCGTCAGAAGGCCACGGCCAAGACCACCTGACCGCCATCTGACGAGTAGTCAGGGCACCAGCACGATCTTCCCGCGGGTGTGCTGCAGTTCGAGCAACCCAAAGGCCTGGCGTACTTGGCTTAGCGGAAACACCTCCGCCACAGGCACTTCCAATTTTCCCTCGACGATAAGGGCAGCAAGTTCGGCGATGACGCTCGCCGTTGCCCCTTCCTCGTTGCCAATGCTCTGCACCCCGAACCGCTCAATTGCCGCGAAATCGATGATGGTGTCGATGCGTTCCAAGGCGATATCGAGTTCGGTGAGCGCGAATTCGACATAGCCTCCGCCGAAGAAGTCCAGGAAGGCGTCGAGCCGCCCGCCGGGGGCCGCCGCCCGCAACCGGTCAGCGAGCCCGTCACCGTAGTTCACCGGGATCACACCATGCCCGATGAGCCACTCATCGTTTCCTGCTCCAGCGATACCCAGGACCGTGGCACCGGCCAGCCGGGCAAGCTGAACCGCGATCGCGCCCACTCCCCCGGACGCACCGGCGACGACAACCACATCCCCGGGCTTCAGACCTACTGAACCGACGGCCGCATACGCAGTGCTACCGGCAACGAAGAGGCCACCCGCGACCTCCCATGACAGCCCGACCGGCTTGGCCACCAACTGTGTGACGGGTACCGCAACGAGCTCGGCATGACTGGCTCGGCTGTTGGTGAAGCCGAACACCTCGTCACCCACGGCGAACCCACCGGTTCCGGAGCCGGTCTCAACGACCACACCCGCCAGATCGCTGCCCTGCCCGGACGGGAAGGTCGCGGGGAACCTGTCGTGCAGCACGCCGGTGCGGATCTTCGCCTCACCCGGGTTGATCCCCGCAGCACGCACCTGCACGAGCACTTCACCCGACGCGGGTACTGGGCGCAGAACATCACGCACCTGCAGGACGTCGATTCCGCCGTACTGATCGAACCGCACTGCCTTGGTCATAGGCAGTAAGACAGCCGCGCGGCCCGAGCTATTCCTGGATCAGCCGAAGCGTCCGGAGATGTAGTCCTCGGTGGCCTTCTGGCTGGGGTTCGAGAAGATCTTCTCGGTGTCGTCGATCTCCACCAGCATTCCCGGCTTGCCTGCGGCCTCCAGATTGAAGAACGCGGTCTGATCGCTGACACGCGCGGCCTGTTGCATGTTGTGGGTGACGATGACGATGGTGAACTCCTGCTTGAGCTCGGAGATCAGATCCTCGATAGCCAGCGTGGAGATGGGGTCCAGGGCAGAGCACGGCTCGTCCATCAGCAGCACATCCGGCTGCACCGCAATGGCTCTGGCGATGCACAGACGCTGCTGCTGACCGCCGGAGAGTCCGCCACCCGGGCGGTCGAGACGGTCCTTGACCTCGTTCCACAGGTTGGCGCCCTGTAGCGAGCGCTCGGCGACCTCGTCGAGGGTCTTCTTGCTGCGCACGCCCTGCAGCCGCAGGCCCGCCACCACGTTGTCGCGAATCGACATGGTGGGGAACGGGTTTGGCCGCTGGAAAACCATCCCGATGGTCTTACGGACCGATACCGGGTCCACCCCGGCACCGTAGATGTCTGCACCGTCGAGCAGCACCGAACCCTCGACATGAGCACCCGGTGTCACCTCGTGCATCCGATTCAGGGTGCGCAACACGGTC
Source organism: Mycobacterium sp. NPDC050853 (assembly GCF_040653875.1). Lineage (NCBI taxonomy): Bacteria > Bacillati > Actinomycetota > Actinomycetes > Mycobacteriales > Mycobacteriaceae > Mycobacterium > Mycobacterium sp. NPDC050853. The sequence continues at coordinate 228,773 of NZ_JBFAGW010000006.1, forward strand.
GATTTGCCGCAACCTGACGGGCCGATGAAGGCCGTCACACTACGAGGCGGAACGGAAAGTGCCACCTCCTGGACGGCGTGAAACTTGCCGTAGAAGATGTTGACGTCCTTGAGATCGAGACGCTTGGCCATGAGTACCTTCCTAGACCTTTTTCGGCGCGAAGAAGCGCGAAATGAGTTTGGCGATCACGTTGAGAATGGCGACCACGAGAATGAGAGTGAGGGCGGCGCCCCACAAACGGGATTCAGCAAGCCCTACCACCGAGCCACTGCGCTGGTCGAGCATCATGCCCGGCAATGAGGCCATCTCCCCGCCGAACATGTCGTAGTTGATCAGCTTGCTGTAGCCGACGAGCACCAGCAGCGGCGCGGTTTCGCCCATGACACGAGCCAGCGCGAGCATCACACCGGTCACTACACCCGAGAGAGCAGTGGGCAGCACGATGCGCGCAATGGTTTTCCACTTCGGCACCCCCAGAGCAAGAGAGGCCTCGCGCAGATCGTTCGGGACAATCTTGAGCATCTCCTCCGAGGAGCGCACCACTACCGGAATCATCAACAGCACCAACGCCAAAGACACCGCCAGGCCCGACCGCGGCAGCCCGAGAGTGGCAACCCACAGGGCATAGACGAAGAGAGCGGCGACGATGGACGGCACACCGGTCAGGATGTCGACCATGAAAGTGGTGAGCTTGGCCAGCCGAGAGTTAGCGCCGTACTCAACGAGGTAGATCGCCACGAAGATGCCGATAGGCACCGAGATGATCGCGCAGAACAAGCCCTGCAGCAGGGTGCCGACCATGGCGTGATACGCGCCGCCACCCGCGATCCGGTTCGTCATCATGTTCTGCGATGTGAACCACCAGTCGTAACTGAGGATGGCACTAAATCCGCGATCGAGCACCGTGTACAGCACCCACACCAGCGGAATCAGGGCGATCACCACGGCGGCCGAGACCAACACAGTGGCAATCGCGTTGGTGGCCTTGCGCCTACCCGAGAGCGGATGGAAGGCGGGTTCCTTCACGGGCCTGTCAAGTGTCGCGGTCATGCCCGGCCCTTTCCGCCGACGACGGCGCGCGCCGCCGAGTTCACCACGAATGTCAGCACGAACAGCACCAGACCGGCGGCGATGTAGGCGCCGGCTTCCAGTTCGTTGTTGAATTCCGAGGCGTTGGAAGCGATATGGGTGGCAAAGGTGCTCCCGCTGTCGAACAGCGACCAGCCGAATGCCACCGAGGTGCCGGACAGGATGAGCATCAGCGCAATGGTCTCGCCCAGCGCGCGGCCGAGTCCCAGCATCGAGCCGCTGATGTATCCGGACATACCGAACGGAATGATGGTGGTGCGCACCACTTCCCACTTGGTGGCGCCCAGCGCGAGCGCGGCCTCGATCTGGCCCTTGGGGGTCTGAATGAACACCTCACGGGTGACCGCGGCGATGATCGGCAGGATCATCACCGCCAGCACGATGCCACCGGTGAAGAGGTTGCCACCACCAGCGATGCTGACGGGGCTGTCGGCAAAGAAGGGTATTAACCCGAGGTTCCTGTTGAGCCACAGGGCAATCGGTGCGATCGACGGCGCCAGCACGTAGATGCCCCACAGGCCGTACACGATGGAGGGAACCGCGGCCAGCAGGTCGATGACGTAGGCCAGCGGCCCACGGACCCGTGCGTGCGCGTACTCGGCGAGGTAGATCGCGATACCGAGAGCTACCGGCATGGCGAGCAGGAGCGCAAAGACCGAGACGAAGACGGTGACCTGGAACAGATCGAGGACACCGAAATGCATGTGCGCCGTGTCATCGGTGCGCCATGGGCCGTTGTAGAGAAAGAAGTTCTCGTCGTCGTTGTTGAGTGCGGGGATGGCGCGCAGGATCAGAAATACGGCCACCAGCCCGATCAGTGCGACGACGAATACGCCCGACCCTGTCGCGAGTCCCGAGAAGATGCGGTCTCCGGGCCGTACTACGCCTGTTGGCTTAGCCTCCGGCTCGAGGTCTCTGCGGCCCATCGCCTCGGGGATCATCAGGGTCTGCGTCTCCTCGGGTACGACTCGGTCATGATCGGCCGGATGGGCTACCCCTACAGGATCAATCCCGCTGGTCTGGCTGCTCATTGAACTCGCTGTCTATGTGGTTGATGGTACGTCCCCGCCCGGGTTGCAAATAGCTTCCCGGGCGGGGACGAAACCGCCTGCTAAGCCAGTGCCTTGATGGCCGTCTCGAGGCGGGTCTTGAACTGTGCGGGCAGCGGGGCGTAGCCAACATCGGCCAGACCCTTCTGTCCCTGGTTCACCGCGACCGTCAGGAACGACTTCACCGCGGCGGCGACGTCGGCGTCCTTGTATCCCTTGGAGCAGACGATCTCGTAGGTGGCCAGCACGATCGGGTACGCACCGGCGGTCTTGGTCCCGTAGATCGAGGCCAGGTCCAGCTTGAGGTCGTTGCCCTCACCGGCGAACTTGGCGGTCTCGACCGAGGCTGCGGCGGTCTCCGGGGTCAGTGCCACGGCACCGGCGCCACTGTCGATCTGGGCGTACGGCATCTTGAGGTCGTCGGCGTAGCCCTTCTCGACGTAGGTGATGGCACCGGGCAGGGCCTTGACCTTCTCGGCCACCCCCGAGGACTTCTCGGCGCTCTCGCCGGCGCCACCCTCCCAGGTGCCGCTGCTGCCCTTGGTCCAGCTCTCGGGGGCAGCGGTGGTCAGGTACTTGCCGAAGTTCTCGCTGGTTCCGGACTTGTCCTTGCGGTACACCGGGGTGACCTTGGTGTCCGGCAGCGTGACGCCCGGGTTGAGCGCGGCAATGGCCGGGTCATTCCAGGTGGTGATGGCGCCGGTAAAGATCTTGGCGGCGGCGTCGGCGTTCAGAACGAGCTTGTCGGCACCGGGAACGTTGTACGCCAAGGCAATTGGCCCAAAGACGACCGGCAGGTTCCATGCTTCGTTGCCGCCGCAGCGCTCCTTGGCCTTGCCCGCCTCTTCCTCGGACAGTGCCGAATCTGAGCCGCCGATGTCGACCTGTCCGGCGATGAAGTTGTCGCGGCCCTTGCCCGACCCGGTGGGGTTGTAGTTGATCGACTTTCCGGAGCAAGCGGTCGAGTACTCGTTGGCGAAGATATCGAACGCGTTCTTCTGAGCCGAAGAGCCCTCGGCGCTCAGCTTGGCCTTGCCCGCGCAGTCACCTGACGCGGAAGACGAACCGGAGGCACTGGAGGAGGAAGCTCCGGTGGTCTTGTCGGAACCGCAGGCGGCAAGGCTGGCGGACAGAGCGATCGCGGCGGCCGCCGCGAAGATCGTGGTGCCGGTGCTTTTAAGGTTCACGGCCTTGAGGTTCACGGCTCTCGCTTTCTCGCATGAGTGAGGAAAGATCGGGGTGATGGGGATGGATCAACAACGCGCACCCCGGAAACTAAAGGCAGTCGATGGACGGGCACCCTTCCGCAGGTGAACGGAAAGTGAACTCACAGACTTGACAGTCCGGTCGTTATCGCAGGTAAACGCCCATCAGGCTCGACCGTAGGCGGCGTCGGTGAAGGCAACCCGGAATCCCAGCCGCTCGTATGTCCGCAGGGCTGCGTCGTTATCCGACTCGACGTACAGCAACACGGTGTCCATGCCGGTGTCCGAGAGGTGATGCAGACCCACCAGCGTCAGTAGGCGGCCCAATCCCCTGCCCTGCGCGGCGGAGTCCACGCCGACGACGTACACCTCACCGACTCTAGGCTTGTCCAAATGCCTTTTTGTCCAATGGAATCCAAGAAGGTCACCGGTCTGCGAATCGTGCGCGAGAAATAGTCCGCGCGGATCAAACCAGGGTTCGGCGAAGCGACCGGCGAGATCGTCCCACGTCCAGCCCCCTTGTTCCGGATGCCAGGAAAATGCTGCATTGTTGACACGCAGCAGGTCCGAATCATCTTGCGGCCCAAGGTAATGCCGGATGACAACAGTGGGGTCGGCCGAAACGGCAGGCAGATCGGCGAGAGTACGTCGCATCTGATGGAGCCGCCGCAACGGGGCCAGTCCCAGCTTGGCTGCGACCGCCCTGGCCGCCGGTAGGTCGCCATGAGCCCAGATTCGGGTGCCCTCACCGCCCGCGACGAGTGCGTGCTGAACCATGGCCGAACCGATTCCGCGGCGGCGAGCGCCCGGCGCGACCACCAATTCAGCCATCGCCGTGGCATTCTCGTCGGGCGTAACCAGGTTGAGGTACGCCGCCGTGTCGTCCCCATCTTCGGCGACCAGGTGCCTGGTCTCGGTTCCGCTCAGCTCACGCAGCACCTGTTCCCCTACCGGGGCAATACCGTCGGCGCGGGTGGCCTCGACTATCAACTCGCGTATCTGTAGTTGGCGTTGATCATCGAGAAGTTGGACCCATTCGGTCATACCGCCACGGTAGTCGTGGGATTCAGCCCGCGTTGATGGTCCCTGGTGCAGCGGCGATGTCCCCGTCGGCGGCGTCATCGTCCACGTCGTCGTCGATATCGGGTTCCGGGGTGCCAGATCTTTCCGCGCCGTTGGGTTCGCCCTTCGCGCGAGGCGGCCGCACCGCCTTGTAGCCGACGTTGCGCACCGTGCCGATGAGCGCCTCGTACTCGGGGCCGAGCTTTGCGCGCAGGCGTCGTACGTGAACATCCACTGTGCGGGTGCCGCCAAAGAAGTCGTATCCCCAAACCTCTTGGAGTAGCTGCGCTCTGGTGAATACCCGGCCGGCGTGCTGCGCCAAGTACTTGAGCAGCTCGAACTCCTTGTAGGTGAGGTCAAGCGGGCGGCCACGCAGCCGTGCGGTGTAGGTGCCCTCGTCGATGACCAGCTCGCCCAGTATCACCTTGCTGGCATTCTCGACATTGATCGCACCCGCGCGACGGCCCACCAGTAGACGCAGCCGTGCGTCGATCTCGGCGGGACCAGTTCCGGGCAGCAGGATGTCGTCCAGACCCCAGTCGACGTTGACCGCCACGAGGCTGCCCTCGTTAACCACGGCCACCACTGGAACCGAGGATCCGGCCGCGCCCAGCAGCCGGCACAGGCCCCGCGCGGAGGCCAGATCGGTGCGCGCATCGACGATGGCCACGTCGGCCGAACCTGCTTCTAGAAGCGAGGACACCTCGCTGGGCACCGGTCGCACGGTATGGGCGAGCAGCGCCAGAGACGGCAGCACCGCATCCGGATTTGAGTCAGCGGTCAACAACAACAGGTCCAACGAGCCCTCCAACACCCGGGTGCTTCGGTCTCCAGGTGTTCCATAATGTACCGCGCCACCTGCTGATAAGCCCGGCCCAGAGGGGCGGACGCGCGGTGATGCGCCAGAATGTGCAGATGCGCAAGCCCCTGATCGCCATTATCTCGGTGGTGTGTGCACTAGCAATCGCGGCCACTGCCACCGATTTCGGATGTGCGATCTACGCGGAATACCGGCTGTCCCGGACCCTGCGCACCGAGGCGGACCTCAGCTCTGATCCGTCGGTGGCGATTCTGGTTTTCCCGTTCATCCCGCAGGCCTACGCACACCGGTACAGGGAAGTTGAGATCAAGGCGCACGGTGTGGACCACGCGGAGACCGGGAAGGCGACGCTGGAAGGCACGTTGCACGGTATTGACATCTCCAAGTCCTCCTGGCTTATCCGTCCGGACTCTCCATTGCGTGTGGACAGGATCGAGAGCCGGATCATCATCGACTCCAATCACTTGGGCCGATTCATGGGAATCAACGACCTTGCCGTCGAACCGCCGCCGAAGGAACAGAACGATGCCACCGGCGGCACCACCGAGTCCGGCATATCGTCGGGAACCGGTCTGCTGTTGACCGGAACGCCGAAGACGGGTGACTTCGAACACAAGGTGACCGTGTCCGTCGACGTCTCGGTCGTCGGCCCGGACAAGACAGATCTTCAGCTTGTAGCAACATCCGTGGTCACGGGCCCGGGAACTGCCGATCGCGATGTGCCGGAGGACCAGCAGCGCGCCGTGTTCGCCGCGTTCACCAAGGTGGTCCCGCGACAAAAGCTTCCGTTCGCCATCGAACCAACAAGGGTCGGCGCGCGTGGATCAGATGTGATCATCGAAGGTATCGCCAAGGGAGTAACGATCTCCCTGGACGCGTTCAAGCAGTCATGACGACAGGATTGTCCGCTCTGCACGCGAGCGGTTCGTCGCCACTCGTGACCGTAGTCATTGCGATAGCGGTCGCGCTGCTGGCATCGAGCCTCATCGCGGTGGCAATCAAGAGCAGGTCCGGCAGGCTGCGCGAAGGACCCGGCGGAACAGGCGAGGTCCAGGCCCCGCCCGGTATCGAACTGTCCGCGACTGGGCCGACGATCGTGCATTTCAGCGCGGTGTGGTGTGGTCCGTGCGCGTCGGTCCGCCGAGTCGTAGACCAGGTATCGGCCGGCGAGCCCGGGGTCGCGCATATAGAGGTCGATATCGACTCCAACCCCGACGCTGCTCGGGCGCTCTCGGTGCTTTCCCTACCGACGACCTTCATCTTCGACGCGACCGGCAGGCAGGCCTATCGAGTCTCCGGGGTGCCCAAGGCCGCCGACCTGCGCACTGCTCTGCAGGGCCTGACGCAGCCGGGGTAAACTCGTCGCCGTGCAAGCCCGCCTTGAGCCGATGCTCACGAAACGACGCGCCGTCGATCTGTGCCGCGTCGCGGGCTGCTGCTGTTGTTGCTGCTAATCGCGGCCACCTTTGAGTGTGCCGCAACAGGTGTAGCCATATCCGCCACCCCTAGGAGCACAACAACCCATGACCACTGCCCCAACACCTGACGGTCTTCACGCCGGCGGCTCATCCCACCCCCTGCAGGTCGACGTCCGCGGGCCCCGCTTCGTCGCCTGGGTCACCACCACCATTCTCATCGTCACCCTGGCGGTGTCCGCCGTGTCACTGACGGCTGCCGCGGTGATTTTGGGACTTCAGGCGGTGGTGTTCGCGATCGGCGCGCTACTGGGTCCGCATCGCGCGCCCTACGGAACGCTCTTCCGAACACTTATTCAGCCGCGGCTGAGCCCGGTGACCGAACGCGAACCCGTCCCGCCGCTGCAGTTCGCGCAGCTGCTGGGCTTCACCTTCGCGGCAATCGGCGCCATCGGATTCGGTACCGGTGTCACACTGCTCGGCGTGATCGCGACTGCCTTCGCTCTCGCTGCCGCGTTCCTGAACGCCGCCTTCGGCATCTGCCTGGGCTGCCAGCTGTACCCCCTCGTTACCCGTTTTCGCCGTACACAACCGTCGGCCCAGTAATCCATCAATAAACCCACCAAAAACACGGAAGGAAATCCTCTATATGGCACGCTCTGACGTACTGGTCTCCGCCCAATGGGCGCAAGACAATCTTTCTGCCCCCAACACGGTGTTCGTGGAGGTGGACGAGGACACCAGCGCGTACGACGTCGGCCACATCGAGGGTGCCGTCAAGCTGGACTGGAAGACCGATCTGCAGGATGCGGTCAAGCGTGACTTCGTCGACCAGCAGCAGTTCTCGAAGCTGCTGTCCGATAAGGGCATTGGCAACGACGACACTGTGGTCCTGTACGGCGGCAACAACAACTGGTTCGCCGCATACGCCTACTGGTACTTCAAGCTGTACGGGCACCAGGACGTGAAGCTGCTCGACGGTGGACGCAAGAAGTGGGAACTCGACGGCCGGTCGCTGTCCACCGACACCGTTTCGCGGCCCGCGACTTCCTACGAGGCCGCCACACCGGACAGCACAATCCGCGCCTTCCGCGACGAGGTGATCGCCGCGATCGGTGCCAAGAACTTGGTGGACGTGCGTTCGCCCGACGAGTTCTCCGGCAAGATCCTGGCTCCCGCCCACCTGCCGCAGGAGCAGAGCCAGCGCCCCGGACACGTGCCGACCGCCATCAACGTCCCCTGGAGCAAGGCGGCCCAAGAGGACGGCACCTTCAAGTCGGATGACGAGCTGACCAAGCTCTACGCCGACGCCGGCCTGGATGGCGAGAAGGAGACCATCGCGTACTGCCGCATCGGTGAGCGTTCCTCGCACACCTGGTTCGTGTTGCAGGAGCTCCTGGGACACCAGAACGTGAAGAACTACGACGGCAGTTGGACCGAATACGGCTCCCTGGTGGGCGCCCCGATCGAGTTGGGAAGCTAGTTATGTGCAGTGCACCGAAGCAGGGCCTGGCCATTCCGGCAGGCGTTGACGTAGAGAAGGAAACCGTGATCACCGGCCGAGTGGTCGACGGAAACGGTCAGACAGTGGGCGGTGCTTTTGTGCGCCTGCTGGATTCCTCGGATGAATTCACCGCCGAGGTTGTCGCATCGGCGACCGGCGACTTCCGGTTCTTCGCCGCACCAGGCGACTGGACGCTGCGGGCGTTGTCCTCGGCCGGGAACGGCACCGCGACGGTGAGCCCCACCGGCGCCGGTATCCACGAGGTCGACATCAAGATCGAGGCTTAGCCTCTTCTAGCTTTGCCGCCGAGCGCGCAACTACGCACACCCCTACTCGGGAAACAGGTGCGTAGTTGCGCGCTTGTGGTTTCAGTGAGCGATCAGTTGGCCGTGTCTGGTCCGGCGACAGGACTCCGGGCCGGCTGCCTGGCCTCCAGACCGGGCATGGGTTGCTCGGGCGCATCCCCGGTGGGGGTTGGATTTTCCAATCCGGTGGCTTGCCCGGTGGCCGGGTTCTGTTGACCAATGGCGGACGTCGCTCCCGGCATCACACCACCAGCCGAATCGGGTGCCGAGGTCTCTTGCATCGGCGAACTGGGGCGCACTCCGAGCACCTGCCCTCGCGGACCGGCCTCCTGTGGCTTCACCACGACATGCTTCAGCTGAACACCGAGACGGTCAGCAGGTAGGCCTACATGGGAGGACGCGGGGTCTGCGTTCGTCATGGCCCCGACGCCGCCCGCGTCCAGAACCCGGGGCGGCGGGGTCAAGGAGTAGATGGTCTGAAACCCATAGGCGCCGGGGTAATAGCCGATATAGCCGGGCGGGTTGTATATCTGGCCGGTCGGGTCACCAGGTACCGACGGGTCAGCTGCGGCGCTCGGCGCTTCAAGAACGGCTAGGGCAAGCAGCCCAGCGATCGTCGCGGTTCGTACCAGGTGCAGCCTCATGCGGTGGGTCCCCTCCTTCACTTAGACGCCGTCGGGCCGAGATCTGGCCCACTATTGACGGAGTTCGGCCCTACAGTTCCGTTGGCGGTCGGCTGCTGGGACTCGCCCCCGAGCGGGAGCTGTCTCGCAGTCCCGGCGTACGGATCTTCCAGACCGCCGCCCGGAGTCCCTGCCGGCATCGTGTACCCGGGCACTACACCACCGGCAGGATCGGGTGCACCTGTCGAGTCCATCGGCGTCTCGGGGCGCACACCGTAGGCATTCCCTACCATCGAGCGCCGCTGCGGTTCGACACCGAGTTGTGAACCGGGGAGCCCGAATTCGGCCGATTGCGAGTCGGTGTTGGTCATGGCGGCGACGCCAGCAGTGTCAAGCACCCGGCGCGGTCGCATGTAGAAGCCGAGGACCCAGGTGTATGCACCAGGTTGATGGCCAATCCTGCCCGGCATGTTGTGGTACGGGAGTCCGTCGTAGCCGGGCGGTGGACCCGGGGGTACCGGGTCGGCGGATGCGTTCGGCGCGAGGACGAGGCTCGCGCCGATGACAATCGCGAGTAATCCCCCCATGCCGAGGGGTGATGTCATGGCGTGTCTCCCAGCTCAGATTTTGACGGGTTCGCCGTAGATGGCGTAGGACGAATGCGCCCCGGAAGTCGAGATCCGCAGGTATGCGTATGACCGGATGGTGACATCGCCGCCGCAGGCGTCGGCCTTGACGTGCAGATTCGTGACATCGAGCGTTGCCCGCCCCGACTTGTCTAGGCCCATGTTCGACATCGGCAGGTCGACAATGACACCGGGTTCCAGGACCGTCTGCGCGTAGCCGGTCGCGCCGCCACCAATGGACCCGCCCACCGAGTCGCTCGACCCAAGGGTCCCGGTGCCGCTCACGCCGCCGGAGGCGGCGCCACCGAATTGGAGGCCGCTAGACACGTCAGATTGGCAGCCGAGCTGGTACCCCATGATGAACAGACTGTCCAGGATTGCTCCTTGCCCGCCCTCGGCTCTTGCCGAGGAATACAGGGTGACAAAGGCCTCCCTGGAATTCGACGCATTGGCGAGGTTCGGAATCGCGTTGACGACCTCGTTATAGCTGGACAGGTGGATATTCCACCCGTCTGGGGTTACCTGGTCGAGGTCCTCGGGTGCCATGTTCACAGCATCCGCGAGAGCCGCGGGCGCTGCTGTCACGGCTACACAGCCAAGCACTGCTGCGATATACACAGTGCGGATAAGTCGATCGAGAATTCCTGCCATGTGAGCCTTTCGAAGGATTCCTGAATATCGCCGTTCTGTCTTACGGAAAAGTGCCGTCCGCCCATGGTCATTTATCGACTGATATCGACTACATCGCCCTGAACGGGCAATGACCTAAAAATTCGGCGAGTTATGCGGCATCATGACAATTCCTCTAGTCGTGACCTCTGCCCGATAAGACTCTCCACAACTGAACGGACATCATCTAGCTAGAGAGCAGTTAACGCCGCCTCGAATCTTGGTTAACAGGGGCTAAACGCGGAATTTGGTATGGTCTCCCACTATTAGGCAGGTGTGGTTTCCCCCCATAAGGACGGAACCACTAGTCGCCGTACCCGAGAATTACCTGTAAGAAATAGGCAGCCACAAAGCGGTCGCCCCAGTCAGGTGATCGGAATCGAAACATCCAGAGACGTGCCGCGACCGATGGGGCTGGTCACACTCAGACGCCCGCCGAGTGCCTCGACTCTGTCTGTCAGCCCGATGAGTCCCGAACCCTTACGGGGATTGGCCCCACCCATCCCGTCATCCCGGATTGCCATACGGAGATCCGGCCCGCTGCACCGCACCGATACCTGCACCCGGGACGCATCGGAGTGCTTGGCGGCATTGGCAAGTGCCTCAGCCAGCACGTAATAGGCGGCCATTTCGACCGACTCGGCCACCGGGCCGTCAATGTTTACCTCGATGGTGACGGGAACGGCTGAACGCCGTGCCAGGGTGCACAACGCGGGCCGCAAGCCGCTGGCCAGGATCGCCGGGTGCACACCTCGTGAGAACTCCTGGAGGTCTTCGGCGACACCGATCAAACCGGCATTCAGCTCGGCGAGTTGGTCGGCGAGATCCTGGAGATCGGCCGGTACTGCTGCGGTAGCCATGCCAAGTCGCAGGCGCAGCGAGGCGAGACGCTGCTGTACACCGTCATGCAGATCGCGCTCCAAACGGCGACGTGCCTCGTCGGCCGCTGTCACGATCCGCGCGCGGGAGGCAGTGAGTTCTTCGCGCGTGTGGGCGTTCGCGATCGCGGTGGCGACGAGGTCGGCGAAATCGTCGATGGGCGCAGCATCAACGTCTTCTACCCTCAGAACTGCCGCTCCCCACGTGCTTCCGCCAACGCGAATGGGGGCGGAGACGCTAGCGCGGAATCCCAGGGCCTCCCCGGGTGATACACCATCGTTCAGCGCTAGATGGGCTCCCGGCATGTGGCCGATTCCTACGTCACCGGACACCGCAATGATGGTGACGTAGCTGCCGGACTCATACCGCAGGAGAACCGCGGCGTCGGCATGCAGACAATCGACCATCTCGTGGACCAGCGCCGCGAACACCTCGGCCGGCGGCACCCCCCGCGCGACAAGAGTCGCGATCCGGCGCAATCCGGCTTGTTGTTCAGCGATGGCCGCCGCCTCCTGGCGGCGCGCCTCCACCTCGTTGGTGCGGGCACGGGCCAGGCTTGCCAGCCCGTTGGCGACCAGCGCGACAACGAGGAAAATCACGTGGACTACACCGTTCTGCAGCTCCACCGACAGCACATGACCGTCCGGCCAATCGCGTACGTAATCGAAGGTGACCGCGCTGGCGATCGAGGTGAGAACCGCGAGCCGCAGACCCCAGATCGCCGATACGACCAGGATGCCGAGAAGATAGATCGTGCCCATGCGCTCGGTCGGCGCGATCTGCCGCAGGAGGAGCGCCGCGACGGTTTCAGAAACCAGAAAGCCCGCCGCCACCAGGATTCCGAGGGTTGCAGAAGGCGGTGCGCCCGGACGGAAGGGAAGCGTCAGCCATCCCCACAATCTGGGTCGTAACGCCCGGCCGTTATCTCCTATTACCAACTCACTGGCCATCGTGGGGCGACCCCAAGCGGCAGCGTTGAGATAGTGGGCGTCAAGTCTCGAACTTCCTTACCTCTGGGGCCCTAGATACGTCCTGCCACTTCGAATATAGCTATACAGACGGCGCAGCTACTCTGGCGCTGTGGCGGCCTTGCGCGTGGTAATCGCTGACGACGACGTACTGCTTCGTGAAGGGATTGCCAGCCTTCTCGAACATTCGAATTTCGAGGTTGTTGGCCAGGCACGTGATGCCATCGACCTGATGGCATTGGTCGGGGCGCAGAAGCCCGACCTCGTCGTCACGGATATCCGGATGCCTCCGACGCACACGACAGAGGGACTCGACGCGGCCCGCGCAATTCACAGGGAGTTCCCGGGTACCGGCGTGCTGGTCCTTTCCGCACACATCGAGGCGGAATATGCAATCGAGCTCGTGGCCACCGGCGGCGGGCGGGGATACCTCCTCAAAAGCCGTGTCGGAGATATCGCGGAGTTCGTCGATGCATTGAACCGGATTGCCGGAGGCGCCGCGGTACTGGACCCGGCACTGGTCAGAGAGCTTGTTGTGGCACGCCGCCGCGACCACCCGATTGACGCATTGAGCCAACGGGAGCGGGAGGTACTGGGCGTGATGGCCGAGGGATTATCGAACGCCGGCATCGCCCGCCGACTGTGGATCACCGAAAGCACAGTCGAAAAGCATGTTCACAACGTGATGACGAAATTGAACCTCGCCGAAACCGACGAATATCACCGCAGGGTGCTCGCAGTGATCACCTTCCTGGCGGGCAACTGACCCTGGATCACCGCCGTATCGGCGGCTACGACGCCGTGTTCCCGCATATAACGCCAGGATTCTCACATTCGGCACCGGTGGTGTCGGGCAACTGCACCCACTCGGATTGACCGCGTTGGCTTTGGATCTGGTCGGGGTACCAGATTCCCGTGCGACAGACGACGCCCCTGTCCATGCACTGCGGTCCGGTGCCTCCCGGGTGATCGACCCAGCCACCCGCACTGTCGCGCGGCTGCTGTGCTTCAGTGGGCGCCATACCGCCTTCGAGCCACTCACCGTCGTGGTCCGGCGACGGTACTGGAGTCGGCTTGTCGGGTGCCGCAAGCGCGACACCCGGTGTCGTCACCACAAGCGCGAGAGCGACAAGACCGGTACCGATTCCCCGCAGGACTGACTTTGATTGCCACACAGCTGATTCCCTCTCCGTAATGCTCCTGCTGGCAATCGTCCTGCGTGCACTACCTGTCGGCATCCAGATAGACACCCAAAGTTCATGGGTGCCTACCCCCACAATTGGGGAGCGCGATGTTCAGTACGTCCAGCTGCCGGAGGGTTGTACGACGAATCCGTGCTCGCCGTAATGCCTGTCCGGCGGATCCGGAGTTTCTTTGGACCAGGAATCGGGTTTCTTGGCACGGCAGGCCAGTGCGTCATCGGCAAGTACGGCACAGACGACGCCGTTGTCCGGGGCGATCTTCGACCCGGCGGGCAGCAGCGGATGCTCGTTGACCTCACTGGGGGCGTCATCGCGACGGATCTGCCCCCTCCCGGTCAGCGACACCGACACGGTGTTCATATCCGGCTGCGCACCGGGGATCGAGCCGCTGCACGACACTCCGATTTCGGCGATCATGCTGTCCCAGCACGTGAGTCCGCCGGGGGTGCTGAACACCCAACCCGACATGCTCGGGTGCGCGCCGATCACCCGGTACTCGCCGAGGTCGACGGCCGGATAGGAGTCGACATCGGGGAACCTAGGCGGTTGCGCATTCGCTGCGGGAGCGGCGATAAGCCCGAAAGCCACCACGGCGGAAGCGAAAAACGCTGATAACAATCGTCCCGGAAAGATCATCACAACGTTCCATCGTGGTAGCTGGAGGCGGCGTTACCCGGCGAGGTGTGGGTCACACCGTTATCCCAGGTAGGCTCTCTATCCGTGGTGCTCTTCTTCGAGATCATGTTGGTAGCCGCGGTGCTCGTCATCACCTGGTTTGCGCTCTACGCGCTGTACCGGTTGATCACCGACGAGTCGTGACGGAACCCGATCCGGCCGCTGCCGAAGCGCGGCCATCGGTGGGCCGGAATCTACCCACCTTCCAAGACCTCCCGATCCCTGCCGATACCGCGAATCTGCGCGAGGGCCCGGATCTCAATGCCGCATTGCTCGCACTACTGCCCCTGGTTGGGGTCTGGCGTGGCGAGGGCGAGGGCCGGGATGCCGACGGCGACTACAGCTTCGGTCAGCAGATCATCGTCGCGCACGACGGCAGCGACTATCTCACGTGGGATTCTCAGTCGTGGCGGCTGGATGCTGACCGGCAGTTCGACCGACTGACATTGCGCGAAAGCGGGTTCTGGCGCTTCGCGCCCGACCCCGATGATCCTGACGAGAAGCAGGCCATCGAGCTGGTACTGGCGCATGCCGCGGGTTTTGTCGAGCTGTTCTACGGTCAGCCGCGCAATGCCTCGTCCTGGGAGCTGGTCACCGATGCACTGGCCCGTAGTAAGTCCGGTGTGCTGATCGGCGGGGCCAAGCGCCTCTACGGCATTGTCGACGGCGGTGACCTGGCCTACGTCGAAGAGCGGGTGGGCGCCGACGGCGGCGGCCTGGAACCGCACCTCTCGGCACGCCTGTCGCGTTTCGCGGGCTAACCAAAGACACCGTTACTGCCCGCCTCGGAGCGACAATCCGCGGGCGCCCAGGTGTTGTCGCTCATAGCCGGGCACTTACCGCTGTCCCCAGAAAGGGGGCGGCCCCCGAACCGTTCGGCTCGATCGGACTAATCGAGGGTTCGGGGGCCGGGTGGCTGCTGGAGATTCGCCAACAGCACATGGCTGCTAGCGGGCAGCCACCTCACATGTCCAATATGAAATCACTATTCGGACCACCTCCTTCCTTGTGTACCGACGACGGTACGACGCAAGCAGGTGCGCGACAACCTATTTATTCGAGCGCGAACAGAACTAGAGCGCGATGGCCTTGTCGACCAGCTCAGGCAACCGCGCCGCCAACGGCCCCGCGGGACGCGCGACGCCGTCGAGCGTATGTATCCGAGCCGCGAGAGTAATACTGGCCAACATCCAAATATCTTGGGCGGCAACTAAATCAGCAGGCGTCACGGCCGCGTACCGGCATTCAATCCCGGCGGAGCCTGCGACCTCGAAGAGCGCCCGCTGAGTGGTTCCGTGCAGAATTCCGTGTTCCGGGAACGGCGTGATCAAGGCATCGCCGGTGTCGACGATGACCGTCGAGCGCGGCCCCTCGAGCACGAATCCGTCCGAGCTGACGAAGATGACGTCTTGGACCCCTTGATGTTCGGCGTACCGCAGGGCGGACATGTTGATCGCGTAGGACAGCGTCTTGGCCCCAGACAGCAACCACGGCAACGGTTCGGCGGGTCTCGCGGGCAGCCCGCGGTCCAACATGATCACCGAGATGCCGTCACTCCGCGCCAGCAGTGATCGCTCCGGAACCGGCGCGATGGTCAGGTATGCCGTTGCATCCCCACCGCTTTCGCGCCCCCGTGTGTACACCAGGCGTAGCATCGCGTCTTCACACGATATCGAGTTCCATTGCTCCACACCGACCTCGACGGCCGCGCGCCACGCAGCACGGTCAGGCTCGGACAGATCCATCGCCTGGGCCGATACAGCCATCCGGTCTAAGTGAGCTTCCAGCTTGCAGACGGTGCCACCACGCACCAGCAGCGTCTCGAATGCACCGTCTCCGCGCACAGCGGCGAGCTCATCGGCGTGTAACAGCGGCACCGATGGGTCGTGTTGTTTGCCATCGAGTGTGACCAGCACCGCTACCGCCATGGGCATTGAGATTAGCGGTCGTAGAGTTGAACATGTGATGAGCCGCTTACGTGAAGAACATAGGCACCGATGAGCGCCATTTATGTGCCCGAGGGCAGCCCCGACGCCGGCGCGGTGTGGCATTACGGCGACCCCCTGGGTGAGCAGCGCGCTGCTCTGACCGGTGCAGTCCTCATCGATCGGTCGACGCGCCCCGTCATCGCCCTATCCGGCCCCGAACGGCTGAGCTGGTTGCACACCATCTCCAGCCAGCACGTCGCGGATCTGCAGGACGGCGAAACGCGGGAGAACCTCAGCCTCGACGGACAGGGACGCGTCGAAGACCACTGGGTGCAGACCGATCTGGACGGCATTACCTACCTGGACACCGAGCCGTGGCGTGGCCAGGCGTTACGCGACTTCCTCTCCAAGATGGTGTTCTGGGCGAAGGTAGAGGTCGCCGCGTCCGATCTGAAGGTCTTCAGCCTGGTCGGTCCGGAAACCGGCGACCTGGCCGAAAAGCTGGGGATCACAGCACTCCCCGCCGGGGACCGCGCGGTCGCACTCCCCGGCGGTGGCCTCATCCGGCGCATGCCGTGGCCCCTTCCCGAGGCGACGTTCGATCTCCTGGTCCCCTCCGGACAGGACGTCGCCGAGCGCCTGGGCGTACGCCCTGCCGGTCTGTGGGCGTTCGAAGCGCTCCGAGTGGCAGCCGCGCGGCCACGACTCACCCTGGACACCGACGAGCGGACCATCCCGCATGAGGCGGCGTGGATCGCCGACGGCGACGATCCACGCGCCGTACACCTGGAAAAAGGCTGCTATCGGGGGCAGGAGACGGTAGCCCGGGTACACAATCTGGGCAAGCCGCCGCGGGTGCTGGTGTTGCTACATCTCGATGGCTCCGCCGACCGCCCATCCACAGGTGACGAGGTGACCGCAGGCGGCCGGACGGTCGGCCGGGTGGGCTCGGTGGTCGACCATGTCGATCTCGGCCCCATCGCCCTGGCTTTGGTCAAACGCTCGGTCGCGGAGGCACTCGCGAACGGGAATCCGACACCCCTGACGGCAGGCCCATCAGCCGCCGCCATTGACCTCGATCTACTACCCGATCTGGGCGGTGAGCAGCGCGGACGCGCTGCGGTGGACCGGCTCCGCCACCGATAAGCCAACCGGGCAGTTAGGGCGTGCAGCAGTCGGTGGATCGGCACGCTAAACTATCGTCAGGATCGATAAAAACACTCCACCGGAGCCGCCCTAATATTGGGCCGCTCCGCTATTGCGCGAGGGGGTTCCCCCATGGGCCGCGGCCGGGCAAAGGCAAAGCAGACCAAGGTTGCTCGCGAGCTGAAATACAGCTCTCCTAACACGAATCTCGAGGAGCTCCGCCGTGAACTCTCCGGCGCTCCGTCATCACCCCAACCGGATGATGACCGCACCAGCGATCGCTGGACTGAGGACGAGGAGGCCTGGCGCCGCTAAGGCTCCAGGTATCGCTTCTCCCTAGAACCTCGGGTGCTGGCCCACCAGCACCGCATTCTCGCTGCCTGATTCCTTGCCTGACTTCTTGATGGCGCCCAGGGTCCAGCAGTCGATGTGCCGTGCGGTCAGGACCGCCAGGGCCCTGTCGACATCCTCGGGTGCGACGACCGCGACCATGCCGACGCCCATGTTGAAGGTCTTCTCCATCTCTGCGCGCTCAATGCGGCCGCGCTGGGCGATCATCGCGAAGATGGGGCCGGGGGTCCAGCTGCTGCGTTCGAGCTCGGCGACCAATCCGTCGGGTATGACGCGGGCCAGGTTGCCTGCGAGCCCGCCGCCGGTGACGTGGCAGAAGGTGCGCACCTCGGTCTCGGCGGCCAGTGCCAGGCAATCCTTGGCGTAGATGCGGGTGGGCTCGAGCAGCTCCTCGCCAAGCGTGCGGCCGAACTCCTCGACCTGTCCGAACAGGTCCATCCTGTCGATATCCAGCAGCACGTGCCGGGCCAGCGAGTACCCGTTGGAATGCAGTCCCGAGGATCGCATGGCGATCACGACGTCGCCAGGACGCACCCGGTCCGGTCCCAGCACGCGGTCTGCCTCCACGATGCCGACGCCGGTGGCCGAGAGGTCAAAGTCATCGGGTGCCATAAGACCCGGATGTTCGGCGGTCTCCCCGCCCAGCAGGGCGCAGCCGGCGATGGCACATCCCTCGGCAATGCCGGCGACCAGCTCACTGACGCGCTCGGGGACTACCTTGCCGACGGCGATGTAGTCCTGCAGAAATAGCGGTTCGGCCCCGCAGACGACGAGGTCGTCGACCACCATGGCCACTAGGTCGAGGCCGACGGTGTCGCGTTTGTCCATGGCCTGCGCGACCGCGATCTTGGTGCCGACGCCATCGGTGGAGGCTGCCAGCACCGGCTCGCGATACCCGCCTTTGAGGGCGAACAGCCCGGCAAAGCCGCCGAGTCCACCCAGCACCTCGGGGCGGTGGGTCTTGGCGACTGATTTTTTGAATAGCTCGACCGCCCGGTCACCGGCTTCGATATCCACCCCGGCCGCGGCGTACGAATTACTGGGTTTGTCGGCTCGCTCGCTCATATCGGGCCTTACGGTACCCGTCCCGGCTGGGATCGGTGCCGCCACAGCCCCTTGAGAGCCTTACTTGAAGCGCCCCGCGAATCCGCGCAACGGCAGGTCGGCCGAGGTGAGAATCCCCGGCGGCGCGTCGATGACGCTCCGGATGGCGTTGAGTGCGGGCAGGCCTGTGACGGTCATCCCGACGGATGCGAAAGCAGCGGGGTTGGAGAAGTCGGTTCCGGGTTTGGGGATGACCATGTGCTTGCTATAAACGCACGGATCGCCCTGGATCTTGGTGATGTAGCAGCCCTTGACGTTCCAGTGCGGCTGCGTCTTCGGGGTCATCTGCCACTCGACGTGCACCTCGACCTTCGGCACCCCGTCGACAATCCCCTGGTACTTCAGGTAATTGGCCCCCAGCGAGCCCTTCGGCAGCCGGTACCAACCGAGGTCGACGTCCTCGGTGCAGGCGCCCAGCTCGTAGGAGAAGGTGACGTCGTCGAGTTCAAGGCCGAAGCAGTCGGCCATCAGATACACCCCGTCGGCGAAGACGCGGGTGCCCTTCTCCAAGAGCGCCGGGATCTCTGGGTCCGCTACTGGGCGTCCGTACCCGACCATCTCCCAGGAGTCCACAGAGTGGTGGCAGGACACATCTACCGATTCGATGACCGTGACGTTCTCGATCTCGGCGACATCGCAAGAGTGGATCACGCCCAGAATCTGCGTCAGCCCTGGATTCATGCCGGTGCCGTAGAAGGTTGATCCGCCGCGTTCGCATGCCTCCTGCAACACCTCGGTGGTGGGACGGCCCGATGGGTGCGGGTGGTTCTGGTTGCGGTGGTGCCCGGTGATCCAGTCTGCGGTGGTGACGATGTCGATACCCGCCTCGAGCACTTTGACGTACAGGTCCTCGTCGGGGAACACACCGTGGAAGGTCAGTACGTCGGGTTTGGCGGTGATGATCTCCTCGACGGTGCCAGTGGCGATGACACCGTTGGATTCCAGACCCACGATCTCACCGGCGTCTCGACCGATCTTTTCCCTTGAGTAGCAATGTAATCCGACCAGCTCCAGATCGGGATGCTGGGCGAGGCGCTTGATCATCTCGGTGCCGACATTTCCGGTGGCGACCTGAAACACCCTGATAGCGCTCATGCTCTGATCTCCTCGGCGAGCTCGGGATAGAACTGGGTCGCCCATTTCCGTAGGGCGATGAAGCCTTCGTATTCGGCACGTACCAGCGCGGGCGGATCCGAGTACCGCTGATGCGACCAAATGTGAATATCAGCGAGGAATTGATCGATAATGGCCTGCGAGAACGTCTTTGCGGTTTGCGGCGGTTCGCTGGAATCATTGGTATCAGCCCCGGGCGGCCGTCCGATGAAGACGGTGAATCTGACATCGCAGGTCTCGTCGTCAACCGGGGTCACCGCGGAGACGGTGCGATTGTCGATCATCCCCCAGCTCTTGGTGACGGCGACACCCAATCCGCCGTTGATGGCCTGCACCCCGCTTTTCATATCCTCGGCGGACATGCCCGGTATCTCGTCGAAGGCGATGGTGAAGTCGACGTAGGAGATGGGTTTCGTGAACTCTTGTCGGGTGAACTTCGGGATGAACGGCGTCTTATGCACGTACTTGAAGTGTGCGAAGTCCACTCCGTTTTCGAGAACATATTGCGGATGCAGCTGTAGCCGTTCGCAATACAGGGTGCTGTGCGGATATCCGGGGTAGTAGTCCGTGGCGCTGCTGCCGTCTTCGAATCCGGTGAAGACATCGGGGACGTCGAAGTAGGGTGCCCTGCCGTGCACGTCGTGCCAGATGTAGACCGCCTCATTGCATTCCACAACGGGATAGCTTTGGATGCGCCGCAACGGGTTTGGCCGCTTTTCGTAGGGAATGCACACGTTCTTGCCGTCGCGGTTCCATTCCCAGCCGTGGAACGGGCAGACGATCCGGTCACCCTCAACATGTCCGCCGTGGCCCAGATGCGCGCCGAGGTGCTCGCAGTACGCATCCATCACCGCAAGTTCCCCCGACTGCGCGCGCCAGGCCACCATCTCGCGCCCGAAGTAGGTCATCCGGTGCACATCGCCGACGGCGATCTCCGCGGACCAGGCGACCTGGAACCATCCCGTGGGCTTCATCGACAACGGCGGCTTCGGCATCGGAACCTCCTTACGCGGTGACAGTAATCGAATCCGGCCACTTTTCACAGATAGTTCTATGAAAATGGGCGGCCCACTAGCATCGTTGAGATGAGCGAAGCGGCGATCACCGGGCGGCGGGCGAATCGCCGTGGCCTGGCTACCCGTGAGACCATGCTCGACGCCGCATTGCGCGTACTTGCCTCGGGCGATCCGGCGGCGGTGTCGGCGAACAGAATCGCCAAGGAATGCGGCGCCACCTGGGGCGCCGTGAAGTATCAGTTCGGCGATATCGACGGTCTGTGGGCCGCGGTGTTGCAATGCACCGCCGAACGTCGCGGCGACCAGCCATGGAAGAAGGGGTTGACGGATCCGGAGGCTTCCCTGCAATCGCGGGTCAGCGCGATCGTCGAGACCCTCTATCGGGGTTTGACCTCACCGGACTCGCGGGCCATCGAGAACCTGCGTCGATCGCTGCCACACCAACCGAAGGAGCTGGAGCAGCTGTACCCCCAGACAGCCGCCGAGCTGGCCTCATGGAAGCATCGTTGGGCGCGAGCATGCCAGCAGGCGTTCGATGGCTTGGACGTAGATCCCGTCCGGGTGCACGAGGTGGCGGCCTTCATCCCTGGCGCCATGCGGGGGCTCGTCTCGGAGAAACAGCTGGGAACCTATTCGGATCTCGAGGAAGCCCGTCGAGGGCTGACCAACGCGATCGTCGCCTACTTAGGAGGTCACGCATGACCCGCGTTCATGCATTCACCGAGGATGCCCTCGGCGACCTGGATGCCACCGGAGTCGCCGAGCGGATCGCCTCCGGCGAGGTCACCGCCGCCGAATGCGTCGAGGCCGCCATCGTCCGTCTCGAACGGGTCAATCCCGCGCTCAATGCAGTGGAGTTCAAGGACTTTCCGCGGGCACGCGAGCGTGCACACGAGGCGGAAGGTGAGGCCTTCGGTGCTTTTGGAGGCGTACCCACGGCAACGAAAAGCAACATCCATGTGGCTGGAATGCCGCTTACGGAAGGCTCCGCGGCCATCCCGCCGACGCTGCAGACCGTCGATGGACCGTTCACCCAACAGTTCCTCAGCACCGGAGTCATTCCCATCGCGTCGACCACCATGCCCGAATACGGCTGGTCGGCCAGCACGGAACGTTCGGGCGGGTCGGTCACCCGCAATCCGTGGCACACGGACTTCTCCGCGGGCGGGTCATCTGGTGGCTCGGCGGCGCTGGTGGCTGCCGGGGTAGTGCCCATCGCACACGGTAACGACGGCGGCGGATCCATCCGAATCCCGGCGGCGGTATGTGGTCTCGTGGGCCTCAAAGCCAGTCGCGGAAGGCTTTTGGGTGACCCTTCGAGCAGTTCCGCGCCGGTGAAGATCGTCGCCGACGGGGTTCTTGTGCGCAGCGTCCGTGACTGTGCACGCTTCTTCGAGGCCGCCGAGCTGAACTATCGCAACCCGAAGCTAACGCCGATAGGCCGCGTAGATCGCCCCGGCCAACGTCGGCTGCGGATCGGTCTATGCATGGATTCCCCGTTCACTCCGGCAACGGACCCCGCCACTCGGCAGGCGGTGGACTCTGCCGCGAAAGTGGTTGAATCCCTTGGTCACAGCATCGAGCCGTACACGCCCGCGGTGCTGCCCTCGTTCAAAACCGACTTCGAGGACTACTGGTCCTTTCTGGCCTTCGCGGTCGCCAAGGGTGGATCCAGATTGTTCGACGGATTCGACGCCTCCCGGCTGGATCCGTTGACGCTCGGTCTCAGCCGCAGATTTGCCAGGCGGGCGTACCGCACACCGCTGTTCCTGGCCAGACTGGCCGCATCCGCCCGGGTGTACGAGCGCGGGTTCAACACCGGTATCGACGCGGTGCTTACCCCCGTGCTCACCCACACCACGCCACGGATCGGATATCTGACCCCCGACCAGGACCCCGAAGAGCTACTGCACAAACTCAGCTCATACGTGGGATTCACACCGGTACACAACGCCTCCGGCGCACCGGCGATATCGCTTCCACTCGGGCAGGATCCCGACGGACTACCCATCGGAGTGATGTTCAGCGGTCGCCGCGGCAGTGAGCGGACACTGCTTGAGCTTGCACTGGAAATCGAGGAGGCGCAGCCCTTCTCGATTCTGGGCTAGTCGCGCCGGCGCCACCACCGACCCGCAACCGTGATGCCAGTCACAAATTATCGGTGTTGCAACAGAATTGGGATTCTCGACATGCGATCTACCGGTTAAGCATCTACCGTTTTGTTCATGCCGACGGCATCGCACCGAGCGAGCGGTATCGCTCGGAATCCCCCTCTGCATCACCCACGTGCAGACAGACTCCGTGTCCTGTTGGCCACGTCCCTAGTCACAGCATTGGTTGTCACGGGCGGGGCGCCCGCTGCCCTCCACACGATCCCAGACAATCCCCTGCCCGCCCCGATGACATTGACGGTGGAGTCCGGGTTCATTTCCCTGACCTCAAGCTCGACACCAATCGGGGCGGAGCGTGGCTCCTCACCTGCCTTGACGATCACCAAACGGACCACCGTCTCGCTGAACCCGGGTGAAAACGGCCATGGTCTCGACGCGGTAATCAACTCCGAATCCCCTACTTCCCCTTCCGAAGCCGACAAACCCACACCTGGGAGCATCCCAGTCGTCCTGGTACACGGGACGGCCGAGAATCAAAAGTACTGGGATGCGATGAAGACGAGCCTCCACGATGCCGGGATGAATGCATTCACCTTCGAATACGGACAGACCGGGTTTCAGGGCCTCGTCGGGTCGATCGGACAGAAGATCGGGCTGCGCGGCTTCGGTGATGTCGAGGTGTCCACACAACAGCTCGCCGATGAAGTCGCGACGGTCTTGGACCGAACCGGTGCCAAAAAGGTGGATCTAGTCGGCCATTCTCAAGGTGGCTTGCTCATCAAGAACTTCCTGTCGCAGAACACGGCCGACAACGTCGCGAATGTGGTCCAGCTGGCACCGTCAAGCCACGGCACCACGTTCAGTGGACTGGCGAACTTCGTCGGGCCGGTGGGTAACTCGGTCGACATCAACGGCTGGAAACCCGTCAAGGACGTGATCTATGCGGCCGCCAGCACCCTGGCGTGGCCGTCGTTGTCCCAACAAACCGTGGGTAGCCAGTTTCTCGACAACCTCAACCGGCTGCCCGATACCAAACCCGGCGTCGACTACCTGGTGGTGAGCACCAAGGATGACGTAGTGGCTACGCCATATAGATCTCAATTCATCACCGCAGCACCTGGTTCCACCGCAGTTAACATCGAAGTACATTCACTGCCCGGCGTGGCTCGGGACGAGGTGGTTGACCATGGCCTGAATACCGGAGATGTCATCTCGGCAGTGACCAACTATCTGAAATCCAGTCAGACCGTTCAGCACTCCGCCGATCAGATCAAGGCCAATCCCGGTACCACGCTGACTCGAGAAGGTGCCACCACGACGGTGTCAGAGGGTGGACACGTCACGACCATCGTCGACGGACACGGATCCACAGCCACCACACCGTACGGAGCAAGACTCGAGATCGCGGGGAAGAACGTCACCCTGAACCGCAATGGCCAGGCGGTGTCTATCAGTGACACTGACGGCGTGACCGTCGCGAGCAGCCCGACCCCCGACGCGACGAAGAAGTTCGCCTCGGATCCGCCCCAGCAGAGCCAAAAGCCCAAGGCCGCGGGCTCATCGACTCCCGGGGCAGAGAAGGATGAGACACCGAAGGCCACTGTGGACACGACCGCCAAGAGCCCCACATCCGAACCCCGTACCTCCGTGAATGGCACGCAGCACAGTCCCGAAACCGCTACGTCACCACAGACCGATACGAAACTGAAGGAGTCGCCGAGCAAGTCCGAGGCCGGCAAGGCTCATACAACACCCAGAGCCAGTGGACTGAAGCCGAAATACAGCAGCGGGTCACAAGAGACACCCGACCGAACCAACTCTAACGACTCGGTGTTGGGAAACAAGTCCGCACCCTCGGCGCCCAGCGGCCCGACAAGCAATCCCGGCTCCGGCACGACGTCGACCGGCCCCGGACCGGGTGCGCACGCCCCCAACGGTTCCCCTGGACGCACTGGATCATCGAGCAGCCTTGGTGGACAACAGTCTTCCGCGCCGAATAGGAACACGGACACCTCAGGATCGACGGGCTCGCGATCAGCGGCCGGAGCAGGTGACAGCAAGCCGGGACATCCGGAAGCCGGCTCCAGCTCGGGTTCCGGTGACCACAAGAAGTCCGCCGACGGGCCGTCCCACGAGCACACCGCAGGCGACTCCTAACGGCTGTGCCGGCGATTCCGTTGCCGCTCTCGTTGTTCTACGGGGTCCGGCACCGGTACGGCCGCGACCAACGCGCGGGTGTATTCGGTCGACGGGTTGCGCAGAATTTGGCCTCGCGGCCCCATCTCTTCGAGAACCCCGTGGCGCAGCACCGCGACCTCGTCGGCAAGTCGGTCCACCACGGCGAGGTCGTGACTGATGAACAGACAGGCGAACTGCCACTGCTGCTGTAGCTCCTCGAACAAGTCCAGGACGGCCGCCTGTACAGACACATCGAGCGCGCTGGTGGGTTCGTCGGCGACCAGCAAGTCGGGGCCCAACGCCAGCGCTCGGGCGAGATTGGCACGCTGCCGCTGTCCTCCGGAAAGCTCATGGGGATAGCGGTTTTCGGTGCCATCCGGAAGCTGTACAGCCGCGATGAGCTCGGCGACACGGGCGGAAATCTCGCGCCGATCACCGTACCGGTGCACCCACATGGGTTCGGCGATGCAGTCGCCCACACGCATCTTCGGGTTCAGGGAGGTGGCCGGGTCCTGGAATACAAACCCGAACTTGGCGCGCAGTGGGCGCAGCTTGCGCTGGCTCATGCCGACGATTTCCTGCCCAAGCATCCGCACCGACCCGGAGGCGGGCTGCTGCAGCGCGGCCACGCATCTGCCAATGGTTGACTTCCCCGAGCCCGATTCTCCCACCAGTCCAAGGGTTTTCCCACGGCAGATGCTGAAGCTCACGTCATCAACCGCACGGAAGGACGCACGCCCTAGTAGGCCGGGGAATTCCACCACGAGATGGGAGACTTCCAGCACGGGCTCGGCCGGCTCTCCGCTCGGATCAGGCGCGTGCTCTGGGTCTCCCTGCCCCAGGTGCGGGACGGCCGCTAACAGTGCCCGGGTGTACGGCTCGGCAGGATCGGCGAAAAGCTGTTCCACCGGCGCTATTTCGACGACCTTGCCCTGCTTCATCACGACCACACGGTCTGCGATATCGGCGACCACCCCCATGTTGTGGGTGATGAGCAGGATGGCGCTGCCGATCCTGTCCCGCAGATCCCTGAGGAGTTCCAGGATTTCGGCCTGCACCGTCACGTCCAGAGCGGTCGTCGGCTCGTCGGCGATGATGACCTTCGGGTCACACGCGATGGCCATCGCGATGACCACGCGTTGTTTCTGACCGCCCGAGAGCTGGTGCGGATAGCAGTCATAGCGGCGCTCCGGGTCGGGTAGCTGCACAAGCTTGAGCAGTTCGACGGCCCGCGCGCGGGTCTGCGTACGGTTCAGATCCGTGTGTGCACGGACCGCCTCACCTACTTGGTATCCGATGGTGAACAGCGGATCCAGTGCTGCCCCGGGCTCCTGAAACACCATCGCAATATCCTTGCCGCGCATGGCCGTCAGCTCACGGCCCGACAGTGTGGTGATATCGCGGCCGTCGAGCAGAACCGAACCGGTGATGCGCGCGGTCTCTGGTAGCAGCTGGATCGCGGTGCGAGAGGACACCGACTTGCCCGAACCCGACTCCCCGACGACGGCCAGGACCTCCCCGGGTTTCACGTCGAACGACACATCTTCGACCGCAGCCACGGGCCCGCTATCGGTGCTGAACGTCACCGACAGCGATCGGAACGACAGCGCAGCCAACACTTCTTTCTCACTCACGCGTCACCTCGCCGTGTCCGCAGGAGAGGATTGATGACCTCGTTGAGGCTCTCGCCCACCAGCGTCATGCCGAGCACCACCAGCACGATGGCCGTACCGGGGAAAACCCCCGTCCACCAAATGCCGTTCGCCACATCCGATAGCGCCTTGTTCAGGTCGTAGCCCCATTCGGCGGCCTGGGTCGGTTCGATGCCGAACCCAAGAAATCCGAGCCCGGCCAACGTCAGGATGGCTTCGGCACCGTTGAGGGTGATGATGACCGGCAATGACGAGGTGACATTGGAGAGGATGTGCCGGAACAGGATTCGCTGGGTACTTGCGCCGGTCACCCGTGCGGCATCCACGAAAGGCTCCTGTTTGATACCGACGGTGGCGTTACGCACCACCCGAAAGTACTGTGGTACGAACACGGCCATGATGGCGATGGCCGCCGCGAGAATGCCTCCGCCGGTACTGGATTGCCCTCCGGTGACCGCGATCGACACCACGATGGCCAGCAGCAGCGAGGGCATGGCATACAGCGCATCCGTCACCAGCACCAGCCCGCGGTCCAACCAACCGCCCAGGTATCCGGAGGTCAGACCCAGCGCCACACCCACCGGCAGGGAGACCACCAGCGAGGTCACGATGACCAGCAGCGCGGTGCGGGCACCGAACAGCACGCGCGAGAACACATCTTCGCCCCGCACCGAGGTACCGAACCAGTGCTGCCACGACGGCGCCTGCTGTCGCACGAAATCGACACCGTCCACACTGGTTTGCGAGAACCCATACGGCGCCAACAAAGGTGCCAGTATCGCAACGAGGATAAAACCGGTGACGAGGACCAGTCCGGACACCAGCGTGAACCGTTGCAGACCATAGGTGGAACGCAGCAGGCTCAGACCCGGCAGCCTGCGCAGTCGGGCGCCGAACGACTCCTTGACCGATGTCGTCATCAGAACCTCACCCTCGGGTCGATGTACGCGACCGCCACGTCGATAACGAAGCTCATCACCGCGACGATGATCGCGATCACGGTGACGATACCCTGCACCGCGACGAAGTCGCGCGCCGAAAGATAGTGCGCCAGTTGCGAACCCAATCCGTTCCATTCAAATGCGGTCTCAGTGAGTACGGCCCCGGCAAGCAGCATGGCGATCTGCATTCCCATTACCGTGACCACCGGCACCAGCGAGTTCCGGAAGGCGTGCCGTCCGACGACAACCCTCTCCGACAGCCCGCGTGCCCGGGCGGCATCCACGTATCCGGCACGCAGCGTCTGCAAAAGATTGACTCGCACCAAGCGTAGGAACACTCCGGCGGTCAGCAGGCCGAGGGCCAGCACGGGCAACACCAGATGCTTGAGCGCGTCCACGAAATATGCGCCGTTGCCGTACAGCACGGTGTCCACCAACAACAGATGGGTGCGGTGCGGCATGGCGTCAAGCGCGATCTCCGTACCGACGGTGCTACGCCCCGATGCCGGCAGCCACCCGAGTTTCACCGAGAAGAACAACTTGAGCAGGATCGCCACGAAGAACACCGGGGCGGCGTAGAACAGCACCGCCGCCATCCGCAAGGACACATCGGTGATCTTGTCGCGGTGAGTTGCGGCCAGGCGCCCCAAGGGAATCCCCAGCAACAGCGCCAGGATGATTGCGCCGACCGCGAGCTCCAGGGTGGCGGCACCGTTGACCACGATGATGTCGGTGATCGACCGCTTGTCGGTGAGGGTGCGCCCGAAGTCACCACGCAGCACACCCGTGAGGTATTCCCAGTACTGCGTCCAGATCGGCCGGTCGAATCCCGCATCGGCCTTACGTTTAGCGATCTCAGCCGGGGTGAGCCTGCCGCCGGCCTGGGCGGTGATGGGATCGCCGATACCGCGCATGAGGACGAAAACCAGTGTCATCAGGATCCACGCTGTCGGAATGATGAGCGCCAGGCGCACCCCGAGATAGCGAAGCAACGTGGTACTCATGCGGTGCTACCCGTCTTCTTCAGCGGAGTGAACTGGAACTTGAACGACGGACCGAGCTTGATCCCGTCGACGTTCTTCACCGACACCGCAATCTGTTTCCCGGTGAGCAGCGGCAGTGTCGAAATGTAGTCGCGCGCCATCAGATCCTGGATCTCGCCGATGATGCCCAGACGTTTGGCGCGGTCCGGCTCGGTGGCCTCGGCGGTGATGAGCCGGGTGATGGTGTCGCTGGAGAAATGGTTCACCACCATGTTGTCCGGCATGAAGAACGGGGTCAGATAGTTGTCCGGGTCGGGGAAATCAGGGAACCAGCCGAACTGGTAAACGGGGTACGAGTCCGATGACCGCCGCTCCTGGTAGGCGACCCACTCGGTGGACTGCAAATCCACCCGGAACAAGCCAGAAGCTTCGAGCTGGCCCTTGACCGCCGCGTATTCCTCCGACGAGTTTCCCCCGTAGTGGTCCGGGTTGTATTGCAGGTTGATCAGCACCGGCAGGGGAATATTGGCATCCGACAAAAGCTTTCGTGCCAGCTCGACATTGGGCTTGGCTCCGTAGAGGTTCTTGAACGATTCAACGGCACCCGGCATAGAGTCGGGCACTACTGAATACGCCGGGGTATAGATGCCCTTGTATACGTTGCGGGACAATGCCTCACGGTCGACCAGCGATGAGACGGCCTTGCGGATCGCGAGCTTCTGCGCGTCCGTATCGCCCGGCATGGTCTTGAGATTGAAGACTATGTACCTGAGCTCACCACCGGGGCCCTCGTGCACGGCGAGGCGCGGATTGACCCGGAGTGTCTCGATGTCGTTGGGCGACAGGCTCCGGTAGGCCACGTCGATGGCCCGGTTCTCGATGTCGATCTTGAGGTTCTCGCCACCGGTGTAGTACTTGATGCCGATCAGTTCCCACTGCGGCTTACCCAGCCCTCCCACGTAGCGAGGATTGGCGCGCAAGCCGATCAGCTGGTTCTTGCTGTGCGAGGTGATCGTGTACGGGCCGGCGAAGGGCTCCGCCTTGGCGATGGCGTCATCGTCGAGCAGCCGGTCGGGAGGAAAGACCTCTTCGTCGATGATCGGCCCGGCATTGGTGGCCAGCACCTGGGGGAAAGTCTGGTCGTTGGGGAGTTTGAGCCGGAAGTCGACGGTCAGGTCGTCGGGTGCCTCCACACGGTCGAGGTTGGCCAGCAGCGATTGCGGCCCGTTGGGATCATCGATGACACGTTCGCGGTCATACGAGTACTTCACATCCGATGACGTCAGCTTGTGGCCGTTGGCGAACACCGAGCCAGGTTTGAGTGTGCAGCTGTAGAGCGTGGGGTTCTTGAATCCGCACGACGCGGCCAGGTCGGGTTTGAGGTCACCGGTCCCCGGGGTGAAGTTCATCAGGAAGGGGTAGACCTGGTTCTCCACCTGGAAGGACCCGTTGTCGTAAGCCCCCGCCGGGTCAAGGGTGGATACCCGGTCGGTAGTCCCCACTGTGAGGTATTCGCCATCGACGGCACCCGGTGGCCGCCCGATCCCACACCCCGCCAGGAGCAGCACGGATGCGGCCACTGCCAGTTTGCGCATCCGACGAGTATGGCAACTCTTGCCTCAACCTGCCGGGTGCGGTGCAATACATGTCACAAGGCTTACCAAGCGAGCGTTAGGTAGGTTGGTTGCGATCCCGTCGTCCGCACGAGCGCCCGGCGGTCAAGACACCCGAGCCACACAAGGGACGAAGATGAAGACTGCCGTCACCGGAGCCGCCGGCTTCATTGGCACCAACCTGGTCAATCTACTGGTGGAGAACGGCCATGAGGTGGTCGCCATTGACCGCGCGGTGCCCAGCTCGCCAGAGACCCGCCCGGCCGTTACCTGGGTATCCGGCAATGTCCTCGACCTCGACTCGATGACGAAGGCCCTCGACGGCGTCGAGGTGGTCTACCACTTGGTCGCCGTCATCACCCTCAAGCACGAGGACGAGCTGTGCTGGCGCATCAACACCGAGGGTGCCCGCACCGTCGCGCAAGCCGCCCTCGCGGTCGGCGCCCGCCGTATGGTGCACTGCAGCTCGATCGACTCGTACTCCAACAGCGTGGCCACCATCGATGAGAAGTCTCCACGCTCGACGAGTGCTGACCTGCCCGTCTACCAGCGCTCCAAATGGGGTGGCGAAGTGGCCGTACGCGAGGCCATCGAATCAGGTCTGGACGCAGTCATCGGTAACCCCACCGGGGTCTATGGCCCGGTGGATCTGGCTGCTCCATCGCCACTGTCACGCATTAACAAGCTGCTGTTCGACAGCGCCCGCGGGCGGCTGCCCGCGATGGTCGCCAGCACGTATGACCTGGTGGATGCCCGCGATGTCGCGGCCGGGCTGTACCTGGCCGGCGAGAAGGGGCGGACCGGCGAGAACTACCTGCTTGGCGGACACACGGGCGGCCTACTGCAGGTGTGTCGCCTGGCCGCACAGCACGTGGGCAAGCGCGGCCCGCTGTTCGCACTGCCCATGAGTCTGCTCAACGCAGCGATTCCGGTCATCGAGCCGCTCGGCAAGCTGCTGAAGAATGATGCGCTGAGCCGTGCCGCGTTCAACAAGCTGACGGTGTCCCCCGCTGTCGATATCACCAAGGCCCGTACCGAGCTGGGCTACGACCCACGCCCGATCGAGACGACAGTCAACGAGCTCGTCGACTTCTTCGTCAGCTCAGGCCGGCTCTAGCCCCACCATCGTGGCGCTCTCTCGCCACAGCCGATCGCGCGCCTCATCGCTTTGCGCCAAAGGAGCGGGGTCGGGAAAAGTGATGTCCCCCTTGACTAATGATACGTAGATGCGTCCGGGCGGCGGTGCTACGGCACCGAGTGTGAGCTCGGCGAGTGCCTCCCCCGCGCGTTCA
The DNA here is from genome assembly GCF_040653875.1 of Mycobacterium sp. NPDC050853. Taxonomy (NCBI): domain Bacteria; kingdom Bacillati; phylum Actinomycetota; class Actinomycetes; order Mycobacteriales; family Mycobacteriaceae; genus Mycobacterium; species Mycobacterium sp. NPDC050853. Next base: position 260,292 of record NZ_JBFAGW010000006.1, read on the forward strand.
GCCGTCCCGGGATGGAACTGCGGACGGAACCGGGAGATCAATCGCATCGCGGGACGCAGCCCGACACTTATCAGCCGTACTGCCGTCGAGTCCGGAACCGCCAACGAGGTACCCAGGGTGAGGCCCGGGTTGTAGGCGATCACCTCGATGCCACGACGTGTCACATCCGCACGCGCGGCGAACGATCGGGCGGTAAGCAGATTGCACAGCTTCGAAGCGGCATACGCCCGGAATCCTGCCGCGGCGCCCCCACTCTCTGGATGCGCCAGCTTCTGGGGCTCAAGCGCACGCGGCGCGAACGGGATGATCGCCGGATCATGCGTGTCGCTGGTAGTGATCAGCAGCAGACCCTTCTCGGCAATATTGGGCAACAGCAGCCGCGCCAGGAGATAGTGACCCAGGTGATTGGCGGCGAAGGTCGTTTCGAAACCGTCCTCCGTTCGGTGTTGTGCGTCGCGGAACTGCAGCCCGGCGTTGAGCACCAGTGCGTGGATCGGAGTATCGCCAAGTAGCTGACTCACGGCGTCGGCGAAGCTTCGAACGCTATTCAAGGAGACCAGGTCAAGCGGGAGCACCTCGGCCCCCGGCACACTCCGTCCAGTACCGCGCGCCCACGATCAGGCGGATATCAGGTTGTTCGGCAAGAATTTTGGCTGCTTGGGCACCGAGGCCACCGGTGGCCCCGGTCATAACGATCACGCGCTGCGGCGATTGAGGCACGCTTACTCTCCCACGAGGTCTAAGATCTAGGCGAATATATCAACACGGATATTATCAATTGATAAGAGTTGGAATGTCAAGTACCGATAGGAATCTCGAGCTGCTCTTCACATTCGTCAAATCGGCGAAGGCCGTCACCACCTGGTCGCGGATGAACATCACCACCGAGGGCGGCATGACCATCCCCCGTGCGAGTGTTCTGATCGCTCTGACCACCCGGACCGATCCGGCCGGGATGAGCGAAATTGGCGAACATCTCGGCATGTCGCCACGGAGCATGACCGTCCTGATCGACGGACTCGAGAAGGAGGGCCTGGTCCGCAGGGTGCCGCATCAGCGCGACCGCCGGATCACCTGCCTCGAGATCACCGACACCGGAAGGCGGTTCGCACTGACAGAGCTTGGTCCATCCCAGTCGGCCGCGGCGGCCCTCTTCGACGACTTGAGCACAAAGGAACAGGACGAGCTGCTGCGCTTGCTGGGCAAGGTCTCGGAATCATTGCGCACAAGGGGAATCGACGTTCCCCGGTACTCCGGGAGCTAGCCGCTCGCCCTGTTCACCTCCTCGGCCATGCATACCCAGACAGAACACCGGTCGCCCAATAGTTGAATCCGGCAACGATCTATACCAAGATCTTTCCTGGGTCAGTGTTCAGGAGGTGGCGTGGCAGAGGTGTCGATCCCGGCACGATGGGGCACCGCCGCCGTCGATCAGGTACGACAGCGCGGTGCAGATGCAGCCAAAATGCTGATGGAGGCGGGGATTTCACCACGTCTCCTCGAAGGCGAGCCGGTGTCGATCTCCCCTGAGCAGGTACGGACACTCGTGCACACGGGGTACTCCCGGACCAATGACGAATCATTCGGCATGAGCACCATCCCGGTCCCCTCCGGCACCATCCGCATGCTGTTGTTCAGCCTGGCGACGGCCCGAACCTTAACCGCCGTGTTCGACCGGTGGACCGCGTTCGGAGAGGCGGTGTTGGGGGCACCCACCTTCGTCACGTCCAGATCGGGCCGGCGCGCGACCATCTCTGTGGACGTGTCCACTCTCCGCTTGCCGGGGATCCCAGGTACCGAGTGGGCGATGACCATCGCGGTCCTGATGTTGAGCTGGATGACCATGCGCCCAGTCCGAGTCGAGTACGTGCACCTCCCCCACCCACAACCCGACGGGCACTCGGAGCACAGCGACATATTCAACGCCCCTATCCGTTTCGATAGCGATTCTGCGGCACTGGTTCTCGATGCCGATCTGGTGGATGCACCAATCCTTCGTACGGAGTCGGAGATAACGACACTCTTCGATCACCCCGACAAGGTGTGGTTTGAAACGCGCGATTTCCAGACGGAGCTGCCGGACCGAATCCGGCGCATCGTCCAGACAGGAGTTGGGCATAGAGTCGCCGCCGTCGGCGAGATCGCGGGCATGCTCGGTATAACCTCTTCGGCCCTGCAACGAACCCTGCGGGCTGAGTTCGGCACCTCGGTCCGGGAGATCCGCGACGCGACACTTCGCGATGAGGCCATCGAAAGCCTTGAGAGCGAGAAGGAATCGCTCACCGACCTCTCGAGTCGCCTGGGCTTCTCTGAAGTCAGCGCGTTCACCCGAGCATTTCGCCGATGGACAGGCTCGTCACCGGCTCAGTACCGGGCGTGTGCGCGTTCGGTCAAGTAATTCGCTTGATTCGGTCATCGCGTACGTCCCATCCGTCACATAACCTCGGGCAAATAAGATCCAAGGGGGCGGAAGTTTGCTATCGGCTGAACGGCGTTTCGAGGTCACCCGCAGCCTTGAGGCCATCTACTTCGTGTCGAAACTCGAGTTACCGTCGGCAGACGACATCGAACCCGGCAATCACGCACCCATCGCCTCTGCCGATCAGCGTCGTCGCCTCGGCGACCTCACCGCTGGAGACAGATTCACCACATTGACCGGACTCGCCAGCCTCATGATGCCCATCGAGTGGGAGGTTGTCGAAACCACCCAGAAGGCAGAACTTCTCGCCACCCGTCGGGGCCGCTATCAGGTCGTGTCGAAAGGACTGCAGGGCGCGACCACTACCATCGTGCTCAACGTCTACGAGGAGAAGCCATCCGTCACGGCGGAGCTGTTCGTGCTGATCGACGAAATCATCCTGACCGGGGACCTTCACCATTCCTTCATGACGGCGCTCGAGGGCATGATCGACGCCCAGATTGAGATCATCAAAAAGAACTTCAAGGTCCTCCGGGATGTCACCGTCGTTGAGGTGTACCCACCCCAGGAACGTAGCGACTAGTGTGTCTGGACGGAATCAGCACTGTCGCTTGATGTTTCCCGCGCGGTCGCCGCGAGCATGTGCTCGACAACGTTCTTGCCCAATGCCGTTTCCTTGGGCAGCTCGATCGGGTAATTCCCGTCGAAACATGCGCAGCACAACCGTGAGCGAGGCTCCTGGGTGGCCGCGACCATTCCTTCGGCCGAGATGTAGCCGAGACTGTCGGCACCGATCGCGGTGCGGACACCATCCAGCATCTCGTCCTCCGACTCCACCGCGTTCGCGATAAGTTCTGCGGGAGAAGCGAAGTCGATGCCGTAGAAGCATGGCCAACGCACCGGCGGGGAGGCGATACGCACATGTATCTCGGCCGCTCCCGCCTCGCGCAGCATCCGCACCAGCGCCCGTTGGGTATTGCCGCGGACGATCGAATCGTCCACCACCACTAGCCGCTTGCCACGGATGACCTCGCGGAGCGGGTTGAGCTTCAGGCGGATACCGAGCTGACGAATGGTCTGCGACGGCTGGATGAAGGTGCGGCCCACGTAGGCGTTCTTCATCAACCCCTGCCCATAAGGGATACCCGACCCCTGGGCATAGCCGACGGCCGCGGGTGTGCCGGACTCGGGAACACCGATCACCAGGTCTGCGTCAACGGTGTGTTCGGCGGCAAGCCGGCGCCCGATCTCGACGCGGGTGGAGTGCACCGACCGCCCGTCAAGCATGCTGTCGGGGCGGGCCAGATAGACGTATTCGAAGACGCAGGTCTTCGGCGTCGCGCTGGCGAAGCGGCTCGAACGCACCCCGTCCGCGTCGATGGCGAGCAGCTCGCCGGGCTCGATATCCCGGACAAACGACGCACCCACGATGTCTAGGGCGGCGGTCTCCGAGGCGACGACCCACCCCGTGTCGAGGCGGCCCAGGCACAGTGGCCGGACCCCGTGCGGGTCGCGTGCCGCATACAGCGTGTTCTCGTCCATGAACACCAGGCAGAACGCACCGCGCACGGTAGGCAGCAGTGTCATCGCCGCTTGTTCGATGGTGGCGTCAGCAGCCCCGTGTGCCAGCAGCGCGGTCATGATGTCCGAGTCGGTGGTGGCTCTGCCGGGCGCCTTCGAGTTGATCAGGCCGGCATCGCGTGCCCGCGCGGTGAGCTCGGCGGTGTTCACCAGGTTCCCGTTGTGACCCAGCGCGATTCCGGTGCCGGCGGCGGTCGTCCGGAACACCGGCTGGGCGTTCTCCCAGGTAACCGAACCGGTGGTGGAGTAGCGGCAGTGTCCGACCGCCACATGTCCCAGCATGGCGGCAAGGGTCTGCTCGTCGAATACCTGGCTGACCAGGCCGAGATCCTTGAACACCACAACCTGTGAGCCGTCCGCGACGGCTATGCCGGCAGCCTCCTGACCACGGTGTTGCAGCGCGTACAGGCCGTAATAGGTGAGCTTGGCTACCTCTTCACCAGGCGCCCAGACTCCAAATACGCCACATTCCTCGCGCGGGTCGTTCTCGAGCTCAATGGGCTGTGCGGTCACAATGGCTGCTCCCTGGTGGGGGGTGGGTGACCACATCAGTCTACGGGCAAGGTTGCTGAACGCGGAATCGGCCGGCCCGGGGTTTCTGCCGAGCCGGCAACCGAGTGGAATCAGGCGGCGTGCCCCGCTAGGTGACGCGCACCAACGGCAGCCAGTCGGCGATCTCACCGGCCCGGAATCCGGACACGGTGGCCGACCGATCGGCAATGGCCTGATCCAGGGTCAGCAGTCCGGTGGCCATCAGCAGCCAGGCCCGCGGGGTGGTCTCCACGACGTTGGGTGGGGTGCCACGGGTGTGGCGCGGACCCGTGATGCATTGCACCGCAACGAACGGGGGGACCCGCACCTCCACGGAGGCACCGGGTGCGGCGGCGGCGAGCGTCCGGGCAGTGAAACGGACGGCGTCGGCGAGTACCGCACGCTCCGGCTCAGGTGCCTGCGGGTTACCCAACCAGTCAGCCACCGCAAGAACGGCCGCCCGGGTCGACGCGGCATCCGGGGCACGAGCTGGCATATCTGCCAGCCTATCTAGGGAGCCGAACCCGGCCGAGTGACCGGGCGAAAGAACTACGCCCCGTCGCAGACTCCGGAGTTGCGGATGGTGTTCCCGTAGACGTTGGCCGTGGCGATATTGGCATTGATCACGCCGGATGGCAGCTGCTGCTTCATCTTGTCGCTGATCTGGGTGAACTGGAACCACAGGTGATAGAAGGAGTCGCCGTTGTATAGCGGCGAGTACTGGCTCTGATCGGGGTAATTGGTGATGTAGAGGGTATGCACCCGGGGATCCAGGAATGCGGCCGACTGATCCAGGTTGGCGGTGACCACGTTGCCGACGGTGTCCGAACCCGAGGCCGCCCAGACATCGCGGTGATCACGCAGGTAATTCTGGAATCCGAACACCGAGCCCATCAGGGTGTCGTACTGCGCGTTGAACCACTGACAGGAATCCCGCAGCGCCGTGAACTGCTCATCGCTCGCCCGGTTCTGCCACATGTTGTACGGAAACACCGAGTTGTCCGGTGACCAGTCCGAGGGATGCGGGACGAATACGGGCAGCGACGCTCCCTGCCCGGGGTCGGCGCCGGCGGGTCCGGCCAGTGCGACTCCGGCGGCGACCGTCAGTCCTGCCAGCGCGGCACCGGCACGCCGAATACTGCTTCTCCAGTTCGAGGCCATCCGCCGATTATCTACAGCGAGTACCCAGGAGTCCGGGATTCGGGGAAATACCGCACTACATCTACGGTCGGACCGTCTGATCTTGTCCGCGGCCCGACCGCTGCACCATCAGTGCCACCACCGCCCCGACCTCGTTCAGGGCCAAGTGGGCCAATACCGGTGCCGCCACGCTCCCGGAGCGTTCACGTAGCCAACCGAGCAACCAGCCGGATAACCCGGTGACCACCACCGTCACCGGTATGGAGTCTCCCGCGGCCCGCGCGGGCCGGATATGGGCCAGCCCGAACGCCGCCGCCTGCAGAATTCCACCCAGCCGATTCCCCAACACCTCGGACGCCAGCGGCTGCAGCACTCCACGAAACGCGAGCTCCTCCGACCACACCGTGCCCACCGGAATGTGCAACCCCAGCCATGCCGCGGGATGAAGGGCGATGTCCCGCTCCCGCATGGAAGTGCGCACCGGTTTCAGTGCCGGTGAGACACCGATGATGACGGCGAGTACGGACGCGACGAGTCCGCCGAGCCGCACACCCGCGCCGAGTTGGGGTGGGCGTAGGCCCAGCGGGGTATCGGCCGCAGCGGCGAGCGCGGTACTGGCCCCCGCCCCGAGCATTGGCCGCCAACCTTGCGGGAACCGTCCCAGCACCGCCGGCCAGGCCGCCAGCGCGGCGGCCAGGACCAGCACTCCGGCGCGTGAGGTCACGTGTCGGGGCCGTCGAGCGACGCGGTGTCGTCGAGTGCCTTTCGGATCCGTTCGGTGTCCTGCGGGGTCCAGCCCGACGGCGCGGCGATCGCTGCCCACCCGTTGACCGAGGAGACGCCGTAATTGTGGCCGTGCCCGTCGGGCACTCCGACCGCGTTGGCCAGGTCTGCCGCCACCTGCCAGAAGGTGACGATGGGGTACCAACGCATGGCGCTGGGTCGGTCACCCACTGGCGCCTCCTTGAGCCAATCAGGCTCGGTGAACAGCAGATCGGGCGACCACCAGGTCACCGGATCGGACGGATGCTGCACGAAGAGCACCCGCGGGGTCCGCCATTCCTGTTGGGCGAGGGCGTCGATATCGGGGCCTATCGCGAACCGCACGGTGTTCCCGCTGTCGAATACCGGCCGCGCCTCAACGGTTCCCGGCCACCGCCGCGTGACCAGCGTGCTCCACAGATTGCTGAAATTGGGTGGGCCGGTCCACAGCACCCCGTCGACCCCGGAGGCGCGGATATCGCCCAGAGAGTCGAATGCTCCTTGTCCCGCATACGATCCCAGGCTCTCGCCGTAGACGAGCAGCGTGGGGCGGTGCCCTTCGGGCTGTTGCGCCCAGCGCTTCTGGACGGCGCCGATCAGCAGCTTGCCCGATGCGAGCGCCTTCTCCTTATCGGCCAGGAACGAGATCCAGCTGGGCAGGAAGGAGTACTGGGTCGCCACCATCGCGGTGTCCCCGTTGTACATGAGCTCAATGCCCCGGGCGGCGCTCGGTGTCACCCAGCCGGTGCCGGTGGTCGGGGCGATCACGAGCACCTTACGTTCGAACGCCTTGGTGCGCTCCAGCTCTCGCACCAGAATGTCGACCCGCTCCTCGGCGGTGCTCGCGGTCTCCAATCCCGCGTATACCCGTATGGGCTCCTTGGCTCGGCGGCCGTTCACCTTGGCCAGCTCGTTGGCATGCAAACCGCCGGAGACGAAGTTACGCCCCTCAAATCCCAAGCTTTCCCAGGAGGACAGCGACGCGGGGCTTCCGGAGCGCTCCGGCTGTATGGGCTGCTCGACACCGGCGCGGGTGGTGTCGTTATGCGGGCCGAAGGAGGCGTTCGCGGCAGCGAAGAAGCCCCGCACCAGCACACCGTTGAACAGCAGGATGGCCAAGACCACCACAATGGCGGTGCCGATCAACAGCGATACCTCGCGGCTGAGGTACAGACGGCGGATCAGGAAACGGGCCAGTAGTCGCACCAGGTCGCGCAGTACCCGGGAGATCGAAATAATCAGTGCGCCAAAGGCAATCGAGACCACGAAGGCCTTGGAGTACTCGAGAGTGGATGGACCCTGTGTTTCCATGAGGGCGGCGATCTCACGTTGCCAGCGTGCCGCGGGCACGATCATCGCCAGGGAGCATGCGCCCGACACCACCACCACCCCGAGCTTGGCGGTCACCATCACCCGATCACGCAGGGGCCACCACCGCTGGTTGCGTAGCCAGAAGCGCAGCACCAGCTTGGAGAGAACCACACCGATGCCATAGCCGATGGCGGCGGTGCAACCGCCGATCAGCCCCTGGAAAAGCCAGGTGCGCGGCATCAGCGACGGGGTGAGCGAAAGGCAGAAGAACAAGGCACCAAAGGCAATTCCACAGAAATCCAGCCGCAGCAGATTCCACGCCCAGGCCACCAAGGGGTGCCGGTTCACGTGCTCTTCAAGCTCCTGGAATGCCAGCCAGCTGCGACCGATCCAGTCATCGGGATCGACGGTGCTCGTGGTGACCGGTACTCCAGGAGTCTCGCTCATCCGAACAGCCTGGGCAGCACGCCTTCGTGAACCTCTCGTAACTCGGCGAGCGTGATGGAGAACTGACCTTGCACCTCAATGGAATCCGAACCCTGATCGACGACACCGATCCGCACGGCGGGGAGCTGCCGAGCCTCGCACATCGACAGGAACCGGCTCTCCTCGGTGCGCGGAATGGCCACCAGCACCCGCCCGGCCGACTCGGAGAAGAGGAAGGCAAACGGATCGGCACCCTCGGGAAGCAGGATGCGGCAACCGGTTTCACCGGCCAGTGCGGACTCCAGAGCGGCCTGGATCAGGCCGCCTTCGGACAGGTCGTGAGCGGCGGAGATCAGCCCATCGCGGGATGCCGCGGTGAGCACCTGGGCCAGCAGCTGCTCCCGAGCGAGGTCGACCTTCGGCGGTGTGCCGCCCAGGTGATCGTGTGCCACCTGCGCCCAGATGGAGCCGTCGAACTCGTCGGCAGTATCGCCTAGCAGGATCAGCGTCTCACCGAGTTCGGTTCCAAATCCCGTTGGGATGCGCCGATTTACGTCATCCAGCACACCGAGGATCCCTACGACGGGTGTGGGCAGGATCGGAGTGGTACCGGTCTGGTTATAGAAGCTGACATTGCCTCCGGTCACCGGGATACCTAGCGTCACACAGCCGTCCGCGAGGCCGCGGACGGCTTCGGAGAACTGCCACATGACACCGGGGTCCTCCGGGGAGCCGAAGTTCAGGCAGTTGGTCACCGCGACCGGGGTGGCCCCGGAGGCCGCCACATTGCGGTAGGCCTCGGCAAGTGCCAGCTGGGCGCCCGTGTACGGATCGAGCACGGTGTAGCGGCCGGAAGCGTCGGTGGCCAAGGCGATTCCGCGGCCGGTCTGCTCGTCGATCCGAATGACGCCCGAGTCGGCGTGTTCGGCCAGCACGGTGTTACCGCGGACGTACCGGTCGTACTGCTCGGTGATGAAGGCGCGGCTACACAGATGCGGGCTGCCGATCATGTCCAGCAGCGTCTGCCGCAGCTCGTCACCGGTGGACGGACGCGCCAAACCGGCTGTGGTGTCCGCGATCAACGCATCCTGGGTGTCGGGCCGGGCCACCGGACGCTGATACACGGGGCCCTCGTGAGCGACGGTGCGCGGCGGCACATCGACGACGGTGTCGCCGTGCCAGGTGATCCGCAGCCGGTCGCCATCGGTGACCTCACCGATGACAGTGGCGAGCACGTCCCACTTGCGGCACACCGCCATGAACGCGTCGACGTTATCGGGCGTCACCACGGCGCACATGCGTTCCTGCGACTCGCTGGACAGCACCTCCGCGGGGGTCATCCCGGTGGCACGCAGCGGCACCTTCTCCAGATCGATGTGCATGCCGCCGTCGCCGGCCGAGGCAAGTTCCGATGTGGCGCAGGATAATCCGGCGCCACCGAGGTCCTGGATGCCGACCACCAGATGCGCCGCATAAAGCTCCAGGCAGCACTCGATGAGCACTTTCTCGGTGAACGGGTCGCCAACCTGCACGCTGGGCAGCTTCTTACGCGAGGCGCCTTCGGTCTCGTCGCCGCCGAAGGTCTCCGAGGCCAGCACCGACACGCCGCCGATACCGTCGAGCCCGGTGCGCGCGCCGAACAGGATGATTTTGTTACCGGTACCGGAGGCGAAGGCCAGATGCAGGTCTTCCTTGCGCAGCACCCCGGCACAGAGCGCATTCACCAACGGGTTACCGGCATACGAGGCGTCGAATACCGTCTCGCCACCGATATTCGGCAGCCCCAGCGAGTTTCCATAACCGCCGATACCGCGCACCACGCCATCGAAGACACGGCGGGTATCGGGGGCGTCGGCGGCTCCGAAACGCAGTTGGTCCATGACGGCGATCGGCCGGGCACCCATGGCCATGATGTCGCGGACGATGCCGCCAACACCCGTTGCGGCGCCCTGATAGGGCTCGACGTACGACGGGTGATTATGCGATTCGACCTTGAAGGTGACCGCCCAACCGTCACCGATGTCCACCACCCCGGCGTTCTCCCCGATACCGGCGAGCATCGCCGAGCGCATCTCCTCGGTGGTGGTCTCCCCGAAGTAGCGCAGGTGCACCTTGGAGGACTTGTACGAGCAGTGCTCGCTCCACATCACCGAGTACATGGCCAACTCGGCATCGGTGGGGCGGCGGCCGAGGATCTCCCGGATGCGCGCGTACTCGTCGTCCTTGAGCCCTAGTTCAGCGAAGGGCTGCGGGTGATCGGGGGTGGCTGTTGCGTTATCGACCGTGTCAACCCGTGAAGTCACCAGCAGATTCTAACGTCGAACCCGGACCGAGCTCCGCCGGCAGTTCAAGACCTGCCCGCGCTAGCCGATCAGCACCTTCAGTAGTTCGCGCCGGCGCAGGATCATCGCCGCCCAGATCAGCAGTCCGAAACCGATCGCGAACACGACGGGGAACCACAGCTCCTCATGCATGTCGATCGTGACCGCACCGCCCAGATAGGCCGTCAACCCCACGGCGCCGAGCACCGATGTGCGCGGAATGGCCCAGGCGATGGTGCATGCCAGCAGCACCCAACCGATGAGCGCCGTTTGGTACGCAGGGAAGCCCAGCTGCTCGGTGGCCTTTTGCGCCCATTCCACGCCGAAGATCTTGGGCAGGGCATCAAAGAGCAGGAACAGCAGGATGATGCCGCTCAGCGCGATACCGATCTTCTCCGGCGCGGTTTTTTCACTGAACGTCGATGTGACGGACATGAGATTCCTTTCTCGAAATCCCCGATGGAACAACTGTAGGGAGACAGACCGACAGAATCCGAGAAATTCATCGCGCGGCGGTCGACAGCACCCAATTCGAGACCTGCCCACGCCGGCTCTCGTAGGCTCGGGCCATGACCGTCACGATCGTCGCCAAGGAACCCGTCGTCGCCGCGCTGGCCGCCGAGTGGACCGCGCTGGACGAGCTGGGCGCCTCACTGACAGACGAACAGTGGGCCGCACCGTCAGTGCTTCCAGGATGGGCCGTCAAGGACGTCATCGCGCATGTGGTGAGCACCGAACGCCTGCTCTCGGGCGACCCGATCCCCAGCACCGAGGAGGCCGTGGCCGGTCTTCCGCACGTGCACAATCCCGTCGGTGTCCTCAACGAACGGTGGCTCACCTACTACCGCAAGCTGCCGCCGGCGGCGGTGCTGAACGACCTGCGTACCGTGACCAGTGCACGCCTGGCCCTCCTTGAGGGCCTGTCCCAGGAGCAGTTCAACGCCGAGACTGTGACGCCCGTGGGCCAGGAGAGTTATGGCCGATTCATGCAGATCCGCGACTTCGATTGTTGGATGCACGAATTGGATGTCCGCGACAGTCTCGGGCTGGCCGCTCCGGCCGACCCGGTGCCGGCAGCGCCCGCGCTCACCGAGCTGATCAACGCGCTGCCGTTCCTCGTCGGGAAACGGGCGGGTGCACCCCAGGGCAGCCGGATCCGCTTCGTGCTCAACGGAATCGGCGCACAGAATGTCAACATCGAGATTCCGGACCGCGCGCGTATCGTGGCTCAGTTCTCGGAGCCCCCGCATGTGACGCTCACGGCGGACACCTGTGAGTTCGCCCGCCACCTCGGCGGGCGGGCCAGCGCGAACCGCAACGGATTCACGCTCGACGGCGACCCCGATCTGGGCTGGAAGATCGTTGCTAATCTGCGCTTCACGATGTAGCCGGCAACTCCAGAAACGCTTGCAGCGCATCGGCGTACATCGGCACGTCATGCGCGCCCATCAGCTCACGCACCGAGTGCATGGCCAACGTGGCCGCGCCCACGTCGACCGTGACCATGCCGGTGTGTGATGCCGCGAACGGACCGATGGTGGAACCGCACTGCATATCGGCTCGATGTTCGTACCGCTGGAATGGAACCTCGGCCCGCTCGCATGCCATGGCGAAGGCCGCCGCCCCCCGCCCGTCGGTGGCGTACCGGACATTCGGATGAATCTTGATCACCGGTCCGGCGTTGACGGCAATGTGGTGGCCCGGTTCATGACGGTCCGGATAGTTGGGATGGGTGGCATGAGCCATATCGGCCGAGACCATCAACGACGCGGCCGCACACCGTAGGAAATCCTCCCGGGTGCCGTTGCTGGACAGCACGATTCGTTCTAGCACCGTCGACAGGAGATCGGAGTGCGCGCCATGTCCGGACACCGAACCGATCTCCTCATGGTCGAAAAGCGCCAATACCGCCGACGACGTCGATTCCGCGGCCAGGAAGGCCTCCACACCGGCATAGCAGCTGGCCTGGTTGTCCAAACGCGGGGCGCTGATCAGGCTCTGGTCCGGGCCGATCAGCGCGGCCGGAGTGAGGTCGTGTGCCATCAGGTCGCGTCCAAGCACATCGGCCGCGGCGACCCCCAGCTGCTCGGCGATGAACTCGTCGAAGCTGTGCTTACCGCTCCACACCGAGTTCATATGCCACTGGGGGTCGATCACCCATTTCTTGCGCTCCTCCGCACTGACCATATGGATCGCCAGGTTGGGCACCCGCAGGATCGGCTGCTGGATACGAATCAATGTGGACCGCAACGTATCTCCGTCACGCACCAGCACCCGCCCGGACAGCCCTAGATCGCGGTCCAGCCAGGTCTGCACCCAGGCGCCGCCATAGGGTTCCAAGGCGACCATGGGCCAACCCGCTTGCACGCGGTCAGCACTGGCCTTCACCCGAAGATTCGGGCTGTCGGTGTGGGCACCGATCACCCGGAAGGCATCGGAGTCACCGCCACGCCAAGCCACGATCGAACCCGATCGCACCGTGAAGTAGTCGCCCGAATGCCCCGGCCAACGGTTCGCCTCGAAGAGCTCGGTGAAGCCCTCCTGGCGGAGACGCTGCGCCACCGTCTCCACGGCGTGGAACGGCGACGGCGAGGCGTCGATGAATTGGCACAGTCCTGCGGCGGTCGCGGTCACCCTTCCCATGATGGCTGACCGCATCCGGTCTAGGGTCGGAGAGTGCCCGATCCCGCGCCGCAACCGGTCCTGGAACCGCTGTCCTCATCGGCAATCTTCCTTGTGGTGACAGTCGATGATGGCGCGGAACAGGCAGTTCACGACGCTCTACCCGATCTGTCCGGCCTGGCGAAGGCCATCGGGTTCCGTGACCCGGCACGTGGGTTGTCGCTGGTCACCGCGATCGGATCGGATGCCTGGGATCGACTCTTCTCCGGGCCACGACCCGCGCAGCTGTGGCCGTTTCCGGAAGTGCGAGGTGGGCGACATACCGCCCCGTCCACACCCGGTGACCTGCTGTTTCACCTTCGAGCCACGACCTTGGACCGCTGTTTCGAACTGGCGGGGCGCATCACCGCGGCATTGGCGGGTGCGATCACCGTGGTGGACGAGGTGCACGGGTTTCAGTACTTCGACAACCGGGACCTGCTCGGTTTCGTAGACGGCACCGAGAATCCCGACGGCGACGAAGCCGCCTCGGCCGCCCTTGTCGGTGCCGAGGACCCGGATTTCTCCGCAGGCAGCTACGTGCACGTGCAGAAGTATCTGCACGATATGGCCGCCTGGAGCGCCCTGACCGTGGACGAGCAGGAGAAGGTGATCGGGCGCACCAAACTCGATGACATCGAATTCGACGACGCCGTGAAACCGTCGAATTCTCATGTGGCACTGAACGTCATCGAAGACGAGGAGGGCAACGAACTGCAGATCCTGCGGCGCAACATGCCCTTCGGAGAGCTCGGTAAGTCCGAGTTCGGGACGTACTACATCGCCTACTCGCGAACCCCGGATGTCACGGAACGCATGCTGCGCAACATGTTTGTCGGGGATCCGCCGGGGAACACCGACCGCATCCTGGACTTCTCGACCGCGGTCACCGGTGGGCTGTTCTTCGCGCCGTCCGCCGACTTCCTCGATGCTCCCCCGCCGCTGCCCACTCAGGTAGCCGCGAAATCCACTGAATACCAAGGGTCCCTATCCATCGGCAGCCTGAAAGGAACGTCGGCATGAACAACCTGTATCGCGAACTCGCACCCATCACGGACGAGGCGTGGGCGGAGATCGAAACCGAGGCCAGCCGTACCTTTAAACGCCATATCGCCGGACGCCGGGTGGTTGACGTCAGCGAGCCGGGCGGTCCCTCTAGCGCGGCCGTGAGCACCGGACACCTACTCGACGTGGCGGCACCCGCCGACGGCGTGCAAGCGCACCTGCGGGAAAGCAAACCGCTTGTGCGGCTGCGAGTCCCCTTCACCATCAGTCGGTCCGCCATCGACGATGTGGAGCGCGGCTCTCAGGACTCCGACTGGGACCCGGTCAAGGAGGCTGCCAAAAAGCTGGCGTTCGCCGAGGACCGGGCGATCTTCGAGGGCTATCCCGCCGCCTCGATCGTCGGTATCCGCGAATCCAGCTCCAATCCCGAGCTCAAGCTGCCCGACGATGTCCGCCAGTATCCCGACGTCGTCGCGCAGGCACTCTCGGAACTGCGGCTGGCGGGTGTTGACGGCCCGTACTCGGTGCTGTTGTCGGCTGAGGAGTACACGAAGGTCAGCGAGGCCTCCGATCGCGGGTACCCGATCCGCGAGCACCTTCGCCGGTTAGTCACCGGGGAGATCCTCTGGGCGCCGGCGATCGACGGCGCACTCGTGCTGAGCTGCCGCGGCGGCGACTTCGATCTGCAGCTGGGCACCGATGTCACCATCGGCTACCTGTCCCATGACGCAGACAGCGTGCAGCTCTACCTGCAGGAGACCCTGACATTCCTGAGCTACACCGCCGAGGCGTCGGTCGCGCTACTGCCCTAGGCGAGCTCGGGCTCTAAACACACTCATGTGTGCCCACCTTTGAGCGACAAAGCAATTCGTTATCTTGCTTGTCGCTCAAAGGTGGGCAACGAGAAGATCAAACGGCCTGGAGTTTCCCGATCGCCGAGTGCACCACCTGGTCAAGCCTCGCCCGCCCCTCACCCGCATCCCACGCGAACGATCGCACTACAACGAGCAGCCCACGAACCCGGACCCACGTCACCAGCTGCCCTGGAATCTCCTGGTCCATGTCGGCCGGCCGCATCAGCGCCGTGACCGACGGATACGGCCCGGTGTTCGGGCCGGGCGCGGACGAAACCTGCACCGACGCGGTGCCCGTCTCCAGGGTGTTGAACCCCTGCGCGGGCACGATGGACTTGGCCCAGGCGATCATGTCGACCCCGGGGTTCTCTTTGCCGTAAAGAACATCGACCGATTCCGTACAACGCGACAACGCTTGCAAACGAACCAGAAAGTTAACCTTGGCACCATTCGCGTCACCAGCCTGGTGACACAACTGGTCACCACTACTGGTTGCGCCGGCGAGATCGTCCTTCTCCACCTTCCAGTCTGCGGGAATGGCGTCGTCAGGAAGCAGCAACATCAATTGTGAGCTCGGCTTGTCCGCCAAACTGCCGTCCGCCCTCGCCGGGCTCGCGAACCCGATAACCGCAATCACAATCGACATGGCCGCCGCCATACCTCGCCTTTTACGCCTGACTGACCACCCCATGAACATGCTCCTACCTAAGTTGGTGGGAGCATAGCTGGGAGATCGGCAAACTGCATAACAGCTGAGGCCTTGATGCTCAAACCAGCTGAATTCGGCTTTGCTTTCCACTATCGAAGAGCCAACCAACATGGCCGGGGGCGGTGATACCCCACCGCCAAATAAGGCTAGAGCATGCGGCCGACATGCCGAATCGGCAGCAAATGCCTACTGGAGGCGCAGCTCAAGCGGTAAGCACGGCGTCGAGCGCCGAGTAGAAAATGCCGAGCCCATCATCGCTGGGGCCGGTGAGTGCCTCGGTGGCGTGCTCCGGATGCGGCATCAACCCGACCACGCGACCGTTGGCCGACGCGATCCCGGCGATATCGCGCATCGAGCCGTTGGGATTCTCGCGGTAGCGGAAGACCACCCGTCCCTCACCCTCCAGCTCGTCGAGCACCTCCTCCGAGGCGACGTAACGGCCCTCGCCGGACTTGAGCGGCACCAGGATGTCGGCACCCTGCTCGTAGCGGGAGGACCAGGCGGTGTGGTTGGCGTCGACACCCAGCCACACATCGCGGCACACGAAGTGCAGACCGGCATTGCGGGTCAGCGCCCCCGGCAGCAGCCCCGCCTCGCACAGCACTTGGAAACCATTGCAAATACCCAGGATTGGCAGACCCTTCGCGGCGGCTTCGACCACCGAGCGCATCACGGGGGCAAGACTTGCGATGGCCCCGGCGCGCAGGTAGTCGCCGTAGGAGAAGCCGCCGGGCACAATCACCGCGTCGACGGACTTCAGATCGACGTCGGCATGCCATAGCGAAATGGCCTCGGCGCCGGAGAGTCGCACCGCGCGGGCGGCGTCGACATCGTCGAGGGTTCCCGGGAAGGTGATGACCCCGATACGTGCGCTCATGACTCGCGAACTACTTCCCAATCCTCGATGACCGTGTTCGCGAGCAGCGCCTCGGCGATCGACTCCAGCGCGTCATCGGACAGATCGCCGTCGACTTGGATTTCAAAGCGCTTGCCCTGACGGACGTCCGCCACACCGGCATAGCCAAGGCGGGCGAGTGCACCCACGATCGCTTGTCCCTGCGGGTCCAGGATCTCGGGTTTCGGCATGACGTTTACGACGACTCGGGCCACGGGCTGACTTTACCGTGTGGGACGGGCCACATCCCGCCTAGACTCCCCTTCATGCGGCTGACCCACTTCGGGCATTCGTGCCTGCTGGCTGATTTTGGCGGCACCACTCTGCTATTCGATCCCGGCAACTTCTCGCACGGATTCGAGGGCATCACCGGTCTGTCGGCCATTCTGATCACCCATCAGCATCCCGACCACGTGGATCTGGAGCGGCTACCCGCGCTGGTCGACGCCAACCCCGGGGCGGCGCTCTACGCCGATCCGATGACCGCGGCGCAGCTGGGCGAGCCATGGCAGGCGGTGCACGCCGGCGACCGGTTCACCGTCGCGGAACTGAGTGTGCGCGGGGTGGGAGGCCAGCATGCGGTCATCCATCCGGAGATCCCGCTCATCGATAACACCTCGTATCTGATCGGCGACGGTGACCATCCGGCACGGCTCATGCATCCCGGCGATGCGCTCTTCGCCCCCGGCGAGGATGTCGACGTGCTGGCGCTGCCGGCGGCAGCGCCGTGGATGAAGGTGTCTGAGGCGATCGAGTACCTGCGCGCGGTGAACCCGGCCCGGGCGGTGCCCATTCACCAGGGCATCCTGCAAGAGGCCGCATACCCGTTCTTCTACACGCGATTTCGCGAGATGTCCGACGCCGACTTCCAGGTGCTACCCCACGAGGACGCGGTCACCTTCTAGGACTGCTAGGCCTTCCAGGCCTTCTTGGCGCCGACACGCCGTCTCGTGGCGAACATGTGCGATACGAACCCTGCGCAACGCGGCGTGTCGACGGGCCAGGGGCTAGGGGCTAGCCGATGTCCTCGGCCGCACCGCGGCCCGCGGCCCGTCCACTGAAGATGCAACCACCCAGGAAGGTGCCCTCCAATGCGCGATACCCGTGCACGCCGCCGCCACCGAACCCGGCGACCTCGCCAGCCGCGTACAGCCCCTCAAAGCAGCTGCCATCGGCGCGCAGAACGCGCGAGTCGAGATCGGTTTCCAAGCCGCCCAAGGTCTTTCGCGTAAGAATGTGCAGCTTCACGGCGATGAGCGGACCCGCCTTGGGATCGGTGAGCCGATGCGGGGCCACCACCCTGGTGAACCTGTCGGCGAGATACGCGCGTGCGGCACGAATGGCGGCGATCTGCGGATCCTTGCCGTACGGGTTGGCCACCTCCCGATCGCGGGCCGTCACCTGCTGGGCGATCATCGCGTAGTCCACAGGGGTGACGTCCGGGAGTGCGTTCATCTTGGCGACGAGGTCCGGCAAGTTCGTGGCGGAGACGAAATCGACGCCCCTGTCGATGAACGCCTGCACCGGCGCCGCCGGTCCCGCCTTACCGCGCCGCAGCACCCCACGCACATCCTTGCCCGTGAGGTCGGGATTCTGCTCCTGCCCCGACAGCGCGAACTCCTTGGCGATGATCCGCGCATTCAGGATGAACCACGAGTAGTCGTGCCCATTGCGGCAGATGTGTTCCAGCGTGCCAAGGGTGTCAAATCCGGGAAACAGCGGCGCAGGTATGCGAGATCCGTTGGCGTCCAACCAGAGCGATGAGGGCCCGGGCAGGATACGGATTCCATGCCCCGGCCAGATCGGGTCGTAGTTGGTGATGCCTTCGGTGTAATGCCACATCCGGTCGCGGTTGATCAGGTGAGCGCCTGCAGCGACCGAAATCCCGAGCATGCGGCCGTCGACATGGGCCGGTACGCCGGTCAACAGCTGGGACGGAACACGTCCCAAGCGCTCGGGCCAGTTTGCGCGTACCAGGTCGTGGTTGCCACCGATGCCGCCACTGGTCACGATGACGGCTTGCGCGCGGAATTCGAACTCTCCCACTGCTGTTCGCGAGGAGGCAATACCACGCGCGACGGTTGACGGCTCCAGCAAAGTGCCGCGGACGCCGGCGGCGGTGCTGTTTTCGACGATTAGCTCATCGACCTGATGCCGGTAGGCGATGCGCACCTGGCCACGGTCGACCGCGGCGAGCACGCGTCTGGCGAAGATCTCCACCAGACCGGGACCGGTGCCCCAGGTGATATGGAATCTCGGCACCGAGTTACCCGGCCCCAACGCATCCTTGCCACCGCGCTCTGCCCAGGCCACCAGGGGAAATGTCTGTAAACCCCTGGCACGCAACCAACTTCGCTTCTCTCCCGCCGCGAAGTCGACGTACGCGTGCGCCCACTGGCGCGGCCAGTGGTCCTCCGGACGGTCAAATCCAGCGGTGCCGAGCCAGTCCTGCAGGGCCAGCTCGTGGGAATCCTTGATCCCCAAGCGGCGCTGTTCGGGGCTGTTGACGAAGAACAGACCACCGAACGACCAATAGGCCTGCCCGCCGAGGTTGGCGGCATTCTCCTGATCGACGATGATGACGTTTTTGCCGCGGTCCACCAATTCACAGGTCGCCACCAAACCGGCCAAGCCTGCGCCTACAACGATGGCGTCGGTATCAGTCACCGGTTCACCGTAGCGGGGTCATACTGCGATTAAAAGGTCCAACTTCCTTGCGGTGAAAGCACAAAGCCATGTCCCCAAGCATCGAGGTAGCCCATCCGGCACGCCGTCATCCCGACGTCGCCGACCGCACAGAACATGTAGTCACCCTCGAATAAATTGACCCTGAGCGTTGACTTCGGTGGCAGCGGCCGGAACGTTCCCGACGGTTCGGGGCCTTTCTTGGGGTCGAAGAACTTGCCGGGCGCACCGTTGGACGCCGCAACCGCGCGCGCCCAATCAGGTGTACCGGGCATCGATCCCCAGCACTCGACAATCCCAGGTGGGCCGCCACGGCCGCTGTTCCATCCCTTCATCTGACAACGCAGGCCGTCCGGTGTGGAGAAGCGGTAGTAGCCACCGTCGGCGAATGCCTTAAGATCCCCGTATTCGTAGCCCGTCATCCCACGCTCGCGGAAGCCGGTGAGATCGGGAAAGTTCGGGAAGACCTCGGTGGTCGAAGTCCCTTGCGGCGGGGTCGGCGAAAGCGCAGCCGCCGTCGACGTAGTGGCGGATGGCTGTTGGGCCACCGTCGAGGGCGCCGTGCATCCGGCCAGAAGGACTACCAGCGCGATTGCGCCCGACGCCCGGATCGACATCAGTACGGCAATCCCCCGTGCGTGACGCATGGAGCAAACTGTACCGACTAGGCCACGCTGTGTAATACCTGTTTGGGCAACCACTCATAGATGCCCGGCGCCGAACCGTGCAGCAGCGACAGATCAATGGCATCGATCATGGCCTGCCGCGGACCGGGCTTACGAAGGTGCTTGGCCGAGATCGCCACCCGCACCACGCCGTCACGACGGGCGGTCCGTGCGGCCGACAGGACCAGCATTCGACACCACCACGGCTCGGACAGGAATCCCTCGCCGATACCCAGAACTCGCGCCCGCACCGACGTGCCGCTCACCAGATCGGTGATCTCCGAGAGCCCGATGTTCATACGGAAACCATTGCGCGGCAACATCTCAACGGCTCCCGATGACGCGGTCCAACCGGGTGCCGCAAAGAGTCGTGTACGCAACCCGGTCTGCTCCATCACGCGGTCGGCGGCCATCAGACGCAGGTTGGCCTCATGCGCGGGCAACGCGGCGAACTCGTCGCGACGCTTCTTGGTCGCGGCCTGGTCGTACCCGTGCAGCACGATGGCGTCACCCCGCGACCGGCGCGCAGCCAACCAGTCGACCGTCGGCTGGTCCTCCACCAGGCGGTACTTGCCCTTCAAACGGGGAGACACGAGGAACGACAGCGGAATCGACCGCTTGTCCATTTCCTCAGTGAATACAGCGATCTCGTCGAGAGTGCGGTCGCATATTCCCGATACCGATACCAGCAGCTGTCCTGCCATGCCGCCAGTGTGGCAACTTCAGATGTACGCAAGGTGTCAGACACCCCGCATCGAAAAGAACGCTCAAGCATCAGCCCAAAGTGCCCGCCTCGGAGCGACAATGCGCAATCCAGAGAGCCCTCAGACCAAGATTGTCGCTCGTAGCCGGGCACTACGAACTGCGCCCGAATCCGTCGCCGCCCGACCGCTACCCCAGCTCCTTCTCAATAGCCGCGATCACCTCGGCGGCATCCGGCACCGTCGTCGGCCGGAATCGGTTGACCGGCCGGAAAGATCCAGCACCATCCCGCGCAATCAAGAACTTCTCGAAGTTCCACTGCACATCCCCCGCAGTGCCCTCGGCATCCACGGTCTTGGTGAGCTCGGCGTACAGCGGATGCCGACTCTCCCCGTTGACATCGGTCTTTTCCAGCAGCGGAAACGTCACCCCATAGGTAGTGGAGCAGAACGTCTGGATCTCCTCTGCCGTCCCCGGCTCCTGACCCATGAACTGATTACAGGGCACTCCGAGCACCGTGAGGCCACGTTCGGAGTAGTCGCCGGCTAGCTTCTCCAAAGCCGCGTACTGCGGCGTGAGACCGCATTTCGACGCAACATTGACAACCAGAATGGCGTTATCGCCGAAATCTGCGAGTGACAGCTCTGAGCCATCGAGTGCGGTCAACGGGATAGAGGCGAGATCGGTCATGCTCATCACGTTACCGGTATTGCGATGGTTGACTGTTTGCACATTACGCAACGTTGCGGGAGGTCATATGAGCGAGGAGAGCGAATTCTCCTCTGGCCGCAGTGCCCTGCGGATCGCGTCGGTGGCGGCGCTGGGCGGACTGCTCTTCGGGTACGACAGTGCGGTCATCAACGGTGCTGTACAGGCGATCCAGGACGAGTTCGCGATCCGGGACGCGAAGCTGGGATTCGCGGTCGCCTCCGCGCTCCTCGGGGCCGCTCTCGGTGCCATGACGGCCGGACGCGTCGCCGACAGGATCGGGCGGGTCGCGGTCATGAAGATCGCCGCCGCCCTGTTTCTGCTGAGCGCGATCGGAGCCGGACTATCGCCGAATATCGAGTTACTGGTCACCTTTCGCGTGATCGGCGGAGTGGGGGTGGGCGTCGCTTCGCTTATCGCACCGGCCTACATCGCGGAAACCTCCCCGTCGAACATCCGCGGCCGGTTGGGTTCTCTACAGCAATTGGCAATTGTCACCGGAATCTTCTTGTCCCTCACCATCGATTGGCTGCTGGCACACCTGGCGGGTGGTTCCCGTAGCGAGCTGTGGCTGGGACTGCCCGCATGGCGCTGGATGTTTCTCATGATGGCGGTACCAGCGCTGGTCTACGGCGCGCTGGCGTACACCATCCCGGAGTCACCTCGTTATCTCGTTGCCACGCACCGGATACCCGAGGCCCGCACGGTGTTGACGAGGCTGCTCGGAGAGAAGAACCTGGACATCACGATCACCCGAATCCAGGAGACGCTCGATCAGAGCACCGCGCCCTCATGGCGCGATCTGCGCAAGCCCGCCGGCGGTTTGTACGGCATCGTGTGGATTGGTGTGGCGCTGGCTGTGTTCCAGCAGTTCGTCGGCATCAACGTGATCTTCTATTACTCGAATGTGCTGTGGCAGGCCGTCGGGTTCGGCGAGAGCTCGTCCTTCACCATCACCGTCATCACCTCGATCACGAATATCGCGACCACGCTGATCGCGATCGCGTTGATCGACCGGGTGGGCCGGAAACCGTTGTTGCTCATCGGTTCGGCAGGTATGGCTGCGACCCTGGGCACCATGGCGATCGTCTTCAGTTCGGCCGCCGTCACGGACGGCAAGCCACACCTGGGACCCATAGCCGGACCCGTTGCCCTGATCGCCGCGAACCTGTTTGTCGTCGCATTCGGAATGTCCTGGGGTCCGGTGGTCTGGGTGCTGCTCGGTGAGATCTTCCCCAACCGGATCCGCGCGGCGGCCATGGGAGTGGCCACTGCGGGGAACTGGGCCGCGAACTGGCTTGTCACCGTGACCTTCCCCGCGCTGCGTGACGCACTGGGAATCGCCTACGGGTTCTACGCGATCTGCGCGGTGTTGTCCTTGGTGTTCGTGGCGCGCTGGGTGAAGGAGACCAAGGGCATGAGCCTCGAGGATATGGATTCGGTCATCAGCTGAACAGCTGGCCTGACCGTGCGGCGGCGACAACTCCCCCGTCCACCAACAGATCGGTGCCGGTGACATAGGACGACTCGGGGCCAAGCAGGAATGCGGACGCGGCAGCGATATCGTCGGATGTGCCGATCCGTCCGGAGGCCGAGCCGTCGATCATGGCCTTCGTGATGGCACCGGTCTCCGAGGCGAGTTCCTGATGCCCCATCTTGGTGGACACCACCCCGGGACTGATCGAGTTGATGCGAGCTCCCCGCGCGCCCCACCGCCGGGCAACAGCCCTAACGCGAATATGGTTGGCGCGCTTGGAGAACTGATACGCGACCGCGGGGTACTCGATGCTCTGCACGTAGGGCAGCACAAGTAGATCCTCGGCGGGGGTGGTGGCGAGCTCTTGTTCCTGCTCGGCGGTGAGCTCCAGGGGCATGTGTCCGGCCATGCTGGCGATCACCACGCCCGCACCGCCGGAGGCGACGACCTTGCCGAACTCCTCCAACACCAACGCCACACCCACCAGATCGACGGCCAAAATAGCCTGCGTCGGTGCCTGCGCGGGCGAGAGGCCGGCGGTGTGCGCCACCTGGGTGACCCGCCCGAGCGCTGCGGCGGACTCAGCGAGCCCAGCGACCGAATCGCGCGAGGAAACGTCGACCCGCTGACCGATGACGTTGTGCCCGTCGGCCTTTAGCTCATCGACGACCGTCTGCAGCGCCTCCTCGTTATAGTCGGCGATCAGGAGCGTCTTACCGATGCCCTGGCGACGGGCGATGACCTTGCCCATTCCGCCGATGCCGGTGACAACGACGACCTCATCAGACATCCGACTTCTCCCCTTCTGCGCCGAGGACATCAAGGATCCAAGCGAGCTGGAATGCACTTTCCTTCCAGCGCTCGTAACGCCCACTGATACCGCCGTGGCCTGCCGTCATCTCGGTGCGCATCAGGATGGGGCGATCGCCGGTAGTGGTATGCCGCAGCTCGGCCACCCATTTGGCAGGTTCGACGTACAGCACCCGCGAGTCGTGCAGTGAGGTCATCGCAAGAATGGTCGGGTACTCGGTGGCACGAATGTTCTCGTACGGCGAGTAGGACTTGATGTAGTCGTAGACATCCTTGTCTTCCAACGGATTTCCCCACTCATCCCACTCGGTGACGGTGAGCGGCAGCGTCGGGTCGCAGATGGTGGTGACGGGGTCGACGAAGGGCACCTGTGCCAGCACTCCGGCGAACAGCTCGGGCGCCAGATTCACCGCGGCACCTACCAGCAGGCCGCCCGCACTGCCTCCCCAAGCGGCGAGCCGGTCCGGTAACGCAACCCCGGCCTTGATGAGATGCCTTGCCGCCGCGACGAAGTCGGTGAAGCTGTGCTTCTTGTACAGCATCTTGCCGTCCTCGTACCAGAGACGGCCCATCTCACCGCCCCCGCGCACATGGGCGATGACGAACACCAGGCCCCTGTCCAGCAGCGAGAGTCGGCCGATGCTGAACTGCGGGTCCTCACACATCTCGTACGCGCCGTACCCGTACAGAAGAGTCGGTGCCGGCTCACGAGTATCTCTGCGGTGGACCACCGACAGCGGTATCCGGGTGCCGTCCTCGGCGACCGCCCACTCCCGCCGCTCCACGTAGTCCTCGCGGCAATAGCCGCCGAGCACCGGTTGCTCCTTGAGGAGCGTGCGTTTCCCGGTGCGAACGTCGAGGTCGTAGACCCGAGTCGGTGTAATGAAGGAGGTACAACCCACGCGCAGCAGCGGCGAATTCCATTCGGGGTTGTCGCCCAGCCCGGACAGCATCAGTTCCGAATCGAACACGACCTCCTGCGGTGCGCCGTATCCATCGCCACTGATCGGCCATACTTGGATGCGCGGCAAGGCTTCTCGCCGATATCCGATCACGAACCGCTCCGCGAACGCCTCCACGCCATCCAGGCGCACATCATCACGATGAGCGATCAGGGTGCGTGCGAGTGCGGGGTCGGCGGGCCCATCGGCAACCGCGGCGACCGGCAGATCGGCGAGCGCGAAGTTCACGGCGCCGTCGTTGTGGAGGATAAGGAGTCGATCCTCATCACCCACCACTATGTGATCGACGGTGTATTCGATACCGTTGCGACGCAGCCAGACTGGCGTGAAGGTCGCGGCGGGATCGTCGGCGTCGCCGATCAGGATCTCCGAGGTCACCGAGGAGTGCACGCTGATGGCGACAAAGCGGTCGCTGCGGGTGCGGCCGACCCCGATCCAGAAACGCTCGTCCGGCTCGGAGAACACCTCGACTGGTTCCTCGCCGCTACCCAGCGTGTACCGGCGAATGGCGTAGGGGCGGAACGCCTCGTCGATCACGGGGTAGTACAACGTCCGGCTGTCCATCGCCCACGTCGCTCCCGCTCCGATATCGGCGATTTCGTCCGGGTACATCTCACCGGTACGCAGGTCCTTGAACCGCAGCGTGTACATCTCGTGACCGACGACGTCGACCGAGTACGCCAACGTGTTCCCGTCGGGGCTGACGGTGGCGGCGCCGAGGGAGAAGAAATCGTGCCCCTCCGCTTCCGCGTTCCCGTCGAGCAGGATCTGTTCCCCCGGAACGTCATGATCCAGTGTCGGCGGCGTCCAGCTTTCCCTCCCCGAGGATTCGCCTATCGGACAACGACAATGAACGCCATATTGCTTCCCCTCGAAGCTGCGGGCGTAGTACCACCACTGCCCCATCCGGGTGGGAATCGAAAGATCGGTCTCCTTGGTGCGCGACTTGATCTCGCCGAAGATGGTGCTACGCAGCCCTTCCAAGTGCCCGAGCTGGTCATCGACGTAAGCGTTCTCGGCTTCCAGGTGTTCGATGACAGCCGGACTTTCCTTCTCACGCATCCATTCGTATGAGTCAACGAAGGTATCCCCGTGGTACTCACGCTGGGTGTCGATGCGGTTCGCGGTGGGCGGGCGTACGGGCCCGCTCACGCCGACGGACCGATCCAATCAGCGAACCGAAGGCCCGAAATACGTTCGTATGCCTCGATGTAACGTTCCCGCGTGGCCACGGCTACCGCGTCCGGCAGAGGCGGCGGCGGGGTGTCCGTCGCGCGATCCCATCCCGATTCAGGCCCGGTGAGCCAGTTGCGCACGAACTGCTTGTCAAAGCTGTCCTGCACCACCCCGGCCCGATAGTTGGCGGCATTCCAGTAGCGGGACGAATCCGGGGTGAACACCTCGTCGGCCAGCACTAGCGTGCCCGCGCCATCGACTCCGAACTCGAACTTGGTGTCGGCCAGGATGATTCCTTTCTGAAGGGCGTGAGCCGCGGCCCGCGTGTAGACATTGATGGTCTCGTCGCGCAGTTGGTTGGCGCGCACCGTGCCGACCAGATCCACCACCGTGGCGAAGTCGACATTCATATCGTGCTCTCCGATATCGGCCTTCGTCGCCGGTGTGAACAACGGCGGATCCAAACGGCTGGCCTCACCAAGCCCCTGCGGCAACGCGTGACCACACACCGCGCCGGTGCGCTGGTAGTCCAGCAGCCCGGATCCGGTGAGGTATCCGCGGGCCACACATTCCACCGGAAGCATGTCGAGCCGGCGCACCAGCAGAGCCCGGCCCAGCACCTCTTCCGGGATACGCGGATCGTCAGGCGGCCCGGCCAGGTGGTTCGGCGTCCCCAACAGCCCGAAGAAGAACACGCTCATCGCGGTGAGGATGCGCCCCTTGTCCGGTATCGGCGTATCCAAGATGAAATCGAAGGCGGAAATCCGGTCAGTGGCGACGAACAGCAGGTGTTCGTCGTCGACTCGGTACAGCTCACGGACCTTTCCGCTGGCCACATGCCGGTAATCGGACAGCAAAGGACGCATCGTGCCATTCTACGATTCATGCGATTCCTGCCCTACTCCACCCGACCGGGACGGTTGCTCACCCAGCTGTTCAGCGATGTAGCGGTGGCAATCTGGACCACAATCTGGGTATTTGTCGGGCTTGCTGTGCACGGCGCCGTCTCGGCGATCGCCGAGGTGGGCCGTCAGGTGAAGGACGGCGCCGACGGCATCTCGGACAACCTGAACTCCGCGGGCGATAGCGCACACAAGATTCCGTTGGTGGGCGACAAAGTGGGTGGTCCGCTGCGCGCAGCCAGTGAGGCGGCCGGGGATCTGGCCGGTGCCGGCCACAACCTGGACACCACCGCGACCTGGCTGGCAGTTGTACTGGCGATCGCCGTCGCCGCACCACCCATCCTGGCCTTCGCAGGGCCGTGGATCTTTCTGCGGATCAGATTCTTTCGCCGCAAGCTGATCGCGGTGCAGCTCGCTGCTACCCCCGCCGGTGAACAGCTGCTGGCCCTGCGGGCGCTGGCCAACCGGCCGCTGAACAAGCTGACAGTCGTGACTGCCGATCCGGTGGCGGCCTGGCGCGCCCAGGACACCGCATCGATACGCGGCCTGGCCGCCGTCGAATTGAAGGCGGCCGGTATCGGTCCGCCGAAGACCTGGCGCACCACCTAGCGTCGACACGCCCGCTTATGGCGTGAACATGCGATACGAACCCGCCACCAGGCAGCGTGGCGGCGGGTTAGGAAGCGGCGACCACCAGGTGCCGGATACCGGTATGCCGGTTACTGCGCGTCCACTCCACCGGCTCGGCCAGCTGCACGGACGCGAAACGCGGCAGCAGCTCCTCGAACACCACGCGCAGCTCCAGACGCGCGAGATGCGCACCCAGACAAAAATGCACACCCTGCCCAAAACCCAAGTGCGGATTGGGTTTGCGCGCGATATCAAACACGTCCGGCCGGTCGAACACCAGCGCATCCCGATTGGCCGACCCCTCCCAGACCACCACCTTCTGTCCCGGAGAGATGCGCCGTCCGCCCAACGTGACATCGACGGTTGCGGTCCTGCGCTTGGACGGTGACGGCGAGGTCCAGCGCAGCATCTCCTCGATTGCCGACGGCAGCTGCCCCAGATCCGCACGCAGCGAACGGAATTGATCAGGATGCTCAAGTAGGGCCAGCAGTCCACCGGCAATGGCATTGCGCGTCGTCTCGGCACCCGCACTGAACAGCAGGTAGAAGAACAGGTACAACTCCGCATCCGACAGCGAGGGCGCCTCCGGGTCGTCGACCGTCGCATTGGCCACCACCGACAACATGTCATCGGACGGCTCGGCACGCTTACGGGCAACCAACTCCGAACCATACTGGTACATGCCAGAATTCGGGTCGCCAAGGGAGCTGGTAACTTGCGAGCGGCGTGACTTGCCGAAATCGAAACTGGGCTCTACGGCTTCGAATAACCAGTGCCGATCCGACTCCGGCACCCCCAGCAGAATGCAGATCATCTGCATGGGCAGCTCAGCGGCGATATCGACCAGGAAGTCACACGGTACCGACGGTTCCACCGCATCCAGAAGTGCCCGACACCGCACCCGCAAGTCATCCTCAACACGCTGGATCATGCGCGGGGTCAGACCGGAGCTCACCAGCTTGCGAATCTGACGATGCTGCGGATCGTCCATCATGTTGAGCACCTGTCCGGCGATCGGCAGATCCTGCAGCAGGGTACCGCCGTACGGGCGATCACCTCCGGTCACCGACGAATACGTCACCGGATCGCGCAGCACCTCAAAGGTTTCCGCGTACGTTGCCACCGACCAGAAACCCTCATTATCGGGGGTGTTCTCGGTGGGTTCATGCCAGTACACCGGCGCCTCGCGCCGATGCCTCGCGAACAGGGCATGGGGGAATCCGCCGGCGAAGTTGTCCAGGTCGGTCAGGTCCACCCCATCCATGAACTACAGGATGGCACCCGGGCTGTACGCGGCGGCATCGGGGTAAGCGTCGACAAGCGCCGAGACAGCAGCCACCACCCGATCGACCTGATCGGCGGCGGCCCCGGTGAACGAGGCCCGGTCGGCCAGCGCCGCCTCGAGTGTCGAGGCATCAAGCGGCAGCCGCGGATCATCCGCCAGCAGACCCAAAAGGTCTGGCTCGGCGCCCTTTTCACGCATGGCCAACGCCGTCGCGACGGCGTGCTCCTTGATGACCTCGTGGGCCTCCTCACGACCCACCCCGGTTCGCACCGCGGCCATCAACACCTTGGTGGTCGCCAGGAACGGCAGGTAGCGACGCAGCTCCCGGTCGATCACCGCCGGATACGCACCGAACTCGTCGAGCACGGTCAAGAAGGTCTCGATCATCCCGTCGATGGCGAAGAACGCGTCGGGCAGGGCGACACGGCGCACCACCGAACAGAATACGTCGCCTTCATTCCATTGCGCCCCAGCCAGTTCCGCGGCCATGGAGCCGTACCCGCGCAGCACCACCTGCAGGCCGTTGACGCGTTCGCAGCTGCGGGTGTTCATTTTGTGAGGCATCGCCGAGCTGCCCACCTGTCCGGGGGCGAAGCCCTCGGTGACCAGCTCATGCCCCGCCATCAGGCGGATGGTGTGCGCCAGCGAGGACGGTCCGGCGCCAAGCTGCACTAACGCGGACACCACATCGTGGTCCAACGAGCGTGGATACACCTGGCCGACGCTCGTCAGGGTGTTGGAGAATCCGAGGAATCCCGCAACCCGCTCTTCCAGTTCCGCCAGTTTGTCGGTATCGCCATCGAGCAGGTCGAGCATGTCCTGCCCTGTGCCCATCGGGCCCTTGATCCCCCGTAGCGGATACCGGTCGAGAAGCTCACGCAGCCGGGTCAGCGCGAGCAGCGTCTCGTCGGCCGCCGACGCAAACCGCTTACCCAATGTGGTTGCCTGCGCGGCGACATTGTGACTGCGCCCGGCCATCACCACATCGCGATACTCGACGGCGTGACGCGCGAGCCGCGCGACCACCGCGACGCCATGTGCGTGCACGTACTCCAGCGACCGCCGGATCTGCAGCTGCTCGACGTTCTCGGTGAGATCGCGGCTCGTCATGCCCTTGTGGATGTGCTCGTGTCCGGCGAGTGCGCTGAACTCCTCGATGCGTGCCTTTACATCGTGACGGGTGACACGCTCACGAGCGGCGATCGAATCCAGGTCGACATCCTCGACAACTCGCTCATAGTCCTCGATGACACCGTCTGGAACGTCGATGCCGAGATCGCGTTGGGCGCGCAGTACCGCGATCCACAACTGGCGCTCCAGCACCACCTTTGACCGTGGCGACCACAACTGCACCATTGCGTCGCTCGCGTACCGGGATGCCAGAACGTTAGGGATTTGCACGACAAGAGTCTATGGGGGGTAGGAAATCGACTCTGCCATCTGCTCCACTTCCAGTGGGGCGAGTACGTCCATGACGTCCACCAGCATCGCCGTCGCCGTCGCCTGCGGGCTGCTCGCGGCTTCGGTGAGCGCACCCACAATCGCGCCATCGATCGTCGAAATCAGCACCGCAACATGCTCGTTATCGATGGACCGGCCTGAGCGGCGAACCACTTGCGCCACCGCTTCGTCCCGTTGGTCGCGCAACCGCTGCTGTACCTCGCGCAATTCGGGATGGCGGCTGCAGGCCAGCTCACGCTCATACCGCGACACCAGCTGTTCCCCACCGCCGAAGCCCGGCGTGCCGAACAACAGGTCCACCACCGCCTCGGCAGTGGCGGCGGCGCCGCGACGCCGGTACTGAACCAACGACAGCCGTTCCTGGATCTGTTCCAGCTCGTGTGCCCCTGCATGCTCGACGGCCCGCGCGATGAGGTCTTCAAGCGAGGAGAAGTAATACGTGGTGGAGGCCAGCGGCAGGCCCGCACGCTGCGCCACCGCACGGTGGCGTACCGCATCAATACCATTCTCCCGCAACAGCTCAGCGGCGGCACTGATCAGCGCACGCCGCCGTCGCTCCCCTTTCGGGGTAGCTTGGGGACGGTGCACGGCGCTCCCGTGCGGGAACACCTCCACCTGCTGCCTGACCGTCACGCCAAGTCATGCTGCCAGCAGCGACGCATCCCCACGGGCGTTTTGCGCTATCTCGTGCAAGCAGTCGGCGTCAGCCGCCGCCGACTCACGTGCCCAGCCTCTCCAATGCCTCCTCGATCGCGTCTCCGCTCCCGGCGAAGCTCAACCGGACGGTGTGGTGGCCGTGCGCGGTATCGAAGTCGATACCCGGTGCAACGGCTACCCCCGTGCGCGCCAACAAGTCCGCGCACCACTGTTCGGCATTATCGGTCAGGTGCTCAATATCGGCATAGGCATAGAACGCGCCGTCGGGCGGGGCGATCTTGGTGATACCCGCGGCCGCAAGACCGTCGATGAGCAGCGTCCGGTTGGCGGCGTACCGACGCACATGTCCGTCGAGCTCGACGCGCGCCTCGGGGCTGAACGCCGCCAGCGCACCGTACTGGGAGACGGCGGGCGGACAGATGGTGAAGTTGGAGGACAACCGGTCGACGGCGCGCAGGAAACGGCGCGGCACCAGCATCCAGCCCAGCCGCCAGCCCGTCATCGAGAAGTACTTGGACACCGAACCCATCACGATCGCTTCACGGCTGAATTCCCATGCACTGGAAGTCTTTTGATCGCCATAGGACAGTCCGTGGTAGATCTCGTCGGATATCAGCAGGGTGCCGTTGGCCTCGCACCATAACGCGAGTGCCTCCAGCTCCGTCGCGTCGATGATGGTGCCGGTCGGGTTGGCGGGGCTGGCGACGATGAGACCGGCGGGCGGTTTATCGAGTGCCTCCAACATCGCCACCGTCGGCTGGTATCGCGTCTCCGGTCCGGAGTCGATCTCGATGACCCGGCAGCCCAGTGCGGCAAGACAATTGCGGTATGCGGGATATCCGGGGCGCGTCATCACCACGGTGTCCCCGATATCGAAAGCCGCCAGGAACAACAGCGTAAATCCACCCGAGGATCCGGTGGTGACGACGACGTCGTCCGCGGAGACGTCGATACCCGATCGCTCCCGGTGATACTCGGCGATCGCCGCACGCAGTTCCGGCAGTCCCAGTGTTTCGGTGTACCCGAGCACGTGCGTACCGAGGGCCTCCCGCACCGCGTCGAGAACCACCGCGGGGGCACCCGTCGACGGCTGGCCGGCAGCCAGGGAGATCAGGTCCCCATGCGTGCGCTGGCGCGCGGCCGCCGCCGTCAGCACGTCCATGACGTAGAACGGTGGAACGTCCGATCGCTGCGAGAGACCTGCCATGAATCGACGGTATCGAACGCTCGGCAAGATGCTCTTCGCGCTAGCGCTCATCGCCCGGGCATGATGGTCGACATGCGTGATCTGTCCCGACGCTCTCTGCTCAAGCTCGGCGCGGCGACCGGAGCCGGTGCCGCCCTACTCGGCACGGGAGGTTTCCCGGCCCGCGCCGATGGTGCCATCTCCGCGGGTTCCTTCGTCTCGGCCGCCCGCGGCGGTGTGGGCACCGAATGGCGGATCGCCCGGCCGCCCGGTGTCACCGGCCCGATCCGGCCCATCATCGCGCTGCACGGCAAAGGTCAGACGGCCGCAGGCGTCATGGAAGGCGGCGTGCAGAACATGCTGGCGCAGGCCGTGGCCTCGGGCGCCAAGCCGTTCGCCCTCGCGAGCGTGGACGGTGGCGGCGGCTACTGGCACAAGCGGGCCTCAGGCGAGGACTCCGGCGCCATGGTGCTCAATGAATTCATCCCGCTGCTGGCCGAGCAGGGGCTGGACACCTCACGCGTCGCATTCCTGGGCTGGTCGATGGGCGGATACGGTGCCATGCTGCTCGGCTCGCGCCTGGGCGCTGGGCGCACCGCCGCCATCACCGCCGTCAGCCCGGCGCTGTGGACGTCCTCGGGTGCTGCCGCACCAGGCGCCTTTGACGGCCCTGACGACTACGCCGCGAACTCGGTGTGGGGGCTGGCGGCCCTGAACTCGATTCCGCTGCGTATCGACTGCGGTGACAGCGATCCGTTCTACAGCGCTACCAAACAGTTCATCGCGCAGCTGCCCACACCACCCGCGGGCGGATTCAGTCCCGGCGGCCATGACGGCTCCTTCTGGAGCTCGCAGATCGGCGCGGAAATGGCATGGATGGCGCCGCTGCTCACCGCGTGACTCCGGTGAACGGATAACCAACGACCTCGACGGGTTTGCCATCCGCTGGCATTATGGCGGCCGTGACCGAAATGAGCCGTCGCCGCCTGCTGCAGATGGGTGCCACGCTCGGGGCCGGTGCTGCGCTTCTCCCGGCGCTCGCGGCGCCTGCTCGGGCCGCCGCCGATGTCACCAGCGGATCGTTCATCTCCGAGGCTCGCGGGGGCATTCCCACCGGGTGGAAGATAGCCAGGCCACCCGGGGTCGATTGGCCCGTGCGGCCGGTGATCATGCTGCACGGCCGTGACGAGAACGCCGACCGGACCATCTACTGGGGTTACGAGCGGATGCTCGGGGATTTGGTCGCGGCGGGAGCCCCGCCCTTCGCGGTCGCCGCGATCGACGGCGGCAACAGCTACTGGCACCCCCATGCCAACGGTGACGATCCCGGCGCCATGATCATCAACGAGTTCATCCCGATGCTCGCCGAGCAGGAAGGTCTCGACGTGTCCCGGGTCGCCTTCATGGGCTGGTCCGCGGGCGGGTACGGCGCGCTTCTCAACGGCGCGCGCCTGGGTGGCCCACGGACAGCCGCCGTCGCCGCGGTCAGCCCGTCAATATGGCTGTCCTATCCGGAAGCCACCGCCGACGCCTTTGACAACGAGGAGAACTGGGAAGAGAACACCGTTTTAGGGCGGCCCCAGCTGAACGGGATGCCGATATGGGTGTCGTCCGGGTTCAATGACAGGTTCTACACTGCCAGTAAGGTTTTCGCCGAGCAGCTCCCGGCGACTCCCGCCGGCGAATTCGGTCCAGGCGCACACGAGGGCGGGTACTGGCTATCGCAGGTCCCGCTCGCACTCAGCTGGATCGCACCGATCCTGGCCGCTTAGAGTCCCGGATTCGGAGGGACCTCGAAAGTCGTTGAGGGTTCCTTGGGCGCCTGAACGCATCGGACCGTCCACCAGTTGGCAATCGAACCCGACCGTCGGTCCTCGCACTGATGTACTTGTTCCTGCCTGATGCCTTCGAAGTCGCGAGTCGTATTACAGGAACGCGCCGCCGATTGATGAGCGAACCCGTAGCGGAGGACCAACGCGTCGATCGAGAGAAGGCCATCACGCCGGGTGATCTTGTCGGCCAACACCAGGTTCTGTTCGGTCATGCCACGGATGTCCGCCTCCAACGTCAGTCCATGTTCGGCATGACTGTCGGGCAGCAGCACCCGCAACGACTCTGTCTCGCGCCGCAATGCCAGACCGAACGCTGATGCAGCGACGCGGATCCGCTCGTCCTCCCACGACCAGGTGCGACGCTTTGTCAGTTTCGAGAAGTCGTCGTACTCGAGGGTGGCACGTTCACTGACAGCGAGAAAGGCGGTACACAACGACAATTCGTGGGCATCAGGAGCCGGCACAGCCTGTGATCGATTCGACCTCCAGCTCGCCGCCAGCAGCACGATCGCGATGAGAACCACGGCCACCGAACCAACCGCAAACCAACCTCGGCGCCCCATCAGTCCCCCTTGTCATCCGCCTAGACGCTGATACGCCCTTCGGCGGCGGCCAGCCCGATATCGCTGCGGAAGTGGCTGCCCGGCAGACGAATTGCCTTGACCTTCGCGTACACATCGGCGCGCGCGGCCTCTAGATCTGCGCCGGTGCCGACCACCGACAGCACCCGTCCACCGGAAGACACGACGGCGCCGTCCTCACGACGGGCAGTCCCGGCGTGCAGCACACCCTCGCCCTCGGAGCCGGTGATCACGTCGCCGGTGCGCGGACGCAACGGATAGTTCTCGGCGGCCAGCACCACGGTGACGGCACTGCCGTTCTGCCAGCGCAGCGGGCCGAAGTCGTGGAGAGTCCCGGTCGCGGCGGCATTCAACAGCTGCCCCAGTGGCGATTCCAGCAGCGCCAGCACCGCCTGAGTTTCGGGATCGCCGAAGCGGCAGTTGAATTCGACGACGGAGGGACCGTTCGAGGTGATCGCCAGCCCCGCATACAGGACTCCCGTAAATGTGCTGCCGCGCTTAACAAGCTCAGCGGCAACGGGTTTGACGAGAGTGTCCACAATCTCGGTTACCACCGCCTCGGGTAGCCAGGGCAGCGGACTGTAGGCACCCATGCCGCCGGTGTTCGGGCCCGTGTCGCCGTCGCCCACCCGCTTGTGATCCTGAGCCGGCAGCAGCGGCACGACTGTCTCGCCGTCGACGATGCACAGCAGGGACACCTCGGGCCCGTCGAGGAAGGACTCCAGCAGCACCGGATGCCCGTCGTCGAGCAGGCTCGCAGCGTGCGCCCGGGCCGCGGCCCGATCGTCGGTGACCACCACGCCCTTGCCCGCGGCCAGCCCGTCGTCCTTGACCACCCAGGCCGGCTCGCCGGCGAACCGGTCCAGGGCCGCATCGAGATGCGCTGGGTTGTCCACGATTTCGCTACGCGCGGTGCGCACTCCGGCGGCGGTCATGACGTCCTTGGCGAAAGCCTTGGACCCTTCGATACGCGCGGCGTTGGCCGACGGACCGAAGCATGCGATGCCTGCCGCACGCACGGCGTCGCCGACGCCGAGCACCAGCGGGACCTCGGGGCCGATGATCACGAGATCCACGTTCAACTGCGCGGCCAGCGCCACGACCTCGGTACCGGAGCCGATGTCCACCGCGTGCTGTTCGGCGACGGCAGAGGTCCCGGCATTACCGGGGGCTATCGCCAGATAGTCCACCTGCGGGTCGCGCCGCAGCGCGAGCGCCAAAGCGTGTTCACGGCCACCGGACCCAATGACAAGGACGCGCATGCCCCGACCCTATCGGTCGGGGTATGGCTGGCTATGCATCCGGGCGGTATCCCCGCAGGAGTTTGGCGAGCAGCGCGTCCCTACCTGCGACCAGCTCCGGGTAGGGGCGCAGCGTCTTCACCAGCGCCTCCCCGTCGAACATATCGGTGATCATGAACACCAGCGTGACGAGCTCCGCTTCGGACAATCGGTCGGTGCCCGGCACCGATCGCGCCAGCCCAACCATTTGGGCGCCGTACTCGGCCACCGCCACCTGCAGGGTCGCGCGCAACTGTTCGTCGGTGCGCGCAGCGACCATGAGTTCGTACAGCACCGCGTTGATGGGCTCCTCCTTGAGCGCCCGCATCACGGCCATCACGTCCACAAATTCGGTGAGACGATCCCCCGCCTCATCGAACTGCGCCCGCACCGTGGCCAGCTGGCGGCGCAAGGTCTCGCGCGCCACCGCGCCCATGAAATCGCCGACCGTCGGGAAATGCCGGAACAGCGCCCCGTACGACAGCCCCGCACGCCGGGCGATTTTCTGCACGGAGGCACGTGAATATCCCAGCTCAGCGATGGTGTCGATACCGGAATCGAGCAGCCGCGCAATGGTCGACTCTCGACGCTCAGCTTGGGTGCGGCTCACGGGTGCACACTAGAGGAATGCGACACGAATGTGGCGCCCATCACTAACATTGTGATTGGTTGCCATCTTTTTTAGACTCTCGGTAACACCCAACGAAGGGCAGCCCCCCCATGAGCGATTACGACCTCATCATTCGCGACGGCCTCTGGTTCGACGGCACCAAGTCCGAGCCGCGCCAGGCCAACCTCGGCATCAAGGATGGACGGGTGGCGACGGTCTCGACTGCTGCGCTCGATGAGACCGATTGCCCAGAGGTTATCGACGCCGCCGGCAAATGGGTGCTGCCCGGGTTCGTCGATATCCACACCCACTACGACGCCGAGGTGCTGCTCAACCCGGGCCTCGACGAGTCCGTTCGGCACGGCGTCACCACCATCGTGTTGGGCTGCTGCTCCATGTCGACGGTCTACGCCAAGCCCGAGGATGCGGCCGACCTGTTCAGCCGCGTGGAGGCGGTGCCGCGTAAGCATGTGATCGGCGCCCTCAACGAGTTCCAGGACTGGACCGATCCGGAGAGCTACGTCAAGAAGATCGACGCTCTCCCCCTCGGCCCGAATGTGACATCTTTCCTTGGGCATTCAGATCTGCGTACCGCCGTCATGGGGCTGGGACGGGCCACCAACAACTGGTCGTTCCCCACTCGCAAGGAACTCGACCGCATGGCCGACATGCTCGACAAGGCACTCGATGCCGGGATGCTCGGCATGTCCGGCATGGACGCCCCCATCGACAAGCTCGACGGCGACCGCTACCGCTCGCGGGCACTGCCATCGACCTACGCGTGGTGGCATGAGCGCTGGCACCTCATCAACGTGCTACGCAAGCGTGACCGCATCCTGCAGAGCGCCCCGAACATCGAAAACCCGCTGACCGCCGTGTTGTTCTTCCTGTCCTCGGGAACCCGTTTCTTCAAGCGTCGCAAGGCCGTTCCGGTCAGCCTGCTGGTGGCAGCCGACTCCAAGAGCATCAAGGGCGCGAACGTGTTCTTCAGCGCCGCGGCGGCGATCGGTAACAGGTTCTTCAAGTCCAACGTCAAGTTCCAGCACCTCCCGGTGCCGTTCACCCTCTACTCCGACGGTATCGACCTACCGGTGTTCGAGGAGTTCGGCGCCGGTACCGCGGCACTACACATCCGCGAGCAGCTCGAACGCAACAAGCTGATGGCCGACAAGACCTACCGCCGCAAGTTCCGGCGCGAATTCGCCATCAAGAAGCACAAGCCGGGCCTGTGGCACAAGGACTTCTACGATGCCAGCGTCGTCGAATGCCCCGATGCCTCGCTGATCGGCAAGACCTTTGGGCAAATCGCCGACGAG
This sequence comes from Mycobacterium sp. NPDC050853, assembly GCF_040653875.1. NCBI lineage: Bacteria > Bacillati > Actinomycetota > Actinomycetes > Mycobacteriales > Mycobacteriaceae > Mycobacterium > Mycobacterium sp. NPDC050853. The sequence goes on from NZ_JBFAGW010000006.1 coordinate 297,832, forward strand.
CGCGGTATCCAGCCGCTCGACGCCTTCCTCGACGTGCTGGTCGAGAACGGCGAAAAGAACGTCCGGTGGACCACCGTCGTCGGCAACCATCGCCCCAAGGTCCTCGACGAGATGGCCAAGGACCCCAACTTCCAGATGGGCTTCTCCGATGCCGGTGCGCACCTGCGCAACATGGCGTTCTACAACTTCGCGCTGCGCTTCCTCAAACGCATGAACGACGCGCAGAAGGCCGGCAAAACCGTGCTGCCCCTTGGCTATGCGGTACACCGGCTCACGGGCGAACTATCCGACTGGTTCGGCTTGGACGCCGGACATCTACGTGAGGGTGACCGTGCCGACTTCGTCGTCATCGACCCCACGAAGCTGGACGACACGGTCGACGCCTACAACGAGGCAGAGGCTCCGTTCTTCGACAACCTGTCTCGCATGGTGAACCGCAACGACGAGACCGTCGTGGCCACCGCGATCAGCGGCAAGGTGGTGTTCCGCCTGGGCGAGTTCATCGAGGGCTACGGACGAGACTTGCAAACCGGCCACTACCTCAAGGCCGGTGAGAAACTCGCCGTCCGATGAGCGGGCTCGGCAGCTTCACCAATGACGGGCTGACCTTCGACGTCCTGGACGAGGGCCCCATCGATGGCCCGGTAATCATTGCGCTGCACGGTTTTCCGGAACGCGCGACGATGTGGGAAGAGGTCATCCCAAAGCTCACTGCGGCCGGCTTCCGGGTGCTGGCGCCCAATCAACGGGGTTACTCCGCGGGCACCCGGCCCATCGGGGTGAAGAACTACACCCTGGACAAGCTTGCCGGAGACGTTATTGCGCTCGCCGACCAGGCCGGTGTCGAAAAATTCCATGTCTTGGGCCATGACTGGGGCGCTGCGGTGGCCTGGCAGGTCGCGGGAGTCCACGGTGACCGGGTGCACACCGCGTCCGTGCTGTCGGTGCCACACCCGCGCGCATTCCGGGATGCGATGCCGCGCGGCCAGATTCTGCATTCCTGGTACATGCTCTTGTTCCAGATCCCGAGATTCCCCGAATGGCTGTTCAGCTTCAGCGACAGGGAGGCATTCGGCCGCTTCGGCAAGAAGTGGATGAAGGTATCCGACCGGCTAGCCGAACGTACCCGGGAGTTGTTGAACGAGCCCGGAGCTGCCACCGCGACGGTGAATTGGTATCGGGCGATGCGTTATTCACTGCGGTCGCCGGCGCCGAAGGTCCGGGTGCCCACCCTCTTCATCTGGAGCGACGGGGATGCCGCAGTGACCCGTGCGGCCGCCGACGCCAATCCCAAGTACGTCGACGCACCCTACCGGTTCGAGGTCTTCGAGGGCGTGTCCCACTGGATTGCCGAGGAACGGCCCGACGAGACCGCCGCGTTGGTGCTGGAGCACATCCGGGAGCACAGCGAGCACTCCGTCTAACACTTACCGCGATTCCAACACGGCCGCCGCGTCCTGCAACCCGCGGATGGTCGCGGCAATCGCCGGGCGGTGCTGGGCACCGGGGCGGGCCAGTACCTCATACAGCCGCCCCGCACGGACCTCACGGATGACGAGACGCGCCACCCGCGGGCTCCGGCTCACGTACCGCGGCATCAGTGCGATGCCGTGGCCGTGCGCCACCATGTCTTCGACGATCTGAAAATCCTTGAACCGGAATCGGACTCGAGGACGGATGCCCGTCGATACCCCGAGCGAGACCAGCACGTCATCTACCGGGAAGCCCTCGGGGACACTGATCCAAGTCTCGTCGGCCAGCTCGTCCGGTGTGACCGAACCACGCCCCGCCAGCGGGTGATCCCTGTGTACCAAGAGATCGATCGGCTCCCGCATCAGCGTCATCGACCACACCCGCGCCGACCGCAGGGCGGCGGCCAGCTCGTCCCGGTGGGTGACGACTATGTCGTACTCGGTCAACAGCCCGGGGGCCTCGCTGTACGTCACGTCCTCGTCGCCCGGGCGCACGTCCACCACGCCCTCGACCGCCGCCACCAGCCGCGGCAGCAGCAGGCTGCCACCAGACGGGAACGATGCGATCCGCACGACCGGCTGGGTCCCCTCCCTATACGTCACCATCTCCTCGGCCGCGTGGTCGACGGCGGCAATCACCTCGTCGGCGCGCAGCACGAGGGCACGGCCGGCTTCTGTGAGCGCGATTCCCCGTCCGTCCTGCCGCAATAACGGCACACCGGCCTCACGTGACAAGACCTTCAGTTGCTGCGATACCGCCGAGGGGGTGAGCCTCATCGCGTCGGCCACCTCGCCGACGGTGCCACGGTCGGCAAATTCGCGGAGAATCCGCAGGCGGCGCACTTCCATGAAGAAAATCTACATTAATAGTGCACATTAATTAGATTGTGCTAAATCGATTGAGTACGCAGGATCGACGGCATGACCACTCGGCACCGGCTCCTCGGACTGACTGTCGCAGTGTTGTGGGGCCTGAACTTCGTGGCGATACATGCGGGGCTCGAGCATTTCCCGCCGGTCTTCTTCGCCGGGCTGAGGTTCGCGGTGCTCGCGATCCCGGTGATCCTCTTCGTGCCCCGACCGCGGGTGCCTTTGCGGTGGTTCCTGCTGTACGGGATCGGCTTCGGCACCATCCAGTTCGCCTTCCTGTTTCTGGCCATGGCGAACGGAATGCCGACGGGGCTCGCCTCCCTGGTGCTACAAGCATCGGCACCGTTCACGGTGATCCTGGGCGTGCTGTTGCTCGGCGAACGGATGTCGGGTCTGCAGATCGCGGGTATCGCCCTCGCGATGGGTGGCATGGCGCTGATCGCGGCCGATCGTGCCGTGCACGGCGCATCGGCCGCAGTGGTCCCGGTGATCCTGACGCTACTCGGCGCCCTGGGCTGGGCCTTCGGCAACATCGCGAGTCGAAAGGCTATGGCAGACAACAGCGATCCGCAAACAGCGCTGCGGCTCACGCTCTGGATGTCGGTGGTGCCGCCGATCCCGCTGTTCGCGCTGTCAGCGGTCGCCGAGGGGCCGTCCGCCGGATGGCGCGCGCTGACGTCAATCACTGAGCGCAGCGGGCTCATCGCCCTCGCCGGCCTGGCCTACATCGTGCTGCTGGCCACCATCGTCGGCCTGGGCCTGTGGACCTATCTCATGGGCCGGTACCCCGCGAGCCGGGTCGCACCGTTCTCGCTGCTGGTTCCGGTGGTCGGGATCACCGCCTCGTGGCTTGCCCTCGGAGAGCAGCCGACCGCCGCGGAGCTCGTGGGGGCGGTCGTGGTGATCGCCGGATGCCTGATCGGGATGACGGCGCGCCCCGCCGCCACCCCCGCGGTCGATTTCAGCGAGGTGCGTGACCCTGCGCCCCATGAACTGTCCCCGGCCTGAGCCGCCCGCACGAGCCACTAACCTAGGGGCATGTCCAGCGTCTTCACGAAGATCATCAACGGAGAACTACCCGGTCGATTCGTCTATGAGGACGACGATGTGGTCGCGTTTCTGACCATCGCGCCGATCACCCCCGGCCACACCCTGGTGGTGCCGCGCGCCGAGATCGATCAGTGGCAGGACATCGACGGGGATACTTTCGCGAAGGTCAATGTCGTGGCCCAGAAAGTCGGCCGCGCCATCCGCACGGCGTTCGACGCACCGCGTGCCGGCTACATCATCGCGGGTATGGAGGTGCCACACCTGCATGTGCACGTGTTCCCCGGTTACACGCTGACCGATTTCAGCTTTGAGAACGCCGACCCCAACCCGTCACCGGAATCTCTCGACGAGGCACAGGCCAAGATCAAGGCTGCGCTGGCTCAGATCGACTAGCCCGCAAAATCTTTGGCTCGGGTTCGTCGGCTTCTGGTTCGTCGTCGGTCATATCGGCACGCGGCAGTCGCACCTCGAATCGGCAGCCCTCGCCGGGAGCCGTGTGCACGGTGACGGTGCCGCCGTGCGCAGCGGTAAGGGCGTCGACGATCGACAGCCCGAGCCCGGTGCCGCCGCTGCTGCGGGTGCGCGACGTGTCCGCCCGATAGAAGCGCTCGAAGACACGTTCGGCGTCCGTCGTCGTCATACCGGGCCCGGCGTCGATGACCTCCAGAATCGCGTCATCGCCCACGGTTCCAACCCTTACCCGGACGGCCGCGACGGTATGCCCCAGCGCGTTGCTCACCAGGTTGCCGAGCACCTGCCGCAATCTCAGCTCATCGCCGATGACCTCGGGGGTGCCGGGGCCGTCGAAGACTTCAAGCTCGATATCACGTTCGGGCGCAGTGGCTTTCGCGTCATGCACCGCATCGGTGGCCAATACCAGCAGGTCGACGAGCCGCTGCTCCATGGGCCGGTGCGCATCGAGTCGCGCCAGCAGCAGCAGGTCCTCCACCAGCTGCCCCATGCGGGTTGACTCACCTTCGATTCGACCCAGCACCAGCTCGGTATCGGTGGCCGCGCCCTGACGGTATAGCTCCGCATAACCACGAATGGTGGTCAGGGGTGTGCGCAACTCGTGACTGGCATCGGTGATAAACCGGCGCATGCGCTCCTCGGAGGTGCGTGCCGTCTTCGCCGACTTCTCCGAGTCGGCCACCGCACGCTGGATTTGTGCAAGCATTCCGTTGAGCGCCAACGACAATCGCCCGACCTCGGTGCGCGGGTCGCGTTCGGGTACCCGGCGATCGAGGTGTCCCGCAGCGATATCCGCCGCCGTCGCCTCCACCTCGCTCAGCGGTCGCAAGCTGCGGTGCACCAACCAATATCCGGCGATACCGAGCACTGTCAGCACGGCCGCACCGATAGCAACCTGCAGCCACAACAGGTCCCGAACGGTGGTACGGACATCGGTGATATCGCGTGCGACGGTCGTGTACCCGCCCATCACATCGTGACGGGAGACCGCACGCCACTCTGTTCCCGAACCGTCCGACGACTGCACCGTCACGGGACGGCCACCCACATCGTTGTCGAGCGGCAAGCCCGGATCGGCCCGGGCACGGTCATTGAGCATGATGACCACCCGTCCGTGGTCATCAGTTGTCCGGATAAAGAACAAAGACGGAGGCCGGTGGCGGTTGGTGTCGAAGGCGGGGGGTGGAGGAGGAGGCCGATTCGCCCACCCGTTGGCGGCGTCGATCAGCTCGCGATCCGCACGATTCATCATCGTGCGCTCCATCGTGGTGGTCACCGCGATACCGGAGGCCACCAGCCCGAGCGCGACCAGAACCAAGGTTCCGACCACGAGGCTCACCCGAAGCGGTACACCCCGACGCACGCCGGGGACTGCCATTAGCGCGGCTCGCGCAGTACGTATCCCACGCCACGAAGCGTATGTAATAACCGCTTCTCGCCATTGTCGATCTTGCGCCGCAGATATGAGACGTAGGACTCGACGACATTCACGTCGCCGCCGAAGTCGTACCGCCACACGTGGTCGAGAATCTTGGGCTTACTGAGCACCGTGCCCGCATTGATCATGAAGTACCGCAGCAGGGTGAATTCGGTGGGCGAGAGCGCCACCGGCTCACCGGCCTTCCAGACCTCATGGGTGTCCTCGTCGAGTTCGATATCGGCGAAGCTCAGCCGCGACTTGCGAGCGGGCTCGGAGCCCATCCCAGAGCGCCGGAGGATCACACGCAGCCGGGCGACGACCTCTTCCAGGCTGAACGGTTTGGTCACATAGTCATCAGCACCGAGGGTCAGCCCGGCGATCTTGTCCTGCAGACCGTCACGGGCGGTCAAGAACAGCGTCGGGGCATCGATCCCGTCGGCACGCAGGCGGCGCAGGACACCGAACCCATCCATGCCAGGCATCATCACGTCGAGGATCACCGCATCGGGACGGACGGTACGCGCCAGATCCAGGGCGGCGGCCCCGCTATCGGCGGTATAGACGTCAAACCCCTGGAATTTCAGACTGACAGACAGCAGCTCGACAATGTTCGATTCATCGTCGACCACCAGCACCTTGGCGGGCGTGGTGCCGTTGATCGGGAATGTGCCTGGGTGTGTCGTCTCCACGGTGCTCACCACTGACAATCTTCTCCCTATTTTTTACAGAGTGCTGGATCTCCGCTGTGAAGTTCCTGTGAGTTCTTCACAGGAGATTGTCAGCCAACTTTTAGCGACCCCACCGGACGTTCTGGGCCTTACAGTTGTGCCATGAAGCTGGTGTCGCTGATCACAGCGCCGCTCAAGGTGTCGCTGGCGGTTGCTGACGCCGGCCTGGCGATGGCCACCAAGGCGATTGATACCGGGCGCGAGGTGCTCGCCGCGATCCCCGACGGACAGCCGCACGACGGCCCGGATGACGCCCCCGGCGCCGGGCTGGTTGGCACCGTCGAATCCCTGTTGGCGATGGTCGGCCGCAAGAGCCCACTGAGCTCGGCAATGAGGGTCGCTGAGCTCATGGAGGAGGACAAACCGCTGGGCCGGGCGCTACGACCCGGAGGGCCGGCGGAACGCATCATGGCTCCCGGCGGGTTAGCCGACCGGCTCACCGAACCCGGCGGTGTGCTCGACCGACTCTTCGCCAAGGGCGGCCCTGTCGACCGACTGACCGCCCAGGAAGGCGCCCTGGACCGGGCACTGGCACCGGGTGGGCTCGTCGACCAGCTGCTCGCCGAGGACGGCATCCTCGAGCGGCTGATGCGCGAGGAAGGCGTCCTGGACAAGTTCACCGCCAAGGACGGCCCGCTGCAGCAGCTGGCCAATCTTTCGGAGACGGCCGCCAAGCTGGCGCCCAACATCGACGCGCTGACGCCCACCATCGAGCTGCTGACCGATACCGTCTCGGCCCTCAGTTCTGTGGTCTCGCCGCTTGGCGGGTTCCTGCCGCGCCGTAGGCCCTCCCGGCCGTCGAGCCCATCCAGCTCGCCGCGACCGATACGGTCCGAGCGCGTTATCGAAGGTGAGATCTAGCGGGCGGGCTAGTACGACTTTCCGTCCGCATAGCGCTGCCGGCGAAAACTGCGGCCATTGCCGCGATTGCGGCTCTTGTAGGTCGGCAGTTGCGAGTCGCAGTTCGGGCAGACGAGCCGGAGATTCTCTCGACAATTGTTTTCCGGGTTTCCGTCGATATGGTCCAAGACCAGTACGAGCGGGGAGTCTTGCCAGATGCTCGCTCCGCTGCAGATCGCGCAACGGCCCGATTGAGCCTCGGCGAGAAAGAGCCGAATGAAGTGGCTCTGCTCGCTGCGCACCCGGGCCTCACCGGACTCGAGCCACAGTCTGGTACTGGCGTCGCGTCGGGCTACCGCCTGACAAGCATTGCCGCAATAGATCTTCTGGCTTCGCATGGAAAGTGTTGCGCCGCAAGCAAGGCACAGTCTCATGGGCTGAAATTACGTGACGGCACCGACATGCCGGATAGCGCGTTGAGCCCCCTGTCAGGATTGAACTGACGACCTTCGCTTTACAAGAGCGGTGCTCTACCACTGAGCTAAGGAGGCAATGGAACGTCGTACAGTTTAGCGGTCTTCGTCCACGCTGCGTTCGGAGACCGCCGCACGCAGCCAGGTACTGCCGCGACAGCAGTCCTGACGAATCCCCACGCTCGATGTCACTCAGGGGCTCAGCCCTTAACGAGCAGCGCCACCAGCAGCACAACCATCCCCAGCAGCAGCGCACTGAGGAATGTCGGCATATGGCTGGGCGGCAGGTCGGCATCGCATCGCATGGCTTCTTGTACCCGACGCCGCCGCCTCGCGGCCGCCATCGCCAGCACGCCGCCCGTGATGACCAGCAGGATGCTCGTCACATGCCGGGCACCCGGAATCCAGAACTCGGGAACGAACTGCATGAGTGCGACACCGCTGGCGATCAGTGCCAGCGAGGTACGCACCCAGGCCAGATATGTCCGCTCGTTGGCGAGCGTGAATCGGTAATCGGGTTCAGCACCAACGGATTCGCCGACAGTCACGAGCCGTACTTCAGCCACAGCGGCAGGGTCTTGTTGAGGCGCTCCATGAACTTCTGGAGGCCCACCCGGTACTCCCCGAAGCCCATAGGGTCAATCCGGTACTCCGGGAACGCAATTCCGACCCCGAACAGACCGGGCGCGATGATCCCGTTGGCCGCATTGCACTCCAGCTGCCCCCACTGCGGCGTGGCGGGGAGGGACCTGGGACTGAATCCCACGGTGTACACCGCGTAGTCGCAGCTCTGGAGCATCTCCTGGAAGTGCGCACCGTCGACCGAACATCTTTCCAGCCGGTCCGGCAGCACCCCGTCGATGTTCTCCCGCGCCCAGCGTGCCGCCTCACCTTTCAGCCCCACATCGTCGAAGAGCGTCCAATCCCCCATGTCGACCGCGTAGCGCAGCGGGCCGCGGTAGAAGTTGATCACCTTGGCCGCGGAGCCTGCCAGCAGGTTGGGCAAGGCGATCATGCTTGAGTGCGATGAGCCGAACACGGCAACGGTGGCTCCCTCCAACGGCTGCTCGGCGAGCTTCTCGGGATTCAGCGCCGCCTCGATCGGGATCTCGTTCAACCAGGGGTAGTCGAGTTTTTTGGCGGCCGATCCAACCGCCAAAATCACGTTCTTTGAGGTGATGTCACCTTGCTCCGTCTGCACGGTCCACCGGCCGCCGTGCAGCGAAAGGCCCGTAGCGGTGGTGCGCAGGGCGCTCACCTGCGCACAGAGTTGCCCCGTTATCCAGACCAGCGGGTCCGCCACATCCCCGAGCAGGCAGGTGTCTGTGGGCGCGAAGTCGTTCAGCGCGAAATGCGGTGCGTGGGCGAAGCGGAAGGACGCCGCGCCCGTCAGGTAACCGATGAACAGCTTCACCGACGTATTGCTCGGTACCGCACGCCATTTCGCGCCCAGGTCACCTGCGGAGAATGACGGGTCGATCCAGGCGATCGAACCTGGTGGCACCCCGTGATCAAGGAGCTTTCCCACCGCCGCGATTCCTCCGGGTCCCGCGCCGACCACTGTCCACCCGTACTCACTCACTGTTCTGCCCTTCTCTGCGTGGAAAATCCAAGAACACCACCGCCAGTAATTCCGGTGACTGTCTTCGATTGTTCGGCGCAAAAGCGGCCGTGAGTAGTGACTAATCCGAGAGCAGCTCCAAAGTTTTACTTATAAACACAGGTAACGGGTCTACAGCTGCTCCCCGTTATCGGCCTCCCAGGTGCTCGGGAGCATCGGAACCACCTGCCGGGTGTCGTCGGATGAGAGCCTAACGGTCCTCGCGGTGTGCGCAGTGGAGACAGCGGGCGCCGTACCGGCGAAGCCGAGTGGACCGGCACCCCGGCCGGTCGCGGTGTGATCCGTGGTCTCGATACCGGTCGAGTAGTCGGCCGTGGCACGCATATCGCCTGCCTCTTCCAGGTATTCGTAACGCTGGCCTCCGATACGGGCCTTGTTCTTGCTGCGCAGCCTGCGCCGAGCCGGTGCCACCGCCGCAACACTTGCCGCTGCGGCGGCATCGATGGTGTCGACCGCGGTATCCGATGATTTCGTGGTGCCCTTGGGGCCAAAGCTCACCCCGGGCGGCACCAAACCGGGTATGGCGTAACTGATTCCGGTGGCCGGCGCAGGAGTACCGGCGGCGGTCGAGGCCGGCGCGCTCGGCGCGGGCGTAACCGTCGATGACCCACCCGAAGGGGTGGTGGGCATGGCAGGCATCGGTACAGCAGCGAGGTTCGGCTCCGCGTGGTGCGCCGGTCGGGGCATCGGCCTGTCGCCCGATGGCGCCGTCACCGGTACCGGAAGTGCCGCCGCAGCGGGCCGCAGGTGTATCAGTGCCGCCAAGCCGCTGAGTCCGCTGAGGGCGGGAATCAGAAAGGGCAGCAGATACGAGGCGTAGTACGGATACCAAAGGAGGTCATAGAGGAACAGCATGATCACGGCCAGAACGGCCGAGGTCGCCGGATTGAAGCCCATCTTCTCGAACCACTGTTGAAAGCCTTGCAGCATCTTCGTGATCTGGTCCGGTGAACCCGGGATATCCGATTGGTCACTGCGGGCTTCACCGCCGGGCCCCAGAATGGGGGGCGCCTGTTGAGTGGGTGGCATCGCCGATGTCATCGCCTCGGCGGTCGCCTGGTAGGTGCTCATGGTGAGCGCCGCCTGCACCCACATGCGGACATAGTCGGCTTCGTTGAGCGCGATGGGAATGGTGTTGATTCCAAAGAAGTTCGTGCCGACCAGGACTCCATGCGTGACGTGGTTGGCGGCCAACTCCGCAAGCGTGGGCATGGCCGCGAGCGCGCTGCCGTAGGCCGCTGCGGTTGTCTCGTGTTGTGCGGCAATGACACCACTCTCAACCGCGGCCTGTTCCAGCCAGGCCAGGTAGGGCCCATGGGAGGCCACATACTGCGAGGCACTGGGACCCTGCCAACTGCTCGCCTGCACGCCGGCCAGCACCTGGGTCAGCTCGACCGCCGTGCGCGCGTAGTTGTTCCCGAGCTCTTGCCATTGCATGGCGGCGGCCAGCACCGCTCCCGGGCCCGGGCCGGCACTCAACAACGCCGAATGCACCTCCGGAGGCTCAGCCATCCACATCGGTGCCGTCACACTCCGCCTCCCCGCTGAATGGGCGCAAGCAGTTTCACGCCACCGTAGGAGTAGTCGGACAGCACGCCGGAAAGTTCCGAACAATCAGAATCGGCGTCCTAAATCACATTTACCGTTGCGCGACAGCGATTCCCACCTACTGTTGCCGTCCCGTACAGTCAGGCCCATGACAGCCATCGACGCTCGCCACCTCGACGGTGTGTCCGAGACCGCGCTCCTCACCCTGCACCAACGGGCAACCGAGGCGGCTCGGCCGGACGGCATTCTCAATGACCCCATGGCGATCACACTGCATGCCGATCTTGACTACGACTTCCAGCACTTCGGCCGCACTCATCAAGCTACGGCCTTGCGCGCCTTGATATTCGATCGCGCCACGCGCGAGTACCTGGCCATGAAACCGCGCGCCTGTGTAGTTGCCCTGGCGGAGGGGCTGCAGACGAGCTTCTGGCGTGTAGACAACGGTGAGCTCACCTGGCTGTCGGTGGACCTGGAGCCCATTGTGCGGCTGCGCCGGCAGCTGCTCCCGCCGTTGAACCGGTTGCGGTATTGCGCCCAGTCCGCACTCGACTACTCGTGGATGGATCAGGTCGACGACGCCAACGGTGTGCTGATTACCGCCGAGGGCCTGTTCCAGTACTTGGATCGCGATCTGGTGTTCGATCTGATCGCAGCGTGTGCCAAGCGTTTTCCCGGCGGCGGGCTGGTCTTCGACTCCGTACCGAAGTTCCTGAGCACCCACTCACAGCGCGGCATGAAGCTCAGCGAGCACTACGTCGTGCCACCAATGCCGTTCTCGTTCACCGCAAATCAATACGAGGAGCTACGTGCCATCCCCGGCATCCGCAGCGTGCGCGAACTGGGGATGCCTGCCGGGCGCGGCAAGGTACTGCGGTGGGCCGGCCCGCTGCTATACGCGTTGCCCGGACTCGACCGGCTGCGGGCACCTCATACGGTTATCGAATTCGGCTGAGCTACCGGCACTTCCAGTTGGAAGTCGCTATCCGGCGGCGACGGCGAAATCGCCTCCAGCCCTGACGAGCGTGTCGTGGACTTCTTCGACCGACAGCACGCTGTCGGACAGGACACGCACCGTCGACGCACCCTTGGGATCCAGGTCAACCGTCACTTCCCGCACCGGGTCGAGTGCGGTCAGGGCCTCGGTGACCCCCATGACGCATGAGTTGCAGTGCATCCCGCTGACGGCGAAGATCTGCTCAGACATGTTGTTTTTCCTCCTGAAATAGTTACTGACAACGGCTTTGATGGGGCTGGGAAGCAACGTCAGGGCGTTTATGCGCCCCATTTGGCTCCTTCGGCCATGTCGCGGGCGTTCATGGACAGGGTGTTGGTTTCGTGGGTGTTGCCCATGGCGCGGTAG
>NZ_JBFAGW010000007.1:0-255190 GCF_040653875.1 Mycobacterium sp. NPDC050853
TCACGCTCGTGGAGCAGCTCGAGGCTGCCGTCATCAAAAAAGGTGTTCAGCCGCAACAGCGGATCACGCGGATCAAGCGATTCATCAATCGCCTCGGGAGCAAAGATCGTCATCTGCGGCCTCTCTGGTTGGCGTTGGCGGCACGAACAGAGCTGTCTGAATGTTGATACCCCCGGCTCAAGAACGCCTAAAGAGCTGTCCCGGCGCGCATCTAGAGCGCCGCGTACACCGCTTGCGCGAACTGAATATGCAACAGCTGCAGTCGTAGCGTGGATGTGCTCGCCAGCGCGGCCTTGGGGTCCAGGTCGGGCATGCGCCACTGCGGCAGGAACATGAGAATCGCGTCGGCCTTCGGGTCGGCATGCCACCAGGTGCCGAATGCTCCCGGCCAGCCGAAGGTGCCGGCGCCGCCCGGACCGAACAATGCGGCCTCGTTCGGATCGAGGACGACCGACAGGCCAAGGCCGAATCCGCGTCCGGTCCAGTAGGGCAGGCCGAAGGACGGCAGTTTGCGCTGTGCAGGGGTGAGGCGGTTGGTGCGCAGCGCGGCCGTCGATTCGGGGGACAGGATGCGCACTCCGTCGGCCTCGCCGCCACCCAGGAGTGCTCGCGCGAAGGCGAGGTAGTCGTGCGCGGTGCTCGCGAGTGCGCCGCCGCCGCGGCACAGTGCCGGTGCTGAGGTGGGCATCGAAGTGAGATAGCCGCGGTCGGCCACCACAATTTGTTCGTCATCTCCGAGGCCATACAGGCGCGCCAATCGGCTCGCCTTGTGTTCGGGAACGAAGAAGTCGGTATCGGACATGCCGAGCGGATCCAGGATTCGTTGACGCAGCAGCTCATTCAGTGGCCGCGCGGCCGCGCGCGCGATGAGCAAGCCGAGCACATCGGTGGAATGGCTGTAGTGGAAGCGCTCTCCGGGCGGGTATACCAGCGGCAGCGCGGCGATCGCCGCGATCCACTCGTCGGGTTCGGTGAACGCAGCCGTGTGCAGCGGCTGGTAGGCCTTCGCTATTGGTCCGGTCGAGATGAAGTCGTAGGTCAGCCCACTGCGGTGAGTCAACAGATCCTCGACCGTGATGGTGCGTGGCGCCCGGAACGTGTCATCCAGCGAGCCGCCCGGGTCTGCGAGCACCCGCATCTGGGCGAACTCCGGCAGCCAGGTGGTGATCGGGTCGTTCAAGCGGATTGTGCCGTCGTCGACAAGAGCCATGGCCGCCGCGCTGATCACCGGTTTTGTCATGGACGCGATGCGGAAAATGGTGTTGTCGGCCATCCGCAGACCCGCGTCGACGTCGCGATGACCCACGGCGCCCAGGTGCCTGAGCTGCCCGCCCTGCCACACCAACGTCACCGCTCCGGCCAGAATGCGGTCATTTACCGCCGCTCGGATCGGGGCGAGAGCTGCGTCGAATGTGGACTCGAATTCGGGCATGACCCCATACTGTCAGTCGAGGCTGGCAGGTGCCCGGATGCTAAGCTCGCTCGCGGTAAGTGACATCCTTTAACGATCCGTCCAGTGAGGCGGAGAAGGAGGTCTCGCGTAAGCGTGGGCGAAGCAGTAGAAGGACGCGAATTGTTGTCCGCCGCAGATGTCGGCAGGACCATCGCGCGTATCGCGCATCAAATCATCGAGAAGACCGCGCTTTCCGATTCCACCGACGCACCTCGCGTCGTACTGGTCGGCATCCCCACGCGCGGCGCCACCCTCGCCAAACGACTGGCCGCCCACATCACCGAGTTCTCCGGTGTCGAGGTGCCCGCCGGATTCCTGGACATCACCCTCTACCGCGACGATCTTCGTAACAAACCCCACCGCCCGCTCGAACGCACCTCGATTCCCGAGGGCGGGGTGGATGGAGCTCTGGTGATCCTTGTCGACGACGTGTTGTTCTCCGGCCGCACCGTGCGCTCGGCGCTCGACGCGCTGCGTGACCTCGGCCGGCCCCGGGCGGTTCAGCTCGCGGTCCTGGTCGACCGTGGGCACCGTGAGCTGCCGCTGCGCGCCGATTACGTCGGCAAGAACGTGCCAACCGCGCGCAGTGAGGACGTCAAGGTGCTGTTGGCCGAACACGACGGCTGCGACGCGGTTGTGATCAAGGGCGGACAAGGGGCGGCCTCATGAGACATCTGTTGTCCGCTGCCGACCTCACCCGCGACGAGGCCACCGCCATCCTGGATGACGCCGACCGGTTCCTACAGGCCCTTGCGGGGCGCGAGGTCAAGAAGCTGCCGACGCTGCGCGGGCGGACCATTATCACGATGTTCTACGAGAATTCCACGCGGACAAGGGTTTCCTTTGAGGTCGCGGGCAAGTGGATGAGTGCCGACGTCATCAATGTCAGCGCCTCGGGGTCCTCGGTGTCTAAAGGGGAGTCGCTGCGCGATACCGCGTTGACGCTGCGCGCGATCGGCGCCGATGCGCTCATCGTGCGCCATCCGGCCTCCGGTGTCGCCGCGCAGCTCGCGCAGTGGACCGCCGAGGGGGAGGACGGCCTGAGCGGACCCGCTGTCATCAACGCGGGAGACGGCACCCACGAGCATCCCACGCAGGCGCTGCTCGACGCGCTGACCATCCGACAGCGGCTCGGCAGCCTCGAAGGGCGCCGCGTCGTCATCGTCGGGGACATCCTGCACAGCCGGGTTGCTCGATCGAATGCCCTGCTGCTCAACACTTTCGGTGCCGAGGTGGTGCTAGTGGCACCACCAACGCTGCTGCCGGTCGGTGTCGAGACCTGGCCGGTGACAGTGACCCACGACCTGGACGCCGAGCTGCCGGGTGCCGATGCCGTTTTGATGCTGCGGGTGCAGGCGGAACGCATGACCGGCGGGTTCTTCCCCTCGGCGCGTGAGTATTCGGTGCTGTACGGCATGTCAGCGGCCCGCCAGCAGCTCCTCGCCGAGCACGCGGTGGTGCTGCACCCCGGTCCCATGCTGCGCGGTATGGAGATCGCATCATCGGTTGCGGATTCCTCGCAATCGGCCGTCCTGCAACAGGTATCGAATGGAGTGCATATCCGCATGGCAGTGCTGTTCCACCTGCTGGTCGGTTCCGATGAGGCGGTGCCCGCATGAGCGTGTTGATCAAAGGTGTGCGTCTCTACGGCGAGGGCGAGCAGGTTGACGTCCTGGTTGAGGACGGGCAGATCACCCGTATCGAGGCCGGTATTGGGCCGGGTATCGAAACCGAGGTCCACACGGCCATCGAAGCCCCCGGTCAGGTGCTACTGCCCGGGTTCGTCGACTTGCACACACACCTGCGTGAGCCAGGCCGTGAGGACACCGAGACCATCGACTCCGGTTCGGCGGCAGCCGCTCTGGGCGGGTACACCGCGGTCTTCGCGATGGCCAACACCAACCCGGTGGCCGACAGCCCCGTGGTGACCGATCACGTGTGGCAGCGCGGCCAGCAGGTGGGGTTGGTCGATGTGCATCCCGTGGGCGCCGTGACGGTCGGGCTGGAGGGCAAGCAGCTCACCGAGATGGGGATGATGGCCCGCGGCGCGGGCCGGGTGCGGATGTTCTCCGATGACGGCAAGTGCGTGCACGATCCGCTGGTGATGCGACGTGCGCTGGAGTACGCCAAGGGTTTGGGGGTGCTCATCGCCCAGCATGCCGAGGAGCCGCGGCTCACCGTCGGCTCGGTGGCGCACGAGGGTGCCCACGCGGCTCGGTTGGGCTTAACCGGATGGCCCCGTGCCGCCGAAGAGTCCATTGTCGCGCGTGACGCCATCTTGTCCCGCGACACCGGCGCGCCCGTGCACATCTGCCATGCCTCTACCGCGGGCACCGTCGAGTTGCTTAAATGGGCGAAGGGGCAAGGGATTTCCATCACTGCCGAGGTGACGCCGCATCACCTGCTGCTCGATGACAGTCGACTGGCCTCGTATGACGGCGTATATCGGGTGAATCCGCCGCTGCGTGAGTCCACCGACGCCGAAGCATTGCGACAGGCCCTCGCGGATGGGGTGATCGATTGTGTGGCAACCGATCACGCGCCGCACGCCGATCACGAGAAGTGCTGCGAGTTCGCCGCGGCCAGACCCGGGATGCTCGGATTGCAGACCGCGCTATCGGTGGTCGTGGAGACCATGGTGAAACCGGGGCTGCTTACCTGGCGCGATATCGCACGGGTAATGAGCGAGCGCCCGGCGCAGATCGTCGGTCTGCCCGATCAGGGACGTCCGCTGGCGGTCGGGGAGCCCGCGAACCTGACCATCGTCGACCCCGATGCCACCTGGACCGTGCGCGGTGACGGGTTGGCCAGCAAGTCGGCCAACACGCCGTTCGAATCGATGACATTGCCCGCCACGGTGACCGCCACGCTGCTGCGGGGTCGTGTCACCGCACGGGACGGGAAGGTAACCGCATGAACCACGGGGACTTCGTCGGTGCGCTGATCATGGCGGGCGCCTCGCTGACCTTGACCGTGCTGCTCATCCGCTTGATGTGGCGGGGCTGGCATGCACGCGCACAGCGGCAGGCCGACGTCGTCGGGGTGCTCCCGGCTGCACCCGATGAGCGCGGTGAGGTCGTCATCGAACCCGTGGAGGGGCTCTACGTCGGCAGCACCATCGCGCCGGACTGGCAAGACCGCATCGCCGTAGGGGATTTGGGCTACCGAACGAGCGCGACGCTGACCCGGTATACCGCCGGAATCCTGTTGGAACGCAGCGGAACCGGAGACATCTGGATACCCGCGGACGTCATCACCGAGATCCGCACCGCCAAGGCGCTGGCGGGCAAGGTACTTACCCACGACGGCATTCTCGCCATTCGGTGGCGGTTGCCCTCGGGCACCGAGATCGACACCGGTTTTCTGGCCCGACCGCGAAGTGAATATCAAGAATGGAAGGTAGCGTCATGATCGATGAGCCGCTGGCGCGAAGAGGATACGGTCGCGACAAGGCGGTGCTCGTTCTCGAAGACGGGCGGGTATTCACCGGAAAGCCGTTCGGCGCGGTGGGGGAAACCCTTGGCGAGGCGGTCTTCTGCACGGCCATGTCGGGTTACCAGGAGACCCTGACCGACCCGAGTTACCACCGGCAGATCGTGGTGGCCACCGCGCCGCAGATCGGTAACACCGGGTGGAATGACGAGGACGACGAGAGCCGCGGCGGCAAGATCTGGGTCGCCGGCTACGCGGTGCGCGATCCATCGAACCGGGTATCGAATTGGCGTGCCAACGGTTCCCTCGACGACGCGCTCAAGGGGCAGCACATCGTCGGTATCGCGGGAATCGACACCCGCGCCGTGGTCCGCCACCTGCGCACCCGTGGATCGATGAAGGCGGGCATCTTCAGCGGGACCGTGGCAGACGCACCCACCGACTTCCTGCTCTCGCGCGTCAACGGCCAACCCAGCATGCTGGGCGCGGATCTGGCCGGCGAAGTAAGTACGGCCAGCACGTATACCGTGGAACCCGATGGTGCGCACCGGTTCACCGTGGCGGCTCTGGATCTGGGCATCAAGACCAACACCCCGCGTAATTTCGCGGCGCGCGGTATTCGCGTGCAGGTGGTGCCGTCGTCCATCAGTCCCGACGAGCTGCTCGCACTCGCGCCCGACGGCGTCTTCCTCTCCAACGGGCCGGGAGATCCGGCCACCGCGGACCATGTGGTCGCAGTGACGCAAGCAGTGCTGGAGCGGCGAATCCCGTTGTTCGGCATCTGCTTCGGCAATCAGCTGCTGGGCAGGGCACTGGGGCGGTCCACCTACAAGATGACGTTCGGGCACCGCGGTATCAATGTCCCGGTCATCGACCACACCACGGGCCGGGTCGCGATCACCGCCCAGAACCACGGGTTCGCGCTGGAAGGCGAGGCGGGCGAGCAGTTCGACACGCCCTTCGGGCGGGCCGAGGTCAGCCACACCTGCGCCAACGACGGCGTCGTGGAAGGGATCCGGCTGCTGGACGGGTCGGCGTTCTCGGTGCAGTACCACCCCGAGGCGGCGGCCGGGCCTCATGACGCTGAATACCTCTTCGACCAATTCGTATCCGCATTGGAAACAAGCTTGGAAGGCCGGGGTAACCGCTGATGCCACGTCGCACAGACCTCAACCACATCCTGGTCATCGGGTCCGGCCCCATCGTGATCGGCCAGGCCTGTGAGTTCGACTACTCGGGCACCCAGGCCTGTCGCGTGCTGCGCGCCGAGGGACTGCAGGTCAGCCTCGTCAACTCCAACCCAGCCACGATCATGACCGACCCCGAGTACGCCGATAACACCTATGTCGAGCCCATCACCGCTGAGTTCGTCGAGAAAGTTCTTGCCGCACAAGCCGAGAAGGGCAACAAGATTGACGCCCTGCTGCCCACACTGGGCGGTCAGACTGCGTTGAACACCGCGGTCGCGCTATACGAAAACGGCGCGCTGGAGCGGTACGGAGTCGAGCTCATCGGCGCTAATTTCGAGGCCATCCAGCGCGGCGAGGACCGCCAGCAATTCAAGGATATCGTCGCCAAAGTTGGTGGAGAGTCGGCGAAGTCCCGCGTCTGTTTCACCATGGAAGAGGTCCGGGAAACGGTTGCCGACCTCGGCCTGCCGGTTGTCGTGCGCCCCTCCTTCACCATGGGTGGGCTGGGCTCCGGCATGGCGCACACCGCCGAGGAAGTTGAGCGGATAGCAGGAGAGGGTCTTGCGGCCTCCCCGTCGGCCAATGTGCTCATCGAGGAATCGATCTACGGCTGGAAGGAATTCGAGCTTGAGCTGATGCGTGATAGTCGCGACAACGTGGTCGTCGTCTGCTCGATCGAGAACGTCGACCCGATGGGTGTGCACACCGGGGACTCGGTGACCGTGGCACCCGCAATGACGCTGACGGACCGCGAGTACCAGAAGATGCGCGATCTCGGAATCGCGATCCTGCGCGAGGTTGGTGTCGATACCGGCGGGTGCAATATCCAGTTCGCGATCGACCCCCACGACGGGCGCCTCATTGTCATCGAGATGAATCCCCGTGTGTCCCGATCGAGTGCGTTGGCCTCCAAGGCGACCGGGTTCCCCATCGCGAAGATCGCCGCGAAGCTGGCGATCGGATACAGGCTCGACGAGATCGTCAACGACATCACCAAGGAGACGCCGGCCTGTTTCGAGCCGACCCTCGACTACGTGGTGGTCAAGGCACCCCGGTTCGCCTTCGAGAAGTTCCCGGGCGCCGACGCCACGTTGACCACCACCATGAAATCGGTGGGCGAGGCGATGTCCCTGGGCCGCAACTTCTCTGAAGCGCTCGGCAAGGTGATGCGCTCGTTGGAGACCGCGGAGGCCGGGTTCTGGACCGATAACGCGGGCCCCGTCGAGGATATGGATGCGTTCCTGCGGGAGCTGCGGGTACCGCGCGAGGGGCGGCTTTACGGCATTCAACGCGCGCTGGCCGCGGGCGCCAGCGTCGAGCGGCTGGCCGAGGTCACCGGCGTGGACCCCTGGTTCGTGGAGGAGATCGCCCAGATCGACAACCTCGGCACCGAACTGCGCGAGGCACCCATCCTCGACGAGGAGCTGCTGCGACGCGCCAAGCACTACGGGTTGTCCGATCGCCAGATCGCGGCGCTCCGCCCGGAATTGGCGGGGGAGAACGGGGTTCGGTCGCTGCGGCACCGGATGGGCATCCGGCCGGTGTACAAGACCGTCGACACCTGCGCCGCCGAATTCGAGGCGAAGACTCCGTATCACTACTCGAGCTACGAGTTGGATCCTGCCGCGGAATCCGAGGTGGCCCCGCAGACTGAGCGGCCCAAGGTGCTCATCCTCGGATCGGGCCCCAACCGCATCGGGCAGGGCATCGAGTTCGACTACAGCTGCGTGCATGCGGCAACCACGCTGTCGGAGGCCGGTTTCGAGACCATCATGGTCAACTGCAACCCGGAGACGGTGTCCACCGATTACGACACCGCCGACCGCCTCTACTTCGAGCCGCTGACCTTTGAGGACGTGCTCGAGGTTTACCACGCCGAGTCGGAATCCGGCCGGGGTGGACCAGGCGTCGTCGGCGTCATCGTGCAGCTCGGGGGGCAGACGCCGCTGGGGCTGGCCAAGCGCCTGGCCGACGCGGGTGTTCCGGTGGTGGGCACCAGCCCGGCCGCGATCGACCGCGCCGAGGATCGCGGTGTGTTCGGCGAGCTGCTGGTATCCGCTGGGCTGCCCGCCCCGCGTTTCGGCACCGCAACGACATTCGAGCAGGCCAGGCAGATCGCCGCCGACATCGGATATCCGGTGCTGGTGCGGCCGTCCTACGTGCTGGGCGGCCGGGGCATGGAGATCGTCTACGACGAGGACACGCTGCAGGGCTATATCACCCGCGCCACTCAGCTCTCGCCCGAGCACCCGGTGCTGGTAGACCGCTTCTTGGAAGACGCCATCGAGATCGACGTCGACGCGCTATGCGATGGCACCGAGGTGTACCTCGGCGGGGTCATGGAGCACATTGAGGAAGCCGGTATCCACTCCGGCGACTCGGCCTGTGCGCTGCCACCGGTCACCCTGGGCCGCAGCGATATTGAAAAAGTGCGAAGTGCGACAGAATCCATCGCACACGGTATCGGTGTCGTTGGCTTGCTCAACGTGCAGTACGCGCTCAAGGACGATGTGCTCTACGTCTTGGAGGCCAACCCTCGGGCGAGCCGCACCGTGCCCTTTGTCTCGAAGGCGACAGCGGTGCCGCTTGCGAAGGCATGCGCGCGGATCATGTTGGGCGCCACTATCGCCGGACTGCGGGAGGAAGGCTTACTGCCCGCCAAGGGCGACGGCGCCACCATCCCCAGCGGTGCCCCGGTGGCGGTCAAGGAGGCCGTGCTGCCGTTCCACCGGTTCCGCAAGGCTGATGGCAGCCAAGTGGATTCCCTGTTGGGTCCCGAGATGAAGTCCACCGGCGAGGTCATGGGTATCGACGCCGATTTCGGCAGTGCATTCGCCAAGAGTCAGACCGCGGCGTACGGGTCGCTTCCCAAGGAAGGCACCATCTTCGTTTCGGTGGCCAACCGTGACAAGCGCTCGCTGGTGTTCCCGGTAAAGAGACTGGCAGATCTGGGATTCAAGGTGCTGGCGACCGAAGGCACGGCAGAGATGCTGCGTCGCAACGGAATACCATGCGAAGAGGTTCGCAAGCACTACGAGAGCGTCGGGGAGGGGCGGCCCGCGAAGTCGGCAGTGGACGTCATCAAGTCCGGCGAGGTCGCGATGGTTATCAACACCCCGTACGGGAACTCCGGCCCTCGTATTGACGGCTACGAAATCCGTTCCGCTGCCGTATCGATGAACATCCCATGCATCACCACGGTGCAGGGCGCGTCGGCCGCGGTGCAGGGAATCGAGGCCGGTATCCGCGGCGATATCGGAGTGCGGTCACTTCAGGAACTCCACGCGGGCTTGCGATGAGCCGCTTGCGCGAAGAGAGTCAGGTCCCGATGAGCCGCTTGCGCGAAGAGAGTCAGGTCCCGATGAGCCGCTTGCGCGAAGAGCGGTGGGGCCGGTGAGCTTCGGCGCACGGCTGCAGGCCGCCACCGCCTCCCGTGGCCCGTTGTGTGTCGGCATCGACCCGCATCCGGAGCTACTGCGTTCCTGGGGATTGGAGGCCGATTCCGACGGCCTGGCCAGATTCAGCGATGTCTGCGTCGAAGCCTTCCGCGAGGTGGCGATCGTCAAACCGCAGGTGGCGTTCTTCGAAACCTATGGTGCGGCCGGTTATTCGGTCCTTGAGCAGACCATTGCGGGACTGCGTGAGGCCGGCGTGCTGGTGCTCTCGGACGCCAAACGCGGAGATATCGGATCGACCATGGCGGCGTACGCGCAGGCGTGGCTAGGAAGCTCGCCGTTGAGCTCCGATGCGGTGACCGCCTCGCCGTATCTAGGATTTGGGTCCCTGTCGCCGCTGCTGGACCTTGCGCACGAGCGCGAGCGCGGTGTCTTCGTTCTCGCGGCGACATCCAACCCGGAAGCGCCGCCGGTGCAGCGTGCCCATGCCTCGGGTTCGACCGTCGCACAGTCGATGGTGGATCAGGTGGCAGCTCTCAATGCCGCCGCCGACGGTCCCGGATCGGTGGGTGTCGTGGTGGGCGTAACCGTCACCGACCCGCCGGACCTCTCGTCGATCGGTGGTCCTGTGCTTGTTCCCGGGCTCGGAGCCCAGGGGGGCAGGCCCGAGGATTTGCGTGGTCTGGGTGGCGCTCCGGGCCGGCTGCTGCTTCCCGCGGTCTCGCGCGAAGTGCTGCGTGCCGGGCCGGATGTGGCGGCGCTCCGTGCAGCCGTCGACCGGTTACGTGACAGCGTCGCTTACCTGCTGGCCGAGTGAACGGTGACGATCGGCCGATCGTCTGATGGCCTAACAATGTTGCAAGGCAATGATTTTCGGCTCAACATTCGCGCGACGGCCAGCGGTATGAGTGAGGCGATCACGATCCACCGTCCTAGTGGGGTGAACCCACCCCAAGCCGGATCGATGACGTAGATCCGGGTGTACACGAGCGTCAATATCGCGCCGATCAGCACAAGCACGCCGACAGCGATATCGCGGCTTTTGTTCATGGGGGGCACGGGGCGGTCCCACCACGGCAGTGCTCTGCGCTCGGTCGCCCGCAGCGGCACGAAAAGGATGGCCACGATGGCGCACACGATGGACAGTCGCAGCATGTTCCCCGGCCAGTACCAGGCGCTGTGCGGGCTCACCAGCCCGATGCGAAGGGCAAGGTAGATCCCGTAGGACAGCAGGAAGGTGATCACCCAGTGCCACAGGTAGATCGTCATGCTGCCGCTGTTGCACAGTTCGAGGAACCGCCACGTCCGCGCGCCCTGCGCCCAACGATTGATGGCCGGCGCGAACGCGATCACCACCAGGCATTGAACGATTGCACTCGCTGCGAGTAACAAGGTCGGCGGCATGTTGGCGATCAGCCCCGACGGATACGGTCCCAGGATGGCGAGCGCCACGGTCGCGGCCAGGGCGGCCGTTGCGCCTCCCCACGCCACTTGGCGGGGGATGAGCTTGCGTTGATACCCGATCCCCAATGCGGCGGGGACGAGCCACATGAAGATCATGTTGATCCAGCCGGTCGCGTGCCATGTGTTCGTGATGACGCTGATCGTGTCGACCAGTGCGGTGAGCAGGCACATCGTCGCGACGAACCAGCTCAGGTGGCATCCGGTGCGGATGCGGGCCAGCCACGGCAGGAACGCCAGTGTCAGCAGGTAGGCCCCCACGTACCAAAGCAGCTCGATATGCCTTTTTTCGAGATAGAGGAGCTCGCGAGTGTTGCCGAGTATGAAGTGCAGCAAGGTGGTCACCAGCGCGACGAAGGCGAGGAAATAGAACACCGGGCGGAAGAGCCGCGTGGCACGGCTCATCAGGAATTGCCCCCAGGATTTACCGGCTTCCCAGGAATGAAGATTTGCTGCGGCGCCAGCGAAGAAGAACAGCGGCATCAGCGGGATCAGCCAAAACAGCCAATGCGCGCCGTAGTTCGCTGACATGGCGGGTTTGCCCTTGACGAGGGTAGGGCTACCCGCGAGGACGTGGTAGGCCACGACCGTGGCCAGCGACACGAGCCTCGCGGCGTCCAATACCCGATCACGCTCACGTGATGGGTGCACCTGGTCACCCATATGTCGCACCCTACCCAGCAACTGTTGCGCCTTGCTAAGCAACTTCACGGACGTCTATCGACGGCGTCCTCACCTGCGTCTCTTCAACTGGACGCGGCCGTCTCTTCAACTGGACGTGGCCGGGTCGCGACACGCGCAACACGAGATTCACACAAGATTTTCAGTTTGCCCTCATGGCAATCACGGTTTGCTTGTCTCCGGTTCGAGTATAAGAACTGCAGAGGTAGCGAATCGGGAGCGAAATACGTTGAGCAGCAGTATCTTTCATTTCCGACCTGGAGAAATGTCGGGTGATACGGCGCGGGTGCGATAGTTGCTCGACATGATCGCCCGCGGCGCCTCTAGCAGGCGATTTTCACCGACTAACAGGGGGTGGGGTTCACATTTGTCGGCTGGCGTGGGTACGGTCGCTGTCGCTGGCTGGTTGTGTTTCCAGCCGAACAGAAAAACCGAAGAGTTTCGTATGAGACGGAGGAATCGTGGCCCTTCCACAGTTGACTGACGAGCAGCGCGCCGCCGCGTTGGCGAAGGCGGCTGCCGCCCGCCGCATCCGCGCCGAGCTCAAGGAGAAGCTCAAGAAAGGCGGCACCAATCTCAAGCAGGTGCTCAAGGACGCCGAGACCGATGAGGTCCTCGGCAAGATGAAGGTTTCGGCTCTGCTGGAGGCCCTGCCGAAGGTCGGCAAGGTCAAGGCGCAGGAAATCATGACCGAACTGGAGATCGCCCCGACCCGCCGTCTGCGCGGTCTCGGTGATCGTCAGCGCAAGGCGCTGCTGGAGCGGTTCGACTTTTCCTGATCTTCTCCAGATGACAGCTTCGATGAGGGGCCGGGTAGTAGTCCTATCCGGCCCCTCAGCCGTCGGTAAGTCCACCGTGGTGCATCGGCTACGCGATGACCTGGACGACCTATTCTTCAGCGTCTCTGCCACCACCAGGGCCCCTAGGCCGGGTGAGGTGGATGGCGTTGACTACCGTTTTGTCACCACCGAGGAGTTTCAGCGGCTGATCGACACCGGTGCGCTGCTGGAATGGGCCGATATCCACGGCGGATTGCAGCGTTCGGGAACTCCTGCCGCGCCCATTCGCGAGGCAATGGAGGCCGGTCGTCCCACGCTTATCGAGGTCGACCTGGCCGGTGCCCGGGCCATCAAGGCCGCGCTCCCGCAGGCCCTCACCGTCTTCCTGGCCCCACCGAGCTGGGACGCGCTGGTGCAGCGGCTTACCGGCCGCGGGACCGAATCCGAGGCTGTGATCGCCCGACGATTGGAAACAGCCGAGGTGGAAATGGCGGCTCAAACCGACTTTGATGTCGTCGTCGTCAACGACCAGTTGGAAAATGCCTGCGCAAAGTTGGTATCGTTGTTGGTCGGACGTTAACCGGCAGCGCATCGCGAGTACCGCGTCAGCCATCTTCAGCGCCACATACAAAGCCAGGAGATTCTTTAGTGAGCACTCCCCAGACCGACGTCATCGTCGAACCGGGCACCGAAAGCTACGACGCAGCCCTCGACACGCCGCTGGGTATCACCAACCCACCGATCGACGAGCTGCTGGCACGGGCATCGAGCAAGTACGCGCTGGTGATCTACGCAGCCAAGCGTGCTCGCCAGATCAACGACTACTACAACCAGCTAGGTGACGGCATCCTCGAATACGTGGGGCCGCTCGTCGAGCCGGGTCTGCAGGAAAAGCCGCTGTCGATCGCGCTGCGCGAGATCCATGGCGATCTGCTCGAGCACACCGAAGGCGAGTAGAAACCAGGACGACGGTCATGGCCGACCGCAAGCGGATCATCGTCGGAGTGGGCGGGGGAATCGCCGCCTACAAGGCCTGCACCGTGGTGCGCCAGCTCACCGAGGCTGGGCACAGCGTCCGGGTTATTCCTACCGAGTCCGCCCTGCAATTCGTGGGCGCCGCGACATTCGAGGCACTCTCGGGTGAGTCGGTCAGGACCGGGGTGTTCGAGGATGTTCCCCAGGTCCCACATGTGCGGTTGGGGCAGGACGCAGACCTCGTGGTGGTCGCGCCTGCAACCGCGGACCTATTGGCGCGTGCCGCCACGGGTCGTGCCGACGACCTGCTGACCGCGACGCTGCTGACCGCACGTTGTCCGGTGCTCTTCGCCCCCGCGATGCACACAGAGATGTGGCTGCATGCCGCCACTCAGCACAACGTGTCGACGCTGCGCGAACGCGGCGCCGTGGTCCTGGAGCCCGCCTCGGGTCGGCTTACCGGCGCCGACAGCGGCCCAGGCCGCCTTCCCGAGGCCGAGGAGATCAGCACCCTGGCCCAACTGCTCCTGGCGCGAGCCGACGCGCTACCGCACGATCTGGCCGGTGTACGCGTCCTGGTGACCGCCGGCGGAACCCGCGAGCCCCTGGACCCCGTGCGCTTCATCGGGAACCGCAGTTCCGGGAAGCAGGGATACGCGATAGCGCGGGTCGCCGCCCAGCGCGGCGCAGAGGTCACGCTCATCGCCGGCCACACCGTCGGGCTGCCCGACCCAGCCGGGGTCAACGTGGTCCACATCAGCTCCGCGGCGCAACTGCAGGACGCGGTCACCAAACACGCATCCGAGGCGGAGGTGCTGATCATGGCGGCCGCCGTGGCCGACTTCCGCCCCGCGCACGTTGCGACCAACAAGATCAAAAAGAGCCATCCCCCCGTGGGGACAAACCCAGTCGAGGGCCCCGTCGATGCGCCCATCGAATTGCTGCGCAATGCCGATGTGCTGGCCGGAGTCGTGCGTGCGCGCACCGACGGGCAGCTGCCCAACATGCGGGCCATCGTCGGGTTTGCCGCCGAAACCGGCGATGCCAATGGCGATGTGCTCTTCCATGCGCGTTCCAAGCTGAAGCGCAAGGGCTGTGATCTGTTGGTAGTCAACGCTGTTGGCGAGGGACGGGCCTTCGAGGTGGACAGTAACGACGGTTGGCTGCTGTCCACCCAAAGCAGCGGCGAGGTCACTGAAGTTGTCTTGGAGCACGGCACCAAAGTTCTGATGGCAAGCCGTATTGTGGATGCCGTTACCGGGCTTTGTCAGCGAACCTGACAACCGGGCACGGCCTCAGTCTCTGTTCGTCGGCCATAATGCTTAGTACACGTAACGATCTGAAAGGGGCTGCGCTGTGAGCTCAGCGGGACGGCTTTTCACCAGTGAATCGGTAACCGAGGGGCACCCGGACAAGATCTGTGATGCCATCAGCGATTCGATCCTCGATGCGCTGCTCGCACAGGACCCCAAGTCCCGGGTCGCGGTGGAGACGCTGGTGACCACCGGCCAAGTTCACGTCGCCGGCGAGGTCACCACGTCCGCGTACGCCGACATCCCAAAGATCGTGCGCGATCGCGTTCTGGAAATCGGCTACGACTCGTCATCCAAGGGCTTCGACGGGCACTCCTGCGGGGTGAACATCGCCATCGGCGCCCAGTCGCCGGATATCGCTCAGGGTGTGGATACCGCCCATGAGGCCCGCGTCGAGGGCGCGGCGGATCCGCTGGACGCCCAGGGCGCCGGCGACCAGGGGCTGATGTTCGGGTATGCCATCAACGACACCCCGGAGTTGATGCCGCTGCCCATCGCGCTGGCGCACCGCCTCGCGCGCCGACTGACCGAGGTCCGCAAGGGCGGCTTGCTGCCGTACCTGCGTCCTGATGGCAAGACCCAGGTCACCATCGAGTACGACGGCGACAAAGCCGTCCGGCTCGACACGGTGGTGCTCTCGACGCAGCATGCCGCCGATATCGACCTGGACAATCTGCTGACCCCGGATATCCGCGAAAAGGTCGTCAACACCGTCCTGGACGAGCTCGAGCAGGAATCGCTGGATATCTCCGACTACCGGCTGCTGGTCAACCCGACGGGCAAGTTCGTGCTCGGTGGCCCGATGGGTGACGCGGGCCTGACCGGCCGCAAGATCATCGTCGACACCTACGGGGGCTGGGCCCGTCACGGCGGTGGCGCGTTCTCCGGTAAGGATCCGTCGAAGGTTGACCGCTCCGCTGCCTATGCGATGCGCTGGGTGGCCAAGAACGTGGTGGCCGCCGAGCTGGCGGACCGGGTTGAGGTTCAGGTCGCCTACGCGATCGGTAAGGCCGCACCCGTGGGACTGTTCATCGACACCTTCGGCACCAACAAGGTGGACCAGGCCAAGATCGAGAAGGCCATCAACGAGGTGTTCGACCTGCGGCCGGGCGCCATCATCCGTGACCTGGACCTGCTGCGGCCGATTTACGCGCAGACCGCCGCGTACGGCCACTTCGGGCGCACCGATATCGATCTGCCGTGGGAGCGGACCGATCGAGTCGACGCCTTGAAGGCTGCCGTTTAGCTCTTCGTGCGCAAAAACGCCGGGAGTGAGCGCTACTGCTCACACCCGGCGTTTTTGTCGCGTTGGTGCTCAGACCCGGCGATGCCCAGGGGATGCGGTACTGGCCGGTGGCGTTTGTCAGGACATGGCGCGTGATGAGCTATCGGTTTTCACGACAGGTGACGGCTGCACGGTGGCTTACCGGATCGACGGCCCGCCGGCGGCGCCGGTCTTGGTGCTGTCCAATTCGATAGGCACCACCATGGGCATGTGGGATGCTCAGCTCGCGGCGTTGTCCCAGTCCTTTCGGGTACTGCGTTACGACACCCGGGGCCACGGTGCCTCGGGCGCACCGGCCGGGCCCTACTCCCTGGACCGCCTCGGATACGACGTCGTCGAACTGCTCGATGCGCTGGGCCTCGACCGTGTGCACTTCTGCGGTCTGTCCCTGGGCGGATTCATCGGGCAATGGCTGGGCTACCGGCAGCCGAGCAGGATCGATCACTTGATCCTTGCCAACACTGCGGCACATCTGGAACCAAGATCGTTCTGGGACGGGCGTATTGCCGATGTGCTGGCGGCCGGCGATCTGACCGAGATCGCTAATAGCTTCCTGCGCAACTGGTTTCCCGCGAATATGCTCGACCCACTCGATGAGGCAGTCATTCCTTTCCAGGCCGGGCTGCTGGCAATGAATCCGTTCGGGCTGGCCGGCTGCTACGCGGCGGTCCGCGACACGGATCTGCGCGCTACCGGTGCCCTGATCACGAGACCGACCCTTGTTGTCGCGGGGGAATTCGACACGGTGACGACACTTGCTCACGGCGAGTTCATCGCATCCGCCGTCCCCGGGGCCAGGTTGGTGACGTTGCCAGTGGTGCATCTGTCGAACGTCGAGCGACCTCGCGAATTCCTCGAGGCGACACTCGAATTCCTCCCGGGCTAGCTGCCTCCATTGCCGCGCGCGCCAGGCCCGGTGCGAATAAGGTCAATCGATGACGGTGTCTGATGCTCTTCGTGCGAGCGGCTCATCGGTGATCAGGGCCGCGCTCACGCAGGCCACGTGGACCGGCGACAAGGAATCCATGCTCGCCAAGCACGAACGTTTTGTCGCCGAGGCGGCATCCAAGGGTGCTCAGGTGATCTGCTTCCAGGAGTTGTTCTACGGCCCCTATTTCGGCGTCGTGCAGGACAAGAAGTACTACGACTACGCCGAATCCGTGCCCGGTCCCGTCACCGAGCGGTTCGCGGCGCTCGCCAGAGAACACCGCATGGTCATGGTGCTTCCGGTGTACGAGGAGGAGCAGCCGGGCGTCCTCTACAACACCGCGGCAGTCATCGACGCCGATGGCAGTTACCTCGGCAAATATCGCAAGCACCACATACCGCACCTCGATCGGTTCTGGGAGAAGTTCTACTTCCGCCCAGGCAATCTCGGTTACCCGGTGTTCGACACCGTGGTGGGAAGAATCGGCGTCTACATCTGTTACGACCGGCATTTTCCCGAGGGCTGGCGCAATTACGGCCTTGCTGGGGCCGAGTTGGTCTTCAACCCTTCGGCCACCAAACCCGGTCTTTCCAATAGGCTTTGGGAGCTGGAACAACCCGCAGCGGCAGCGGCCAACCAGTATTTCGTCGGGGCCAACAACCGGATAGGCAGCGAGAGCGGCGAATTCGGGGATCAGGCCGTCACGTTCTACGGCAGTTCCTACTTCGTCGACCCGCGCGGCAACTATGTTGGCGAGATCGCCTCCGAGAGTGATGAAGAGATCGTGATTCGAGACCTGGACCTGTCCGTGGTCCGAGAAGTACGGGGTGACTGGCAGTTCTACCGGGATCGCCGGCCAGACACCTACGGCCCGATCGTCGCACCGTAGGAGGCGCGATGGCAACGACATTGATTCGAGGCGGCACCGTGGTAACGGCGACCGGCCGTGGCGACGCGGATGTCCTGGTCGATGGCGAGAAGATCGCGGCGGTTCTGCTGCCGGGCAGCACGGTGCTCGGAGTAGACCTGGCCGGGACCGTCGACACGGTGATCGAGGCAGGCGGCAAGTATGTCATCCCGGGCGGTATCGATGCCCACACCCATATGTCGATGCCCTTCGGCGGGACCACCGCCTCCGATGACTTCGAAACCGGGACCCGGGCGGCCGCCTGGGGCGGCACCACCACCATCATCGACTTCGCGGTGCAGAAATTCGGTGAACGGCTGGAGGATTCACTGCAGACGTGGCACCAGATGGCCGCGGGCCAATGCGCGGTCGATTACTCCTTCCATCAGATCGTGGGCGATGTCAACGACGCATCGTTGACAGCACTGCGTCGCCTGGCCGACGAGGGCATCACCAGCTACAAGATGTTCATGGCGTACCCCGGGGTGTTCTACAGCGATGACGCGCAGATTCTGCGGGCCATGCAGGTCGGCGCCGACACCGGGCTGATGACGATGATGCACGCCGAGAATGGCCCTGCCATAGACGTTCTGGTGGCACAGCTGCTCGCTGCGGGGAAGACCGAACCCTACTACCACGGGATCGCCCGGGCCTGGCAGCTGGAGGAAGAGGCCACACACCGCGCCATCATGCTGTCGAATCTGACGGGTGCGCCGCTGTACGTCGTACACGTCTCGGCGAAACAGGCCGTCGCGCAGCTGGCCGCCGCACGTGACGCTGGCCAGAACGTGTACGGGGAGACCTGCCCTCAATATCTGTACCTGTCCCTGGAGGAAAACCTGGGTGCGCCCGGTTTCGAGGGGGCCAAGTGGGTCTGCTCGACACCGCTGCGCTCCAAACACGAGCACCACCAGGACGAGATGTGGCGCGCGTTGCGCACCAACGACATCCAGATGGTGTCGACCGACCATTGCCCGTTCTGCATGAAGGGACAGAAGGACGTGGGCATCGGTGACTTCTCGAAGATTCCCAACGGGATCGGCTCGATCGAACATCGGATGGACTTGCTATTCCAAGGAGTCGTCGACGGCCGGATCACCGTGGAGCGTTGGGTCGAGATCACCTCGACCACCCCGGCACGGATGTTCGGGCTCTACGGGCGCAAGGGTGTGATCGCCCCGGGTGCCGACGCGGACATCGTTGTCTATAACCCCAACGGGCACACCTCAATCGGGTTGGGCAAGACCCACCACATGAACATGGACCACTCGGCGTGGGAGGGATACGAGATCGACGGGCACGTCGACACCGTGCTCTCCCGCGGAAAGGTGATCGTCGACGGCGACGAGTATCTCGGCAGCAAGGGAGACGGCGCGTTCCTGCGCCGCGACCTGTGTCAATACCTGATCTGACCCGGATCGATAGGGAGGGCCCGCGATGGACTTCGGAGTTGTCCTGCAGTGTGATCCACCGGCGGTACGAACTGTGCAGCTGGCGAAACTCGCGGAGGCCCACGGCTTCAGTCATCTGTGGACCTTCGATTCACACCTGCTGTGGCAGGAGCCCTATGTGCTTTACAGCCAGATTCTGCACGAGACGAGGCGGATTGTCGTGGGGCCCATGGTCACCAATCCGGCAACGCGGGACTGGACCGTCACGGCGTCGTTGTACGCGACCTTGAACGATATGTATGGCAACCGCACGATCTGCGGTATCGGCCGGGGCGATTCGGCGGTGCGGGTGACCGGTGGCGCACCGACGACCCTGGCCACACTGCGCGAATCCATCCATGTCATCAGGGAGCTCGCGAACTCGCGGCCCGTCGAATACCAGGGCGCCACACTGCAGTTCCCGTGGAGCCGGAATTCCGAGCTGGAGGTGTGGGTGGCGGCCTACGGACCCAAAGCCCTGGCTCTGACCGGTGAGTTCGCCGACGGGTTCATCTTGCAGCTTGCCGATATCGATATCGCACGGTGGATGATCGGGGCGGTGCGGGACGCCGCGGTGGCGGCCGGACGTGATCCTGCCGCAGTGCGGATCTGCGTGGCCGCACCCATGTATGTGGGATCGGACTGGGCGCATATGCGCGATCAATGCCGGTGGTTCGGCGGGATGGTGGGCAATCACATCGCCGATATTGTGGCCAGGTATGGCCCCAACGGGCAAGTGCCGCAATCACTTACCGACTACATTGCCGGGCGTGAGGGATATGACTACAACCAGCACGGCCGGGCGGGCAATACCCACGCGGAATTCGTGAGCGACGATATCGTGGATCGCTTCTGTGTGCTCGGCACGGCCGAGGATCACGTCGCCAAGCTGTCAGAGCTCAAGGCGCTCGGGGTGGACCAGTTCGCCGGGTACCTCCAACACGATAACAAGGAAGAGACCCTGCGGGTATACGGGGAAACGGTCATTCCCGCACTGTCGCAACACATCACGGCGAAGAGTCGCTGACGATGGCCGAGAGGCGGCTTGTGCCGGTGACGACATCGGGCAGGTTGAGCAACGAAGACCTGGCGCCGACCACCGTGGCCCAGGCGACCTGGCGCACCTGGGACCTCTTCTGCCTGTGGATGACCTCGGCGCACAGCCTGGGCAGCTACGGCTTCGCCGTGGGCATGCTGGCGTTGGGGCTGACGGGTTGGCAGACCATGCTCGCACTCTTCGTCGGGGTGTTGATGCTCTGGTTCGGGAGCAACCTGATCGGGATAGCCGGCCAGCGGCTGGGGGTGCCCTTCCCGGTTTTCGCGCGCGCCACATTCGGGGTCTTCGGAGCCAACGTGCCGGCATTGCTGCGAGGGCTGGTCGCGATCTTCTGGTACGGGATCCAGACCTACCTGGCGTCGACGGCGGTCATCGTGCTGCTCCTGCGGCTGGATCCGGGGTTGCGGTCGTGGACGGAACCGACCTTCCTGGGCCTACACGCCTTGGGGTGGGCAGCCTTCCTGACCCTGTGGACCGTGCAGCTGCTGATCCTCAATTACGGCATGGAGATCGTGCGCAAGGCGTCCGATGTGGCGGGCCCGGTGGTCTGGATCGGGATGATCGCCCTGGCGATATGGATGCTGGCCAGTGTGGGCTGGAGCATCGATTTCGGTGCCCGCGCCGGTGTCCCGCTGACATCCGGAGCCACGGTGCTGGCATTCACCGGAGTGGCATTCTTGATGGTCGCCTTCATGGCGGGCCCCTTGGTCAACTACGCGGACTTCGCCCGTTTCGCACCGAGCAGGCAGGCGATCCTGCGGGGTAACGCGTTGGGTATTCCGTTCAACGAGACCGCCTTCGTGGTGATCTCGATCGTCATTTCGCTTGCCGCGCTGAAGAAGTACGGCAGCGCGATGATCGACCCGGTGAAGCTGGTCGCGGATATCGATTCGGATGCCCTCGTGATCGTCGCTGCGATCTTCTTCGCGATCGCGACCGTGGGCATCAACGTGGTGCTCAATTTCGTCTCACCCTCCTACGACATCTCCAATGTCGCCCCGAAATACATCTCATTTCGCACGGGGGGCATCATCACCGCGGTCCTGTCGATCGCGGTGTTGCCCTGGAAAATCTGGGGGAACGAGGCCGCCATCGTGTACTTCCTCGGCGGGGTGGGCGCCTTGATGGGACCGGTGTTCGGGATCCTTGTCGTGGACTACTACCTGCTGCGCGGCCAGCGCACGAACACCGCCGACCTGTACTCGGAATCCACCGCCGGTGCCTATTTCTACACCCGCGGGTTCAACCCGGCGGCACTGATCGCGTTGGGTGTTTCTGGTGCGGCGGCGATCGCCATCGCGCTGGTGCCCTCGTCACAGAGCCTGACCGCAGTTTCCTGGCCGGTCGGCGCGCTGCTGGGAGGCGCGCTCATGTACGCGCTGAGTCTGCGCCCGCGTCGGACTAGCCGTGCAGCGCCTTCTTGAGCGCGGCCAGTGACCTGTCGCGCTCCTCGGTGGCCGCGGGCACGATATCGGCGTAGCCGAGGTAGCCGTGGATCATCGTCGGGGCGTTGTGAAACTCGACCGGCACGCCGGCGCCGCCCAGCAGTTCGGCGTACTTGGCGCCGTCATCGCGGAGCGGATCGAACTGTGCCGTACCGATGAACGCCGGCGCCAAACCTTCGAAGCTCTCGGCCCGGGCCGGGACCAGTGTCGGGCCCGCGGTGGCGGGATTGGTGTCCCCGAGATACCACTTGCTCAGCCCCGCGACGGTCTTGAAGTCCAGGACGGGCGCCTCGGCGTTCTCGATCATTGACGGCAGCGTCGTGTCGAAGGTGGTGGCCGGGTACCACAGCACCTGGAAGACCAATGGAATGTCGTTATCGCGTGCCAGCTGCGCCATCACCGCCGACAGATTTCCGCCGGCCGAATCGCCGCCCACAGCAAGGCGGTCCGGGTCGCCACCGATCTCGGCGGCATGCGCGTGCACCCACTGCAGTGCAGCCCAGCAGTCTTCGACCGCGGCCGGGTACGGGTGCTCCGGCGCCAGCCGGTAGTCCACTGACACCACCACGGCATCGGCCTGCACTGCTGCGGCGCGGGCAACTGCATCATGGGTGTCCAGGTCGCCGATAACCCAGCCGCCGCCGTGGATCAACATGAAGACGGGACGCACGCCGCCCTCAGCCGGTGAATAGATGCGTACCGGTATCTCGCCCGCAGGGCCGGGGATCGTACGGTCTTCGATCTTGGCCACTTCGATCCACGGCGGGCGTGCCGTGGCGACGGCCCGATACGCGTCTCTGGACGCCTGCGGACCGTCCGGCGAAACAAGTTGAATCGGAACAGCTTTCAGAATCTTGAGGATAATCGGATCGATGCTCGGTTCGGTGTGCGATGAGCCGCTTGCGTGAAGAGCGACAGAATCGGTCATGGCCTTACCCTAGCGGCACCCTCAGCGACGTCGGGTGCGTCTGCTAGAACCACCAGGTGACTGCGACGCGGGTAGTGGCCGAGCATGAGCCCGTTGCTCGGGTGCTGCCGTTGCTCACCGTGCCGCATCTAGACCGCGAGTTCGACTATCTGGTGTCGGCGGAGCAGTCCGATGATGCCCAGCCGGGGGTTCGGGTGCGGATCCGGTTCCACGGCAGGCTGGTGGACGCAATCCTGCTCGAACGCCGTTCCGAAAGCGACCATCCCGGGAAGCTCGGTTGGCTGGACCGTGTCGTGTCTCCGACTCGAGTGCTGACGCCGGATGTGCGCAGGCTGGTGGATGCGGTGGCGGCCCGCTACGCCGGAACCCGTGCAGACGTGCTGCGGCTGGCCCTGCCGCCCCGCCACGCGCGGGCAGAGCGGGAAACCCGCCCGGCGGCCGATGATTTCGTGGCACCGGCAATCGACGGTTCGGGTTGGGCCCGGTATCAGCGCGGCGAGCGATTCCTCGAGGCGCTGTCGCAGGACCGGGCCGCGCGTGCGGTGTGGCAGGCGCTGCCCGGGGAGGCCTGGACAACCCGCCTGGCCGAGGCCGCGGTGGCGGCGGCGGGCACCGGCAGGGGAGTCCTAGCGGTTGTTCCGGACCAGCGCGATATCGATGCGCTGGCCGCCGAGTGCGTGGAACACATTGGTCCACAACGCGTCATTGCTCTCTCGGCGGAACTGGGCCCTGCCGAGCGGTACCGGCGCTGGCTGGCCATTCTGCGCGGTGACGCGACCGTGGTGATCGGGACCAGGGCCGCGGTGTTCGCGCCGGTGGCCAACCTGGGCCTGGTGATGGTGTGGGACGACGGCGATGACAACCTCTCCGAACCGCGCTCTCCGTATCCGCATGCCCGCGATGTGGCCATGCTGCGTGCGCACCAGCTGCGATGCGCTGCGGTGATCGGTGGATATGCGCGTACCGCCGAGTCTCAGGCGCTCGTCGAGAGCGGCTGGGCACATGACCTGGTTGCTGCCCGTCCGGTGGTGCGGAAGGCCGCCGCCCGCATCAGTGCTCTCGACGACAGCGGGTACGCGCAGGAACGCGATCCCGCGGCGCGGTCGGCACGCCTCCCCACGATCGCGCTGAACGCGGCTCGAGAGGCGCTGAAACGCGGACACTCGGTGCTCGTGCAGGTGCCGCGCCGGGGATACGTGCCGGCATTGGCGTGCACGAAATGCCGGACGGTCGCGCGGTGCCGCCACTGCACCGGCCCACTGGCACTGGACGGCCCAAGTGACACCTCGAGCCCCAGCTGTCGTTGGTGTGGGCGGGTCGATGCCGACCTGCGATGCGGTCGCTGCGGCGCGACCGCGGTGCGTGCCGTGGTGGTGGGCGCCCGCCGGACGGCCGAGGAGCTGGGCAGGGCGCTACCCGGAGTTCCGGTGGTGACGTCCGGCGGCGGCGAGGTGCATGCCATGGTCGCTGGACCGCCGACCCTGGTGGTGTGCACGCCGGGGGCAGAACCCTTGACACCCAACGGGTATGGTGCCGCGTTACTTCTGGACGCCTGGGCATTGCTAGGCCGCCAGGACCTACGCGCCACAGAAGACACCCTGCGGCGATGGATGGCCGCAGCCGCCCTGGTGCGCGGGCGTGAGGAAGGTGGAACGGTGGTTGTCGTCGCCGACGCCGCCCTGCCCACGGTGCAGGCACTCATCCGCTGGGATCCGGTGGGACACGCCGCCGCCGAACTGGCGGCACGCGCCGAGGTGGGGCTGCCGCCGCAGGTGCACATCGCGGCCATCGACGGACTCGCCGAAGGGGTCGCCGCCCTCGTCGATTCCGCTGATCTCCCGGAGGGTGCGGAGCTACTGGGGCCGGTCGATCTGCCGGTCGGGGCACGTCGCCCGGCGGGGATATCCGAGGGTGCGGAGGTGGTGCGCATGCTCGTCCGGGTCGAACGTGCCGCGGGGCTGGAGATGGCCGCGGCTTTGCGCCGCGGGGTGGCGACGCTGAGCGCCCGGCGCGAAACCGAACCCGTCAGAGTTCAGATCGATCCGCTACACGTGGGCTGATCTGGCGAATTTCAACCATTTGCGGCGGCGAGACGCGGCGCGTTGGTAACTCCCGTCGCGAATGTCTCCACGATGTAGCCGACGAGCTCATCGCGGGTCATGTGGCGGGTGCTGGTCCACCAATTGATCACCATCAGAATTCCGCCGGTCGCCAGTCGTGACCAGATGGGTGCGATGCACGTCATCTGCTCCGCCGGGAAGATGGCGCGCAGGTGTTCTTCGGTTACCTCGGCGATCAGGTCAAATATGCCGTGATCGAGGCGCTCCTTGGCCGTCAGGTCACGGTCCAGAGCGATGTAGAGCTCGGGCTCCGCAGTGATCCAATCGATCACCAAGTTGGCGAATGCGCGGAGCTGATTGCGGGTTTTGCCGACCATGCCCTCTTGCCAGGACCTGGTGATCACACGGTCGGCGTGGCGCCGGCTCAATGCGCGAAGCAGGTCGGCCTTGGTGGGAAATATCGCGTAGCACGCGGATCGGGCGAACCCGGCCTCCCGCGCCACTTCGGCGATGGAGACGGCGCCCCCACTCTTGCGAATCGCACGTTCGGCGGCGTCGAGCAGTTCCTCTGTGCGCAGTCTGCGATCGTAGGGCGCGCCACTCGGCCGGCCTCGTCCTCTGGTAGCCATCGAAATCATGCTATCGGATGTATCCAGACTGCTTGGCGCTATCCTCGGCGAAGCTCGGCACGCGACTGACCGCCCTCAGGTCCAGCCGGGATTCGATGCGGACGACGCACCTTTCATAGACTGACGCGGTGCGCATAGTGTTCGCCGGTACTCCGGCCCCGGCGTTGCCGTCGCTGCGAAGGCTGTTGGCCTCCCGTCATGAGGTGGTCGCGGTGTTGACGCGGCCCGACGCGCGTGCGGGGAGAGGACGAGCGTCGGCGGCCTCGCCGGTCGCAGAGCTGGCGCGCGAACACGGGCTGCCGGTGCTCGCGCCATCGCGCCCCAATGACCCTGAATTCATCGGTGAGCTCGCCGAGCTCGATCCCGAGTGCTGCGCCGTGGTCGCCTATGGCGCCTTGCTGAAACCTGAGTTGCTCGCGGTGCCCAGGCACGGTTGGGTGAATCTGCACTTCTCGCTTCTTCCGGCGTGGCGCGGTGCGGCGCCCGTACAGGCGGCCATCGCGGCCGGAGATGAGATCACGGGTGCTACCACGTTTCTCATCGAGCCCGCATTGGACAGTGGCCCCGTCTACGGGGTGGTTACCGAACGAATCCGCGCCGCCGACACCGCCGGTGCGCTGTTGGGCAGGCTCGCCGAATCCGGTGCGGGTCTCCTCGAATCGACGATGGACGGGATTGGGGACGGGGCATTGGTGGCGGTTCCGCAGGTGGCCGACGGAGTGAGCAGCGCGTCGAAGATCACCGTCGAGCAGGCGCGTATCCGCTGGGAGCTTCCCTCCCATGCGATCGACCGCCATGTTCGGGCCATGACCCCCGAACCCGGCGCCTGGACAACCATTGGGGAGACTCGAGTGAAGGTTGGACCGATCCGCATGGATATTGACGAGCACAGTGAGCATCTGGATCCGGGCGCTGTCGTGGTGCGCAAGCGCGACGTGTTGGTCGGCACCGGTACCACGGCCGTAGCCCTCAACGAGGTGCAGCCTCAAGGAAAGAAGCTGATGAATGCGGTGGATTGGGCTCGCGGGGCCCGACTCGACGCGGAGGTTCGCGCGCTGTGAGCACACGCCCGCCGCGCCGACGGCCCGACCAGGATTCACGCCCGAGTGAGCGCACCCGCCAGCGGCTCGACCCAGCACGTCAGGCCGCGCTCGACGTGCTGCGCGCGGTGGCGCGTGACGACGCGTACGCCAATCTGGCGCTGCCCGCGCTGTTGCGTGAGCGCGGCATCACCGGTCGCGACGCAGCCTTCGCCACCGAGCTCACCTACGGAACATGCAGGGCCAGTGGCCTTCTCGATGCGGTGATCGCATCGGCCGCGGGACGCTCGATGGACCAGGTGGATGAGGGACTACGTGATCCGTTGCGGCTGGGCGCCTATCAGCTGCTGCGGACTCGCGTCGAACCCCACGCCGCGCTCTCGACCACCGTGGACGCCGTAGCCGTCGAATTCGAGGCGGGCAGAGCCGGTTTCGTCAATGCGGTACTGCGGACGATCTCGCGTCGCGATGAGCGGGAATGGGTGGACGAGTTGGCCCCGCCGGAGTCGGACCGTATCGGACGGCTCGCCTTCGCGACCGCACACCCCCGGTGGATCGCTCAAGCGTTCTCCGATGCGCTCGGCCCGGCGAGTTCGGAGCTCGGCGAGGTGCTCGCCAGCGACGATGAGCGCCCGGTCGTTCACCTCGCTGCACGTCCGGGCCATATCGACGCGTTAACACTGGCCGACGAGGTGGGTGGCACCGTTGGCCGCTACTCGCCCTATGCGGTGTACCTGCCCGGTGGAAACCCGGGCCGGCTGGAGTCCGTGCGCGACGGCCTGGCACAGGTGCAGGACGAAGGCAGCCAGCTGGTCGCGCGTGCGACCGCACTGGCTCCACTGGAAGGCGCCGACACGCAATGGCTCGACCTGTGCGCGGGGCCGGGCGGCAAGACCGCGCTGCTGGGCGCGCTGGCCGCGGAGCATGGTGCCCAGGTGACCGCAATCGAGATCGCCCCGCATCGCGCCGCGTTGGTGGCCACTGCCACGAAATCCTTGCCGGTGACGGTGCTCACCGTGGATGGGCGGGAGAGCGGGTTGCCTGCCGCGTCCTTCGACCGAGTACTGGTGGACGCGCCGTGCACCGGCCTGGGCGCGTTGCGCCGCCGCCCCGAGGCGCGCTGGCGTCGTCAACCGGGGGATATCCCGGAGCTGGTCAAGCTGCAACGCGAATTACTTTTCAGCGCAATCGAATTGACTCGACCAGGTGGCATTATCGTGTACAGCACCTGTTCGCCGCACCTGGCGGAGACAGTGGGCGTGGTATCGGATGCGGTGCGGCGTCACCCGGTGACCGCCGAAGACGCCCGTGCGGTGTTCCCCGGTGTGGACGGGCTCGGGGGCTCCGACGCGGTGCAGCTGTGGCCGCACCGACATGGCACCGATGCCATGTTCACCGCCCTGCTGCGCAAACACGCATGAAGCGGCACATAAGCTGAGAGCTGTGTCTGACTCTCTCCGCGCTCCCATGATCGCCCCGTCGATCCTGTCCGCCGATTTCGCACGTCTCGCCGACGAGATGGCGGCAGTGACGGGAGCCGACTGGCTACACGTGGACGTGATGGATGGGCATTTCGTGCCGAACCTGACGCTGGGGCTGCCCGTTGTCGACAGCCTGCTGGCGGCAACCGATATCCCCATCGACTGCCATCTGATGATCGATAACCCGGATCGTTGGGCACCGGGATATGCCGAGGCCGGTGCGTACAACGTGACGTTCCACGCCGAGGCCACGGACAATCCCGTCGCCGTCGCCCGCGATATCCGCGCCGCGGGCGCCAAGGCCGGCCTCAGCATAAAACCGGGTACGCCTTTGGACCCATATCTAGAGGTGCTCAAGGACTTTGACACGCTGCTGGTGATGTCGGTCGAACCCGGATTCGGCGGGCAATCCTTCATCGCAGGCGTGCTGGACAAGGTGCGTGCGGTGCGTAAGCTCGTTGATTCGGGTGAGCTCACCGTGCTCGTGGAGATCGACGGCGGCATCAACGCCGATACCATCGAGCAAGCCGCCGAGGCAGGTGTCGACTGTTTCGTCGCGGGTTCGGCGGTCTACGGTGCGCAGGACCCCGAAGCGGCGGTGCGGGCTCTGCGTGAGCAAGCCGCCAGGGCAGCAGCACATTCGGCTCGCTGATATGACCGATCCGATCGGTCTCGACGCCGCCATGGATCTCGCGATCCGGGCCGCCGAAGAGGTCAAGGGCAGCACGTACCCGAATCCGCCTGTTGGCGCGGTGATCCTGGATGGGGCGGGGGCAGTTGTTGGCGTGGGCGGGACGCGGCCGCCCGGGCAGGAGCATGCCGAGGTGGTGGCACTGGCCCGGGCCGGCGACGCCGCGGCGGGCGGTACCGCCGTCGTGACCCTGGAACCGT
The DNA here is from genome assembly GCF_040653875.1 of Mycobacterium sp. NPDC050853. Classification (NCBI taxonomy): domain Bacteria; kingdom Bacillati; phylum Actinomycetota; class Actinomycetes; order Mycobacteriales; family Mycobacteriaceae; genus Mycobacterium; species Mycobacterium sp. NPDC050853. The sequence continues at coordinate 28,761 of NZ_JBFAGW010000007.1, forward strand.
GCAATCATCAGGGGCGAACCGGGCCATGTGTGGATGCGCTTGTCGTGGCGGGTATTTCACGTGTTGTCTACGCCGTCGCCGACCCTAATCCGCAAGCATCCGGTGGAGCCGAGCACCTGCGCACGTTGGGTGTCGAGGTCCTCGACGGTGTCGGCGCCGACCGTGTCGCCGTGGGACCGCTACGGGAATGGCTGCACAAACAGCGCACCGGGCGTCCCCACGTCACGTGGAAGTACGGTGCCAGTGTCGACGGCCGAAGCGCCGCCAACGACGGCACCAGCCAATGGATCACCAGCGAGCAGTCGCGGGCCGATGTGCATCGGAGGAGGGCGTTCGCCGATGCCGTTCTGGTGGGCACCGGCACGGTATTCGCGGACGACCCGCAGCTCACCGCACGCACCCCCGATAACGTGCTACTTCCGCATCAGCCGCTGCGGGTCGTCGTCGGCATGCGTGAGGTCTCCTCGGACGCAAAGGTTTTGAACGACGACTCGCACACCATGGTGATCCGGACCCACGACCCGGCCGAGGTGCTTGCGGCACTGGGGGATCGCACCGACATCATCCTGGAAGGCGGGCCGACATTGGCCGGGGCCTTCCTGCGTGCCGGCCTGGTGGACCGGATCTTGGCCTATCTTGCGCCGATGCTGTTGGGCGGCAACGTCCCCGCCGTCGGGGATATCGGCGTCACCACCCTGTCACGCGCGCTGCGCTGGGAGTACGACGATATCGAGCGGATGGGGCCCGATGTGCTACTCAGCCTCGTTCCCCGACTTACGATGTGAACCAACGAATATCGCGATCACCGCGCCCAATAGACAGATGATTGCCGTGGCCCGGAACATCTCGCTGTACTCGAGGCTGTAGGCCTGGACGAACCTATCGGCGAGCCGTTGCACATCAAGGAGGCTCGGCTTTTCGGGCTTGGGTTCCTTGGCGGTCAGCTCGTCGAAGATCTGGTAGAAGCGGTGAATACCCCAGCCGCCGAGGGCCGCCATCCCGATCAGCATGCCTGTCATCCGTGCCACCACCACGAGCGCCGACGCGATGCCGTGCTGTGCGGCCGGCACCACGCGTAGCGCAGCCGAGGACAGCGGGCCAATTACCAGGCCAAGGCCGATACCGGCGACAGCCAGGTCCACATCCAGCCGGGGCAACGTGATGAATCCGAAATTGTGCACGGCTGCCAACACGTCCACTGGCCAGCCGGATATCAAGTGGTACCCGAACGCGGCGATCAGCAGGCCGCCAACTGCGATGATCCTGTCGCCGAACCGGGTCGCGAGCCAGCCGCCGACGATCGCACCGATCGGCAGCGCGACCAGGAACCGTGACAGCAGGAACACGGCATCGGCCTTGTTCATCCCCAGCACACCCTGGCCCAGCAGCTCGACGTTGACCAGCGTCACCATGAGGGCTGCGCCGGCGGCCAGGGAAGCAGCCAGTGCCGCTAGGAACGGGCCGATGCGAACCCCTTCGGGGCTGATCAGCCGGGTCTTGGCGCGCCATTCCCACAGGATGAAGGCGAGGAACGCGACCGCGGATGCTGTGAGTACCGGCAGGGCCCATGTGGGTAGCGCGGACACCTTGGGGTCCGGGCTGTAGAGGCCTACTACCAGCAGGCCCAACGCGATGGCCAGTAGTGCGCCGCCGACGATGTCCACCTTTGGACGGTTCGGATCCTGCTGGTGTGCGGGGACGCTGAACTGGACTAGCACGATGGCGATGATCGCCAGCGGCACATTGACCCAGAAGATGCTGGTCCACGTGCCGAACAGCCATACACACAACACGCCGTATAGCGGCCCCAGGACGCTGCCGAGTTCTTGGGCGGCACCGATCCCGCCGAGGACCGTCGCACGATCGCGTTTGGCCCACAGATCGGCACCCAGAGCCAGGGTGACCGGCAACAGGGCGCCGCTCGCCACACCCTGGATGACCCGGCCCGCGACCAGCATCGTGAGATCGGTGGACATCGCGGTGACGACAGAACCGATCGCGAAACCTGTGAGAGCCACTTGCAGGATCAGGCGGCGGCCGAATCGGTCGGAGGCCTGACCCAGCAGCGGCATCGCGGCGATATAGCCCAGGAGGTACCCGGTAACGATGGGAGTGACCTGCTGGACGTTGTTCAGCGCGATGCCGACACTGGTCATGATGTCGGTGATGACGCTGACCACGACATAGGTGTCGAGGGCACCCAACAGCACCGCCAGGCCTCCGGCGCCGATCGCGATGCTGCGATGCCGCAGCGGGAGGCTGGTGTCCTGGGTAGTGGTGGTCACGAGGCCGGCTTGTCGACCGTGACCGGCTTGCCCCAGTCGGACAACGACATCTCAATGGTGTTGCCCGGGGACGTGTCGACGCTGATCTTGGTCAGTGTGTGATTGCCGTCCTTCTGGATCCACGCCTTGCCCGGGATGTCGGAGGTGAGCTTGGAGCCGGCGAAGGTGTTGATGGCGTCCTTACCCACCGTCCCGGTCACGAGAACCGAATCGACACCGTCGACGGTCTCGGTCTTCTCAGACTTGGCGCCGGTGAAGTTCGACAGCAGGTTGGCCAACCCCTTGTTGGGATCCAGGATGATCCCGACGTCGTACACCTCCTTAACGGGTCCCATGCTCGTGTAGGCGCTGGTGAGTTGTGCGAACAACTCGCCGTCGACCACGACGAAAGGCAGCTCCAGTCCGCCGGTCTTGGCGGTGCCCTTGGCGGCCACTGCCGGTGTGGTGGTCAGATCGCCGGTGAGTTCGGAGAGCTTGAGGGTTGGCTTGTCGCCGGTGACCTTGAGCACGAGGTGTGTGCTCGTCTGTGTCTTGGTGGTGGCTGCTGACTCACTAAGGAGTGTGGCGGCCTCGGGCAAATTGACGTCGGCCTTCTCGGTCTTGGAGCAGCCGGCAAGGGCGATGGCGGCGATGGCGACGGGGATAAGGGCGAGGCGGATGCGGTTGCGCATGCGTCCGATCGTAGAGGCTGAGCGCTACCCCTGGGAGGCTCGCGACACGTCGACGTTGCTGGTGATGAAATTGACACCCCAGCAATCCGGCGCCATGCTCGTTTGCAGGGCGGGATTGTCAACCGAGGGCTGGTTGTTGTGAAAAACGTGAGCAGAGCTCTGGCATGTGGTGTGTCCGCGGTCGCCGCGGCTGCTGGCATTCTTGTTGCTTTACCTGCGCTTTCGGCCGCCGATCCAGCTGCTGAAACTCCTCCCAAGATTGTCGCTTTCCCGGGCATGTCGATTGTCCAGGGGGACAGCCGTTGCACCCTCGGCTACGTCGATCCGGCATCCCGAATTGGCCTGACCGCGGGCCATTGCAATGCGACCGGTGCTGTCACCGACCTCGGCGGGAACCGTATCGGTGAGGTGCTGTTGATGAGCCGTAACCTGCCAACCGGCGGGGCCATCGGCCCCGGTGATGTGGTGTCGGACTACGAGGGCATCTCGTTTGCACCCGGAGTGGCGCTGAGCAGCATCTTGCCCAATGGGGTTGCGCTGCGGATGGCGCAGAACGCCGGGCCGGAGCCGGGGCTCCCGGTATGTCTGATGGGATCGGTGTCCGGCGAGACGTGTGGCAAGGTCGACTCGATCAACAACGGTTGGTTCACCATGACGGATGTCGGTGGGCAACACGGTGATTCGGGCGGTCCGGTGTACACCGTCACTCAGCCCGGCCAGGCGCTGCTGGTGGGTATCTACTCGCTGCGATGGGGCGGAAAGCCTGCGGCGATGTCTTGGTCGGCGATCTCGGCTCAGATGCAATCGCAGTTGGTACCCGAGATTCCGGCCGCCGGACCAGGTAATGGCGGTCCTGAGCTGCCTGCCGTGCCTGTCGCGTCGGCGGCTCCCGCGGCGTCCTAGGCTTCCTCGGCTCATTTTCGCATTCGCATAGAGCGCGTTGCGCTTTCCATTCTGGTACTGTGGCGCCGTTCTGGGGCCATTCAGAAATTTGCTGAGCCTTCAGAAATTCCACAATGTCAACCATTGTGATCACGCTGAATTTGGAAGGCTGACATGAAACGCATTGCTATTGCTCTCGCCGTACTTGCGACAGCGATGGGCGGTGTCGCGTGCTCTGCTGGCGATGGCCAAGGTGGAAACATCGTGCGTATCGGCACAACGGAGGCCGGGAAGGAGTCCTGGGACGTCTTGGTGGATGAGGCGGGCAAGGCGGGAATCAAGCTCGTCACCACCAACTTCACGGACTACAGCCAGCCGAACGTGGCCCTCACTCAGAAGCAGATCGATGTGAATCTATTTCAGCATCTTCGTTTCCTGGGTGAATACAACGTCGCTGACAATGCAACGCTAACGCCGGTCGGTGCCACCTATATCGTGCCACTCGGTCTCTATTCGCAGAAACACAAGGCAATCACGGATATCCCGCAGGGCGGGCAGATCGCCATCCCCAACGATCCGCCCAATCAGGCGCGAGCTCTGTTCGTGTTGAAGGCGGCCGGGCTCATTGTGCTCAAGGGTGGACGCACGACACCGAGTACCGCCGATATCGACAAGGGGGCATCGAGGGTCACCGTCACCTTGGTAGACGCGGCGCAGACGGCGTTGTCGCTCAGGTCGATCGATGGCGCCGTCATCAACAACACCTATCTAGCGCAATCGAATATCGATCCGAAAAGCGCGCTCTACGCCGACGATCCGGCGAGCCCGGGCGCGGAGCCATATATCAACGTCATCGTGTCGCGCGCCGAGGAGAAGGACAACCCCACCTACCAAAGGCTTGTGGAGGTCTTCCATTCCCCGGCCGTCACCGAGGCATATGCCAAGGAAAGCAAGGGAACTCAGCTCACGGTGACAAAGAGTGGCCAGGACTGCGCCGCGATCCTGGCAAGGATCGAACAGCAGATCCGTGCCGAGAAATGACCGACGAGGCGCCGCTCATCCGGTTCGAGAACGTCACTAAGACCTTTCGGGTGGGCAAGAAGACGGTCACCGCGGTCGACGATGTGTCACTCGACATCGCGGCGGGTGAGGTATTCGCCATGATCGGCTATTCGGGGGCGGGTAAGAGCACGCTCGCACGGCTCATCAATGGACTGGAACGGCCCACCTCTGGTCGCGTCGTGGTGGATGGCGCCGAGGTTAGTGCACTGGGGGAGCGCGCATTACGGCATCTACGTGCCGATGTCGGCATGATCTTTCAACAGTTCAACCTGTTCCGGTCCCGCACCGTCGCGGGAAACATCGCCTATCCGCTGCGGGTAGCTGGATGGGCCGCCGAGAAGCGCAATGCGCGGGTTGCCGAGCTGCTGGAGTTCGTTGGACTGGCCGATAAGGCGAAGAGCTATCCGGATCAGCTTTCCGGTGGACAAAAGCAACGGGTGGGCATCGCTCGAGCCCTGGCGACATCACCGTCGATTCTGTTGGCCGACGAGGCCACCAGTGCCCTGGACCCCGAAACCACCGGCGACGTGTTGCGACTCCTTCGCGCAGTCAACAACGAGTTCGGGGTGACCATCGTGGTGATCACCCATGAGATGGACGTGGTGCGCACCGTTGCCGATCGCGTCGCGGTCCTCGCCGATGGGAGGGTTGTGGAGGTGGGAAGCGTGTTCGATGTGTTCTCCACGCCGCAGAGTGAGGCCGGGAAACGTTTCGTCGGCACGGTGCTGCAGAACACCCCGAGTGTCGAGGACGTCGCACGAATTACCCAGCGGCACAAGGGCAATATCGTCTCGGTCGAGATCAGCGAGGGTGTACAGATCGGCCCGGCGCTGGCACGCGCGACGGAGCTTGGGGTGCGTTTCGAGTTGGTGTACGGAGGCATCACCACCCTGCAATCGCGCTCCTTCGGCAATCTCACGCTCGAACTCGAAGGGCCCGATGATCAAGTGGCGCAGATTATCTCTGATTTCTCCGCGGTGACGACGGTTCAGCGGGTGACACGATGACGACGAATTGGGAGCGGTTGCGACCGCAGCTGTTCGAGGCCTTCGGTGACACGCTGTACATGGTGTCGATCACTCTGGTGGTGGGCGGCATTATCGGGTTGGGGTTGGGAGTCCTGTTGTACACCACCAGATCTGGCGGGCTGCTGCAGAATCGGGCACTGCATGCGCTGCTCAATGTGGTGGTCAACATCGTCCGGCCCATACCGTTCGTTGTGTTGATCGCAGCCCTCGGGCCGATCACGCTCGGGGTGGTGGGGACGACGATCGGTACCACCGCCGTGGTCTTCGTGATGATAGTCGCGGCATCGTTCGCGATCGCCCGCATTGTCGAACAGAACCTGGTGACCATCGATCCCGGGGTCATCGAGGCCGCGCGTGCCGTCGGTGCAGGCCCGCTGCGCATCATCACGACGCTATTGGTGCCAGAGGCGTTGGGGCCGTTGATCCTCGGATACACGTTTGTGCTCATCGGCATCGTCGACATGTCCGCGATGGCGGGTTTGGTGGGCGGCGGTGGCCTAGGCGACTTCGCGATCGTGCAGGGCTACCAGCGCTTCAATTGGCAGGTGACGATCGTGTCAACCGTCATCATCATCGCGCTGGTCCAAGCGGCCCAGTTCTTCGGAAACTATCTGGCGCGCAAGGCGCTTCGGCGATAGTTACGCGGGGGGTGCCGGTGCTGCCGGCGCAGGGGGTGCGCCGGGTATGGGAGGAGCGCCCTCGGGTGCCTCGGGCGGGGTCCAGTGCCACTGATCCGGGGCCGGTCCCTGCGAGTCATCACCCAGGCCGGGGATGCGTGTGCCGGGAGGCGGGGCGGTACCAGGCAACGGCTGGTTAAGCGATTCCTTGGTTCCTCGCCCTACGATGCCACCTCGCCATTGGCCGTCCTGAACACCGCGCACGAGCCGCCCCAGGTAGTCGCCGCCCGAGATATCGGCGCTCTCTTCTCCGGGGTTGACCCCATAGATCTCGCCCTTGCCGGGCTCTGCGGGCTTGAGGTTCTGCGGCAACAGGTACTGGTTGTTCAGCGCCCTGGTGTTCGGAGCGACGACGGGAGCATTGGCCGCCGGTGCCGCCGGTACCGGGTTCTGGCCAATCAGGTTGGGGTTACCCACGATGGCGAGGTTGCCGGGTAAGCCGCCGATACCCTGCTCGGTTCCGGACAGAGCGAGTGGATTGCCGATTTGCGATGCCGGCGGTGGTTCCGGCGGGCCGGGCGGACCCGGCGGGAGAGGTGCGGCCGCGGGCACCGGCGCCGGGTCTGGTTCCCCGGGATCGCCGGCGGCGGTGGCCGCCGAGGCGAGCAGCGCACTGGCGGCAAGGGCCGCAGCCACCCCGATCTTCACGATGGACGGACGATCGGGGTTCCTCATGGCTGCGTCTCCTCTTGTACTGAATGCGGTTCGGACGGTCTAGCTAGACGGTCTTCGTGACGCCGTAGTAGGCGACGATATCGTCGTTGTCCTTCGATGAGCTGGTCAGCACGGCGTACGAACGCAGGAACGACTGTCCGATGCAACCGTCGATCTTGATGTGCACGTCCTTGAGGGTGATACGCGCTTCGCTGCCCTTGTACTTCTTCTTGTCGACCGAGACGTTGATGACCTCACCGGGCTGGGGGTGCACCTCGATCTGGCCCTGGATGGGCATACCGACACTGGTGAGACCGGCGGTGCCGAGGCCGGCAGTAAGACTGATCGAGCCATTCAGCTTGACGGTGTTCAGGCTGATGCCGCAACCAATCTGGTAGCCGGCTTCTAGGGTGCCACCGGACAGCTTGCTGCTGCCGCCCTTCGCCGAGCCGGTGAACGTGCCACCGGCGAGATATTCGCGGGACGAGGCGGCGGTGGTCAGCGGCGGGATGGGCAGCTGGGTCTCATCCTTGGCGCCCACGCTGAGTACCCAGCCGTCGGGGGTCTTAACGGTGCCCGGGTCCTCGGAGCCCACAACGCCGTTGTCGGGCGGCGGGCCGTCTGCGGGCGGCGGGGCGTCTGCCACGGGCTGCACGGGTGGTGGGTCGTCTGGGTCCGCCAGAGCGAGCGGCGCCGATGCGGCGAGTGCGCACGCGGCGGTCAGGGTGACGAGACTCTTGAACATGGGAGTGAGGCCTCTCGTGGTCTTTGGCATTGGGGTGGCTGTAAGCGCGTGGGGCATCGACGTCAGACGGCCTTGGTGATACCCATGTAGGTGACCACGTCATCGGTGTTTTCCGTTGAGCTGGTGAAGGTTGCGTATGACCGGATGAAGGACTGACCGACGCAGCCGTCGATCTTGATACGGAAACCGGTGATGGTGGTGCGCGAGGTGGTGCCCTCGAAGGTCTTCTTGTTGACCGGAACGATGGTCACGGTACCGGGCTTCAGGCCGACCTTGATCTGGCCGATGACGCTGGCGCTGGCGGTGGGGACGCCCGCCATGCTGAGTGAGGGGGAGATGCCGACGCCGCCCATGAGCTCCACGGGACCACCGGTGATACCGCAGCCGATCTGGTACCCGGCCTCCAGCGTTCCACCGGCCAGCTTGGTCTTACCCGAACCCTTCACCCCACCGATGAACGTGCCACCGACGATGTACTCGCGTGAGGACAGCGCGGTGGTCAGCGGGGCGACCGGCAGCAGGCTTTCGTCCTTAGCGGCGACGGCGAGGATCCAGCCGTCCGGAGTGGGCAAGGTACCCGGCTCTGCCGATGGCATCGCGCCAGTGTCGACGGGAGGGGGCGGCGGTGCGTCGGCCACCGGCTGGACTGGGGCCGGATCATCACCGGGTTCTGCTAGGGCGAGGGGCGCCGAAGCAGTAAGCGCGCAGACTGCAGTCAGAGTGATAAGACTTTTCAGCATGGTGCGGTAGCGCCTCTCAATTGTTGGTGATGTCCGTGACTTCTGTGAGGAAGCTGTCCCGACGAATGTTGGGGGTGCTGTGTTTCCAAAGGGTGAATGGACGGACAACAGTTATCGCCCAATGTCTATCCATTTCGTACGTCGGTACACACCGTTCCAACCGCGCTGATTTGAATCATGAAATGCCTCCTGCCTCGGTGATTGTGACGAAAACCACTCATGTCGTTACCGCGTCGTCAAGACGGTCTTGGCCTACCGGGTAGGGGTATTCAGCACACTTTTCAACGGTCAGTCGAATTCGCTTCGTATACCAGTTGTTCAACGGTCGTTCAGACTCGTGACAATTCCGCAACTCACTATCAGGTATTGGTGCTGTCACAACGCGACGCCGTATGGAATTACCGGTACGGTCACGGCCGAACAGCACCAGAGAATCTGGAGAGGAATCGATGAGGCCATTACATCTCTGTCGGAAGGCGGCGGTGCCGTCGCTGCTGGCGATCGGCATGGGGTTGGCAACACTTCCCGTGGCATACGCCGAGCCAGATGGCCAAGATCAAGTGGAACAGCCGGCGGTTCAGCAGACCGTTCAGGCGCCCGGCCCCGCCGTAGTATCCGCACCCGCGCCGACCTCGGATGGCGCCACCCCGGCGGCCATTGAGGCGTGCGCGAAGTTCGCGACGGCGCTCGACTACGCGTCCACGAACTACTCCGACTTCGCCAACAACCTGGCGGGTATGGAAGGCAACTACAGCGACGCCTACGTGTCGTCCAGCAATGGAACGGGCCGGAGCGCGCTGCGGGAGGCGGCCGAATTCGCGAATGAGGCCGCCAACACGCCGGATCTGGACCCGGCGATCGCCGATCCGATCCGCTCCTGGGCGACGAACGCGAACAAGCTGATGATCCTCATGGGTGTCCGGGCCCCGGTCGATGGTGTGAACGGGAAGGCCAATGACCTCAACGCCGACGCGGAGAAGGCCCAGATGGCCTGTGCCCAGGCGGGTACGCACGCCTAGGTCCGCGTAGATAGTCCTACTCTTGTTCCATGTTCACCGGAATCGTTGAGGAGCTCGGCGAGATTCTGGGCAGGGAAGATCTAGGCGACGCTGCCCGTCTCACCGTGCTCGGCCCCCTGGTCGTATCGGATGCGAAACACGGCGATTCGATCGCCGTCAACGGCGTCTGCCTGACGGTGGTCGATGTGCGACCAGGTGGGGTTTTCACCACGGATGTGATGGGAGAAACACTCTCGCGATCGAGTCTGGACAAGATCGTGACGGGCACCAGGGTCAACCTGGAACGCGCGGCGGCGGTCAACAGTCGTCTCGGCGGACACATCGTGCAAGGACATGTCGATGGCACCGGGGAGGTGCTGTCCCGCACACCGTCCGAGAACTGGGAGGTGGTGCGCATATCACTGCCGGGATCGGTGGCCAGATATGTCGTTGAAAAGGGCTCGATCACCGTGGACGGGGTGTCGCTGACGGTATCGGGATTGGGCCAGGACTGGTTCGAGGTGTCGCTGATTCCCACCACACTGGGACTGACGACGCTCGGATCGGCGACGGTGGGGACGACGATCAATCTCGAGGTGGATGTCATCGCCAAGTACGTCGAACGCCTGCTCGAGCACCGTTCTTAGCTTCTGATTCCGCTGAGTGAGCAGCGCTCGAATCATTGAATTCCCGGTGGTTCATAATTGAGTTGCCCACACGCCCCTAACGAGAGTGGTCCCCATGACCAGGTTGGACAGCATCGAACGCGCTGTCGCCGATATCGCCGCCGGTAAGGCCATCGTCGTTGTCGACGATGAGGATCGGGAGAACGAAGGCGATCTGATATTCGCTGCGGAGAAGGCCACCCCTGAATTGGTGGCTTTCATGGTGCGGTACACGTCGGGATACCTCTGCGTGCCGCTGGCCGGGGAGGACTGCGACCGCCTCGGGCTGTTACCCCAGTACGCGGTGAATCAGGACAAGCACGGCACTGCATACACGGTCACCGTCGATGCGAAAAACGGTATTGGAACCGGGATTTCGGCGTCGGATCGCGCGGCGACGATGCGGTTGCTGGCGGACGGCACGACTGTCCCAGACGACTTCACCAAGCCCGGGCACGTTGTTCCGTTGCGCGCCAAGGAAGGTGGGGTGCTGCGGCGTCCCGGCCACACCGAAGCATCGGTCGACCTGGCCAAGCTGGCGGGACTGCGACCCGCCGCGGTGATCTGCGAGATCGTCAGCCAGAAGGACGAGGGCGCCATGGCGCAGACCGAGGAGTTGCGGGTCTTCGCCGACGAACACAACCTGGCACTGGTGTCGATCGCTGACCTGATCGAGTGGCGGCGCAAGCACGAGAAGCATGTGGAGCGGATCGCCGAGGCGCGTATCCCCACCCAGCACGGCGAGTTCCGTGCAGTGGGTTATACGAGCATCTATGACGATGTGGAGCACGTGGCGCTGGTGCTCGGGGATATCTCCGGCTCCGAAGACGGCGGCAACGATGTGCTGGTGCGTGTGCACTCCGAGTGTCTGACCGGCGACGTATTCGGTTCGCGCCGTTGCGATTGCGGTCCGCAGCTGGATGCCGCGATGGAGATGGTGGCCAAGGAGGGCCGTGGCATCGTGCTGTACATGCGTGGTCACGAGGGGCGGGGCATCGGGTTGATGCACAAGCTGCAGGCCTATCAGCTGCAGGACGCCGGCGAGGACACCGTGGACGCCAACCTGAAGCTCGGTCTGCCGGCCGACGCGCGCGACTACGGTTTGGGCGCACAGATTTTGGTTGACCTGGGCGTTAAGTCCATGCGGCTGCTGACCAATAACCCCGCCAAGCGCGTCGGGTTGGACGGCTACGGGCTGCACATCATCGAGCGGGTAGCGCTCCCGGTGCGCGCCAACTCGGAGAACATCCGCTATCTGCGCACCAAGCGGGACCGGATGGGGCACGATCTGGCCGATCTCGATGATCATCCCGAGGCCGATGGCGCGTGAGCGGCGATGGAATCCCGTCACTGAAGGTCGGTGACGCATCGGGTGTCAGTCTGGCGATCGTGGCCAGTACATGGCATGACCAGATCTGTACCGCACTGCTGGAGGGTGCGCAGCGCGTCGCCACCGAGGCGGGAATCGATCGTCCGACCGTGGTCCGGGTACTTGGTGCCATCGAGATACCGGTGGTGGCGCAGGCGCTGGCACGCACCCATGACGCCGTCGTCGCGCTGGGAGTGGTAATCCAGGGGCAGACACCGCATTTCACCTACGTCTGTGATGCGGTGACCACCGGGCTGACCCGCGTTTCTCTAGATACCAGCACGCCGGTGGCCAACGGGGTGCTGACCGTGAACAACGAGCAGCAGGCCCTCGACCGCGCCGGACTGCCAGGGTCTGCCGAAGACAAGGGTGCCCAGGCGGCGGCGGCGGCGCTGGACACCGCGCTGACGCTGCGTCGGCTCCGTCAACCCTGGACGTGACGCATGGCCGACTCTGACTGGGACATCGTCCTGAAACCTCACTTATCGCCGTACTTCGTATACGCGGCCGCCTTCGTCATCGCCGCCGCGCATATCGCGGTGGGTGTGCTGCTCAAAATCTCGCCCAACAGCGGGGTGATATTCAAGACCTCGGATCAGATTGGTATTGCCCTGGTGGGCATTGTCATCGCGTGCGTCGTCCTGATGTTCGCCCGCCCGCGGGTGCGCGCGGGTGCGGCAGGTATCGAGGTGCGCAATGTGCTTGGCCCCAAACTCATTCCGTGGTCCGAGGTGGTGGGAGTGTCGTTTCCTTCGGGTGCGCAATGGGCGCGGCTGGATCTGGAGGACTACGAGTATGAGCCACTGATGGCGATCCAGACGGTCGACAAGCAGCGGGCCGTCGACGCGATGGACGCACTCAGGGCAGTGTTGGTCAAGTACGCGGACCAAACAACGGCCTAATCGGCACGGCGGGCCTCCGGCTGGGTCATCGCGACCGTGATGTGCAGCCTTGATGCAACCTTTGTGGCGATAACGTGCCGCCACCAACGACATAATCCGCGGGCCGCCGCCATGGCGATTCCTGCCGGGTGCTGTCAACGAGGCGACACTCAAGGAGAACCGGTGCCCGCGCAAACCTCTATTCCTCATGCAGATACAGCCTCCCCGGGTGCCATTCACTATCCGCCGGCGCCGCTGTTCACCGCGCGGGCCAATGCGACCGAGGAGCTCTACCGCCAGGCAGAGTCCGACAGACTGGAGTTCTGGGCCGGCCAAGCCGAAAGGCTTTCCTGGCAAACCAAATTCACCGAGGTGCTCGACTGGTCCGGCGCGCCGTTCGCGCGTTGGTTTACTGGTGGCACCCTGAACGTGGCCTACAACTGTGTCGACCGACATGTCGAAGCCGGCAATGGCGGCCGGGTGGCGATCCACTGGGTGGGTGAGCCCGCCGGCGATGCGCGTGCCATCACGTATGCCGAGCTGAAGGATGAGGTATGCCGCGCGGCCAATGCCCTCACCGCGCTGGGGGCCGTTGCCGGCGACCGTGTGGTGATCTACATGCCCATGGTCCCCGAAGCGATAGTTGCGATGCTGGCGTGCGCGCGGCTCGGTGTCATGCACTCGGTCGTCTTCGCCGGGTTTACCGCATCCGCGTTACGAGCCCGGATCGCCGATGCCGGGGCCAAGATCGTCATCACGGCCGATGGTCAGTACCGGCGTGGGAAGGCTGCGCCGCTCAAGGATGCCGTCGACGCGGCGATCGTCGACCAGCCGGGCGTCGCACGCGTTCTGGTTGTCCGCCGCACAGGTGTCGACGTGGCCTGGAACGGCACTCGCGACTCGTGGTGGCACGAGACCGTTGGGCGCGCTTCCGCCGAGCACCGTCCGGAAGCCTTCGACGCCGAGCAGCCGCTCTTCCTGCTGTATACCTCGGGCACGACGGGGCAGCCAAAAGGCATCGTGCACAGCAGCGGTGGATACCTGACGCAGGCGGCCTTCACGTACAGCGCCATCTTCGATATCAAGCCGGATGCCGATATCTATTGGTGCACTGCCGATATCGGGTGGATCACGGGCCACACCTATATCGTCTACGGTCCGCTGGCCAACGGCGCTACCCAGGTGGTGTACGAGGGGACACCCGCTTGGCCCGACGAGCGCCGACACTTCCAGATCATCGAGAAGTACGGTGTCACAATCTATTACACGGCACCGACATTGATTCGCACCTTCATGAAGTGGGGGCGGCAGATCCCGGGTGCGCATGACCTGTCGAGCCTGCGGTTGCTCGGTTCGGTGGGGGAGCCCATCAACCCGGAGGCGTGGCGTTGGTATCGGACGGTATTGGGCAATGACGTCACGCCGGTCGTAGACACATGGTGGCAGACCGAGACCGGTGCGGCGATGATCTCACCGCTGCCCGGTGTCACCTCATGTAAGCCTGGCTCGGCGATGCGGCCATTGCCGGGCATCTCGGCGATCATCGTTGATGACGACGGGAACAGGCTGTCCGCCGATTCCGGTGAGTCCGAGCAGGCGCCGGATATCTGGTCCTTGATCAGCCGTGGCCGGCGATGGCCCGCGGCATCTGGGGTGATCCCGACCGGTTCGTACAGACCTACTGGTCACGATTCGCCGAGCAGGGTTGGTACTTCGCGGGTGACGGCGCACGCTACGGCAGTGACGGGGAGATCTGGCTGCTGGGCCGCATAGACGATGTCATGAACGTGTCCGGTCACCGGATCTCGACGGCGGAAGTTGAGTCCGCGCTGGTGGGGCACGCCGGAGTCGCCGAGGCGGCTGTCGTAGGTGTCACCGATGACCAATCCGGCCAAGCCATCTGCGCGTTCGTCATCCTGAATTCTCAGCATGACGGCATGCCGAGAGCAGACGTGATCGGCGAATTGCGCGCCGAGGTGGCCCGCGAGATATCACCGATTGCCCGGCCGCGGGATCTGTGTGTGGTCCCCGAATTGCCGAAAACCCGTAGCGGCAAGATCATGCGCAGGTTGCTCAGGGATATCGCCGAGGGCCGCGATCCTGGTGACACCACGGCGTTGGTCGACCCCGCCGTGTTCGATGCAATCCGCGCGCAGGCGTGCCCGTCGTGACCCGGTTGGCCAGCGATCTCACCCAGTTTCCATTCCGGGCGTCGATGTCCAAGTATCGTGTCAATATCGACCGTGCCTGCGAAAATGGCCAGGGCAGAGAGCTTGGAGACCGTGGCGACTACGAGAACTACAGCGCGCCGCGCGGCTGCCCGCGCATCGCTGGCGTCCGTACGTAACGCGCACGACCTCTTCGTGGCGGGTCAAGTAGACGGTTCGTATCTTGCGTCGATACCTCTGCCGCGTCTCGTGACCGAGAGCTGGCAGCGAAGCCTGGCCACCGGGGTAGATCCCGACCGCGGGCCGGGTGAAGCGGCCGCCGCGACCTGCCTGTCCGAACTGCGCAGCAGCCATCCACTCGCCGGTGCGCTGCCCGTTATCCGTCGCCTGCTCGTGGACCACGCGACCGATTCGGGTGTGCTTGTGGGGGTTACCGCTGCGGACGGCGCACTGCTCTGGGTGGAGGGTGACGCCGGAGCCGGCCGCAAGGCGGCCACGATGAACTTCGTGCCCGGTGCCGACTGGAGCGAACGGGCGGTAGGCACGAATGCCCCGGGTACTGCCCTCGCGTTGGATCGCGAGGTACAGATCCGTGGCAGCGAGCACTTCTGCAGGCTCGTCCGGCCGTGGTCGTGCACCGCAGTCCCCATACATGACCCACTGACCGGCAGACCCCTGGGAAGTATCGACCTGACGGGCGGTTCGGCCGTTGCCTCCGCACAGACGCTGGCGTTGGTGCGTGCAACGGCGGTTGCCGTCGAGCATTTCATCGCCCTGAACTACCCGCGGCAGGGCCGCCCGGAGCGCGGTACCGAACCGCGGTTGACCTTGCTCGGCGCCGACCGTCCGATTCTGTATACCGGCGACGGGGAGCACGGGACGCGCGCATACCGGCTATCCGGTCGCCACGCCGAGATCATGGCACTGTTGCTGCGCCACCCCGAGGGTCTGAGCGCCGATCATCTCGCGATGCTGCTCGACGAAAACGATCTGGACGTCGTCACCATCCGCGCGGAAATGTCGCGACTGCGCCGCATCGTGGGAGACGAGTTGATCGTGTCCCGGCCCTACCGGCTGCTCGAACATGTCGGAAGCGATATGGGTGATGCCTTCGCCGCACTGCGAGCCGGTGATATCGCCAGGGCAATGGACTCCTATTCGGGCCAGTTGTTACCGCGTTCCGCGGCGCCGGCCATTGCGCGACTGCGCCTGGAGCTGAGCACGAGCCTTCGTGGCGCCGTGCTTGCCGACGGCGAGCTGCACTTGCTGCGCCGCTGGCTCGACCTGCCGGAGGCGCGCGATGACCGCGAGGGGTGGCAGGCACTGCACGATCATCACGGTGCGGGCGCGATAATCCGGTCGGAAGCCCGCGGCCACCTCATCGCGCTGGATTCCGATCTCGCCTGAGCACTGCCGCCTCCGGACGAAAAGTTGCAACCGTGCTGCAACGGGCCAAAACCTACCTTCAGTGATCACCGACACATTTGTTGTCTTGAAGGCAGGAGACCGCCGTGACTGTTTATGCCCGCCCGGGTGCAGAGGGATCGCTGATGACCTTTGCGTCCCGCTACGAGAATTTCATTGGTGGGCAATGGGTTCCCCCGGCCCAGGGGCGATACTTCGAGAACCGCACCCCGGTGACGGGGCAGGTGTTCTGCGAGATACCCCGCTCCGATGAAGCCGATGTCGAGAAGGCGCTTGATGCCGCACACGCCGCGGCGACCGGCTGGGCCAAGACCTCACCGGCCGATCGGGCACTGATCCTCAACAGGATTGCCGACCGGATGGAGTCCAACCTGGAGTCCATCGCCGTCGCCGAGTCATGGGACAACGGCAAGCCCATCCGCGAAACCCTCAACGCCGACATCCCGCTTGCCGTCGATCACTTCCGGTACTTCGCCGGTGTCCTTCGGGCGCAAGAGGGTTCACTATCGCAAATAGACGAGGACACCGTCGCCTACCACTTTCACGAGCCCCTCGGTGTCATCGGACAGATCATCCCGTGGAACTTTCCGCTGTTGATGGCAAGTTGGAAACTCGCCCCGGCGATCGCCGCAGGAAACACGGTGGTACTCAAGCCCGCCGAACAAACCCCGGCGTCGATCCTGTACCTGTTCTCGCTCATCGGCGATCTCCTGCCGCCGGGTGTGGTGAACATCGTCAACGGGTTCGGGGTGGAGGCGGGCAAGCCGCTGGCATCCAGCAGCCGGATTGCCAAAATCGCGTTCACCGGAGAAACCAGCACGGGCCGTTTGATCATGCAGTACGCCAGCCAGAACCTGATCCCGGTGACACTGGAGCTCGGCGGTAAGAGCCCCAACCTCTTCTTCTCCGATGTGATGGCCGCCGGTGACGATTTCCAGGACAAGGCCCTGGAAGGGTTCACGATGTTCGCGTTCAACCAGGGCGAGGTCTGCACCTGTCCTTCGCGCAGCGTGATACAGGCCGATATCTTCGACGAGTTCCTGGAGCTGGCCGCCATCCGCACCAAGGCCATCCGCCAGGGCGACCCGCTGGACACCGAGACAATGATGGGGGCGCAGGCCTCCCATGAGCAGCTCGAGAAGATCCTGTCCTATATCGAGATCGGCAAATCCGAAGGGGCACGGCTGGTTACCGGCGGCGAGCGTGCCGAACTCGGCGGCGACCTGTCGGGCGGCTACTACGTCACACCGACGGTCTTCGCCGGGACCAACTCGATGCGGATCTTCCAGGAGGAGATCTTCGGGCCGGTGCTGGCCGTGACCTCCTTCGCCGATTACGACGACGCGATCGCCATTGCCAACGACACCCCGTACGGGCTGGGTGCGGGAGTGTGGAGCCGCAACGGCAATATCGCCTACCGCGCCGGGCGAGATATCAAGGCGGGCCGCGTGTGGACCAACTGCTACCACCAGTACCCCGCGCACGCCGCCTTCGGCGGCTACAAGCGATCAGGCATCGGCCGCGAGAACCACAAGATGATGCTCGACCACTACCAGCAGACCAAGAACCTGCTGGTGTCCTACAGCTCCAAGGCCCAGGGATTCTTCTGACCATCGCCATCTCGGCATCACCCCGAAAGTGAAGTCACCCCACTGAATTGAACTGCAGAGAGCAAGGAAACGATATGGCGACCACCAAGCACGGCATAGTCGAGGAGCATCGGGAGAGCGCGGACTATCTGCGCAAGCGCCAACTCAGATCGGGGAGTGCGGGCTGGCTGCTGCTGGCCGGCCTCGGGGTGAGTTATGTGGTGTCCGGCGACTATTCGGGCTGGAACTTCGGCCTCGGCCAAGGCGGGTTCGGCGGGCTGGCGATCGCCACCGTGGTGATCGCCGGCATGTACTTGGCGCTGGTACTGGGTATGGCGGAGCTGTCTTCGGCGCTCCCGACAGCGGGCGGCGGCTACACCTTCGCGCGCCGCGCGCTTGGCCCATGGGGCGGATTTGCAACGGGCACCGCGATTCTCATCGAATACTCGATCGCCCCGGCCGCCATCGCCACCTTCATCGGCGCGTACGTCCAGTCGCTCGGGCTGTTCGGCATCACCAACGGATGGTGGGTCTACCTGGCCGCCTACGCCCTGTTCATCGGGATTCACCTGTCCGGTGTCGGTGAGGCGCTCAAGGTGATGTTCGCCATCACCGCGATTGCCCTGGTGGGCCTGCTGATCTTCGCGGTCGCCGCGGCAGGCCATTTCGACATCCACAACCTGACCAATATCGCGGTGGACGAAACTGCGGCCGGGGCTTCCAGCATCCTGCCGCATGGCTACCTGGGCATCTGGGCCGCCATTCCGTTCGCGATCTGGTTCTTTCTCGCCGTCGAGGGCGTTCCGCTGGCCGCCGAGGAGACCGCCAACCCGGAACGCAATGTGCCGCGCGGGATCATCGCGGCGATCGGCGTGCTGCTGGTGACCTGTGCGGCGGCGCTGGTTCTGACCACTGGAGCCGGTGGTGCGGAACAGATTTCGGATTCAGGCAATCCACTCGTCGAGGCGCTCGGTCACGGCACCGCCGCCAAGTTGGTCAACTACATCGGGTTGGCCGGGCTCATCGCGAGCTTCTTCTC
Source organism: Mycobacterium sp. NPDC050853 (assembly GCF_040653875.1). Lineage (NCBI taxonomy): Bacteria > Bacillati > Actinomycetota > Actinomycetes > Mycobacteriales > Mycobacteriaceae > Mycobacterium > Mycobacterium sp. NPDC050853. Next base: position 47,639 of record NZ_JBFAGW010000007.1, read on the forward strand.
AATCATCTACGCATACTCACGACAGCTGTTCGCGCTCTCCCGCGCGGGCTATCTCCCGACGATTCTGTCGGTAACCAACTCCCGGAAAGCGCCGACGCTGGCGCTGATCGTCCCCGGCATCATCGGATTCGCGCTGTCGCTGACCGGGCACGGCGATCTGTTGTTGAACATGGCGGTCTTCGGTGCTGCCCTGAGTTATGTACTGATGATGGTCAGCCACATCGTGCTGCGGGTGCGCGAACCGAATATGCCGCGGCCCTACCGCACGCCGGGTGGCATCGTCACCACCGGCTTCGCCCTGTTCATCGCGGTGCTGGCCGTTATCGCGACATTCCTGGTCAATCCGGTGGCCGCGGGCCTGTGCCTCGCCGTGTTCACGGCCTTCATGGTGTACTTCGCGCTCTATAGCCGCCATCGTTTGGTGGCGAATTCGCCGGATGAGGAGTTCGCGATGCTCGCGGAGGCAGAGAGCGAGCTCACGTGAAATACCGGCAGCAGGTCGCTGGGGTGAACTACACCTTCGACGGGCTCGTGGACGTGATGGCCAAGGCCACTCCGCTGCGTTCAGGTGACCAACTTGCCGGGTGCGCGGCGGACTCCGATGCCGAACGGGCAGCTGCGGCATGGGTTCTCGCGGACCTGCCACTCGGTACTTTTCTCAACGAGACGGTGGTGCCCTATGAAACCGACGAGGTCACCAGGCTGATCATCGACAGCCACGACCGCCAGGCCTACGCTGCCATCTCACATCTGACCGTCGGCGGTTTTCGGGACTGGTTGTTGGAGAGAGCTTCCCACGATGACGGTACCCAGCGGATCGCCGCCGTGACCGCAGGGATAACCCCCGAGATGGCGGCAGCGGTTAGCAAGATCATGCGCAATCAAGATCTGATAGCGGTCGGGGCCGCCATCCAGGTGACCGCCGCCTTCCGCACCACCGTCGGCGGCAAGGGCACGCTGGCCACCCGCCTGCAGCCGAATCACCCCACCGACGACCCCCGCGGAGTCGCTGCGGCCGTGCTTGACGGGCTGCTTCTTGGTTGCGGTGACGCAGTCATCGGTATCAACCCGGCGACCGATTCACCGCACGCCACATCGGATCTGCTCTACCTGCTCGACTCCATCAGATCGCGCTACGACATCCCAACCCAGTCGTGCGTTCTCTCGCACATCACCACGACGATCGGATTGATCGAACGGGGAGCGCCGGTCGACTTGACGTTCCAATCGATCGCCGGCACCGAGGGCGCCAATTCTGCATTCGGAGTGAACATTGCGCTGCTGCGTGAAGGCCGCGATGCGACCAGGTCGCTGCGCCGGGGGACCGTCGGTGACAACGTCATGTATCTCGAAACGGGGCAGGGGTCGGCGTTGAGCTCCCACGCCCATATGGGTACCGGCGGTAAACCAGTGGACCAGCAGACACTAGAGGCCCGCGCCTACGCGGTGGCCCGCGACCTAGAGCCGTTCTTGGTTAACACCGTCGTCGGATTCATTGGGCCGGAATACCTTTACGACGGCAAACAGATCATCCGCGCTGGATTGGAGGACCACTTCTGCGGCAAGCTGCTCGGCCTGCCGATGGGTGTCGACGTCTGCTACACCAACCACGCCGAGGCCGACCAGAACGATATGGATGCATTGCTGATCCTGCTTGCCGCCGCGGGAGTGGCGTTTGTCATCACCGTCCCCGGTGCCGACGATGTCATGCTCGGCTATCAGAGTCTGTCGTTTCACGATGTCCTGCAGGCGCGCCGGACGCTGGGCCTGCGTCCGGCACCAGAGTTCGAGCAGTGGCTGCACGATATCGGAATGATCGACGAGGGCGGCCGTCTCACACCTTTCGACGTGGCGAGCTCGCCGTTGCGTGCACTGACCACGTCGGGCGCCCAATGACGACCGGTGATGTTGCCCGCCAGAAGTTTTGGAAAGAACTGCGGTTGAACACCCAAGCCCGGATCGGTTTGGACCGGGCCGGCAATGGGCTGCACACTCGGGACGTCCTGGACTTGGCGGCTGCCCACGCGGCGGCCCGTGATGCTGTGCATGTGCCCCTGGACGCGGAGCGTTTGGCCGCCGAAGTCGGCCGGGTCGGGCTGGGGACGCCCACGGTGGTTACCAGCCAAGTGAGCTCTCGCGAAGAGTATTTGCGCAGACCTGACCTCGGCAGGTTGCCCTCCGATTTGTCTGCGGTGCCGCGCGGTGCGCCAGATATCGGATTCGTGCTCGCCGATGGTCTGTCGCCTACGGCCCTCATGCGTCATGCTGTCCCGCTCGTGCGCGAACTCGTTTCGCAGCTCGCCGACTCATACACCCTGGCTGCTCCGGTGATCGCCACGCAGGCCCGGGTAGCGCTGGGCGACCACATCGCCGCGCAGGGGAGGTACCGCACGCTGATTGTGATCATCGGCGAGCGGCCCGGACTCAGTGTCGTCGATAGTCTCGGTATCTACCTCACGCATCTGCCGCGTACGGGGTGCACCGACGCCGACCGCAATTGCATCTCCAACATCCACCCGCCCGACGGGCTCAGTTACCGGGAGGCCGCGCACATCGCGGCGAGCCTCGTCAGCGGCGCGCATCGGTTAGGCCGTTCCGGCGTGTCGCTCAAGGACACCTCGCGCGCCTACGCGATCGACGATGCCGGCCAGAGGGAGCTGGGCTGACTTCGGTTTCCTAGCCGGTGTCGCCCATGACGAGGCCCTCGCGGCGCGGATCCGCGCCGCCGATCCATCCGGGCCCCCGCCGCACCAGCGCCGACAGGCCACTGGACTGATCGGAGACGTCAACGGCATGGCCGCGCGTGCGCAGCCCCTGGACCAGTGGATCGTCGGCGCCGTTGTCGCGGGCGTCGACTCCGGGGTGCTCACCGCCGACATTGGTCTTGGTGGAGTTGTTGGCGCCGAAATCCACCATCGATACCGCCTGCTGCGGGTCGAGTCCCCAATCCAGGATGCCAACCAGGGTTTTCGCGACGAATTGGATGATCACCGCACCACCCGGTGACCCGAGTGCCAACAGCAGCGCACCACGCTTGCCGGACTCTGCGCGTTCGAAGACCAGGGTAGGGGCCATGGAACTGCGCGGCCGTTTGCCTGGTTGCAGGCGGTTGGCAATCGGAAGCCCGTCCTTACCCACCGGCTCGGCCGAGAAATCGGTGAGCTGGTTGTTGAGGATGAAGCCATCGACCATGTGGAAGGAGCCGAAGGCGGATTCGACTGTGGTGGTGAGCGATGCCGCGTTACCACGTGCATCGACGACGGTGATCTGGCTGGTGCCGTGCTCTGGAGTGGAGACTGCTTCGGACAGCGGGATATCGAATTCACCGGGCTTCGCTGTGCCCATGGTCTTCTCGCCGGAGATCAGCTTGGCGCGTCCCGCCAAATAGGTCGGGTTGAGCAGCGCGTCTGGTGAATTCCCGGGCAGTGCAACAAAATCGGTATCGGCGACGTACTTGTCGCGGTCCGCGTAGGCCAGCCGCTCGGCCTCGGCGATGTAGTGGACGCCGTCGACGGTCGGCTTTCCGCCGTCGAGATCGATATCGGTGGGTCGGTACGAGGCCATTGGAAAGTTCTGCAGGATGCCCAAGGTGGCGGCGACGGCGATACCGCCCGAAGAGGGCGCCGGCATTCCACAGATCTGGTGGTCGCGGTACGTGGTGCAGAGAGATTCACGCTTCTTGGCCGTATACCCGGCCAAGTCTGCGGTCGTCATCAGGCTCGGGGTGCGTCCCGCGGAGGTGTCCGCTGCCGCGGCGACGATGTCCTCGGCAATCGCACCCCGGTACAGGGCATCCGGTCCGTCGGTGGCAATGGCGCCAAGGGTTTTCGCATAGGCGGGATTGGTGAGCTTTGTCCCGGCGGATTTCGCCGATCCGTCGGAATTGAGAAAGTACGTTCCGGCTTCCTGGTCGACGGCAAGGCTGGTCGCGGAATCGGTGATCGCGGCCGCAAGTCGTGGACTGATCTCGAAACCCTCATCGGCCAACTGAACTGCCGGAGTGAACAAGTCGCGCCAGGGCACGGTGCCGTGTTCGGCATGCGCGTCGTGGAGCATTCGGAGAATTCCGGGCACGCCGATCGAACGGCCAGATGATCGTGCGTCGGGTGCGGGTTCGGCCCTGTTGGCATCGTCGATCCAACGTAGATAGTTCTCCGTGGCCGCGGCGGGTGCGACCTCTCGGCCGTCGAATGCCTCGACAGCGCCCGTTGCGGCGTCGTAGTAGACGAGGAACCCGCCGCCGCCGATACCGGAGGATTGCGGTTCGACCAGCCCGAGCACCGCTTGCGCGGAGATCAGAGCGTCGGCGGCCGATCCGCCGTCACGCAACACCCGGCAGGCGGCCTGGGTGGCCAGCGGGTTGGCGGTCGCGACGGCGTAGCTCGCGGTGCGGACCGCTGACATGCCCTGGCGATAACCGGTGGCCACCTCGGGATTGGTGGAGATATTGCGCGCCGTCGTGGTGCCGGCGACAGCGGTTTTCGTCACGGGGGTGCCATTGGTGACGATGCTGCACGGCTCTGATCCGGTGCCCGGCCGCGTCGCATGATCGGTCGAGCAGCCAGCGACGGCGAGAAGCGCGACAGCGGCTAGTGCTATTGGTCGGGCTAGCGGCAAGGCCAATGGTCCCGTCGGAGTCCTCACAGTTCCATGACGTTAGCGGCTAGGGGGCGGTATCCACCGGGTGGTAAGAGAATCCGATTTCGACGGGCGTGTTGACGAGCTCGGGGCTCTGGGCGGAGAACTCCACCTCGCCTTCGGGATCGATCTTGACGGTCAACGGAATCTCGGCGCCCTTGCCGGTGGTCACCTTGGGTGATGCGAACATTCCGATCAGCAGGGCCGGCTGATCCGGTCCGGCGCCATCGGATTCGATCAGCAGGGTGGTGTTATGGCGCACCCAGTGCGTGCCCGCGGGGAGTCCCAGGTGCAGGTCGTAATCGAACGAGTCGGACGGATTCTTCTTGACGATGGTGAAGTACTCGCCACCGTCGACAAGAGGCGTCACGGTGTAGTCGGTGTCCGCCGATCGGTAGGTCGCCTCCCCGTCTGGACCCCATTCTGCGGGCGTCAGGGGAGTTTGATCGGGCAGCCGGATCGTCAGCAGCTCTCCGGGTTTCCCGGTCCTGACGCGGATACCCTCATGTGGGAAGACCGGGAGTATCGCTGTCCGAGAGGAGGTTTCAGATTCTGGTGTCGGCGCCGGGGTATCGGGGTCGGCGGCGGCGATCGCAGGAGACACCGCGATTCCGCTCATCGCGACTAGGGCGACTGCCAGGGCGCTAACGCTGATTTTCATCCAACTCGTCCTTATCTGTTAGCACGCCAGCGTGACGTGGGCGACCTTGGTGGAGACGGGAACCGATGTTGGCCTGTTTCGCATATCGCGGGCACTGGCGACATTGGAGACCGGCGACTGTTGATTGACGGATTGGACGACACAATTGTCGGGATGTCCCGAGCCAAGCCGCGTCACGGTCACGCGATAGCCGCTGGACTGCAGGCTGTTGATGACGGCATCGGCATCGTTGGACGGCCGGGCCAGGGCGTGAATCGCGGTGGCCAGGGATAGGACTGCCGCCGCGGCGGCTAGTGCGGGAATGACTCCCGTGGGCAATCTACGCACCGTTGTCGCTCCTTAGCCTCGGCGTTGATGGGATTCTCTGAGATTAGCGGATCATGAAATCGACGTCAGGCGACTTCCTTGAGATTCCAGGGAAGTCCGTCTATCGGGGACCGAATGATCGTGCTTCCCGATCTGTCGGTGGGCTTGGGCGTCGGACCGCCGGACTAGCCTTGATACGTGCCCGATCCCTCGACCTATCGACCGGCTCCCGGCTCGATACCCGTCGAGCCGGGGGTCTATCGATTCCGCGATCCGCACGGACGGGTCATCTATGTCGGTAAGGCCAAGAGCCTTCGCAGCCGGCTTACCTCGTATTTCGCTGATATCGCGAGCCTTCATCCGCGCACCCGGCAGATGGTCACCACCGCGGGCAGCGTCGAGTGGACCGTGGTGGGCACCGAGGTCGAAGCTCTGCAGCTGGAATACAACTGGATAAAGGAGTTCGATCCGCGCTTCAATGTCCGCTACCGCGACGACAAGTCGTATCCGGTGTTGGCCGTCACGTTGAACGAGGAGTATCCGCGGCTGTTTGTCTATCGCGGACCCCGACGCAAGGGGGTGCGTTACTTCGGTCCGTACTCGCACGCCTGGGCCATCCGGGAGACCCTCGATCTGCTCACCCGGGTGTTTCCGGCGCGTACCTGCTCCAACGGAGTGTTCAAGCGGCACAAGCAGATTGATCGACCCTGCCTGCTGGGATACATCGAGAAGTGTTCGGCGCCCTGTGTCGGGCGGGTGAGCGCCGAAGAGCACCGCGAGATCGTGCTTGATTTCTGTGATTTCCTGGCGGGCAAGACGGATCGCTTGGTCCGCGACATGGAACGTGAAATGAATCATGCTTCCAAGGAACTCAATTTTGAGCGGGCCGCGCGACTGCGGGACAACATCTCTGCGCTGCAGCGTGCTCTGGAGCGCCAGACCGTGGTGTTCGGCGATGGCACCGATGCCGATGTGGTGGCCTTCGCCGACGACGAGCTGGAAGCCGCCGTACAGGTGTTCCATGTTCGTGGCGGGCGGGTTCGTGGTCAACGCGGCTGGATCGTCGAAAAATCCGGCGACCCAGGTGATTCCGATCTCAAGGGGCTGGTCGAACAGTTCCTCACCCAGTTCTACGGGGACCAGGCCGATCTCGCCCACGTTGCCGACACGGACACGGACAACACGGACCTGGCGCCGGTGCCGCGCGAGGTCCTGGTGCCGGTACTGCCGCGCGATGCCGAGGGTATGACCTCCTGGCTGACCGGTCTTCGGGGTTCACGGGTCAGCCTGCGCGTCCCGCAGCGCGGCGACAAAAAGGCGCTCGCGGAGACGGTAGAGCGCAACGCGAAAGAGGCCCTGTCCCAGCACAAGCTCAAGCGTGCGGGCGATCTGACCACGAGATCTGCCGCGTTGCAGGAGCTTCAGGATGCACTGGGCCTTGAGCAGGCACCGCTGCGCATCGAATGCATCGATATCAGCCACGTCCAGGGCACCGATGTGGTGGCCTCGCTGGTCGTCTTCGAGGATGGACTGTCCCGTCGGACCGACTATCGCCATTACAGCATCAAAGAGGCTGCGGGCGAAGGTCGCTCCGACGACGTCGCCTCGATCGCGGAGGTCACCCGGAGACGATTCGCCCGGCATGTCCAGGATCAGCAACAGGATCGTGCGGAAATATCCGCTGCGTCGGGTGTCGCCGGCTTCGCGGCTTCGGGGTCGGACGTGGCCGGCTTCGCGGCTCCGGAAGGACGTTCACGCAAATTCGCTTATCCGCCGAACCTTTTTGTGGTCGACGGCGGTGCGCCGCAGGTCAATGCCGCCGCCGCGGAACTGAGCGAATTGGGTGTCACCGACGTCGCCGTGATCGGTCTGGCCAAGCGACTCGAAGAGGTGTGGGTGCCGGGCGAGCCCGATCCGGTGATCCTGCCCCGAACGAGTGAGGCGCTGTACCTGCTGCAGCGAGTCCGCGACGAGGCGCATCGGTTCGCCATCACGTTCCACCGCAGCAAGCGGTCCAGGCGGATGACGGCCTCGGTACTCGACGGCATACCGGGTTTGGGCGAGGCCCGGCGTGCGGCCCTCGTCTCCCACTTCGGCTCCGTGGCGCAGCTCAAGAAGGCCAGCGTTGAGGAGATCACGACGGTGCCGGGTATCGGCGCCGCTACCGCGCTCGCAGTTCGTGAAGCACTCGTCGGCAACACAGGTGCGGCTTCGGGTGCCGGTTTCAGGACAAGTTCGCGTGCAACTTCTGGTGCAACCGAAGCGCCGGCGCCCGCCATGGTCGAAAATGGAGTCGATGACATTCCATCCCCCTAGCGAGACCGCGAACGCCGATATCGACGTCGTCCTGGTCACGGGCCTATCCGGCGCGGGACGAGGCACCACCGCCAAGGTCCTCGAAGACCTCGGGTGGTACGTCGCCGACAACCTGCCGCCCGAGCTGATCACCCGCATGGTCGACCTCGGCCTTGCCGCCGGTTCACGCATCACCCAGCTGGCGGTTGTGATGGACGTGCGGTCCCGGGGTTTCAACGGTGACCTGGAGTCGGTGCGTGCCGACCTGGCTACCCGGGGGATCAACCCGCGTGTGCTGTTCCTGGAGGCATCCGACGAAAGCCTGGTGCGTCGCTACGAACAGAACCGGCGTAGCCACCCCCTACAGGGCGGTCAAACACTTGCCGAGGGCATAGCCGCCGAGCGCGCGCTGCTCTCAACCCTGCGGGCTTCGGCCGATCTGGTCATCGACACCTCCTCGCTACCTGTGCCCGCGCTGCGCGCCGCCATCGAACGTGCCTTCAGCACCGAGACGGTGGCGCATCTGAGCGTTACCGTGGAATCCTTCGGATTCAAATACGGGCTGCCGATGGACGCCGATATGGTCGTCGATGTCCGTTTCCTGCCAAACCCGCATTGGGTGGACGAGCTGCGACCGCATACCGGGCAGCATCCGTCGGTCAGCCAGTACGTATTGAGCCAACCCGGTGCGGACGAGTTCTTGGACACCTACCATCGGCTGCTGAACCTCGTGATCGACGGTTACCGGCGAGAGGGAAAGCGCTACATGACAATTGCGGTCGGCTGTACCGGCGGCAAGCATCGCAGTGTCGCTGTCTCGGAGGCCCTGTCGAGGCTCCTTGTTTCCGAAGACCTGTCGGTACGTGTATTGCACCGGGACCTGGGGCGCGAATGAACCCCGGCATCGATCAGCCGTTTGCACGACGAGAACCCAGCATCGTTGCCCTCGGTGGCGGGCACGGTCTGTACGCGACGTTATCGGCAGCGCGACGGCTCACCCACGACATCACCGCCGTGGTCACGGTGTCCGACGATGGCGGATCGTCCGGGAGAATCCGCTCCGAGCTCGGGATCGTGCCACCGGGTGATCTGCGCATGGCGTTGGCGGCGCTCGCCTCCGACAGCCCGCGCGGCCGCATGTGGGCGACCGCCATTCAGCACCGGCTGGGAGGCAGCGGTGGGTTGGCGGGGCACCCGATTGGCAACTTGATCCTGGCCGGGCTCACCGACATGCTCGCCGACCCGGTCACCGCGCTCGACGAGATGGGTCGCATGCTCGGCATCACCGGGCGCGTCCTCCCCATGTGTCCGATTCCCCTGCAGATCGAGGCCGATGTATCGGGCCTGGAGTCCGACCCACGAATGAGCCGGGTGATCCGTGGACAGGTGGCCCTGGCGACTACGCCGGGCAAGGTGCGCCGGGTGCGTCTGTACCCGGGCGATCCACCCGCCACCCGGCAGGCCGTGGAGGCGATCATGGCCGCCGACCTGGTGGTTCTGGGACCTGGTTCGTGGTTCACGAGCGTTATCCCGCATGTCCTGGTGCCCGATCTTTTTGCGGCGTTGCAGCAGACACGAGCCCGCAAGGCCCTGATCTTGAACCTTGCCTCGGAGCCGGGGGAGACGGCGGGCTTTTCCGCCGAGCGCCATTTGCACGTACTCTCGCAGCACGCTCCCGAGTTCGGCGTGCACGACATCGTCGTCGAATCCGCGTCAGCGGACAACACCGAGCGTGACCACTTGACCAGAGCGGCCGCCTTGTTCAATGCGCAGGTTCAGTTCGCTGATGTTGCGCGTCCTGGTACACATTTACATGACCCCGCGAAACTGGCGGCGGTCTTGGATCGAATACGGACGAGTAGTGCGGCTCCGGCCGCAGCAGTAGATGCCGAATCCACGGCGCGCCTGACAACGGGCGGCGGACACACGCAGCACGGAAGCCAGAGAGGGGACGCCACGTGGCGATGACCGCCGAGGTCAAGGACGAACTGAGCCGCCTAGTGGTGACTCAGGTCAGTAGCCGTCGCGCCGAGGTCGCGTCGCTGCTGCGATTCGCCGGCGGACTGCACATCGTCAGCGGCCGGGTCGTCGTCGAGGCGGAGGTGGACCAGGGCAGCATCGCGCGGCGCCTGCGCAAAGACATCTTTGATCTGTACGGCTACAGCGCCGTCGTGCACGTGCTGTCGGCGGGCGGTATCCGCAAGACAACCCGATATGTGGTGCGCGTCGCCAAGGACGGGGAGTCCCTCGCCCGGCAGACCGGACTGCTCGACCTGCGCGGTCGCCCGGTCCGCGGGTTGCCCGCGCAGGTGGTCGGCGGCAGTGTCGCCGATGCCGAGGCAGCGTGGCGGGGCGCTTTCTTGGCGCACGGCTCGCTGACGGAACCCGGAAGGTCTTCGGCGCTGGAGGTCAGCTGCCCAGGGCCCGAGGCCGCACTGGCGCTGGTGGGTGCGGCTCGGCGGCTCGGGGTGAGTGCCAAGGCTCGTGAAGTACGAGGGAGCGACCGTGTGGTCGTGCGCGATGGTGAGGCCATCGGCGCCTTGCTCACCCGGATGGGCGCCCAGGACACCCGGCTGACCTGGGAAGAACGCCGAATGCGGCGGGAGGTGCGGGCAACGGCCAATCGGCTCGCCAACTTCGACGACGCGAACCTGCGCAGGTCGGCCCGAGCCGCCGTCGCAGCCGCGGCCCGCGTGGAGCGGGCGCTCGAAATCCTTGGTGACACGGTGCCCGACCATCTCTCGGCGGCGGGGAAACTGCGTGTGGAGCACCGTCAGGCATCGCTCGAGGAGCTGGGCCGCCTCGCGGATCCGGTCATGACTAAAGATGCTGTCGCGGGCCGTATCCGACGACTGTTGTCGATGGCCGATCGCAAGGCCAAGACCGAGGGTGTCCCCGACACCGAATCCGCCGTCACCCCGGAGCTGCTCGAAGAGGCCTAGATCGACAGGGCAGCCGCCGACTAAAACTGTTGGCGAATTGTCGGGGTGCTTTCGTACGCTGGGCCGGTGGAGATCTCCAAGCAGTTGAAAACCGAAGAGTCCCTTGAGGACTCTTCGGGCGAGGAGCCACACCAGCAATCCTCCCGCCTGCCGCGGGCGTTACGCCCCCTCCGGCACCGCGACTATCGACGGTTGACGCTGGGTCTGGCGGTCACGCTGCTGGGCAACGGAATGTGGACGGTGGCCCTCGTCTGGCAGGTCATTCGGATGGGTCTTGGGCCGGCACAGGTGGCAGTCGTCGGCACCGCGTTCAGCGTCGGGCTGCTGGTCAGTGTGCTGCCCGCAGGTGTCGCCGCCGACCGACTGCCCAAGCTGTGGGTGATGCGGTGTTCGCTCGCGTTGCAGACCGTGCTGATGTTCGCCACCGCGACGCTCGTCCTGACCGGCACGGCCCACATATGGCATCTGGCGCTCAACTCGCTGCTATTCGGTATCGCCGAGGGTTTCTACATACCCGCCTACACCGCGCTGTTGCCGAGCCTGTTGCCTGCCGATGAACTTTTGGCCGCCAACGGAATTGAAGGTGTACTACGGCCGGTGATGCAGCTGGCGGCGGGGCCCGCGGTCAGCGCGGCCATAGTCAGCGTGTGGTCGCCGGGCGGTGCGTTCCTTCTGGAGGGCGTTCTCGCCGCGGCCGGCTTCTGCTGCCTGCTGCTGGTCCGGCACAACCACGAGCCGGCCGCCGCGGCGGAAGTGAAGCTGCATCCGTTGCGCCGGGCACTCACCGACCTGGCGGACGGGTTCCGATACATGGTGCGAACCACCTGGTTCTTCGCCACTCTGCTGTTCGCGATCGGCTATGTACTGGTGGTCGTCGGCCCCATCGAGATCCTGCTGCCATTCGTCATCCGTGACCACGGCGGTGACCCCGGCACACATGCCACCGTGCTGGCGTTCTTCGGTCTGGCCGGTGCGGTCGGATCGTTCATCGTGTCCTCGCTGCCGCTGGCTCGCCGATATCTGACGGTGATGATCCTGATGTGGGGAGCAGGCTCGCTACCCCTGGTACTCATCGGGTTCACCGGTCATGTCTGGATGATTGCCCTCGCGATGATCATCGTGGGCGGCACCATGCAGGCAGCCAACGTCATCTGGGGCACCCTGATGCAACGCCGGGTACCCGAGGAGATGCTCGGGCGTGCGGCCAGCATGGACTTCTTTGTGTCCCTGGTCGGTCTGCCCGCTTCCTTCGCGCTCGTGGTCCCGGTGGCTCATGTCATCGGCAACACGACGGTGTTCGTCATTGCGGGAGTCGCGCCTCTGGTACTGGCGGTCGTCGCCCATATCGTCGCCCGACTGGGCCGGGACGAAATGGCGCACCCCCTGGGCTAATGTGAGTGCCGATAACGGGTACACCACATGAGAAACCGACAAAGAGGGAGCGCTACGTGACTGTCCGGGTAGGCGTAAACGGGTTTGGCCGGATCGGCCGGAACTTCTTTCGGGCACTGGACGCGCAGAAGGCTCAAGGGATCAACACCGACATCGAGATTGTCGCGGTCAACGATCTGACCGATAACGCCACCCTGGCCCACCTGCTGAAGTTCGACTCGATCCTGGGCCGGCTGCCTTACGACGTCAGCCTGGAGGGCGACGACACCATCGTTGTCGGCGACCACAAGATCAAGGCCCTCGAGGTCCGCGAAGGGCCGGCGGCATTGCCCTGGGGTGACCTGGGTGTTGACGTCGTCGTCGAATCGACCGGCATTTTCACCGCGCGCGCCAAGGCGCAGGGTCACCTGGACGCCGGCGCCAAGAAGGTCATCATCTCCGCGCCCGCCAGCGACGAGGACATCACGATCGTGCTCGGCGTCAACGATGACAAGTACGACGGCAGCCAGAACATCATCTCCAACGCCTCGTGCACCACGAACTGCCTCGGACCGCTGGCCAAGGTGCTCAACGACGAGTTCGGCATCGTCAAGGGCCTGATGACCACCATCCACGCCTACACCCAGGACCAGAACCTGCAGGACGGCCCGCACAGCGACCTGCGTCGTGCCCGTGCCGCCGCGCTGAACATCGTGCCGACCTCGACCGGCGCGGCCAAGGCCATCGGCCTGGTGCTGCCCGAGCTCAAGGGCAAGCTGGACGGTTACGCCCTGCGCGTGCCGATCCCCACGGGCTCGGCGACCGACCTCACCGTGGAGCTCGCCAAGGCCGCTAGCGCTGCCGATATCAACGCCGCCATGAAGGCCGCTGCGGAGGGCAAGCTCAAGGGCATCTTGAAGTACTACGACGCGCCGATCGTGTCCTCGGACATCGTCACCGACCCGCATAGCTCGATCTTCGACGCGGGGCTGACCAAGGTGATCGACAACCAGGCCAAGGTGGTCTCCTGGTACGACAACGAGTGGGGTTACTCGAACCGCCTCGTCGACCTGGTCGGCCTGGTCGGCAAGTCGCTCTAGCCGCATGGGCATCAAGTCGCTCAACGACCTGCTGACCGAGGGAGTTTCGGGCAAGGGCGTGTTGGTCCGGTCGGACCTCAACGTCCCGCTCGACGCCAATCTCAACATCACGGATCCCGGCCGCATCGTGGCCTCGGTCCCGACCATCCGCGCGCTCGCGGGTGCCGGGGCCAAGGTCATCGTGACCGCGCATCTGGGCCGCCCGGACGGTAAGCCGGACCCGAAGCTGTCCCTGGCTCCGGTGGGCGCGGCGCTCAGCGAGCTGTTGGGTCAGCACGTGCAGGTCGCGGGCGATGTCGTCGGGACCGATGCACTCGCGCGTGCCGAGGGTCTGACCGATGGTGACGTGTTGCTGCTGGAGAACATCCGGTTCGACCCACGGGAAACCAGCAAGGACGATGCGCAGCGACTGGCACTTGCGCAGGAGCTGGCCGAATTAGTCAGCGGCCCAACGGGTACCGGTGGCGCCTTCGTCTCCGACGGGTTCGGGGTGGTGCACCGCAAGCAGGCCTCCGTCTACGACGTAGCGACCTTGCTGCCGCATTACGCCGGCGGGCTCGTGGCCGCCGAGGTGGAAGTACTGCGCGTGCTGACGGCCTCCACCGAGCGTCCGTACGCGGTTGTACTCGGCGGGTCGAAGGTCTCGGACAAGCTGGCGGTTATCGAGTCGCTGGCCACCAAGGCGGACAGCCTGGTGATCGGCGGCGGGATGTGCTTTACCTTCCTGGCCGCACAGGGGCTGCCGGTCGGCAAGTCGCTGGTACAACCGGACCAGATCGACGTCTGCCGCAAGCTTCTAGACACCTACGCCGATGTGATCCACCTGCCGATGGATATTGTGGCGGCCGACGAGTTCTCGGCCGATTCACCATCGGAAATCGTTGCCGCTGATGCTATTCCGGACGGCAAGATGGGCTTGGACATCGGACCGGAGTCGGTGAAGCGATTCACCGCTGTGCTGTCCAACGCCAAGACCATCTTTTGGAACGGACCGATGGGCGTGTTCGAGTTCCCGGCGTTCGCCGAGGGCACTCGGGGTGTGGCCGAGGCCATCATCGCGGCCACCGAAAAGGGTGCGTTCAGTGTGGTCGGCGGCGGCGATTCGGCAGCCGCGGTGCGCGCGCTGGACCTGCCGGACGACGGTTTCTCCCACATTTCCACCGGCGGTGGGGCCTCGCTGGAATACCTTGAGGGCAAGTCCCTTCCGGGTATCGACGTACTAGAGAGCTAGGTACATGTCACGTAAGCCGCTGATTGCCGGCAACTGGAAGATGAACCTCAACCACTATGAGGCCATCGCTTTGGTGCAGAAGATCGCATTCTCGTTGCCGGACAAGTATTTCGACAAGGTGGACGTGACGGTCATTCCGCCGTTCACCGATATTCGGAGCGTGCAGACCCTGGTCGACGGGGACAAACTACGTCTTACCTATGGCGCACAGGACTTGTCGGTACACGACTCGGGCGCTTACACCGGTGAGATCAGCGGTGTGTTCCTGGCCAAGCTGGGTGCCACCTATGTCGTCGTGGGGCACTCCGAGCGTCGCCAGTTCCACGCCGAGGACGATGCTCTGGTCGCCGCCAAGGCGGCCGCGGCACTCAAACACGGTCTGACGCCGATCGTCTGCATCGGTGAAGCCCTCGATATCCGCGAAGCGGGGGACCACGTCGAATACAACGTGAACTCTTTGCGCGGCTCGCTGGCCGGGCTGTCCGCCGAGCAGGTCGCACAGGTCGTCATCGCCTACGAGCCGGTGTGGGCCATCGGCACCGGCCGGGTGGCCAGTGCCGCCGACGCGCAGGAAGTGTGTGCAGCGATCCGCGCCGAGTTGGTGCAGATCGCCAACGCGGATGTGGCGGCATCGGTGCGCGTCCTGTACGGCGGCTCCGCCAACGCCAAGAACGTGGGCGAGCTCATCGCGCAAGAGGATGTCGACGGTGCCCTGGTCGGCGGCGCATCACTGGACGGTGAGCAGTTCGCCCAGATGTCGGCGATCGCCGCGGGCGGACCGCTGCTGTAGCTCAGCCCTGCGACAGGTTCTGCAGGTGTGCGCCGCGCGCCATCACTCCGTCGAGGGCGGTGAGGAAGGCCGGCAGGTGCGCGGTGATATCGGCCGTGCTTGCTGTCAGGTCCTTGCGTTCATTGTCCGTGGAAACGGTGTCATACCAGTCGATTCCAGGTGAACCGTCGGCGGTGGTGTCGAGTGTCTCGATTGCCTTGAGCCATCCGCCGAGCTGACCAAGAACCACGGCGTAGGGCGCGGCCCGGGTCAGGACGATCTCCCGGTCCTCGGCGGCCAGAGCCTCAAGGTCGAGCTCGCGTAGGTATCCACGCAGCGCTGCCACGTGGGCTACCAGCAACTGACCACGTGCGGTCCGGACCGGAAGCAGCATGCCGGTCAGCGCACAAAAGGCGCCCACGCCGCATACCGCGACCCCGATCATGGCGCTGCCGATGCTAAGCGCCAGCACGGTGGTCAGCACGAGACCGGCGAGCAGCACGCCGATTCCGCAGCGCGTCAGTGTGCCCAGGTGTTCGGGTGAGCGTCGAAACCACCGGTTGAGTTGCGCGTCGGCGTACATCGCCTCGGCGAGACTGCCGAGATCCAGTCGAGAGCCCGGTGTTTGGAGGCTGGACAGAAACACCGTCTCTGTGTCATCGGGAAGCAGGATGCCCAGAAGCCGGGTCTCGTAGACGGATAGGAGGCTGTCTTCGGGTGCACGACGAGATATCTGCCAGTCGAGTTGCCCACCGGAGCCGGTTGTTTCGGCGATCCATAGGTATCCGCGGACCGCCAGGTCGACGATCGTCGCGGTCAGGTCCACGGCATCGACCCGCAGGTCGACGACGGTGCCGACCTGCCCGGGGAGCACCCCGTCCGGCGCTGCGAATCTTGTTCCGTTCTCATCGTGTAACAAGGGATCGACTGGGGCGACAGGGATTTCGGCGGCGTGCGCATCGCGGCGGCGCGCGATTATCACCCAGCCTGTCATCGCGGCCGCGATGATGCCAAGACCCGCCAGTGCGGCTATCGACAGCCAGGTCAGGGCAAAGGGACCTGGCGGACCCGGGATCGTCGTGAAGACGGCACTCGCGGGGACAGTGCCGGACGGCAGCATGACGGTGAAGGTGGCGATCGTCTCCGGCGGCAGTTCAGCCTGCTGCACTCGGATAACCCCGGTGTGATCGATCTGAGCTGCAGTGCAACGAGTTTGAGCACCGGGTGCACCGAGGGCGCACTCGGGGGAGTCGGGTTTGGTGGTGGGAGAGGCGAAGGATGCTGTGACATTCTGCAGGCCGGAGCCCCAACCGGATGCGAAGGGCCACGACACCTGTTGCCGATCGCCGATATCGGCAACAGCGCCCCGGACGGCGTAGGCGACGGTGGCCGGGCCATGAGCGACCACGGTCAGCGCTTTGCCGTCCGAGATAGCCTCTGCGTCACCGGTGGTAGCAACCTTGTCGACTTCGAAATGCTGAATCCTATTGCCTTCGGCAGCCACGTCGAGCAGGAGACGTCGTTGCAGCACTTGATCTTTAGCGGGAGCGATGGTTTCGGTGACATTTAGTGTGCCGTCGTCGGCCAGGTTCATGGCAACAGCGACGGTGCCGATCGGGTCGTCTGCGCGCACCGGTGTCGCGGCGATAAGCCATCCGGCACAAACCGACAGACACATCAAAAGCCGCAAAGGCGCCCCGCGCGCAATCTCTCCCACGCCGGTAACCCTAGGTCAGCGATATGCTGGCCCGCATTCGCAGGATGTGTCGGGGACAGCGGGGGGAACGCGATGGAGCCAATGCGGCAGTACGGCAGGCCCAGGCCGGTGCCCGGATGGAATGCCCCGTTACCGGGCCCCGCCCCGATGCCGATGGCTCCACCTCAACGTGGTTGGCGTCCGCCGCAGGCTCCTTCCTTCACCGGGTATCCACCGCCCCCCATGTCGCCCGGGTATCAGTTGCCGCCGGCGCGTCCGGTGTATCCACCGCCCGCTGCCTACGGGTATCGCCCGCTGCCGCTACGGCAGCCCCCTGGTGGCCGGGGTGGCGGGGGTATTGCGACCGCCCTAATCATCGGTGCTGTGGCCTTCGGGCTCGTGGTGGTCACGGTGGTTGCGGTGCTCGTCAAACGAGCCGTGGACGTTAGCGAGGGCGGCTCAACCCGAACCTCCGCGACAAGGGCACAGACGTCGTCCTACCGGTATCCGCTGACGGCATCGCGCAGTGCGGCCGCGTCGAGCGCTTCGACAACGGCCACGTCGCGGCGAACGTCCACCACGACCCAATGGACACTGCCCCCGCCACCACCTCCGCCGAGACCGAAGCCGGTCGCTGCGCTCGGCAACAACCCGTTGTTTCAGGGGGACTGGGGATTCACCAACGCGCCCTGCTCGACGAGTACCTGGCCGTTTGACATTCCCCACGCGGACGCGTTCTACCGGGACTTACGCGGGTGCATGGATCCGGAGTGGCGGCGCCTACTCGACGGGCACGATCTGCCATGGTCGTCGCCCGGACTGGTCGTGGCCGGAAACTATGTGGATTCGCCGTGTGGAGACAAGAACTTCGGAACGCAGACGGCCGCCTTCTACTGTCCGTCGAACGACACGATCTACATGTCGACCGTGGGTACCTCGCCGAGTAGGTACGGAAATCATGACGGCATCTACCTGGCTGTCTATGCGCACGAGTATGGACACCACGGCCAAGAGCTCAGCGGCATTTGGTCCGAATACTGGAATCAGCGACGGCGTGCGGGTGTGGATTCTCCGCAGGGGCTCGAGCTGTCCCGGCGTGCAGAGCTACAAGCGCAATGCTTCTCCGGGATGTTTCTCGGCTCTCGACGTGGGGGCACCATCACCCAGCATGAACTCGACCTCGCGTGGAACGACCAAGATCGAGGTGATGGACAGCAGTCGAAGCGTGACCACGGTTCCAATCAGCATGCGGAGTCATGGTGGCGACACGGCTCGCTGAAGAATCGCCTGTGGCAATGCAACACCTGGTTGGCCGATAGTTCCGAAGTGAGCTGACCGGCGTCCCTGCGCAGGCGGCGGGAGCTAAGCCGGTAGGCTGACCCCCATGGAATTTGCGTTGCAGATCGTCCTGATCGTCAGCAGCCTGCTGCTGGTGCTGCTGGTGCTGCTGCACCGCGCTAAGGGCGGCGGCCTGTCCACACTGTTCGGTGGTGGCGTCCAGTCCAGTCTCTCCGGTTCCACCGTGGTGGAGAAGAACCTAGACCGGCTCACCTACTTCGTCGCCGCTATTTGGGTGATCTCGATCGTCGGCGTCGGCTTGGAGATCAAGCTCGGCGGATAGCGTCACCTCGCTTCACCGGCAGCGGACTACTACACAGGTAGTCCGCTGTTTTGTTTCTGCATCAGATATCGTCGCAGGTAGTCCATGTTTCTCTTATTTGCGAAGAAATTTCTTCAAAATTCATGGAACCGATTGGCGTCCTCAACCCATCAATCTCTATGTATGGCACAGAAATCGACAGATGCCAGCAGCGGTCGGTGGACCGGGGACGCGGAGGGGACGTTCCCGTTTCACCGTCCGTGACCACCGGAAAGGAGCCCCTCGTCATGTCGGAGTGCCGTGGTGACCCCCGCCAATGGATTCGTGAATACCAGGATCGCCTGGAGGTTCTTGGGCAGCGTGCCCAGTATGTGCAGCAGACCGTGGGGCTGGTTCGCGGCCATGCGAAGGATGATTTGGGCGTGGCGGTGACCGTTGGGTCGGGCGGACGCATCGAGGCACTGGACCTGGACGAGGCGACGCTGTCGATGGACGCGCGGGATCTGTCGGCGATCATCACCAGGACCATTGCCGCGGCGCAGGTCAATGCGGCCAGCCAGATCCACAGCACGCTGCATGACCTCACCGGCGACGGACCAGCCATGGATTACGTCAAGGGCTACCTGGACGGGGGGCACCTGGGGGAGGGTGAGCATCTGGGACCGACGTCATGAGCGGGGGGATGAGCGGAAACTTCCGGTTTGACCGCGATGTGGTGTTGCACGAGGCGGCAAATCTTGAGGGCGTTGGGGGATCGGTACAACTCCTGCTCGATCAGCACGGCGAGGGGCTTGGCGAACAGGACCTGGGGGCGGTGTCGTCGGATTTTGTAATATCCGTGCGGGGGAGCATTGACCAGTTGACGGACGCGGTCCGGACCCTTGGCGATGTCATTGTGGAGACGGGACAGCGTCTGCACGATCAGGCCCGGCAGATTGCCGACGCTGAGGATCAGACGGCGGCCGCGATGACGAAGATTGGTGAAGGGCTCGGTGGACACCCTTGACGCCGAGCTGAAACCGCTCACTCGCCTCCACGACGCCGGATTGGGCTTCCTGGTCGAGCATGTGCAGTTCCTCGAAGAACCACTCGATGCGCTCCGGGGTGACCCGGCCGCAGCTTCCGCCGAGGCCACCTTCTGGCGCTACTGCATTGCCGATGTGACCAACGTTCAGCAGGAGCTGTCGGCGGTTCTCAGTGCGCTCGGTGACGGTCACAGTGGTGCGGCGGCAACGGGATTCGGCGAGTCGTCTGGTCTCATCGACGATGCGCTACAAGAGCTGCGTCTCGTCGCGTCGAACGTCAACCAGCGCATCAATGTCGTGACCGATCTGGTCACACACACCCGAAGCATGCTCGGACAATGGGTGGAGGGGTACGTGGACGACATCATCACCGAGTTCACGGCCGCGCGGGCCGCCTCGCCCATCACCCAGGGTGGCAGCGTGGCGACGACTATCGCCTCCGCGGTGGCCGATGCGTCCGAGCTCGGAAACAAGATGGGGCGCACCCTGTCCCAGCTTCTCGACCGTCTCGACGAACATGCGGCCGCGATCCGAGAGGGCGTCGCGGAATTCGCGGCGAATGTGGAGCGGATGCGCTCCCCGGCGCCAGGACCGGCCGTCGCCCCGATCCCCGTGGCGGCCGTCAGCCAGCCGCAGCCGGCGTCTGCGGCATCGACCGAGCATGGCCTGTCGATAGATCCCGATGCGCTCTTCGCTGCCGGTCAGGGCCACGAGAGCTAGCTCAGCTGGCTCGCCGCGGCCTCGTCGAGTAGCCACACCGTACGTTCGGTGCCCTTGGCACCCGCGGCGGGGATATCGATGGGGTCGGCCCCGCCGATTGCCGCTGCCACCGCTTCGGCCTTGGCCTCGCCGGAGACGATCAGCCACACCTCGCGCGAGCGCTGAATGGCGGGCAATGTCAACGTGATGCGCTGGGGCGGCGGCTTGGGCGAGTCGGGGACTGCCACCACAAGCCGTTGCGTCTCCTTGACGGCGTCGGTGTGGGGGAACAGCGAGTTGATGTGCCCTTCACCGCCCATGCCCAGCAAGTGGACGTCGAACTCGGGACAATCCTGGCCGGGCTCGGCATTGGCCGCCAGCAGCTGCTCGTAGCCGAGTGCGGCGGCGTCCAGATCGGTGCCGTATTCGCTTTCGCTGTTGGGCATCGCGTGCATATTGCGCAGCGGAAAGTTCACATGCTCCAGCAATGCCTCCCAGGCCTGCCACGCATTGCGTTCCGGATCGGTTTTCGGGACGTACCGGTCATCACCCCAGAAGACGTGCACATTTTCCCAGTCCAGATCACTGGCGACATCGCGCAGGTGTTTGAGCAGCGCAACTCCGGTGCCGCCACCGGTGAGCACGATCAGAGCCTTACCGCGTTCGGTGAGGGCACCGGCGATCGCCAGCGCCAGCCGGTCGCCAGCTGCGGTTACCAAAGCATCGGTGTCCGAGTACTTTTCGATCAAGGTTTCGCTCATGTGTACTGAACTCTCCCGATTCCCTCGAGCGCCGTGCGGTAGATCTCGTCGGGGTCGAGGCGGCGCAAATCCTCGGCCAGGCAGTCACGTGTCTCCCTGCGCGGCAGTGGAAGAGATGCCGTGGGTCGGCCGGTCCGGGCCAATGTCGCGATTGTCCCGTTCTGTGGGCGGCTCAGCGCGACAACCTCGCTGTCGCGGTGAAGTTCCACCTTGAGCTCGCCGACCACTCGGGTGACGGGTCCTTCGATGCGTGAGGCCAGCCACCCTGCTATGACATCCAACGCCGGCTCGGTGGCCAGCCCGGACACCACTGCCGAGTTGATGCCCTCATACGGGGGCTGATCCAGGGCGGAGGCCAGCAGCGCCCGCCAATAGGTGATCCGGCTCCAGGACAGGTCGGTGTCTCCGGGGGTGTACCCGGCGAGCCGGTTCTTGATGGCATGCATGGGTTCGGCAGCCGTCGTCGCATCGGTGATACGCCGGATCGCCAAGCGTCCCAGAGGATCTTTCGCCGGAACCGCCGGTGCCTGGTTGGGCCACCAGGCCACCACCGGAGTATCGGGCAACAGGAAGGGGATCACCACACTGTGTTCGTGTGCCGCCAGCGGACCACGCAGCCGCAGCACGACCACCTCGCCGGCGCCCGCGTCGCCACCGACCCTGATCTGTGCGCCCAGCCCCTTTTCCGAGGCCAGCGGATTGCGTTCCAGCACGATCACCCGGCACGGATGCTCGTGACTGGCACCGTTGGCGGCCTCGATGACCTCTTCGACATCGTCACCGGCATCGGTGATGACCACCAGGGTCAGCACCCGAGCCATGGTGACGGCACCGCCGGTCTCGCGCAGCTCCACCAGCTTCTTGTTGACGTCGTTGGTGGTGGTATCGGGCAGATCGACGATCATGGCCGCCTCCAATCGCGTCCCGTACGGGCCATCATGTCGAATGCCGACTGCGGGCCCCAGGTCCCGGACTCGTAGGTCTCGGGCTTGCCGCCCGATGCCCAGAAGTCCAGTGCCGGATCCAGGATCTGCCAGGACAATTCGACCTCGGCGTTCACCGGGAACAGCGAAGGCTCACCCAAAAGCACATCGAGGATCAACCGCTCGTATGCCTCCGGTGATTCCTCGGTGAACGCCTGCTCGTACGAGAAGTCCATGTTGACGTCCCGTACCTCCATGGCATTGCCGGGGACCTTGGAGCCGAACCGCAGCGTGACACCTTCGTCCGGCTGGACGCGGATCACCAGCGCATTGGCGCCCAGTTCCTCCGTCATCGTGGAGTCGAAAGGCAAATGCGGTGCCCGCTTGAACACCAGCGCGATCTCGGTGACCCTGCGGCCCAGGCGCTTTCCGGTCCGGAGGTAAAACGGGACACCCGCCCAACGGCGGCTGTCCACCTCCAGCGTGATGGCCGCGAAGGTCTCGGTGGTCGACTCCTTGGAGAAGCCTTCCTCCTCCAGCAGGCCGGGCACCTGCTGGCTGCCCTGCCAGCCCGGTCCGTACTGCCCGCGGGCGGTGGTTTCGGCGAGCGGCTCGGCCAGCCGGGTGGCCGACATCACCTTGATCTTCTCGGCCTGCAGTTCGGCGGGGGAGAAATTGATGGGCTCCTCCATCGCGGTGAACGCCAGCAGCTGAAGCAGGTGATTCTGGATGACATCGCGGGCCGCGCCGATACCGTCGTAATAACCTGCGCGGCCGCCCAATCCGATGTCCTCGGCCATGGTGATCTGGACATGGTCCACGAAGTGGGCATTCCAGATCGGGTCGAACAACTGGTTGGCGAAACGCAGCGCCAGGATGTTCTGCACCGTCTCCTTGCCGAGGTAGTGGTCGATGCGGAACACCGACTCCTCCGGGAACACCTTGTTCACCACGGCATTGAGCTCACGGGCGCTCTGCAGGTCGTGGCCGAACGGTTTCTCGATCACCACCCGGCGCCAGGCGCCGTCTACCGGCTGCGCGAGACTCGACTTGGACAGCTGCTCGCATACGTCGGGGAAGGCCTTCGGCGGAATCGACAGGTAGAAGGCGTGATTCCCGCCGGTGCCGCGTTCCTCATCGAGTGTCTGCAGCGTCTTCTTGAGCTGTTCGAAGGCCGCGTCGTCGTCGAAACTTCCCTGCACGAACCGGATTCCCTCGGCGAGCCGGTCCCATACGTGCTGGCGGAACGGCGTGCGCGAATGCGCCTTGACGGCGTCGAGCACGATCTGACCGAAGTCCTCGTTGGCCCAGTCGCGACGCGCGAATCCGACCAATGCGAAGGTTGGGGGGAGTAGCCCGCGGTTGGCGAGGTCGTAAATGGCCGGCATCAATTTCTTGCGGGCCAGATCGCCGGTGACGCCGAAGATCACCAGCGAACAGGGTCCCGCGATACGCGGCAAACGCTTATCGCGCTTGTCCCGCAACGGGTTTAGTTCGTGTGGCGCACTCGATGTGGCTGCCACCGGTCAGCCCTTGTCGGAGACCGCGTCGAGCTGAGCTTGGGTGGCGTCGATGAGCTCGTTCCAGGCGACCTCGAACTTGTCGACACCTTCGGTTTCGAGCACCTCGAACACGTCGTCCAGGTCGACCCCGGCGCGGCTCAGCTCGTGGAACACCGCGTGTGCACCGTCGTAGGTCCCGTGAATGGTGTTACCGGTGACCACACCATGGTCGGCGACCGACTCCAGTGTCTTCTCGGGCATGGTGTTGACGGTGTGCGGAGCCACCAGGTCCACTACGTACATGGTGTCGTCGTAGTCGGGGTTCTTCACACCCGTCGACGCCCACAGCGGCCGCTGTACCCGTGCACCTGCGCCCTTGAGTGCACCGAAACGATGACCGTGGTCGAAGACCTTCTCGTAGGCCTGGTAGGCCAGCCGAGCGTTGGCGACCCCGGCCCGGCCACGCAGGGACAGGGCTTGGCCATTGCCGATGTCTTCGAGGCGCTTGTCGATCTCGGTGTCCACTCGGGAGACGAAGAACGATGCCACCGAGTGGATCTTGGACAGGTCACGGCCGGCTTCCTTGGCGGCTTCCAGGCCGGCCAGGTACGCGTCCATGACCTCCTTGTGGCGGTCCACCGAGAAGATCAGCGTGACGTTCACCGAGATTCCCTCGGCGATCACCGCGGTGATCGCGGGCAGACCGGCCTTGGTCGCTGGAATCTTGATCAGCACGTTCGGACGGTCGACGATCTTCCACAGCTCAATCGCCTGCAGGATGGTCTTGTCGGTGTCGTGGGCAAGGCGGGGGTCCACCTCGATGGACACCCGACCATCCACACCTTCGGAGGCCTCGTACTGCGGGGCCAACACATCGCAGGCGGCGCGCACATCATCGGTGGTGGCGGTGCGGATTGCCGAGTCGACATCGGCTCCGCGCTCGGCCAGCTCGGCGATCTGCGCATCGTAGGCGTGCCCCTTGGATAAGGCAGCCTGGAAGATCGCAGGGTTGGTGGTCACCCCTACGATGCTCCTGGTCGCGATCAGCTCGGCGAGGTTGCCGGAGGTGAGGCGATCCCTGGAGAGATCGTCGAGCCAGACGGCAACTCCGGCCTCGCTCAGTTCGGCGAGATTAGCGTTCTGGTCAGTCATCGATCGATCCCTTCAGATTCGGGGTGATTGGGCCGCCGCGATGGACCTTTCGGCGGCCGCGGCTACTGCATCTGGGGTGAAACCGAACTCACGGAACAACGTCTTGTCGTCGGCGGAAGCTCCGAAATGCTCCAGCGAGACGATCTGCCCGGCGTCGCCGACGAACTTGTACCAGCCCTGCGCGATTCCGGCTTCCACGGCCACCCGGGCCCGCACAGTCGGGGGCAGCACGCTGTCGCGGTACTGCTGTGGCTGCGACTCGAACCATTCCACACAGGGGAACGACACCACGGAGGCTTGAATTCCCTTGCCGGCCAGAATCTTCTTTGCCTCGACGGCAAGCTGCAGTTCTGAGCCGGTGCCGATGAGGATGACATCGGGGGTGCCGTCGGCCGCGTCGAGTACGTAGGCGCCCTTGGCGACGCCGTCGCGACTGGTGCCTTCCAGGATCGGCACACCCTGCCGGGTAAGCGCCAAACCGACTGGGCCGGTGCTGGATCGACGTTCCAGGACCGTCGCCCAGGCGTAGGCGGTCTCGTTCGCGTCACCGGGCCGCACCACCGACAGGTTCGGAATGGCACGCAGCGCGGCGAGATGCTCCACCGGCTGGTGGGTGGGGCCGTCCTCGCCGAGGCCGATCGAGTCGTGTGTCCACACGTAGATCGGATCGATGTTCATCAGCGCGGCCAACCGCACCGCGGGACGCATGTAGTCGGCGAACTGCAGGAATGTTCCGCCGTACGCGCGGGTGGGTCCGTGCAGCACGATACCGGACAGGATGGAGCCCATCGCGTGCTCGCGGATACCGAAATGCAGTGTGCGACCGTATGGTTGGGCGTTCCAGTCGGAGGTGGCGATGGCCGTGGGGCCGAAGGAGTCCGCCCCCTTGATGGTGGTGTTGTTACTGCCCGCCAGGTCGGCAGAGCCACCCCACAGCTCGGGCAGCTTGGCGCCGAGCGCCGACAGCGTGTCGCCGGACGCGGCGCGGGTGGCGATCCCCTTGGAGCCCGGCTCCCACGACGGCAGCTCGGCATCCCAGCCCTCGGGAAGGGCGCGGGCCTGCAGTCGGTCCAGCAGTGCTTTGCGCTCAGGCTCGCGGGCAGCCCATGCGTCAAAGCCTTTGTCCCACTCGGCATGTGCCTGCTTGCCGCGCTGTACCAGGCTACGGGTGTGCTCGATGACCTCCGGGGTGACCTCGAACGATTTCTCGGGGTCGAAGCCGAGAATCTTCTTAGTGGCGGCCACCTCGTCGGCGCCAAGGGCCGAGCCGTGCACGCCGCCGGTGTTCATCTTGGTCGGCGCGGGGTAGCCGATGATGGTGCGGAGCGCGATGAAGGACGGCCGATCGGTGACGGCGCGCGCGTTGGCCAGCGCTTCCTCGATGCCGGTGACGTTCTCGCCGCCGACGACGGTCTGCACATGCCAGCCATACGCTTCGTACCGGGCGGCGGTGTCCTCGCTCAGTGCGATCTTGGTGTCGTGCTCGATGGAGATCTTGTTGTCATCCCAGATGACGACGAGGTTCCCGAGCTCCTGGGTGGCGGCCAGCGAGGATGCTTCCGAGGTCACACCCTCTTCGATATCGCCGTCGGAGGCGATGACGTAGATGTGGTGGTCGAACGGACTGGTGCCGGGGGCGGCATCGGGGTCGAAGAGACCGCGCTCGTACCGCGAGGCCATTGCCATGCCGACCGCCGAGGCCAGGCCCTGACCGAGCGGGCCGGTGGTGATCTCGACACCCTTGGTGTGGTGCCATTCGGGGTGCCCCGGGGTCAGCGACCCCCAGGTGCGCAGGGCCTCGATATCGGAGAGCTCTAGGCCGAAACCGCCCAAGTACAGCTGTATGTACAGGGTCAGGCTGCTGTGGCCGCAAGACAGCACGAACCGGTCACGCCCAATCCAGGTGGTGTCACTGGGGTCGTGGCGCAATTGGCGCTGGAACAGCGTGTACGCCACGGGGGCGAGGCTCATCGCGGTGCCGGGATGGCCGTTACCGACCTTCTGCACGGCATCTGCGGCCAGTACCCGGGCGGTGTCCACCGCACGCGAGTCCAGGTCTGTCCAGTCATCCGGGTGGTCGGCCCGGGTGAGAGATGGGATATCGGTCGGGATCTCGTCGATCGCGGTCACCGGCCCATCGTAGTGCCGCGGATATCGAGTCGCTCCCTCACCATCGAGTCGCGCTTGGCAGGCCATGTGAGCGCCCGTTGGCGGACAACCTCTGTTCACTTCCGGGCCGACCTTGGTTGTCGACACGAGACCCTGTCGGTCTACCATCGTGTGTAGTAGAGCGCTCAGTGCCGCGGGACGGCTGGCTCACCGGATAATTACCCAGGAGGATCAGCGCGGTGCGGATGCGAGTGACGCAGGGCGCGCGTGCTCACGGTCCGTTTCTCTCGACCATCCTCGCGTATATCGCCTTGACGAAGCCGCGGGTTATCGAGCTGCTGCTGGTCACCACGATTCCCGCGATGTTGCTCGCGGACCGCGGAACGGTTGCTCCGCTGCTCATCGTGGACACCCTCATCGGCGGGGTCATGGCCGCGGCGAGTGCCAACACGCTCAACTGCGTCGTGGACGCCGATATCGACAAGTTGATGAAGCGCACCGCACGCCGCCCCCTGGCCACTGCTTCAGTGACCACCCGCAACGCCCTGGTCTTCGGGATCGCGCTCGGTGTTGGCTCCTTCGCATGGTTGTGGTGGACCTCGAATCTGCTCTCCGGTGTGCTCGCGGTGGCCACCATCGCGTTCTATGTCTTCATTTACACGATGGTGCTCAAGCGGCGAACCGCGCAGAACGTGGTGTGGGGCGGGGCCGCTGGCTGCATGCCGGTGATGATCGGATGGTCAGCGGTCACCAACACGATTCAGTGGCCGGCACTGGTGATGTTCGCCATCATCTTCTTCTGGACGCCGCCGCATACCTGGGCGCTGGCCATGCGTTACAAGGAGGACTACCGCGCTGCGGGTGTCCCGATGCTGCCCGTGATCGCCACCGAGGAGAAGGTCACGAAGCTGATCCTCATCTACACCTGGCTGACGGTGCTGGCCACTCTGGCGCTGGCCCTGGCTGCGGGTGTTATCTATGCCGTGGTCGCGTTCCTGGCCGGGGCGTGGTTCCTGGCAATGGCACACCAGCTCTATTCGGGTGTGCGCAAGGGGCAGCCGATCAGACCGCTGCGGCTGTTCCTGCAGTCGAACAACTATCTGGCCGTGGTCTTCTGCGCGCTGGCCGTGGACTCCGTCGTCGGCTGGCCGACGCTGCTGGGCTACTAGGGCACCAGCACAACCGACCCGGTGGTCTTACGGGCCTCCAGGTCGACATGCGCCTGGGCGGCCTGATCCAGTGGGTAGCTCGCGCCGACGGTGATCTTCAACGTTCCGCGTGACACCAGATCCAGGACGTCGTCGGCGCGCCAGGCGAATTCCTTGGGGGTCCGGATGAAATGGCCCATGGTGGGTCGGGTCAGCACCGCCGACTTGGCGGTGAGCCGCTGCGGGTCGAAGGGTGGCACCTGACCGCTCGCCGCGCCGTACAGGGCAATTAGACCGCGCACCCGAACTGCCGCCAGGCTCGCCTCGAACGTTGACTTGCCTACACCGTCATAGGCGACTGCGACGCCCTCGCCGGAGGTCAGTTCCTTGATGCGGGCGTCGAATTCGCTCGGATCGTTCGGATCGGGATAGGGCAGCACCTCGGCCGCGCCGGCCTCGCGGGACAGCTTCTCCTTGGCCTTGCTGGACACTGTGGTGATGACCCGGACACCGCGATAGGTCGCCCACTGGGTCAGCAGCAGGCCCATACCGCCGGCGCCGGCGTGCACCAGCACGGTGTCACCGGCGGCGACGGGGTACACCGAGGTGAGCAGGTAATGCGCCGTGATGCCCTGTAGCAGGGCACTCGCCGCGACCTCCGCGGACAGCGCTTCGGGCACTTTCGCGGTGAAATCAGCTGGTGCGGTGGTCAATTCGGCGTAGCCCCAGGCCGCTACCGGTGTGGCGACACGGTCTCCGGGGACCAGGCTCTCGACACCCTCGCCGACGGCGCTCACCACCCCGCTGACCTCGGATCCCGGGATGTGGGGGAGCGGGGCGGCGTAGCTGCCGTTGCGTAGGTAGATATCGCGGAAGTTGACTCCCACCGCGTCGACGTCGATGAGCACCTCACCGGGGCCGGGCGTCGGACCGCTCTTCTCGACGAGGGTGAGGACCTCGGGTCCTCCGGTCACGGGCACTTCGATGGCACGCATGGGAACCAGTATCCCTGGGCATCGCGTGTGCGGGCCTTCGCCGAGTGTGAAGCCATGGCGAAAAATCAGCCGATATTCCGCCATGGCTTCACACTCGCGGAGGTATCTGATGGTGGCCACGTACTCTCTGGGTATGACCGACGAAGCCAAGCTGGACGCGAAGGTGTCCGTTCCGTCGACCGTGCACCGCGCGTTGACTGCCTTCGTGAAGGCGCACCACATGCCCACCAAGGCGGTGCTGCAGCGCATCGGGCAGGCGGGTGTCCGGATTACCCTCGTCGGGGCCGATGGGATTCTTGGTGATCAGGTGGTCACCGACCTCGCGACCGCGCATGCCGCGGTGGCGGCCGTCGAAGGCATCGAGGCCGTCGAGGAGTGGGACCGCGAACTGGTCAGCACCGCTAACCCGGCACCGGGTCACGTCAAGAAGATGGCCGGGTGGGTCGCCCGGACGTAAGGCTGGGACGGCCGGATATCTTCCATCCGCGCATCGTTCTGGCCGGTTGCCCGCAGCTCGTCTCCGGTGACGGTGACGACGCCGAACTTGTTGCTGCCCTGCGTGCTCGTGATCTACACGCCCGTTGGCTTTCCTGGGACGACCCCGATATTGCACAGGCAGATCTGGTGATCCTACGTGCGACGTGGGACTACCCCGAACGCCTGGATGGATTTCTGCAATGGGTCGGATCGGTCCGCAATGTACTCAACCCGCTGCCGGTGGTGCGCTGGAACACTGATAAGCGCTACCTGAATGACCTTGCCGCAGTGGGTATCCCGACGGTACCGAGCATATTCTTCGCTCCCGATGAGACGATCGTCCTGCCTGATGGGGAACTGGTGATCAAGCCCGCGGTGGCCGGCGGATCCCGCGGTGCGGGCCGCTTCACCTGCCCGGAGGCCGCGCGCAATCACGCGGAGGGGCTCCAGGATGAAGGCCGCACCGTGCTGATTCAGCCGTACGATTTGCGGGTCGATCACCACGGTGAGACAGCGCTGGTCTTCCTCAATGGCGAACCGTCGCATGCCTTTACCAAGGGGGCGCTGTTGCCTCCGCCGGGTACTGCGGCCGATGTCGACGAGTCGGGACTATTCCATTCCGAGCGGTTGGCGCCCGTCAAGCCATCCTCGGCGTTGTGGAAGCTTGGTGCGGCGGCGCTGGCCGCGGCCGCGACGAAGTGCCGTGTCGCGATGACCGATCTGTTGTACGCGCGCGTTGACGTGATCGGCGGTGTGAGCGATGACGATCCGCGGCTGCTGGAGCTTGAGTTGGTCGAGCCGTCTCTGGGCTGGCGCCAGCTGGAGACCGAGGAGCGTGATCTCGCGCAACGAAAGTTCGTGATCGGTGTCGAAGATGCGTTAGAGCGCTTGGGCCTGGGCCCGCTTGGGCAGCACGGACGCAGCTAGCGCCGGGGTAGTCAGCGCCGCCCACAGGGCCGCGGTGGCCGCGGTGCACGCGGCCGCACCTGCGACGTGAACTGCGACGAGCACCGCGGGCACACCGGTATAGAACTGGACCACGCCAACCAGTCCCTGCGCCAGCGTGAGCGCCACCAGCACCGCGAGGCGCATCCAAACACGTCGCGTCGCGCCGACGGCTGCCAGTCCGAATCCCAGGCCCACCAGCAGCGCCAGGTAGGCAATCAGCAGCGTGCCGTGCAGATGCACCAGCGTGCTGATCTCGACCTGCAGGCGTGGCACCACGCGCGTGATGCTCTTGTCGCCGGCATGTGGTCCGGCCCCGGTCACCAGCGTTCCGACCACCAGGACCGCGGCCAGGATCACGCCGATCAGGGCGGTGAGCCGGCGCAGTGGCGCGGGAGGCGGGGGCACCGTGGGGAGATCGGAATCTATATCGGGCTCACCGACTTTCACGTAGAGCAAGGTGGCCAGCCACACCATGCCCATCGACACCAGCAGGTGGATTGCGACCGTCCACCACAGCAAGCCAGTCAGCACGGTGATGCCACCGATAACCGCCTGTAGCACCGTCGAGGCCGGCATCAGCCAGGCGTAGACCAGTACCTCATGGCGGCGGCGCGCGCGCGTCACAGCCAGCACCGCCAGCGCCGCGGTGATAACCACCAGGAAGCTGATCATCCGATTGCCGAATTCGACGGCTTGGTGGATGCGGGGGACTTCGGCGACGGCGACGGGGGTGAAGCTCCCGGGGAAGCACTGCGGCCAGGTGGGACACCCGAGGCCGGAGGCGGTGACGCGGACCACGGCGCCGGTGACGGCGATTCCGCCCTGGGTGAGTACGACGGCCGCGGCAATGAGGCGCTGCGTCCGCAGGCTCGGCATCGGCAGTAGATCGACTACCCGCAGGAACGCCCGATATAACACGGGCTGAGTCTAGGCCACCGGCAACTACGCCTCGTAGTAATCACCGTTGATCCCGTGCGTATGCCCACTTTTGGGGGTGAGTGGATTGCTTGACGTTGGATTGCTTGACGTAAGCAGTCCGGTAGTGAATCCTACTCCGTGTATGAAAATCCTACGCCGCGTAGGATTACTGGTGCAGAAGGAGCGGGCCTGGTGAGCGTGATCCGGGAGTGGCTGTCATTACCGAAGGTTGAACCCGCTGAGGACTACGGCTTCTTCGGTCCAGAGTCGGTGTCATGGCGTGTGTGGAGCTACCCGACGTCCCTGTCCATTGGATTTCAGCGCGCCGTGGTGATCGAGGAACTCGATCCCGGATTGATTGCTGCCGTGGATAAGACGCATGAGATCTATTCGCGGCCACGGACTCGTTATGACCGCACCTTGCGGTATTTCGCGATGGTGGCCTTTGACGACAGCAGATCGACGGCCAAGGCGGCCGATGTACTGGTAAAAATTCATTCCAAGGCCATCGGCGTCGATCCGGTCACCGGCGAGAACTATGACGCGAACAATCCAGCATCGCAGTTGTGGATTCACCTCACGGCCTGGCATTCGATACTCCTCGCCTACGAAAAGTACGGTCCAGGGCGGCTTTCCGATTGGGAAGAGGAACAGTTCTGGACTGAATGCGCCCGCGCGGCCGAATTGCAGACGTGCGACCCAGACGATGTTCCCCGAACTCGTGAGGGTGTACGCGAGTACTTCGAAATGATGCGGCCGCATCTCATCGGTTCTGATATCGCCCGGCAGGCGATGCGGCACCTGCTCAGCGCCGAGGTGATGCTGCCGCCAATGCCACTGCTGTTGCGGCCATTCACCAAGGTGATCACCTGGTTTCTGCGCCGCGGCACACTGGCGACCATGCCTCGGTGGATGCGGGAGATGGCCGGGTTAGGCGTCGGTCCTGTGCTGGACGCAATGATCGTCCCACTCCTGAGCGCGTCATTCACCGCAATCAGCATGAGTAAGCGGCTGCAATTGATTCTGCTCCGGCTGATCTCACCCGGCACAGTGCCGATCGGCGCTCGTGTTCTGCTGTCCGTGCCGCCGAAGAGCTCAATCACCATGACACCCAGGCAAGCTCAGGAACGCTACGGCTATGAGATGCCCAGCCGGGCGCACCGAGAACTCCGGGAAAGGCAGAAAGCCCGTGTTTTTGGGGAAGGGCAAGTCCCCAGCGATGAGGGAATTAGAGAGTCCGAGCCGATTCTCGGCACTGTTGGATGATTCAGAAGGAGCACACCGTGATCAAGGACCTGCTTGACCGTCAACTGAGCATCCGCCAGCTTGTCTATCTGGCCCTCGTCATTGGGGTGCCGTACTTCGTGATCGGGCTGATTTGGGCAATAACCCATCACGACCATCTCGAACAGCTCACCGGATTGGACAAGCTCTTCTCTATGCTGGGGGAAATCGTCGCCTGGCCGGTGCTCATCATTGCCAACGTGTATCTGCAGTAGCCGGGCCAGCTTTTAGGAGGTCACTGTCGCTGCACCGCCAGTCTCGACGAACCCGCGCGCCCGGGCCGAACATCTCGGACCGGAGCGGAGGCGGGCGCAGGTGCTGGATACAGCCCTGGAGATCACGGCTGAGCAGGGTGTGGCGAATGTGACGATGGCTGCCATCGCCACTCGTATGGGTGTGACCCGTCCCGTTGTCTATGCCTGCTACAGCGGACGAGGTGAGGTGCTGATGCAACTGCTGGAGCGCGAGACGTATCTGGCCCTCACGAGCCTGCGTGCCATCCTTCCGCCGCAACGGACGGGCTCCATTGAGCAGATGTTTGTCGACGGATTCGGCGCCCTGCTCGCCGATGTCACCGAGCGTCCGGCATCATGGCAGATTATCGTCGCAGCGCAGGCAGATCCTGTTCTGGCCGAGGCCATTACGCAGGGCCGGGCGCAGATCCGGGCACAGATATGCGATGTTATGCGTCCCCTGCTGCAGCGGTGGCAGGTCCGCGATATCGACCTCGTTCTGCCCCCGCTGATGGACACACTCCTGTCGATCAGCGAAGGAGCCATCCGGTTGATGCTTGGTCCCGAGCCGCAGTGGACCGCCACGGACCTAGCCGAAATCGTCGGTCGGGCCGCATACCGGGCATTACGAGCCACTCCTCGCTGAATCCACCATCTAGCCGAGTCGTCGGCTGATCCGGGGCAGCACGTAATTGGAGTATGAGTATTTGCCGGTGATCTTGCCCTGGTCGTTGAAGTGGAAGACGTCGAGCCCTTCCCAGCCAAAACGCGGGAAGACGACGGCACCAACGCGTGTCGCGAGGCCGAGGAGCCGCCCAGGCGATTGCCGCGCCCGGATGTCGTGGCGACAGGTCCATCGAATAGTCGCCTTGTGCGCGATCTCGTCGACAAGGCGGTCGTGCTCGTCGAAAGTCATTGCACCGTAACGACCGCTGAACTGCGGCTCGAATTCGCGGCGAATAGCGGCCAGTCCCACATGGCGTGACCCGTCGCCGGGTAAGTACTCTGCGTCCTCGGCAAAGTGCTGCATGACGATATCGAGGTCGTTGGTGTTGAACGCTGTGAGAAACCGGTCCAGCGCCGCTTCGATATCCGTCACAACGCGAGCCTACGAGACTTGGCTTCAGCTCATCGTCCCAACAATGCGAGCGTCCACGCGGGTGCGGCGATCAGCAGGACGAGGCAGCACGAGACGACAGTGGTCCAGAGGCCGCAGACTGCAATGAGCCATATCGGAGCGCGCCGGATTTCGATGTATTCGCCAATCACCAGGAGTGCTTTGAACGCGGCTAGCAGCAGAACGCCCGCAATACCGATCCCTGACAGGTGCTCATGGCTCAAGAACGCCGAGGCGAGGCTTGCGGCTACCAGTACCACCCACGTCGCGATAACACGGGCGGAAGTATCGGCCCGGATGTCCAGTGCCATATGTGAATTCACCAGCTTCCTAAACGAGGTAGATGATGGCGAACAGGAAGAGCCAGAACACATCGACCATGTGCCAATACACGCCAACGGATTCGAGGAGTACCAGATTCGGCCGCTCCGTGCCCGCGCGATCCGGATCCGCCGGTGCGGTGCACTGCCGGGCGCCCAGTGCGAGCGCCGCCAGTCCGGCGACTACGTGCAGGGCGTGGATGCCGGTGAAGACGAAATAGAGCATGAAGAAGTCGTTACTCAGCGCACTCATCCCGTGCCGGATATGCGCCCCGTATTCGACGACCTTGAGCACGAGGAAGCCGGCGCCCAGCGTCATCGCACCCTGATAAAGACGGCGAGCCACCTGGACATGGCCGTTTCTGGCCCGCGTGAGCCCAGCCGCCACCAGGGCTGAGCTGGTGATCAGCAGCAGGGTGTTCGCGAGGCCGATCTCTTTGCTCAGAGTCGCGCGGTTCGCATCGAACAGCTCAAGCTGATGGGCGTTGTTCCACCCCCAGAGAATGAAGAACACTGCAAAGAGAGCCATGTCTCCCAGCACGAAAATCCAGAATTCAGGCTCGCCCGGGATCCTCCGGGTGTTCTTCTGAGCCGCCTTCATGAAAAGTGGCGTTTGACAATCGGTTTCAACACAAACGGTGCGACAAGAAAATACACGATGAACAGGACTGCGGGAATCCAGAATCCGATGACGCCGTCCCATGCGAATGGGCCGGTCTTGAAGAAGAAAACCAGCAGCTCGGGCAGATATAGCAACGCAATCCACAAGTTGAGATAGCCGAACCAGCGGGGAGCGATCGGCTCTGGACCCCTGTCGGTGACGAGGACGGCGTATGCCGTCAATATCCACACCATGATGAACATCGGTATCCCGCCGATGAATTGCAGGAAGCCGGCGTCGCTGGCGAACTGGACTAGATCAGGAGAACGCTCGACGCGGAACGCTGCCGTGGAGAACGAGAAGCCTGCGTAGAAGTTCAGCACCAAGAAACACGTAAGTGTGAAACCCGCCATGAGTGTCAGCAGGCTGGTCTGTTTTTCGATCTTCCGGATCACGAGAACCAACAATGCGGAGACCGGAACGAGCACGACGGTGGAGACCATGATGGAGACGGCGGCCAGCTCAAGCACAAAGTGGTGGTTGCGGAAGATCTCCGCGACCTGCAGGGGGCTGCTGGTCGGCGCTATCGGTGGAAACCAGCGAGCCAGGACAAGCCATCCGAACCCAAATGTGAGCAAGTACGCCAGTGGGGACCAGACGCCCAGGCTCATCAGAAACCGATCGTGCTTCACGACGTCCTCCTCGTTGAGGTGGTCGGTCAAACCGAGAAAATATGACCGATCGTTTAATTAGCCGGGCCTACTGTAGCGATCGGCTGGAGCGCTGTCTAGAGAGCGGCTAGTACTCGTCGTGCAAGCGCCACCACTGATATGGCGGAGTCTGGGGCCGGCCCGCGGGGGGAGTCCTCCCGGAGCTCTTGGCGGCCATACGGCCCGAACTCGTCGGCTCAGGTGAATTTGAACCAGCGCAGCGCACCGTACCCGGCGAGCACACCCCACACCGTGAGCACCACAAGCGCGAACCAGTCCACCGACAATGTCATCGCGGCAGCCAACGCTTCCGAGAGCGCACCCGAGGGGGAGAGCCGCGCAAGCAGCACCACGCCGTGCGGGATCGCGTCGGTGGTGCGACCGTCCTCCAGGGTCAACGCCCCCAGCCCGGCGAAGATGAACCACAGCAGATTCGCCAGCGCCAGCACGATTTCCGCGCGCAGCGTGCCGCCCAGCAGCAGGCCCATCGCCGCGAATGCCGCGGTGCCGATCGCGATGATCACCGCGCCGAGCAACAATCCCACCGGATGCGGTCGCCAGCCCAGCGCGCCACCGATCGCGCCGATGACGCCGGCCTGCAGTACGACCACCGCCACCACGGCGAGTGCCTTGCCGGCGATGATGCCCCACACCGGTAATGCTGTGGCGCCCAAGCGTTTCAGCGCACCGTACCGGCGGTCGAATCCGACGGCGATGGCCTGCCCGGTGAAGGCGGTGGAAATGACCGCCAACGCCATGATCGCGGGTACGAAGATGTCGGTACGCGAGCCGGGGAATTGACCCAGCGGCAGCAGTGTCAATCCGATCAGCAGGGTGATCGGGATGAACATGGTGAGCAGCAGCTGCTCACCGTTGCGGAGCAGCAGCTTGAGTTCTAGCCAGAACTGCGCGAAAAGCATGGTGTGCACTGCGCTCGGTCGCGGATCGGGCGTGAAGGTGCCCGGATCGAAACGGGGTGTGGCGTCAGTCATCGCAATTCCCTGCCGGTCAGATCGAGGAATACGTCTTCCAGGCTGCGTTTCTCCACGCGTAGATCGGTGGTCAGCGCATCCATCCGGGCACACCAGGCGGTGACGGCGGCCAGCACCTGCGGGTCGATAACACCCTCGACCCGGTATTCGCCGGGAGTCACCTCGGCCACCTTGTAGCCCTCCGGCAGTGCGGAGGTGAGCAGGGTCAGGTTCAGTCGGGGAGGAGCGGAGAAGCGCAGTTGGTTCTCGGCGCCGGTCTGCATCAGCTCTGCCGGTGTGCCCGCGGCGACGACCGCACCATGGTCGATGATCACCAACTGATCGGCCAGCTCCTCGGCCTCTTTCATGTGGTGCGTGGTCAGCACCACCGATACGCCGTCACGGCGCAGGCAGTCGATGAGCTCCCACACCACCAGCCTCGCGTGCGCGTCCATGCCGGCGGTCGGCTCGTCGAGAAACACCAGCTCGGGTCGCCCGACCAGCGCGCACGCCAGCGCAAGGCGCTGTTGCTGCCCTCCGGATAGCCGCCGGTACGGGGTGCGGGCGACGTCGGTCAGCCCGAGAGTGTCCAGAAGCCATTGCGGGTCAAGGGGATTGGCCGAGTACGAGGCCACGAGCCCGAGCATCTCGCTGGCCCGGGCGGTGGGGTAGGCACCACCACCCTGCAGCATGACGCCGATTCGTGCGCGCACCGCCGAGTTCTTTGCGACCGGATCCATGCCCAGCACCTCAACGGTGCCTTCGTCGGGATGCAGGAAGCCCTCGCACAATTCGACGGTCGTGGTCTTCCCGGCGCCGTTGGGCCCGAGTAGCGCGAATACCTGGGCCTGCTCGACCTCAAGGTCGAGGTTGTGCAGCGCTGTTGTCGTCCCGTACCGCTTCGTCACCGACCGCATCCGCACCGGTGGTGCCGTCCTGGTCGACGGAGTGAGGCTGGTCCGAGCGACCATCCTCTCTGGTTGTGTCACGGTCAGTCAGCGTAAGCGGCGCGTCATCGTCACCGTTAGGCAGCCGACGCCAGGGCAGGTAGTTGTGCGTGATAGCGATGAGTAACAGGGCGATGATCGCGCTGGCCACGGTCGCGTCGATGATCTGGAACAAGGCAAACCTGTCGCCATTGGCGGTGGGCCCGAAGATGCCTACGAGCAGGGTGATGCCGATC
Source organism: Mycobacterium sp. NPDC050853 (assembly GCF_040653875.1). Classification (NCBI taxonomy): domain Bacteria; kingdom Bacillati; phylum Actinomycetota; class Actinomycetes; order Mycobacteriales; family Mycobacteriaceae; genus Mycobacterium; species Mycobacterium sp. NPDC050853. The sequence goes on from NZ_JBFAGW010000007.1 coordinate 85,324, forward strand.
GCGGTGCCGCGGAATGCGGGCCGGGTGGCCCATGCCGCCAACGGGATGATCGCCCAGAGCAGGTACCAGGGTTGCACCACCGGAAACAGCAGCACCGTGATGCCGAGGGCGACGCCGAGCCCGCCGACGGGGTGCAGGCGCCCGCGCAGCACCGCGAACAGCAGCCACGACACCGCGATGCCGATGATGCCGATACCGATTCCTCGGGTCAGCGACAGGATCGCGGTGGTGTGGTCGCCGAGACCAAGCAGGATGCCGACCTGCCCGGTGCCCAGTGCAACCAGCGTCGGCGGCGACATCCAGCTGCGGACGGCGTTCGCGGTGCCGAGTGTGTACACCCAGCCGAATCCGAGGCCGCTTGCCCAGGCGATGAGCACCATTCCGGCGCCGGTGACGGCACCGAGGAGCGCCCCGGCCTGGAAGAGGCCACGGATACCGCCGCCCCACCGCCGTGCCAGCGCCATTCCGACGAAACCGAGGGCCAGCAGGGAAGGCAGCTTGACCTGTGATGATGCGGTGATGAGCACGGTGCCGGCAAGGAGATTGCCCAGCGGTGCCCAGGTGGCCCATTCCGCGCGCGTCCGCGGCCCCAAAGGATTCAATCTGGGCCGCACACCCGCCAGTGAGCGCGCCGAGTCGACACCTCGCATGGCCAATTCGGTGCCGGCCAGCATCAGGCCCAGCATGAGTGCCTCGTTGTGGATCCCCGCGACCAGATGCATCAGCAGCAGTGGATTTGCGGCCCCCAGCCAGAGCGCACTGACCTCGGCGACCCCGCAGCGCTGGGCCAGACGCGGTGTGGCCCAGATGATCAGCAGTACCCCGAGGAGTTCGACGAGGCGATGGCACAGCGCCCCGGCGACGATGTCGTCACCGGTGAACCAGGCGATTCCCTTGCCAATCCACAGGAACAGTGGACCGTATGGGGCAGGTGTTTCTCGCCACAGGCTGGGCACCGACAGTGTGAACACGTGATCGAGCCCGAGGGCTACGGACGGGCCCTCCGTGTATGGATCCTTGCCGAGCCGCGCGATCTGGCTCTGCGCCAGATACGAGTACACGTCTTTGGAGTACATCGGGGGCGCGATGAGCAGCGGCAGGATCCACAGCAGCAGGGTGCGGTCCAGCTGTCCCCGCGACATCCGGCGCGATGGACCGCGCTCGCCGTTGACTCCCTTGGTTCGCAGGCTGCCGATCGCGAAGCGGCCCAGCATGAGCCAGGCCAACGTCATCATTACGGCGCCGGTGGTGGTCATGGTCAGTGACACCGTCTGGATACGTGAGGGCAGGTTGAGCAGCCGGACGCCGAATATCGGGTCCTGGATGACGGGTCGTGCTCCCGCGCCCAGTGCGCCGATCGCCATGAGAGCGGTTCCGGTGGCGCCGAACAGGCGAGTTCTGTTCATCGCCGTCAGCTCGCGGACGTTCAGCGGAGCCGACGAACGCTCGTCATCATGCAGATGCGACAGCGACGAGCTCAGCCACTGCCCACGTACCGACACGCCAGCAGCGTATCGGCCCGTCGTGCCCGGCTCCGGGACCCCGGACGGGAAGCACAGCGTGTGACAAGGCGATGCCCAACATAGGTAACCCTTGCTAGACGTGGCCTTCCGAATTGCGTCACACTGGTGTTGTGAAATTCGGCCAGGCCTCTCCAATGGCGCCTGCGGCGGCATCTGGGATGGCCGCGTCGCAGGTGCTGGATGCTGCCCCGGCCGTGTCGCCTGATGGACAGACCCGTGCGGCCGTGGTGCGCCTACTCATGGAGTCGGGGCCGATCACCGCAGGTGAGATTGGGGATCAGCTCGGCCTGTCGGCTGCCGGTGTGCGCCGTCACCTGGATGCGCTCAGTGAGGCAGGTGACGCCGTCGCGAATCCGGCGGCCGCATGGCAGCACAACGGCCGAGGCCGCCCCGCTAAGCGGTTCCAGCTTACTGCCGATGGTCGCGCCAAGCTCAATCACGCCTACGACGATCTGGCCTCGGCCGCTATGCGCCAGCTGCGCGAGATCGGCGGCGACCAGGCCGTGCGGACCTTTGCGCGCCGCCGCATCGACGCGATCTTGCGTGATGTGACGGCCGGCGCTCCGCATGACGACACCGAGTCCGCCGTCGAACAAGTGGCTACCGCACTGACCAAGGCCGGATACGCGGCCAGCACCCAGAAGGTGGGCGGACCGATGCAGGGCGTGCAGATATGCCAGCATCACTGTCCGGTATCGCACGTGGCAGCCGAGTTCCCCGAACTCTGCGAGGCGGAACAGCAGGCCTTCGCTGAAGTGTTGGGAACACATGTACAGCGGTTGGCCACCATCGCCAACGGCGACTGCGCCTGCACCACCCATGTACCCATAGCGCCGGTGCCCAGCCCGCACCTGATGACAAACGAGCAAGAGAAGGAGTCACTATGACCCTCGAACGCGAAGTGCTGACCCAGGACGAGACGATCGCGTCCCTGGGCAACTACGGCTATGGCTGGTCCGACTCCGACGTCGCCGGCGCCAGTGCGCAACGCGGCCTGTCCGAGGCTGTGGTGCGCGATATCTCCGGCAAGAAGAGCGAGCCCGAGTGGATGCTCGACATCCGTCTCAAGGCTCTGCGTACCTTCGGCAAGAAGCCGATGCCGAACTGGGGATCGAACCTCGAGGGCATCGACTTCGACAACATCAAATACTTCGTGCGGTCCAGCGAGAAGCAGGCTGCCACCTGGGACGATCTGCCCGCCGACATCAAGAACACGTACGACCGCCTCGGCATCCCCGAGGCCGAGAAGCAGCGCCTGGTGTCCGGTGTTGCCGCGCAGTACGAGTCGGAGGTCGTCTACCACTCGATCCGCGAGGATCTGGAGGCCCAGGGCGTGATCTTCCTGGACACCGACTCGGGCCTGCGCGAGCACCCGGAGATGTTCAAGGAGTACTTCGGCAGCGTCATCCCGGCCGGGGATAACAAGTTCTCCGCGCTCAACACTGCGGTGTGGTCCGGTGGCTCGTTCATCTACGTGCCGCCAGGGGTGAAGGTCGACATCCCGCTGCAGGCGTACTTCCGGATCAACACCGAGAACATGGGCCAGTTCGAGCGGACGCTCATCATTGTCGACGAGGGTGCGTATGTGCACTACGTCGAGGGATGTACTGCACCCATCTACAAGTCTGACTCGCTGCACTCGGCGGTGGTGGAGATCATCGTCAAGCCGGGCGGGCGCTGCCGCTACACGACCATCCAGAACTGGTCGAACAACGTCTACAACCTGGTGACCAAGCGGGCCCGCGCCGAGGCGGGGGCCACCATGGAATGGGTCGACGGCAATATCGGGTCCAAGGTCACCATGAAGTACCCGGCGGTCTGGATGACCGGTGAGCATGCGAAGGGTGAAGTGCTGTCGGTCGCATTCGCGGGCGAGGGGCAGCACCAGGACACCGGCGCCAAGATGCTGCACCTGGCACCGAACACGTCGAGCAACATCGTCTCTAAGTCGGTGGCGCGTGGCGGTGGGCGTGCCTCCTATCGTGGCCTGGTTCAGGTCAACAAGGGCGCGTACGGCTCCCGCTCGACGGTGAAATGCGATGCGCTGCTTGTCGACTCGATCAGTCGCAGCGACACCTACCCGTACGTCGATATCCGCGAGGACGACGTCACCATGGGTCACGAGGCGACCGTCTCGAAGGTCAGCGACGATCAGTTGTTCTACCTGATGAGCCGCGGTATGACCGAGGACGAAGCCATGGCCATGGTGGTGCGCGGGTTCGTTGAGCCCATCGCCAAGGAACTGCCAATGGAATACGCGCTCGAGCTCAACCGGCTCATCGAGCTGCAAATGGAAGGCTCGGTCGGTTAATGACTCAGTTGACTCAAGCTGTCGAAGGGGCCAACAAGGGCGAACTGTTCAGCTCCTACGACGTCGGCGCCTTCGAGGTTCCCGGCGGCCGGGACGAGCTGTGGCGGTTCACTCCGCTACGCCGCCTGCGGGGTCTGCACGATGGATCCGCGATCGCAACCGCCGAAGCGTCCGTCGAGGTGACCGTGCGTGACGGTGTGACGGTGGAAACTGTGGACCGTGGAGATGCCCGTCTCGGTCAGGCCGGAGTGCCATCGGATCGGATTGCCGCGCAGGCATACTCGTCCTTCCAGGCGGCGACCATAATCACTGTCGGCAAGCAAGAGGTAGTCGGCGAACCGGTCGAGGTTGCCGTCGGCGGCCCCGGTCAGGGACAGGTTTCTTACGGACACATCCAGATCCGTGCCGGTGAGCTCTCCGAGTCGGCCGTCGTCATCGACTACCGCGGCAGCGGAACCTATGCCGAAAACGTCGAATTCTTACTGGACGACGCGTCCCGCCTGACTGTCGTGTCCATCGCCGACTGGGACGATGACGCCGTCCATGTCACCGCCCACCACGCCAAACTGGGCAAGGATGCTGTCCTGCGCCACATCGCCGTCACGCTCGGTGGTGACCTGGTGAGACTGAACACTTCCGTTCGCTTTTCGGGTCCTGGCGGCGACGCCGAGCTGTTCGGGCTCTACTACGCCGATGACGGCCAGTTCTTCGAGCACCGGCTGCTGGTCGACCACGCTCAGCCCAACTGCCGTTCACATGTCACGTACAAGGGTGCGCTACAAGGGGATCCGGCCTCGGACAAGCCGGATGCGCACACGGTCTGGATCGGTGATGTGCTGATCCGCGCCGAGGCCACCGGAACCGACACCTTCGAGCTGAACCGCAACCTGATCCTCACCGACGGGGCTCGGGCCGACTCGGTACCCAACCTCGAGATCGAGACCGGCGAGATCGCCGGTGCCGGGCACGCCAGCGCCACCGGGCGATTCGATGATGAGCAGTTGTTCTACCTGCGCTCGCGCGGTATCACCGAGGAGGATGCGCGCCGCCTGGTGGTACGCGGCTTCTTCCAGGACATCATTGGCCGGATCGGGATCGAGTCGGTGCGAGACCGTCTCACCGAAGCCGTCGAAAAAGAACTGGCCCAGACCAACTCGTAATTCGCAAGACTCGGATAGAAGGCATTCGGAATACTCATGACCACTTTGGAAATCAAGGACCTGCACGTCAGCATCTCGCCCAACGAGGGCGAGGCGATCGAGATCCTCAAGGGCGTCAACCTGACGGTGAACTCGGGGGAGACCCATGCCGTCATGGGCCCCAACGGATCCGGTAAGTCCACACTGTCCTACGCCATCGCCGGACACCCGAAGTACGAGGTGACCTCCGGGTCCATCACCCTGGACGGGCAGGACGTGCTGGAGCTGTCGGTGGACGAACGCGCACGGGCGGGGCTCTTCCTGGCCATGCAGTACCCCATTGAGGTGCCCGGGGTGTCGATGTCCAACTTCCTGCGTACCGCCGCGACTGCCGTGCGCGGCGAGGCCCCGAAGTTGCGTCATTGGATCAAGGAAGTCAAGGAAGCCATGGGGGAGTTGGAGATCGACTCCGCCTTCGCCGAGCGCAGTGTGAACGAGGGCTTTTCGGGCGGCGAAAAGAAGCGTCACGAGATCCTGCAGCTGGGTCTACTCAAGCCGAAGATCGCCATCCTCGATGAGACGGACTCCGGCCTTGATGTCGATGCCCTGCGGATCGTGTCCGAGGGAGTGAATCGGTACGCGGAGCGTGAGCATGGTGGCGTTCTGCTCATCACTCACTACACCCGCATCCTGCGCTACATCCAGCCGCAGTTCGTGCACGTCTTCGTCGGTGGCCGCATCGTCGAGTCGGGCGGTCCCGAGCTGGCCGACGAGCTGGAGGAGAACGGCTACGTGCGCTTTACCCAGGCGACCGCGGGAGCCTAGCCATGACGGCCACTGCGGACTCGGCGACCGGACTGGATCTGGAACGTATCAGGGCGGACTTCCCGATCCTGGGCCGGACGGTGCGCGGCGGTAAACCCTTGGCGTATCTGGATTCCGGTGCGACCTCGCAGCGTCCGCTGCAGGTTCTCGACGCCGAGCGCACCTTCCTCACCGAGCGCAATGCCGCAGTGCACCGCGGCGCCCACCAGCTCGCCGAGGAAGCCACGGACGCCTACGAGGGCGCGCGCACTGCCATCGCCCGCTTCGTGGGGGTCGATGACGGCGAGATCGTCTTTACGAAGAACGCCACCGAATCGCTCAACCTGGTGGCCTACACCCTCGGCGACGGCCGATTCGATCGTGCGGTGGGCCCCGGCGACGAGGTAGTCATCACGGAGCTGGAGCATCACGCCAATCTGGTGCCGTGGCAAGAGCTCTGCCGCCGCACCGGCGCCACCCTGCGTTGGTTCGGTGTCACCGATGACGGTCGCATCGACCTCGACTCGCTCGAGCTCACCGAGGCCGTCAAGGTGGTGGCCTTCACCCACCAATCCAATGTGACGGGTGCCGTCGCGCCGGTCGCCGAGCTGGTGCGTCGCGCCAAAACTGTTGGTGCCTTGGTAGTTCTCGACGCCTGCCAATCCGTTCCGCATATGCCGGTGAACTTCCGCGAGCTGGGTGTCGACTACGCCGCCTTCTCCGGGCACAAGATGCTGGGTCCCTCGGGCGTCGGCGTGCTGTACGGCCGTCGTGAACTGCTGGAGGTCATGCCCCCGTTCATCACCGGTGGGTCCATGATCGAGACGGTCACCATGGAGGTCAGTACCTACGCGCCGCCGCCGCAGCGGTTCGAGGCCGGTGTCCCGATGACCTCCCAGGTGGTCGGACTGGGTGCCGCCGTCGAATACCTCAACGCGGTGGGTATGGAAGCCATTGCCGCCCACGAGCATCAGCTGGTGTCGGCGGCACTTTCCGGGCTGCAGGGCATTGAGGGTGTCCGGATCATCGGCCCCACCGAGAACGCCGACCGCGGTGGGGCGGTCTCCTTTGTGGTGGACGGTATCCACGCGCATGACCTCGGACAGGTGCTCGATGACGAGGGCGTCGCGGTGCGGGTCGGACATCACTGTGCCTGGCCGCTGCATCGCCGGTTCGGTATTGCGGCATCGGCGCGGGCATCCTTCGCCGTCTACAACACTCTGGACGAAGTCGACCGTCTGGTCGCCGGAGTCCGCCGCGCCCAGGAGTTCTTCCGATGAGCCGCTTGCGCGAAGAGAATGTCGCCGTCTGATGCGTCTTGAGCAGATGTACCAGGAAGTCATCCTGGATCACTACAAGCACCCGCATCATCGCGGGCTGCGTGAGCCCTTCGCGGCCGAGGTGCACCACGTGAACCCCACCTGTGGTGACGAGGTGACGTTGCGAGTTACCTTGGATGACAACCGTATTGCCGATGTGTCCTATGACGGGCAGGGCTGTTCCATCAGCCAGGCCGCCACCTCGGTGCTCACGGATCAGGTGATCGGGCTGACGGTGGATGAGGCGCTCAAGACGGTGGCATCGTTCAACGAGATGATTTCCTCCCGCGGCACCATCGACGGTGACGAGGATGTCATCGGCGATGGCATTGCTTTCGTCGGGGTTTCGCGGTACCCGGCTCGCGTTAAGTGTGCGCTCCTAGGATGGATGGCATTCAAGGACGCTCTTGTTCAGGCAACAGAACACCAAGAGGTGAAGCGATGACCGAAGTATCAGAAGACGTAAAGCTTCTCGAAGATCTCGAGGAGGCGATGCGTGATGTTGTCGACCCAGAGCTCGGCATTAACGTCGTCGATCTGGGGCTTGTCTACGGGCTCAGTGTCGACGAGGACGAGAGCGGCAAGGTAGCCACAATCGACATGACGCTTACCTCGGCGGCGTGCCCGCTCACCGACGTCATCGAAGATCAGTCGCGCAACGCACTGGTCGGCGCCGGGCTGGTCAAGGAGATCAAGATCAACTGGGTCTGGGTGCCGCCGTGGGGCCCGGACAAGATCACCGACGATGGTCGGGAGCAGCTCCGGGCCCTCGGCTTCACGGTCTAGCGCTCGTGGTGGCCTTCGTGGCCGCCAGGCCCACCGCATGAGCCGTCCTTGGCTGCACGAAGGGTGATCGTCGAGGCCTGAAGATTGCCCGATGCGTCATCGCCACCGTGCGCGGCAATGCACTTGCCCGGGGCGATGGCACTCTGGTCCGCCGGGGCACGCTTGGCGTAAGTGGTGTCGTTATTCACGGTCACAGTGGTCTGGGTGGCGGCCCCGCCATTCGGATCGGTGCTGCTTACCGTGATCGTGTTCCCACTGACCGAGGTGACTGTCCCGTGAACGGCCTGATGCTCGGCGCGTTTACCGGATGTTGGGGTGGGGGAAGCGGACTCCTGTGGGTCCTTGGAGTGTGACCTCGTGCAGTTACCGTCCGCGGCCGGCCAGATCATCACTCGCCGGGCCGTCGGCGGGTTCGAGTCCTGTTGTGACATGGCGGCAATACAGCTCCCGGCGGTGACGTCCGGCAACTGTGCGGCAGTGATCTCGGAGACCTTCGTCGACTGGCTGAAGCCGATAGCCGCGGTGCCGTCCTTCTTGGTCACCTGAATGGTGTTGCCCGACACCGAGGCGATAAGTCCCATGACGTGGTCCTTATCGTTGTGCTCACCCTGGTGCGCAGCCGCAGACGTGGTCGGGGCCGATGAGTTTGTGGAGGCGCCATTGGTCTCGGCAGGCGAGCCGCACGCGGCCACCGACAGCGCGGTCAGTCCGGCGAGTGCGAACAGGGCACCGCGGGCGAACCGTGGTTGGGCGAGTATCTGGGTTGGGGACATCGATGTTCTCCATGGTTGGCGAATGGGACACCTCAGCGTGCTTGTGCTGGCTGAGGTTGCGCTCCGGTGTATGTGCGAAGTTGCTGTGTGTTGCGGATGTCAAGCTTCGAGACAATCCGTGGCACGAAGCCGTATCGGGATCTACCGCGGGGGTGGTCCGCATCGCCCGTCGGTGGCGGGACCCAAATCGATCTTGGTGGCCTGAAGCACCCCGTTGGCGTCCTTCGTGCCGCGCGCGTCCGCGCATTTGCCGGTGATGATTGCGGTGGCCTCGGTGGGTTGCCGTTTGTCGTAGGCGGTGTCAGCAGTCACCGTGACATTGGTCTGGATCTCCGATGCCCCACTGGGATCGGTATTGGCGACCACGATGGTGCTGCCGTTGACTGAGGCGACCGCACCCTGGACGCTCGGGCCGCCGAATGGCGGTGGCCCCTCGGGACCACCGGGCGGCGGCCCCTGGGGTATGCCGGGAGGTGGTGCGCTCCCGGGCGGTGTGTCCACGGCACATTTGTCGTCCTCGGCCGCACTGATCAGCACCCGCTGCGCGGTGGCCTGGTCCGAAGCATCTGCGCCGGTCGTCGCCAGCATGCTGACGCAGCTGCCGACGATCACATCCGAAAGTTCCGCGGGTTGGATCTCGGTGAGCTTTGTCATGGTGTTGAAGTCGATATCGGCGCTGCCGACGGGGTTGGTCACCTGGACGGTGTGACCCGACACCGAGGAGATCAGTCCGCCGGCTCTGTCTTGTCCACCCGCGTGCCGCGTGACGGTGGTCGAGGCGGGGCCCGGCGACGACTCGGTGGGCTTGTCCCCGGACCCGCCGCATGCCGTGCCGGCCAACACGACGGCTCCGGCGATCACTAGCAACGTGGGCCGTGGCCAGAGATTTGGTGACATGGTTGACCACGTTATCCGGAATGGATACGGCTACGGCGTAGTTTGACATCTCGTGACCGACGCGAGCTTGGACGTATCGCCCCTCTTTGAACCATTCACCGTCAAATCTCTGACCGCCCCCAACCGGTTCGCGATGGCGCCGATGACGCGGTCGGCGTCGCCGGGTGGTGTGCCCGGCGACAATGTGGCCGCGTACTACCGGCGCCGAGCCGCCGGTGGCGTGGGGTTGATCATCACCGAGGGCGTCTTCATTCCGGATGATGCGGCGGGCGGTCAGTCCAGTGTTCCGCGGCTGATCGGCTCTGACTCGCTCGCCGGATGGTCTGCCGTCACCGATGCCGTGCACGACGAGGGATCGGTGATAGCCGCCCAGCTGTGGCACCAGGGCGTCGAGCGCGGTGTCGACCCCGAATTCAATCCTCAGGTCGAGTCGGTGAGTCCGTCCGGTCTGGCCGGGGACGCTTCTCCGACGGGCCGCGCGCTGCAGACCGGTGAGCTTGCCCCGCTTGCGGAGCGGTACGCGACGGCCGCCCGGAACGCCAAGGCCGCAGGATTCGACGCTGTCGAGTTGCATGGCGCCCACGGTTATCTGCTTGACCAGTTCCTGTGGGAACGCACCAACGTGCGGGCCGACGGGTATGGCGGGTCGGCGGCCGACCGGCTGCGGTTCCCGGTCGAGGTGGTACGGGCGGTACGCGCCGCCGTCGGCACGGATTTCCCTATCCTGTACCGGTTTTCGCAATGGAAGCAGGCTGATTACACGGCCACGCTGGCGGACAGTCCGGCCGAACTGGAGCGTCTGCTTGCACCGCTGGTTGAGGCGGGCGTGGACGTCTTCCACCCGTCCACGCGTCGGCACTACGTGCCCGCGTTCCCTGACGTGGCCGGTGCCGATGGCGAGCTGAGTCTGGCGGGCTGGACCAAGCGTGTCACGGGGCTTCCGGCCATCGCCGTTGGCTCGGTGGGGTTGCAGACCGAGTTCAAGCCCACCGAGATCCGGGATATCGAGCCTGCGACCGTCGAAGCCGTGCTGCGGCAATTCGCCAACAAGGAGTTCGACGTCATCGCGGTCGGCCGTGCCCTGCTGTCGGATCCCGAGTGGGTGAACAAGCTGCGGACCGGACGACATACCGAGTTCGTAGGATTCAATATCGGCAAGGCCCTGGCCTCGCTGTACTGAGAACCGACGGAACATCACGCATCCCGGCAACGTTGAGGACAGCATGGCAATACGTGACATCACCGCTGACGCATTCAATGACCTAATCCACGACAACGACATCGTGCTGGTCGACTTCTGGGCGTCGTGGTGTGGCCCGTGCCGCCAGTTCGGTCCCGTCTTCGAGGCCTCATCGGAGGAGAACCCCGATGTCGTCTACGCCAAGGTGGACACCGAGGCCGAGCAGGCATTGGCCTCAGCCGCCAATATCCGCTCGATTCCTACGCTGATGGCGTTCAAGAAGGGCGAGCTGGTGTTCAACCAGGCCGGCGCACTGCCCCCCGCGTCGTTGGCTGACCTGGTGCAGAAGGTCCGCGATCTCGACGTGGAGGTGGCACTGCGCGAGCAGGAGGCGTAGCTCCGTCCCTGTCCGGCCGCGACGGCATTGTCAAACGATTTGGTGCAGCTCGGCGGTGTCGGTTATATGGACGTATGAGTTTCGTCCTGGTGGATCGTCCGCGTCCGGGTATTGCCCTGATCACCTTGAACCGGCCCGAGCGGATGAACGCCATGGCATTCGACGTGATGCTGCCGTTCAAGCAGATGCTGGTGGATATCAGCCACGACAACGATGTGCGTGCCGTCGTCATCACCGGGGCCGGTAACGGATTTTGCTCGGGTGCCGACCAAAAATCCGCCGGACCCATCCCACATATCGCGGGGCTCACCCAGCCTACGGTCGCGCTGCGATCGATGGAGCTGCTTGACGAGGTCATCCTCACCGTGCGTCGCATGCATCAGCCGGTCATCGCGGCGGTGAACGGTGCGGCCATCGGCGGTGGGCTGTGCCTGGCGTTGGCCTGCGACATCCGGGTGGCATCCGAGTCCGCCTACTTCCGGGCCGCCGGTATCAACAATGGACTGACCGCCAGCGAGCTGGGACTGAGCTATCTGCTGCCCCGTGCCATCGGTACGTCCCGGGCCGCGGACATCATGCTGACCGGCCGTGATGTAGGCGCCGAGGAGGCCGAAAGGATCGGCTTGGTATCCCGGGCGGTAGCGGACGATAAGCTGTTAGATGAGTGCTACGCGATCGGGGAACGCATTGCCGGGTTCTCCCGCCCAGGGATCGAGTTAACCAAGCGCACCATCTGGAGCGGAATGGACGCGGCTAGCCTGGAAAGCCATATGCATCAGGAAGGCTTGGGTCAGCTGTACGTCAGGCTGCTCACCGATAACTTCGAAGAAGCAACCGCCGCCCGGAAAGAAAAACGGCCGGCGGAGTTCCGCGATAAGCGCTAGGCGCAAAGGGAGAACGTAGTGATTACCGCGACGGACCTTGAGGTCCGCGCCGGCGCCCGCACGCTCGTGTATGCGCCAGGCCCCGCCTTGCGCATCCAGCCCGGCGACCGCATAGGACTGGTCGGCCGCAATGGTGCCGGCAAGACAACCTCGATGCGGATTCTGGCCGGCGAGGGTGAACCGTATGCCGGCTCGGTCGCCCGCATTGGTGAAATCGGTTACCTGCCACAGGATCCCAAAGAGGGCAACCTGGAGATGCTGGCACGAGATCGAGTGCTGTCGGCGCGTGGCCTGGACACCATCGTCAGCGACATGGAAAAGCAGCAGACGCTGATGGCCGAGCTCGCGGACGAGGATCAGCGCGATAAGGCGATACGCAAGTACGGCCAGCTGGAGGAGCGGTTCTCGTCTCTGGGCGGTTATGTCGCCGAAAGCGAAGCCGCGCGTATCTGTTCGAGCCTTGGTCTGCCCGAACGGGTGCTGACGCAGCAGCTGGAGACGCTCTCGGGCGGCCAGCGCCGCCGTGTTGAGCTGGCCCGGATTCTCTTCGGTGCGTCCGAGGGCGGTACTGGGTCGTCGAATATGACGCTGTTGCTCGACGAACCGACCAACCACCTCGACGCGGACTCGATCGGCTGGCTGCGGGGGTTCTTGCAAGGACACGACGGTGGTCTCGTGGTGATCAGCCACAACGTCGAGCTGTTGGCCGATGTGGTCAACAAGGTGTGGTTCCTCGATGCCGTGCGCGGCGAGGTCGACGTCTACAACATGGGCTGGCAGAAGTACGTGGATGCGCGGTCGCTGGACGAACAGCGCCGCCGCCGCGAGCGGGCCAACGCGGAGAAGAAGGCCTCGGCCCTGCGTACCCAGGCCGCCAAGATGGGTGCCAAGGCGACCAAAGCCGTTGCGGCGCAGAACATGTTACGTCGCGCCGACAGGATGCTGTCCGGACTCGCCGAGGAACGCGTCGCAGACAAGGTGGCGCGTATCAAGTTCCCGACCCCTGCGGCGTGCGGTCGGGTTCCCCTGGTGGCCAAGGGGTTGACCAAGAACTATGGGTCTCTGGAGATATTCACCGGAGTCGACCTGGCCATCGACAGGGGTTCGCGGGTCGTGGTGCTGGGGCTCAACGGCGCGGGGAAGACGACGCTACTGCGGCTGCTGGCGGGTGCGGAGACGGCAGACGCCGGCGTGCTGGAACCTGGTCACGGCCTCAAGCTCGGGTACTTCGCGCAGGAGCACGACACTCTCGACGATCACGCGACGGTATGGGAAAACATCCGCCACGCCGCTCCAGACACGGGGGAGCAGGAGCTACGCGGCATCCTGGGCGCGTTCATGTTCACCGGCCCGCAGCTCGATCAGCCGGCGGGGACGCTCTCCGGTGGCGAGAAGACCCGTCTGGCCCTCGCGGGATTGGTGGCCTCGACGGCGAATGTGTTGCTTCTCGATGAACCGACCAACAACCTGGACCCCGCCTCGCGCGAACAGGTTTTGGACGCGTTGCGCAGTTATCTAGGGGCTGTCGTGCTCGTCACACACGACCCGGGGGCCGCTGAAGCACTCGATCCGCAGCGCGTCGTGTTGTTGCCCGATGGCACCGAAGACTACTGGTCCCAGGAGTATCGGGACCTTATCGAGCTGGCCTGACCTTTTTCTCGCCCTGCTTCTGTCTCGCGCATCTGCGTGATCACATTTGCGCTATGGTGCAAACGGGTCGAGCCGCCCCATCGGGGCTGCGGTATGGAGTCGGGAGAGAGATCGCGATGGCTAAAACACGCGACGAAGAGCGTGCCGAATTGAAGACGGCATACGAGAAAGGCGCGAGCATCCGTGCGCTCGCTGCGGAGACCAGCCGATCGTATGGCTACGTCCATCGCGCTCTCGTGGAATCGGGCACCACCCTGCGCGGGCGCGGCGGTCCGAATAGGCGGGGACGCAAGGCCTAGGTAGTCCTCCGACACGCAGTGTGCCCGTTGAGCTTTCGGGCCACGAATATTGCTACCGTGATGCGATGCAAGGACAACACGGTATCCGGCGCATCGGAGTGGTGACGATGGCGGTAGCGACGATTTCCGGCTGTGCTGGTCCGATGCACCTCAACGGCGATTCGGTATCGCCGGTGGCCACCACGACGGAGTTGCCACAGACCTCGACTCCCGCCCCCGAGACTTTCCGTGTGAAGGCATGCGAGACGGTGAGCGGCGGCGGAGGCAAGAATGTGGCCACGCTATTGCGCGATGTGCGCGTTGGTAAGCAGGACGACTACGACAGGGTGACCTTCGAGTTCGGGCCGGACGCGAAGACGAAGGTGCCGCTGGATCAGTTAGTGGTGCCCAAGTACTCGGTGGACAGCCCGGCGAGCGTCTCCGCGGGTCCGAAGGGGGATAACGTCATCGTCTCCGGGACCGCATTGCTCGGGGTGCTTTTCGACGGTGCCTCCGCACACGAGGTCGACAAGCCCACCCGGTCATATCCGGGCCCTAGTGAAATCAAACCGAAGGATTTTGCGATTCTGGCCGAGGCCGAGCAGGGAGAGGATTTCGAGGGACACGTGCGGTGGGCCCTCGGGTTGAACAAGCAACGCTGCCCCGAGGTGAGCACGCTGACCAATCCACCGCGACTTGTGGTGGATCTGCCGCACTAATTCGTTTGTGACTGCGCACCACAGGCCGGTGCGTTGTTATGCGCTGGGAACAATCCCTCTCCGAATGCCAGCGGAGCGGCCTCCCGCGCCGTACATTCGCTAACCATGACTCGATACCTGGTACCGGTTGTACTAGTAGTCGGCTCGCTCGTGGGCGCACCACATGCGACGGCCGCCCCGGCATGCCCGACGGTGACCGACGGCGGCGCCGAGAACTACGCCAATATCCTGCACGATGTGCGCATCGAAACCCTCGATGACCTCGACAGAGTGACCTTCAGCTTCGGAGCGGACAGGCTGGCGCCGCCGGTGGGGCCGGTGACTTATTGGCAGGCTCCGCCATTCTCGGTCACGCCGGTCGACGGGGGATATGCGGTGGCATTCCGCGGCGCGGCGGCGCACGACACCATCATGGGGACCGTCGACCATCCCGAGAACCGGCAGGTGAAGTCATTTCCGGAGCCCAATGACCTCGGAGCCCCTCCCGGCTCTCCGGTGGTCCGATCGGCTCGTCTCATTCAGGACGCGGACATCTTCAAAAACAAGAACGGTGTGATGGCGTGGAAGGTCGCGGCACAGGCGTCCAAATGCCCGGTGGTGTACATCGCTGACACGCCCGCACGGGCCGTCATCGACTTCCCGCACTAATCCGCCGGCAGGCGGGATACATCGTGTAGGTGATGTACCGGATCGTGCATGAAGTAGAGGCCCAACGTCTCGACGGTGAATACCGACCCGTTGCTTCGCCGTCCGTGCCGCGATAGCGAGCTCTGAGGAACCTTGGCGAAGGCCGCCGCGATGGCCTCACCCGCGGCGGCGAGCTCGGCGGCGACTGTCGCGGGATTCTGGTCGGAGTAACGATCCTCAATGGCCGTCCGGTCCTGATCCCAGTTCTCGAACAGCGGATCGTCCTCATCCAGCATCAGCTGCAGACGCGTCAGGAAGATCCGAAACACGTCCCGCACGTGCGCCCCGTACTCCAGTGGCGACCACGTCCGCTCATCTGGGCGCTGTCGTACCTCCGGTCGGGCCAGCACGGGCTGCCAGGCCGCGAGGTTTTCGCGCACCATCTCCGGTATCCGGGCGAATGGTGTTGTGGCGGGATCAAATCCGCAGTCTGCACACGGGGTTTCCAGAACCCAGGTCCAGTCCTTGGTGTCAGGCGTGATCGGCACGGCGCACCGAATCCTCGACGAGATCCAGCACACGGCTGAGGCTTTCAGTGGATTCGCCGGAAGCCAGGCGGGCCACCAGACCGTCGAGCACCAAATCCAGATAGCCGAGGATCACCTCGCTCGGCACATCCTCGCGCAACCGGCCCGCCTTCTTCTGGCGTTGCAACCGTGCCAGGGTGGCGGTATTGAGTTCTTCGGAGCGTTGGTTCCATCCTCGCCGGAACTCGGGATCGTTGCGTAGCTTGCGGGCAATTTCTAAACGGGTTGCCAGCCAATCAAATTGATCCGGGTCGGCCAGCATGTCGCGCATCACCTGCACCAGGCCCTCGCGGCTGGCGACGTTCGCCATCCGCTCGGCGTCCTCACGGGCCAGCGCGAAGAACAAGGTGTCCTTATCGCGGAAATGGTGGAAGATCGCACCCCGCGACATACCGATGGTGTGCTCCAGGCGGCGCACGGTCGCGCCGTCGTACCCGTACTCGGCAAAACAGCGCCGCGCGCCATCGAGGATCTGGCGGCGACGAGCCGCGAGGTGATCCTCGCTAACGCGCGGCACTGTCTGGCTCTCCTAGGTCCGGTTCTTACTGGCTCAGCATGTTCCGCAGCACGTACTGCAGGATGCCACCGTTGCGGAAGTAGTCGGCCTCACCGGGGGTGTCGATCCGGACCACGGCGTCGAACTGAACCGTCTCGCCGTTCTCACGGGTCGCCGTCACATGCACGGTCTTCGGCGTCGAGCCCTCGTTCAGCTTCTCGATACCGCTGATGTCGTAGGTCTCGGTGCCATCGAGCTTGAGCGATGCCGCCGACTCTCCGACCGGGAACTGCAGCGGAATAACGCCCATACCAATGAGATTCGACCGGTGGATACGCTCGAACGACTCGGTGATCACGGCCTTGACGCCCAGCAGGCGGGTGCCCTTGGCGGCCCAGTCGCGCGAGGATCCGGAGCCGTACTCCTTGCCGCCCAGCACGACCAGCGGAATACCGGCCTTCTGGTAGTTCACCGAGGCGTCATAGATGAACGCCTGCGGGCCACCGGGCTGGGTGAAGTCGCGGGTGTAACCGCCCGAGACATCTTCCAAGAGCTGGTTACGCAGGCGGATGTTCGCGAAGGTGCCGCGCACCATCACCTCGTGGTTACCGCGGCGCGAGCCCAGCGAGTTGTAGTCCTTGCGGTCCACGCCGTGCTCGTCGAGATACTGCGCGGCCGGCGTGCCCGACTTGATGGCACCGGCCGGTGAGATGTGGTCGGTGGTCACCGAGTCACCGAGCAGCGCGAGCACACGGGCACCCGCGATATCGGTGACCGGTGTCGGCTCCAGCGGCATGCCGTCGAAGTACGGCGCTTTGCGCACATAGGTCGACGTGTCGACCCAGTCGAAGGTGTTGCCCTCCGGGGTGGGCAGGCTACGCCAGCGCTCGTCGCCCTTGAACACATCCGCGTAGGAGTCGGTGAACATCTCGCGGTTGATCGATGACGCGATGGTCTCTTCGATCTCGGAGGCGGTGGGCCAGATGTCCTTGAGGAAGACGTCGTTTCCGTCGTGGTCCTGCCCCAGCGGGTCGGTCTCGAAGTCGAAGTCCATGGTGCCCGCGATGCCGTAGGCGATGACCAGCGGCGGTGAGGCCAGGTAGTTCATCTTGACGTCGGGGGAGATGCGGCCCTCGAAGTTACGGTTACCCGACAGCACCGCGGTCACCGACAGGTCGTTGTCGTTGATGGCCTTAGAGATCTCGTCGGGCAGCGGGCCGGTGTTGCCGATACATGTGGTGCAGCCGTAGCCGCCCAGGTAGTAGCCCAGCTTCTCCAGATATGGCCACACGTTGGCCTTGTTGTAGTAATCGGTGACGACCTGCGACCCGGGGGCCATGTTCGTCTTGACCCACGGCTTGGTGGTGAGGCCCTTTTCGACGGCCTTCTTGGCCAGCAGGGCGGCACCCAGCATCACCGACGGGTTGGAGGTGTTGGTGCACGAGGTGATGCCCGCGACCACGACCGCGCCGTGGTCGAGAACGAAGTTGCCGCGCTCGGCGGATGTCACCTTGACCGGCTTGGACGGTCGGCCCTCGCCGCCGTTGGCCGCCGACGGGATAACAGCGTCATCTTCGGCGAACGACAGCACCGCCACATCGGAGGCGGGGAAGGATTCTTCGATCGCTTCGTCGAGTTGGGTGTGCGGCGTGGCAGCGGCCGGGCCGCTCTCGGCATCGTTGGTGTAGTTGTGGATGTCCTTGCGGAACGCGTTCTTCGCATCGGTCAACTCGATGCGGTCCTGCGGGCGCTTGGGTCCGGCGATGGAGGGCACGACGGTGGAGAGGTCGAGTTCCAGGTACTCCGAGAAGGCGGGCTCGTGGTCGGCGTCGTGCCACATGCCCTGTTCCTTGGCGTACGCCTCGACCAGCGCCAGCTGCTGATCGTCGCGGCCGGTCAGGCGCAGGTACTTGATGGTCTCGTCGTCGATCGGGAAAATCGCTGCGGTAGAACCGAATTCGGGGCTCATGTTACCCAGCGTGGCGCGGTTAGCCAGTGGCACCTCGGCCACGCCCTTGCCGTAGAACTCGACGAACTTACCCACTACGCCGTGCTTGCGCAGCATATCGGTGACGGTCAGCACGACGTCGGTGGCGGTCACGCCCGGCTGGATCTCACCGGTGAGCTTGAAGCCGACGACGCGCGGGATCAGCATTGACACGGGCTGGCCCAACATCGCGGCCTCTGCCTCGATGCCGCCGACACCCCAGCCGAGGACGCCGAGGCCGTTGACCATCGTGGTGTGCGAGTCGGTGCCCACACAGGTGTCGGGGTACGCCTGCCCGTTTCTCGTGAAGATGGTGCGGGCCAGGTACTCGATGTTCACCTGGTGCACAATGCCGGTGCCCGGCGGGACCACCTTAAAATCGTCGAAAGCGCCTTGGCCCCAACGCAAGAACTGGTAACGCTCGGCATTTCTTTCGTATTCCAGCGCTACGTTGCGCTCGAAGGCGTCGGCCCGACCGAAGACGTCGAGGATGACCGAGTGGTCGATGACCATCTCGGCGGGGGAGAGCGGGTTCACCTTGTCGGGGTCGCCACCGAGGGCCGAGACGGCCTCACGCATGGTGGCCAGGTCGACAACACAGGGCACACCGGTGAAGTCCTGCATGATCACCCGGGCCGGGGTGAACTGGATTTCCACGCTCGGCTCTGCCGAGGGATCCCAGTTGGCCAGCGCCAGGACATGGTCCTTGGTGATGTTCGCGCCGTCCTCGGTGCGTAATAGGTTCTCCGCCAACACCTTCAGGCTGTAGGGCAGTTTCTCGGTACCGGGCACGGCATTCAGGCGGAAGATCTCATACGACTCGTCGCCTACCTGCAGCGTGCCGCGGGCGCCGAAGGAATTCACCGATTCATTGCTAGTCACATCAGCTCCAAAGCTCGAAAGGCCACCCGCCGGCGGGCTGTGCCAGGCGGGGTTCCGGGAGGATGTGCCGCGGGCGGGCCGCGGCAGTTCCAAGCCCATCGCTACTCTAACAGTACGCTTGTCCTGTGAGTGCGCGGATCCTCGAATTTCACTTTGAGTTTCCTTGCGCGAAGTTACTGATGCAGACGAAACGCGAGAAGCGTCCTGCATAAGTACCTTTTCGGCAGGTTAGATTGATCGCGTGACGCCGCAGCACCTGCCGACCTTCATCCCCGCCGAGCTGTGCCAGACGGTGGGGGTGTCAGTCCAGACCGCGGGGACGGACCCGCTGGGCTGGTCGGCCAAGTGCCTGGAGATGACGCGTGCGGATGTCAACGAGGATGGGGTCGCCGCCCCGTCGGCGGATGTCCCGGGATTGAAAGATGTCGTCGCGAAGGCGCACGCCAAGAACATCGACCTGAAGGTCATCGCGCTTCCGAACAACCCGGGTATCGACACCCCGCTGCGCGATATCGCCACCGAGATCGGCAAGGACCATCCCGACGCGACGATCCTCGCCATCAGTCCGTCTTTCGCGGGCACCTACAGCGCCACGTTCGACCGGGTGACGCTGGAAGCGGGGCAGGACGTCGCCAAGACCGGCAACCCCGTGCTGTCGGCCAACAACTTCGTGGACGAGGTCGGGCGCGAGCACTTCTCGTGGACGGCGCTGACCATTGTGCTCGTTCTGCTTGTCGCAGCGGCCTGTGCCGGAATTACGTTCGTTCGTGGCCGGTTCGCGAATGACTCGGTTAAGTAACGATTTGCATACCATTCGCGCAGTCTGTTCCGTCGCGAAATAGCCGCGCGCACTATGGAACCCGGATGAACTGCCGGTTTTCAATTCACATCAATTAACCGTCAGTAGACGTCTCATCAATTGCCCGTCAGTGGCCAATTAATTACACATCTGTAATTTGTGACTAAAGTTTCATTAGGGGCAAAAGTGACGTACGGTGCAAGAGGCGCCAATGTTGTTAGTGCGTCTTATGTGACAACTGGGAGCGCGTCGGGGAAGGGCCGCTATGACCAAGAAGGCTCGTCGAGCGCCTAGGACCGAGGAGGCGGCAGACCGAATGAAGCGGACAGTCAATGGCCGTTTCGCGGCGCGTGGCAAACGATCCGTGGCGGTCGCCCTGGTAGTGCCCCCACTCGTGGCCGCCAGTCTGATGTTTGCATCCCCGACCATTGCCGTCACCTCTGCGGAACCCAACGACCTGGCCTCGCTGATAAGCGGTCTGGCCGACACCAATCAGCAGATCGAACAGCTCACCGCCGACGTGCAGACCCAGCAGGAGTCCATTAACAAGGGATTGGTCGACCTGCAGACCGCACGCGACAATGCGGCAGGTGCCGCCCAGGCGGTCGACGAGGGGCAACGCTCAGTCGACGTGGCCAACGGTGCAATCACCGAAGCGCAGGGCAAATTCGACCGGATGGCCGCGGCCACCTACATGGCAGGCCCGTCGGGTTCATATCTGACCGCGACCAACCCCGACGATGTGGTGCGTCTGGCCTCGGTGACTAAGAGTGTGGAGACAAGCTCGCAGACCGTCATGGACAACCTGCGTCGCGCCCGCACCGAACAGGTCAACAAGCAGTCGCAGGCGCGGGCCATCCAGGAAAAGGCCGATCAGGCCTCCGCGGACGCACAGCAACAGCAGGACGACCTGGTGTCCGCGATGAAGGATGTGCAGAAGAAGCTGGAAGCACAGCGCGGAGCCGCGTCGGAGCTCGCCTCCAAGAAGAAGAGTGCGGAGGCACAGCTCGCCGCCGCGCGTGGCCCGGCCTATGCGGCAACGACCGCGACCGCGCGGGTGATCAACCCCGATGCCGCCATCGCCGGTAACGGCAACGAGTGGACGTCAGCCCCGGCGGCTGTGGCCTCGGATGGGTCGGGTGGTCAGTGGGATACGACGCTTCCGATGATCGCGAGCGCCAACATGCCTACCGATCCGACGCAGACCATCAACATGGTGTTGGGCATCGGCAACACCGCGGCCAATGTCGGTCAGTCCGCCGTATGCGGTGTCATCGGCATGTTCTGCCCCAAGCCCGCGCCGGCGGCGTCTTCTACCTCGGGTGGCGAATACATTCCCAAGGTCTACGGCCGGGAGAATGTGGAGCGGGTGATTGCCCGCGCCGGTAGCGCGATGGGCACGCCGTACTCGTGGGGCGGTGGCTCCTACAACGGGCCGACTCGCGGAATCGACTCCGGCGCAGGAACCGTCGGATACGACTGCTCCGGGCTGATGATGTACGGCTTTGCCGCGGTTGGCATCAGACTCAGGCACTACACCGGGTACCAGTACACCTCCGGGCGTCAGGTACCCAGTGCTCAAATGAAGCGCGGCGACATGATCTTCTACGGCCCCAACGCAAGTCAGCACGTTGCGCTGTACCTCGGCAATGGTCAGATGCTCGAAGCGCCGAACACCGGCGATGTGGTCAAGGTGTCGCCGGTGCGGACCAGCGGCATGACGCCTTTCGTAACCCGATTGATTGAGTGGTAGAACCTGTGAACACAGCGAAAACGACGAAATTGCTCAAAGTTCAGGGCCTCTTCGTATTACGTGCGGCCCTTGCAGTGGGAATCGCTGTCGCGCTGGTGCTGTTCATGGGTGTGCCGCGAGCCACTGCCGACGACAACCCGATCAGCCCGAATGTTGGCACGGCGTTCCTCAACGCCCTCGGACTGAACCCGTCGGGCGGCGACTGGGACAACACCCTGCCCTTCGCGGGGCCGAGTCAGGGTGCCGACCCCACGAAGATCATGAACGGGGTCATGGGGGTCGGCCAGACCGCATTGGGTGCATTGGGCATCGGCGGGAATCGCGCGTCGGCGGGGGCCGGCCGTCCACTCGTGTACGGCCGTCAGGCGGTGGAAGCCGCCATCCAGCGGGGCGGTACCCAGCTCGGGGTTCCGTACTCGTGGGGTGGAGGAACTGTGCGTGGTCCCAGCGGCGGCGTGGACTACGACGCGGGGAAGGTCGGGTACGACTGCTCCGGTTTCACCATGTTTTCCTATGCGGCCGCGGGCGTGAAACTGCCCAAGTACTCGGGTGACCAGTACAACGCGGGTATGAAGGTTCCGGTTTCCCAGGCAAAACGTGGTGACCTCCTGTTTTACGGGCCGGGTGGTTCGCAACACGTGGTCATTTATCTGGGCAACGGCCAGATGCTGGAAGCCAGCGGCAGCGCGGAGAAGGTAACCGTGTCCCCGGTGCGTACCGGTGGTATGACTCCTTACGCGGTCCGTATCGTCGCCTGGTAACCGATCTGGTGTCTCCAGCGGCCTAAAAGGGCGCGCCAGCGAACGGGTACGTGGACCAAATCCAGGGATGCTGGAATAGTGGACCGGAGGCGCCGCCCAGGGTTGGGTGCCGCTCATATGGATCGCGCCACCAACAAGGCATGAAATCGTCAGGCAGAGCCGGAGGGAAGTTGATGTCATCACCAGGGTCACCAGGGGGAGGTGCCGGGTACCCCGGCGGAAGTGCCGGCCCCGTGCCGCACGCGCCGCAGGGTGCGACATCACCGGCTCTGGCGGCCGATGTGCAGAACCTCGAGCGCGCCATCTTCGAGGTCAAGCGCATCATCGTGGGCCAGGATCGGCTCGTTGAGCGAATTCTGGTCGGCCTGCTGGCCAAGGGGCATGTGCTGCTCGAGGGCGTGCCCGGTGTCGCCAAGACGCTGGCAGTGGAGACGTTCGCCAAGGTCGTGGGCGGTACGTTCTCGCGCATCCAGTTCACCCCCGACCTGGTGCCCACCGACATCATCGGTACCCGCATCTACCGGCAGGGCAAGGAGGAGTTCGACACCGAACTCGGTCCCGTGGTCGCCAACTTCCTGCTGGCGGACGAGATCAACCGCGCTCCCGCGAAGGTGCAGTCCGCGCTACTTGAAGTCATGGCGGAACGACACGTCTCGATCGGCGGCAAGACCTATCCGATGCCCAAGCCGTTCCTGGTGATGGCGACGCAGAACCCGATCGAGAACGAGGGTGTGTACCCGCTACCGGAGGCGCAGCGCGACCGTTTCCTGTTCAAGATCAACGTCGATTACCCGACCGTCGAAGAAGAGCGGGAGATCATCTACCGGATGGGCGTCACGCCGCCCGAGCCCAAGCAGATCCTGTCGGCGGAGACGCTGCTGGGCCTGCAGGAGCTGGCGGCCAGGAACTTCGTGCACCACGCCCTCGTCGACTATGTGGTCCGGGTGATCTCCGCCACCCGTAACCCGGCGCAGTTCGGTCTCGGCGACGTCGCCAACTGGATTTCCTATGGTGCCAGCCCCCGTGCCTCGCTGGGCATTATCGCGGCGTCCCGTGCGCTGGCTCTGGTGCGCGGGCGTGACTATGTGATCCCGCAGGACGTCATCGAGGTCATCCCGGATGTGCTCCGCCACCGCCTGGTGATGAGTTACGACGCTCTCGCCGATGACGTCTCCGCCGACACCGCGATCAACCGCATTCTGCAAACGGTGGGCCTGCCGCAGGTGAATGCAGTGCAGCAGCAAGGACATTCGGTGCCGCCGGCGATGGTCGGGAGCAGCAGCCCGGTCCCGGCCACCCATAACGCCGCGCCCAGGTGAGCACTCCCAGTCCTGGCTCTGCCCGGCCGGTAGACATCCCGTCGCTGCGCCGTGGCGAGATCCGTGACCCGCAGCTGTCGGCGGCACTGCGGACATTGGAGTTGAAAGTACGACGCAAGCTGGACGGGGTGCTGCACGGCAATCACCTTGGTCTGATTCCCGGCCCGGGATCGGAACCAGGGGAATCCACGCTTTATCAGCCCGGTGATGACGTGCGCCGGATGGACTGGTCGGTGACCGCCCGGACCACCAGCCCGCACGTGCGCCAGATGATTGCCGATCGCGAACTGGAGACCTGGTTGGTGGTCGATATGTCCGCGAGCCTGGACTTCGGCACCACCAACTGCGAGAAACGCGATCTCGCGGTGGCCGCCGCCGCAGCCGTCATCTTCTTGAACAGCGGCGGCGGGAACCGGCTCGGCGCGATAATTGCCAACGGGGACAAGATTGTTCGCTTGCCTGCGCGATCGGGCCGGGCCCACGAGCAGGACATTCTGCGCAGCATCGCCACCATGCCCAAGGCGCCGCAAGGGGTGCGCGGGGACCTGTCGGTGGCCATCGACGCTCTCCGCAGGCCGGAGCGCCGCCGCGGAATGGCCGTCGTCATCAGTGACTTTCTCGGTCCCATCAACTGGATGCGGCCGTTGCGCGCCATCGGTGCCCGGCACGAGGTGCTCGGGATCGAGGTGCTCGATCCGCGCGACGTGGAACTGCCCGATGTCGGCGAGGTGCTGTTGCAGGACGCCGAGACCGGGGTCACCAAGGAGTACCGGATCGATGAGAACCTGCGGCGCGACTTCGAGCAGGCGGCGGCCCAGCATCATGACGAGGTGGCACGCACATTGCGACGTTGTGGCGCTCCGATTTTGAGCCTGCGGACGGACCGTGACTGGATTGATGACATCGTGAGATTCGTCTCCAAGCAGCGCCGCGGTGCGGTGGCGGTGGCTCGATGAGTGATCTGCCGTTCTTCGGGCCGATGACTCTCACGGGATTCACCCACCCGTGGTTCTTCCTGGTGCTGCTGCTGGTGGCCGGGTTGGTCGGGCTATATGTGTTTGCGCAGTATCTGCGGGAGAAGCGGGTACTGCGATTCGCGAACACCGAGCTACTGGACTCGGTTGCCCCCAAACGACCGCGTACCTGGCGCCATGCGGCGACGGCGCTGCTGGTGGTGGGCCTTGTGGTGTTGAGCATCGCGTTGGCCGGCCCCAGCCATGACGTGCGGATTCCCCGTAACCGGGCCGTGGTGATGCTTGTCATCGACGTTTCCCGGTCCATGGAATCCACCGACGTCGCCCCGAACCGGATCGGCGCAGCCAAGGACGCCGGCAAGGAGTTTGCGCGGAACCTCACCCCGGGCATCAACCTAGGTCTCATCGCGTTCGCGGGTACCGCGACGGTGTTGGTGTCGCCGACCACCAACCGCGATGCCACCATCAGTGCCATTGACAGACTGCAGCTGGCCGATCGCACGGCCACCGGTGAGGGCATCTTCACCGCGCTGCAGGCCATCGCCACGGTGGGCGCGGTCATCGGTGGCGGCGACAAGGCGCCGCCGGCGCGCATCGTGCTGATGTCGGACGGTAAGGAGACGGTGCCGTCGAACCCGGACAACCCCAAGGGCGCCTACACCGCGGCCAGGACCGCCAAGGACCAGGGCGTACCGATCTCGACCATCGCCTTTGGGACCAAGGATGGGTACGTCGAGATCAACGGGCAGCGTCAGGCCGTTCCGTATGCGCCCGATATGACGGAGAAGATAGCCAAGCTTTCCGGCGGCGAGGCGTATACCGCGTCGAGTCTGGACCAGCTCAAACAGGTGTACGGCAATCTGCAGCAGCAGATCGGCTACGAGACGATCAGGGGCGACGCCAGCGTCGGCTGGCTGCGACTGGGGGCTCTGCTCGTGCTGGCGGCTTCCTTCGTGGGGCTGCTGGTCAACAGGCGACTGCCCAACTGAGTTGTTGTCCGCTCGACGGGTTTCCTTGGGCCAGTCGTTTTGGGCAGAAGTCTAAGGAGACGATAAGTTGGCTCCCATGTCTGATGCTTCTGGCGCCCGTCCCGACTTCGTCCCTCGCTCTGTTCTCGTGACCGGTGGTAACCGGGGCATCGGCTTGGCCATCGCGCAACGTCTTGCCGCCGACGGACACAAGGTGGCGGTGACTCACCGCGGATCCGGGTCGCCTGACGGGTTGTTCGGAGTGCAGTGCGACGTCACCGACAGTGACGCCGTCGATCGCGCCTTCACGGAGGTCGAGGAGCACCAGGGCCCCGTCGAGGTGCTGGTGTCCAATGCCGGTGTCGCCGCGGATGCGTTCCTCATGCGGATGACTGAGGAGAAATTCGAAACAGTCATCGACGCCAACCTGACCGGAGCATTCCGGGTGGCCCAGCGGGCAGCGCGCAGCATGCAGCGCAAGCGATTCGGCCGGATGATTTTCATCGGTTCGGTCTCCGGTACCTGGGGAATCGGCAACCAGGCCAATTACGCGGCCTCCAAGGCCGGTGTGATCGGTATGGCCCGCTCGATCGCTCGGGAGCTGTCAAAGGCCGGAGTCACCGCCAATGTGGTGGCCCCGGGCTACATCGACACCGATATGACTCGCGCGCTCGACGAGCGGATCCAGGAGGGCGCCTTGGAATTCATCCCGGCGAAGCGGGTCGGTACCGCCGCCGAGGTCGCCGGGGTGGTCAGCTTTCTGGCGTCCGAGGATGCCAGCTATATCTCCGGCGCAGTGATCCCGGTTGACGGCGGCATGGGCATGGGTCACTGATGAGCCGCTTGCGCGAAGAAGCAACGGGTCACTGACTCTGCCCACCAGGAAAGTCCACGCGGAAACGTTCACGCGGAACGTCCAACGAAGAATTAGGAATAGACATGACAGGTTTACTCGAAGGCAAGCGGATCCTGGTGACGGGCATCATCACCGATTCCTCGATCGCATTCCACATCGCAAAGGTCGCGCAGGAACAGGGTGCGCAGCTGGTGCTCACCGGCTTCGACCGGTTGCGCCTCATTGAGCGCATCACCCAGCGCCTGCCACAGCCGGCACCGCTGCTGGAGCTAAATGTGCAGGACGAGAAGCACCTGGACAGCCTCGCCGACCGTGTCACCGAGGTGATCGGGGAGGGCAACAAGCTGGACGGCGTCGTTCACTCGATCGGTTTCATGCCGCAGACCGGTATGGGGTTGAATCCGTTTTTCGAGGCGCCGTTCGAGGACGTGTCCAAGGGCTTCCACATCTCGGCGTTCTCCTACGCATCGCTGGCCAAGGCAGTGCTGCCGATCATGAACCGCGGCGGCAGCATCGTGGGTATGGACTTCGACCCGACCCGCGCGATGCCGTTCTACAACTGGATGACCGTGGCCAAGAGCGCACTGGAATCGGTCAACCGGTTCGTCGCGCGCGAGGCGGGTGCGGCCGGTATTCGTTCGAATCTTGTTGCGGCCGGTCCGGTCCGAACCTTGGCCATGAGTGCCATCGTCGGTGGTGCGCTGGGCGATGAGGCCGGCAAGCAGATGAGCGTGCTCGAGGATGGCTGGGACCAGCGTGCCCCGATCGGCTGGGATATGAAGGACCCGACACCGGTCGCCAAGACGGTGTGCGCCCTGCTGTCCGATTGGCTACCCGCCACCACCGGCGACATCATCTTCGCCGACGGCGGCGCCCACACCCAGCTGCTCTAACGGCAGGAACTCGGCTGTGTTGTTCGATGCTGTCCTGCTGCTGTCCTTCGGGGGCCCCGAGGGGCCGCAGGAGGTCCGGCCGTTTCTCGAGAATGTGACGCGCGGGCGCGGGGTCCCGCCTGAGCGTCTCGACGAGGTCGCCGAGCACTACTTCCATTTCGGCGGCGTCTCACCCATCAACGGCATCAACCGTGCGCTCATCACTCAGATTGAACAGCAGTTAGAACTCGCCGGGCGCCCGCTGCCGGTTTTCTTCGGCAACCGCAACTGGTACCCCATGGTGGAAGACACCGTCGCCGATATGCGGGATAAGGGGATTCGGCGTGCCGCCGTGTTCACTACCTCTGCCTGGGGCGGATACTCGGGATGCACGCAGTACGTGGAGGACATCGCCCGTGCGCGTGCCGCGGTGGGGGACGGGGCACCGGAGTTGGTGAAGCTCCGTCAGTACTTCGACCACCCGGCATTGGTGCGGCTGTACGCCGACGCCGTCGTCCAGGCGGTTTCGGGTCTGCGGGGTGCACCACGGCTGGTGTTCACCGCGCACTCCATCCCCGTCGCAGCCGACCGACGGCACGGCCCGGAGCTGTACAGCCGCCAGGTGCGCTATCTCGCGCAGTTGGTGGCCGCCGCGGCGGGACACCAGGACTACGACGTGGTGTGGCAGTCCCGCTCGGGTCCGCCCCAGGTGCCGTGGCTCGAACCGGATATTGTCGATCATCTTGCGGCACTGAAAGATCGGGGAGTGCGATCAGTGGTGGTGGCGCCGATCGGTTTCGTGTCGGACCACCTGGAGGTGGTGTGGGACCTGGACAACGAGGCGTCCGTCTACGCGGCCGAACATGACATCGAGTTCGCGCGAGCGGCGACGCCCGGTGCTGACGCGGCATTCGCGGGGCTTGCGGTCGACCTGATCGACGAGCTTGTGGACGGGAGGCCGCCGCTGCGTGCCGAAGGGGGAAGCCCCGTCCCCGGATACGGATTCAGCGTGAACGGCGCCGCATGCTCACCACTGTGTTGTGGCCGACTGGACGCTTAGCGCGCGGACTCGATGATGGCGGCCGCCGCAGCCATCCGCGCCTCGCGCACCAGAATGACGAGGGGGCGCAGCACCTCGGCGACCGCGCCGTCGTCGAGCGCCCCGGGTGACTCCATGATCTCGGCCGCCGCTGTGGCGATGGCCTCGACCTGATTGGCCGAATCGAGCACCCTAACTGCACGGGGCGGCGCGTGGTCAGGCAGACGGTGCCCGCGTAGCGTGGACAGCACCTCCTCGACCAGGGAGCGGGGGTCGGCATCTGGGGCGCCCACAGCTCGGTCCAGGCGATTGAGTGTCGCGGTGGCGGTCCGGACCGCCTGGCGTAGTTGATATTCGGCTTCCCCGAGGTCCGGTCCCGCTTGTGGTGGGATCCGGCCGGGTAGCGAGTACACGGTCCAGGACAGGCCGATGGTCTCCCCGCTGTCCTCGTCGTACTCTACGGCGGGAACCAATCCTATTGCGGTGGAATCATTTTGGCGATCGCTGAGTACGATCGCCTCGCTGGCCTCTATCGCATCGCGCTGGAACTGGGTGCCGGCGGGCAGGCCTCGGGGGTCGCCCGGAGCGGGCAGGATCACGTGGATATCGGGTGAGCCGTGTGGCTGGCCGGTGCCGGTACGGATCGTCTGAAGCAGGCCGATGGGGCCGTTATCGTCCATATCCGGCCACGAGAGTCCCGTGTGACCGGCCGCTACGGCGTCGTAGGCCGTCACTAAATGCCGTGGGGCCCAGGCGATGAGGGCATCGATGACGTCGTCGGGCGCCGCGCGGCCTGCCAGCCACGCGCTTGCCCACACCGCCAGGGACACACTCGGATTCGCCATGATGTTGGCAGTGTAAGGCGCCGCATCCGCCCCCACCAGTTGCCCACGCGGGCTAATGTGGACACATGCCGATTGTGTGGCTCGTCGCGGGCATCCTGCTCGCGGCCGCCGAGCTGATGACAGGTGACATGTTCCTGTTGATGCTGGGCGGTTCGGCCCTGGTCACGGCCGGTGCCGGGTGGGTATTCGACATGCCGCTGTGGGCGGAGGGGCTGGTCTTCGTCATCAGTGCGTTGGTGCTGCTGGTCGGTGTGCGGCCTGCTTTGCGCAAGCGGCTCACCGCCGGCCCCATCCTGCACACCAACGCCAGGGCATTGGAGGGCAAGAGCGCCATTGTGATTGAACCCGTCGACGACGTCCATGGGCTGGTACGACTGGGTGGTGAGGTGTGGTCGGCTCGTAGCCTGGAGAAATCAGGTCGATTCGATCAGGGAGAGACGGTGACGGTCGTTCAGATCGACGGTGCCACCGCGGTTGTCGAGAAGATCTAGCGCAAGAATCTCAGTGAGGAGAGAACGGGTATGGGAGTAGCTGCCGGAGCCTTTGTGCTGATCGTCTTGATCATCCTGGGTGTCACCATCGTGCTGAAGTCCGTGGCACTCGTCCCGCAGGCCGAGGCCGCGGTTGTCGAGCGTCTAGGGCGGTATTCGAAGACCGTGAGCGGGCAGTTGACCATCTTGGTGCCGTTCGTCGACCGGATCCGGGCCAAGGTTGATCTGCGCGAACGGGTGGTGTCCTTCCCGCCGCAACCGGTGATTACCGAGGACAACCTGACGGTGAATATTGACACTGTGGTCTATTTCCAGGTCACCAACCCGCAGGCCGCGGTGTACGAGATCAGTAACTACATCGTCGGCGTCGAGCAGCTCACCACTACCACCCTGCGCAACGTGGTCGGTGGTATGACCCTGGAGCAGACGCTGACCTCACGCGATCAGATCAACGGTCAGCTGCGTGGTGTGCTCGACGAAGCCACCGGCCGCTGGGGCCTGCGGGTGGCGCGGGTCGAGCTGCGATCCATCGATCCGCCGCCGTCGGTGCAGGAATCGATGGAAAAGCAGATGAAGGCCGACCGTGAGAAGCGGGCGATGATTCTCTCTGCCGAAGGTGCCCGACAAGCGGCGATCCTGTCGGCTGAGGGGCAGAAGCAGTCACAGATCCTCGCCGCTGAAGGTGCCCGACAATCCGTGATCCTGGCCGCCGAAGGTGAACGCCAGTCCCGCATTCTGCGTGCCGAAGGTGAGCGTGCCGCCCAGTATCTGCAGGCGCAGGGTCAGGCCAAGGCCATCGAAAAGGTCTTTGCCGCAGTAAAATCTGGTAAGCCCACGCCAGAGTTGTTGGCGTACCAGTACATACAGACACTGCCGAAGATGGCCCAGGGTGAAGCCAACAAGGTATGGCTTATCCCCAGCGACTTCGGTTCCGCGCTACAGGGATTCACCAAGCTGTTGGGTGCGCCGGGGGAGGACGGCGTATTCCGCTATCAGCCGTCGCCGGCTGACGCCGAACCAAACGAGCGCCCCGAGGATGACTCCGACGAGGTCGCCGGGTGGTTCGATTCCAGGACTACCCCCGAAGTCGCTGCAGCAGTTGCCGCGGCGCAATCCGCGGCCAAGGAAATCGCGGCGGTGGATCCAGTGATCGACCCCGCAAGCCGCCATGGGCTTCCCGGGGTATGATGGCAGTCGGTTCAGCACCTTGCTAGGTGAGGCTCCTGCGCGAACACAGGCCACTGATCTGACGACGTCGAGAGACGCCCAAGGTTAGGACAGGTCTTCCCGGACTAAGGGATGACCCAAAGTGGCTTCCGGATACGGACACGTCGCGCAGTGCCGAAGCCCTGTCGAGAGAGGTGCGCGCCCAACGGATATCACCGTTCGGGCAGTCTCTCTCACACATGGTCGTTGCGCCGATTGATGACGCCCGCGTGCGTCCTGGAGGCAAGGAGGTGAGGCACGAAGTGAAACCTGGCGATAGTCCGGCTAGACAATCGATGCCGCCCACCCTGCCATCCCTTATCGGTGAATTCTTCACGTAACCAATTCATTTGGCGTGTGCCGGGTCGGCGGCTCCCACGAAAAGGAGTCCGATCATGAGCTTGACCATTGGAGCAGTACGTCGTTTTTGGGGCCGGCGCCGGCTGACCCCGCAGGAGCGGGCCAACATGCAACTGACCTACTCGCCGTTGGCTGTGGTCTCGGCTTCTCTCGGCGCGCATCCGCCGCGTTAAGGCAGGCCTCGAGCTCGTAATGAAAGTGTCTAGAAGACGCGGTCGCGCTGGATTCCGTCGGCGCGACCGCGTCTCATGGATGCATGAGTATTCGCGCGTTACGTCGCTTCTGGGAACGGCGTCAATTGACTCCGCAGGAGCGTGCCAACATGCAGCTGGCCCTGTCACCATTGGCCGTCATCTCCGCGTCCCTCGGCGCCCACGCGCCTCGCTAGCGAGAATCGGTCAACCCATCGACTACGTGGTGTAGTAGTGGTTCACTGGAGTGATGAGCAATGACGCTTTTGCATCTCCCCGGGTCTTAGCGCTGCTGGCCGCATTTCAGGCTGTCGATGCCGCCATATGTGTTCAGCCGGTTCCTTATGTGGCCAAATGCCTCGATGACGTGCGTTACCCACAGCGGAACCGCTGGATCTTCGCGCCGATCAAGGCCGCATCCGCGGTCGGGCTGCTGGGTGGTATCCGGGTCCCATGGCTGGCCAAGCTGACACTGGTCATGCTCACCATCTATTTCAGCCTGGCCGTCGGTGCGCACCTGCGGGTGCGCGATATCGGCTTAAACGCGGTGTCGGCGTCGACGCTGCTCGCCACCTACGGCGTGTTGGCGGCCAAGGGGGCCAAGGGGTTGGCGGCGAAATCATCATGACGGAGCGGCTTTTGGCGAATCCCAAGGTACTGGCCGCGCTGGCGGCCATCCAAGCCGCGGATGCTGCGGTGTGCGTCCGCCCGAGCGGGCCCATCAAACAATCCTTGGAGAAAGTGGGTCTGCCACAACGGATCTGGTGGGTCCTGCCGGTCGTTAAGTCGGCCTCGGCGGTGGGGCTCGTCGGCGGCATCCGGTGGCCTGCGTTGGGCCGACTGACGGCGTTCATGCTGGCCGTGTATTTCACGCTGGCGGTCGGCGCACATATCCGTGTCCGCGACAAGGTGCTCAACGCCCTTCCAGCGGCGGGACTACTGATGTGGTTCGCGGTCCTTGCCGGCAAGGGATTTAAAGAGCGGGACTCGACGCGGGCCTAGCCGCCGACCCGTTCTGGTTCGTCGGAGGTTTCGGCACTGGGGATCTCGATATGAGTGCGCTTGTACCGACGGATCTCGTAGAGGATGCCCAGCACGCCGATCATGGAAGTGGCCAGCGAGACCGCGAAGAGCGTCGGACTGATGTGGCCGGTGAGCGCGTCGCCGAGTACGACGACTGCGAGAGTGCCCGGGAGCAGGCCGATGAAGCTGGCCAGCGTGTACGGCACCACCCGCACCGCGGAGGCGCCGGCCGCGTAATTGAGAACCGAGAACGGTACGGCCGGAATGAGCCGCATCGACATCACCGCGATCCATCCGCGGAGGCGCAATTGGTCGTCCACATTCTTCACCGCCGGACGGTGATGCAGCGCGCTGAGCTTCCATCCCAGCGCCCGCACGCCCCACAGCGCCAGTACCGCGCTCGCGGTACTGGCGACGACGGCAAGCAGGACGCCGAGCTGCGTTCCGAACAGCAGTCCGGCGGCCAGAGTGAAGGCAGTGCGCGGGAATGGCAGCACCGTCACGATCGTGTGCGCTCCGAGGAAGGCGAGTGGGAACCACGGGCCCAGCTGGCGGGCCCAATCCCGCATCTGTAGGGCGGTGGGCAGCGGAAGGAACAGCAGGGTTGCGGCCACAATAAGAATGGCCACACCGGTCCAGAGCAACTGGCGTCGCGGGATCCGTCGCACCGCCGCGACGCCTGCGCGCAAGACCTGCCGGTATCCCATGATCATCAAGCCTACGGAGCCCCGATGAACGACGGGGGGTAGGACACGGGGGCAGCGGTGTCCACGCCCCCGTACTGGGCAGTAGCAGATGGCGTCATTTAGCCTGATGAGTAAGTGTGATAGGCATTTCGGCATGGAGTGCCATATATGTGGCTCGTCGACGAGCAGCAGGGAGCAGTTTTGTGACCGATGAGCCGCTTGCGCGAAGAGGGTCGAGCGCTGTTGAGGTACCCGAGATCCAGCGCGACTTCGCGCGATGGCAGAAGAACGTCGCCGGGGTTTTGGCCAAGACCACCCGCAAGGCGGTCGAGGATCTGCCCGCCGACCCCGAGCGCCTGCTCGACTCGCCCACGTATGACGGGATCGCGATCCGTCCGCTGTACACGGCATTGGATGAGCGTCCCGAGCCCTCGTTGCCCGGACAGTGGCCGTTTGTACGCGGTGGCGATCCACGTCGCGATGTGACCAGCGGGTGGAAGGTCGCCGAACGCTTTGACGGTTCAGGCAGCATCGATGCGGCCGCCGTCAACGAGGCCATTCTCGATGCGCTGGGGCAGGGCGCCAGCGCGATCGTGCTGGCCGGCCTTCGGCCCGAGGCGGTGGGACGTGCGCTGCAGGAGGTATACCTCGACTTGGCGCCCATTCAGGTGGAGGCCGGCGCCGAGCTGGCCGGGGTGGCCGAGGCGATCTTTGCGGTCCTGGATGCCCATGAGGGAAATGCCGACGGGGTTGTTATCGACCTCGGGGCCGATCCGCTCGGTGATTCGTTCTCCGGCCGTTCCGGCGTATCGGTCGATGAGGCGGTGGCGCTG
This sequence comes from Mycobacterium sp. NPDC050853, assembly GCF_040653875.1. Classification (NCBI taxonomy): domain Bacteria; kingdom Bacillati; phylum Actinomycetota; class Actinomycetes; order Mycobacteriales; family Mycobacteriaceae; genus Mycobacterium; species Mycobacterium sp. NPDC050853. The sequence goes on from NZ_JBFAGW010000007.1 coordinate 119,539, forward strand.
GCCCGGCAGGGAAGTGCACGGGCCGAGCAGATTCGTGCGATCACCGTCGACGGGACGATCGCGCACGAATTGGGAGCAAGCGACAGCCAGGAACTCGCGGTCGCGGTGGCCGCCGGGGTCGCGTACTTGCGTCTGCTGCAGAACGCCGGTCTAAACATCGCGGAAGCACTGCGGCAGATCAGCTTCCGCTTCGCCGCGACCGACGACCAGTTCCTGTCGATCGCGAAATTCCGCGCCGCCCGGGTGCTCTGGGCCAGGGTCGCCGAGGTGGCGGGCGCGCCGGAGCACGGTGGCGCCGTCATGCACGCGGTGACCTCCGAACCGATGATGGCTCAACGCGACCCGTGGGTGAACATGCTGCGCACCACCCTTGCGGCCTTCGGGGCCGGGGTGGGTGGCGCGGACAGTGTGCGGGTCCGGCAGTTCGACGACGCAATCGCCGGTGGACTGGCCTCGGCATCTCCGGCGTTCGCCGCGCGGATTGCCCGAAACACCCAGCTGCTGCTCATCGAGGAGTCCCATGTCGGACGGGTTCTTGACCCCGGCGGCGGCTCCTGGTACATCGAAGACCTCACGGAAACCCTTGCACAGCAGGCATGGTCGCTGTTCACCGAGATCGAGGGTGTGGGCGGTTTCCAGGCGGCCGCCGACTTGATTCGGGAACGCGTCGCCGCGACGCGCGCCCAGCGCGCCGACGATATCGCGCATCGGCGTAGCGCGGTCACGGGTGTGAACGAGTTCCCGAACCTGGCAGAGGAGCCGCTGCCGCAGCATTCTGCCGCCGGCTCGTCTAATGCTCTTCGCGCAACCGACTCAACGTTCCGCTACGCGGCCGACTTCGAGGCACTACGCGATCGCTCGGACGCGTTCTTGGCCTCTTCGGGTGCGCGTCCCGTGGCACTGCTGCTTCCGGTGGGCCCCTTGGCTGAGCACAATGTGCGGACTACGTTCGCGTCGAACCTGTTGGCGTCGGGAGGTATCGAGGCCGTTAACCCCGGCACCCTGGATGTCGGGTCGGTGGCGAAGGCGGTCGCCGAGACGCAGGCGAGCATCGCGGTCATCTGCGGAACCGATGCCCGATACGCCACCGAAGCAGGTGCTGTCGTCGACGCGGCCAAGGTGGCCGGCGTCACGGACATCTATCTCGCGGGGCCGGAGAAGGCCGTCGCGGAGGTGGCAGAGGCGTCGCGACCCGATGGCTATCTGACCATGAAAATCAATGCTGTCGAAGTGCTTTCGGCCATGCTGGCCAAGTTGGGAGCGTGACATGACTGACCTCGCTGCATCCGCTGATATTTTGGGCAGCTTCGCCGACGTGCCATTGCACGGTGACGGCGCGCCCACGGTGCCAGATACCGGCGCCGTCGATGCCGCGGTGGCGGCTGCCGCCGATGCTCACGGGTACACACCGGAACAGTTGGACTGGGAGACGCCCGAGGCGATCACCGTCAAACCGATCTATACCGCCGCGGACCGAGAAGCCGTGCGCGCCGAGGGATATCCATTGGATACCTTCCCGGGCCAGGTGCCGTTCCTGCGCGGTCCGTACCCGACTATGTACGTCAATCAGCCGTGGACCATCCGCCAGTACGCGGGTTTCTCGACCGCCGCCGAATCCAACGCGTTTTACCGCCGAAACCTTGCCGCGGGCCAGAAGGGTCTCTCGGTGGCGTTCGATCTGGCGACTCACCGTGGATACGACTCGGATCATCCGCGCGTGCAGGGCGACGTCGGAATGGCCGGTGTGGCCATCGATTCCATCCTCGATATGCGTCAGCTCTTCGACGGTATCGATTTGGGCTCGGTGTCGGTGTCGATGACCATGAACGGCGCGGTACTGCCGATTCTGGCGCTCTATGTGGTGGCTGCCGAGGAACAAGGTGTCTCGCCACAACAGCTGGCCGGGACCATCCAGAACGACATCCTCAAAGAGTTCATGGTTCGCAACACCTACATCTACCCGCCGAAGCCGTCGATGCGGATCATCTCGGACATCTTCTCCTACACCAGTGCCAAGATGCCGAAGTTCAACTCGATCTCGATCTCGGGTTATCACATCCAAGAAGCCGGTGCCACAGCAGATCTGGAGCTGGCGTATACCCTCGCCGACGGTGTCGAGTACATCAAGGCCGGGTTGGAGGGGGGCCTGGGCATCGACGTCTTCGCCCCGCGTCTGTCGTTCTTCTGGGCTATCGGCATGAACTTCTTCATGGAGGTGGCCAAGCTGCGTGCCGGGCGCTTGCTGTGGAGCGAGCTGGTCGCGCAGTTTGATCCGAAGAGCGCCAAATCGCAGTCCCTGCGCACACATTCACAGACCTCCGGCTGGTCGCTCACCGCGCAGGATGTATTCAACAACGTGGCACGCACGTGCATCGAAGCGATGGCCGCGACCCAGGGACACACCCAGTCGCTGCATACCAATGCACTCGACGAGGCGCTGGCGTTGCCCACCGACTTCTCGGCGCGCATCGCCCGCAACACTCAGCTACTCATCCAGCAAGAGTCCGGTACGTGTCGTCCGATCGACCCCTGGGGTGGCTCGTATTACGTGGAATGGCTGACGCACCAGCTCGCTTCCCGTGCGCGTGAGCACATTCGGGAGGTCACCGAGGCCGGCGGTATGGCGCAGGCCATCGATCAGGGCATCCCGAAACTTCGCATTGAAGAGGCCGCCGCGCGTACCCAGGCGCGTATCGACTCGGGCCGCCAGCCGGTGATCGGCGTCAACAAGTACCAGGTGGCCGAGGACCAGCAGATCGAGGTCCTCAAGGTCGAGAACTCGCGCGTGCGCACCGAGCAGCTTGCCAAGTTGCAGCAGCTGCGCGCCGAGCGCGACAACGATGCCGTACAGGCTGCCCTGGCGGAGTTGACCCGGGCGGCAGACGATTCCGGTCATGCCGGCGAAGACGGAATGGGTAACAACCTGATGGCGCTGGCCATCAACGCCGCCCGCCACAAAGCGACCGTCGGGGAGATCTCCGACGCGCTGGAGAAGGTCTATGGGCGGCACCAGGCCGAAATCCGTACCATCAGCGGGGTATACCGCGACGAGGTGGGAAGGGGCGGCGCCGTTAGCAGCGTGACGCAAGCGACCGAGCTGGTGCAAAAGTTCGCCGACGCCGATGGCCGCCGGCCCCGTGTGCTGGTCGCCAAGATGGGGCAGGACGGGCATGACCGCGGGCAGAAGGTGATCGCAACGGCCTTTGCCGATATCGGTTTCGATGTCGACGTGGGTCCGCTGTTCCAGACGCCCGAGGAAGTTGCGCGCCAGGCGGCCGATAACGACGTGCACGTGGTTGGTGTGTCCTCGCTGGCGGCGGGCCACCTCACCCTCGTACCGGCACTGCGTGAGGCGCTGGCAGAGGTGGGGCGCCCGGACATCATGATCGTTGTCGGCGGCGTCATCCCGCCCGGTGATTTCGACGAGCTGTACGCGGCCGGCGCCGCGGCCATCTTCCCACCGGGCACCGTTATCTCCGAGGCGGCAATTGGCTTGTTACACAAGCTTGCTGATCGGCTCGGGTACGACCTTTGATGAGCCGCTTGCACGAAGACCGTTGAGGCTGGCCTGATGTCAGCACCTGATGATCTAGCCGCGGCGATTCGTTCGGGCGACCGCTCGGGGCTCGCCCGGGCTATCACCTTGGTCGAATCGACCCGCCCGGACCACCGCGCGCAGGCCCAGCAGTTACTGCTGGCAATGTCTCCCGATGCCGGGGAAGCGCTGCGCGTAGGGATCACCGGCGTGCCGGGCGTGGGGAAGTCGACCACGATCGAAGCCCTCGGTATGTACCTCATCGAACAGGGGCACCGGGTGGCCGTACTGGCGGTTGACCCGTCGTCCACCCGCACCGGCGGATCGATCCTCGGTGATAAGACCCGGATGGGTCGGCTCTCGGTGCATCCCGATGCGTACATCCGGCCATCGCCTACCTCGGGGACGCTGGGCGGCGTGGCCAAGGCGACCCGCGAGACGGTGGTATTGCTGGAGGCGGCCGGGTTCGATGTCATCCTCATCGAAACCGTGGGCGTTGGGCAGTCCGAGGTCACGGTCGCCAACATGGTTGACACCTTTGTGTTTCTGACGTTGGCACGCACCGGTGATCAGTTACAAGGCATCAAGAAGGGCGTGCTGGAGCTCGCCGATATCGTCGTGGTGAACAAGGCCGATGGTGCGCACACCATCGAGGCCCAGAAGGCCGCGCGGGAACTGTCGGGGGCACTCCGTCTGATCTACCCGCACGACACCTTGTGGCGCCCACCGGTTCTCACCATGAGTGCGCTGGAGAACGCCGGGGTGTCCGAGATGTGGGACACCGTGCTGCGGCACCGGGATGTGTTGGCGGAGGCAGGGGAGTTCGAGGCCAAACGGCGCCGGCAGCAGGTGGACTGGATGTGGGCGATGGTGCGGCACGCGGTGCTCGACCGGGTGCTCAACGCACCAGGCGTCAAGACGATGCGGGCCGACATCGAACAACAAGTTCGCGATGGCACGTTGACGCCCGTGCTGGCCGCCGAGCGGATTCTGTCGCTCGGTCCGTAAGCGCATCGCTCAACCGGGCGCCCGCGTTTATTTGTACTCGGTGGGGCCAGCGATCTCGATAATCGCGCCGTTAGGGTCTCGAACTGCGGCAACCCATTGATTCCACGAACGGTATACCGGATCTAGCACGCCGGCTGCGCCTGCTGCGATCGCATTTTCATACGCGGCAGGGACGTCGGCGGCATGGAAGGCGATGCGGAACCCATTTGCCGGTCCGCGGCAGGCGTATCCGGAGATTTTGTCCCAATGCTCAACGGCGAGCAGGACTCCAGTCTCCAATGCCTCTGCAGACCCATAGTTGAGGACCACGAATGTGCCGTCCGGATCCTCGAAGGACACGCCTAATCCGATCACCCGATGTGCGACACTACGTTCCGTATGGCTGGTGATGCACGTGAACGAGGTGAATCTTCAAGCCCGTTGGTCTTTCTCGACACCGAGACCACCGGGCTGCACCGAGAGCGCGAGCCATGGGAAATAGCGATTATCCGTCGCACGGATGCTGGACAACGGCAGTTGCACTTGTGTGTAGACGTCCGGGATTTAGATCTGGCTTCCGCGGATCCGGCGGGGCTTCAGATCAGCGGTTTCCACAAGCGTCATCCGCAAGTTCGGCTTAGGCCCCTGCAGTTCCCGCGCGTCTTTCGCGCGGACGAGGCGGTGTCGCTGGTCCGGGAATGGACGGCGGGAGCGACCATTGTCGGGGTAATACCTCAGTTTGATGCTGAGTGTTTGACGCAGATGTTTCTCCGCCAGGAAGTCAGCCCCACGTGGCAGCCTGCTCTTGTCGATGTGGTCGCCCTCACCACAGCACGGATCCGCGAGCGCGGATTGGTGCCCGACGCCGACTACTCCAACCTCTCTGTCCAATACGGTGTGAAACTTCCGGGCGCGGGTCAACGGCATACGGCAGTCGGCGATGCTCGCTGGGCAATGCGTTGGTATGACCGGTTATTCGATCGACAAGCCGGCCGGGACTAAGTTAGGGCCGTGGGTGCGATGCGGGCGCGGGTGACATACGTTGAGGTACCCGTTACAGATATCCACCGAGCAGCTGCCTTCTACACGAACGTCTTCGATGTGACGAGCAGGCATACCGTGATCGATGGCCACCCGGCGTGCCTTCTCGATGACACGGCAGAAGCAGAGGGCGCCGTCATCGCGCTGATGCAGGGCGCCTCGTATGTGCCTTCCGTAGACGGCATCCGGGTTTACATTTCGGTGCCGAGTGTCGAAGGTGCGCTGGCGCGCGCTATCGAGAATGGCTCACGAGAGTTGTATCCCCCGACGAAGTTGGCGGATGGCCAGGTTGTCGCCGAATTTTCCGACAGCGAAGGAAACCGGATCGCCGTCAGCGACATGTAACGGACCACCCGATTACTGGAACGAGGATGTCGACGACAGGTAGATCAGCTTGCGTCGGATCCCGGCGATCTCGCGGGCGATGTTGCGCAGCACGGCACGTTCCTGCGGCGCCAGGGCTGACAGCGAGACGGTATCGGACATGTGCTGTCCGTCCTGCCACGCCGTGGCACGTGACCGCCACCGGAATCGCAGCAGCCAGCTGAAGCATTCCCGCAGTGTCGAGGCGTCATCGGTGTCCAGAACATTGGCAGCAGAGGCGGTATCGAGACGGTCCAGCGTTGAGAGCGCCTCCGATCCCGCGGACAGTGCCGCCCAGCGGGCCATCTTGACCACCGGGTCGATCGCGGCGACCTTGAGGTCGACGGTATCGGATTGGGTGGCGAATATCCTTAGCCGCGAGGGGAATCCGGCACGCACGGCCACCGCATCTTGGAGCATGGCCAGCCGGATGGGGTAGTGGCGGTGTGCGCAGCGGGCATTTTCGGCACGAAGGGCGTTGTCCGATATCGATGATTCATTGCCGACTCCTTGGGAGTCGGCCATCAGCCCCGCCATCACAACCCCGCGGTCTTCAGGCGGGTTGGCGCACCAGCGCTCGATTCCTTCGGACCAGCTGGTGGTCCGGCGGCAGAATCGACCTCGGCTGGCCAGGACTCCGTTGGAATCGCTGCCGACGCCGCCGCGTTCGAGCATGGCGTGCACGCGCGCAGCCAGATCCATGATGTGGGTCTTGCCGTCGGCGTCCACCGAGTCGTCGACGGCGATCAGCGTTTCGATATCGGAGCCGGGTGCCGCCTCACCGCGCGCCACACTTCCGGATACGAACCAGGTCCAGCCTGGGTTCATCCCATCGGTGACCAGTCGGGCCGCCGTGCGAACACTGTGCCGCAACGCCTCAGACCAGGCGGCCGCAAGGGCAAGTTCGGGTGTGCGTGCCCGCACCTCAAGCGCAATCACCATCCGCGCCGCCCCCAACGCCGTGCAGAACGCCGCTTCGTCATCAGCCGTATCGATCTGCGCAATGACCTCGGCGATCCCGTTCTCGGGCGGCACGTCGGCGGGCATGGAGATGATTCTTACTTATGTCGACGCAATGGCGTGGGATATGAAATCCCGGACCGGGCGCGAGAGCGGCTGCCCGGAACTCCAGATGATGCCGACATCCCGGTGGGCGTCGGCATCCAGGAGGCGCAGCATCCTGAGCTCTGGCGGGTAGGCGCTGTCGTCGACAGGGAGCACAGTGATGCCGAGCCCGGCCGCGACCAGGCCTGCCACCGTCGTTAGATTGCTCGATTCGAGAACGATGCGCGGCTGGAATTGAGCAGCGGCGCAAAGCTCTTCGAGGATCCGACGCATACCGAAACCGGGATGCATGCCGATGAACGACTCATCGGCAAGATCGAGCATCGATACCTCTTCGGCGCGTGACAGCCGATGATCGGCCGGTACGGCGACCCCGAGACGTTGCCGGAAGAGGTTGCGCCAGCCAAGATTCGGGCGACGAGGACGGGGTGAGACGATCGCGACATCGAGATCGCCGTTCACGACGAGGTCGTCGAGGCTGCCCGCCGCGCCCTGCTCCAGGACGAACCGCACGTGTGGCGACGTCGTGGCGAACCCCGCGATCAGACCGGCGACCAGCGTGGGCCCGAAGGTGTGCAGGAACCCGAGCCGAATCTCACCCTCGGCGGGGTTGGCGAGGTCGTTGATGGTTCGACGAGCTGAGTCCAGTTCCATCTGGGCGCGCCGGGCGTGCTGATAGAAGATCCGCCCGGACGGGTTCAACGTGAGCCGCTTACCGTGCCGGTCGAAGAGTTGAACGCCAAGCCGACGCTCCAATCTGGCCAGCATTCGGGTGAGCGTGGGCTGGGCGAGTTGGAGCTGCTCGGCGGCCGCGGTGACGTTTTGTCGCTCGGCGAGTGTGATGTACCACTCGTAGTCGCCGTCGGTCATGCTGTCACCTCGCTTTATGTGTTAGATGAATTATAAATCGATAGAATACTCATTTCCGCAATATGCCTGTTCGGGGCAGCATCTCAATCCATGGCGATAAGGACGAGCACCCCGGCGATCTCCGGTGCACGTCCCACGCCTCACCTGACGGGGACTCCTGGATATCGACGTCTCACCGGGGCGCTCTTCGCCGCCGGGTTGGCGACCTTCGCGGCTCTCTACGGGGCGCAGGCTGTGCTCCCGGCGCTTTCTGCGGATCTGGGAGTCGCCCCTGCGGCCGCCGCGCTGACGGTCTCGGTGACCACCGGGATGCTCGCGCTGTCGATCATTCCGGCAAGTGCGCTCTCGGAACGGTTCGGGCGTACGCGGGTGATGCTGGTTTCGGCGATCGCCACCACGATCATCGGGCTGTTGCTGCCCGCGAGCCCCAACTTCACGGTGCTGCTGGTGGGGCGTGCCGCCGAAGGTGTTGCACTCGCTGGGATTCCGGCAGTAGCCATGGCGTTCCTGGCAGAGGAGGTGCATCCGGGTTCGCTCGGCTCGGCGATGGGCAGATATGTCGCAGGAACCACGGTGGGCGGGCTCGCCGGGCGGCTGGTGGCGTCCTCGGTGCTAGACGTGAGCAACTGGCGCATTGCGTTACTGGGCAGCGGGGTAATGACTTTGGTGTGCACGGTGCTTTTCGCCGTGCTGCTTCCGCGGTCGCAGTTCTTCGTGCCCAAGAGCGTCAGGGTGGGTACCACGGTGCGGATTCTCGGTACACACCTGCGAAACCCGGTCCTGCTCATCATGTTCGGTCTCGGATTCCTGCTCATGGGTGGGTTCGTCACCGTGTACAACTACCTGGGCTATCGGCTTGTTGCGGCTCCGTTCGGGCTTCCTACGGCGATCGCAGGGCTGTTGTTCCTGCTGTACCTCGCCGGAACGGTGTCGTCGGCGATGGCCGGACGGCTGGCGGACCGGCGGGGTCGTGGACTGGTCTTGATCGGTGCGGTCGCCGTCACCGCCGTGGGGCTTGCGCTGACGATTCCGAACTCGTTGATCACGGTGATCATCGGGGTTGGCATCTTCACGGCAGGGTTTTTCGGTGCCCATACTGTCGCCAGCGGGTGGGTCGGCGCCGTCGCGCAGCGCGATCGTGCCGAGGCATCGGCGCTCTACCTGTTCAGCTACTACCTGGGCAGCTCAGTGGCGGGTGCCGCGGGCGGACTGGCGTACCAAGCCGGGGGATGGCCGATGACGGTGGCCTTCGTCGGTGCCTTGTTGACGCTTGCCCTGGTCCTGGCGGCGGTAATGGTGCTTCGAAACCGGTTTGGCCATATCAACACACCCGAATAGAATTGCCACCACAGACATCGATCCGGCCATCACCGGGGAGTCTCCGGAAGAAAAGTTCCGTGCCGAGCGCGGATAACCCAGTAGAACCGGACGGGTAGGCCCGTCACAGCCAGAACAAGCGGCCCCGCTGTACATCGCAGGGCAAGCGGGGTGGTACCGCGGAGGTACGCCGACGGCGTCTCATCGTCCCCGTGCCGGCGAGCACAGGGAGTGTTGATGGACGCGTACCCACGCACCGATCTAGGTGCCGATCAGCGCAGCGGATCGCCGAATCTTCCTGCGCTCGAAGAGCAGGTGCTGCGCTACTGGGACGAGGACGACACGTTCCGCGCCAGCATCGCGAATCGTGAGGGCTCCCCGGAATACGTCTTCTACGACGGGCCACCGTTCGCGAACGGGCTCCCGCATTACGGGCATCTGCTCACCGGATACGTCAAGGACCTCGTGCCGCGCTATCAGACCATGCGCGGATACCAGGTGGACCGCCGATTCGGTTGGGACACCCACGGCCTGCCCGCAGAGCTGGAAGCAGAACGGCAGCTCGGTATCACCGACAAGTCCCAGATCGACGATATGGGCATTGCCGAATTCAACGACGTCTGCCGCGAATCGGTACTGCGATACACCAAGGAATGGCGCGACTACGTGACCCGGCAGGCGCGCTGGGTGGACTTCGACAACGATTACAAGACGCTCGACTTGACCTTCATGGAATCGGTCATCTGGGCGTTCAAACAGTTGTGGGACAAGGGTTTGGCGTACGAGGGCTATCGCGTGCTGCCGTACTGCTGGCGTGATGAGACGCCGCTGTCCAACCACGAGCTGCGCATGGACGACGATGTGTACCAGAACCGGCAGGATCCCGCCGTCACCGTCGGCTATCGGATCGCCGGGAACGAAGACACGCAGTGGGCGGTCCTCGAAGGGGCTCGGCTGCTGATCTGGACCACCACGCCCTGGACGCTGCCATCGAACCTGGCCGTCGCGGTCAATCCCGAGGTGACCTACGCCGTTGTGAAGGGCGAAGGTTCCGAGGACCGTTATCTGCTGGCGCAGGCGAGGTTGGGTGCCTATGCCCGGGAGCTGGGTGAAGAACCCACCGTGCTGGATACCTACACCGGCGCCGATCTGCTGGGCATGCGGTATGTCCCGCCCTTCCCGTACTTCCAGGAAGGCAACGCGTCCACCGCTTTTACTGTGCTGCCCGCCGATTACGTCACCACCGAAGACGGCACCGGCATCGTGCACATGGCACCCGCCTACGGTGAAGAGGACAAAAACGTCACCGATAAGGCCGGGATCACTCCGGTCACGCCCGTCGACTCCAAGGGCCGCTTCGACGCCACCGTGCCCGATTACGAGGGCCAGCAGGTCTTCGACGCCAACGCGCAGATCATCAAGGACCTCAAGAACGGCACCGGCCCCGCGGCCGCGAACGGTGCCGTTCTGTTGCGTCACGAGACGTATGACCACTCGTACCCGCACTGCTGGCGCTGCCGAAACCCGTTGATCTACCGCGCCGTGTCGTCCTGGTTCATCAAGGTGACCGACATCCGGGACCGGATGGTTGAGCTCAACGAGCAGATCACCTGGTATCCAGAGCATGTCAAGCACGGTCAGTTCGGCAAGTGGCTGGAAGGCGCACGTGACTGGTCGGTTTCTCGAAACCGATACTGGGGCAGCCCCATTCCGGTGTGGAAGTCCGACGACCCGGCGTATCCGCGCATCGATGTATACGGAAGCCTCGACGAGCTGGAACGCGACTTCGGTGTCCGGCCCGCGAACCTGCACCGGCCGTACATCGACGAGCTGACCCGGCCCAACCCTGACGACCCGACCGGCAAGTCCACCATGCGCCGCATCTCCGACATCTTCGACGTCTGGTTCGACTCGGGCTCAATGCCTTACGCGCAGGTGCACTACCCGTTCGAAAACTCCGAATGGTTCGAGAACCACTTCCCGGCAGATTTCATCGTCGAGTACATCGGCCAGACCCGCGGCTGGTTCTACGTGATGCACGTGCTGGCCACCGCGCTATTCGATCGCCCGGCGTTCAGGACGTGCATATCGCACGGCATCGTGCTGGGCAATGACGGCCAGAAGATGAGCAAATCGCTGCGGAACTACCCGGATGTCAACGAGGTCTTCGACCGTGATGGCTCCGACGCGATGCGCTGGTTCCTGATGGCCTCACCGATCCTGCGCGGTGGCAACCTGATCGTCACCGAGCAGGGCATCCGTGAAGGCGTACGGCAGGTCATCCTGCCGCTGTGGAATGCATGGAGCTTCCTGCAGCTGTACGCGCCCACACCCGGCACCTGGCGCACCGATTCCACCCAGGTGCTCGACAAGTACATCCTGGCCAAACTGGCGCAGCTGCGTGACGACCTCACCAAGTCCATGGACGACTGCGATGTCTCGGGAGCTTGCGATCAGCTGCGGCAGTTCACCGACGCGCTCACCAACTGGTATGTGCGGCGGTCACGTTCGCGGTTCTGGGATGAGGACGCGGACGCGATCGACACCCTGCACACAGTCCTGGAGACGACGTGTCGCCTGGCGGCGCCGCTGCTACCGCTGACCACCGAGGTCATCTGGCGGGGATTGACGGGGGAGCGGTCGGTGCACCTGACCGATTGGGTGTCCGACTCGGCGCTGCCCGCCGATCCGGATTTGGTGGCGGCCATGGACGAGGTGCGAAAGGTGGCCTCCACGGGGTCTTCCCTGCGCAAGGCCAAGAAGCTGCGGGTGCGTCTGCCGCTACTCAAGCTGACGGTGGCGGTGCCCGACCCTAAGCGGCTGGAGCCGTACACGGCACTCATCGCCGATGAGCTCAACGTCAAATCCGTTGAACTGACCGATGATATCGCCGCATACGGAAAGTTCGAGCTGTCCGTCAACGCGCGTGCCGCAGGCCCGCGGTTGGGCAAGGACGTGCAGACGGTCATTCGTGCGGTCAAGGCCGGCGACTGGGAGCAGAGCGCCGACGGTGTCATTACAGCCGCCGGGATCATCCTGCACGAGGGTGAGTTTGATTCGAAACTGGTAGCCGCGGAACCGGATTCCACCGCGGCGCTTCCCGAGGGCGGCGGGCTGGTCATCCTCGATGACACCCTTACCGAGGAGCTGGAGGCCGAGGGCTGGGCCCGCGACCTGATCCGTGAGCTGCAGGAGTATCGCCGGCAGTGGGATCTGAACGTCGGCGACCGGATCCACCTAACGGTCTCCGTTCCGGAACTGCCGGCAAGTTGGCGTCCTGAGTTCGACCAGCTCATCGCGAGGGAAGTATTGGCAGTTGGGGGCTTTCAGGTCGAAGTTGACCCGAATATCCAGCTTGGTCGGGATTTTCCAGACGTCGATATGCAGCGAGGCGTACGGAAAATCGGCGCTGACGGTGTCATGGGCGGCGAGGTTGGGCCCGGCTACCGTGTGCGCATGACCGTAGTGGGTGAATGACGCCGCCGATCGAGTGTGCGGATCTAGTCGAAATTCGTTGGAAAACCGACCGTATCCGCACACTCGATTCGAAGGGCGCCAGTCGAGATGGGGTCCGGGTGTCCTTGAAGAAGACGGCGGATTAGGCGGCCTTTACGGCGCGCCAGCGTTGGTTTCCACCATCCAGATGATGCTCGATATCGGTGAAACCCGCTGCCCGCAAGCGATCCGGTAGCGATGCTGTCGGTACTGGGTTATAGGTGTCGCCGATGTGCAGCAGCCGGAACACGGTGGAATGGACACCGTCGCTGCCCGCGAAGACACCGCCCGGGGCCAGCACTCGATGTGCTTGGGCGAACAGCGCGTCCTGCAGATCCGGGGTGGGGACGTGATGCAGCATCGTGAAGCACACGACGGAGCTGAACCGGTCGTCGTCGAACACCAGTCGAGTGCCATCGCCCTGGATGACGGTGGCCTCGTCGCCGTAGAGCCGCTGCAGGCGTGATGCCATGGGCTCGTCGATCTCTACAGCGGTGAGCTTGGGTGTTCGCTTGGTCAGCACCCGCAGGTTCGCGCCGTAGCCGGGCCCAATCTCCAGGGCGTCCTCACCGAGCTCGACGCCCTGCAACGCCCACGGGAGGAGCTGCGACTCGGTCTTGCGCGCCCACAGCTCCGAGCTACAACACCAGCGATGCACCAAATTCATTGCCATATCACCAGGCTAGGGGCGGGCCGGCTGTCCGAGTACCGTGATTCCGCCAATTCCTGTCGGGGTTCAGCCACCCGCGGCTCGGTGTTCACGGTACGAGGACGTCTGCCCTCCGCAATACGATGATCGCGTGTGCGCTGCCGGTCGATGGGTCTTGCACCTCGACATGGATGCCTTCTTCGCCTCGGTCGAGCAGCTGACCCGGCCAACCCTGCGTGAGCGGCCGGTCCTCGTCGGCGGCGCCGGGGGCCGAGGCGTCGTTGCCGGCGCAAGTTATGAGGCCAGGGTTTTCGGCGCCCGCTCGGCGATGCCGATGCATCAGGCTCGACGCCTGGTCGGCATCAATGCCGTTGTCCTGCCTCCCCGCGGTGCCGTATACGGAGTCGCCAGCCGTCGCGTATTCGCCACCGTGCGGTCGATGATCCCGGTTCTCGAACAGCTGTCCTTTGACGAAGCGTTCGGTGAACCCGTCGAATTGGCAGGAGCCGAATCTGAATCAGTCGCCAGATACATCGACGAGCTTCGCGCTCGGGTGCTCGCCGAGACAGGGCTCATCGCATCAGTCGGCGCGGGATCCGGGAAACAGATCGCCAAGATCGCATCGGGACTCGCCAAACCTGACGGGGTGCAAATCATCGCACCCGATGCGGAACGGGGGATGCTCGACGATCTCCCGGTGCGTAAACTGTGGGGGATAGGGCCTGTTGCCGAAGAACGGCTGAACCGTCTGGGAATCAACACTATTGGCCAGTTCGCGGCACTGCAGACCAGTGAGGTGGCCTCGGTACTCGGGGGCACCATCGGGCCCGCCTTGCACCAGCTTGCACGCGGTATCGACGAGCGGCCGGTAGCCGAACGCGCCGAAACGAAGCAGATCAGTGCAGAGTCCACCTTCGCCGACGACCTCACGACCCTTGGCCAACTTCGCGAGGCCATCGAACCCATTGGCGCGCACGCCCATCGGCGGCTCATCAAGCACGGTCGCGGCGTACGCACCGTCACCGTGAAGCTGCGGCGCTCGGATATGAGCATCCTGACCAGGTCGGCGACGCTGCCCTATGCCACCACAGAGCGCGCCGTGCTGATGTCGGCGGCCCGACGGCTGCTACTCGACCCTGTCGAGATCGGTCCCATTCGGCTTGTCGGTGTGGGATTCTCCGGATTCTCCGATGTCCAGCAGACCTCGCTCTTCCCTGACCTGGATCAGGCAGAACACGTCGCTGAAACCGACGAGACTCCGTCCAGCGCCGAGCGTGCTCCAGAGACCGCGAGCTGGCATGTCGGTGACGACGTCAACCATCTTGACTTCGGCCACGGGTGGATTCAGGGCACGGGCCACGGCGTCATGACCGTCAGATTCGAGACGCGAAGCAGCGGACCGGGAATCGCACGCACCTTCGGCGTCGACGATCCGGGTATCAGCCGCGCCGACCCATTGGCGAGTCTGGACTGGCCCGAGGAGTCAGCCGAGCCGCTTGACGACGGCGACGAGGTCTGAGCCGGTGGCCAGGGCCGCCATCAACAGCACGCGGGCCTGCCCGGAACGAAGCCTGGGCACCATCACTGCGCCGGCGTCCACCAGCTTCTGGCCCGGTGGGTACCCGGGCGCCAGCACTCCACACGGCACCCGGGTGGTGACCAGGACCCGAATACCGTTGTCGATGTGGCGGGAAACAGATTCGATGACAACGTCATTGGCGTTGCCGGCCCCCATCGACTCCAGCACGAGCCCTTGTGCGCCGGCCCGCACGTAAGCGTCGAGAGCTGCCGCGTCGGCACCCGGGTAAAGGCTGACGACGTCGACGCGTGGCAGCGCAGCGTGCGTCACGGTGCCGAGAAATGGTGAGTGCGCGTCGCCGCTTCGAGTAAATACTCCGTCGCGCACATGCCCGATAGGTGCGACACCGGCGAATCCCGCCGGTGCGACCAGGTCGACCTTGCGAATCCCGGCCGCCGGGTACACCTGCCCCGCGAAGCACACCACGACACCCAGGGCATCGCCGCCCGCGGCCACGGTCAACGCATCGTGCAGATTGACCGGACCGTCGGATTCAGGGTGGTCCCCACTGCGTTGTGCCCCCGTGAGCACGACAGGTACCGGTACCGCGCAGGTGAGCGCGAGCCAGAGCGCCGTCTCCTCCAAGGTGTCCGTACCGTGCGCGATGACGATCCCGGTGGCGCCGGCCGCGACATGTCCGCGGATCGAGGCGGCGATCTGCTGCCAGCGCCGCGGGGTCATATCGGAGCTGTCGACCGTCATCAGATCGTCGACCGCGACGTCTCCGTGCCCGGAGGCTGCGAGCAGGGCATCGCCGGAACTGGCGTGCCGGGCGATGCCATCACTGCCCACCGCGGTGGCAATGGTTCCGCCGGTGGTCAGCAGCACGAGGGTCGGTGATGAGCCATTTGGGCGAAGAACATCGGGCACAGCCGCGATCATCGCAGACGCGCTGCGCAAAGCGCCCCGCCCGGTAAGGGATGATGGGGGGCGTGAGTGACGAGCCCGTAACCGCCCCGAAGCCCCAACGGCGGATAAAACTGCTGCTCATCGTGGCGGCAGTGGTGCTCGTGCTGGACATCGTCACCAAGGTCCTGGCCGTCAAACTGCTGCAGCCGGGCAAACCCGTTCCCATCATCGGCGACACTGTCACCTGGACATTGGTGCGCAACTCTGGTGCCGCGTTCTCGTTCGCCACCGGCTACACCTGGGTGCTGACCCTCATCGCGATATCGGTGGTGGTGGGAATCCTGCTCATCGGCCGTCGGTTGGTTTCGACATGGTGGGCAATCGGCTTGGGCATGATTCTCGGCGGCGCACTGGGCAATCTCGTCGACAGATTTTTCCGCGGACCCGGACCGCTGCGCGGCCATGTGGTCGACTTTCTGTCGGTGGGATGGTGGCCGGTCTTCAACGTTGCCGACCCAGCGGTGGTGGGTGGGGCGATCACGCTGGTGGCGCTGTCGGTATTCGGTTACGACTACGACAGCGACGAACGCTCGACCCGAGGAGCAGCCGGGGACCAGGACGACCAGGAACCCTCGGGGAGCGACAAAGAGGACACAGAAAGCGCGGACGCGCAGACGTCCCAGACCAAGCCGGCATGACCTCGCGTTCACTGCCGGTGCCCGAGGGCTTGTCGGGCTTGCGAGTCGACGCCGGACTTGCACGCTTGCTCGGACTGTCTCGGACCGCCGCGGCCACCCTCGCCGAGGAGGGCGCGGTACTGCTTGATGGGGTCGCCGTCGCCAAATCCGAGAAACTCATCGCCGGCACCTGGCTGGAAGTCACGCTCCCCGAACCTAAGGCGCCGCCGGAGAATCGGGTCGAGACCGTTGAGGGCATGACGATCCTCTACGCCGACGACGACCTGGTCGCCGTCGACAAACCGGTGGGCGTCGCGGCACACGCCTCTGTTGGTTGGACCGGTCCCACCGTGCTCGGCGGGCTCGCCGCCGCCGGGTTCCGCATGACCACATCCGGCGTGCCGGAACGCAAGGGCATCGTGCACCGCCTCGATGTCGGAACCTCCGGGGTGATGGTCGTGGCGCTGTCGGAGAAGGCCTACACCGAGCTCAAACGCGCCTTCAAGTATCGTCGCATCGAGAAGCGCTATCACGCTCTCGTGCAAGGACATCCGGATCCATCCAGCGGCACTATCGACGCGCCTATCGGCAGGCACCGCGGGCATGACTGGAAGTTCGCCGTCGTTGAGGACGGACGTCATTCCATTACCCACTACGACACCCTTGAGGCGTTCGTGGCGGCCAGTCTGCTGGACGTACACCTGGAAACCGGTCGCACGCATCAGATCAGGGTGCATTTCTCGGCGATCAAACACCCATGCTGTGGTGATCTCACCTATGGCGCCGATCCGACGCTGGCGGCCAAGCTAGGGCTGGAACGTCAATGGCTGCATGCGAAATCGCTGGCCTTCGCGCACCCGGGGGACGGTCGCTGGATGGAAATCACCAGCGAATACCCCAAGGATCTGGCGCATGCCCTCGACGTTTTGCGATGAGTGGCGCCGTCACGGCTCCTGAACAGAACCGCCTGAGGTCCGGATACCTGTTCGGCGCTGCCGCCTATCTGATGTGGGGGATGTTTCCGGCCTTCTTTCCCTTGCTGGAACCCGCGAGTGCGCTGGAGATTCTCGCCCACCGGATGGTCTGGACGTTACTGCTGATGGCGGTCGTCGTCGCCGTCTCTCGACGGATGCGAGACCTCATCACCATGGGACTGCGCAACTGGGGCCTCCTCGTCGGCGCCTCGGTGCTTATCGCCCTCAACTGGGGTGTCTACATTTACGCCGTCAACTCCGGACATGTGCTCGACGCGGCGCTCGGGTACTTCATCAATCCGTTGGTCACGGTGCTGCTGGGTGTACTGATTTTCCGGGAGCCGCTCAGCCGATGGCAGCTGCTGGCTCTTGTGCTGGCCTTCACCGCGGTGGCGGTGTTGACGATCAACTACGGGCAGCTCCCGGTGATCACGCTGATACTGGCGGTCTCGTTCGCCGGATACGGGGCTATCAAGAAGACCGTGACCGTCGATCCACGCGTGAGCCTGACCGCTGAGGGAATCGTCGCGGCGCCGTTCGCGATCGCCTACCTGGTCTTCCTCGGGGCGACCGGTCAGCAGCATTTCTTCGGCTACGCCCACGGCCACACCGCGCTGATGGTGCTGAGCGGTGTGGTGACCGCATTGCCGCTGTTGTTGTTCGGCATTGCGGCACAGCGCATTCCGCTGGTAACCCTCGGGCTGTTGCAGTATCTGACACCGACGTTGCAAATGCTCTGGGGTGTGCTGGTCAAGCATGAGGCGATGCCGTCGGAGCGGTGGGTGGGTTTCGTGCTGATCTGGGTGGCGCTGGCGATCTTCACCGTCGATACCGTCTTGAGGGCGCGCCGTGCCCGCAGTGGCACTCCGGTCGAACCTGCCGAGCGTCTTCCGCTCTAGCCGCTCAGTGCGACCTGACACACACTGAACATTGCCCCGGCGGATTGCCGCCGAGGCGGGCGAACTACCTGATCACAGGCGCCGCACAAAAAGTCGACATGAGGGACATCGAGGCCGGTATCAACGAGGTGCCCTTCACGGTCGACGCCACGTGCCCGGCAACACGCGGGAGCGGTTCGTAGCCGTTGCTGGCGGGGCGGTTGTGGCCGCTGTGAAGCCGATAGCTGGATGAGGCTGGCGACACACCCCCGACACGCCCGGGTCTGTCGGACCCTCGCAATAAACTGACCCCTCTAGTGATTGATGACCGTCATGGGTCAGTACGAAAGGCACGTGTGAGCTCCTCGAATTCTTCGTTCGTGCATCTGCACAACCACACCGAGTACTCGATGCTCGATGGTGCGGCGAAGATCAAGCCGATGCTCGCCGAGGTCGAGCGCCTGGGCATGACCGCGGTCGGCATGACCGACCACGGAAACATGTACGGCGCCAGCGAGTTCTACAACGTCGCCAGCGCCACCGGGGTCAAGCCGATCATCGGTATCGAGGCCTACATCGCCCCGGCGTCGCGATTCGACACCAAGCGCGTGTTCTGGGGTGATCCCGGCCAGAAGTCAGACGACGTGTCCGGTTCGGGTTCCTACACCCATATGACGATGGTGGCCGAGAACGCGACGGGCCTGCGCAACCTGTTCAAGCTGTCTTCGCTGGCTTCCTTCGAGGGCCAGCTGGGCAAGTGGGCACGGATGGATGCGGAGCTCATCGCCGAACACTCCAGCGGCATCATCGCCACCACGGGCTGTCCGTCCGGTGAGGTGCAGACCCGGCTGCGGCTGGGGCAGAAGGACGAGGCAATTGCTGCCGCCGCCAAATGGCAGGAGATCTTCGGTAAGGACAACTTCTTCCTGGAGCTGATGGACCATGGACTGTCCATCGAACGGCGCGTGCGCGATGGGTTGCTTGAGGTGGGCCGCGAGCTCGGGATTCCGCCACTGGCAACCAACGACTGCCACTACGTCACCAAGGACCACTCGCACAACCACGAGGCACTGCTGTGCGTGCAGACCGGCAAGACCATGTCGGACCCCACGCGCTTCAAGTTCGACGGCGACGGCTACTTCCTGAAGCCGGCGTCCGAGATGCGGGACTTGTGGGACGACTCGGTGCCTGGAGCGTGTGACAACACGCTGCTCATCGCCGAGCGTGTGCAGTCCTATGACGATGTCTGGAGCTTCAAGGACCGGATGCCGGTGTTTCCGGTGCCGGAGGGCGAAGACCAGGACTCCTGGCTGCGCAAGGAAGTCGATCGCGGACTAGCGAACCGGTTCCACGGTGTTCCAGGCGGAGTGCCCGACGAGTACTTCACCCGCGCGCACTACGAGTTGGACGTCATCAAGCAAAAAGGTTTTCCCGCATACTTTCTCGTTGTCGGTGACCTCATCACACACGCCAAGGAGGTCGGCATCCGGGTGGGCCCGGGCCGCGGTTCGGCCGCCGGTTCGCTGGTCGCCTATTCACTGGGCATCACGAATATCGACCCGATCCCGCACGGACTGCTGTTCGAGCGCTTCCTCAATCCGGAACGGCCGTCAGCGCCAGATATCGATATCGACTTCGACGATCGTCGCCGCGGCGAAATGGTTCGGTACGCCACCGACAAGTGGGGCAGCGACCGGGTGGCGCAGGTCATCACCTTCGGCACCATTAAGACCAAAGCGGCACTGAAGGACTCGGCGCGTATCCACTACGGGCAGCCCGGGTTCGCGATGGCGGACCGCATCACCAAGGCGCTACCGCCGCCGATCATGGCCAAGGACATCCCGCTCTCGGGTATCACCGACCCCCAACATGAGCGGTACAAGGAAGCCGCCGAGGTTCGCACCCTCATCGATACCGATCCGGATGTGCGGACCATCTACCAGACCGCGCGTGGTCTGGAGGGCTTGATCCGCAACGCGGGCGTGCACGCCTGTGCGGTCATCATGAGCTCGGAGCCACTGACCGACGCGATCCCGTTGTGGCGGCGGCCGCAGGACGGCGCCATCATCACCGGCTGGGACTACCCGTCCTGTGAGGCCATCGGCCTGCTGAAGATGGACTTCCTGGGGCTGCGCAACCTCACCGTCATCGGTGACGCGCTGGACAACATCAAGGCCAACCGCGGCATCGACCTCGATTTGGATCACCTGCCTCTGGAAGACACCCCGACCTACGAATTGCTTTCCCGCGGTGACACTCTCGGCGTCTTCCAGCTTGATGGTGGACCGATGCGGGATCTGCTGCGCCGCATGCAGCC
Organism: Mycobacterium sp. NPDC050853; assembly: GCF_040653875.1. NCBI lineage: Bacteria > Bacillati > Actinomycetota > Actinomycetes > Mycobacteriales > Mycobacteriaceae > Mycobacterium > Mycobacterium sp. NPDC050853. The sequence continues at coordinate 140,135 of NZ_JBFAGW010000007.1, forward strand.
CACCGGATTCAACGACATCGTCGCGGTGCTGGCGCTGTACCGCCCCGGTCCGATGGGCATGAACGCGCATAACGACTACGCAGACCGTAAGAACGGCCGCCAGCCGATCAAGCCGATCCATCCCGAGCTGGAGGAGCCGCTCAAGGAGATCCTTTCCGAGACCTACGGCCTGATCGTCTACCAAGAGCAGATCATGCTCATCGCGCAGAAGGTCGCCTCGTACTCAATGGGTAAGGCCGATGCGCTCCGCAAGGCCATGGGCAAGAAGAAGCTCGAAGTACTGGAAGCCGAGTACAAGGGCTTCTACGAAGGCATGACCAATAACGGCTTCTCCGAAAAGGCCGTGAAGGCGTTGTGGGACACCATTCTTCCGTTCGCCGGGTACGCGTTCAACAAGTCGCACGCCGCCGGCTACGGTTTGGTGTCTTTCTGGACCGCCTACCTCAAGGCCAACTACCCGGGCGAATACATGGCAGGCCTGCTCACGTCCGTGGGTGACGACAAGGACAAGGCCGCCGTCTACCTTGCCGATTGCCGCCGTCTGGGCATCACGGTGTTGCCGCCGGACGTCAACGAGTCGGTGCATAACTTCGCGTCCGTGGGCGTGGACATCCGTTATGGGCTTGGCGGTGTCCGCAATGTCGGCGCCAATGTGGTCCAGTCGCTCATTGCGACCCGTGAGGCGAAGGGCGCGTTCACCGACTTCTCCGATTATCTGCACAAGATCGATATCGCGGCCTGCAACAAGAAGGTCACCGAATCGCTGGTGAAGGCGGGAGCCTTTGACTCCCTTGGGCATTCCCGCAAGGGGCTGTTCTTGGTCCAGTCCGATGCCGTCGACTCGGTGCTGGGCACCAAGAAGGCCGAGGCGATGGGGCAGTTCGACCTGTTCGGCGGCGCGGGGGACGACGATGCCGATGCCGTCAATGTTTTCGCCATCAAGGTGCCCGACGATGAGTGGGAAGAGAAGCACAAGCTCGCCCTCGAGCGAGAAATGCTGGGCCTGTATGTATCCGGGCATCCGCTCAATGGGGTGGCACACCTACTGGGCCGTCAGACCGACACCCAGATCCCCACGATCCTCGAAGGCGATATCGCCAACGACACCCAGGTACGTGTGGGTGGCATCTTGGCCTCCGTCAACCGTCGCGTGAACAAGAACGGGATGCCGTGGGCCTCGGCACAGCTCGAGGACCTCACGGGTGGCATCGAGGTGCTCTTCTTCCCGCAGGCCTACTCGGTCTACGGCGCCGAGATAGCCGACGACGCGGTGGTTCTGGTGAACGCGAAGGTGGCGATTCGTGACGACCGAATATCACTGATCGCCAATGACCTTGTGGTGCCTGACTTCTCGCAAGCCTCCGACGACCGTCCGGTTGCCGTGACGCTCCCGACGAGGCAGTGCACCATCGACAAGGTCACCGCGCTCAAGCAGGTATTGGCGAGGCACCCCGGTACCAATCAGGTACATCTGCGGTTGATCAGTGGGGAACGCGTCACCACGCTGGAGCTCGATCAGTCGCTTCGGGTGACACCGTCCTCGGCGCTGATGGGGGATCTCAAGGCGCTGCTCGGGCCTGGCTGCCTGGGCGGCTGATCGGGTGGGCGTGTGGCTACCGCCGCGTCCCTTTCCACGGCTGTTCGTTTTCCTTGCGTCGCTTGGCTTCATCGATGCGGTCCTTGGCCCACTGTTCCTCGAATGTCAGTCCGGGGCGCGCGCTCGGGACGCGATTCATCGCGCGGCTGAGCCAGCGCGGCGGCGTGCTCGGCTCCCATTGCGGGAATGTGGTGCTTAGTGAGTACATGGTTTTGAGGACGACGAAGACCCCGAACAACGCTGAGGGTGCATCGGTCACCGCGACGGCGAGCATGCCGAAAATCAAGGTGAGGTGCACGACGCCCACTCGCATGAACCCGCGACTGGCCATAACCTCGAGCTGCCAGAACGACCATCGACGCAGGCCGGGAAGATCCACCAGAAAGTCGACCGCCAGGGCTATCAGCACCTGCAGACACCCGAATCCCACGCTGCGCCAGTCGATACCGATCATGGCTGCTTGGCCGTTGTGGGTGAGCAAGAGCAGGATGACCGCGAGGAAGAATCCGTGCGCCGCAGAGAAGACGAGGGTGGTGAAGAGGAACCCCTTGATGAAGGAGGTTCGGGAGTAACTCCGGTCCGGACCCGGCGCCTCGTACTTGAAATGTCCGCGACGCGGGCTCCACCGTTTGTGGAGGACGGCCCGGAGCCCGACGAACAGGGAGGCGGCGACGGTTTCGAACCAGTACACCGCGAGCGTGGTGCCCGGCGACCACCCACCGACGAACCAGCCGGCCAGAGGAATGGCATTGACCGCGATCATCGTGACCAGATGAAGGATCCGATTCATGGTCCCGGGGTCGTCTAACGTCGGGACATCGTTATGTGGGGCCACCGCTAGCTCAGTATGTTCACCGCACGGGCGAGCACCAGCGCGACTGTGGAGAGGGCCACCATGGATTGCAAGGTCATCAGCATCTTGGCCCAGCGTGACAGTGGCATGGTGTCGGTAGGGGAGAACGCGACGACGTTGGTGAAGCTCACGTACAGGTAATCGGGGAATTTTGGGCGCCAATCGGGCGGTGCGAGTTCAGGATTGGCCATCTGCGGAAACATGAAGTCCGGGTATGGCCGTTTGGTGGTGTGGCGTGCGAACGGCCCGCCGCGATCGAACTCCCAGTACCACATGCCGAACACGATCACGTTGGTGATGAAGATTGCCAGCCCGCTGCCGAGGAGCACCCGTGGGTTATCGCCCATCTGCCCGCTGACGATCTTGTAGTTCAGCAGTGCCGCCGAGATGGTGTTGTCGGCGGTAATCGCGGCAATCAGCAAGTACGTGGCCCATCGCCCGATGGTTGTCGAACGGGTGAGCCTTACGGGGTTCAGGATCACCAGCACCACCAGGAGTGCGAATTCAAGCGCGGGTAATGGCCAACGTGGTGTCAGGTTGAACTGCGGGGGTATGGACAGTTGGAGCCCGATCGCCGCAAGGAGCGCGATGAGAACTGGTATCCGACTTTCGGGCGCACCAGGACGCAGCCAAGATGGCAGGCGCTGTTCGGCGGCAAGCACGTCGTCGGTCACCTCGTGGGCAAGCCGCTCCACACGGTGCCCTCCGGGATATTCGGCGGCCGGTTCGCTTGGCGAAGACATGGGGATGTAATACACCCCGCGGTGAGAATCCGTTCAGTGAATGAGCGAGCCTGTGAGCCAGACGATGCTGGCTACGGCGGCGGCGGAGAGCACCGCGGTCGACATCGAGGCCATGAGCAACAGGCCGATCACGAAGACCATCGCACCGGCTCCGAGTGCGGACAGCTTGTAGACGGGCCACGCCACCCCGGCGACGTCCACCGACCGCACCTCATGTGCCGCGCGCTCGAAGGTTGTCATGAATAAAGGATAAGCCTTATCGGGAAGTTTGGTCAACCGAACACGCACATCGTGGGTTATGAAACAAAGTCCTTGGGTAGGTTCGACGCAGGTCGCGTCCCCGGTGTTCGGCGTTATCGGCGTGAATTCCCGATAGGTAGAGCGATACAGTTGTCCGCATGCCAGTAACCGGTGAATACGAACCCAGTGGACTCGATTGGTCGCAGAAGCAGGTGGCCAAGATTCTCGAGAGCGGGACGACCGACGGCATCACCATTGCGGACATGCCGGTGATCCTCCTGACCACGCTCGGTGCCAAGTCGGGCAAGCTGCGCAAGATCGCGCTGATGCGGGTGGAACACGACGGCGAGTACGCCATCGTCGCCTCGCTCGGCGGCGCCCCCAAGAACCCCGTCTGGTACTACAACGTGAAGGAAAACCCGCTCGTCGAGTTGCAGGACGGCAGCACCACGAAGGACTACCAAGCACACGAGGTGTCCGGCGACGAGAAGACGCAGTGGTGGGATCGTGCCGTCGAGGCCTACCCGCCCTACGCCGAATACCAGACCAAGACCGACCGTCAGATCCCGGTTTTCGTGCTGACGCCTGTCTCTTGAGTGCCAACCAGATGGTGACCGCCGCCGATATCGACGCCGCGGCCAAGCGCATCGATGAAGTGGTGCACCCGACTCCCGTTCAACATGCCGATCGGCTCTCGATGCTCACGGGCGCCAACGTGTATCTCAAACGCGAAGACTTGCAATCGGTTCGGTCGTACAAATTGCGCGGAGCTTTCAATCTCCTGATGCAGCTCAGCGACGAGGAGAAGGCCGCCGGCGTGGTGTGCTCCAGTGCCGGTAACCATGCCCAGGGCTTCGCGCTGGCGTGCAAGTCGATGGGCGTGCACGGGCGCGTCTATATCCCGAGCAAGACGCCCAAGCAGAAGCGGCAACGAATCATTTACCACGGCAACGGATTCGTGGATCTGATCGCGGTCGGCCACGGCTATGACGAAGCGGCCGCCGCGGCCAAGGCCGATGCCGAACGTACCGGGGCCACCTTGGTACCGGCATTTGACGACGTGCGGACCATCGCAGGGCAGGGCACCATCGCTGCGGAGATCCTCGACCAGCTTGATGTCCAACCGGATGTTGTGGTGGTCCCGGTAGGCGGTGGCGGGTGTATCTCCGGGATCGTCACGTACTTGCGCGAGCGGGCACCACAGGTGCGGGTCGTGGGCGTTGAACCGGCGGGTGCCGCGTGTATGGCTGCGGCCATGCATGCGGGCGGGCCGGTTCCACTCGAGCATGTGGACCCCTTCGTCGACGGCTGTGCGGTAAAGGTGGCCGGGACGGTTCCGTATCGGTTGCTGGCCTCGGCGGGGGAGGCGCTCACGTTGATGACCGTCGACGAAGGTGCGGCCTGCACCGCGATGCTGGAGCTCTATCAGAACGAGGGGATCATCGCTGAGCCCGCCGGTGCGCTGTCGGTTGCCGCGCTGTCGGAGATGTCGATCGAGCCGGGATCCACTGTGGTGTGCCTGATTTCCGGTGGTAACAACGATGTTTCGCGGTACGGCGAGATCCTGGAACGCTCGCTGGTGCACCTGGGGCTCAAGCATTACTTCCTGGTTGATTTCCCGCAGGAGCCCGGTGCGCTGCGGCGTTTCCTGGGAGAGATACTCGGTCCGAATGACGACATCACACTGTTCGAGTACGTCAAGCGGAACAACCGCGAGATGGGTGCCGCGCTGGTGGGCATCGAGCTCAGTAACGCCGACGACCTGCCGGGCCTGGTGGCGCGGATGAGCGATTCCGATTTGGATATCGAACGGCTGGAACCCGATTCGCCGGCTTTCCGCTACCTGACGTAGCGGGACCGACTACCCGCTTTTACGCAGCACGATGAGGGCGCGATCCTGCACCCGCACGGCCTGGCCCGCGTCGATGAGGGCAGAGCACTTGCCGGTCGGTTCGGCGGTGTCCAGTACCGCGGTCCATTGGTTGGCGTAGTCGCCGTCGGGCGTCACAAAATCCAACGGTTCGTCATAGGCGTTGAAACACAACAAGAAAGAGTCGCCGGACACGCGCTCACCGCGCGCGTTGGGTTCGGGAATGGCCTCGCCGTTGAGGAAGACGGCGAGGCTCTTGCCGAAGCCGCTGTCCCAATCGGCGGTGGTCATTTCCTCGCCGGCGGGTGTCAGCCAGGCGATATCGCGTACTTCCTCGCCCTCCCGAATCGGTCGACCCGCGAAGAACCGGCGGCGCCGGAACACTGGGTGTTGTTTGCGCAGCGCGATCACCGACGTGGCGAATTGCAGGAGGTCGGCGTTGGTCTGGGCTAGTTCCCAATCCATCCAGGACAGCGGGGAGTCCTGGCAGTAGACGTTGTTGTTGCCCAGCTGGGTCCGGCCGATCTCATCGCCGTGCGAGAGCATGGGTGTGCCCTGGCTCAGCACCAGGGTCGCCAGGATGTTGCGCATCTGGCGGGCCCGCAGTGCGAGGACTTGCGGGTCATCGGTGGGCCCCTCCACACCGCAGTTCCATGAGCGGTTGTAGGTTTCCCCGTCCTTATTGTTCTCGCCGTTGGCCTCGTTATGTTTCTCGTTGTAGGACACCAAGTCCCGCAGCGGGAAACCATCGTGCGCGGTGACGAAGTTGATGCTCGCGCTGGGTCGGCGCCCGGTGGCCTCGTACAGGTCGGACGAGCCGGTGAGCCGGGAGGCGAACTCCCCGAGGGTGGCGGGCTGCCCACGCCAATAGTCGCGGACGGTATCGCGGAACTTGCCGTTCCATTCGGTCCACAGCCCGGGGAAGTTCCCGACCTGGTATCCGCCCTCGCCGATATCCCAGGGCTCGGCGATCAACTTGACCTGACTGACGATCGGATCCTGCTGCACCAGATCGAAGAACGCCGAGAGCCGGTCGACATCGTGTAGCTCGCGGGCCAGGGTGGAGGCCAGATCAAAGCGAAACCCGTCGACATGCATCTCGGTGACCCAGTAGCGCAGCGAGTCCATGATGAGCTGCAGCGTGTGTGGATTGCGGGCATTGAGGCTGTTACCGGTGCCGGTGTAGTCGGTGTACCGGGCGAGGTTGTCATCGTTGAGCTTGTAATAGGCGCGATTGTCGATGCCCCGGAAGCCCAGTGTCGGGCCGATATGGTCGCCCTCGGCGGTGTGGTTGTAGACAACGTCGAGAATGACCTCGATATCCGCCTCGTGCAGTGCGCGCACCATCGCCTTGAACTCCGCGACGGAGCCACCGGCGTGCGGTGAGGACGCGTATCCGGCATGCGGGGCCAGGAATCCGAAGGTGTTGTACCCCCAGTAGTTTCGCAGCCCGAGAGCGATCAGTCGGCTGTCGTGGAAGAACTGGTGCACGGGCATCAGCTCGATGGCAGTAATGCCGAGGGAATGCAGATGGTCGATTACCACCGGATGTGCCAGACCGGCGTAGGTGCCTCTGAGCTCTTCGGGAACGCCGGGATGCGTCTGCGTCATGCCCTTGACGTGGGCCTCGTAGATGACTGTCTCGTGGTAGGGAGTACGGGGGCGGCGATCAGAACCCCAGTCGAAGTACGGGTTGATGACCACGGTGGTCATGGTGTGACCCAGGGAATTTCGCGCGAGAAGTACCTCGGTGTCGAGCGGTTCGGTCTGGTAGGAGATTAGTGGCGGCGAGACGGCGGGCGCATAGTCGAATTCGCCGTGGAAGGCCTTGCCGTAGGGGTCGAGCAGCAGCTTGCTCGGGTCGCAGCGGTGCCCGCTCGTAGGATCCCAGGGGCCGTGTACCCGGAATCCGTAACGCTGGCCGGGGGAGATGGTCGGCAGGTAGCAGTGCCAGACGTACCCGTCGACCTCGTCGAGGGATATTCGGGTTTCGGTGCCGTCCTTGGCGACTAGGCACAGCTCGACGGCGCTCGCGACCTCGGAGAACAAGGAGAAGTTGGTGCCTGCTCCGTCATAGGTGGCACCCAGCGGATAGGGGTTGCCCGGCCATACCTGAAGTGGTGGCAGGGTCATACTCATAGACCCTATCGGTCGCCCGCCGGGATCGCGCGGCTCACTGGCCCGGCGGAATCGGCCGCCACCACCCGGTGGCGATGGCGATCTGCCGCCCCAGCTCTTTGGTCATGGTGCGCATATAGGTGGCCGAGATGTGGTGAGAATCGTGATATACCAACACGTTTCCCTCTACAACCCGGCACTTGTCGGGTCGGCACACGGCGCGGGTCATGTCGAGGATCTTCAGCAGCGGGAACTGGTTCGCGATGGCGAGCGTCGGATTCACGTCGTCGAGCGCGCGGTTGCGATCCATGGCACATGAATCAGAGTTTCCACCCGCGGAAATGCAGTCTGCGGCGGCGTAGGTGGTGCCGTCCTTGTCGATGAGCCAGGGGGTGTCGCGCATGCCGAGAACCGGGATCCCGGCCTCGTCGAAGGCCGACCAGATACCTAAGTAGCTATCGGGCATCACGTCACCGTCGCCGAATGCCGAGCGCGGACGGGTAGTGGTGGTGAAGACGTACGCGGGGTGTTCCTTGATCAGCCGCGACATGACCTCGTCGACCCACTTCTTGCAATCGGGGTAGGGATCGTTGGATCCGGCGATACGGGGGACCTCTTCGGTGCTGAGCGGGCAGCCCATCTTGAGATAGGTGGTGACCTTGAAGTTGTGTTGCCGCCCCAAGACGTCTAACGCGGTGATCCAGTGTTCGGCGTGTGATCCACCGGCAAGAGCGATGGTTCGGGTGGCATGCGGATTGCCGTAGGTACAGCTGATTACCGCACGGTTTCGGAAATCGCTGATGCAGTCCTGCTCGGTGGTGATCGGCAAGTCGTCGGAGGCTTCCAGCGTGGTAGGCCGCATCGGCAGATCGGGCACACGGTCGCCGTATAGCAGCGCCCCCGCGCCCGGATAGTCGCGCGGGCGTAGACCGGAGAGTTCCTTGCCGTTCGAGCGTTGCACCGTGACGTGTTCGAGCCACGTGAACGAGGTCGCGGTGAGTGCGACAGCCATCAGGACGATCGACGTGCCGAGCGCCAGCGTGGGGCGACGCAATCGGACCCACACCGTCGAGGATTTGGGCGAGACCCTCGGGTAGCGCAGGGGCGTCTCGACGAACTTGTTCGTCAGATATGCCAGCGCCAGCGACACACCGAGAATGGCCGCACCCTCCCACAGCGACACCTTGGGTTCGCCGCTGAAGACCATCCAGTACACCAGCAGTGGCCAGTGCCACAGGTACAGCGAGTAGGCCAGCGAGCCCAGCTCGACCGGTGGCCGGGTGGCGAGGAATCGATTGATCACCGGTGGAGAGGTGTCGGCCGGCAAGTTCGCCGCCGACAAGATGAGGATCAGCGTGGCGACGACGGGCACCAGCGCTAGTGGGCCCGGGAATTCGCGGACGCCGTTGATGAACGCGCCGCAGGACAGGATCGCCGCGAGGGCCGCGATGCTGAGGACCTGGCGAAGCCACATCGGCCAGCGCGTACCCGCTACCAACGCGCCAACCAGCACGCCCAGCAGCAACTCCCAAGCCCGCGCGAACGTGTTGTAGTAGGCGAGCGACTGAAAGTCGATATGGGCGTAGATCGCGTACGCGAAGGATGCGACGGCCAGACCCGCGATCACAGTGATGAGCACCGGGCGGATGAATCGGCCGAGCGGTTTGCGCAGAATGACGGCCAGCAGATACACCACCGCCAGAAAGCCGACGTAGAACTGTCCCTGCACCGACATCGACCAGAGGTGTTGCAGCGGGCTCACCGACTCGCTGGCCGCCAGATAGTCGGCGGCGGTGTTGGCGAGCTCCCAGTTCTGGTAGTAGCCGAGACTGGCCAAACTCTGTTCGGCGAACGTCTCCCATCTGGTTTCCGGTTGCACCAGGACGGTGAGTACGGCGCAGGCCGCCAGCACCAGGATGAGAGCCGGGAGCAGGCGCCGGACCAGTCGTTTCAAGACCGGCACCGGGTTGAGTGACGCTCCCTGTGTGGTCGCTGTGCGAAGTAGCTTGCTGCCGTAAAAAAAGCCGGAGAGGGTTAAGAAAACGTCAACTCCACCTGATACCCGGCCGAACCACACGTGAAATACCGCGACTAAGAAGATTGCCACGCCGCGCAGGCCGTCAAGGTCGTAGCGATGAAATGCCTTGTTGACCTTGGGTTTTGGGGTGGCGTCTATCGCCGCGGCGGGTGGCACCTCGGGATCGGTCATTGGTTTGGTTGCTGAGACGAAGAACATTTTCGCCCCCAATGTACCCATGGTTGCCGAGAGTCTCGTCAGTTGTGCACTTACGGCGTGTGCGCCCCGAGGCGGATGGCTGCATATCGCTCGCCTGTGACAGGCTCGACAACTGTGCCGAGGTTGACACCAGATGAGGTCGGAGCCGTCGATGCTGCGCATGTATGGCATCCGTACAGCAGGATTGGCGACCCGATGCGACCGCTGGTGGTGACCGGCGCACGCGGGCCGAACATCACCGTGGTGCGCGCCGGCGAACAGGTCGAGGTGCTCGACGGGATGAGCTCATGGTGGGCGTGTATCCATGGCCACGGACACCCGGCACTGGACCAGGCGGTGACCGCGCAGTTGGCCTCGATGAGTCATGTCATGTTCGGTGGGCTCACCCACGAACCTGCCGCGCGGCTGGCGCAGCTGCTCGTGGAGCTCACGCCGCCCGGCCTGGAAACGGTGTTCTTCAGTGACTCCGGATCCGTGTCAGTGGAAGTGGCGATCAAGATGGCGCTGCAGTACTGGCGCAGCCTGGGACTGCCCGCCAAACACCGTCTGATGACCTGGCGTGGGGGTTATCACGGCGACACCTTCACCCCGATGAGCGTGTGCGACCCAGACGGCGGTATGCATTCGCTGTGGTCCGGCGAGTATTCGGTGCTGGCCAAGCAGATCTTCGCCGACCAGGTTCCCAGTGCATACGACGACGTGTACATGACGCGCTTCGAAGCGGAGCTGTCGGAGCACGCCGCAGAACTTGCCGCCGTCATCGTGGAACCGGTGGTCCAGGGCGCCGGTGGCATGCGGTTCCACGATCCGCGCTATCTGTCGGACCTGCGCGCCATCTGTGACAGGCACGGCGTACTGCTCATTTTCGATGAGATCGCGACCGGATTCGGGCGCACCGGCGAGCTGTTCGCCGCCGATCACGCGGACGTAAGCCCCGACATCATGTGCGTCGGCAAGGCGATGACCGGCGGTTATCTCACCTTGGCCGCCACGCTGTGTACCGGCAAGATCGCACGCACTATCAGCGACGGCCCGGTGGGCGCGCTCATGCACGGCCCGACTTTCATGGCCAACCCCTTGGCGTGTTCGGTGGCGGTCGCATCGATCGAGCTGCTGCTGTCCGGGGACTGGAAGTCACGAATCGCGGAGATCTCCGCGGGACTACGTGAGGGCCTGGCACCTGCCGCCGATCTCGAGGGTGTCGCCGATGTGCGGGTCTGCGGGGCGATCGGCGTCATCGACATGGAGCTCCCGTTGGGGACGCGCGGCATGCAGATCGCTACGGACGCGGCGCTGGATGCGGGGGTGTGGCTGCGCCCCTTCCGGACCTTGATCTACACCATGCCGCCCTACATCTGCGGTGATGACGAGATCCGCCGTATCACCGATGCGATGGTGAGCGCGGCGACCGCTGTCGAGGTTGCATCGCCGGGGCCGAGCGCAGTGGCGGGAAAATGAACCCCGTGCGCTAACCTGAACACCGTTCAGGAGAGGAGGCCCGGTGGGTCCGACATCACCGCTTGCCTGGCTGGCCGAGGTCGAGCGTCAGCGTGAAGCCGCGGGATTGCGTCGACGGCTCCGTACCCGCAGTGCGGCCGAGCCCGAGATTGACCTGGCATCCAATGATTACCTGGGCCTGGCGCGACACCCGCAGGTCATCGACGCCGGCATCGAGGCATTGCGGCTGTGGGGCGCCGGATCCACAGGATCGCGCCTGGTCACCGGCAATACCGAGCTGCACGAGGAGCTCGAGCACGAACTGGCGACCTTCATGGGCGCCGAGTCTGCGCTGGTGTTCTCATCCGGATACACCGCCAATCTCGGTGCGGTGGTGGCACTTTCAGGACCTGGAACGCTCATTGTTTCCGACGCGCGCACCCACGCCTCGTTGATCGACGCGTGTCGGCTGTCGCGGGCGCGGGTGGTCGTGACCCCGCACCGCGACGTGCAGGCGGTCGCTCAAGCCCTGGCGCAGCGCCCCGAGAAGCGTGCGTTGGTGCTCACCGACTCGGTCTTCAGTGCGGACGGTGCGCTGGCGCCGTTAAACGAGCTTCACGCGGTGAGCCACAGCCATGGCGCGGTGCTACTGGTTGACGAGGCGCACGGGCTGGGGGTGCGCGGAGTCGGGGGACGTGGCCTGGTGGCCGAGGCCGGTCTTTCAGGTGCCGACGATCTCGTCGTGACCGTCACACTCTCCAAGGCGCTGGGCAGCCAGGGCGGGGCAGTCCTGGGACCTGAGGCGATTCGTGCCCACCTCATCGACGCTGCTCGCCCGTTCATATTTGATACCGGGCTGGCTCCGGCCGCGGCCGGAGCGGCACTGGCGGCTCTGCGGTTGATGGCTGTGGAACCCGAGCGAGTGCAAGCCGTCCTCGATCACGCCGCCACGTTGGGCGATTGGTGCGGGTTGGCGCATCGGCCGGAATCGGCAGTGGTGCCGGTGATTCTCGGTGATCCCGAGATCGCGTTCAACGCGGCCAAAGCATGTCTTGAGCAAGGTGTTCGGGTGGGCTGCTTCCGCCCGCCATCAGTTCCCGAGGGGCAGTCGCTGCTGCGCCTGACGGCCCGTGCCTCGCTCACCGAGGCCGATATGGACCGCGTGCGCGAGGTGCTCGCCGACGTGCTGGCACTGGCCCGACAGTGACCGTCCTGCTGGTCACCGGGACATCGACCGGGGTGGGGAAGACCGTGGCGACGGCGGCGTTGGCCGCTGCGGCGGTGAGCCAGGGAATCACGGTGACGGTCTGCAAGCCGGTTCAGACCGGCGACGACCGTGACGCCGACGAGGTTGCCCGATTGTCGGGTGTGACCCGGGTCGAGACGTTCGCGTCCTATCCCGAGCCGCTCACGCCGGTCGTTGCGGCTAATCGGGCCGGTATGCGGCTGCTGGATCGGGTGGAGATGGCGCAGGCGATCTATCGGTTGGATCGTCCGGGTGCACTCACGCTCGTCGAGGGCGCCGGGGGACTGTTGGTCGAGCTGGGCGCCGACGGGGTGACCCTGCGCGATCTGGCGATTCATCTCGACGCGCCGGTACTGGTGGTCACTACGGCAGATCTCGGCACCCTCAACCACACCGCCTTGACAATGGAAGCCCTTGCGGCACAGTCGGTTCCTTGTGCGGGGCTGGTGGTGGGGAGTTTCCCGGCGGAGCCCGATTTGGCGCAACGGCTCAATCGTGACGACTTGGCGAGCCACTTCAAGACGCCTGTGCGCGCCGTGGTTCCGGAGGGGGCATCACGTTTGATGCCTGCGGTGTTTAGCGAGATGAGCGTTGCGCTCTTCGATCCTCAGTGGGTGGCCGAGCTCGTGGCCTCTAACTGATCGTGCTGGACTGACGGGCCAGTTGACCGATTCCGTCGACCAGAAGGCGGACCCCGAAACCGAACTGTGCGGTGGGGTCGGCGAGGCCTGTGCCGTCCGCGAGAAATGATTGGCCGTCTTCGAGCGCCCCGGCCGAGTCCCATTGCAGTCTGGACTGTTCGTCGGCGACATACCCCAGCACGTAGTAGGTGATGCTGCGGGCGGCGAGTTTGGCAGGAATCACTTCCAGCCCCGCGGTCACGGCGGCATCGGCAAGGCGTCCGAGCACCGTGATCATGTGGGACGTCTGCCCGGAGGCGAAACTCGCCGACACCAGTTCGGCCCCGTCCTTGTGCGAGAGCAGCGCATCGCGCAGCGCGGTGCATAGAAACTCAATGCGCAGCTGCCAGGCCGAGTCACGGCGATCTGTTTCGGCCAGTGGCGCCAGCACGTGGTCGGCGACCGCGCCGAGCAACTGCTGCTTATTCGCGAAATGCCAGTACAGGGCGCTGGGCGCGATATCGAGCTCGCGGGCCAGTCGGCGCATGGTCAGGTCCGCGATCCCGTAATCGTCGAGGATCGCGGTCGCCCTGTGGACCAGGTCGTGTCGGTTCAGCGGGGACGAACGCCCCGCCTTGTTTGGCTCACTGATGGCCATACTCTAACCTGAACACCGTTCAGGATGAGATCGACGTGAGGAGCGCTGCGTGACGCAAGCAGCCGAAGTAGGCACCGTGGCGGAGGGTACCGACCGCGACATACTGGCGATCGCCCGTGAGCAGGTCCTCGAGCAAGGCGTTGGCCTGACCCAGGACCAGGTGCTGAGGGTGCTCCAGCTTCCCGACGACCGGCTGGAAGAGCTACTCGCTCTCGCTCACGACGTCCGGATGCAGTGGTGCGGCCCGGAGGTCGAGGTCGAGGGCATCATCAGCCTCAAAACCGGTGGTTGCCCCGAGGACTGCCATTTCTGTTCGCAGTCCGGTCTATTCGCATCCCCTGTACGCAGTGCCTGGCTCGATATTCCGAGCCTGGTCGAGGCCGCCAAGCAGACCGCGAAGTCCGGCGCGACCGAGTTCTGCATCGTGGCGGCCGTCCGCGGACCCGACGAGCGGCTGCTCGCTCAGGTTGCGGCCGGTATCGAAGCCATTCGCAACGAGGTCGACATCCAGATCGCCTGCTCGCTGGGCATGCTTACCCAGGAGCAGGTAGACCGCCTGTCGGCGATGGGCGTGCACCGGTACAACCACAACCTTGAAACCGCCAAGTCGCACTTCCCGAACGTGGTGACCACCCACAGCTGGGAGGAGCGCTGGGACACCCTCAGGATGGTCCGCGAAGCCGGCATGGAGGTCTGCTGCGGCGGCATTCTCGGCATGGGTGAAACCTTGGAGCAGCGCGCCGAATTCGCCGCGAACCTGGCGGAGCTGGAACCCGACGAGGTTCCGCTGAACTTCCTGAACCCGCGCCCCGGAACGCCTTTCGGCGATCTGGAGGTGCTCCCGGCCTCGGACGCGTTGCGTGCAGTCGCCGCATTCCGTCTGGCGCTGCCGCGAACCATACTGCGGTTCGCCGGCGGGCGTGAGATCACCCTGGGTGATCTGGGCGCCAAGCAGGGCATTCTGGGCGGTATCAACGCCGTCATCGTCGGCAACTACCTGACGACACTGGGCCGTCCGGCCGAGGCGGACCTGGAGCTGCTCGTTGATCTGCAGATGCCGATCAAGGCACTCAACAGCAGCCTGTGACCAATACTCTCTATGTGATGGGTACTGAACCGGTGGACGCCGGTGAGTACAACGTGTACACCGGGGCGAAAATCGAGGGCTCGACCGGGTTGTCCATGCCGACGGCCGCACAGTTGGGCTTGGAGCCTCCTCGGTTCTGTGCGGCATGCGGACGACGGATGATCGTGCAGGTTCGTCCCGACGGCTGGCGCGCCAAATGTTCGCGTCACGGCGAGGCGGACTCCAAGCAGCTCGAGCAGCGATGAGCGCGAGCGAAGAGCATCAGGTCCCGATGAGCGTCGTGGATCAGGCTGCCGCTCCGCGCCTTTCGCATCTTCGCGCGGCAGCACTCGTCTTCGGCGGACTTACCGCTGCCGGCGCGTTGGTGGGGGCGTTGTGGAGCGTAATCGCTCCGGGCGCACACGGAGCCATCGCCGACACCCGTGATAACGGCCGGGTGTTTGTGCATCTGGGCAACCAGGCAGACAATTTCTTTATTGCCACCACCATGCTGACCGGGATGTCCGCGGTGGTGGCCGTGATCGTGTCGGCTGCCGCCTGGCAATGGAGGGCGCATCGCGGCCCGATGATGGCGTGTGCGATTACCTTGGGTGCCTTGGCATCCTCGGCGGTGGCGGCGGGAGTCGGCGCCGCACTGGTCCGATTGCGTTATGGCGCATTCGATATCGCAGCCGCTCAGCTCGAAGAGGGGCACCGGATCAAGTACGTCGTGGAAGCTCCCGCGGTGTTCTACGGTCACACGCCGACCCAAATTGCCGTCACGCTCGCGCTGGCCCCGTGCCTCGCGGCGGTCATCTACATGTTCTGTGTAGCCGCCTGTGCGCGTGACGATCTCGACGCCTGGCCACCCGCACCGACGCCCCTCTATCGGGCCCCGGTGCCCTTGCCGCCCGTGGAAGGCGCTAACTCGACGGCCTAGGTTGTTTCGAGGTGCAGTGAGCGCGCGGTCGCCCGAACTGAATCACTAACCGCCGCTGTATCCCAGTCGACATCTCCGATGCTGGGGATTGCCTTGATCATCGTGGTCTGCCACGACGTCCGCCATTGATCGGGAAAGCAGCGTTGCAGGAGGTTAAGCATGATGGGGACTGCAGTGGATGCGCCCGGAGATGCACCGAGTAGTCCCGCGATGGTGTCATCGGCGCCGACGACGAGTTCGGTGCCTTGTTGAAGCACTCCGACACGTCGGGGGTCGGGGGTAATGAGCTGCGCTCGTTGACCTGCTGGGATAAGTTCCCAATCGCCAGGATTGGCGTCCGGGTAGTACCGACGCAACTGCGCTAGCCGTTGTCGTGAGCCCGCCGCGAGTTGGGCGATGAGATATCTGATCAGTGCCAGATTCTGGATGAGTGCGGCCGCGATTACGTGCACGTTGTGCCAGCGCACGGTCGTGAAGAACTCGGTCCATCGCCCGTGTTTCAGCAGCCTGGTGCTGAACGTCGCATATGGCCCGAACATGAGATACGGCAGACCCTCGACAATGCGTTTGTCTAGGTGCGGTACCGACATCGGTGGTGCCCCGACGGGGGCTTGCCCGTACACCTTGGTCCGGTGCTGGCCGGCAACGGTGAGGTCCTCGCACCGCAGGAATGCGGCGCCGACGGGCAAAACCGCGTATCCGCGCACCTCGGGAAGGCGTGCTCGTTGTAGTAATCGCAGCGCCTGTCCGCCAGCGCCGACGAACACCATGCGCCCACGGATCATGTAGTCGCCGTCGCAGTTTCGACCAGTCACCATCCAGGAACCGTTGCCGGTCCGGTTGAGGGCGCGGACCTCATGGCCCAGGTGTACGTGACCGCCGCGGTCGGTGATGATCCGAGTAAGTCCCCGGGTGAGCGCACCGAAGTCGATATCAGTCCCGTCGGGGTGGTGGGTGGCGGCGATGGGCTCACCCGGTACGCGTCCGCGCATCACCAGTGGTGCCCATTGGTCGATGGTGGTGGGATCCTCGGTGAACTGCATGCCGGTGAACATCGGATCAGCGGACAGCGTTTCGTATCGTCGTCGCAGATAGTCGACATCGTCGCGTCCGAAGACCACCGCCATATGCGCGGCGGAGTGAATGTACGCATCCGGATCCAGCAGTGCGTTCTCGGCAAGGTAGGACCACCACTGGCGGCTGAGATGAAATTGTCGAGCGATCGCCGTGGGCTTCGCACCGTCTGCGGGATCTGGCATGTAGTTGAGCTCGCAGAATCCGGTGTGCCCGGTGCCCGCATTGTTCCAGGGATCGCTGCTTTCGGTGGCCAGCGCATCGGCCCTCTCCAACAGCACAATTCGCCACTCGGGTGCCAGTATCGACAGCATCGAGCCCAAGGTGGCAGACATGATGCCGCCGCCGATCAGCACGACATCGGCATCTTCGTGAGATACGCGGGGAGCCTTCCGGGATCTGGTCATACAGCCACCATCTACCGCCGACATTCGTTCCGTCCAATGAATGATTGGAGGAGTAGCATCCGATAATGGATAGTTGGACATCGCAGCTCGCACCACAGTTGCGGGCCCTGGTTGAGCTGGCTGCCCATGACGGGCATATGACTCAGGCGGCGGTCGCACTCGATATTCCGCAGTCATCGATGAGTCGACGGATTCACGCGTTGCAGACGGCTCTGGGAGTGCCACTGCTCATTCATGACGGCAGAACAGTGCGCCTCACACCCGAGGCGCAACGTCTGGCTTTGCGTGCGCGTGAACCACTTGCCGAACTAGACCAGACACTTGCCGAGCTCAGCGGCGACGCGGATCCGGAGCACGGCACTGTGCGCTTCGGGTTCCCCCTCACGATGGGCTCGGGTCACGTCCCCGACCTTCTCGCCGCCTTCCGGCATCGACACCCAGGCATCCGAGTACGCCTCAAGCAGGCACACGGCACCGAACTCGGCGCAGAGCTGCTGACCGGCCACCTCGACCTGGCCATCGTGATTCCGGCACCCGAGCGCCTGCACCACACCACAATCGGCACCCAACACATCCATGTCGCGGTGCCCGCAGACCACCGACTTGCCGTCGCCACCGAACTACATCTGGACGAGTTGGTGGGCGAAACCTTCATCGCCAACCCGCCCAGCTACAACCTTCGCCAACTCACCGAAACATGGTGCCGTGAAGCGGGATACACCCCGAATATCGCCATCGAAGTCAGCGAATTCGGCACCATCCGTGAACTCATCAGTCGTGGCCTTGGTATTGCGCTGTTGCCTCATGACGACCGCACTCCACCCGGTATTACCGAAGTACCGCTCGCCGGCAGTGGTTATCGCCGTTCTATCGCTCTGGCGTGGGGAACAACCACCCGCGCAGCATCCACCTGTCGACTGAACGACTTTCTACTCCAACACTTCTCGCCGAGCGCCGTCAACAATGTAGTGACAACCAACGACTAATCGTGGCTGCCCGCTCCCGACTTGGAACCGTCGCCACCGGATTTGGGCGAGCTACTCGCGGCGCCCGAGGGCTTGCTCGTAGAGTCGTGCGTTGATGTGGTGCCCGCTGACTTCGTATCTGAGGTCTTCGTGTCGGAAACCTTTGTCGTGGTATCCGGCGTCGTGGCCGCCGAAGATTTGGACGCTGACGAAGAGGGCCCGGACGATGTGGTCCCGGGTGAGTCACTCTTGCCCGTAGTGGATTGCCCGGTCGTCGATTGTGACGCTGAACCGCGGACGGTGCCCTGCGCGCTGACGGTGCCATGCTCAGTGGTGCTAGGGGCGGGGACCTTCGGCTTGACCTTGGTCACGACTCCGGCGGGAGGCTTGGCGTCCTTCCCTGAATCCTTAGCATCCCCGGTGTCTTTCGTCGGCGTGGTGCCCTTGGTCGTTTCGCCGGGCGATCCCTTCGCGCCAATCACCGCTCCGGATGGTGCGCCGTCTTTGGGGGAGTTCTGTGTACCGTCGGCAGCGGCATCCTTGACGTCCTCTTTGTCCGCCTCTTTGGTCTTCTCTTCGTTGGCGACGGCACCTGTGTTCTTGTCCTTGACGTGTGCCGTGGCCTCGGCGGAATCCTTCGCGGCCTGAGTGTCTGAGGGTGTCCTGGTGTCGGAAGCGACACTCGTTGCGGTGTTCTTAACGTCTTCTTTGGTTGAATCCTTCGCAGATTCCGTGCCCGGTTCTGTAGTGGTTTCTGCTTCGGTAGCGGGCTTTTCGGCGCTCACCAGCGCGTGCTCGATTTTGGGCAGACCCAGTGCATCGGCGAAGTGTGCCTGCGCATCCTTGATGGCCTTGGTGATCGGCGCCAATGCCTCATGAATGTCGGCGGGCAGAGCGCTGACGGCGTTCGGCGCTGCCTGGGCGGCGAGACCGGGAAGCGGTGGCAGTGGCGGCAGGAAATAACGCGCTTCTGCCCACGCGAAATTGATGACGGAGTTGACGATGGCGCCGCCGAACTGCCCGAACGAATTGACGATGTTGGAGAAGCTGGGGTCGTTGATGATCGGGTTGACGAGGTTGTAGACGAAGCTGTTCGCGATGGGGCGAACGAGATTGTCGTAGACGATGCCGATCTGTGCACTGACCAGTCCGCCGATCACGGGAACAAATCCGGCGCCCCACTGCGCCAGGTCTACGCCGTAATCCACCCAGTATTGGATGAACTGGTAGGCCTGATCGATGCCGTTGGTGATCGAGTTCGCGACACCGGGTACGGGCGCGACCGCGGCAGAAATGCCGGATCGCGACGGCGCACCGATGGCGGCAGGGGACTGGGCCGCTGCTGTACGCGGCGACACCGAGGGTGCGAGCTGGGTGATCGGGGCAAGCCCATGTGGGTTTGTCGACACGTTCGCCGCCTCGGAGGCGACGGGTGGCAGCGCGAATCTCAGCGCCCTGACCGCGCTCGGTGAGGTGTCGGCGACCCGCGGCGTGAATGCGAACGAGCTCAGCCGAATCGAAGCGGATCGGATATCGGGCAGTGAGATTGCGTGCGGTGCGGGCCGGATGACCGTCGGTGCGACGACCAAGGTAGTAACGGCGATAGCGGCCATGCCCGCCTTGAACAATGGATTGGCAGTCCGGTCCATCTCACTCCTCTGTAGGTATCGAAGCAGCGTACGTGGCAGCGGCGGACGAATCGCGAACCCGTGTGACCCGGTGTCGGCCAGCAATGTGACAACGATGGTGTCCAATTGCGTTGCAGGGCTGTGTAGCTGGTGCGATTTTCGTCGCTACCTTCGCAGCATGCCCTGATAGTCCTTGGTATGAACGTTATCGTGGATGCTGAATCGCGTCGTGGAGCCTGCCCGGGAAAGCATGTGGGCCACGGATTCTGGCAAATGTCCGATAGCTCGGGCGCCCTGTATAACTGCCCACACACCAAACCGGCTGCTTGGGACTATGGTCTTGGCTGCGGTGAGTGCCATTCGGCGACTGCCCCGTACGTATTCGGCCAACGCGGCTTCATACGCTGGATAGGCCAGTGTGTGATCGCCTGCGGCGGTGGCGATTTCTCCAGCCAGCACATATGCACCGACGACCGCGAGGCTGGTGCTGCCACCCACCGCAGGGCCGGGGCAGTAACCGGCATCGCCGACGAGTGTCACTCGACCCTTTGACCAGGTGTCCATTCGGAGCTGGGTGATGGAGTCCATGTAGAACATTTCGGACTCGCTGACCGCGGCGAGTAGCCGTGGCACTTCCCAGCCAAAGTTCTGGTAAACCGCATGTAGGAGCGTCTTTTGTCGATCGAAATCGCGGTGGTGGTACTCCAGTGGTTCGGGTGGCCGGAAAAGGAAGATCGCTCGGGCATCGGGAAGCTGGGCGGCGCTATACATGCCTGCAATCCGGTTGACCTGCAAGGACATTAACGAACGGTCGCGTAGGCCGAGGTAGTTGGGTATCGATGCGACTGCCAGGTACTCGCCAAGCCAATGTGCGTAGGTGGATTCGGGGCCAAAGACCAAGCTCCGAACGTTCGAGTGCAAGCCATCTGCGCCGATGACAAGGTCGAACCGACGATCGGATCCCTTCTCGAAGGTGACGTCGACTCCGGTACCGTCCTGCGATAGCGAGGTTATTGAGTCATCGAAAATGTACTCCGCAGTGGAAAGGCTAGCGTTGTACAGGATCTCGCTGAGTTCGTCGCGCATGATTTCCACGTGACGTTGCGACACCGACGCGAAGATCCCTCCTTGGGGGATCTCAACCACACCTGGGTGACCTTCCCGGTGCATCGCGATGATCGCGGCGCCTGTCTCGTGGGCCATAATCGATTCGAGGACGCCCATCTTCTCGACAATGTCCATGGCCGGCTTGAAGAGATCAACGGCGTGCCCACCGGTCTTCCGGAGCGTTGGCGCACGTTCGACGACCGCTACGTCAAATCCATAGCGCGCCAGCCAAAAGGCCAGTGTGGGGCCGGCGACGCTAGCCCCCGAAATGAGTATCCGCATGGCTTCTCCTTACTTAACGATCGGTAAGTAAAATCGAGCATACTGCTTACCGACCGGAAAGTCAGGGGCTATCATCGGGAGATGGCCCCAGAAGCATCCGTGGCGACAAACACCCGGGAGCGCATCCAGGAGGTCGCGCGAGATCTCTTCGCCGAACGCGGATTGCGCAATACCAGCCTGCAGGACATCGCGGCATGTCTGGAGATCACCAAACCCGCTCTGTACTACCACTTCTCATCACGGGACGAGCTGGTCAGGAGCATCGTTCAGCCCATGGTGGATGATCTGGATGCCTTTCTGGCCACCAGTGGTTCCGGGGACACGCGCCAACTGCTTGAGGACTACTTCGACGTGTTGTGGGCGCATCGAGTGGTCATGGGCATCATCGTTCGTGATTTGGCCACCATGGGGCAGTTCGAACTGGGCGAGTGGATGATCGAATGGCGACGCAAGCTGATCGCGCTGCTTGCGGGCAGTAAGCCGTCGGTGGTGCAGATGATCCGCGCCACCGTTGCGCTCGGCGGCTTATCCGATTGCACCATCGAGTACGCGGACCGGTCGCATCGGCAGGTCAAGAAGGCTGCGGTGGACGCGGCCATTGCCGCGCTGGAAAGCTGAACGGGCGTTAGAGAGAACGTCCGCTGATCACCTTGGCGCTGAGCCAGCCGAGCTTGAGTAGGCCGAAGTAGGTCGAGGGCTTGAACGCCAGCGGCCAGCTCGTCCGGCGCGGGCCCGAGGGCAGAGTTTCACCGGTGAACCGTGCACCTAACCACGCCAGCGACATGGGCGCGGACATGGGATGCAGCAGCATGTGCTCATTGAGCAGATCGCGGTGGTAGGTGACGTTGGCGCCGCCGCCGCAGTAGGTATCGGCGAGCTCGTCGATGCACGACGCCGAGATGATCTCGTCATGCGCTGCCTGAATGATGAGCACAGGCGGGGTGGGCACCGTCTTACCGAGCTTGATGCTCTCGAAGACATGCTGCACCTCGGGTGTCTCGAGGAGCTGGTCCAGCGGCTGGTCCACCAGATCGTCCATGTCTTTGAAGGCCATGGCGACGATGGCCTTCAAAGTCGGCATTTCCTCGAGTCGCGCGAGGAACTCCTTGCCCTGGGGTGTCGCGTGCTCCTCGATCACTCGCTCGAGGCCGGGGTAGACATGCGATAGCGCCGTGACCACGAGGCCCGGCAGCGCGGCGAAAAGTCCACCGTTGAGTCGGCGAAAGGTATGTCCCAAGTCGCCCACGGGTGAGCCGAGCACCGCGCCGACGATGTCGAGCTCGGGTGCGTAATCGGCGCTGACCTCCGCTGCCCAGGCAGTGGCGAGCCCTCCGCCGGAATAGCCCCACAGTCCGATGGGCGCCTGTCGGGACAGGCCGAGCCGGTCGCAGTTCAGGGCTGCCCGAATTCCGTCGAGGGTCCGGTATCCGGGTTCTTCAGGTGCACCCCAGATTCCGTCGACGCCTTCGTGATCGGGCACCGATACCGCCCAGCCTCGATCGAGGATCGCCGCGATCAGTAGCAGTTCGAACTGCGCGAAGGAGCCCAGAGCGTGCGCGCCGCGGCGCAAGGCATACGAGGGAAAACAGCGGTCGGTGACGGCATCGATGGCGCATTGGTACGACACGATCGGCACTGGTGTCATCGGATCGGCGCCAGTCGGTGTGAGCACGGTGGTGACTGCGGCATCCGCGCGCCGATTGAGGTCATTGCTGCGGTACAGCAGCTGTGTTGCGGTGAACCGCTGGGGAATCACGCCGAGAAATGCGATTTCGACTTCACGAGTGCGCAGCACCGTGCCCGGGGCGGCGTGCTCGAATCCGCGCGGCGGGAGATAGAACGGGTCCTCAGTGGGCAGGAGAGGGCGCCCGCTGCGCTCGATCACCTGGTGGGGCGGCTCGCCGATCCACTTGACGTCACCGGATGTCGCCAGTTCATGGGGTGCCATGCCTGCGCTCCCTTCAAGGTCCTCGGCATTCATACCCTAAGGAGACTTTAAGAGGCTAGTCGGGTCAGCTGGGAGGGCGTAGTGCAGCAAACTCATCGGTGACTCGGTACCGGTCATCGGTGAATCGATAGAGGGCGGCCGGACGACCTCCGCTGCGCCCCGATCGCGCGGTGGTCCCGGTGGGGGTGAGCACCCCGCGTCGCACCAGCACGCGTTGCAGGTTGGTGGCGTCCACCGGATATCCCAGCGTGGCGCAGTAGATGTCACGAAGTGTCGAAAGCGTGAATTCCTGTGGTGCCAACGTAAATCCGATGTTCGTGTAGGACATTTTGGCCGCCAGGCGGGTATGCGCGTGCGCGACCATCACGTGGTGATCGAAGGCCATCTCGGGCAGATTGCTCACTCGATGCCACTGGGTATCGGCGGGCAGCTCGGGGGTGGCGGGGAAGGGGACAAGCCCGAGGAATGTCGAGGCAATCGTGCGTGGACCGGGCACGCGGTTCGGTTCAGAAAACACGGCCAGTTGTTCGAGGTGTGCTAACTCACGCACGTCCACCTTCTCGGCCAGTTGTCGCCGAATCGATGAGGGAAGGTCCTCGTCGGTGCGGACCTGGCCGCCGGGGAGTGCCCAGGCACCGCGGTGCGGTTCGCGTGCACGTTGCCACAGCAGCACGGCGAGCTCGGGATTGTCTGTGCTGGCTGTGTTGTCTCTGAAGTGACGTACTTGGAACACCACGGCTAACACTTCGTGTTCGGTGCTAGTATGGACCATGTTTTCGATCATAAGTCGAAAACCTCGGTCGACCAAACCCAGCCCGACGGCGGACCGAGACCCGAGAACGCGAGGAGGCGGCCATGACGGCAGCTGACGTGGTACTTGACGGTGTGATCGACGGCCCCGGTGGATACACCGGCGTGGAAGGCGATGCACGCTGGGCCGAGCAGGTGCGCCGGCTGGCCGATCAGCGCGGTGCCACATTGCTTGCGCACAACTACCAGCTCCCGGAAATCCAGGACGTGGCGGACCATGTCGGCGACTCGCTGGCGCTCTCGCGCATCGCCGCGGAGGCGCCCGAAGACACCATCGTGTTCTGCGGTGTTCATTTCATGGCCGAGACGGCCAAGATCCTCAGCCCGGATAAGACGGTGCTCATCCCGGATCAACGCGCCGGGTGCTCGCTTGCCGACTCCATTACCGCTGACGAGCTGCGGGACTGGAAGGCCGAATTTCCCGACGCTGTCGTGGTCTCGTACGTCAACACCACAGCGGCCGTGAAGGCGCTCACCGATATCTGCTGCACCTCCTCGAACGCGGTCGACGTGGTTGCGTCGATCGACCCGGACCGCGAGGTGCTGTTCTGCCCGGACCAGTTCCTGGGTGCACACGTCAGGCGGGTGACCGGCCGTCAAAACCTGCACATCTGGGCGGGCGAATGCCACGTGCACGCTGGAATCAACGGTGACGAACTTGCGGGACAGGCACGCGCACACCCGGACGCCGAGCTGTTCGTGCACCCCGAATGCGGTTGCGCGACATCTGCTCTGTACCTCGCTGGTGAGGGTGCCGTGCCCGAGGACCGGGTGAAGATCCTCTCGACGGGCGGAATGCTCGACGCCGCCCGCGCGACGAGTGCACGAGAAGTGCTGGTGGCCACCGAGGTTGGCATGCTGCATCAGCTGCGTAAGGCGGCACCCGACGTGAATTTTCTGGCGGTCAACGACCGGGCCTCATGCAAGTACATGAAGATGATCACCCCGGCGGCGATGCTGCGCTGCCTCGTCGAAGGTCGCGATGAGGTGCACGTCGATCCGGATACCGCACGGTTGGCGCGGCGCAGTGTTCAGCGGATGATCGAGATCGGACAGCCTGGCGGCGGAGAGTGACGATGCCGGCGGGGACCACTTGGAGTGCTGATGCCGATGTGGTCGTCGTCGGTGCGGGTGTAGCCGGGTTGGCGGCCGCGCTGGCTGCGCACCGACGCGGCCGGACCGTCGTGGTGCTGAGTAAAATCGGTTCAACCGCCACGCATTTCGCGCAGGGTGGTATCGCGGTGGTGCTACCCGATACCGACGATTCGGTGGAGGCTCATGTCCGCGACACGCTAGCGGCCGGAGCCGGTCTCTGCGACGCAGATGTGGTGCGGTCGATCGTGTCGGATGGTTACCGGGCGGTGCGCGACCTGGTGGCTGACGGCGCCCGATTCGACGAAACGCGTTTGGGCCAGTGGGCGTTGACGCGCGAGGGTGGGCACAGCACCCGTCGGATCATCCATGCGGGCGGCGATGCGACCGGTGCGGAAGTGCAGCGGGCACTCGATCACGCCGCAGCCACGCTGGACATCCGGCGCAGTCATGTGGTGTACGACGTCCTTACCGGGCCTAGCGGGGTGGGCGGTGTGATTGTCGGCAACGGCGATGGGCTGGGTCTGATCCGTACCGGCGCCGTGGTGCTTGCCACTGGTGGTCTCGGGCATCTGTATTCGGCAACCACCAACCCCGACGGATCAACCGGGGACGGGATCGCGCTGGCGTTGCGTGCGGGTGTGCCGGTGGCCGATATTGAGTTCATCCAATTCCATCCGACCATGCTGCATACCCCGCAGGCCACCGGATGCCGGCCGCTCATTAGTGAGGCGGTCCGCGGGGAGGGTGCCATTCTGGTTGATGCGCGCGGGGATTCGATAACCGGCGGGGTACATCCGATGGGCGACCTGGCTCCCCGTGATGTGGTGGCCGGTGCGATCGCCCGGCGGCTGCGTGAGACCGGAGATCGTTGCGTCTATCTCGACGCGCGCACCATCGACAACTTCGCCGGCCGATTCCCGACCATCACCGCTGCGTGTGCGGCCGCCGGGATCGATCCGGCCGTCCAGCGGATCCCTGTGGTGCCGGGGGCGCATTACAGCTGCGGTGGGGTCGTCACCGATGCGTACGGCCAGACCGCGGTGCCCGGCTTGTTCGCCGCGGGGGAGGTCGCGCGCACCGGCATGCACGGCGCAAATAGGTTGGCTTCCAACAGCTTATTGGAAGGCCTTGTGGTGGGCAGGCGTGCGGGTGAGGCCGCTGCACAGGTGGCTGGTCGGTCAGCCATTGCCGCGGAAGGCCATCGCGCACAGCCGCGCCTCGATCGTCGGCGGCTCCAGGCGGCGATGACCCGGTGGGCGTCGGTGCTCCGCGATGGCGACGGTCTCAGAATGCTTGACGCCGAACTACGCTCCTGTGCCGCGGCGTCGACCTCGACACCGCGTGAGGTGGAGGATGCCGCGCTGACCCTCACCGCGCAGGCTGTGGTCGCCGCCGCCTCGGCGCGCACGGAATCTCGTGGGTGCCACGCCCGCTCGGACTGGCCGGACCCCGATCCCGCTTTTGCGGTGAGCCTTTCGGTGCGGCGTGACGCCGACGGCTGTGAAGTTGCGCTACCGTCTGGGGTGCCATGCTGATCGGAAATTTGACGGAACACGAACTCGCCGAAGCGCGTTCGATAGTAGAGCGCGCTCTGGTGGAGGATCTGCGTTACGGACCGGATATCACGAGCCAGGCGACTGTGCCCGTCGACGCCGAATGCACCGCAGCGATGGTGACACGTGAAGGCGGGGTCATCGCCGGAGTTGATATCGCCCTCATCGTGCTGGACGAGGTTATCGGCACGGGGAATTACCGGGTCGAGAGCCGTCTCTCGGATGGCGCGCGCGTCGGTACCGGAACGGCACTGCTCACAGTCACCGCGCCCACACGCGATCTGTTGACTGCCGAGCGCACCATGCTCAACCTGGTGTGCCACCTCTCGGGTATCGCCACCACCACCGCGGCCTGGGTTGATGCGGTCGACGGTACGGCTGCGCAGATCCGCGACACTCGCAAAACCCTTCCGGGACTGCGCCTCCTACAGAAATACGCTGTCCGCACCGGAGGTGGGGTGAACCACCGGATGGGCCTCGGTGATGCGGCACTCATCAAAGACAACCACGTGGCAGCCGCAGGCTCGGTGGTGGCCGCGTTGCGGGCCGTGCGCGCGGTCGCACCGAATATCGAGGTCGAGGTCGAGGTCGACTCGTTGGAACAGCTCGACGAGGTGATGACCGAGGGTGCGGAGTTGGTGCTTCTTGACAACTTTCCCGTCTGGCAGACCCAGGTGGCGGCGCAGCGCCGGGATGCTTACGCACCACAGCTCAGGTTGGAGTCCTCCGGCGGGCTTTCGTTGGAAACCGCTGCCGCGTACGCCAAGACGGGTGTCGACTACCTGGCGGTGGGTGCGTTGACGCACTCCGCGCGAGTCCTCGACATCGGTTTGGATATGTAAGCCTCAGTCTCGGGGTGCGGCTTCCGCGAACTTCGTCGTGTAGGTCGCCTTGATGTCGATCCGGTGCTTCACGGGAGCCACGTTCTTGGAGTACATGCCAAGAATACGCAGTGCGTTTTGTGCGCCTTCGGATTTCATCATCCCGTCGCCGTTGAACATGCCGATGGAATCGGCGATCGACTGGAGATACAGGTCCCTGTTTGCGCTAGCGTACTGACGTGGCATGTTGTCCGCGATCTGCGCGGGCGAATGCTGTTTGATCCACCTCAGCGTCTGGACGAACGACGTCACCAGCTTCTGCACGATCTCCGGATGCGCCTGCACCGTGTCGCACCGCATGTAGAGGGAAGTCGACGGGTACAGGCCGCCGAGGGCCTTACGGGTCCCAGCTTCGGTGCGCATGTCGACGAGGACCTTCGCCTGGCCCGAGTTCACCATCTGCGCCACCGTTGGATCGGTGGTCATTCCCGCATCGATTCCGTCGTGATTCATACCGGCGATGAATGTCTGGCCGGCGCCCACCTTCACGCGGTTGTAGTCGGCGGTGTTCAGTGCTGCCTGTCCGGCCAGGGCCTGCGTCAAGAAGTCGGTGGAAGATCCCAGCGAGGTGACGCCGAGGTTCTTGCCGCGGAAGTCGGCGGGCGAGGTGATGACGGCGGCGTCCTTGGCAGACACCAGCTCCACCTCGCCCGGAACGTCCGCCATCTGAACCACCGAGGTGATGCACTGCTCCTTGGCCTGCAGGTCGATGGTGTGGTCGTAGAACCCGACCACCGCCTGCACATCACCGGTCAGGAGCGCGGTCTCGGCGGTGGCCCCGGACTGCTCGCTGAGCAGTGTGACGTCGATATCGTTGCTCTTGAAGTAACCGAGCTGCTGGGTGAGCATCGCCGGTAGGTAGATGATCTTCTCCAGCCCGCCCACCATGATGGTGACCTGCGGTCTGCCATTGGCCATGGGGATGTGTCGGGAGTCGCGGCATCCGGCACCGAGGAACACCGCGGCGACGAGAATCAGCACAAGTGCAGGTTTTCTCATCCTCACACCCCGTGGCCCGAGTTCGACTGCGAAGGACGCCATTTGAGCAACCGGGATTCGGCGATACCGATGAGCCATTCGGCGAGTAGGGCGACGACCGTGATGATGATCATGCCCGCATAGATTCCCGCGGAGTCGAACGTGCCTTGAGCATTGCTGATCAACAGGCCCAATCCCTTGCTTGCGCCTGCATATTCACCGACGACTGCGCCGATGAGTGCGAACCCGAATGCGGTGTGCAGACTCGACAGGATCCAACTTGTCGCGCTGGGCAGCACGATCGAGGTCAGGATGCGGGTAGGGCTGGCGCCGAGGATTCGGGCATTGTTGATCACATTGCCGTCGACCTCACGCGCCCCGGTGAATGCGTTGAAGAACACCGCGAAGAACACCAGCACCACCACGGTGGCGACCTTGGAGCTCAGTCCCAGGCCGAACCAGATGATGAACAAGGAGGCAAGGACGATGCGTGGAACGGCGTTGAGCGCCTTGATGAACGGTGCCAGTACCTCCGACCAGTAACGGCTGCGGCCCAGCAACACGCCCAACGTCACACCCGCGACGGTGCCGATGAGGAAGCCCAGGACGGCCTCTTCGACGGTGGTGAAGATCTGCAGCCATACCGAACCGAACTGGGTTCCGATGGTGAACCACTCGACCAATCGTGCCCAGATCAGCGAGGGCTTCGAGTAGAAGAACGGGTCCAGCCATACCGTGGCCGCGAGCTCCCACGAAGCCAACCAGATCACCACAAGCAGGGTTCGCAATCCCCAGATACGTAGCATGCTGCGGCGCTTGTTCTTACGTGCACGTTGGAGGATCGACTCGTCGGTCTCGAGAACCGGCAGGTCAAGCAGGCTATGCGACATTGGCTTCTCCCTTCGCGCGGGCGGCCTCCACCTGATCGCGCAGTGTTTCCCAGATCTCGCGGTAGATGCTGCGGAATTCATCGGTGAGTCGGACTTCCTCGACATCCCGGGGGCGCGGCAGCGTGATAGGGAAGTCTCCGCACACCGTGGCGGGGCTGGCGGTCATCACCACCACTCGGTCGGCCAGTGCGATCGCCTCTTCAAGGTCATGGGTGACGAAGATGGCAGCGGCACCGGTACCGGACCACACCCGCAGCAGTTCGTCCTGCATGAGCTGGCGGGTCTGTACGTCCAGGGCGCTGAATGGCTCATCCATGAGCAGGATTTCGGGCTCGTTGACCAGGGTCTGTGCCAGCGCCACACGCTTGCGCATGCCACCCGATAGTTGGTGGGGGTAGTACTTCTCGAACCCGCCGAGGCCGACGGTGCGGACCCAGGCGGCGGCCTTCTCGTGGGCCTCGTACTTTGGTACGCCGCGGTAGAGGGGACCCAGGGCAACATTATCGATGACGTTCTTCCAAGGCAGCACGGCATCCTGCTGGAACATATAGCCGACTCCTGCAGGAATCCCCGATACGTCCTTGCCGCGCACCAGGACACGTCCCGCCGAGGGCGGCTCCAGCCCGGAAACCAGTGACAGGGTGGTGGACTTGCCACACCCGGTGGGGCCGACGACGGCGACGAATTCCCCGGTGTCGATATTGATGTCGAGATCGCGGACCGCGGTGTGGATGCCGTCACCGCGATTGGAGGGGAACCGTTTGGTTGCTCCCCGAAGTTCGATGAGTGGATGCGCCATTGCAGATCTCCTTCGCTAGCCGCCGGAGTCCGACGATAAGTGGTGGGTGTCACAGTTTTCCGCTTGTACGCACTACCCGCGCAAATCGCACTTTTCGTCAGTTTTGCGCATTCTGCGCACGGACCTGCCTACGCTCTGACGCATGGGTTCCGGGAAGCGCACCGTGCTGCGATTGGGTACGCAAGTGCTTCTGCTGCAGGTTGCCGTCGTCTTCCTCGCGCTGGGTGTGGCGTTCGCCGTCCTCGCCGTGGTGGGTGACCGGCGGCTTTCCGCCGAGTACGGGCAGCGGGCAATGGCGATCGCGCGAACGGTCGCCGCGATGCCTGAGGTGCGTGCCCGGGTGACCGAATATGCACAGGGCACGCTCACATCGGGCTCCGTTCTCACCGATGAGCTTTCGGACGGCCAGTTGCAACACATCGCCAGCGCGGTGCAAAAGCGTAGCGACGCGTTGTTCGTGGTGATCACCGACGAGCATGGGATCCGGTTGGCCCATCCCACCGAGGACCGGCTGGGATACCCGGTAAGCACCGACCCTTCGGCCGCCCTGGCCGGGCGCGATGTCGTTGTCGAGGAAGCCGGCACCTTGGGAGATTCCGTACGCGCCAAAGTTCCTGTACGGCAACCTGGTACATCGGCGGCGGTGGGAGAGGTCAGCGTCGGGGTCTCTACGACGGCGGTGCGCGACCGCTTGTTCCTAGATCTGCGGGTCGCCGGATGGATCGTGGGCGCCGCATTCCTGTTTGGAATCGCGGGTTCGGTACTGCTTGCGCGCCGGTGGAGACGCCTCACCCTCGGCCTAGAACCTGCGGAGCTGACCGAGCTGGTGCGGGAACAGGCGGCGGTTCTGCATGGCATCGGGGAGGGGGTACTGGCCATCGACGTCGAAGGAAGAACCACCGTCGTCAACGACGAAGCGGCACGCCTGTTGGGTTTGGATGATGCAACAGGGCGGCAGGTAGGTGATATCGGTTTGACGCCAAGGGTTCTCTCGCTGCTTCACGAAATGTCCGCGGCGCCTGTCCTGGCGACAGTGGGTGACCGAGTCGTTGTGGTCACGGCGCGTGCGGTGACACGGGCAGGCCGTGCGTTGGGCGCGGTGCTCACTGTGCGCGATCGAACGGATGTGGAACTGCTGACCCGACAACTGGACGCGGTGCAGTCGATGAGCACCGTGCTGCGGGCCCAGCGGCATGAATTCGCGAACCGTCTGCACCTGTTGAGTGGATTGGTACACGGAGACCGGACGCAGGAGGCCGCGCACTACCTGGACGAGCTGCTCGGCACGGGCCCGTTGGGTGCCGCGCTTCCGGAGATCGAGACGCTGGGCGATCCATATCTTCAGGCCTTCGTCGCTGCGAAAATGGCGAATGCCCGAGAAGCGGGTGTGACGCTAACGCTCGGGGACAACACCTGGGTTTCCGGCACCCTCGTGCAACCGGTGGACGTCACAACGGTGCTGGGCAACCTGATCGACAACGCTATCGACGCGGCACGAACCGGATCGGATTCGCAGCGCAGGGTCGAGGTCGGGGTGGTTCAGGACGGCACAACACTGCATATCACCGTCGCCGACAGTGGGGATGGGGTCGCGGAATCCATGGCGGACGGGCTGTTCGTCGAGGGCGTCTCGACCAAGGACGATGGTGGTGCCCCGGGCGGTCGAGGGGTGGGTCTGGCGTTGACCCGTCAGATCGCTCGGGGTCTCGGCGGTGACGTGTGGTTGGCCACGGCAACGGCGGCCGGCCCAGGGCTCCTCGGAGCGGAGTTCATCGCGCGGATACCGTCGGTAATGGTGGAAGGCGAAGGGAATGAGCCGAAATGAGTGAATCCGAGCTGCGGGTTCTGATCGTCGACGACGACTTTCGAGTAGCCAACCTGCACGCCGGGATCGTCGGTGCGATACCCGGTTTCACGGTGGCGGCGATCGCGCACACCGTGGGAGCGGCGCGTGATGCGGTGATATCTACCGATATCGATCTGGCGCTGGTCGACGTGTATTTGCCTGACGGCTCTGGTGTCGACTTCGTGCGCGAATTACGTTGTGATGCAATGGTCGTGTCGGCCGCGGTCGAGGGAGAGGTCGTCCGGCGGGCGCTGGCCGCGGGCGCGCTGAGCTACCTGGTGAAGCCGTTCGGGAATGCCGCGCTGGTCGCTCGGCTGACCGCTTATGCGCGTTATCGCAGCATCCTGCGCAGCGACGAGCTCAGCTCCGCCGAGGTGGATTCGGCGTTGGACTCCTTGCGCCCGGTCGCAAGTGCGCTACGTTCGGCCGCTCCGTCGTCGCCGACCAAGCAGATCGTCCTGCAGGCCATCGGGAATACGTCGTCCCCCATGTCCTCTGCGGAAGTCGCGGTGGCGGTGGGGATTTCCCGCGCGACGGCGCAACGCTATCTAGCCTCACTGGTTGGCAGCTCGGAGTTGGAGATGCGGTTGCGGTATGGCACCACCGGCCGTCCCGAGCAGGAGTTTCTTATCCCAGAAAAGTGACGTTGGCGCTGACCGGGTCGCGTGGGGCGCGTACCGCATTCATCGGTGCGTCACTCAGGTGCTCCCGCGTCACCCCCTCGGCGATGACAACCCGCGACGGCTGGATATTCGAGTTCGATGGCGCGTGCTGTGCGGTCTCCAGAGCGGCGTTTAGGGCGTCGCGGGGGACCGGCGTCTGCAGGAAATCACGGATCGAGGATCGGTCGCGGACCAGCTGTTCGAAATCAGTCACGCCACGGTATGGGCATCATCAACCTAGGATTTCAACAGCTGATGAATAACTAGTTCGCAATATCGGCGACGAAGACCCCGGCACGCTTGTTGGCGACGCGGGTGGACCTGGTCAGCGCCGGATCACCCTGGCCCTGCTCCACGATGCGCGGGTTGATGACGTGGATCTGCTTTCCGCGGAACAGCGTGATGTCGGCGCGGCCGGCGGCGATCACATTCTTGGTCCAATTGGTCTTGCCGTGGATCAGGCCGATGGAGATGGCATTGCCCTTGCGGAACGCGTTCACGGTGGTTTCGTACTTGGTGCCCGATGTGCGGCCATAGTGCGTGACGGTGGCGAAGGACGGCAGGAAGCGTGCGATGGGCGCCATCAGCGGATTCATGTATTTGATCTGCGCCCGTTCGAGCCAATCGGGCATGAGCATGGGCACACCGGGCTGATGATTTGCTGACATGGGGTTTCCGATCGTCGCGTGGCAGTGGGGTCTACTGGACGGGAGTCTAATGAGACTGGCGTCACATGCAACCGGCCACTGCGAGGTAAATGCCCTTGAACAGCTCTGGGACAATGGCACATGTGAATGACGCCGGACCTGTTCTGCTTCGCCGTATCGACATGCGTGGTGCGAGCTTGTCCCCGTCCCATCTGCGTTCGGCACTGCCGCGCGGCGGCACCGACGTTGACGCCGTGCTGCCCAGGGTGCGGCCCGTCGTGGAGGCCGTCCGGGACCGTGGCGCGGAGGCCGCGCTGGAGTTCTGCGCCGAGTTCGACGGTGTTCGCCCCGAAACCGTGCGGGTGCCCACCGCGGAGCTGGAACGCGCCCTCGCTGAACTTGACCCGGCGGTACGCGACGCGCTCGAGGTGGCCATTCTGCGGGCGCGCGCCGTGCACGCGGATCAGCGCCGTCAGGACACCGTGACCACCGTTGCGGACGGCGCCACCGTCACTGAGCGGTGGGTACCCGTCGAGCGGGTGGGTTTGTACGTTCCGGGCGGCAACGCCGTCTATCCGTCGAGCGTCGTCATGAACGTCGTACCCGCGCAGACGGCCGGGGTGGGATCTCTCGTGATTGCCTCGCCGCCACAGGCTCAGTTCGGCGGGCTGCCGCACCCGACGATTCTCGCTGCGGCACGGATGCTGGGCGTCGAGGAAATCTGGGCGGTCGGTGGAGCACAAGGTGTGGCCCTGCTGGCGCATGGCGGCATCGATACCGATGGTGCCGAGCTCGCGGCGGTGGACATGATCACCGGGCCCGGCAATATCTACGTGACCGCAGCCAAGCGGATGTGCCGCTCGCTGGTGGGCATCGACGCCGAGGCCGGTCCGACCGAAATCGCGATCCTCGCCGATGAGACGGCCGATCCGGTGCACGTGGCGGCCGACCTGATCAGCCAGGCCGAGCACGACGTGTTAGCGGCGAGTGTGCTTGTCACCACCAGTGTGGCGCTGGCCGATGCCGTGGTGAAAGAGACTGTCGCACAGCTTGAGACGACTGTGCATGCCGAGCGGGTCACCGCCGCGCTGACCGGTACCCAGTCCGGGATCGTCCTCGTCGATGACATCAGTGCGGGAATCAAGGTCGTGAATGCCTATGCGGCTGAGCACTTGGAAATTCAGACGCATGCTCCCACCGCAGTAGCCGCGCGCGTACGCAGTGCCGGTGCGATCTTCCTGGGACCGTGGTCGCCGGTGAGCCTGGGTGACTATTGCGCCGGATCCAATCACGTGCTCCCCACTGCGGGATGCGCGCGGCATTCCAGTGGGCTCTCGGTGCAGACGTTCCTGCGCGGGATCCATATCGTGGATTACACGGAGGCTGCTCTTAAAGAGGTGTCTGGACACGTGATTACGCTGGCAAACGCCGAGAACCTGCCCGCTCACGGCGAGGCGGTCCGACGCCGATTCGAGCGATCATGAGCTCCATCGCGCCTAACGGTGTTCGTGCAAGCGGTGCATCCGTGCCTGGCGCTTCCGCACGTCTTGAAGACCTGCCGATGCGGGATAGCTTGCGCGGTAAGATTCCTTATGGTGCACCGCAATTGGTTGTCCCGGTACGGCTGAACACCAACGAGAACCCGCACGGCCCCACTGAGGGTCTCGTCGCGGACATCGCGGTCGCCGTCCGCGAGGTGGCGGCGGAACTGCACCGGTATCCCGACCGGGACGCGGTGGCTCTGCGCGCCGATCTGGCCGGGTACCTGACGGAACAAACGGGCGTGCCTGTCGCCACGGAGAACGTTTGGGCGGCAAACGGTTCCAACGAGGTATTGCAGCAGCTGCTGCAGGCCTTCGGCGGGCCGGGGCGTACCGCATTGGGGTTCACGCCGTCCTACTCGATGCACCCCATCATCTCCGATGGGACGCAGACCGAATGGATGCAGGCGCAGCGTTTAGAAGACTTTTCGCTGGATGCGGACGCCGCCGTCGCGGCGGTACGCGATCGTCGCCCCGACGTCATCTTCGTGACGAGTCCCAACAACCCGACGGGTCAGTCGGTTCCGCTGCAGGATCTGCGCAGGATCCTCGATGCGGCTCCGGGAGTGGTGATCCTGGATGAGGCATATGCGGAGTTCTCGACGGGCCCCAGTGGTATCGGTCTGATCGACGAGTATCCGACGAAGCTGATCGTGAGCCGCACCATGAGCAAGGCCTTCGCCTTCGCGGGTGGACGGCTCGGCTATCTGGTGGCCGCGCCGGCGGTCGTAGAGGCGCTGCTGTTGGTGCGCCTTCCATATCACCTCTCGGTGCTCACCCAGGCGGCGGCCCGAGCCGCGGTGAAACACCGCGTAGAGACCCTCGGCAGCGTCGCGACATTGGTTGCCGAACGCATCCGGGTATCGGAGACGTTGTCGGCCAGCGGATTCCGGGTGATCCCCAGCGATGCCAATTTCATACTGTTCGGCAGGTTCGCCGATTCGGCGGCGAGCTGGCAGCGGTATCTCGATGCGGGCGTGCTCATCCGGGATGTCGGAATCCCGGGTTATTTGCGTGTCACCATCGGGTTGGCGAGTGAGAATGACATGTTCTTGAAAGTCAGCGACAGCCTCGCTGCAACCGACCTCGAGAAGGGTGCGGAATCATGACGGATCCCATTCAGCCACGCATTGCCCGGGTGGCGCGGGCTACCCGTGAGTCGGACATCGTGGTCGAACTGAACCTCGACGGCACCGGTCAGGTGCGCATCGACACCGGTGTGCCGTTCTACGACCACATGCTCACCGCATTGGGCACCCATGCCAGTTTCGATCTGAAGATCACGGCCAAGGGCGACACCGAGATCGAGGCACACCACACGGTGGAGGACACCGCAATCACCCTGGGGCAAGCGCTGGCTGAGGCTCTTGGGGACAAGAAGGGTATTCGCCGGTTCGGCGACGCGTTCATTCCGATGGACGAAACCCTGGCGCACGCCGCGGTGGACGTCTCGGGCCGTCCGTACTGTGTGCACACCGGCGAGCCGGAGCATCTGCTGCACACCACGATTGCGGGCAGCTCTGTGCCCTACCACACCGTCATCAATGCGCACGTGTTCGAGTCGTTGGCACTCAACGCGCGTATCGCGCTGCATGTACGCACCCTGTACGGCCGCGACCCCCACCACATCACCGAGGCCCAGTACAAGGCCGTGGCCAGGGCGCTGCGTCAGGCCGTCGAACCTGACCCGCGCGTCACCGGAGTGCCCTCTACTAAAGGCAGTCTGTGACGGCTAAGGCGAAAGTTGTTGTCCTCGATTATGGTTCGGGCAATCTTAGATCCGCTCAGCGCGCGCTGGAACGGGTCGGCGCCGACGTCACAGTGACCTCCGACGCCGATGCGGCCCTTAATGCCGATGGGCTGGTGGTACCGGGGGTGGGTGCGTTCGCTGCGTGTATGGAGGGACTGCGGAGTATCGGCGGCGAGCGCATCATCGACGTGCGCCTGGCGGGCGGGCGTCCGGTGCTTGGCGTCTGCGTTGGTATGCAAATTCTGTTCAGCCACGGCGTCGAATTCGGTGTCGATACCGACGGATGCGGTCAGTGGCCCGGTGTGGTCAGTCGGCTCGAGGCACCGGTGATCCCGCATATGGGTTGGAATACGGTCGATGCCGCGACCGGATCCGAATTGTTCGCCGGACTGGACGCCGAGACCCGCTTCTATTTCGTGCACTCGTACGCGGTGCAGAAGTGGGAGCTGGAAACACTGAGCGAGTCGCCAATCGTGCGGCCGCTGGTGACCTGGGCTACCCATCATGTGCCGTTCGTGGCAGCGGTGGAGAATGGTCCATTGGCAGCCACTCAGTTCCATCCGGAGAAAAGTGGCGATGCGGGGGCCGTGTTGTTGAGCAATTGGGTGAAGGGAATCTCGTGAGTCTCGTTCTATTACCGGCGGTCGATGTCGCCGACGGTCAGGCCGTCCGCCTCGTACAGGGCAAGGCAGGCAGCGAAACCACTTACGGCTCACCGCGTGACGCCGCCCTGGCATGGCAGAACGACGGTGCCGAATGGGTGCACCTGGTGGATCTGGACGCAGCCTTCGGTCGTGGCTCCAATCGCGAGCTGCTCGCTCAGGTGGTTGGCGAGCTCGATGTCAAGGTTGAGCTCTCCGGCGGCATCCGCGATGACGATTCGTTGAAGGCTGCGCTCGCAACCGGTTGCGCTCGAGTCAATCTCGGGACCGCAGCACTCGAGGACCCGGAGTGGTGTGCCTCGGCCATCGCCCGACACGGCGAGCGGGTTGCCGTGGGGCTCGACGTGGAAATCGTCGACGGCGCACACCGGCTGCGCGGCCGCGGCTGGGTCAGCGACGGCGGCGACCTCTGGGAGGTAATGGAACGACTGCGCGCACAAGGATGTTCGCGCTACGTCGTCACCGACGTGACAAAGGATGGCACCCTCACGGGACCGAACCTGGAACTGCTCGCACAGGTTGCGGGTGTGGCCAATGCTCCCGTAATCGCCTCGGGCGGGGTATCGAGCCTCGATGACTTGCGCGCCATCGCGGAGCTGACCGGGGCCGGTATCGAGGGTGCGATCGTCGGAAAGGCCCTCTACGCAGGCCGATTCACCCTGCCCGACGCACTGGCTGCCGTTTCCTGACATGCCCACGACTGCGGAGCTCGTAACTCTGGTTTCTGAGGCGTCCGCGATTCTGGACGTCGCGGCTCAGCGCTTCGTGGCCGGGCACGGGGCCGATGGCGTGGTGTTCAAGGGTGGCAAGGACTTCGCCACCGAGGAAGATCTGGCCATCGAGCGGATGGTGGTCGCGGCGCTCACCGAGCGCACCGGTATCGCCGTGCACGGTGAGGAATTCGGCGGCCCGGCAGTGGATTCCGGTCTGGTATGGGTTGTCGACCCTATCGACGGCACGGTGAACTACGCGGCAGGGTCCCCGATGGCCGCCATCCTTCTGGGGCTGCTCTCCGACGGAGTGCCGGTAGCGGGGTTGACTTGGTTACCGTTTATGGGGGAGAAGTACACCGCAGTCACTGGTGGCCCGCTGATGCGTAACGGTGTGGCGATGCCCCCGCTGCCACGAGCCGACCTCGCCGATGTTGCGGTGGGTCTGGGCACCTTCAACGTCGACTGGAAGGGGCGAGTGCCGGGCCGTTATCGGTTGGCGGTGCTGGAGAACCTGAGCCGCATCACGTCCCGTCTGCGGATGCATGGCAGCACCGGGATCGATTTGGCCTTCACTGCGGGCGGGATACTCGGCGGTGCGGTGAGTTTCGGCGCGCACGTGTGGGATCACGCGGCCGGTATCGCGTTGGTTCAGTCGGCGGGCGGGCACGCGACGGATCTCCGCGGCAATCCGTGGACGCCCGAATCGCCGTCGGTGCTGGTGGCCGCGCCGGGTGTGCACGAACAGATCCTGGAAGTGCTGGCTGAAGTGGGAGACCCGGAGGACTACCGATGAGTGTTGCGACAAGGGTCATCGCCTGCCTCGACGTCGACGACGGCCGAGTGGTCAAAGGTGTGAACTTCGAAAACCTGCGTGACGCCGGCGATCCGGTGGAGCTCGCCGCCGCCTATGACGCCGAGGGTGTGGACGAGCTGACCTTCCTTGATGTCACGGCGTCCTCCTCGGGCCGGGCCACCATGCTGGATGTTGTGCGGCGTACCGCCGAGCAGGTCTTCATTCCGTTGACTGTGGGAGGCGGTGTGCGGTCGGTGGAAGACGTCAACGTGCTGCTGCGGGCCGGTGCGGACAAGGTGGGCGTCAACACCGCGGCGATCGCTCGCCCGGAGCTGCTAGCCGAGTTGGCACAGCGGTTCGGATCGCAGTGCATCGTACTGAGCGTCGATGCGCGCCGGGTCCGCGAACCGGACGCGCCCACCCCGTCCGGATGGGAGGTCACCACACACGGCGGGCGTACGGGCACCGGGCTCGATGCAATCGAATGGGCAAGGCGTGGAGCCGAATTGGGGGTGGGGGAGATCCTGCTCAATTCGATGGACGCCGACGGCACCAAAGCGGGATTCGACCTTCCGATGATCGCGGCCGCACGCGCCGCGGTCGATGTCCCGGTGATCGCCAGCGGCGGAGCCGGTGCTGTGGAGCATTTCGCCCCGGCGGTCCAGGCCGGTGCCGATGCGGTGCTGGCCGCCAGCGTCTTCCATTTCCGAGAGCTGACCATCGGTGAGGTTAAAGCGGCGATGGCGGCAGAAGGGATCACCGTGCGATGACTGAGCTGGATCCGGCGATCGCCGATCGTTTGAAGCGTGACGCCGCAGGCCTGGTAACCGCGGTCGTACAGGAGCACGGCACCGGCACGGTGCTGATGGTGGCGTGGATGAACGACGAGGCCTTGGCGCAGACCCTCGAGACGCGGCGCGGGACTTACTTCTCACGTTCGCGTCAGCGTCTGTGGGTCAAGGGTGAGACGTCAGGTCACACCCAATATGTGCATTCGGTGCGGTTGGACTGCGACGGTGACACGCTGGTTCTCGAAGTCGACCAGACCGGACCGGCATGCCACACCGGCGCGCACAGCTGCTTCGATGCCGATGTGCTACTTGCGGGCGCGGAGGAACTCTAGGGCCTTGTCGGCGTGCGCGTTCATGTTGAGCTCGCTCGCGAAGACCTCCAGGATCGTCTTATCGGTGCCGATGATGAACGTGGTCCGCTTGACCGGAGCCAGCTTGCCCAACAGACCGCGCTTGACGCCGAAGGCTGACGAAACCTTCCCGCCGGTATCCGAGAGCAGTGGGTAGTCGAACTTGCGCTTGTCGGCGAAGTCGGCCTGCTTCTCCACCGAGTCGACGCTGATACCCACCCGCGAGGCGCCGGCTTCCTTGAATTCGGTTGCCAGATCCCGAAAATGGCAAGCCTCGGCGGTGCAGCCTGGGGTGTTGGCGGCCGGATAGAAGAACAGCACGACGGGTCCGTCGGCCAGGAGTGCGGAGAGACTGCGGGCGGATCCGGTCTGATCCGGGAGCTCGAAGTCGGCGACGCGATCACCAGGTTTCATGAGTCGAACGCTACCCGCAGCGCCGCGTCTCCGGCACCGGGCCTCATGTGTGCACCGCGCGCGCCGGGCGTGAACGGATGAGCCGAGGCCACCAGAACAGCGGCCCGAGGAGGCGGGCGATCGCCGGCGTGATGAACGAACGCACGACGAGTGTGTCGAGCAGGAGGCCGAGACCGATGATGGACCCCAATTGGCCGACCGAGAGTAGGTCGCTCGACAGCATGGCCATCATCGTGGTGGCGAAGACGATGCCCGCAGTAGTGACAACCTTTCCGGAATTGGCTACCGCCCTGATCAAGCCCGTGTTCAGCCCCGCCTTGCTTTCCTCCAGATAGCGGGAAATGAGCAGCAGGTTGTAGTCCGAGCCCACCGCCACCAGGATGATGAAGGTGATGGGCAGGTTTAGCCAGCTCAGCGGTATCCCAAGGAAGTGCTGCCAAACCAGCACCGATAATCCGAAGGCGCCCGAGTAAGAGAACGCCACGGTGCCGACGATGACCAGTGCTGCCACCACGCTCCTGGTGATGAGCAGCATCACCAGGAAAATCAGGGCAAATGCCGCGATTGCCGCGATCAGGAGATCTGTCTTCGTGGCGTCCTGGATGTCCCAGTATGTTGCTGCGGCACCGCCGAGGTAGACCCGCGCCCCCGCTAGCGTCGTGCCCTTCAGCGCTTCCTTGGCCGCGGGCAGGTAGGCCTGGGCGTGCGCAATGCCTTCCGGGCTCAACGCCTCTCCGTCGTGGTAGATCATGTAGCGCGCGGATTTCCCGTCCGGTGAGATGAAGTACTTCAGGTCGATCTGGAAGTACGGATTGTCGAAGGCCTCGGGCGGCAGGTAGAAGAACTCGTCGTTCTTGGAACTGTCGAATGCGTATCCGAGGTCCATCATTTGGCGGCCCAGCTCGTTCAGCTGGGTCAGCAGCGGCCGCATGGTGCTCTGCTCGGTGAGGATCACTTTTCTCATACTGTCCAGTTCGTTGGCGCTTTTCCCGATGACCTCGACCAGTTGCGGTGTGACAGCGTCCTGTATCAGCGCGGCCTTGAGGGTGTCATCCACGGCATCGGTCATCGAGTCGATCTGGTCGGTCATATCGAACAGCGATCTCAGTGCCCAGCACATAGGGATGTCGGCGCAGTGGGGTTCCCAGTAAAAGTAATTCCGGAGCGGCCGGAACTGGTCGTCGAAATTGCCGAGGGTGTCCCGCATGGTGACCGTGACGTCTTTGAGCTCCTGTGCACCCTTGACGGTGATATGCGCGGCGCCCGCCTGCTGCCCGGTGAGCTCTTGTTGTTGGCGCATCAGGCCAGACATCCGCTCGGTGATATCGGCCATTTGGGTGAACCGATCGGTGAGATCCGTGAGGAATGGGATCAATTCGTTGATCTTGGTTCCCATAGTTCCCATGGTGTAGGTGAACGAAGAATGTTCCAGCGGGGTGCCCAGCGGTCTGGTGACGCTCTGAATCATCGCGACGCCTGGTGTGTGGAACACGCTGCGTGCCACCTTGTCCAGAGCGATCATGTCCGTGGAATTACGCATATCGTGCTCGGATTCGACCATGAGCATGTCGCTATTGAGCTTGCTCACCGGGAAATGCCTGTCTGCTGCGGCATATCCCTGATTCGCCGGAGTATCGGCGGATACAAAGATTCGATCATCATATTGCGGGCGGTATGACGGGAGCGTGATCGAACCGATCAACACCACGACACTGCTCACCACAAGAATTCGCCCGGGCCAACGCACGGTAACGGTGCCGACCTTGCGCCAAATACCGGCGCTTGCCTTGACTTTCGGCTCAAATACCCCGAAGCGGCTACCCAGTGCCAGTACGGCGGGCCCGAAGGTGAGGGATGCCGCGACTGCAACAAGCGTTGCCGCCGCGCACGGCACGCCCATCGTGTTGAAATAGTTGAGGCGAGTGAACTGAAGGCAGAATGTGGCGCCCGCGATGGCCAGACCCGACCCGAGGATGACGTGGGAGACGCCTTTCACCGCAGAGTAATACGCGGATTCCCGGTCTTCGCCCGCATGCCGGGCCTCTTGGTATCTGCCGATCAAGAAGATCGCATAGTCGGTGCCCGCGCCGAGAATCAACGAGACCAGGATGTTCGAGGCGAAGACGGAGATACCGATTATCTTGTGATAAGCGAGGAACGCGACAACGCCTCGCCCGCAGGACAATTCCACCATCACCATGAGTAACGTCAGGAACGCCGTGGCGACGGACCGGTAGACGATGAGCAGCATCACGGTGATGATGGCGATCGTCACGTACATCAAGCGGATCATGCTTTGGTTGCCCACTTGGAGCATGTCCGTGGACAGTGGTGCCGAGCCCGAGACGTACACCTTGACGCCATTGGAGGGTTGGACCTCGGCGACGAGCTCGCGAATCGCTTTGATGGATTCATCGGAGACAGTCGAACCTTGATCACCCGCGACACGCACAAGCGTGTACGCGGCCTTTCCATCTGCACTCTGTACGCCTGCGGCAGTCGTCCCCTGACCCCACAGGTTCATCACGTACTGAACGTGCTTTTTGTCGTTCTCTAGCTTGCCCGCCAGCTCGTCATAGAACTTGTGATCGGCATCGTTGAGTGCGTGGTCACCTTCGAGAATGACCATCACCAAGCTGTTGCTGTCGGATTCCTTGAACGATTCGCCAATGTGAATAAGGGCTTTCGAGGAGGGGGCGTCGAGCGGCACCAGCGGGCCCTGGTTCGCGTCGGTGACGGGTTCGAGCTGCGGAACGATGGTGTTGACAAGAATGGTGAACGCAACCCACACCAGGACTACCAGTATCGAGAACTTCCGAATTGTCTTCGCGAAGAAGGGCTTTCCCGTGTCGTGCCTGCTCATGCGGACAGCACCTGGCACCAGACACCCGCGTGCTCGCCGGTTGCGGTGTGCTCTGAGCGCACCAATCCGTCAACGGTGATGCGGCAGCCAACATTTTGGCCCGCCACTTGTGCCGTGATGTCCCCGGTCGCGGTCGTCAGGACGGTCGTCTCCGTGTGCGACCAGGGCAATGCGGTGGGCTCGACGTCGACCGGTTTGTTGTTGGTATCCCAGTAGCTCACGCGCGCCCAGCCGCCGTAGTCGCCATAGATCTCGTAAACGATGCTCTTGGGATTGAATTGGACGACGGCGAAATTGCCTCCAGGGCTATGTGTTCGGTCCTGCGAGCCGAAAACCCCGTGCGCGAACTTGATGGCCAGCCCCGCAGTGAGCAGTACCGCGACAAATATGGCCGGCAACCAGATCTTGTTGACCAGGCGACGGCTTCTGGAGACGCTCATGGCTGTACCTTTCGAGGTTCAAGGCCTGCGGGACCCGCGATGTCCGGGTTGCGGCACCGGCTGGCTTTGTTGCTTACCGGGCGATGCGAAACGTGATCGTCACCATTGACGGCGGTCGAGCCCGCTCTTCGATTCACTCCAACCCTTCGGAGGTTTGCGGCGATCGAGGCGCGAGTCATGCGTGACAGATACTATACAAGTTATGTATTAGGTGTCGATCTCTCCGGTGAGATGCTCGTCTCAGGGGAGTGGCGCGGGGGTTTGGCAAACAAATCGTCGAGCTCCCGGTGGTGGCGTCAAGGTTTCGATAGCCTGGGCGCGACACGCGTTTACCTGTCATTCCCGGATCGAGAGGCACGATGGCCGTCCACGAGAGCTCGATTACCACACGTGACTGGACGCTGAGCAGGCCAGAGCTCGATACATCCGCAATGGAAGTGATCGGCTCGTTGAAGCGGGCGACCGGATTGCTCGCACGGGCGCTCGAGCCTCTTTATGCGACTGCACCCATCGCCGAACCCGAGCACGACATTCTGGTTGTGCTGCGCCACCGCAAGGGTCCGGTGATCGCTCGCCACGTCGCCGAAGAACTCGGCGTATCGCAAGCCTGGGTGAGTAGAACGCTCCGCCGGCTGGAGGAGCGCGGATATGTGCAGCG
This sequence comes from Mycobacterium sp. NPDC050853, assembly GCF_040653875.1. Taxonomy (NCBI): domain Bacteria; kingdom Bacillati; phylum Actinomycetota; class Actinomycetes; order Mycobacteriales; family Mycobacteriaceae; genus Mycobacterium; species Mycobacterium sp. NPDC050853. The sequence continues at coordinate 184,306 of NZ_JBFAGW010000007.1, forward strand.
GCAGGCCAATGCCAACGACAGGCGGGCCGCCATCATCAGCATGACCGACAGTGGGCGCGCCGTGGTGGACGAATTCTTCCCCGAGCAGCTGCGAATCGAACGTGAAGCGCTTGCCGGTCTGGGTGGCGAGCGGGCGGCAGTGGTCGCAAGCCTGGAGCGCCTCGTTGCGTCTCTCAGGGCATACGAAGGTTAGGCGGAGGGCGACACCCGAAGCCAGACTTCTTGTTTTTCGAACAGGTGTTCGATACCATCAATTCATGGCAGACCTCGACGGGGAGGCGGCGTCACTGGTGACGCGTCTGTCCGAGCTGGAGCGGCACAAGGCTCACGATGCGGCCGAACAGGCCCGCATATCGGTTCGACTTGATGAGGTGCGGCGTGCCATCGAAGAACGTGACGGTGTTCCTGCCAGGCGGCGCGGTGTTGGAATTGCATTGGAAGTTGCACTGGCGCGCCAGGATTCTCCGGCGCGCGGCTCCCGGCACCTGGGGTTCGCTAAGGCGCTTGTCAATGAAATGCCGCATACCCTGGCTGCCTTGGAATGCGGAGCTCTCTCCGAATGGCGCGCGACCATCCTGGTTCGCGAGACTGCCTACCTCGCCCTGGAGGATCGCCGGTAGATCGACGTCGAGATGTGCGCCGATCCGGCGCGGCATCACGGACTCGGCGACCAGCGACTCGCGGCGGAGGCCAAGAAACTGGCGTACCGCCTCGACCCCCAGGCTGTGGTGCACCGTGCGCGTCGGGCAGAGAACGATCGGCGGGTCACGATCCGTCCCGCCCCGGACACCATGACCTATCTGAAGGCACTGCTGCCGGTGAAACAGGGCGTGGCCGCATATGCGGCCCTGAAGCGAGCCGCCGACATCTCGGCCGATCCCAAGCGCGGCCGCGGGCAGATCATGGCCGACACCCTCGTGGAGCGGCTGACAGGAGTGGCGACGGCCGAGTCGGTGCCGATTGGCGTGAACATCATGATTTCCGACTCGGCGCTGCTAGGTGAGGGCGACGAGCCGGCGACAGTGGCGGGCTATGGCCCCATTCCCGCGGCAGTAGGCCGCAATCTGATCTCCAGAGCGGTTAGCGCGGGAGCGCAGGCCACGGCGCAACGGATATACCGAAAGATGGGCACCGGCGCGCTGGTGGCATTGGAGTCCCGGAGCCGGGCGTTTCCCAAGGGGCTGGCCGAGCTCATCGACCTACGAGATCAAACCTGCCGAACCCCATATAGCGATGCGCCTATTCGCCATCATGACCACGCGATGAGCCATGCCCGTGGTGGCGCGACCAGTCTTCGAAACGCGTTGGGCCTGTGTGAACGCTGCAACTTCATCAAAGAGGCCAACGGTTGGACCGTCCACCTCGTCGATGGAACCGATTGCCACACAGTCAGATACATCACCCCGACCGGGGTAACACACTATTCGACCGCCCCTCCGCTGGTGGCATAGCCAAATCGGCTGGCGGGGGTCTGGGAGAATGGTGGTCATGAATAGCACCGTCAGCGGCGCCGCCACCACGACCAGGGAAGAGTTCAATGCCCTGGCGGCAGTGCACCGGGTCGTGCCGGTGACGCGAAAGGTACTGGCGGATAGCGAGACTCCCGTCTCTGCCTATCGCAAATTGGGTGCCAATCGCCCGGGTACATTCCTGCTCGAATCGGCGGAGAATGGCCGGTCATGGTCCCGTTGGTCGTTCATCGGTGCGGGTTCACCCTCGGCGTTGACGGTCCGGGACGGTCATGCCGCCTGGCTGGGCGCCACCCCGGAGGGCGCGCCCGTCGGAGGCGACCCTCTCGCCGCGCTGCGGGCCACCATGGACCTGCTCGCTGGCGAGTCGCTCTCGGATCTCCCGCCGCTGTCGGGAGGGATGGTGGGCTTCCTGGCCTACGACATCGTGCGACGTCTGGAGCGGTTGCCCGAGAAAGCCACCGATGACCTCGGCCTGCCGGATCTGCTGCTATTGCTCGCCACCGATATGGCGGCCGTCGACCACCATGAGGGCACCATCACGCTCATCGCCAACGCGGTGAACTGGGATGACACCCCGGAACGCGTGGCTGAGGCCTACGACGGCGCGGTCGAACGGCTGGACGTGATGACGGCGGCGCTGAGCCAGCCGCTGCCCTCCACGGTGGCGCACTTCGATCGTCCGAAGCCCAGCTATCGCAGCCAGCGCACCGTGGAGGAGTACAGCGCGATCGTCGACAAGCTGGTCGGCGATATCGAAGCAGGCGAGGCATTCCAGGTGGTGCCGAGCATGCGCTTCGAAATGGAGACCGATGTCGACCCGCTGGACGTGTACCGAATCCTGCGGGTTACCAACCCGAGCCCGTACATGTATCTGCTGCACGCTCCGGATGCCGATGGTGGAACGGCGTTTTCGATCGTCGGATCGAGTCCGGAGGCGCTCGTCACCGTCAAGGACGGGGTGGCAACCACGCATCCGATCGCAGGAACCCGCTGGCGTGGCGTGACCGACGAGGAAGACATCCTGCTCGCCAAGGATCTACTCGCCGACGAAAAAGAGCTTTCCGAGCACCTCATGCTGGTCGACCTGGGCCGCAACGATCTCGGGCGTGTCTGCACCCCGGGCACCGTGAAGGTCAGCGACTACAGCCATATCGAGCGCTACAGCCACGTCATGCACCTGGTGTCGACCGTGTCCGGGTCGCTCGCGGACGGCAAGACGGCATTGGATGCCATCACCGCGTGTTTCCCCGCCGGAACGCTGTCGGGGGCACCGAAGGTGCGCGCCATGGAACTCATCGAAGAGGTCGAGCTCACCCGCCGCGGACTGTACGGGGGAGTCCTGGGATACCTGGATTTCGCCGGGAACGCCGATTTCGCCATCGCGATCCGCACCGCACTGTTCAAGGACGGTCGTGCCTATGTGCAGGCAGGCGGGGGTGTGGTGGCCGACTCCACGGGCGAATACGAATACAACGAGGCTCGGAACAAGGCCACCGCGGTGCTCAATGCCATCGCCGCCGCCGAAACCCTCACGGGCGCCGCGGATGTCTGATCCGGCCCAGAGGAATCCGGGCCGAAAACAGCTCCTCGTGGGTGCCGGGTTACTCGTGATTGCAGCGGGCGGACTGTGGGCGGCCTCGAAGTTCACCTGGGTACGCCTGCGCTCCTTTGACGGTCTTGGTGAGCCCAGAACGATCGTGGTATCTGGCACCGACTGGTCGGCGGCCCTGGTTCCGATGGCTGTTACCTTGGTCGCCGCCGCCATCGCCACCCTCGCGATCCGCGGATGGGCGCTGCGGGTCTTGGCCGGACTGGCGGCGGTGATCGGCGCCGGCGCGGCCTATCTAGGCGTCAGTCTCTGGGCGGTCCGCGATATCGGACCCCGCGCCGCGGATGTCAAGAACATCCCGATATCCACCCTGGTTGGCGCCGACCGGCTCTCCGGTGGTGCCGCGGCCACGGTCATCGCCGCGGCACTGGCGGTATTGGCCGCGATAACGCTGCTGAGGGCCGCACGGGGCTCCGCCGCCACCAAATACCAGACCCCGGCCGCGCGACGGTCTGACGGCACAGATGCGGCCGATAAGAACCAGAGCGAGCGGGTTATGTGGGACAGCTTGGACGACGGGCACGACCCCACCATCGGTCCGACTCAGCCTCAGTCCGGCCCTACCTGACCCGGTTTTCTCACTTGACCCGTGAACGGCTACCCTTCTCAGAAGTTCGAGTGCGCAGGCGCGGGGGCGCCGCAAGAAGGGAATCGTCGAGGTCATGAGTTCGGGAACCGTACTCGATTCGATCCTCGATGGCGTGCGCGCTGATGTCGCTGCGCGCGAAGCCGTTGTCGATCTCGCCACCGTGAAAGCGGCCGCCAAAGCAGCACCCAAGCCACTCAATGTCATGGCCGCGCTGCGCGAGCCAGGTATCGCCGTGATCGCCGAGGTCAAGCGGGCCAGCCCGTCGCGTGGCGAGCTTGCCGATATCAGTGATCCCGCCAAGCTCGCGAAGGCCTATGAGGATGGGGGAGCACGGATCATCAGCGTGCTCACCGAGGGCAGGCGATTTAACGGAAGTCTCGACGATCTGGACTCGGTCCGCGCAGCTGTGTCAGTTCCGGTGCTGCGCAAGGACTTTGTGGTCGGTCCGTACCAGATTCACGAGGCACGTGCGCATGGCGCCGACCTCGTCCTGCTGATCGTCGCGGCGCTCGAACAGACCGCGCTGGTATCGCTGCTCGATCGCACCGAATCGCTTGGCATGACCGCGTTGGTAGAGGTACACACCGAGGAAGAAGCCGACCGCGCGCTGTCCGCCGGTGCATCGGTCATCGGAGTCAACGCCCGCGACCTGAAAACTCTTGAGATCGACCGGGATTGCTTCTCCCGTATCGCGCCCGGGCTGCCCAGCGGCGTGATCCGTATCGCCGAATCCGGTATTCGCGGCACTGCCGATCTGCTGGCCTATGCCGGTGCCGGAGCCGATGGCGTACTGGTCGGCGAGGGGCTGGTCACCAGCGGCGATCCGCGGGGAGCTGTCGCCGATTTGGTGACGGCGGGTACGCATCCGTCCTGCCCCAAACCGGCTCGCTAGACGACGATGTCCGACGGTCTTCACACAAGCGGCTCATCCATGAAGAACACCGGCCTCCCGCAGATGAGCGCTGCCATCGCCGAGGCCACCGCGCACGATCCGGATGCCCGTGGGCATTTCGGTCCGTACGGGGGTCGCTACGTCGCCGAGGCGCTCATGGCGGTCATCGAGGAAGTGACCGCCGCCTACGAGAAGATCAGATCCGATCATTCGTTTCTCGCCGAGCTCGACCGGCTGCAGACGCACTATGTAGGCCGCCCGTCCCCGCTGTATGAGGCCGAGCGGCTCAGCTCCCATGCCGGTGGGGCACGAGTCTTTCTCAAGCGAGAAGACCTGAACCACACGGGTTCTCACAAGATCAACAATGTTCTCGGTCAGGTACTCCTGGCCAAGAAGATGGGGAAGACCCGGGTCATCGCCGAGACCGGCGCGGGGCAGCACGGGGTTGCCACCGCCACCGCGTGCGCACTCCTGGGTATCGAATGCGTGATCTACATGGGTGCAGTCGACACCGCGCGCCAAGCGCTCAATGTCGCCAGAATGCGGCTGCTCGGATCGACGGTCGTGTCTGTGGAGTCGGGGTCGAAAACTCTCAAGGACGCCATCAACGACGCCATGCGCGACTGGGTGACCAATGCGCACAACACCTACTACTGCTTTGGTACCGCGGCCGGCCCCCATCCTTTCCCGGTGATGGTGCGCGATTTTCAGCGCATCATCGGCATGGAAGCGCGGGCTCAGGTGCTCGATCAGGTGGGCAAGCTGCCGGATGCGGCCGTCGCGTGCGTCGGCGGCGGTTCGAACGCGATCGGTCTTTTCCATGCCTTTATCGACGATCCGGCGGTGCGGTTGGTCGGATACGAGGCTGCTGGCGACGGTGTCGAAACCGGAAGGCATGCGGCCACATTCACCGGCGGGACACCCGGCGCCTTCCAGGGTTCCTACTCCTATCTCTTGCAGGACGAGGACGGTCAGACCATCGAATCCCACTCGATCTCAGCGGGTTTGGATTATCCGGGAGTGGGTCCCGAGCATGCCTGGCTGCGCGAATCCGGGCGTGCCGATTACCGGCCCATCACCGACACCGAGGCCATGGACGCCTTCCTGCTGCTGTCCCGCGCCGAGGGGATCATCCCAGCCATCGAATCGGCACACGCCGTCGCGGGCGCGCTCAAACTCGGAGTTGAGTTGGGTGAGGGCGCCGTCATGGTGGTGAACCTGTCGGGCCGCGGAGACAAGGACGTCGAAACCGCTGCCAAGTGGTTCGACCTGCTGGACAAGAGCGGCGTGCAGTCATGACCCAGCCCGGTCGTCTCACCGAGGTTTTCGACAAGTGTCGGAGCGAAGAACGTGCCGCGCTGATCGGATACCTGCCCAACGGATACCCGGACCTCGACACCTCACTCGAGCTCATGACCACCCTGGTGCAGGGCGGATGCGACATCATCGAGGTCGGGATCGCCTACTCGGATCCGATGATGGACGGCCCCACGATCGCCGCCGCAGCGGAGACGGCGCTCGCCAACGGAGTTCGGGTGGCCGACGTCTTCACCACGGTCCGCGCCATCACCGATGCTGGCGGACATGCTGTCGTCATGTCCTACTGGAATCCGGTGCTGCGGTATGGAGTTGACGCCTTCGCGCGTGACCTCGCCGCGGCCGGAGGCCTTGGCATCATCACCCCCGACCTGATCCCCGACGAGGCAGAAGACTGGATCGCCGCCTCCGACGCTCACGACCTGGACCGTATCTTCCTTGTCGCGCCCTCATCCACGCCGGAACGGCTGGAGATGACCGTCGGCGCCTGCCGGGGATTCGTATATGCGGCATCCACCATGGGCGTCACCGGTGCACGTGATGCGGTATCGAACGCCGCCCCGGCCCTGGTGAGCAGGGTTCGCGAAGTCTCCGATATCGCGGTGGGTGTCGGCCTTGGTGTGCGATCCGGCGCGCAGGCCGCCGAGATCGCGGCGTACGCCGACGGTGTCATCGTCGGCTCGGCATTGGTTGCGGCCGCCCCGCAAGGCGCAGCCGCCGTGCGTACCCTGACTGAAGAGTTGGCTACCGGCGTGCGGAAGGGCATCAGCTCGAGGACAACCTCGGGGACAACAAGGAAAACACTGTGACAGTCGTGAATCTGGCGTACATCCCCAGCCCGCCCCAAGGGGTCTGGCATTTGGGACCTATCCCGATCCGCGCCTACGCGCTGTGCATCATCGCGGGCATCATCGTCGCGCTGGTCATCGGTGATCGCCGATGGGAGGAACGCGGCGGCGAGCGCGGCGTTATCTACGACATCGCGTTGTGGGCGGTGCCTTTCGGACTGGTCGGCGGTCGGCTCTACCACGTGATGACCGACTGGCAGACCTACTTTGGCCCGCACGGTAAAGGCATCGCCAAGGCCATCGCAGTCTGGGAAGGCGGTCTCGGCATCTGGGGTGCCGTCGCCCTCGGCGCGGTCGGAGCCTGGATCGCCTGTCGCCGTCGGGGAATCCCCCTTCCCGCCTTCGGCGACGCGATCGCTCCCGGCCTCGTGCTGGCCCAGGCGATCGGTCGGCTGGGTAATTACTTCAACCAGGAGCTCACCGGTGGGCCCACCACGCTGCCGTGGGGGCTGGAGCTGTTCTACCGTCGCTCTGCCGATGGCACAGTCGACGTCCTCAACCTCAACGGAGTATCCACCGGCGAGGTGGCGCAGGTCGTCCACCCGACCTTTCTGTACGAATTGCTATGGAACGTCCTGATTTTCGCGGTACTGATCCTGGTGGATCGGCGCTTCAAGATCGGGCATGGGCGGCTGTTCGCGTTGTACGTCGCCGGGTATTGCCTGGGACGCTTCTGGGTCGAGTTGATGCGCGTGGACCCGGCCACTCAGTTCGGCGGGATTCGCGTCAACTCCTTCACGTCGACACTGGTGTTCCTTGGCGCGGTCGCCTACATCCTGCTGGCTCCCAAGGGGCGTGAGGATCCGGCGACGCTGGGTGGCACTGCGGCCCTTGTGGAGGGCGCAGACGCGGATACGAGCGAAGCCGGGACCGATGACGCTCCGGTGGAGACAGACGACACTTCCGAGCAGCCCGATACCGAGCAGCCCGATACCGAGCAGGCCGCAGAGAAGGAACCCGAGAAGGACCCGGGGTCTCCGGATCCCACGGCGTCCCCGTAGATCTGGCATGGTGGAGAAATGACCGAGAGCACTCCGCCTCCCTTCGGAACGCCGCCCCCCGGCGCTCCGTATCCGCCGCCGGGAGGCGCGCTGTACCCGCCGCCCGGATATGTCGACCCTGCCGCGCCTTTTGGACGGAATCCGGCCACCGGCCAGCCGTACTCGGACAAATCGAAGCTTGTCGCGGGTCTGTTGCAACTCCTGGGCCTGGTCGGATTCCTGGGCTTCGGCCGCATCTATCTGGGCCAGACGCTGCTGGGTGTCATTCAGCTGGTGGTTGGCTTGGTGACGTTCGGAATCGTCGCGGTCATTTGGGCGATCGTCGACGCTGTTCTGATTTTCGGCGGGAAGGTCGATGACAAAGCGGGCAGGGCACTGCGTGACTGATCTCGAGGCTGAGACGGCCCTTCGCCGGATGTGAGAGAATCGAGATGACCGGGACGGCCCGGTCATTCTTCGCCAGGGGACGGCCTCACCGAATTTCGGAGGTATCTCTCATGGTTTGGCTGGTTCTCATCTTCGCGGGTCTGCTTGAGGTGGGTTGGGCCATCGGTCTCAAATACACCGAAGGTTTCACCCGCCTGTGGCCGACCGTTGGCACCATCGGATCGATGATCATCAGCATCGCGCTGCTCGGCATCGCGATGAAGAGCCTGCCAGTCGGTACCGCGTACGCGATCTGGGTGGGTATTGGTGCCGTCGGCACGGCGATCCTGGGCATCGTGCTGTTCGGCGATTCGGCCAACGTCTGGCGACTGCTCAGCTTGGGGTTGATTCTCGCCGGCATCATCGGGCTGAAACTGGCGTCCTGACAACGAAAATCGAGGTAAGCGGGCGGTTACGCGTGTGCGACTGACTCGTGAGTACAGGTCACCCCGACTATGCTCAGAGCCGTGACGAGACGCGGAAAGATTGTTTGCACCCTCGGTCCTGCGACCGGTTCTGCCGAGCTTGTGCGTGAGCTCGTCGAATCCGGGATGGACGTGGCGCGGCTCAACTTCAGCCACGGCGACCATGCCGATCACGAACAGAACTATCGCTGGGTGCGTCGGGCCTCCGACGAGACCGGGCGCGCGGTCGGCATTCTCGCCGACCTGCAGGGCCCCAAGATCCGACTGGGCCGGTTCGCCACCGGCTCCACCGAGTGGGCGACGGGCGAAAAGGTCAGGATCACCGTCGACGATGTGGTGGGCACCCCTGACCGGGTTTCCACCACATACAAGCAGCTGGCCGCCGATGCGTCCGTCGGGGACAGGCTCCTTGTCGACGACGGCAAGGTGGGTCTAACGGTAGAGGCCATCGAGGGCAACGATGTGGTCTGCCTGGTCACCGAGGGTGGTCCGGTCAGCAATAACAAGGGTTTGTCGTTGCCGGGAATGAACGTCTCGGTCCCCGCCCTGTCCGAAAAGGACATCGCCGACCTCGAATTCGCGCTGCGGATCGGGGTGGACCTGATTGCGCTGTCGTTCGTGCGTTCACCCGCCGATGTCGAGCTGGTGCGCGCGATAATGGACCGGGTCGGACGCCGCGTACCGGTTATCGCCAAGCTGGAGAAGCCCGAAGCGGTCGCCAACCTCGAAGCCATCGTGCTGGCCTTCGATGCGATCATGGTCGCCCGCGGTGACCTCGGCGTGGAGCTGCCGCTCGAAGAGGTGCCGCTGGTCCAGAAGCGGGCCATCCAGATCGCTCGCGAGAACGCCCGGCCGGTCATCGTCGCCACCCAGATGCTCGAATCGATGATCGAGAACTCCCGGCCCACCCGCGCCGAGGCCTCCGATGTCGCCAATGCCGTTTTGGACGGTGCCGATGCCGTGATGCTGTCGGGGGAGACCTCGGTCGGCAAGTACCCGTTGGAGGCGGTGCGGACGATGGCCCGCATCGTGTCGGCGGTGGAGGGTCACTCGGTGAGTGCACCGCCGTTGACGCATGTGCCGCGCACCAAGCGCGGCGTGATTTCGTATGCCGCGCGGGATATCGGAGAGCGGCTGGACGCCAAAGCCCTGGTGGCGTTCACCCAGTCCGGCGACACGGTGCGCCGCTTGGCTCGCCTGCACACTCCGCTGCCGCTGCTGGCCTTCACCGCCCTGCCCGAGGTGCGTAGCCAGCTGGCGCTGACCTGGGGTACCGAGACTTTCATCGTCCCGCAGATGGACAGCACCGACGGGATGATTCAGCAGGTCGACGCCTCGTTGCTGGCTATGGAGCGCTACCAGCGGGGCGACCTCGTGATCATCGTCGCGGGCGCGCCGCCGGGGACAGTAGGCTCGACCAATCTGATCCACGTGCACCGGATCGGCGAGGACGACCACTAAACGGAGGATCCAGCATCAGCAACGCACCTGATTTTGCACAGCTACTCGCGCTGCTGGAGCTGAAGAATCCCGAGACCGACCTGTTCATCGGCGGCCATCCCACGGTTAACCCGCCCCGCACATTCGGCGGTCAGCTGATGGCGCAGTCCGTGGTGGCCTCCGGCCGTACCGTGTCTGAGAAGCTCTCGCTCGCGGCCGTCTCGACCCATTTCATTAACGGCGGCAACCCCGAGCAGGACATCGAATTTCGGGTACTGCGATTGCGGGATGAGCGCAGCTTCGCCAATCGCCGGGTCGACGCGGTCCAGGGCGACCTGCTGCTGTCCTCGGCGCTGGTGTCGTACCTGAAGGACTCCCCAGGTCTCGAACATGCAGTGCGGCCGCCGGCGGTGGCCGATCCGGAAACACTGCCGACCATCGATGAGCATCTAGTCGGCTACGAGGAGACCGTGCCGATGTTCGTGGCCGCCCTCAAGCCCATCGAATGGCGTTACGACAACGACCCGGCATGGGTTCTCAAGGCGAAATCTCAACGGCTGGAACATAATCGGGTGTGGATGAAGAGCCACGGGCCGCTGCCCGATGACCCGGTGCTGCACAGTGCGGCACTGGTTTACTCATCGGACACCACAGTGCTGGATTCGATCATCACCACCCACGGGCTGTCCTGGGGTTACGACCGGATTTTCGCCGCCACCATCAACCACAGCGTCTGGTTCCACCGTCCGCTGCGGTTCGATGACTGGGTGCTCTATGCCACCGAGTCGCCGGTTGCGTCCGCGGGGCGCGGCACGGGGGCCGGACGCTTTTTTGACCGCGAAGGAACGTTGCTGGCAAGTACTATCCAGGAAGGCATTGTCAAATACTTCCCGGGGCGGTCATGATTCGTATTCTTTCTCTGCTGGTGGTGGTTCTTACCGTGATCACCATCATTTCCATCATTCAGGACCCAGTGAAGCCGAACGGCGAGAAGCTGCCGTGGGCCGTCATCGTGTTGGTCTTCCCGATCTTCGGCCCTATTCTTTGGTTTGCCATCGGGAAGAGCGGTCCTGCCGACCGCTGGTAGCTGCGGGAGTATCCTGCAGTAGAGATCGAGGAAACGTTTCGGCGACTGTGGAGGTGGCTGAATGCTGGAGCCGTCAGCGGCTACCGCTCATGTACGCATTGCCGAACGCGTTGTGGTCCATAGCGATTCGCGACTCGCGCGTTTCATGACCGCTGCCGCCGTATTGCTGGCGGCAGGGTGGGTGGTGCTGTTGGTCGCCCACTCCGGTTACCCGCTACGACCGGATTTCGATGAAATCCTTTGGCCGCTCACTGTTCTGCTATCCGTAGGGTTCATTGCCCGCGGCATCTTCCTGGGTCGGCCGGTGACATACGGTCACTCGGCGTGGGCAGGGGTCGCCATCGTGGTGGCGTTGGGTGTCGGTGTGCTGCAGTTCGAGCACATCAGCGACGTGCTGGTGGTGGCTGCCGGGCTCATCCTGATGTGGCCGAAGTCGTCGCCGGCGCAGCCCGAGGCGCTGGCTGAAGTCGGTGCCCTAGTGGGCAAGACCAGCGACGATCCGCTGGCGGCCTTCGCCATGCACTCACTGAAGTCCTATTACTTCAATGCCGACCGGACGGCGGCAATCGCGTATCGCACTCGGGCGGGTTTCGCCGTGGTCGGGGGAGACCCGATCGGTGACGAAACCCGTTTCCCATCCCTGGTCCGGGGCTTCGCAGCCATGTGCCGTTCCCATGGTTGGCGCATCGCGATCCTGGGCTGCAGTGAACGCCGTCTGCTGCTCTGGAGTGACCCCCGCGTCATCGGTCACCCGCTGCACGCGATCGCGGTGGGCCGCGACGTCATCGTCGACGTACAAACCTTCGACCTGGTGGGCCGCAAATACCGGAACCTGCGCCAGGGGATGCAACGCACCCACAACTCGGGGGTCACCACCGAGGTCGTCGACGAACGAGGTCTAGACGATGCGTTGCGTGCCGAACTCCAACAGGTGATGGAACTTTCGCACGGAGGTCGATTCGAACGCGGGTTCTCGATGATTCTCGACGGCGCGCTACTCGGCCGCTACCCCGGTATCCGGCTGATCATCGCCCGAGACAAATCCGGTGTGGTTCAAGGATTTCACCGATACGCCAGCACCGGGCGGGGGACCGATATCTCTCTCGACGTTCCCTGGCGGCGCCCCGGTGCACCCAACGGGATCGACGAGCGACTGGCGATTGACATGATCACGCTGGCGAAGACCGAGGGGGCCCGCCGGCTGTCACTGGCGTTCGCGGCGTTCCCGGAGATCTTCGCCGAGAAGGATCGCACCCTGGTGCAGGAGATCTGCTACTCGGCGATTCACACGCTCGATCCGCTGATTGCTCTGGAGTCTTTGTACCGGTATCTACGCAAATTCCACGCGCTGAGCGATAGGCGCTATGTTCTCGTGCAGATGTCGGCCGTGCCGCTGGTCGCGGTCGCGTTGCTAAGCCTGGAATTCACACCCCGGCTGCGCCCCAAACTACCTACTGGAGCAGCTGCGTAACAGGACATTAACGTCGGGAAAACGCGCACGAATTGGGCGCTCGCCAGTCTGTGGGCGTGACCGACACCCTCGACACAACTGCTGCCGCGCGCGTTCCCGTCGACCCATCCGCACACGATGCCACGGAGAGCGCGGCACTGCGGGAGACGCTGGAGGACTACACCCTCCGATTCGCCCCCAGGCGTTTTCGGCGGTGGAGTCCCGCTGTCGTCGGTGTGACTGCACTGGGCGGTATCGCCTACCTCGCGGACTTCGCAATCGGAGCGAATATCGGTATCTCCTACGGCACCGGAAATGCGCTCTGGGGTATAGCGGTTTTCGCAGTCATCATTATCCTCACCGGAATCCCGTTGTCCTACTACGCGGCCCGCTACAACATCGATCTGGACTTGATCACGCGCGGTAGTGGATTCGGGTATTACGGCAGCATCGTCACGAACATCATCTACGCGACGTTCACGTTCATATTCTTTGCGCTCGAGGGCTCAATCATGGCCCAGGGACTTAAACTCGGGCTCGGCGTACCCGTACCCATCGGATATGCGGCATCCACCATCATCATCATTCCGTTGGTCATCTACGGGATGAAGGCGTTATCGGTGCTCCAGGTGTGGACCACCCCGTTGTGGCTCGTCATGATGGTCATCCCGTTCGTCTATCTGGTTGTGCGCCATCCCGATTCAATAGGAACCTTCTTTGCCTACGGAGGCAAGGACGCGCAGGGCGTAAACCTCGGGTCGATCATGCTCGCCGCGGGTGTGTGTCTGTCGTTGATCGCACAGATCGCCGAGCAGATCGACTACCTGCGGTTCATGCCGCCCAAGACCCCCGAGAACAGCCGCCGCTGGTGGACCGCGATGCTGCTGGCGGGGCCCGGCTGGGTGCTGTTCGGAGCCATCAAACAGGTTATCGGGCTCTTCCTGGCGGTGTATCTCATCGCCAATGTGGCAGACGGTGCCGCGGTGGCCAACCAACCGGTGCACCAGTTCCTGGAGATCTACCAGAACATGATGCCGCATTGGCTGGCCATCACCTTGGCCGTGATCCTGGTGGTGATCAGCCAAATCAAGATCAACGTCACCAATGCCTACTCGGGCTCGTTGGCGTGGACCAACTCCTTCACCCGCATCACCACGCACTACCCGGGCCGTTTGATCTTCGTGCTGTTCAATCTGCTGATCGCGCTTGTGCTCATGGAAGCCAACATGTTCGACTTCCTGAACACGATCCTGGGGTTCTACGCCAACTGCGGTATGGCATGGGTGGTGACGGTGGCGACCGATATCGCGGTCAACAAGTACCTGCTCAAACTGTCGCCCATGGAACCCGAATTCCGCCGCGGCATGCTCTACAACGTCAACCCGGTCGGATTCGTCTCGATGCTGCTTTCGGCGGGCATCTCGATCCTGGTGTTCTTCGGAGTGTTCGGGGAGGCTCTCCGCCCCTACTCGCCGATCGTGGCCGTCGCCATTGCGTTTGTGATGCCGCCGATCCTGGCCGTGGCCACTCGTGGCAAGTACTACCTGCGCCGCACCGATGACGGTATCGATCTGCCCATGTACGACGAGTACGGAAACCCGTCGGATGAGTTGCTTCGGTGCGCGGTCAGTGGAATCGAGTTCGAGCGTCCCGACATGATCGCCTCGGCCAAGCCCGGTCCCGACGGTGAGAAGCAGTACATCTCATCGCTCAGCCTGGCAACCGACCGGACCGGTGAGCACGTGTTGCCCGCCGACCCGCCCACTCGGTAGGGATCAGGGCGCGGGGTTACCGGCCTTCTCGTTCATCCGCTTCTCGAAATCGTTCTGGCATTGGGTGGCCTTGGCTTGATCACCCTTGACATCGGACATGCAGGTGATGAAATCGGTCAAACCGGCTGACTTCATGAAAACCAGCATGAACACGAGAATGAGCGTGGACAGCAGCACGGCCAAGCCGCCGAGCGCGATGCCCGAGATCGCCACGCCACGATTGTCGGCCTCGGCTCGCTTGGCCCTGCGCAAGCCCACGACACCGAGGATGATCGCCACGATGCCGCCGATAAATCCACCAAAGACTGTGCACGACAACAGAATCGCAATGATTCCGACGATAAGCGCGCCCACGCCGACGCCGTTCTTTCGGACCGGCGGAGGAAGTGGGGCGCCGGGAGCGCCGTACGGGTATGGGTAAGCGGGGTAGGCCGGGTACCCGCCGGGCGGTTGGTACGGCGGGGGTGTTTCCGTCATACCTGCACTGTATCGCCGAGTTGGACGCGAAGGCAGTTCACCGATTCCGGCAGATGGTGGGTCGCCACCAGAACAGTTCGCCCAGCCAACAGTGGACTGTTGCTGTCCAACAATTCCCGAAGGATCGTCTCCGCAGCGTGGCCATCGAGGTGTTCGGTCGGCTCGTCGAGCAGTAACACGGGTACCTCGGACAGCAGCGCTCGCGCAAGCAGGAGCCGTCGGCGCTGGCCGCCCGATACCGAGGCCGCACCCGCGGTCAACACCGTGTCCAGCCCCTGCGGTAGCGATTCGATCCAAGGACCGAGACCGACTTCCGATAACGCGTCGGCCAGTTTGCCATCGGTGGCGTCACCCCGCGCGACAAGAAGGTTGTCGCGCACCGTGGTGGCGAATAGGTGTGCGTCCTCGGCGAAAAACCTGATGGGTGAAGTCATCTCGGCGGTCTGGTTCTCGGCGGGTGCGTCATCGTCGAGTCGGATGCTGCCGGCGACCGGTGGTGCGAGCCCGGCGAGCGCCATCAGCAGTGATGTCTTGCCTATACCACTGGCACCGGTAATGGCCATCCGTGCACCCGCCGGCAGCCGGAACGACAGCGGACCCGATATCGAACGGCCGGTCCGCCAATACAGTTCGGAACATTCGAGCGTCACGGCGGAAACCTCGCCGTTCGGCATCACGTCGGCCGGAGCGGGAACTTCGACACCTCCGCCCGCAAGCTGCTCCAAGTGCCGCGCCGATGCCCGTGAGCGGGCGATGCCGATGGCCGCAGCGGGCAGAGCTGTGGAGGCCTCGAAGGCGGCAAGCGGCAACAACACCAGGACGGCAAGGGTCGTGGGTGCGATATGTCCGGCGAGCTCGACAGCGGCTGCCAAGGCGCCGACCACCGCGGCTCCTACCGCCAAGGTGGGGGCCGCGGCCGCCCATGCGGCGGGACCGGCGGCAGCGTCCTGAGCCAGCGCCCAGTCACGGCGTCGTCGCCGCGCCATCTCGAGCTGATGCGGTAGACAGCCTCCCACCCGGAGCTCCGGAGCGTGGTCGAGGATCTCAACGGCCGTTTCCGCTTGCAGGGCGCGCGCCTGCGCGCCGTGCGTCTCCCGCGACCTGGATGCGCGGGCCGCCAACACGGGCGCCAGCACATCGGCAACCAGCAACGCACACGCCAGCATGGCTGCGGCAGGTAGCGATATCAGCGCGATGGTCACCGTGGCCGCGACCCCGAGCACCGCGGCGACCGCAGCGGGAATGACGCTGCGTACGACGGTCTCGGCGAGCTCGTCAATGTCTGTTCCGATGCGATCCAGCACCGCGCCCCTGCGGAGCGCTCCGACCGAGCCGCCGACCAGACGTGCGTACACCTGCGCACGGACGGCGGCAGCCCCGCGTAGTGCGATTTCGTGACTGGCGAGCCGTTCGCAGTACCGCCAGATGCCGCGCGAAATACCCAGTGCGCGTACGGCAACCACGGCAACGGACAGATCGAGAACCGGTGGCATCTGCCAGGCCCGGGTGATGAGCCACGCCGACAGACCGGCCAACGCCAGTGCACTTCCCAATGCCAGCACTCCACACGCCACGGCCAAAGCCAGCCGTGCCGGCCGCACACGAAGCGCGATCAGCCAGTGCTGCAGCGGGTCAGAAGTGCGCAGCATGTCTGGCCTCAACGGTGAATATCGCGTCGGCGGCAGCCAGTACCGGGGCACGGTGCCCCACCAGCACCACCGTGGCGCCACGACGGGCCCGCGTGACCAGTGCGGCCAGCGCGGCGGCCTCGGTATCGCCATCGAGGTGTGCCGTGGGCTCGTCGAGAAGCAAGATCGGGCGATTGGTAGCGAGCACACGTGCCAGGCACAGTCGCTGCCTTTCACCCAGTGAAAGCCCGGCGCCACCGGCACCGAGGCGGGTATCCAACCCGTCCTGCAACGTCGACACCGTACTATCGAACTGGCTCTCGGCCAGCGCCGCTTCGAGATCGTCCAGCGGCCCGAACATTTCGAGGTTCTCGCGGATGGTGCCCGGCACCAATACAGGTCGTTGGGGCAGCCATCCGATCATTGACCACCAACTGTCGCGGTGGATCTGGTCCAGACCCACCCCGTCCACGAGAACCAGGCCTTCCGTTGGCGTGGTGAGGCCGGTTATCGCGTGCAGTGCCGTCGACTTCCCTGCACCGTTGTGGCCGGTGAGCACGGTGACTGCGCCGGGCCGGATTGTCGCCGTCAATTCCCATGGTGCGTAACCGCTTCGATCCGGCACGCTGATCGCGTCCAGCTGGATCGTCGGCTGTCGGGGCGGAGGTAGCGTCCCACCGACGGCGGTGGGGGCTGCTTGAGCGCTGATGGCGTCGAGGAGTTCGAAGGCCTTGTCCGCAGCCGCTTTTCCATCGGCGGCGCTGTGGAACTGAATCCCGACGCGACGCAACGGCCAATAGACCTCAGGGGCCAGAATCAGGACCGTCAGTGCGGTGATGAGATCGAGGTGCCCGAACACCAGCCGCATACCGATACTCACCGCGATGAGCGCGACACTGAGCGTTGCGATCATTTCCAGCACCATGGCCGACAGGAACGCGACCCGCAGCGTGGCCATGACCGAACGCCGCTGGGCGGTCCCGAGTTCGGTTATCCGACGAAGCGGTGTCGCGGTACGTCCCAGCGCGCGGAGGGTGGGAATACCCGCGATCAAATCGAGAATCTGACCGGTGACCACGGTCGAGGCATTCAATGCGGCCGCCGCGCGATCCCGGGTGAGAAGACCGATGAGGATCATGAAGATGGGTATCAGTGGCAGGGTTGCCACGACGATCACGGCCGATCGGATATCGGATACCGCGATCACCAAGGCCGCGGTAGGTGTCACGATCGCGGCACTGAGCACCGCGGGCAGATACCCGGCGAAGTAGGGGCGCAGGTCGTCCAGTCCCCGGGTCAATATCGTCGTGGCCGATTCCCGACTCTGTGCAAGGTCGCGAGGCTGTGCCTGCGCGATGGTCGACAACAGTTGGTCGTCGAGGTCGGCGATGACTCCTGTCGCGCCGCGCTCACTGAAGCGGACCTGCACACCTTGGGCACCCGCCCGAACAATCCAGAGCGCGGCAAGAACAGCCAGCGGCTGTCCCATATGGACAATGTCGCGTGCGGCCGGATCGGTGATGAGCCGGGCGAGTGTATGCGCCAGCACTATGGCGATAAGCAGTGTGGCCGCCGTGATCACCAACTCGCAGAGCACTGTCAGCATCAAGTAGCGACGGGCGGGTGCGCTGCGGCGCCACAACCGCGGATCGACCGGGGCGCTGCGCGATCGTGTCATCGCACGGGCAGCCCGACGGGTTCGGGGATCTGATCGGCCGAGATGCGTTGCCGGAATACCCAATACGTCCAGCCCTGGTAGAGCAGCACCAGCGGGGCGGTAATCGCCGCGGCCCAGCTCATGATGCGTAGTGTGTAGGGACTGGATGAGGCGTTGACAATCGTCAAGTTGTAGGCCGGATTCAAGCTGGACACAACCAGATTGGGATACAGGGAGCCGAACAGCAGGGCCACCACGGCGACCACCGTCAGACAGGTGCAGGCAAATGCCCATCCGTCACGGGATATCCGTGACGCGGCGGCGGCACCGACCAAGGACAAAGCGGCCACCGCGAGCGCGATCCAGGTCCATCCCTTGCCATAGGCAAGCTGCGTCCACAGTCCGTATCCGCCGGCAGCGATGATGACCGGAATCGCCAGCTTGTGCGCTATCGAGACGGCGTCCTCGCGGACCACTCCCGCGGTCTTCAGAGCGATGAACAGTGCACCGTGGAATGCGAAGAGTCCCACGAAGACCACGCCGCCAAGAAGTACGTACGGTCGCAGCACATCCCCGATACCCAGACTGAGCTGTTTGGCGGAATCGACCGGGAGCCCGGCCAAGAGCGACGAGAACGCCACACCCCACAGCAGCGCGGGAATCCAGGATCCGATGCCGATTCCCAGATCGCAGCGGGCACGCCAGCGGGGGTCGTTGATCTTGCCGCGCCACTCAATGGCCACGATCCGCAGGATCATGGCGACCAGGATCAGTAGCAGCGGAAGGTATAGGCCGGAAAACACCGTGGCATACCAGTGGGGGAATGCCGCGAACATGGCGCCGCCCGCGGTGATGAGCCAGACCTCGTTGCCGTCCCATACGGGCCCGATGGTGTTGAGCACCGCTCGTCGCCTGCGGTCGTCGCCGCGGCCGAGTGGATGCATCAGCATCCCGACACCGAAGTCGAAGCCTTCGAGCACGAGGAAGCCGAGGAACAGCGCCGCTACGACGATGAACCAGAGCTGTTGCAATGTCGTCGGATTCATGTTCGGACCTCCTTGCAGGCTGATAGATAGGGCTATTAGTAGGCGAAGGACAGCGGCTTGGGGCTGTCCTCATCGGTGAGAACTGGTGCGGGTTCGGTGTCGTGTTCGAGAGGCCCTTCGATGGTGTAGCGGCGGATGAGCCAGAACCACACCACGCCCAGCGCGCCGTACAGCAGCGTGAAGGTGATGAGCGACACCCATACCGTTGCGGCGGAGTGGTGCGAGACCGCCATGTCCACGGAGAGCCGAATCTGTTCCACTCCTGTGGGATTGGGGGCAACCACCCAGGGTTGTCGGCCCATCTCGGTGAACACCCACCCGGCGCTGTTCGCCAGGAAGGGCGTGGGGATGGCCAGGATTGAGAGCCAGGCGAACCAGCGCCGAGAAGGAATTCGTCCGCGCCGTGTCACCCACAGCCCCGCCAACGCCAGCAGGGCAGATCCAGCGGCGAGTCCGATCATGGCGCGAAAGGACCAGTAGGTGACGAAGAGGTTGGGCCGGTAGTTACGCGGACCGAACTTCTGCTCGTACTCCTTCTGGAGGTCCTCGACGCCCTTGAGGGTGACATCGGTGAACTTGCCCTCGGCCAGGAAGGGCAGCACATAGGGCACCGAAATCGCATGCGTGACGCTGCCGCAGTCATTGTGGGTCCCCACCGTCAGCACCGAGAACTTGGGGTCTTTCTCGGTATGACACAGGGATTCGGCCGACGCCATTTTCATCGGCTGTTGCTGAAACATCAGCTTGCCCTGAACGTCACCAGTCGCCGCCAGGGCGCCCCCGGCGAGGATCATCACGGCGCAGGCGCCGATGGCGGCCGGGCGATACATCGTGCGCGCGTCTTCGAGGGTGCCAAGTTTGTGAGAGCGGACCATCCACCAGCCGCAGATACCGGCAACGAATGTGCCTGCAGTGAGCAAGGATCCGGCAACGGTGTGCGGGAAGGCGGCCAATGCCGTGTTGTTGGTGAGGAGCTCGGTGATGCTGGTCAGCTCTGCGCGGCCGTTTTCCGGGTTGTAGATGGCACCGACCGGGTGCTGCATGAACGAGTTGGCGGCGACGATGAAGAAGGCCGAGGCATTGACACCGATCGCGACCACCCAGATGCACGCCAGGTGCACCAGCTTGTGCAGACGGGTCCACCCAAATATCCACAGGCCCAGGAAGGTTGACTCCAGGAAGAACGCTACAAGCCCTTCGAGAGCCAGGGGAGCGCCGAACACGTCGCCGACGAACCGGGAGTATTCGCTCCAGTTCATCCCGAACTGGAATTCCTGCACGATGCCGGTGGCCACGCCCAGTGCGAAATTGATGAGAAAGAGCTTTCCGAAGAATCGGGTGAGCCGGTACCAGGAGTTGTTTCCGGTGATGACCCAGGCCGTCTGCATGATGGCCAGCAGAGGTGCTAGCCCAATGGTCAACGGCACCAGGACGAAGTGGTACACGGTGGTGATCCCGAATTGCCAACGAGATACGTCCAGGGCGTTCATCGCCACCTCCTACGACGCAGCGTAGTAGTAGTTGCACGCTAAGTTCAACGCGATACGGGCCACATTTACTAATACGCCAACAGTGCGAACGTGGCGCGGTAAACGCGTGAACCCAGAAAGTGGACCGCGTCAGGGGATGCGTCGGGGCGCGGCCGACGAGCGCAGTGCCGGCGCGACGGGAGGGCCCGTGAGGAATCCGTCGGTGGTTCCGGCGTCGATGGCGCGTCGGTATACCTCGGCGGCACCTCGCAGTGCGTCGATGGTCAATTCGATATCGGTGGGCGTGTGTGCCGCGGAGATCACGAAAGACTGTCCCAGCACACCGCGACGCAGCAGTTCCTGCAGCAGCAGTGCACGGTAGGCCTGCGAGGGCTGCCCGTCTGGGCCGAGACTGGTAAAGGTGAGACACGATGGTCGGCCTATGGTCTGGATATGTTCGCCCACGCCTAGTTCCGCGGTAATGGCGGCAATGCCGTCGGCGAGATCCCGGCCCGAGGCCTCCATGGCCCGTACCGGGGCATCATCTCGATAGGCCTGCACCACTGCGCGGAAGGCCGCCAATCCCACCGCTTCCGGCCCGTTTGTGGTGGACAGCAGAAACGTCCGCGGATCGTCGGTGCGCAGGCCGCCGCGTTCCATGTAGTCCCGCTTGCCCGCAAGCGCGGCGATCGCGAAACCATTGCCCATCGCCTTGCCCCAGCACGACAGATCCGGGGTCACCCCGTACACGGCCTGGGCACCCGCGCAGGACCACCGAAATCCGGTGATGATCTCGTCGAAAACCAGTAGCGCACCATGACGGGTGCACAGCGCCCTCACGGATTCGAGGAATCCGGATTCGGGCTCGGCGGCCGCGCTGGCGACCTCCATGATGACACAAGCGATTTCGCCGGGGTAATGATCAAAAAGCGTTGTCAGAGAATGGAGATCGTTGTAGTTGAACCTGGCCACGTCCTCGGTTGCGGTTTTCGGGATACCCGCGTTCATCTCGGTGGTGCCGATGAACCAGTCGTCGGTGGAGAAGAACGGCTGCCGACAGGCCGCGACCATCGTGCGTCCGGTCACGGCGCGGGCGAGGCGAATGGCGGCGGTGGTGACATCCGATCCGTTCTTGGCGAACTTGACCATCTCGGCGGTCGGCACGGTCCGCAGGAAATCCTCGGCGGCTTCGGCTTCTAATACCGTTGGGCGACTGAAACTTACCCCTCGGCCCAGCGTGTCGCGGACGGCCTCGACGACGGGCCCGTATGCATGGCCGAGGGTAATCGCACGCAGCCCCATGCCGTATTCCACATAGCAGTTGTCGTCAACATCCCACACCCGCGCGCCCGACCCGTGCGTCAGCACCGGCGCCATGCCTAGCGGGTACTGGTCGGCGCCGCGCGCGTAGGTATGCGCCCCGCCGGGCACCGCGTCGTGGAGCCGGGCCTGCCAGGTATTCGACTGTTCAAAACCCCGATGTGTCATGTTCGCGCTTCCTCACGAAGGAGCGGAGCTGCGGCAGGTGACGGGTTCTGGTCGCGTCTGACCAGTGCCCACGCCGCACCCGCAAGCACGATCAAGAGCCACCGAATCATCGAAATCTGTTGGAAAGCGGAGACATCCAGCACAGAACTGACGACGGTGAGCGCGACGAGCCCGCCGAGCACGCCATTGATCAGCTCCGTGGTGGCCGCATCCTCGCAGCGATTGCGCGCGTTACCCGCGTACACGATCGCTGTGATCATCAGGACCACCAAGGTCAACAGGCCCACGATGCCGCCTTCGATGAGGCGGCTGAGGTATTCGTTGTCGAGAACCGGCTGTTCCGGTCCTAGTGGATAGGTGAATGATCCCTGCCCCAACCAAAAGTTCTCGGTCCAATGCGACATCACGTAGTCGATTCCACGCGCACGGGATTGCAGCGACGGGTCGTCCGAGCTACCCATAAAGGTTTTGATGATCGCCTCGAAAACACCCAGTCCACTCACCGCGGCGACTGCCGCAGCACCGAGCGCGGCGCATAACAACCCGGCAAGCCGACGCACCGGCCAGCGCCACGACATCACGAGGATTGCCGCCGCGAATCCCACGAACGCCGATCGAGAAACAGTCACCACCGAGCCCGCCATCACAATGCCGGTCAGCACTGCCCATGGCCATATCTTTCTGGCAGTCGCGTCGGCCCCGCTATTCGAGGCCTTGGCGTTGTACACGAGCGCGACGCCGATAGGTGCGATCGTGGTCAATACCGCGCTCAGTTCCAGGGCATGCGCTGCGGCGCCCTGTGCTCGGACGACGCCTTCACGAACAATCCCATGAGCGACACCCGTATCGCCGAATTTCATGAGCCCGGGAATCCGGATCATCGCCGCGATGTCGACGCCGGTGGCGAATTGCGCCAGGGCGAGGATCGCTGTGATGGCACCGCCAATGAGAAGCGCCTTCAAGAAGATCTCAATGATTCGCGCGGAGCTTTCGGGATGGGCGGCGAACAGAAAGACGAATCCGATGAGCGCGGCCACCGTCACCGCGTATGCGGACATGCCCTGCCCGGCCTGCACCACGGCGATATGCGGCAGGAGACGGGTGGTGACGGCATTGAAGGACACCACGGTTGCCAGCACAGAGGCGAGGATCACGAGGGTGACTCCGCGCGCTCCGAGCGAGAGCCGGTGCCCCGACAGCACCCAATATCCGCCCAGCACACCGACGATGATCAAGGCGACCTGAGCGGGGCTGAGCCCTTTCAGGGCATACACCGCGTAGACCTGCCGGGTGCTCAACAGCACGATGCATGCGAGCGCGGCGAACTTGACGGTACCCAGACCGCGGTCGGTCATCACAGTGCCCGACTACCGGTCTGGAGCAGGCTTGTCGCCAGGCCAGGTACGGAAATCGGTCAGGCGGGGCGGGGTCCAGTTCAATACCGCTTGGGCCAGCGCCTCGTCGTCGATCTCGAGATTGTCCAGGTCGTCGTCGACGATGGTGGGAGCGTCCGCGGCACCGGAGGCTTGGCGTCCATTGGTTGCCGAATTCTTTGCCAGGATCTGGCCATTGCCGCCCGCGTCTGCCTCAACCGGATCGGTGGGGGCCTCGGCGGCCGCCGATGGCTCATTGGCTACGCGTGGAGTCTCGGTTTTAGCCTTGACCTTGTTCCCAGGCTGTCGATCGGCGCGCCTTTCTTTGCGGCGCCGCATCGCGAGTGCGTCGTAGGCCAGCAGCAGGATGGTCGCGGCCAGCAGCGCCGCGACGGCCATGGAACCCGCGGATTTCACCGCGCTGTTGGACATTACGACGGGGGCTGTGGGTTCCTGGAGGATAGTGAGAGTTGCCCAGTTCTCGGGTGCTACCGAGGCCCCCACCTGCAGTTTCACCAGGTTGTCGCGTGCGACGTCAAGGACTGCTGCCGCTCCTGCCTTGCAGTCCGAAGTCTCGCCGCAGAGCACCAGAATCGACAGCTGAGAGGACGGTTGTTGATTGTTGGGTCCCAGGTCAATGCTGTTGGAGACCGTGTAGTCCACACCGGGCGCGGCCGCGGCAATCGAAGTCTGTGCGGGCTGGCTGGATATCGAGGTGGCGAGGATGCCGACGAGCTGCGCCATTTGCGGCGACAAGTTCAACATCGGGTTGGCGCCCAGCGTGTCACCGGTCGAGGAGAAAGTGGGAGGTGGGACAACCACTGCAGAGGCCGTAGATGCCCGGATGGTGACACCCTTGGTGTAGCCGTATGCGCCTGCGCTGCACACCATCAGGGCCACGAGGACAAGCGCAATCCGCCGGTTCAAGATCCGCTTGACCAGGTCGTTGACGTTCACGGGTGCTCCGACTCTTGCTATCGTCCGGACTATTCGCGATAGGCGCGCCGTCCCATAACCAGCCTTATTGGTCACGAGCATAACCCACACTTGCTCGCCCCAGAGAATGAACGATGGCTAGGCTAACCGCCGTGTCGACAGAATCGCTGGGCCCGCCGGTTCGGGTGACGATCTCCCAGGTGGTGGTTGACCTTTGCTGCGTGCAGGACGTGCTCGATGCGGTCGCGCGGCGCCCGGCAGCGGCCGATGAGTGCCCGCTTGTTATCGGCTCGGTGAACTTGGACCATTTGCACCATTTCGGCAAGGGGCGCGCGTATCGGGACTGCGCCGAGCTGGGGCCACAGCTGGATTGGTTGATGCTCGCCGACGGGGCGCCGATCGCGGCGCGTGCCCGGCTCAAGACGCGGCAAAACTGGCCACGGATCACCGGCGCGGACCTGCTACCGCAGGTTCTCGAGCTGGCAACCAGGACCGGTCGCCGGGTCGGGTTCTTGGGCGGACTGCCGAAGGTGCATGACCAGCTGCGCACGATTCTCGGCGAACGCTATCCCGGCCTGCAGGTCGTCGGTCTGTGGGCGCCCGATCGTAGCGATATCACCGACCCGACCCGCAGCGATGCCCTCGCACGCGAGATTGCCGCCGCCGGCGCCCATATTCTGGTAGTTGGCCTAGGAAAACCATTACAGGAGTTATGGATTGCGCGCCACGGGGTCGCTACCGGCGCCATGGTGCTGCTGGCTTTCGGTGCGTCCGCCGACTTCCTTGCCGGTGCCGCAACGCGCGCTCCGGAATGGATGCAACGCAGCGGACTGGAATGGTCGTACCGATTGGGTCGCGAACCGCGGCGAATGGCCCGGCGGTACCTGATACAGGGGCCGGCGTCCCTGGCGCGGTTACGTAAGGCCGAGGTTGGGCCGGCACAGTCAGCTAAACCCCATGCATAATGCTCGCGAAATGCTCAGCCATTCGTTCGGAGCTGAACTCCGCCCGCACCCGCTGCGCCCCAGACTGTCCGAGGGCGCGGGCGCGATCGGGGTCGCGCGCCAGCTCGGCGATCGCGCGGGCGAAGGCGTCGGGGTCGCCGGGTGGAACCAACACGCCGTCGACATCATGGCGGATGTAGTGCGCAATCCCCGGATTGTCGGTCATGACCACCGGGCGCCCACTGGCCATTGCCTCCAGCGCGACCGTAAGTCCCGAACCGGTAATTACGTTGGGGCGCACCGCGATCGCCACGAGCGTGGATCGGCGATACAGATCCCGCATTCGTCCGTAGAGCCGTTCAGTGTGCAGGGTGACAACACCGGGTGGCGAGCTGACCGGCAGCGCAGTAGCCAGTTCGAGTGTGAGGCCGTGGCATTGTTCGCGGGCGGTAAGAACGGCCTGGACGAGAAGCGCGTGGTCCCGGTGGACATCCTCGCCGGCGCTGACCACCAACGGAGTGCCAGCATTCGCCCACGGCTGCACCCGGTAGAAATCGGTATCGATTCCCACCGGAGCGAAATGCAGCCGCGAGTCCTCGACACCCCAGGCGCGCGACAGCAGTTCGACCTGGGGAGGGGACTGCGAAAAGACCGCTGCGCTGCGGGCCAATGCGTAGCGGGCGAGTCCGCGCGGCACCGGGGGAGACTCGGCGGGCTCGGTAAGCCAACCGATTCCGGTCACCACCGGCGGACTCATCCGGATTGCCGTCGCAACCGCTGCCGGCACTCCAGTGCGTTCGTCGTAGCAGAACACGATATCGCTCGCGCGTCGAGCCGCTCTGTCAGCAACGGTCTCCAGAATTTCGAGATCCCCCGTGCGATAACGAATGTGACCGGCGATTCGCGCAGCGCGGCGGCCGAACGAAAACTCGCTGAATGCGGGTGTCACGCCGTAGCGCGACAACCGATGCAGACCGTAGGGTGCCCGATCCGGCACCTCATCAGCGCGGTTCCTGATCTCCCATTGCGAGGCCGAAACGCCATGCGGCAAGGCCACATACGCGTGCAGTTGTTGACTCGGTTGCATTATTCCCATCCCATATCGGCGCAAGGTAGCACATGACCTCGGAGCGTGCCGACGGTTCCGCGGGTGCCCAACCGGCATCCGGACGACGGATTGCCAACGCCGTGGCCTGGCAACTAGGCGGTCGTGTCCTGGGAGTAGTCGCTTCCATAGCGGCGATCGCGCTGACCACACGTGCTGTCGGTCCGCTGGCCTACGGGCATCTCAATACCGCGCTCTTCTTCATCGGGCTGTGGACGAGTTTGACCGAACTCGGCATCGGCGCGGTCATCGTCAGACGCGTCTCCAGCGGCAGCGGCAGTCTCGAACGGTTGGTCGGGGTCAACCTTGGTCTCTCCATTGCCTATTGCGTGCCCCTCACCGTGCTCGCCGCGGTGTCGGGTTTGTTGGTCTATCGCGACCAGCCTGAAGTCGACTCGATGTTGCTTATCATGAGCGGGAGCCTCACGCTGAGCACTTTGGCGAGCTGCCTTGGCCCTGTGTTCGTCCAATCGGTCCGCTTCCCGGCGGTGGCGATCGCGGACGTCATGTCGCGCGTGGCGGTTCTGGGCTTCACGTGGATTCTCGTCACGGTCGATGCCACACCGGTCTGGTACGCGGTGGCGCAGCTCATACCGCCGGCGGTATTGCTTCTCGTGCAAGGTATTGCCGCACATCGGATCATTCCGCTACGCATCGTGATGTCCACACGCGAGTCATGGGACCTGGTACGCGAAAGCCTGCCGCAGACAGCGGTTCTGGTAGTCGGTGTTTTGTACTGGCGAATCGACGGCGTGATCCTGAGTCTGCTGAGCACACCGGTCGAGGTCGGCCATTATGGGCTGGCGTATCAGACGGCATTCACCTTGTCGGTCATGGGCAGCTTCTTCCTGTGGGCGACGCTGTCCACCATGTCGACGCTTTATGCCACCGATTCAGCGCGGTTCGGCTACTTCATTCAGCGATCCGTCGGGCTCATGCTCGCGGTGGCAGTACCGATCTCCGTGGTCGGCTTCTTTGTGGGCCGCGATCTCATCGCGCTTTTGGGTTCCGAAGAGTTCGTGGACAAGTCGAACCTGGTGATGCCGTTGCTGCTCGTCGCGGTTGGCCTCACCTTCCTGACCGGCATCGTGAGCCAGGCTCTGTTTGCCGCGCATCGCCAGGTATTTCTGTTGCGGCTCAATGTGTGCAATCTCGTCGGCAATATCGTTCTCAACGTACTGCTGATCCCGCACCTGGGCGCACTGGGCGCGGCGATCGCGCTGGTGGCCAGCGAGGTGGTGGGCTTGACCATCGCCGCCACCAAGTTGACCACCTGTAGCGCCTATCGCACGCCCTGGATGTTCCTCCTGCGCTTGGCCATACCGACATTGGCGGCTGTCGGCGCGCTCCTTCTTGCCGAACAGTGGATGCCGCAGTTGATGGCGGCGGCGATCGCTGCCGGTGTGTATGTGGGGGTGAATCTTTGGGCGGGCCCGGTGCATCTGCGGGACGTCCGGGACGTACTCCGCAAGGAGGATTCTGGTGGGTAGCAATAGGCTCAAGGAGCTGAACAGGGCCTATCTCCCGTCACCTCAGGGCGGTGAGGTACATGGGGGTATCGCGGTGTTCGTCGTCGCGTACGGACGTCCGGATCTGCTCGCCGACTGTCTGCGGTCGTGCCACGAGCACCTCGGCGATCTGCCGGTACACGTGTGGGACAACTCGGGACCGGACTATCCGGGGATGGGCGCAGTTCGAGCGTCATTTCCTGACGTGAGCTGGCACGGTACGGGGGACAATCTCGGATTCGCCGCGGCCGTCAACAGATTGGCGGATCTCGTGGCGGGTGCGCACCTGCTGCTCGTGAACCCCGATGCGATCGTGAAGAGCCCACTCACGCGGACACGCGCCCAGATGGCTATCGATCCCATGGTGGCCGCGGCGGCGCCACAGATAGACCCGGCCACACCGCATCCCGGCGAGCTCCCCTGGGACAACGGACATCGCGCCCCGAATATGCTCCGGGCGCTGGTGTCGCACGCGGGCTACGCGCCTGCGCTACGCGGCCGCGCGATCTCGGAGCTGTACCGGACAGCGCCCACCGAAGTGGACGGGTACCTCACCGGCGCCTGCCTATTGATCAACCGGCAGGTCTGGAATGAGATCGGTGGTTTCGACGAGGAGTTCTTCCTGTACGGCGAGGAAGCCGACTGGCAGCTGCGTGCCCGGGCGGCGGGCCGGCGGCTGGTTTTCATCGACGAGCCCGGTGTCGCGCACAGTGCCAAGGGGACTGTCACCGGAGATCACCAGCGCGCTATCCGCTCCGACGATCTACTGAGAGCCAATATCGCCCTCACCCTCGAACATTCGAAAGGTGCGCGCACCGCCGACCTCTATCTGGCCGGGACATCCGCGCTGGACCGCGTGCAGCGTTCGGCTCGCCGCGTCCGCAAGACGCGACTCAGGCCGGGCACCGGGCGCCCACAGATAATCCTGACCACCAACCGGCTGGTGTACGGGGGTGCCGAACGCCAACACGTCTTGTTGGCAACCGAATTGGATCGGCGCGGATATGCCGTGACCATCGCGTGCATGCAGCGTTTCGGCCCGTTGGTTGCCGAGATCCCCGCGACGGTGCGGGTGGTGCGTCAGCCCTGGTGGTGCCCCACATTCGAAATCGGCGACGGTCCCACAATCCTCGTGTCGGGGGACACCAACACCGAGACCGGTTGCGGGACACTGTGGCGCGCATCCGGACGACATCGCAGATGGCTGGTGGCGGCACATATCCCACCCGAACTGAACACGGGAACCTACTCGGCGCCGCTCGCGGCGGCGATGAGCCGGGCCGACGGCTTTATTGCGCTATCGCGACGCCACTGGGACGAGGTTTCGGCGCATCAGCGCGTCGGCACACGATTCTTCACCGCCCCTAATGGGGTGGTGAGCCGACGCGATCTACCCGAGACTGTGCCGCGCCGCCGTGATCAGAGTGGCCCATTGCATTTCGTGATGCTGTCGCGCATTGTCGAGCACAAGAATCCACATCTGCTGGTGGAAGCGCTGAGCGGATTGGCCGAATACGACTGGCGGCTCTCCATCTTCGGAGACGGGCCCGACCGCCAACGACTGGAGGCTCTTACGCCCGATTCGGTGCGTGACCGGGTGCACTGGCGCGGTTGGTCGCCCGGTCCGGATCATGCGCTGGCCGACTGCGATGTGCTCTGTGTGCCGAGCCGCAGCGAGGCCTTCCCGCTGGTGATCCTCGAGGCGATGGCACGTGCCGTACCGGTCATCGGGTCGGCGGTCTGCTCGGTACCGGACATGCTCGACGACGGCAGCGGTGTCGTGGTGGATCCGATAGATGTGCAGTCCTGGCGCGACGCGCTCAAGGATGCCCTGTTCGCCCCTGAGCGCTTGACGGCTTTGGGGTGCAATGGGTTTAAGCGGATGCGTGATCTCTATACGATCGAGACGATGGCGGACTCGTACGAGGAAGCCTTCACCGCGGTGCTCAAGGGCTGATGTCTGCGATGAGAATTCTCTGGTTGTCACCCTGGATGCGTCCGCTTGCTCGCGTGCACACCGAAGCATTGATGGGCCGAGGCGCTTCGGTGTTGTTAGTGACCACCGACCAGCACCCCGAGTCTGGTCCGGCACGGGACCATGAGCTGGTCCTGGAGCCCTCGCTCAAACATCCTGCCGGTTGGGCGTCATGGGCACGTGCTGTACCGAAAGTCCGTGCGTTCCGGCCCGATGTGGTGATCACCGAGCTGGTCCGCGATCCGCGTTGGCAGGCATTCGGGGCGGGCCGTCCGCGCGTGCTGCTCGTCCACGATGATCGACCGCACGACGCCTCCGAAGAACGGCCGCGGTGGAAAGACATCGCGTTCCGTCGATGGGAGTCGGGCGCAGTTCAACGCGTGGCGTTCAGCGATTACGTCGCGCGACAGATCGCCCCGCACGCGTTATCGCCGGTCGGAGTGGTTCCGCTGACGAGTGACCTCGACCCGCAGCGGGTGCCGCCCTTCGTGCCCGCAAGCGGTCGTCGTGACTTCGTCCTGGTCGGGCGACTCAACGGCTACAAGAACGTTGACGTCATCCTGCGTGCGTGGGAGGCGCACGTTGCGGGTCCGGCCTGGCACGGAGACCATCTGGTGCTCATCGGTAGCGGCGAATTCAGGGGTGCACTGCCGGAGTCGGTGCGGTGGATTCGTGGGCCATACAGCTATGACGACGTGCTGCAACCACTTTCCACCGCCAAGGCCTCAGTCGTGCATTACCGGCAGGCCTCGCAGAGCGGCGTACAGACATTGTCGATGCAGCTCGGGGTGAACGTCATCGTCTCAACCGAGGGGGCATTGCCGGAGTTTCAGCCGCACGGGGAGATCGCCTTGGGCCGCGACGATGTGGCTGGGCTGACCGCGGCTTTCGATCGGCATGCCGACCCCGTCGCCGCGGCGAGCTTCGGTGCGGTGGCACGCGAGCATTATCTGCAGAACTTCACCGCCGATCACGCAGCCGGCCGGCTGCTAACGATCTGCGAGCGACTTCCACGTCCGCACTAGCTGTGCCTCCCACTCGGCGATGTCAAGGCCGCGCACCGTCTCCCGTCCGGCGGTCCCCAGTCGGCGGCGTTCGTCGTGATCGGTGGTCAGCCGGGTAAGGGCCGCTACCAGCGCGTCGATATCGCCGGGTGCGATCAACACACCGTTCTCGCCGTCACGCACCACCTCGGCGATGGACCCGACGGGTGCGGTGATCACCGCGACCGCCGAGGCCATGGCCTCCAGTAGTGCCATCGGAAGGCCCTCGGCGTAGCTTGGGAGCACGAAAATATCTGCACCGCTGAGCAATTGGGAACTTGCGGCCGCATCCAGCCAACCGTGCACGGTGATCACATCGGCGACGTCGGCCGAAACGACGGCGGCGCGTGCCTGTTCCACCTCGCCATCACCGGCAAGGTGGATATGCAGCATCGTGCGAATCTCCGGTGTGAGTGCGGATGCCGCCCGGATGATGTCGTATGTGCCCTTGCGGCGTCCGAGCCGGCCCAGGCTGATCACCGTAAGGGTGTCGCCATGAGAGGAAGCCGTCCGCTCGGGGATGCGAACCGGATTCTGCAGCACCGCCACCCGATTCGGGTCGAGTCGCAGACAGACGATGTACTCGTCGGCGAGGTTGCGCCCCAAGATGATCCACCGGTTGGCACGCAATCCCCACCGCACACCGCGCTGCACTGTGGGCCGCTGTTCCCGGTACCACCCGGCGAAATCGAAGCTGTGGGCATGGATAAGTGCGGGCACCCCGCGGATGCGCGCAGCCCATAAGGGCAGCGCCTTGCGGGCCACGCTCCCACCGTGACCAAGATGGACGTGCAGGACGTCGACCCGTCCCGCGAGGACCAACCACGACGACACCAGCATTCCGCGGACGCCGACCCACAACCAGCGCCACCGGGAGGCGTCCACATAGGTGGGCACCACATGCACTGTCACGGACGAGTCAGTCAACGCCGCCATATGCGACATGACGGTTGCCATGCCGCCGCGGCTTTCGGGACCTGCCGGGGCCGGTCCTATCGCCAACACGCGCACAGGCGTCGGCGTGGGGACGGAGTGGGGCACGCGCCAAGTGTAGAGCTCAGTGGCTGGGTATCGTTGCGCGCTGTGACCGGTGCGCAAGCCGTGAGACAGCGTCATCCGGCGGTGGTAGGTGCGATAGCGCTCGCCGGGCTGGCGTTGATAGCTGCGATGGTGCTGGCACGCGACTCCAGCAAGTTCGTCCACCTCCATGCCGCAGAGACCGCATCGCACCGGCTCGACACCGGGCCGCTGGTAGCCGGTGCCCTTGTCGTCGAGTGGTGGGTGCGAGATCACCCCGATGACCCACGCGCGGCAGCCATCCGGGACCAGATCGCGCGGTACCCGATTGCGATGTGGGCCACCGGTAGCGATGAGGACGACAGCCGCAATATCTCCGATATCGTCCAGCGGGCGCGGCGCGCCGACGGCACCGCGCAGTTGGTGCTGTACAACGTTCCGGACCGGGACGACGGTTTCTCCGGGCCCAACCA
Organism: Mycobacterium sp. NPDC050853; assembly: GCF_040653875.1. NCBI lineage: Bacteria > Bacillati > Actinomycetota > Actinomycetes > Mycobacteriales > Mycobacteriaceae > Mycobacterium > Mycobacterium sp. NPDC050853. The sequence goes on from NZ_JBFAGW010000007.1 coordinate 216,773, forward strand.
CGTGGTCACCCCCGCCGTGTACCGAGCGTGGATCGACCGGGTGTCAGCACTGGTGGGGGACACCCGGATGGTGGTGATCGTCGAACCCGACGCCTTGTGGTTCGCCGACCGGCAATCCTTGGAGGGCACTGATTTCGACGGTCGCATCGGATCTATTCGCTACGCGGTGGACACCTTCTCGGCGCGGAACGTCAATGCCCGCGTTTACCTCGAGGCCGGAACCTCGTCCGGCTCGGTGACTCCCGAGCGGATGGCGGCGCTCCTTGCCATGGCGGGTGTGTCCGATCGAGTGGGATACGCCGTCAACGTGTCGTCGTTCGCCCCGACTTACGAGATCACCGCGTACGCCCAACGCATCAGGGCGTCATTGCAACAGTGGTTCGGCGTATCCGATCCTCGCTACATCGTCGATACGTCGCAGAACGGCAGCCCGACATGGAACTTCGACTGGTGCAACCCCTCGGGGCGCATGCTCGGTATGCCGCCTACCGTACTGGGCCAGTCCGACGGGCTGGATATGAACCTGTGGATTCTTGCGCCGGGCGCCTCCAACGGCCCCTGTGGCGTCGCCCCCGATGCGCCCGGTGGAGAGTTCAGCCCAGCTCTCGCGACCGCGCTCCTGCGTTAGCAGAGCCCCGTCATCCAACGACCTTCCAACTCCGGAAAGCGTTGACGAACCTCCGGGTACAGATCGGGCAGGGTGAGCAGAACCTGGTCCGGGTCGGCGGTCACGAGATCGGCAGGCGCGATGATAGGGATATCTGTGCCGGGCATGCGTCGGCCCTGTTTGGCGGGAGAGGCATCGGCGACGGCCACCACCGATTCCGTCGTCAGCCCCGCGCGGGCGAACAGTGCCACTGCGCGCGAGGGTGCGCCGTAGGCGTACACGGTTTGTCCGGATGAACGCCTGTCGCTCAGCCATTGGGTGAGGCGCTGCACCTGCTCGTCCACCGCATGCTGCAGCCGCACGAATCCTTCGGCATCCACGGCGCCGCTTGCCTTCTCACGTTCGATCAGCTGCTCCACCGGCGGCGGCTCGGGGTGATCACCATGGCGTGCGGCGAGAAGCAGGGTGCCACCGTAGAGGTCGAACTCCCATACCGCGACCACGGACATACCCACATCGGCGAGCATTCGACGCAAAGCCGTCAGGGAATAGTAGGCAAAATGCCCATGCCGCAGCGAGTTCCACTGGCCCAGCGCCAGGATCGTTGCGATCGAGTGGAATTGAAGAAGTAGTACCCCGTCGGCAGCGGTGCGGCGGGCGCGTGTCCTGATCGCTTCGGCCTGATCAGGGTCGTGCATCATGCCGAAGCTGTCCAGTACCAGGTCCGCGGGAGCGTCCAGGGTCTGCTCAGTACTCTGAAAACCCTTGGAAACAACGAGGTTCAGCCAGCTGCCACCGTGCGGACTGGTGAACTCGTACACGGTGCGTCCGATGAGGAGCCCGGCACCTTCCACTCGGGCAACCGCATCGGCGGCCTGGTCGCGCAGGGCCTGCGGCTCCACCGCGCGCGGCTCGTCGGTCTCGGTGTCGTCGACCTCGAGCTGCGCAAGCGCACAGTCCGCACATACCGTCATCGCCAGGGGGTGCACCGCATCCGCGGTGGGCGGGCCGCCAGCGGTGGGGAAGTGATCGGCCGCGGGTACGGCGCCCAGATCCAGCACCCGAGACAACCTGTGGCCACGGCAATACCGGCATGTGATCACCGTTGGCGCCCCAATCGTTCCGCGGTACGGCAGGATGGCGTCGTGCGCATCCACACCACCGAAATCGACGGCGTGCTGTTGATGGAACCCACACCACACCATGACGACCGTGGGTTCTTCACCCGGACATTCGATTCCGCGCTATTCGACGAGTACCACCGCACAGCGGACGGTGCGGTGCGCGCCGCCGACTTCCTGCAGGACTCCCAATCGCGGTCGCGCCAGGGCGTATTGCGCGGTCTGCACGGCCGTTCGGGGCGCGGCGAAAGCAAGCTCATCAGGTGTGCGCGCGGCTCCGTCTTCGATGTGCTGGTCGACGCGCGCCCCGGATCACCGACCTTTGGGCGTTGGCAGAGCTTCACTCTCGACGATTCCACCTTTGGGCACCTATTCGTACCGGCCGGCATACTGCATGGCCATCAAGCGCTGACAGAGTGGGCCGACCTCTGCTACCGCATCGACCGGCCCCACGACCCCGCCGAGGATGTCTCGGTCGCCCATGACGATCCCGATCTCGGTATCGACTGGCCGCTTGCGGTCGCCGCCATCAGTGCCAAGGACGCCGCCGCGGGCAGTTGGGCGGCGTTGACCGGACGGTGACGGGCTCACCGCGCGACCGGTCGCAGACTGTCGTCTACGGCCCCGGATTCGCGCAGTTTCTTCAGGTGGGCGAGCCGGGTGAAGGATTGGCGGAACATCGATTCGGTGAGACTTCCGGCGACGCACTGCTCGTAGAGCTCCTTGGCGCCCGCCGCGATCGACCATTCGGCGCGGTATCCCGGTAGTGCTTCACGGATCGCGGAAAAGTCGACCCGGTAGGAGCGTGGATCGGCACCCGTTTCCCCGGTGATGGTCAGGGTGGAGTCGGGAACCGCGGCTACGGCGGACTCTGCGATCTGTGCCACCGTCTGGTTGTTCTCCTCGGTGCCGACGTTGAACGCCGCGCAATGAATCACCTCCTGTGGTGCCGTGAGACATTCGAGGAAGGCGCCCGCGATATCCCGGGCGTGCACCAATGGGCGCCACGGCGTTCCGTCGGAGAGAACCCGGACCTCTCCGGTGAGAACCGCGTGGCCGACAAGGTTGTTCAGCACGATATCGGCGCGGAGCCGGGGCGAGTATCCGAATGCAGTGGCGTTACGCAGGAAGACCGGCGAGAACCCGGAGTCGGCGATGGCCGCGACATCGTCCTCGACGCGAACCTTGCTTTCCGCGTACGGGGTCAAGGGTTTGAGTGGAGCGCTCTCGCTGACCAGGTCTTCGCCCGCGGACCCGTACACAGAGCATGTCGAGGCGTACAGGTACCGGCTTACTCCTGCATCCTTGGCCAGCTGAGCCAACCGTACGGAGGCGTGGTGATTGATGTCGTAGGTGAGATCGGGCGCCAGCGCGCCGAGCGGGTCATTTGACAAGGCCGCCAAGTGGATCACCGCATCGAATCCGGCCAGCTGATCGATCGTCACGTCACGAAGGTCGACGGCAATCGACGGGGGATCCACAAGCGGCGGACCCAGGACGCAGTCGGCGAATAGACCCGAGTCCAGACCCACGACCTCGTGGCCGGCCTCCGCTGCCATCTGGGACATCACAGTGCCGAGATACCCCTGATGGCCGGTGATCAGAACCTTCACTGCGTTGCTCCTAGATGCGATGTCGCCGACGGTGCGGCTCCGAGAGCGATGGTGGCCTTTTCCAGCACGAATGCCTCCGCGTACCGGTGACGGCATTGCACACCGCGCACCCGCGCCAAGGCGAGAAAGGTCTCCTTGTCGAACCAATCGTGCGCCTGCTGCGACGGATAATGCGTGTAGATGAGATCGGCCTTGCTGCAGGCGATGTCATCGCCTAGTGGCTGAAAGACAGTGGGGGTCGGGGTGTCGGTCTCCCATTTGACAATCTCGTAGCCGAGGATCAGGTGATCGCGAAACTCGGTGGGCGCCAACGTCGCCAGCATTCGGTGGTCTTGATGAGCGTCGTGGCGCTGAGGGCCGAACACCACGGTGGCCGCCGAATCACGACGAAAGGCCACCAGCGCTTCCTTGATCTCGTTCCAGTGTGCGGGTGCCCGTCCGTCGGGGAAGTCGAGGACGTCGACAGCGAGGTCAGCTCCGGGGCACAGGGCTGCCAACGCCGCTCGCTCCTCGGCCTCACGTTCGGTACCACCGCCGCTGAGCACGAGTGCTCGCACTCGCAGACCGGGTCGGCCGCGGGCTATGGTCAGCAGTGTGCCACCCATGCCGATGGCGATATCGTCGCAATGTGCTGCCAGCAGCGCGATTTCGTCGACGGATCCGGTGCCTAGCTCAATCACGTGGTGACCGACTCCTGCTCCCAGACCATCCACGGGCGCACGCCCTTGCGGTAACCCTCATCGAGCTCGGCGCGTTCCTTAAAGGTGTCGGCGGGCTTCCAGAATCCGCTGAACTTGTAGCCGAACATCCTGCCCTCCTTGGCCAATGAGCCGCAGGCATCCTCGACGAGGTCCCCTCCGGCGGGCAGATAGTCGAATACGTCTTGGGAGAGCACGAAATAGCCGCCGTTCTCCCACATATCGAGTTTGGAGACCGCGGTGATCTCGGTAACGGACCCGCCGTCGTCCACGTCCACCGTGTGGAACGACGATTGCGGAGGAACCAGCAGCATGGACGCGGCGGCGCCGGAATCGTGGAACTTGGTCACCAGATCGTCCAGGGGAGCGTTGGTGAGAACGTCGGCGTAGTTGGCCAGGAAGTGGGGGTCGTCTCCGAGATGGTGGCGGACGCGACGCAACCGCTCGCCGATGGGCGATTCGGTCCCGGTGTCCGCAAAAGTGATGGTCCAATCGGCAATATCGGATTTCAACAACCGCACCTTGCCGTCGGCCAGGATGAAATCATTGGACTGCGCCTCGTTGTAGCTGAGAAAGAAGTCCTTGATGGCTTCGGCACCGTAGCCCAGACACAGGATGAACTCCTTATGACCGTGGTACGCATAGTATTTCATCACGTGCCAGATGAGCGGACGTGGTCCGACCATCTGTAGGGGTTTGGGGATCACATCGCCGGCATCATTGCGCATGCGCATGCCGAAGCCCCCGCAGAACAGCACGACCTTCATACCGATGCTCCTTCGGGCTCAACGTGAGGTTCAACGACATGCAGCCGCGGGAGGGGATAGACGAGCCTGCCGCCCCACTCTCCGATATGCCGCAATTGCTGCGTGATCTCGGTTTCCAGGTTCCATGGCAACACCAGCACCACATCGGGTTTGTCCTCGTCGATGCGGTCGGGAGAGTGCACCGGAATCCTGGTGCCCGGGCTGAACATGCCCTGTTTGTAGGGATTCCGATCGACGGTGTACGCCATCAGGTCGGTACGGATACCGCAGTAGTTCAGCAGGGTATTGCCCTTGCCGGGCGCGCCGTAGCCGACGACGGTCTTGCCCTCTGCCTTGCAGGTGAGCAGAAACTGTAGGAGTTCCAAGCGGATTCGTTCGGTCTTCGCGCGGAATCTTTCGTATCCGGAGAGTTCGTGCAAACCTGCGCGTCGTTCCAGTTCCAAGACCTCGGCCACCGAGTGCGCGATCTCGGGCCGGCATTCCCGTGGTCGTGCCCAAAGCCTGATCGAGCCACCGTGCGTCTCAAGGAGCTCGACGTCGACAACCTCCAGATCACCTACGGCGAGGGCTTTTTGAGCTGCCAGCACGGTGTAGTACTGGAAATGTTCGTGGTAAATGGTGTCGAACTGGCCGAGCTCGATGAGGTTGAGTGCGTGATGCACCTCGATGCTCACCCAGCCGTCATCGGAGACCAGCTCCCGAAGCGCATGCGTGAACCCGCGTAGGTCGGGGATGTGGGCGTACACGTTGTTCGCGGCGACCAAACGCGCGGGACCGTGCTCCGCTCGGACGCGGGCGGCGGTGTCCTCGTCGAGGAAGGCCGTCAGGGTCGGAACTCCCTTGTCGCGGGCGGCTTGTCCGACATTCACCGACGGTTCGATGCCGAGGCAGCGGATACCTGCGGCGACGGCGTGCTGGAGCAGGTAGCCGTCGTTGCTGGCCACCTCCACGATGAAGTCCTCGGGGTTGTCCGGGGAAAGCCCGAGTCGCGCAACGGAATCGCTGATGTACTCACGAGCGTGATCTACCCAGCTGTCCGAATACGACGAAAAGTATGCGTACTCGGTGAAGTTGTCTTCGGGGCTAATCAGCGCCGGAATCTGCAGCAACATGCAACTCTGGCAGAGCCTCAGGTGCAGGGGATACGTGGCCTCCGGCAGATCGAGCTCGTCCGCACGGAGAAACTTCTGGCAGGGTGGCGTCGCACCCAGGTCGACCACGCTGAACAGCTGTGTTGCGTGACATAGTCGACAGCGCACCGGATACTCCTTGGCCAGCTATGTGGAGACATGTGTTCCCCAAACCCGGCGATAGGCTACCCGGTTCTGACGTCTACTGCGACCAGCGGTTGGCGATCAGGTTCAAACCGATGTCCTTGGTGTTCTGCATGGCCTCATACAGGCGGTAGTACGAGATGTAGCTGATACGCCATTTTCCGTCCGCATCTCGGCGGTACCGGTCCGTGTAGTAGGACGTTCCGGTGATCAGGACGCTGTGCGCGGGCACGATCACGACATCGCTCATGGCCCAGCTGCCGGTCGCCGTATCACCATCGACCTGGATCTCCGGATGGCTCATGGTGTGCACGCTGGTGATATCGGTCGTCAGTGACGACCGCATGTAGTCGACCACGCCTGCGCGCGAGGTGAACTCAAGCGGTGCACCGTGCACCGCGGTGCCGTATGTCGCCTGGACGTCTTCGGTGAGGGTGTCGGCGAACTCATCCCACAATTTGTTGTCGAGGGTGCGTGCGTAGCGGTACTTGAGCTCGGTGATTTCGTGGATGTCGACGAGGGTGGCGGGGGTGGGGCGTTCCATGAAGCCATTGTTAGCACGTCGCCCGCGCGGTGTTGCCAAATGTGCACGCGCAGAACATGCGCGCTTCCTTTCAAGATCATCCGAGGATGCTGTACGTGGGAGTACATTTGTCCGGTATTGTCCGCCGCTGCCGAAAAGGTGCCCCATGAACACAATCACTCGTCTTGTCGTGGCGCCCGCCGTTGGCGTCGTAGCGGCTGCCTTCGTCGGATTCGGAGGAGTGGTGGCCTCCGCTGAGCCGACCCCGCCGCCTCCTGTCCCGGGTGCCCCGAACTCGCCTTCGCATGGATCCTTGGTCGATCAGCCGAGCAACGACGGCAACAGCGGCTGGGGCTACCTGCCGGGCGGTGCGGGCTCTCAGTGTGAGAACGCCTGGGTGGTCTGCGGTTCCGATAACAACCCACCCGAATCCAACATCGCCCCCGGACATGATGATGCTGGTGGCTGGGTCAGCGCACCCGGTGAGACCGGTGCCGACTGCGAGAACCCCGGAGTCACCTGCACCGACGTCGGTTAATACATCTCGCCGTATGCCAGTGACACCCAACTGTGCTGGCCGTCGGCACCGTTGATCTTCAAGGTGTGCTCAACAGCGGGATCGACGTTGAACGGCAGCAGGGCGACAATGATCCCCGGTTTTCCCGGAGTGTCCCCACATATGGCCGTGTATTTCACGGTGTGCCCGTCAAGGTCCATCGGCAGGTCGGGACCGCCGGTGCAGAGCGCCGCAATGAACCCGCCGTGAACGGTCGTCTTCGGCTGCGGCGGCACCTTCACCTCATACCTTCCGGTGCCGTCCTTGGTGGCGGCGACAACGGGATCCTTGAGGGCGCCGAGGCCGTCATGTAGGCGCGTGACCGCGTCCTCAGACCCCGCTGATGAGTCGGCACTACTGGGCTTCGATGTGGGGGGGGGCGTGTTCGCCGCGGTGGACCGCGACGTCGACGGACGCGAACTCGACGCGGCGGCGGATGTCTCTGAGATCCGGGTGATGCCTGGACCACTCTGGCAGCCGGCCACGACCACGGCGCATGCCATGAGCGCCAATGCACCCGTACAGGTTCGAGTCATCCGTAGATAGAAACACGCCTCACCGTCGACGGGAGGCTGGTACGTGGTGCCCTCGGTGAGATTCGAACTCACACTGCACGGGTTTTGAATCCGTTTCCTCTGCCAGTTGGGATACGAGGGCCTGGCGTTTCGGCGGCCCGGGGCCTGCCGTCGGATTCCTACCTTAAAGGATCACATCCGTCACTTTCACCAGGGTAACGCCGTTCACACCACCTCATACGTCACAATGGTCGCCATGACCGGCCCACAGAACCCCGAACCGGCGGCGCACGCGCACCGCGTGCTCGTCGCCGAAGACGAAGCCCTGATCCGCCTCGACCTGGTGGAAATGCTCCAGGAGGAGGGCTACGACGTGGTGGGTCAGGCCGGGGACGGGCAGGAGGCTGTGGATCTCGCCGTGCAGCTCAAACCCGATCTCGTGATCATGGACGTCAAGATGCCGCGCCGTGACGGTATCGACGCCGCGTCCGAGATCGCCGCCAAGCGCATCGCCCCGATCGTCATCCTCACCGCTTTCAGCCAGCGTGATCTGGTGGAGAAGGCCCGCGATGCCGGTGCCATGGCCTACCTGGTCAAGCCGTTCTCCAAGACCGACCTCGTCCCGGCCATCGAGGTGGCGGTCAGCCGGTTCGGCGAGCTCGCAGCGCTGGAGAAGGAAGTGCAGACCCTGTCCGACCGGCTGGAGACCCGCAAGCTCGTCGAGCGCGCCAAGGGTGTCCTGCAGTCCACCCAGGGACTCACCGAACCCGACGCGTTCAAGTGGATTCAGCGGGCCGCGATGGACCGTCGCACCACCATGAAACGCGTTGCCGAAGTGGTACTGGAAACACTCGATACCGACACTACGAGTTGAAAGTCGGGTAAGCACTGCGCGTTGCCTCCCAGTTGGCTATGTTTTCTGATCAACCTGGTTCGCCCAACTCATCCGGAGGTAATCGTGCGTGTACGCGCGAGTGTGATCATGCTGGGCGCGGTAACCCTCGCCCTCGCCGGTTGTCATAACGGCTCTCAGTCGGACGAGTCCAATCAGACCAACCTGAAGATCTCGCCGTTGGTGCAGATCGCTCAGGACGGGACCGAGGTACCCGCGTCCAACGCGAAATCGCCGGCCGATCCCGCTGGCGACGGAAAAGCGCAGTGCGACAACGTTTCTCTGGCCATGGCCGGTGCGCTCAACGGTCCCGACGCGGCCCTGGGAATCAATATCCTCAACGGGGCGAAGCTGGCCGTCGACAAGCACAACGCCGCCAATCCCGGATGCCAGATCAGACTCCGCGAGTTCGACACCGAGGGGCTGCCGCAGAACGCGAGCAATATCGCCCCACAGATCATCGGGGACCCGGCCATCATCGGGCTCATCGGTCCGGGATTCTCTGGGGAAACCAAATCGACCGGGCAGATCTTCAGCGAGGCCGGATTGGTTTCCACGACCGCCTCGGCCACGAACGTGACGCTCACGCAGCAGGGCTGGAAAACCTTCTTCCGCGGCCTGGCCAACGACGGGGTACAGGGCCCCGCCGTCGCCAACTACCTCAAGAAAACCCTCGGGTACCACAAGGTCTGTGTCGTCGACGACAGCACCGACTACGGCTCGGGGTTGGCCAACGCGGTACGCGGGACGCTCGGAAACGACTGCAACGCCTCGGTCAAGAAGGGCGACAAGGACTTTTCGGCGGCGGTCACACAACTCAAGAACGCCACTCCGGACGCGGTGTTCTTCGGCGGCTACTACGCCGAGGCTGCGCCCCTGGTGCAGCAGCTCCGCAACGCCGGAGTGAACGCGACGTTCGTATCCGCGGACGGCACCAAGGACATCGAGTTCGTCAAGCAGGCGGGCGATTCCTCGAAGGACGCGCTGTTGTCCTGCCCGTGCGGTCCTGCCTCGGATACCTTCGCCAAGGAGTACACAGCCAAGTTCAATCAGGAACCCGGGACGTACAGCACCGAGGGGTATGACCTAGGGACGATCCTGGTCAAGGGGATTGACGCGGGAAAGACCACGCGGGCCGGATTGCTCGATTGGGTTCGGACCTACCAGGGGCAGGGCGTTGCGCGCGAATACAAGTGGACCGAGACCGGTGAGCTAACGTCAACACTTATCTGGGTATATAAGGTCACGTAAAAGATCACAAGGAACAAGCGAGGGACTAGGCTCAGCCGCAAATGGTTTCGGGGTGGATGGCACAGACTGGTGTGCAGGCCAGCACAATTTCATTCGATCTGCATGGACTGTGGAGCAGCATCGGTCAGCTGACGATCGACGGTTTGGCGTGGGGCGCCATCTATGCGTTGGTCGCGGTTGGATACACGCTGGTCTTCGGGGTGTTGCGACTCATCAACTTCGCGCACTCCGAGGTCTTCATGTTGGGCATGTTCGGGGCGTACTTCGCTCTGGACGTGGTGCTCGGCTTTGCGCCCGGCGGTAATGCCTACAACAAGGGCGTATCGCTGACGGTGCTGTATCTCGGCGTTGCGATGCTCATCGCCATGGCGGTGTCGGCCGCCACGGCGCTGGGACTTGAAACGGTGGCGTATCGCCCGCTGCGCCGTCGCGGCGCACGTCCACTGACCTTCCTCATCACCGCCATCGGGATGTCCTTCGTCATCCAGGAATTCGTGCACTTCGTACTGCCGAAGATCCTGAAGGGCTACGGGGGCAGCAATGCACAGCAGCCGATCCGGCTGGTGACGCCCAGACCGGTGTGGAGCTTCGGTCCTTTCGACGTGGGCGGTCACCGAATCCCGTTCCAGGCCACGCTCACCAATGTCACCATCGTCGTCGTGGCGGCGGCGTTGGTGCTGGCCTTCATAACGGATATCGCGATCAATCACACCAAGTTCGGACGCGGTATTCGGGCGGTGGCGCAGGATCCGACGACGGCGACGCTGATGGGCGTGTCTCGCGAGCGCATCATCATGACCACGTTCGTCATCGGCGGGCTCCTCGCTGGGGCGGCGGCGCTGCTGTACACGCTGAAGGTGCCACAGGGCATCATCTACTCCGGCGGATTCCTTTTGGGTATCAAGGCATTCTCGGCCGCGGTGCTCGGCGGTATCGGTAATCTTCGCGGCGCACTGCTGGGCGGTCTGCTCCTCGGAGTGATGGAGAACTACGGCCAAGCGGTATTCGGCACCCAATGGCGCGATGTCGTGGCATTCGTACTGCTCGTGCTGGTGCTCATGTTCCGGCCCACCGGCATTCTCGGCGAAAGTCTGGGAAGGGCGAAGGCGTGACCGCCGCGCGCGCGTTGGCGCCCGGCGATTCGGTGCGCCGGTGGTGGTCGGAGCTTGCCCGTCCTGTGCAATGGGTCTACGGAATCATCGGGTTTGCGCTCATGGCGCTGCTGCCGGTGTGGAAGATTCCGTTCCTGGACACTCCCAACACGAGCTTCGGCGGAGTGATGGCCCAGTTCGCAATGGTGGCCCTCATTGCGGTCGGCCTCAATGTCGTTGTGGGGCAAGCGGGGTTACTCGATCTGGGATATGTCGGGTTCTATGCGATCGGCGCGTACACGGTGGCCTTGCTCACCAGCCCCGACAGTCCGTGGAACCGGATGGGCACCTCGGCATTCTTCAGTTCGAGCTGGGCATGGTTGTCCTGCTTGCCGATCGCCGTCGCGATCACAGCCTTCTTCGGTCTCGTGCTCGGCACGCCCACGCTGCGGCTTCGGGGTGACTATCTGGCCATCGTCACGCTGGGATTCGGCGAGATCATCCGATTGCTCGCAGACAACCTGGAAGTCACGAACGGTCCCCGCGGTCTGCACAAGATCGCTTACCCGCATGTGGGGGAGCAGTACGTACATGGCGGAGTCTTCTCCAGCGGCAATGCGGGCGGTCATCTGAACTATGGCGTGTGGTGGTACTGGCTGGGGCTGTGTCTGATCGCCGTGGTGCTGGTTTTGATGGGCAATCTCGAGCGCAGCCGGGTGGGCCGCTCGTGGGTGGCCATTCGCGAGGATGAGGACGCCGCCGAGATGATGGGCGTCCCGACCTTTCGGTTCAAGCTGTGGGCCTTCGTAATTGGCGCGGGCATCGGAGGGCTGTCCGGTGCCCTGTATGCAGGTCAGGTCCAATACGTGGCATCGCCGACCTTCAACATCATCAACTCGATGTTGTTCCTATGTGCCGTCGTGTTGGGTGGCCAAGGCAACAAGCTCGGTGTGATCTTCGGCGCGTTCATCATCGTCTACCTGCCGAACCGGCTTCTCGGCGTGCAGGTGCAGGGCGTCGACCTGGGCAATCTGAAGTATCTGTTCTTCGGGTTGGCGCTGGTCGTGCTGATGGTCTTCCGCCCGCAGGGCCTATTCCCGGCGCAACAGAAGCTGATGGCTTACTGGCGCAAGGCATCTGAGCGTATCGGCGCCAAGAAGTCAGAGGAAGCCGAGGCACCGGCATGACCGAACGCGTGGACACCACCTCCGAAGAGAAGTCCGCCGCCGTCGAACTGACCGAGGCCGTCGATGGCGAGACCGGCGCCGCCGAGCCCGAGGTACTGCTTGAGGTCAAGGAACTTACGCTGAAATTCGGCGGTCTACAGGCGCTCGATGGGGTCAGCTTCGACATTCGTCGCGGGGAGATCCTCGGCCTCGTCGGCCCGAACGGTGCGGGCAAGACCACCTGCTTCAACGCCATCACCGGTGTGTATAAGCCGACATCGGGCAGCATCGTGTTCGACGGGAAGCCCTTACGCAGATTGCGGCGGCACCAGATCACCCGCCGCGGGATCGCCCGGACCTTCCAGAACATTCGGCTCTTCGGTGAGATGACGGCGTTGGAAAACGTTGCAGTGGGAACCGATGCCCGCCATAAGACTTCGGTCCTGGGCGCTCTGTTGCGCATACCTCGGCACCGACGCGAGGAACACTATGCCGTCGACGTGGGGATGGGCCTGCTCGACTTCGTCGGCATAGGTGATGTCGCCGACATCAAGGCGAAGAACCTTCCGTACGGCAGTCAGCGCAGACTCGAGATCGCGCGGGCGTTGGCTACCGAACCCAAGCTGCTGTGCCTGGATGAGCCGGCCGCCGGCTTCACCCCCAGCGAGAAGGATTCGCTCATCGAGCTCATCCAGCGCATCCGCGATTATGGGTACACCGTGCTGCTCATCGAACACGATATGAAGCTGGTCATGGGGGTCACCGACCGCATCGTTGTGCTCGAATTCGGCAGGAAGATCGCCGACGGCCTGCCCGTCGAGGTCCGGAATGACCCCGCAGTGATCGAGGCGTACCTAGGAGTGGCCGAGGAGGAGTTCCATGGACCCGGTTGGCTCGACTCTGCTGTTCCTGACAGGGAAAGCGAGGGGTAAGTGCCTCCTGTACAGCTGAAACTCAACAACATCGGGGTCCATTACGGACCAATCCAGGCGGTCAGTACGTTATCGCTCGACGTCCGCGAGGGTGAGCTGGTCACCCTGCTCGGTTCCAACGGCGCCGGGAAGTCCACCACGATGCGCGCCATTTCCGGATTGTGCCCGCTCAGCTCCGGTTCGATCTTCTTTGAAGGTCAGGACATCTCCAAGATGAAGGCCCACAAACGCGTCAAAGCCGGGATCGTCCAGGCGCCCGAAGGACGGGGAATCTTCCCCGGCATGACCGTCGCGGACAACCTCGAAATGGGTTGTTATGGAAGAACATTCAAATCGCGGGCGGAGCGCCGGGAACGTCTCGACTGGATCAACGCTTTGTTTCCACGGCTCGCCGAACGCCGTGGCCAAGAGGGCGGCACGCTCTCCGGCGGCGAGCAGCAGATGCTGTCCATCGGACGTGCGCTGATGGCGAGGCCCAAGATCCTGTTGCTCGATGAGCCGTCGATGGGATTGGCACCGCTGTTGATCACGAAGATCTTCAACATCATCGAAGAGATCAACGCCGCTGGGACGACGGTGGTGCTGGTCGAGCAGAATGCGCAGCAGGCGCTGAGTCGTTCCGATCACGCCTACATTCTGGAGACGGGATCGGTCGTCCGATCCGGTTCCGGCCGAGAACTGTTGCAGGACGAGAGCATTCGCAATGCCTATCTCGGCGTTGTCTGAGACTCCATCGCCGAACGTTCCCATGGCCAGGTCATCAACGCCCAGACCGTAAGCACCAGCACAGTCGCCGTAACGATGTACCACGGCCACGGTCCCATCACGTCGAGAAGACTTTTGGTTGCCGGTTTCTGGTTGAGGAAACCGTAGTTCGACCCGGCGATGGCATTGAACGCCATGGTGATAACCGCCCAGGACGCGGTGACGGTGGCGGCCATGCGATAACTACTCCAGGTCGGTCGCATGCCCCGTCCCCAGGTGAGGTAGATGGCCGCCCACACGACGAGCAGATGTATCGACCAGAACGCAAGAAACTCGTATCCGGGGAAGTCTGGTCCGGTCAGCACCGGCGAGACCAACGCCTGGCTGCTGAGCACAAGCCCCCAGTAGTACGTCAGCACGTACGCCCAATGTCGCTGTGACCACAGCGCATACGCCGCGACAGCGGTCGCCAGGTCGGTCAACCGGAGGGGAACCGAGACGGCCAGGCGCGGTGGGATGCACCCGGAGATCAGGATCGCCGCATAGATGATGCCGGTGACCGCCCCCAGCACACATCCCAGCACTCGGGCCCGGGTATCGGTGAGCCGGCGCCCCAGCCATGCCAACAGTGCTGCGCCGAGCACGAATACGGCCAGCACTGCCCAGTGGGATGGGCCGTATGCGTGGAACTGTTGTTCCATCGCTTGAGGCTAGCGTCCGATGAAGACCACGGAGCGCAGTTACCGCGCGACGATAACCGACGAGCCGTTGCCGAACAGGCCCTGGTTGGCGGTGATGCCCACGCGGGCACCCTCTACCTGTCGGTCGCCTGCCTGCCCCCGCAGCTGCCACGTCAGCTCGCACACCTGGGCGATGGCCTGGGCGGGGATGGCCTCACCGAACGAGGCAAGGCCGCCGGAGGCGTTCACCGGAACCCGCCCGCCGACGGTGGTGGCACCGCTACGCAGCAGCTGCTCACCCTCACCCTTGGCGCACAAGCCCAAGTGCTCGTACCAGTCCAGCTCCAGTGCCGTCGACAGGTCGTACACCTCGGCAAGGCTCAAGTCCTCGGGTCCGATACCGGCCTCGGCGTAGGCGGCGTCGACGATCTGGTCCTTGAACACCCGCTCGGGCGCCGGCACTACGGCAGTGGAATCGGTTGCAATATCTGGCAATTCGGGAAGATGCTGTGGGTACTTGGGGGTGATGGTGGCCACCGCGCGCACCGACGGCACGCCCTCGACCGAACCGAGATGCTTCTTCGCGAACTCGGCACTGGCCACGATGAGGGCGGCGGCGCCGTCACTGGTTGCGCAGATGTCCAACAGGCGCAAGGGATCCGACACGACCGGGCTGGCCAGCACGTCCGCGACGGATGCTTCCTTACGGAACCGGGCGTTCGGGTTGTTCAGGCCGTGTCGGGCGTTCTTGACCTTCACCTGAGCGAAGTCCTCGGCCGTCGCGCCGTAAAGGTCCATCCGACGGCGCGCGAGCATCGCGAAGTACACGGGGTTGGTGGCGCCGATGAGGTGGAAGCGCTGCCAGTCCGGATCTTCCTTGCGTTCACCGCCGACCGGGGCGAAGAAACCCTTTGGGGTGGTGTCCGCACCGATGACCAACGCCACATCGCAGAATCCGGCGAGGATCTGGGCGCGAGCACTCTGCAGGGCCTGCGATCCGCTGGCGCAGGCCGCATAGGTGGAGCTGATGGGCACACCGTTCCAGCCGAGCTTTTGCGCGAACGTCGACCCGGCGATGAAGCCCGGGTAGCCATTGCGGATGGTATCCGCGCCGGCGACGAATTGAATTTGGCGCCAATCCAATGCGGCGTCTTGCAACGCAGTGCGGGCGGCTGCGACGCCGTACTCGGTGAAGTCCCGTCCCCATTTGCCCCACGGGTGCATACCCGCGCCGAGGATGTAGACGGGATCCGGGGTCGCAGCGGTGCGGCTCATACCGAGACCTTCTTCCATGCGTAGACCAGACGGTCGACGCCCTCGTCGTCGGTGTAGAGCGGTTCCAGTGCCAGCTCCATGGTCTGACCCACCTTCAGATCGGCCGCGCCGGTTCCGGCCACCACCTTGCCGAGGACGATGATGCCCTCGTCGGCCAGCTCGACAGCGGCGATCGCGTACGGCTGATATGGGTCGGAAGGCGGGTACGGCGGCGGCGGCGCGTACTGGTTCTCGGTGTAGCTCCACACCGTGCCGCGGCGCGAGAGCGGCACCTGATCCAGAACATCGCAGTCGCAGGCGGGGTTGGGGCAGTTGTTGGCACGCGGCGGAAACACGATCGTGGCGCACTGGGTGCACTTGCCGCCGATCAAATGCGGCAAGCCGGCGTCGTCGGTGTCGAACCAGCCGTCGACTGCCGGCGCTGAGGTTGTAGGCACCTCGACAGATTACCCATGCTCGTTAGCGAATTGAAACGTGTGTCAGTTTTGCGCCGTCCGTGGCGAAGGTCATGACCGGAATGGCGAGTTCTCTGGCACGAACCTCTCGAAGGTATCCCGATCGGTCGACATGCTCCACAGGATCTCGGCCAGCGCCGCTGACTCGACCGTTGGGAATTCGTGGGCGGCTTGAGGTGCCACTGCTGCCATTTCGCTACCGAGGATGAGTGCACCGATGGTCATCAACCCGACATACACACCCTGCGGCGCCACTTCAGAATGCAAACCCTGCAGATAGTTTCGAGCTGCGGCCGCAGCCGGCCCGGGTCCGCTCATCTCGGGCATTGCCCTGGCTCCTGTTCCGCCGATGGTGGCCAGGATCGTCCCGCGCCCTCGTTCGATCATTCCGGGAAGCACCGCGGACACCGTGTGGATCAGGGGACGCACCAGCAGCGCCCAGAAGCGGTCCGCCTCCGCCGATGTGAGTTCACGGGCAGCGGTGAAGGCGACAGGGGATGAGGGACCGTAGTAGACGGCTTCAATCGGCGGCAGCGAGGAGGTGACTGCTGCAATGAGCTGCTCCACGCCGCCGTCGTCGGTGAGGTCCGTCGGAAACGCGGCAGCCGGTACGTCGTCGTCGCGGAGATCTGCCACCAGCGAGTCCAGAGGTTCGCGTCGGCGCCCCACCACCGCCACCTGGAAACCCTCACGGCCGAAGCGCCGCGCCGCCGCCGCACCGGTCCCACTACCTGCGCCCAGCACGAGCATGGTTCTGTCCATCGTTAACCTCCTGGTTATGCCATTTCTTACGATCTGTGCGTAACCCCATGATGGAGAAGTTTTAAACTTCGTACAAAAGGCACATACATGTGCGCTACCGAACAAGGATGTGCGTCATGACCGAGCTGACAGCGCCTGCACTCGCGCTCCCAAATATCTGCGCGGGGCTGCCGCTGCGCGAAAGTGAATTCATCCGGGACGTCCTCGACCGCATCGGCGATAAGTGGAGCCTGCTGGTGATCGGGACACTGCGCGATGGCCCATTGCGGTACACCGAGCTGCACGACGCCATCCCCGGCGTCTCGCAGCGCATGCTGACCCGCACGCTGATGCTGCTGCGTCGTGACGGACTTATCACGCGCACCGCATACGCCGAGGTGCCGCCGCGGGTGGAGTACGCGTTGACTGAGCTCGGGAAGGATCTGCACGGAGTTGCCAGCGCGCTGATTGGGTGGGCTCGCACCCATCACGAGCAGATCCGCAGCCACAGAACCTTTTTCGATGCCGAGGGCATACGGTAAAAAGAACCATGGGTATCGCGTTCAACCACACGATTGTTCATTCGCAGGACCGTGAAGAGTCTGCCCGGTTCTTCGCGGAGATCTTCGGGTTGTCCGACGCGGTGGAGGTCGGCCCTTTTCTCAACGTCGAGCTGGAGCACGGCGGGAACCTCGATTTCGCCACCGTCGACGCGGAGACGATCACCCCGCAGCATTACGCCTTCCTGACCACCGATGAGGATTTCGACGCCATTTACGGCCGCATCACCGATCGCGGCATCGAACACTGGGCAGATCCCCGCGGACAACACCCCGGCGAGATCAACCACAACGACGGCGGCCGGGGCGTGTACTTCCGGGATCCGTCCGGGCACTACTTAGAAATCATCACCCGGCCCTATGGATCAGCGGAAGCGTCGGGGTCGTAAACACTGTCGCACTCGTTGCCTAGGGTAGGAGCGTGACCGCGCCAGTAACCAAGACCGGGACTAAACAGCCGACTCTCCTCCTGCTCGACGGCAACTCGTTGGCGTTCCGGGCGTTCTATGCGCTCCCGGCCGAGAATTTCAAGACACAGTCAGGCCTGACCACCAACGCGGTGTACGGGTTCACCTCGATGCTTATCAACCTGTTGCGCGATGAGGCGCCCACTCACGTGGCGGCCGCCTTCGACGTATCCCGCAAGACATTCCGCTCCGAGCGGTACCCCGAATACAAGGCCACTCGATCGGCTACACCCGACGAGTTCCGCGGTCAGATCGACATCGCGAAGGAAGTGCTGCAGGCCCTCGGCATCACGGTGCTCGCCGAGGAGGGATTCGAGGCCGACGACATCATCGCCACCCTCGCC
This sequence comes from Mycobacterium sp. NPDC050853, assembly GCF_040653875.1. NCBI lineage: Bacteria > Bacillati > Actinomycetota > Actinomycetes > Mycobacteriales > Mycobacteriaceae > Mycobacterium > Mycobacterium sp. NPDC050853. Next base: position 235,006 of record NZ_JBFAGW010000007.1, read on the forward strand.
ACGCAGGGGGAGGCCGAGGGTTTCAAGGTTCTCGTGGTCACCGGCGACCGTGACGCATTGCAACTGGTCACCGAGGATGTCACCGTGCTGTACCCGCGTAAGGGTGTCAGCGACCTCACCCGGTTCACGCCGGAAGCGGTCGTCGAAAAGTACGGGCTGACACCAACCCAGTACCCGGATTTCGCGGCGCTGCGTGGCGACCCCAGCGACAACCTGCCGGGAATCCCCGGTGTAGGCGAGAAGACGGCCACCAAATGGATCATCGAATACGGAACACTCCAGGAGCTGATCGACAAGGCCGACACCGTGCGCGGCAAGGTCGGCGATGCGCTACGCGCACATCTTGGCGCGGTGATCCTCAACCGCGAGCTCACCGACCTGGTGCGGTCGGTGCCGCTTCCCTATGTGCCCGGCCAGCTCGCCTTGGCTCCCTGGGATCGCGACCAGATCCACCGCCTCTTTGACGACCTGGAATTCCGCGTGCTGCGCGACCGATTGTTCGACACCCTTGCGGCCGTAGAACCCGAGGTGGATGAGGGATTTCAGCTTGCCGGTGAGACGCTGGAGCCTGGAACGGTGGCCGAATGGCTGACCACGCACACCAGCGACGGCCGCCGCGGCGGTCTCGCGGTGGTCGGAACGTACACGCCCTATGACGGTGATGCGACCGCCGTGGCGATCGCCGCAGCCGATGGCTACGGCGCCTACATCGACACCACCACGGTGACCCCGGAGGACGAGACCGCGCTGGCACAGTGGCTGGCCGATCCGGCCCGCCCCAAGGCACTCCACGAGGCCAAACAAGCTATGCATGCGCTCTCCGGACGTGGCTGGCAGCTGGAGGGCGTCACCTCCGACACGGCGCTTGCCGCCTATCTGGTGCGACCCGGTCAGCGCAGCTTCGCGCTCGACGATTTGTCACTGCGGTACCTTCGGCGCGAGTTACGCGCTGAAGACGATGGGCAACAGCAGCTTTCACTTCTCGATGAAGAGGGAGCAGACGGCGCCAAGGCTGCTCAGGCGCAGATGCTGCGCGCCCGCGCGGTCGTCGACCTTGCCGATGCCCTCGATGTCGAGCTCGAACGCATTGAATCGGCGGCGCTGCTCGCCGATATGGAGCTGCCTGTCCAGCGGGTGCTGGCGGGATTGGAATCGGTTGGTATCGCGATTGATAGCGACCATCTGACCTCGCTGCAGAATGAGTTTGCCAGCGGCATCCGCGAGGCCGCCGACGCCGCTTATGCGGTGATCGGCAAGCAGATCAACCTGGGCTCGCCCAAACAACTGCAGGTGGTGCTGTTCGACGAGCTCGGCATGCCGAAGACCAAGAAGACGAAGACCGGTTACACGACCGATGCCGACGCTCTGCAGACACTGTTCGACAAGACCGGCCACCCGTTCCTGGAGCACCTGCTCAGGCATCGCGATGTCACCAGGCTCAAGGTTACCGTTGATGGGTTACTGAAATCCGTTGCTGCGGACGGACGTATCCACACGACGTTCAACCAGACGATCGCCGCGACGGGCCGACTCTCGTCTACCGAGCCGAACCTGCAGAACATCCCGGTGCGCACCGAGGCGGGGCGGGAGATCCGGGACGGCTTCGTCGTCGGCTCGAGTGGTTCGACCGGTTTCTCCGAGCTGATGACCGTCGACTACAGCCAGATCGAGATGCGCATCATGGCGCACCTATCGGCCGATGAGGGCCTCATCGAGGCGTTCAACACCGGTGAGGATCTGCACTCATTCGTGGCTGCACGGGCATTCGGGGTGCCGATCGACGAGGTTAACGCGGAGCTGCGCCGACGGGTCAAGGCGATGTCTTATGGCCTGGCCTATGGGCTGTCGGCCTATGGCCTGGCCACCCAGCTCAAGATCTCCAATGATGAGGCCAAAGAGCAGATGGACCAGTACTTCTCGCGGTTCGGCGGTGTTCGCGACTACCTGCACGCCGTGGTGGATCAGGCCCGCAAGGACGGATACACCTCGACGGTGTTCGGCCGGCGCCGGTATCTGCCGGACTTGGACAGTAGCGATCGGTTGCGGCGTGAGGCGGCCGAGCGGGCCGCGCTCAATGCGCCGATCCAGGGCAGTGCGGCAGACATCATCAAGGTCGCGATGATCACTACCGACAAGGCATTGCAAGACAAGGGCTTACGGTCGCGAATGCTCCTGCAGGTGCACGACGAACTCCTCTTCGAGGTGGCCGAGGGCGAACGGGACACCCTGGAAGCGTTGGTCCGCGAGACCATGGGCTCGGCGTATCCGCTCGATGTGCCGCTTGAGGTTTCGGTGGGGTATGGCCGTAGCTGGGATGCCGCCGCGCACTAGTCAGGCTGCATGCACGTCGTGGGTGCGCACGCGCTCCGGACGCAGACCCCTGCCGACCGCGATCGGCGGAACGAACTTGAGGGGGCCCCGTCCGACGAAGAATGGCAGCTTGATGGGGGACAGGTCGCCGGTAAGAACCGGCTTGATCACGTTGTTCTGGACGAACACCTGAAAGGCCTGCACCACTCTGGTCGGCAGTTCGCGTCGTCGCTGCACCTTGGCGAGGTCCGCTTCAGACAGACATCCCGCGTGCAGCGGGCCCGCGAGGATATTGGCGGCCGCCACCGCGTCGGCGACCGCCAAGTTGATTCCTACCCCACCTGCGGGTGACATGGCGTGCGCGGCATCACCGATGCAGAGAAGGCCAGGACGCCACCAGGTCTTGAGCCGGTCGACCCGGACATCGAGATGGCTCGTGTCATCCCAGGAGTTCAGATCGTTTACGTGCTCACGCAGCTGGGGGCGCGCCCTGATCAAGCGCTCCTTGAATGCCTCCAGCGAGCTATTCTGTGGCCCTGCGCCTTTCGGCATCAGATGGGCGACCTGCCAATAGTCACCGCGATGGATCATCGCGAGCAACAAGCCCCGGCGAAGGATTGCGAACGTCTCTTCCGGGTCGCCCGGCCGGCGATTCAGCCGGAACCACAGCACATCCATCGGCGAGCTCTCATTGGCCGTCTCAAGTCCAGAGGCGGCGCGCACGGCGGACTTGCGTCCGTCCGCGGCGACCACCAGGTCTGCTCGCACTTCCAGGTCCGGCGTGCGTACGCCGACCACTCGCGCTCCGTCGAAGATCACATCGGTAACCTCGGCGTTGCGAATGAGGGTGAATTCCGGGTATTGCTCGGCCTTTTCGGCCAAGAAGTCGAGGAAGTCCCACTGCGGCATGAACGCGATATACGGCTGCTTGTATCCCAACCATTTAAGGACACGGAAGTCGCCGAAGGTGCGCAACCGGCCGTCGCCGTCGAATGCGATGTGATCGACCTTCTGGTGCGGCAGCTGGAGAAACTCGTCGATGAAACCCAGGTCGTCCATGATTCGCATGGTGGTGGGGTGCACTGTGTCACCACGGAAGTCACGCAGGAAATCCCCGTGCTTCTCCAGAACGACAACGTTGACACCGGAGCGTGCCAGCAGGAGCGCGTGCACTAGTCCGGCCGGGCCGCCCCCGGCGACGCAGACCTGAGTCTGCAGAACTTGCGTCATGAGCCAGACGGTACGCCCGGGTGCGCGCATTCAGACTAGGTCTGGGATGAGCCGGTCGGGGTGGTGGTGGGTGTTGGTGGTTGGCTCTCCGAATTGGAGGTGTGGTGGTGGTGTCCATTTGGTGGTGCCGTCGCGTTGTTTTTGGGTGGTCCAGCCGTTGTTGAGGAGTCGGTGGTGTGGTGCGCAGGCGAAGGTGAGGTTTCTCACCCTTTTGTGACTCTCGGATTCTCACTATTCTCGAAATCCTCGGAATTTCGGGGAGACAAGAGACCGCCGAGCTGGGGATTCGTGCCGGGAACGAGGCCAGGGACAAGATCGTGAGAAAAGCACAAGTTCGGTGAGAACCGACACCAACCCTCTCCATCTAAAATTCCCTGCGTCTCTAACCGTCTACCTAAGCCGGAATCGCCGTCTCGCCGTTGCGGCGGAGCGGGTAGATCACCAACGCACCATCGTCGTTGCGGGCACTTTCGGCACGCCGCTCGCAGACATCATCGGCGAAGCCGTCCTCCCATCGGACCGCCACCGCGTCTCCAGTACATCGCCCCGCACGATCGACGTCGCCGGGCAGCTCGGTCAACTCGCAGCGACCGCACACGGTCTCACTCGCCAAGTGCGCCGCGAAACGGCTGACTGACTCCAACTCGTTACACAGGAGCGCGATCAAGCCACCGGGATCTGGGTGCCGTACTCCCGCCTGAGACTCGAAGTCCCGCGCGCGGGCTATCAGGTCCGCCCCGCGAAGAGTGCTCGTCATCGGTCAATCTCCCTCTGTTCCTTGGTTCTACCTTCACCGAACTGAGGTCTCGTTTACTACCAGGCCATCGAGCATGGCCTGTCTGTCTCTGACCACCTGTGGGTTTCGGGGATCGGGAGAAAGGAAATTCAGCAACACCCGCCAGACCCGGCCGTCATCGGCCCGTGTGGCCACAATCCGAGCAAACGCCTCTTGGCCCCTGTTCACGTACTGCACGGTCGCGCTCCGATGCCCGCACACCAGCCCCGAGCTCTGCGCAATGATCCGGCTCTTATGCGCGAGACCGGCGATCATCTCATCGAGAGCGCGCTGCTCGGTATCACCCAGACCTAGCGCATCCGGCTCAAACGAATCAATGTTCACCAACGCGCTCGGCGAATCCCCAGCCACCTTCAACGATGGATTACTGATCACAAGGTGAGCTCCCTGCGGTGGATCAACCGGCCGCACAGGCCACATTGAAGCCAGAGACCACCACCCCGCAGGCAGCGGCACCGCCACACGCGGCATTCCCCTGACCATTGTCGGGAGCGTCCACAACGGGGCATCGACACGACCACACTCCAACCGCTCCGGCCCGGCCACAGCCAACCCGGAAACCGCACTCTGGCAGCCTGACACCAACACCGAGACAACCAGCAACACGCACCAGTAGCACCTCACTGATCTGATGGTCATATCAGAAACCCCGCTCCCGTATGCGCCGCGCGTTGACGGCGCACTTTCTGCACCACACCAACACGATTCCGTGCTTCGGTGTTGTAGGTTCTCATCGTATTCGTGAACGGCGACCTGGGGTTGCTGACGATCATGGGCCCGTCGACCTCCAGAATCGTCGGCCGGGCTGCATCTGATCGGGTGACGTCCAGCAAGTTGGCAGCGCCGCCCGCGGCAGCTTTGGCGCCAACGCCGACATCGCCTGCCGGTCATGGGCCAACTGTTGCGCCTCGCTCATCTGTGATTCCTCAGACACCCGCAACACCTCCCATCGCCAGACAATATCCAGATACCACCTTTACCGCCGGTTTCAAAAGGTCGGGTTTATGACTTGTTGGGTTGTCGATGTCGGTGGGCTAGCCTTGGTCATTCATGGGCTCTCAAAACCCTTGCTCTAACTCAATACACGCAAGTCTGTGATTGCCGAAATGAAAGTTGGTGTAGTCCCCAACTCAAAGCCATGATAATGCGTTTGTTTATCGCAAAAAGGCAAGAAAGACACAATTTGACATCTGCTTTGTGTCGAAGAACACCTAAACGGCGGTTATGTGGACCGCTAGGCTGCGGCCCACGTACCCGCTCCGAGTGCCCCGGCCACCTTCACGATCTGGCTGCCGTAGCCCGCACCTTTCTCAATGCATGCGGTCGTGGCGACTATCAGCGCAGCTTTGACTTTGGCAGTTTTTTCGATCGCATTTTTTATACCTTCAAGGGGTGCTCTCACATCTAAAACGGTATCGTCATCACTGTAAGTGTTGCATGTCTCTATGACCTGAGCGGCCTCACTGCTAACTGAGGCCGCTGCTGCTATTGCCACGCCGAACAGCGTGTTCACCGTTTCGGCGAAGTCAGTGATCCTGCTGCTGATCGAGTCGGCGGCAATTGCTACCTCGTACGCCGAGAGCGCATGACGATCCGCAAGATTTTGGTACATGCTTGCCGCGGATCCTGTCCAATACCCGGCGCAGTTGACATTGTCCATGTTCTTCATTGAGGAACTCGCGTTTGAAATAACTGTAGCCCAGCCATTCCCTGCATTGTCTGAATCCTTTTGGTAATCCTTCGCGTCCCGGACCATCTGATAAACCGAGTCGAATTCAGAAATCGCGTTTGCGAGAGATCCGCCTGCAAAGAAATATGCTCCGCTGAGTCCCGATTGCTTTTGTACCTTTTTTGAGCTCGCCATCTTGAGCGCAGCGGCGATGACTTTGCCTTCAAGCCCGTCGAGTTTTTTACCTTCCGACTCGATCTGATCGCTCGTTGTAGTCCACGTTTTCCGTTGGCCGTCGTTGCCGGCCGGGTCGAGCAATGTCTTCAAGTTGATACCGATCACGCCTTCAGCAGATAGCCCCAGTGCGGCCGCGAGCTCTGCATCGACTTTGACGTAAAGGACGTCCTCTTTGATACCGAACTTGCCGCCCCCGCCCGCGCCGCCGCCTAGGAGCGCGCCGAGCTTGCCAGACAGCGCCAAGGGGCCGAGATTGAGTTTGCCCTCGGCGGTCGCCTTCGCCCCGAAGAACGCCTCGTATTCCGCGCCGAGCTCTTTTAGCGAGATTTTGGCGCTACCTGAGGCCATAGCACCGACCTTCGCCTCGAGCTCGCCCAGTAGGCCCACTCCGTCACCGCTCAGCGATCCAGTCATCTTTGCGGCAACGGCCATGACCGCAAGCTGCGAACCGATACCGACACCGCCGTCAAAAGGGTTGACATCGAGCTGCGTTCCAGCTTTGCCTTGGAGAACCTCAAGCGACTTTTGCAGTTCGAACGCATCTCCCGGACCGGGGATCACAATCGCGCCTATTGCTTCCTCGGACTTAGCAAACGCCGATTCCACTCCTGTGCTGTCAGCCACGCCCGGGACAGGCAACGACGGGCTGAAGCGGGTGTGCTCAGGCAGGCCGTCTTTAACGGAAATCGCCTCCAGACCGTTCGCGTTGCTATCGACTTGGTCGTAGTCGTTCGCTGCACCTAGGATTTTATTCGCTGTGGCGGTCAACTGCGATGGCGCTTTGCTGATGAAATTTGACATGTCATTTTTGCCAGCATTGTGCTTTGACGTGAAGGGGTTGACAAGAGCGCACGTGCTGGAGAGCGCAATGCTGCCCGCCGTTCGGGAGATCCCTGCCCACCACGACGATTCCTTGTCCCAGTAGGGTGCGTCGGCGCGTAAACGATCGAGGTTGACCTTGAGTTCTTCGGCCATGCCGAAGCCATTCGCGGCCCTTTGTCGATACCAGTTCAGCATCTGCGGGGACGTTCCCGTGGTCGAAGAGAACGGTCTCGAGAGTCCCGTGGTGTCCTCAGCCACTTGCCGCGGGGTTCTATTTGCCGGATCGTTCGGGGCCATCGTTCGGTTCCTTCTCAGTGTGTTTGCCGTGGTGTGCAGTTAAGGCATGGATCGAAGCGCTGCGACGCCTTCGAGGATGAGGGCGTCGAGGTCTGCGAGGGCAGCCTCGCGGTCGGCTTTCGGGCCGGCAGGTTTTTCGGACACGGCTAGCCGGTTCTCCTCGCGGAGGTAGTGAAGTACGCGGGAGAACTCATTCATGATTTGTGCCGCAGTTCGCGCCCCAGCCCACTCTGGGTCGATCTCGATACCCGCGAGCCAGGAGTCTTCTGACAGCCGTAACCGCACCTTCGACCCCAGCGGGCCTCTGAGAGCTGGCGGAGCTGTGGGGCCTTGTTCAGCGAGCTCGCGCTCAGCAGCCCAGCATCGCTCGATGGCCGAGGCGATATCCCCTAAATAGTTCTCCGATGAGCGGGGACTGCCCGCTACATACGGGGCGAGCTTGGCCTCATCGAACCCCGCATCGTCGTCTTCGAGAGGCCGCCCGCCGGGTTCCCGCAATGCGTCTTCTTGTTGTTTTGAGACCGCATCGCTATACGCAGCCATCACCGCATCCGCAAGCTCGGCAGGCGGGACCTGCCTTCGCCATGCCTCCCTGAGCATCAACTGCAGCGGCTCCCGTTTTTTCCCAATCCGCACTTGAACCTGCCGAGTGGAATCCTCCCCTGTGGTGCCTGCTGCCGCAGGGGAGGACCACAGCGCACGTTCTCGAGCCAATCGAGAATCCTCCCAACGGCCCAATGAGCTAAGCGACGTCGGGCCGCTCACTGGTGTCTCGCAGCCTGGGCGAGTACGAGAGCCGGCCCGTCATCCAGACAGTGCCTTCGACCGGCCCATTCAGAATCGACCACGCACTGCACAGAATCTAGGTAATCGTCAACGCTCAACCGCAGAGTTGCACTGCGGACCTGGGCCCCCATCTAAACCTCCTTCGCCGCGATACTGTCAGTAAATACATGTGGAACCATAATCTAGCGTCAGTAAATCATGCAGTCGTCAGCAAGTCCACACTTCGATGCTGCGGCCAGCTTCTTCACTGCTACAGTTGTAGTAGGGCGTACTTGCCCAATCGTCTGGCTAAGTCGGCTGAGCAGATTGGTGACATAGAATGTTCGGTTCCCGAAAGCCTCCAGCTCGGATGCAGTCGCGGAGAATTCGTGAAGCAGTTGAGCAGGTGATGGATGCGCCCCGCCTGGGCGTCACCGTCTCGGACGTAGCCGTCGCCTGGGCCGCGAACCGTGGAAGGCCGATCACGGTGGAGAGCCGAGAGCTCCCATCAGGGGTCTTCGGGCAATGGCTGGCATTGCCCGAGAAGGATCTAGTCCAAGTACACAGCGATCTTCCGACCCCTGATCGCACGATCGCTCATGAACTCGGCCACATCGTTCTCGGACACCGTGGCCAACCTATCTCCGACTATGCCGCGGCATACGTCCAGGCCGTGCCTCAATCATTGGTTGCATATATCCTTCACCGGTCTTGCGGCCATTCCGATAATGGACAATGGCCCGCAGATGAAGTCGCGGCGGAGCGGTTCGCGACAATTCTGCTACGCCGGCTAAGGGCTGATCGTCACGGCTATAAGTCCAGGCTCAACGAAGCATTGGGGTGACGTGACCATTCGTCAGGGATGGGACATTTATCAGCTCTGCGAGTTAACAATATTTCTCGCCGCGACTCCGGTCGTTGGGTATCGTACATGGCGCTGGGCCACCAACCGTCCATCACCTCCACTACTTGCGGGTGGCGTATTCGCGACTTCGTTGTGGATATGGACATATTTCGATACGGAATTCGGCTGGCGTGTCCTGACGCCGCAGTTGCAGGCATTTCAGGTTTCGGGAGGCGCTGCGATTCTCGCAGGTGCGTCGCTTCTGGTCTTCACGGCGAACGCTTGCGACACCGCGTCGAAATGGCAGGATCGCGTCGTATATACGTCCGCAATTATTGCAACAACAGTGGTGGTGGTAATTTCTCTAACCGTTTCAGATTTCTGGAGCGAGGCTACCTATTACACGTTTCTCACAGAGCCCCATGACAGCGTCGCTGCCCAATTGTTTTGGGCAGCGCTCCTCGGCCACTTGTATATCTTTTGTATGTCCATTTGGGTAGCCGCGCTAGGCATAAGGCATAGGGACGCAACACCGGCGGGTCAGGGCATGGGCATGCTCGGCTGGGCATGCCTGCTATTATTGGTGACCGTATTCACCCGATATCTCGCTAGCGAGATATACCAATGGCGAGGTCAGGCTCCGCCGTTCTGGTGTGGGCTGATAGTTCAGACGGTCTTCGGAGCCTCGGCCGCGATAATCGCACTAATAGCATTTATCTGGCCCCCCGCAGCGCTTTGGCTGAAAGCTCGTGCGGAATTGCAGTCCTTGAGGGCGCTGCATCAGACTCTCACCTTAGCGTTCCCCGGCCTAGCACCGCCAATATCCCGTGAAGATCGGTTGACGGATCGTGTCCACGACTACGTATCGCAAGTCCAAGATGGACTATTCCTAACCGCCCAACAGCGCGGAACCCCATTGGTCCTTAAACATCGCCACGGCGACACAATTCAGCATGCTGACCGTGTCGCTAAGTGGCTCGCTAACAAAACGGCAGCGAAACAAGAAGTACTCTGCTTGTCAACACCTTCATCGATGAGCGACAAACTGTGGATACTCACAATCGCGGAATCTTACAAACTCGAGTGCATAAATCAATCATCGAGCGATTGCGGCCCGTCCGATGACACACCTTCTACGTCGCACAACCGCTCCACGATGTCCGCTACAACGCGGCGACTCTCAGCCGATAAGGCGTAACTTCTCGTCGCGATCTCGCGAACTTCCAAATCGCGTAGTGTGACCAACCAGCCAAGGTCTCTGTTAACAGACTCTGCATACTCGGTATTGTAGAAATATGCAGGATTTACCTGGAAAAACTCGGCCAACGCAGCCACAATCTCCGGCGCAGGATTAACCCTTTCGCCTCTGCGCAGAAGCGATAAGTAAGGCACCGATACCTCAACGCCTTTTGCCGCGAGGCCGGCAGAGACTTCACTCAGTGACAGTGGGCCTCGACCGGCAGGGTAGACAGTCTCAAAAAGATGCTGCAACCTCTTGGCGAACTGCCTGGACCAATCATCCGCGGGCACCGACATCAAAACCTCCGGTCCCATCCTCGACAAGCGGCAACCTACCCAACCATACTCCCAACCCAAGTCGACCACCTTGCATTAACTCCGGTTCCCGAAACATAGTCAATGACACCGAGGAACCACCCTTAAACAGCCGTCACGATGGCATGTAGATAGCACCCGCGCGACACCACACATGTAGCAACACTCGTCCACCTTTGCCGCGTTAGAAACTGGCCGACCCGGCAATGACATTGAGCGGGCAGATTAATGACTTGTTAGGTTGTCGATGTCGGTGGGGCCGCCGGTGGCCCATTCGTTGATGTGGTGGACCTGGCACAGGTATCCGGGGATAGTGCATTCGGGGTGGGTGCAGCCGCGGTCTTTGGCGTGCAGCACGATCCGCTGATCGGCCGATGCGATGCGTTTGGTGCGTCCGAGGTAGAGGGGGCGGCCGTCGTCGTCGACGATGCTCAGGTAGTGGTGGGCGTGAGCGGCCATGCGGATCAGGTCGCGCATCGGTAGCAGGGTGCCGCCACGGGTGACCGCTACACCTGCTGCTGATTCCAGTTCGGTCAAGGTGGTGGTGACGACAACGGTGACCGGTAAGCCGTGGTGGGAGCCGAGTGCTCCGGAGGCGAGGGTGGATCGCAGCACCGCGCGCAGGGCGTCGTGGCCACGTTGGGCGTTGCTGCGCCGATCTTGTTCGGCAGCCTCGGGTGCGGGTTCCCCGTCCACGATGGGGCTTTCATCGGTGGGGTTGCACATGCCGGGGGCGGCGAGCTTGGAGAACACGGCATCGAGGTAGGCGCGGGTTTCCGGATCCAACAGACCCGAGATCGCCGACATCCCATCGAAACCCTGTCGCCCGATCGTCACCCCGCGGCGCCGGGCGCGGTCGATATCGGAGAACTCGCCGTCGGGATTCAACAACGCCATCATGCGATCGGCGGCGGTGCGCAACGATTCGGGACCGAACCGGGCCGCCAACACGGCGAGCTGTTCTTCGGCGGCTTCGCGGGTCGGCATGTCGACCAGCACCGGCAGCCGATCAAAAAACGAGCGCACGATCCGGACGTGTTCCTCGCCGACCTCACCTCGACCCAGTGCGGCAGCCACATTCGGTAGCACCGGTTCTAGCCGCTCACCGGTCAACGCACGCCGCGGGCCGAGCTGTTGGGCGTCGGCGATCCGGCGACGGGCCGCACCCCTGCCGATATGCAGCCGTCGCGCAATCACCTCCGGAAACGACATACCACCCAGCTCCACCGGGCAGGCCTGGATTGTCACCGCGGGAACCAAACCCAACCCCTTGGCAGACAACCGGCGCTGCACCACCTCCAACCGCGCCATCACCGCCAACGCCTCAACGGCGGTCAGCTCCTCAACCGACTCAGCACAAAAGGCATCGGCCGCCGCCTCCAACACCCCAATCGAACCCATGTTCGAATAATAACTTGACCCACCGACAAGTCCTCGATGCCTGTGACTCCAGAAACCAAAGTGGCACAAGTGATTCAGCGCAACTGCACGACGTCGAACCGATTCCCCTCGGGATCCTCCAAGGTGACGAAATCGGCACCGTCCGGGCGTGGCCAGTCGCCCCGAGTTCTATGAGCCGTTCCACTTCGCCGGGCTGGTCATGCGTGTAGAGGTCCAGGTGAGTGCGCGGCGGTGTTTGTACCGCCGAGTGGCGCTCATCCAGCGAGAGATTAGGGCCAGAGCAGGTCCGTCATACCTTCATGCTGACAGCATCGGCGAGCCTGTCCAACGTTTCCTCCATGGCGCGGCGGTTGACGGCGGGGAACCGGGCCAATTCGAGCAGCCATGGCGCGATATTCGTTGAGTAGTCGAAGGTTTCGCGCACCAACGTTCGCTCGTCCGTCAATGGTTCCAGCTCGTAACGCCATATGTGCTTGCCGAAGTTTCGCCAGGCGATACGGCGTGGTTCTTCGAACTCTCTCACGACGTTGGTGAGCCGACCGTGATGCGTGAGCGCAACCATCACCTGAACGAGGGAGGAGGGAGCCAGATTGGGCAGCCGTGTACGCATGCCCATGGTGAACTTCGCGCCGAGATAGAGCCGAGCGGGCGCGTCAAGCACGGGATTCTGCACCGCACCGGTGCCGTCTATCACGGTATGGCCCGCCGGATCGGCGAGCAGGTCGAAAATCCGTTGCGCGTTGGCGTCGATGACCCGCTCGACGACTACCTTGCGGTCCCTGGCTTGCATCATGCGATAAATCATATGCACATGCATATGATTTATCAAGAATATGATCAGCGATGGTCGGCTATTGTGTTGTCCGTGGCGCAACAGACACCAGAAGGCCGGCCGGACCTCGCGGCATTAGTGGTCCCGCTCGGCCGATCGTTGACGCGTGCGGAACTACCGCACCTGGAGAAGCACGGCCTGACCATGTGGGCCTACATCGTGTTGACGGCACTGAGGGACAACGAGGCGAGCAGCCAAGCCAGTCTGGCCGACGCCATCGGCGCCGACCGCACGCGCATCATCGCAGTGTTCGACGATCTGCAGAATCGAAAGATGATCAATCGCCAGCCCGACCCCGGTGACCGGCGAAGCAATCTGTTGTCGTTGACCGCCAGCGGTCGGAAAACCGTTGCGGCGGCACAGAAAGCGATTCAAGACAACGAAAAGCGAATACTGGCCGGAGTGTCTTCGGCGGATCGCGATGCGTTCCTTCGGGTCCTGAGACACCTAGCAGAGCTTGGCGATTCGGAGATCGCCCCGACAGTTTAAGGCGGCCAGGGTTCAGGCGGCCGAGGACACGGCCTTCGACTTGGCTGCGCCGAATCGCATGTTTTCATCCATTCGGTCACGGTGGAACGCAAGGACATCCAGCACATAGTTGTGTCGGATGGCCCATGGACCCTTCACTCCCGAACGGGGCATGTGGTCCTCGCCGCGGCTGACATAGCCCGATGACAGGTTGAAGAACGGGCGCGCTTCAAGCTCCTCGCCATGTCGGTCTGGATACGCATGGGTGTAACCACGGCTGTCCATATAGTCGAGAAGCCGCACGACGGCCCGTGCGCTCAGATCGGCGCGCAGAGTCCACGACGCATTGGTGTAGCCGACGCTCCATGCGGCGTTCGGCACCCCCTCGATCAGATATCCCTTGTAGATGAACCGATTCGGAGAATCGACCGGGGTGCCGTCCACGCTCAATGCGATACCGCCGAATATCTGAAGGTTGAGACCGGTTGCGGTAATGATCACATCGGCGCGCAGTTCCTCGCCGGATCCCAACCGGATGCCCGATGGTGTGAAGGAGTCGATGGTGTCGGTGACCATGCGGACACCGCCGGCACTGATGGCCTCAAAGAGATCCCCGTCGGTATCGGCGCATACGCGTTGATCCCAGGGGTTGTAGCGCGGCTTGAAATGAACGTCTACCGGGTAGTCGGCGGGTAGCAACTTGGAGATCCGCCGTCTGATGAACCATTTGGCAAATCCGGGCGCCCGACGACAGACGTGATACATCATCCAGCTGAATCCGCCCAGCCAGATGCGCGCAAAGTGCTGAACAATATTGGCCGGTAACACTTTTCGGACGACGCTAACGATCGGATCAGCCCGACTGATGGGGTAGACGTAGCTCGGGGAGCGCTGCAACATGCTCACCTTCGCGCCCGCGCGCGCCAATGAGGGCACCAGAGTGATGGCCGTCGCGCCGCTGCCGATAACCGTTATCTGTTTACCCGCGCAGTCCAGATCCTCCGGCCAATGCTGGGGATGGATCAGCTGCCCGGAGAAGTCGTCGATCCCCGGGAATTCGGGGGTGTAGCCGTCGTCGTAGTTGTAGTAGCCGGTGCACAGATACAGGAATCGGGCTTGATAGGTCGTCGGTCCCGTCGGGGTGTCCACCCGCACCGTCCAGGTATCGGTATCGGTACGGAAATCGGCGCCGGTGACCTTGGCGGAGAAGGTGATCTGGCTGTCGATGCCGTAATCCCGGGCGGCATGCTCAAGGTAGTCGCGGATATCGGCCCCGTCGGCGATGGTGTTGCGTTCATGCCAGGGGTGATATCCGAAGCTGAGCGTGTAGATATCGCTATCGGAGCGAATTCCCGGGTATCGGAACAGATCCCAGGTTCCTCCGATACGTTCGCGGCCTTCGACGATGTGGAAGCTGCGGCCCGCCGCGCTCAGCCGGACGGCGGCATTGACGCCGGATATCCCAGCACCCACGATGAGGACGTCTAGCAGGGCGTTTTCTGCAGTGTCGGACATGATTCTCCTGATCGCCGTTGACCTCTGATCACGCTACCCCGTGAAGGATGCGCGGTATCCCGAGAGTGCTTGCAAGACCGGCGCGCCAGCCCGAGCGGCCATGACCCCATACGCCTCCTCGGTCTGCATTTCGACGTCTCGCGGGTCGCGGGAACCGCGTTCGATGCGATCGCGGACGAATGCCAGCTCCACAACCTGCGCCGCGAAGTTCTTCACCGCGGATCCACTGGGAGGCCCACCGATTCGTTTGGCCTCGGCAATGGCGTGCTTGCGATCCTTGAGTGAGCCCAGCCAGGTGGCCTCATTGGGAGTGACCAGTCCGGCAGCCACCATGCCGGGCAGCTTCTCTGCGACAACGCGCTGCTCCTTACGGCGGCTGCGTACTCCGACCACGATCATCAGCACAAATATCGGCACCATCCATAGCGCGTACACCGCGAGGTACCCCTCGAACCCGAGGAAGGACGAGCCGTTCCAGAGGCCGTGCATGAACACCGCCGCGAGGTAGCCGACCGCGATGCACAAGAACTTGGCGAAAGCACTGCGTTGCTGCAGGGCGTAGTAGATGCCGATTCCGGTCATGGTGGTGAACAGCGAGTGGGCGAATGGGCCTAAGCCCAGCCGCAGTATCGCGGTGAGGAGCGATTGACCGACAGTGTTGCCGCTGCCGATGTAAGCGATGTCTTCCAGCCATGCGAACCCGGCGGCCGTGATGCCCGCGTAAACCAGGCAATCGGTGAGCGAGTTGAGTTCCCGGCGGCGGCTGCCCGTCAACATGAGCAGCAAAAATGCGGCCCTTGGCAGCCTCTTCGATGAATGGTGCGCGGATTGCGATCGACGAAAAGCTGGTACCGCCTTGTGGGTCGAGGACAGAGCCGAAGGCCAGTTCGAGCGCGACCGAGACGACGACGGCCAGTGACGCGCCCCAGACGAAGGCGAGCACGAGCAGCCTTGAGGGCTCCGGTTCCCACCGATCCAGCCAGAGATAGGAGAGGACGACGACACCGATCGCGATGCTCGAGAGGACCAGCCCGATCGTCGCGCCGACAACGTTGGAGGCCAGCAGTCCGATGATGATCAACCCTGTCACCAGGGCAAGCACGATAATGAGAGCGATCGGTGCCCCCACCTTCCTGATCCGCTGGGGGAATCCGGGCATGGGCGGCATGGGTGCAGGCGCGGGTGCGTAGGACACCACCGAAGAGTAGCGGCGAGTGCACGCTCGGGAGCGGTAACCAGCTGGTGTAAACACCTACCGAGACGACCGGGTTTGTGCTGGTGGAGGGCAGTCGAGTAAGGTAAAGCGCATCTCTGCCGCAACATGCGGAGGTACCAGCACGCCCACAGCTAAAGCTAGCTGTGCCAGATCTGTCCCTACTACACAACTTGTCCGGAGCAACCCCACACATGCCAAGTCCTACCGTCACCTCGCCCCAAGTAGCCATCAACGACATTGGCTCGGCCGAGGATTTTCTCGCTGCTATCGACAAGACGATCAAGTACTTCAACGATGGCGACATCGTCGAAGGCACCATCGTCAAGGTTGACCGCGACGAAGTTCTTCTAGACATCGGTTACAAGACCGAAGGTGTCATCCCCTCCCGCGAGCTCTCGATCAAGCACGATGTCGACCCCAACGAGGTCGTTTCCGTGGGCGATGAGATCGAGGCCCTGGTCCTCACCAAGGAGGACAAGGAAGGTCGCCTGATCCTGTCCAAGAAGCGTGCTCAGTACGAGCGCGCGTGGGGCACGATCGAGGAACTCAAGGAGAAGGACGAGGCCGTCAAGGGCACCGTCATCGAGGTCGTCAAGGGCGGCCTGATCCTCGACATCGGCCTGCGCGGCTTCCTGCCCGCGTCGCTGGTCGAGATGCGTCGTGTCCGCGATCTGCAGCCGTACATCGGCAAGGAGATCGAGGCCAAGATCATCGAGCTCGACCGTAACCGAAACAACGTGGTGCTGAGCCGCCGCGCCTGGCTGGAGCAGACCCAGTCCGAGGTGCGCAGCGAGTTCCTGAACCAGCTCACCAAGGGAGCCATCCGCAAGGGTGTCGTGTCCTCGATCGTCAACTTCGGCGCCTTCGTCGATCTCGGTGGGGTTGACGGCCTGGTGCACGTTTCGGAGCTGTCCTGGAAGCACATCGACCACCCGTCCGAGGTCGTCACGGTGGGCGACGAGGTCACCGTCGAGGTGCTCGACGTCGATATGGATCGCGAGCGGGTTTCCTTGTCACTCAAGGCAACTCAGGAAGATCCGTGGCGCCACTTCGCGCGCACCCACGCGATCGGCCAGATTGTGCCGGGCAAGGTCACCAAGCTGGTGCCGTTCGGCGCCTTCGTCCGCGTCGAAGAGGGCATCGAAGGTCTGGTGCACATCTCCGAGCTGTCCGAGCGCCACGTCGAGGTGCCGGATCAGGTTGTCGGCGTCGGCGATGACGCGATGGTCAAGGTCATCGACATCGACCTGGAGCGTCGCCGCATCTCGCTGAGCCTCAAGCAGGCCAACGAGGACTACACCGAGGAGTTCGACCCGTCGAAGTACGGCATGGCCGACAGCTACGACGACGCGGGCAACTACATCTTCCCGGAGGGCTTCGACGCCGAGACCAACGAATGGCTCGAGGGTCACGACAAGGAGCGCTCCGAATGGGAGGCCCGGTACGCCGAGGCCGAGCGTCGTCACAAGATGCACACCACTCAGATGGAGAAGTCCGCTGCCGCTGCCGAGGCAGAGGCCTCGGCAGCGTCCTCGAGCAGCTCCTCGCGGTCCGAGGATTCGGCTCCGCAGGGTGGCTCGCTCGCCGGCGACGCGCAGCTCGCTGCGCTGCGCGAGAAGCTGGCAGGCAACGCGTAATTCAGCTGTAGACAAAGAGGGGCCCCGGTCATTGCGACCGGGGCCCCTTTCCTATGCACCAAAAGCCCGGAATCACGTTGCCGCGAAGCGCTTTCCACCCATGACCACAGGTGACTCGCCGGTGCTGGTGATCAGGCGACGCGGACGCTGTGACAGACTGCCCCACATGTTGCGGATCGGTCTGACCGGCGGGATCGGTGCGGGGAAGTCCACGGTGTCACGGACACTCGCCGAATGCGGTGCCTTCATCGTCGACAGCGATGTCATCGCGCGTGAGGTGGTGGAACCGGGAACCCGCGGGCTGGCGGCGCTGGTCGAGGCATTCGGGGATTCGATCCTGCGACCCGACGGTGCTCTCGATCGCCCCGCGCTTGCAGCGATTGCCTTCAGCGATGATGAGCATCGAGCCACGCTCAACGGGATTGTGCACCCGTTGGCGGGTGCACGTCGGGCAGAGTTGATGGCCTCAGCGGGGGCTGACACCGTTGTGGTGGAGGATATTCCGCTGCTCACCGAGAACTCGCTCGCGCCGTTCTATCACCTGGTCCTGATGGCGCATGCGGATGCGGAAACGCGAGTGCGGCGCCTGGTCGCTCACCGTGGGATGGACGAGAAGGACGCCCGTGCACGTATTGGCGCCCAAGCCACCGAGGAACAACGCCGCGCCATCGCCGATGTGTGGCTGGACAATTCGGGTGACCCCGAGACATTGGCGCAGACGGTACGCGGCCTGTGGGCCGAGCGGCTCTTGCCGTATGCGCACAACCTACGCACACGGCAGCGGGCACAGTGGGAACCGGTGCTGGCGCCCGCCGATCCCAGTTGGCCGACACAGGCACAGCGTGCAATAAACCGGATCGCAGTGGCCTGCGGTTCGAAGGCGCTGCGGATAGATCATGTCGGCTCGACCGCCGTGCCCGGATTGGATGCCAAGGATGTTATCGATATCCAGGTAACCGTCGAGTCCCTCGAGGTGGCCGATGCACTGGCTGATCCCTTGGCCGATATCGGGCTGCCGCCGATTGCGGGTATCACCACAGATGACCCGCATGACACCGAGACCGCCAAATGGGGCAAGCGAATTCACGCCGCCGCCGATCCGGGGCGTGCGGCGCTGGTGCATGTACGAGTGGACGGGTGGCCGGGTCAGCGATTCGCTCTGATTTTCCGGGATTGGCTGCGCGCGGATCAACAGGCGCGGGCCGAATACCTTTCAGTCAAACAAGCGGCCGAGCACGCAGCTGCTGCGGTCGACGGTGATCCCGCCGCCTACGTGGATGCCAAGGAACCCTGGTTCGCACGGGCGTATCCGCGCGCACTGGCGTGGGCGGCCGAGACCGGATGGACCGCCTGAGCGGCCGGCTTCAGCGCGCCTGCGCGACGATTCCGATACACGTCGCTGTCAAGAGCCTGGTCAACGCCGGTTCGAAGTCGAGATTCCAGTCTGGCGGGACACCGGGTTCACTCTGGTAGTCGTGCTCGAGCCCCTCCGGAGGATGGGATACCTGCCAGAGCATCGCAGCGAGCGAGAAGGCGGCCACCAGGATGTCCAGTGAACCCGTACGACCGATTTCGGGGAGGCTGCGTTCGATCGATTCGGCGATCGAAATCACGGCGGCGTTGCTGATCTGCTTGACCTCGGCGACGCGCTCGACATCTACCTCGTGTTCGAGGTGCAGATGCAGGTTCGCCAGCAGATCACAAAACAGGGGATCGTCTACCAGGCCGTGAGCGAGCGCTTCGGCGACACCGGCAGCGGAGCCGCGTCCTGGTACATCAAGCGAGGCACGCACCGTGTCTGACCAGCGGGTCCAACCTTCGGCGGCCAGGTGCAGCAGCACTTCCTTGTGGGAGCTGAAGTAGCGCCGAACCGCGGAGTAGTGCACCCCGGCGCGATTGGCGACCGCGGTCAGCGTCACCGAGGTGACACCGGATTCCACAGCCATCGAGCGTGCGGCTTCCACAATCGCCGCCGCCCGCTGACGCTTCTTTTCGTCGGTGCGGGCGCGCTGGAATGTCAGTTGCGCCACTCGCTGAGGATAACGCACGGCGTGTGATTTGCGACGTTGCGAACCACCCGGTAGCGTGCGTTACGCACGTGGTATGCGTTAAAGATCCCGATAAACGCGCTGGAAGGGAGCCAACTGTTCCGACCTTAGGCATGGTTTACTTCGACAAATGTCCGGTCTCTTGCGCCCGGGTATCGCACGCTCGAAGGAGCCGCCGCGCGGCGATTGCTGCGTCGCCCTGCCGAGCGGGCGGATGGGTGCGGAATCCGATCAGTAGTTGAGCCAGGTTCGGGCCAGTGAACGGCGTCGCCTCGCGAAACGCCAACGGGTGAAGGGGTTTTACGATTCTCAGCGTTTTGAAGCGGGCTTGGATCCCGGTGGTGATGGTGCTTGTCATCGCCATTGCCGGCTTTGCGGTATGGCGAATTCGCGGCATTTTCGGTTCACAACAGTTGCCCACCTATGCCGGCAGCATGACCGACGACAAGAACAACTCCAAGCCCAAACGTGTGATGTACGAAATCTACGGTCCGCCGGGAACCGTCGCCGATATCAACTACATCGACAAAGAAGGGGAGCCCCA
>NZ_JBFAGW010000008.1:0-54911 GCF_040653875.1 Mycobacterium sp. NPDC050853
GGGGCGCCGGGGTGCGGATCTGATTCGACCAAGACCACGTTGGTGCCCTGGCGCAAGTGCGTGCCCTCAGGGATGCGCACCCCGACCTGCATATCTGACGGCGAGAAGATCGTCTTGCGGCGAATCACGATGTCACCGCCACCACCGGAGAACGGAATCACCTGATAATCCACATCATTGGAGGTGTAGGTAGCGCCGCCATCACCCGACCACGCCGCCGCCTGCAGCGTCATCTCACCCGGCAGGTGGATCGCGATATTCTTACCCGCCCAGGTGGTTGGGAAGAAGACACCGTCCTTGGCGAACATCGGCACCGTGAAATTCGACAGCTCACGTGCGGCCGCCAACGGCTGGCCCATGCCGTTGCCCTCGCCCTGAGGGGCACTCGATGAGACTTTGGCCCCGCCAATATTGTTGATGCGCGGCGCATCTTGGGGCATCTCGCGCGGCGCCGGCAGCGGTGCAGGCGTCGGAACCACCGGATCGGCATATGCCCGGCTGGTTGTCATGACCGACCCCTCGGCGGGTATGACAACCAGCCCAACAGCAAGAAGCATCAGCGCAATTCTGAAAACCTTCGTCATCACAGGTCTTTCGGCTCGCCGTAAACGGTTTGAGTGTCGTTGCCGTTCTCGGTACGAATCCGGAACGTGGCGAAGGACTGGATCTTCACCTGACCACCGCAGCCGTCGGCCTCGACGTTCTGGTTACGTACCTGCGAGACCGCGTGCATGTTGCGGAAGTTGATCCGGTCCATTGGCAGCTGAGCCAAGCCACCGGGCTTGAGCAGCACCCGCATGTAGCCACCTATGTGCTCTTGGGCACCCACCGAGGCTCCACCGGAGACGCCACCGAAACCGCCGCCCTGACCCCCACCGCCACCAGACCCGCCCTGGCCGCCGCCATAAGCCCCGCCATAGGCCTGGCCGTTGAGCTGCTGGCTAAGCGTCAACCCGAGGTCACCGCCAAGCTCGACACCCGAGGAGGAGTCGGTGCGGCAGCCCACGAAGTATCCGGTCTCCAGCTGTGCGTCCTGAATGACCGCTGAACCTGCTCCCGAGATCCTGGCCTCCGCGCGGTAGGACACCCGGGCTTGCCACGAGTTGCTCGCACCGGCGATGTTGTCGATGTGATCGATGACCTCATTGGTCATCGTCAACCCGACAGTCCACCCGTCATCGGTCACGAACTGCTGATACTGATCCGGCATCACCTGCGGATCCGCAACCGCACAGGGCGCACCGATCAAGATCACAGCCGCAACTGCCGCCGACGTTGCGACGGTGACGCAGCACTTCGAGCGTCTGCGCGCTAATGAACTAGTCAACCGCGTATCTCCCCGTCTTGGCACAACCGGTGGGTTGGATGCCACGCTTCGCGGCGGCACACGCAGATGTATATCAGTCAACGACTTCTCTAGCAATATTTACTGGAAAAACTATGCATGTAGTGCGGTTACTGGTCAAGGACTGGGGTAGCTTGTCAGGAAGGCGGGAAAGTCGACGAACGGATGGGGTAAATGGCGAGCAAGGACGGCGAGCTGCAGGTTGCTGAGGACATGCGCCATCAGAGCCTGGCAGCTAAGCTCACCAAGTTGTACGAGGTCATGAGTCCTGCGGGCGAACCGCCGTCAGATGCGGCGGTCGCCGACGGAATCTTCGAGAAGACTGGGGTTCAGATGAGTGCGCCGTACCTGTGCCTGTTGCGCACCGGCAAGCGCACCAACCCGACCGTTCAGAATGTGCAGGCCGTCGCCGAGTACTTCGGCGTCCCTGCCTCCTACCTCATTGACACCGGCGGCGACGCCGCGATCGAGTCGGAGCTTGGTCTCGTCAAGGCCATGCGCGACAACGGCATCCGCGATATCGCCACCAGACTGTCCGGGCTGACACCCGAGTCGATCGGAAACCTGGCCGGCATCGTCGATCGCCTGCGCCAGCTGGAAAACCTGCCCCCGATCGGACCCTCAGATGAGACTTCGCCGTAAACGCTTGCAGCACAGCGGCTCAACCGAAGCCGAGATGCGCCAGCTCATCGGGCAGCTGCCCGTACCCGCCCCATGGGACCGGGCGGCATTCGTCCACACGGTCGAACAGCTACGCGGTCGCCGAATCACGCTTCTACCGGTGGACGGTGCATTGCTTGCAGGAAGCGCCTGTGGCCTGTGGCTTGTCCGCGAACACGACGACGTCGTGCTGTATCAAGACGGAACCTCCCGCTTGCACGCCGATCAGATCATCCTGCACGAACTTGGCCACATGCTGCTCGGTCACGACAAGAACGCGAAAACCGATACAGCGCAGATGGTCTCGGCGCTCACGCCCAACCTAGACCCTGCCACCGTCAAAGCCGCCCTTGGCCGCAGCGCCTACAACACCACCGCCGAACACGACGCCGAACTCTTCGCCAGCCTCATCCTCAGTCATACGCCCAAAGATCGGACCCTCACCGAAATCCTCCTGGGGAACGAGTGACCAGCTCGATACCGGGCTTTATCTCTTGGCCAGTCCTAACTCTTTTTGCGTTGGTGCTGGCGTTTCGGCTGCGCTGGCTGGGCACCGGGCTCGCCGCTCGACACCGAAACAGGGCGCTGATCTTCGTTGCCGCCACGCAAGTGTTCACTGAACCGGGTGTGCAGCACCTGCTGGCTGCGGCCATACCGTGCCCTCCGACCACGATGTCCCAAATCCCGTTCGCCCTGCTGCTGTTGATCAGCCCCGAACTCATCGGATTCATCGCCATGATCGACAACACCGACCCGGCCGCCCTCGCCCGCGGCTACCACCAATATCGGATCGCAACCTTTATCACCATCGCGATACTGGGCGTCATCGCCACTGGCCCCCGCGTTCGCCACCAACCCATCGCATTAGCCGGCGACAACTCAGAGGTACTCGCCGCACTCGTGTGGTCGGTCCTATCTGTCACTGCGGCGGCCATGATCTTGCGGCTCCTAGCTACCCGCTTTCGCCGCCCCAACAAAACCGTCGCCGAACGTCTCATCGTGGTCGAACTCATCGGGCTTGCCGGCGCCATCTGCTTACCCGGCCTAGCCATATTCACCCTGGTTCTGCTTGAACGCCTCCAGCTGGCCCACACCCTCCAGGTACGCCAAACGTTCTACTCCCACGCCATCTTCGTAGCACTACTCGCCGTTCTGCCCCTGGCCCTGGGCCCCTGCTTCGTAGCCGCCCAGGCCCTCCTGCACCGCGATACCAACGGCCACACCTGGCGAAAACTCCAACCCCTATGGACCGATCTCACCGCCGCCTACCCCGACACCGTCCTCAACGAGCCACCGCAACAACTCCAGCCAGTCACGGACTTTCAGTTGCACCGCGTCATCATCGAAATCCGGGACGCCCTCTTGCAACTGGCCCCTCACATCACCGAACTAACCCCCACCGACCGACAACAACTCGTCCACGCCTGCCCGCCGAGGATCGACGTCAACCAAAGTGCCCTGCACGCGTTGCAGATAGCCAAAGCAATCGCCCAGCCAGACACCGCCAACCTTGCACCTGCCAGCAGCGCACCCCTATCCGCTACCGCCACCCGCGAAGACGAACTCACCCAACTCATCGACCTCGCTATCTGGTGGCCCACCGTCAAACACGTCGCGGAAGAACAAAGCCAGATCAACCACCCCGTGACCCTGAGTCCCTAGTCTCCGGTTACGGCTCAGAAGTCGCCCGAGAAGTCCGCGGTGAACCAGCGGTCTGGGCGAATCGTGAACAGGACCGTGTCGGCATTGTCATAGGCGCTCGCGAACTCTCGCCCGGCCTCTTCGCCGAAATAGCGGATGGCGATGGCCTCGCGAGCGTCCGAAGGAGCCGGCCGAGCTGTGTCAACGACCGTGCCTTCGACGACTACGTACTGGTACGGCAGCTCTTCACGCTGCACCGTCAAGGTCACCGCCCCGGCCTGCTCGATAAGACGCGCCTTGCGGTTCCCTGCGCTGGTGTTGACTCGGATGTTTCCACCGGGCGCGTAGTCGTACCAGATCGGCACGCTGGCCGGCGGACGATCACCGGCGGCAACTGACAGCACAGCGATGTGCTTGTCCGCGAGAAATTCCTGGCGTTCGGCTTCGGTGAACTGACGTGGCATACCGCGTCAAACCCGCGGATCTGCCGGGCTTATTCCCGAACCGCACATCTCAGGCTCTGATCCCACCGAACAGGTTGTTCAACGCGGCGTCCACAAAATCCTCTGTCAGCGGCTGGTCGGGTATCAGTAGCCGGTGGTAGCAAGCGCCCCACAGTTGGTCCACAACGACCTCCGGGTCCACGTTCGCACCGAGCTGGCCGCGGTCCTGCGCCCGACGTATCGCCGCCACCGCGAGAGCTCGACGGGGACCTGAATACCGTTGCAGAAAGGCCGCTTTGAGTTCCGGATCCACTTGGGCCTGACCAATGAGTTCGCCGATGATTCCGCCCCCAACAGTGTTCCGAATGATGCCAAGGAAAGCGCGCAGTTGGGTGCGGAGGTCACGCTCGATCTCCCCGGTGTCGGGGAACTCCAACTCCGGTTCGACCTTTCGGAAGTAACCGTCGAGCGCAAGAGCCCCCTTGGACGGCCACCACTTGTAGATCGTCATCTTGCTGGCACCGGAAAGGGCAGCGACCTTGTCGATGGTGAATCCGTTCATCCCCTCGGCGAATAGCAGGTCGCCCGCGGCCTGAAGCACTTCTTCGCGCACCTCGTCGGCCGGCCGACGCCCTCGCCGCGGCTGCTTCACCTCATCCCCTGCCGCAGTCACCATCGTCTCCCACTCCTTGCCAACTATGTGTACGTACCGTACATTATGCTATATGTACGATCCGTACACATCATCAAATCGAAGGGCCGCTGATGAAAATTTCGGGCAACACAGTGTTCATCCCAGGGGCCACCAGCGGGATCGGCCTGGAACTCGCGTTGGCCTTGCAGGCCAAGGGCAATACCGTGATAGTCGGCGGCCGCCGCACCGAGCTGTTGGAGCAAATCAGCGCTGAGTACCCCGGCATCTCGGCCGTGCAGATCGACATCGCCGATCCGGCGAGCATTCGCACCGCTGCACAACAGGTACTCGCCGACCATCCCAACGTGAATGTCCTTATCGCGATGGCTGGAATCATGCGCGTCGAGGACTGGCATCACCCAGAGTCGTTCCTTCAGTCGGCCGAGGAAATCGTCACCACGAACGTGCTCGGTCCGATTCGCTTGATCGCCAATTTCATCGAGCACCTACAGGCACAACCCGAAGCCACCATCATCACGGTGTCGTCCGGGTTGGCTTTCGCGCCGCTGAAGGTCACACCCAGCTATAACGCGTCCAAAGCCGCGATCCACATGCTCAGTGAGTCGATCCGGCTGCAGCTCGCGGACACCCGGGTCACGGTCAAGGAACTCCAGCCACCCGCGGTTCGCACAGATCTCATGCCGGGACAGCAAGAAAGTGGCTTCGCGATGCCCCTGAAGGACTTCGTCAACGAAGTGGTTAGCCTGCTGGAGACCCAGCCCGATGCCGCCGAGATTCAGGTAGAGCGGGTGAAGTTCCTACGCTACGGCGAGGCGCGCGGTGACTACGACGAAGTGGTCGCGATGCTCAACGCATCCGACCCCCACGCTCGCCAATAGCCGGTGTCGCACACCTCACCTGGATACCTGGCCTCGCTCTTGCAAAGATTGAGTCGATGACTGACGAGGTGGGTGCAAATACGCCCGGCACCAAGATCGCGCTGGCGCTGGGCGCCGGCGGCGCACGCGGCTATGCCCATATCGGTGTGATCCAAGAGTTGCACGAGCGCGGGTTCCAGATCTCCGGGATCTCGGGCTCGTCAATGGGTGCACTGGTGGGCGGCCTGGAAGCGGCCGGAGCACTCGACGAATTCACCTCGTGGGCAACGTCGCTGACCCAGCGTGCGGTGCTCCGGCTGTTGGACCCGACATGGACCAGCCCCGGCTTCTTCCGCGCCGAGAAGATCCTCGACGTGGTGCGCGAGCTGCTCGGCGACGTCGCGATCGAAGACCTGCCGATCCCGTTCACCGCCGTCGCGACCGACTTGATCGCCGGAAAATCGGTATGGCTACAGCGCGGGTCGTTGTCCTCCGCAATCCGTGCTTCTATCGCGATTCCCGGGATGATCTCTCCGCACGTGCTCGACGGCCGAGTGCTGGCAGACGGCGGCGTTCTGGACCTGATGGCGGTGGCACCCCTGGCCGGGGTACACGCCGAGCTGCGGGTGGCGGTAAGCCTCAGCGGAGGCGACGAATTACGCACTCCGGCGCCGCCCCTTGACCCCGAGCCTCGTGAACCGCGCGTGACGACAGAGTGGTTGAACCGACTGTTGCGGAGCACCTCGGCGCTCTTCGAAACCGATGACACCGAGGCAGCCGGCCAACCAGATCCCGCCGCCAAACTGACGAGCTTCGAAGTGATGAACCGGACCATCGAGGTCATGCAGTCGGCACTTGCCCGCATGCAGCTCGCGGCACACCCGCCGGATGTCCTTATCGAGGTGCCCCGCAGTGTCAGCCGCAGTCTCGACTTTCATCGTGCCACTGAGGTCATCGAGGTCGGGCGCCGTTGTGCCGCTACCGCTCTCGACGCATACGCGAACACCAACTAGCCCGCCGACCGGCACCTGACCCTCCGGTTTATCCACAATCCGCGATCTATCCACAACGATGGTCCTGCACCAGGTGCGGCACAGGGAATTCCGCTACATTCAAACATGTGTTCGATTCGTTGCCTGACGCAGATCTGATCGACGTGGTCACGTCGGCACAGCGTGCCGAGGCGCAGGCATGTGCCCGGCGACTGGACGCGATCGGTGTGCTGGTAGACCGGCGCGCTGACCTCGACAAGCCCGACGAGCGTGACCGTCACCCGTTGGATCGCTGGGATCGGGTTGCTGCCGAAATTGCCGCGGCTCAGGGCATCACGCAGGCATTGGCCTCCAGCCAGATGCGTTACGCCCAGGTTCTGCGGCACCGGCTCAGAGCAGTCGCCGAACGCTTCGCCGCTGGCGATCTCGACTTTCGAACGGTCGCGTTGATCGTCAATCGCACCGAACTCGTCGACGACGACGCGGTGGTGGCTGAAGTAGATGCTGCCATCGTCCAGGCCCTGCCCCGCTGGGCACACTGGTCACACAAACGCATCATCACGGCGCTGGATGCGCTGGTGCTTCGCTTCGATCGGGACGCTGTGCGGCGCAGCAAGTCCGCCAACGAGGGCCGGCATGTCGAGATCCGCCCCCTCGGTAACGGAGAACCGGTCGCCGAAATCTGGGGCACCTTGCAGGCCACCCATGCCGTGGCACTGGACAAGCGCCTCGATCTTTTGGCCGACAGCGTGTGCCCGGCAGACCCACGTACTAAGGCCCAGCGCCGAGCCGATGCCGTAGGCGCATTGACTCGCGGCCTTGACCAGATGCGCTGCACCTGTGGACATCCCGACTGCGCCGGCCGCGATGTCGCCGATGTCGCGGTCCTCGTCAACGTGGTCGTCAATCAATCCACCCTCGACGGCCATGATGATGTACCGGCACATGTTCCGGGCTTCGGGGTGCTAGCCGCCGAGCACGCCCGTGCCGCGGCCGCCGGTGTCCGCACTCGCACGCTCACCGATTCCCGCAGCGCCGGATACCGCCCCTCTAGCGGGCTGGCTGCCTTCGTGCGCTCCCGCGACCAGCTGTGCCGATTCCCCGGCTGCGAAGCCGCCGCCGACCGCACCGATATCGACCACACCGTGCCCTGGGCCTCCGGTGGGCTCACCACCGGCTCCAATCTGAAGGCGTTGTGCCGCAAGCACCATCTCCTGAAGACCTTCGGTAACTGGACCGAGGTCCAAGAACCCGACGGCACCGTGGTGTGGAAGGCGCCCACGGGGCACACCTATGCCACCAGCCCCGCCAGCTGGTTCCTCTTCCCCACCCTTACCCGCCAGCGCACCCGAAAACAGGAACGTGCATGTCGGCGTCAGGCAGAACGAAACCTGAACCACCAAGAACGATTACAACGCGAAGCAGCCCTGGCCACACTCGCCGCCAAAGACCCACCGCCCTTCTAGGCGCTGATCTACTCCGGCCAGCTGTTGGCTCGGATTAGCTCCACCAGATCATCCCGTATGAATGACGGGTCGAAATGCGCGAGCACATCGGCGTTCATGTTGCCGAACGTGCTGCGCGGCCGATGCCGATTGCCCTCGAAGAAGGCCTTCAGAATCCTGTTCTTAAAGTCGGGACGCGGATGAGCGGCAGTCACCGAATCTAAATCTTTGGCAGACAGCGCATTCCGCTCAATACCAACCACGTCCGTCTCGACACCTGCCGTCACCAGAGCCACCTCCGGGCTGAGGAATTCGGGAACCCCGGGCGTGGTGTGCAGCGCGATGGCCAGCCACACGTTCTGGGCGTCCTCGGCGCTCACTCCGCGTTCGGTCAAAAAGTCGCGGGCGGCATTCGCGCCGTCGACCTCGAACCGCAGGTCGGACTGTCGGTATGCATCGGTGAGCCCGATGTCGTGGAACATTGCGCCGGCGTACAGCAGCTCCAGATCTGGTTTCACACCGCGGCGCTGCCCCTGCAGCGCGCCGAAGAGGTACACCCGGCGAGAGTGGTGGAACAGCAGATCGTCCTCGGTATCGCGGATGTACTCGGTGATCTCCCGGACCAGCGGGCTATCGGGGATCTCGATTCCGGCAATCTCAGTCATGGCGTTTCCTCTTTCCTGGGAACTCGGTCACTCCCGAGTCTGTGGCGCACCAGCAGTTTGGCGAGAGGTGCGTATCCGCCGTCCATCCCACAGATCCGGACATGTGTTCGGGCGCGCATCTGCGATCCTGAGAGCATGACCGATGAGCGGCTCGTCACCATCGTGGTGTTCGACGGCATGAAGCTGCTCGACCTGGCCGGGCCTGCCGAAGTGTTCGCGGAGGCCAACCGATTCGGCGCGCACTATCGACTGGTGGTCGCTTCGGTCGATGGCCGTGACGTGGCGACGTCCATCGGATCATCCTTCACGGTAACTGCGACAATCGACTCGATCGAGTCCGCGGACACCGTGCTGGTGGCCGGTGGGGATGTGCTGATCGGCCGACCACTCGACCCCGAGCTCGTAGCCGCCTTAGCCCGGATTCCCTTGCGCTGCCGTCGGATCGCGTCCATCTGTACGGGAGCCTTCCTGTTGGCTCAGGCCGGCGTGCTCGATCGTCGTCGTGCCACGACCCACTGGCGTCACGCGGGTCTGCTGCAACGCGCATACCCGAACGTCACCGTCGATCCCGACGCAATCTTCGTCAGGGACGCAAATGTTTTCACCTCTGCCGGGGTGTCCGCGGGTATCGACTTGGCGCTGGCATTGGTGGAGGATGACTACGGATCAGACATCGTCCGGGAGGTAGCGCGGTCGCTGGTCGTCTATCTCAAACGCGCGGGTGGCCAGTCCCAGTTCTCCGTCCTTGTGGAATCCGCACCGCCCGCCGGTTCCACGCTTCGTCCGGCAACCGACGCGATAGCCGCCGACCCCGCCGCCAATCACAGCGTCGCCAAGCTCGCCTCGCGGGCGGCGCTGAGCACCCGCCAGCTCACTCGGCTCTTTCACACTGAATTAGGTTCTACCCCAGCACGATACGTGGAGATCGTTCGAATCGATGCAGCCCGCGGCGCCCTGGACGCGGGAAGCACGGTCGCCGAAGCCGCACGGATCGCCGGGTTCGGGAGCCCCGAAACGCTGCGTCGGGTCTTCATCAACGAGCTGGGCGTCTCACCGAAGACCTATCGCGACCGATTCCGCACCGCCGCGCGCTAGTGGCCGCGCGCCACCCAATCGTCGTAGTGCACGATTTCGTCGCCGACAGTGGTCGTGTCACCATGCCCGGTGTAGACCACCGTGTCTGCGGGCAGCGGCCCGAGCCGTCCCGAAATAGACTGCAGAATCGTTGGGAAATCGGAGAACGACCTGCCGGTGGCACCCGGTCCACCCTGAAAAAGGGTATCGCCTGAGAACACCGCACGCAGGTCGGGCGCGTACCAGCACACCGAGCCCGGGGAATGTCCCGGTGTGTGCAGGGCGTGCAGTTCCAGACCGCCCACCCTCAGCACCACGCCATCCTCGACACTTCGGAACTCCTTGTCCGGGTGCGTCATTCGCCACAGCATGTCATCTGCCGGGTGTAGTAGCACCGGCGCATCCAGAGCCCGGCCCAACTCGGGGGCGACGGTGATGTGGTCATTGTGACCATGAGTGCACACCACCGCGATCACGTTGCGGCCGCCTACCGCCTCGATGATCGGCTGAGCCGAATGAGCGGCGTCGAAGACCACCACGTCGTCGCCGTCGCCGACCAGCCAAATGTTGTTCTCGACTTCCCAACTGCCGCCGTCGAGCTCAAAAGTTCCGCTGGTAACGAGCCGCTCAATGTCACTCATCCATCGACCTTTCGCATCGCCTCAGTATTGCGGATCGCCCCAACACCGTTCGATCGCGCGCCAAGGATCGGCGAACCGCCCACCCATCCCGCGGTACGGCGACTGGGTTTTGAGCACGGTCCGCACGATGGGCGCTGCCAGCCGCAGCGGCCCGCGCCTCCACCCCACCGCGGCGCTGGTCTCGGCGTGCATCGCAGGCAACGCATGCCTCTGGAAGTCGAGGACCTGCTGGGAGCGTCCGGTATCCATCCAATCGGTGACGAACCAGCTGCGGTCATCGTCGGGATCGCCCGGTCGTCCTATCGGAATGCCGCCGGCAAGCCCCATGGCCGCGGCCGTTTCCGCTGCGACGGCCGACTGCGTGGTGCGATGGGAACTGTCACCGCCGATGAGGAAGACCTCATCTACGTGGCTTGTCGTGATCGCGGCACAGAAGGCACGCGCGACGTCGCGCACATCGACGGTCTGGATCCGCCCGTCCGACGGAAGTACTGCTTCGAATCGCAGCAGGTTGGGATCGATGCTCCAACGAGGAGCAGCCGTAAGCACCCCACCGAGCCGGAGCACTACCCATTCGAGACTCGAGGACTTCACGAGGTTTTCCGCCGCTACCTTGTGGGCGCCGTACAGGTCGCTCGGATTGACCGGTGTGCCCGCGGTGAGCAATCCCTGGTCGCGATATCGGTTCCGGGCGCCGTACACGGCAACGCTGGAGGCTAGGACGAACCGCGGTGGCGACGCCAGGTCCGCGGCCGCAGCGAGCAGGGAACCCGTCGCCTCGACATTGACCGCCTGCGCCAACGGCCGATTCGCGTAACAGAACGGCGGAATCAACGCGGCCAGGTGAACAATCGCGGCGGGCGTAGTGGACGCGACCAACGACGTAACCTCCGTGGCGGACGTGAGGTCCGCCCACCGAACCTGCACCTCGGGCGGAAGACCCTGTGCACTTGCGAGGTTCGCCGGGGTGCGCAGGTCCGTGGCAACCACCGCGTAACCCTGTGCCGCGAGAACCGCCACCACAGCAGACCCGACCAACCCGAACGCGCCGGTCACCACAACACGATCGCTGGTCACATCAACCTCCAAATAGACAGGTGTCTAGCCAGCTAGCCGACGCCGAATCGAGCCCACAGTGAGACTGAATGCCGATTTGTCAGCAGTTTCGACGGAATTAGCCGCCCGTGGCCGCTCCAGACTGACACGCTTACCGCGTCTACTGTCCCGGAAAACCAGACACCTGTCCAGAACGACTTTTCAGATGTTCCGGTGCGAGAGCCTCGGCAAGCGTGCCGCTTCAGCTCGCTAGTGTCGTTTCATGACAACGGCGTTCGTGTTGTCCGGTGGCGCCAGCCTCGGGTCCATCCAAGTGGGGATGCTGCTGGCGATGGCCGAGGCCGGTATCCGCCCCGACCTGATCGTCGGAACTTCGGTGGGTGCCCTCAACGGCGGCTGGGTAGCCGCGCGGTCCGACACCGACGGTATCGATGCACTGGCGGCGGTATGGCGAGCGCTATCCCGCAACGATGTCTTCCCCACCAGTCTGTCGACGGGGTTCTTGGGGTTTATAGGCCGTCGCCGCAGCCTGGTGTCGGACTCGGGTTTACGCCGGCTGCTGCGGACACACTTGCGGTTCGCCAGGCTCGAAGACGCTCCCACCCCGCTGCACGTCGTCGCCACCGACGTGCTGACCGGACAGGACGTGCTGCTGTCCCGTGGTAACCCGATCGACGCCATCGCGGCCAGCGCCGCGGTTCCGTCGATCCTGCCACCAGTCACGATCGACGGACGAGATCTCATGGACGGCGGCATCGTCAACAACACCCCGCTCTCGCACGCCGTCGCGTTGGGCGCCACCGAAATCTGGGTGCTGCCCACCGGATATGCGTGCGCACTATCCGAACCCCCAAGGGGGGCAATGGCTATGGTGCTTCATGCGCTGACTCTCGCCATCAATCAACGACTGACGGCCGATGTCATCCGGTTCGAGAGCACAGTCGACCTACGGGTGGTCCCGCCGCTATGCCCGGTCCGTACCTCACCGGCGGATTTCTCTCATTCGGCTGAGCTGATCGGCCGCGCCCACGAGCAGACACGCAGGTGGTTGAGTATGCCCCGGTACAGAATCAATCAGGCAGATCTGCTGGAACATCACCACGAGTAAGCGTTCCCACCTGTAATACTGGCGCCGTGGCGGTCGACGACACCCAGGAAAAAGGCAGCCAACCCGGCTCTCGCACGGGGCGTGAGCGCATCCAGAAGCTCGCCCGAGCGGCGCTGAACGCCGACGTCACCGTGGAACAACTCGACACCGTGCTGACCGATATGTCCGCTGTTCTCGTCGATATGAACGAGACACTCGGCGTCATCGGTGAACTCACGCCACGGATGATGCTCGTCGTCGAGCGGATGGAGAACGTCATGACCCGCGTCGAGCGCATCGTCGGCCTCGCCGAGTCGGTGCTCACCCCGGTGGTCGTCACCGAATCGGCGGTCCGCGGTGTCATCGTGTCATTCCAGAACGAGATCAAGCGGCGTCTGAACCCATCGCGCTGACTAGTGTGACGACATGGAGCTCTACGACGTCATGCGCACGACATTCGCGGCACGCGAGTTCACCGGGGAACCACTGCCCGACAAGGTCTTAGACCGCATCCTGGACAACGCGCGGTTCGCACCGAGCGGGGGCAACCGACAGGCAGGTCACATCATCGTGGTCCGAGACCACGGGACGCGTGAGGCTCTCGCCGAGGCGACCAAGCCGGGCGCGCAGCGCTACTACGCACAGATCATGGCGGGTGAGACACCGTGGAATCCGGTCATCCCCACACAGGTTGCCCCGGAGACCATCGCGGCGACCACGGTCCCCGAGTCGGTCGTCGAACCGCTGCGCACCGCGTCCGTGGTCCTTGTCGTATGCCTGGACCTGCGTCTCGTCGCCGCGGCTGATCAGGATCTGGATCGTGTCGGCGTGATCAGCGGAGCGTCGATCTATCCGCTGGTCTGGAACATTCTGCTGGCCGCGCGCGCGGAGGGCTTCGGCGGAACCCTCACCACGATGGCCGTGGCACAGGAGCCCAAAGTGCGTGAACTGCTGGGCATTCCCGATACGTATGCGGTGGCCGCGGTGCTACCCATCGGCAAGCCGGTCAAGCAACTGACCAGGCTGAGACGCAACAACATCGACGAGTTCGTCACCCTCGAACGCTTCGACGGGGACCCTTTCTCGCCTGCGAACGACTGAATGTGCCCGCCGGCTGTGACCAGGGGAACCCGGAGGCATCACTCCTGACGGCGTGAATATGCGACGTCACACTGATTTCCCCTGGCAGCCTGGTGTTTGATCGAATAGACGCGTCAGTCCGCGATCTGAAACGAGCAACCCATGGACGCACAGGACGAACCGG
The DNA here is from genome assembly GCF_040653875.1 of Mycobacterium sp. NPDC050853. Lineage (NCBI taxonomy): Bacteria > Bacillati > Actinomycetota > Actinomycetes > Mycobacteriales > Mycobacteriaceae > Mycobacterium > Mycobacterium sp. NPDC050853. Next base: position 13,826 of record NZ_JBFAGW010000008.1, read on the forward strand.
GCACCACGCCGGACGAATCGGATATCGCCCTACCCGAGAAGCCGGGCGACGAATCTCTCCAGGATCCGCCGGACGCCGAGACGGAGACCGAGACCACCCCGGCGCTCATCACCGCTGCCGGGTTGGGTGTGGACGGCGAGCACGGACCGCTCTTCGCCGATATCGATCTGGAGCTCACGTCCGGGTTTCACGCCATCCAAATGCCCGGCGGACCCGGACAGCACACGCTGCTGCTGGCACTGGCCGGCCGGCTCAAGCCCAGCCACGGCACCGTCACCGTGATGGGCGACACCGACCCCCGTGCGATTCGCCGGCACTGCGCCATCGCCGCGTTCGCCGATATCGACGAGCTGGAAGAGACCGTGACCGTCCAGACCGTGCTCGCCGAACAGGTCCGCTGGCTGGCACCGTGGTTCTCGCGAGTCCCGGCCGACACCGGACGCGACAAACTGGCCGAGGTGTTCGGTGAGCTCCCGCCACCGTCGGGAGGCACCTACATCGTCGAACTCTCCGATCTCGAGCTGTTCCTGCTGAGGATCACGTTGGCGCTGCTCTCGGAGCGCCCGATCCTCGTTGTGGGGGACCTCGAACAGGTCCGGGACAACCTGCGGCGCACGACGGCCGTCGAACGGCTGGGCATCATCGCCGAACAACGCACCGTCATCGTCGGGGTGACCAACCCGCTGGGCACCGACGCACCCATCCACGACTTGCACGATCACCGGATATTGACCGGGAAGGAATGACCATGCTCGCTGGACTTGCATTCGGTTCGGAGATCAAGCGTTTCGGCCGTAGCCGAATGACCCGCGCCGCCATCGTGGTGCTCATGCTGCTGCCGTTGGTGTACGGCGCGCTGTACCTGTGGGCGTATTGGGATCCCTTCGGCCACGTCAACAAGATGCCCGTGGCACTGGTCAACGCCGATAAGGGCGCCGTCGTCTCCGGCCAACAGGTGAACATCGGCGAGGAGATCTCCAAGAGCCTCACCGCCGACGGCAGCATGGACTGGCACGTCGTCAACCTCGACGAGGCACGCAACGGGGTGGACCACGGCACGTACTACTTCATGTTGGAGTTGCCTCCCGATTTCAGCGAGGCCATCGCGTCACCGCTGACCGGACAACCGAAACAGGCCAACTTGGTCGCCGTCTACAACGACGCAAACAACTACATCTCGTCGAGTATCGGCCGCACCGCCATCGACCAGGTGCTCAACGCCGTTTCGACGCGGATCTCCGGCCAGGCCGTTAATCAGGTTCTTTCCGTGGTGGTTTCGTCGGGTGCGGGTATCCAACAGGCAGCCGACGGTGCCCAACAACTAGCCGATGGCGCGGCCAAGGTTGACGACGGCGCGGGGCAGCTGGCCACCGGGCTGCACACGGCCCGGCCCGGGTCCGCGCAATTGGCCACCGGCGCCAAGCAGCTGTCCGACGGCATCAACCAGGCCACCGATCCCTTACTGACGGTGACCAAGGCGGTCGCGACAATCGGCGGAAGCACCGACAAACTACAGCAGGGGACGGAGGCACTCCGGCAGGCCAACGACCAGATCAATGGCATCTCAAAGGCACAGGACACCGCCGCGAACTCGCTCACGTCCGTCATCGATCAGCTTGCGGCACGCCAAGATCCGGCCGCGAACACCCTGCGCGATATTCAGGACCAGCTTCGCGGGCATCAGTTCTCGCCACAGATCCGTCAGCAGCTCACCGACGCGGAGAATGCGGCCATCGCGATGACGGAGACGCTGGGCCCCGGTAGCCCACTGCGATCCGCGCTGGACCGCGTCGGCGGTAAGGGGCAGGACCTCACCAACAAGCTCACCCAGATGCGTAGCGGGGCGCAGCAGCTCGCCACCGGAAACGCGCAACTGGCCAGCGGTATCGCCCAAATGGATGACGGTGCGCAACAACTGAAATCGGGTACCGCGCAACTGCGATCCGGGTCGGCCGAATTGGCGACCAAGCTCGCCGACGGGGCCAAGCAGGCGCCCCACTGGAGCACTCAACAAAAGGACGCCATCGCCGATACCATCGGCGGCCCCGTCCATTTGGAGACCTCACACGAGAATGCCGCACCAAACTTCGGGACCGGCATGGCACCGTTCTTCCTCACGCTCGCGTTGTTCTTCGGAGCATTGGTGCTGTGGATGATCTTGCGGCCCCTGCAAACCCGCGCGATCGCCGCGGAGGTGCTGCCCCTACGGGTGGCGCTGTCCAGCTATCTACCCGCCGCCGTGATCGGAATCTTCCAGGCGGTCATCCTGTACTGCGTGGTGCGGTTCGGCCTCGGAATGCAGGCCGCACATCCCGTCGCCATGCTGGCGTTCATGGTGCTGATCTCGTTCGCTTTCGTCGCCGCGACGCAGGCCATCAACGCGCTCGTCGGCCCGGCAGTGGGTCGCGTCCTCATCATGGCGCTGCTCATGCTGCAGCTAGTGAGTGCCGGCGGCATGTACCCCGTGGAAACCACCTCGAAACCGTTCCAGATCCTTCACAAGTACGACCCGATGACATACGGGGTCAACGGGTTACGTCAGCTGATCTTGGGTGGTATCGATGGCCGGTTGTGGCAGGCGGCAATCACACTGCTCTGTATCGCGCTGGGTGGGCTCCTGATCACGAGCCTGTCGGCTCGGCGCAATCAACTGTGGAATCTGACGAGGCTGCTGCCGTCGATCAAGATGTGAGCACTACTACATGTCCCTACAGCTGCCGCCACACACCGTGCTCACCGTGAAGGACTCCTGATGGTGCCCTTCACGCGGCGCACCATGCTCAAGGTGGGTCTGACCGCGCTACTTATCCCCGCCGCGCTCTCGGGGTGCGGGCGCCGTGCGGCCGACCGGTCATTCGAGGATTGGCGCCGCGAGTTCGAATCGAGGATCCAGGACCGCATGCGGGCGTGCTCAGCGCGGACCATAGCCGTGCAGTCGTACTACTGATGAACATCGACGGAACCGAGGCCACCGGCGAGTTCCGTAGCTCCGTCATCGAGGATCTCCTCGTCGGCACGGAACTTATGAAGTAACCGTGACTGTTTCAGACACATGGCGGGTGCGGGCGACAACGCCGGCTGCCGCCCCCACACTCGCCGCCGCGACAACGAGACACAGGACGGTGTACCAGAGACTTCCGATCGGATCGCCGTTGGAGGTAAGTCCATTCGTCGCGCCGAAGTAGTCGGACAGTGCGGTCGCCCACAGCACCGTCATCACCGCCAGGTAGATCGCGGCGTAGATGAGGATGGCCGGATGGGTGGTGTAACGGTCCGTGCCGCCACGGCGAACACCGAGCCATTGTTTGATGAGTACGGGTGCAGCCACCGCCACCACGGCGATCAGCTCCAGCGCATAGACGACACCGACCGCGGTGGTGCTACCCGATACGGCCCCCGCGATGGTGGCGGGCAGTGGCAAGACTGCGGTTCCGATCGAAGCCATTACACCGATAACGACTGTGCGCCAGAGCAGTTGGCCACCGCTGAAGGTGCGGCCATCATCGACCTGGCGGCCGACGAACAGCTGCACACAGAATGCCAGCGACATCGGCCACAGCGCGGCGAAGACGACCACACTGCCCATCGGCACCGAGTCGAAGAACGGCTTGTTCATCGGGTTGTCCAGAGTCCATTCCCACCATCGCAATTGCGGTCCGAGATGGTCGAAGATCTCATAGAACACGTGGTGTACCAGGCCGACACAGGTCGCCCCTACCAGGACTCCGTAGCGGCGGAAGACTCCCAGCGTCCGCACGATCTCGAAGGCCACGGTGGCCATCATCGGGTAGATCGCGATGATGTACAGCGGCAACCGGCCCCAAAGAAAGTCCACGGTAAATACGTTGTGCGCGAACATCGTGTCGACATGCTCGCTGATGCCGAACGGCCCGGGAAAGTACAGCGGCGGTTCGATGATCAACAGATAGGCGATCGCCCCGAACCAGACCACGATGTTGGTCGGATCATTGTGGCGGCGCAGCCGGACGATCGCGTACACCAGCGCCAAAACGGCACCGGCGATCACGGTCAGCTCCAGGACAGGCAGCGTCCAGTTCTCTAGAGAGAACGGACTGCGAAACGCGACGAGCCCTCCCGCTGTGTCACAAGAGAACCCAAGGCGGGACGCGAGATCGGCGAATGTCGGTGCACACAGATCAGACATGCTCAGACTCCCACCTGTGCTGATTGATTGGCCGTGTACCACTGGGTGACTTCGTACCCGGCCTCATAGCGCGCGAACCACTCGTCGGCCAGGACGGGCAGCTTCTCATGTGCCGGATTGTGCCCAGGGATCTGACTGCGCACCGCGCCCGACAGCGCGACTATCACCTCTCGCACCGGCAGGTGGCTGAATGCGTTCTCGACGGGCCCGTCATTAGGCGCATCTCCAAACGGGAGGCGTTGCAGCAACGCCTTTTTGCGGGCCTGCATGCCGAACATCGACAGGGCGTCTACCTTGCGGTCTTCGAGGGGAACATGCTTGTTGAACCCTTCACACGCGATGCGCAGCACCGCCCACACATGTTTGAAGATCGACGGAGCCATACGCATTCGGTACCAGGGATCGTCGGCCACCGCGTCGTAGATGATCAGCGCCGAGCTTCGGTGTTCGACCTCCTCGACGAAATGCCACAGGAACAACGAGGCGACGCGATCGTCTCCCGGCGCGAACAGGGTGTCGTCATGGTCGAGCATCAGCTTGAAGACCGGCGTGAAGGTGGCTTCCAGATCCGCGGTGTACGCCAACCGGTATTTCAGCGGCGTTTTGGCGGTCAGGTCATCGAACGACGCGATGACCTCGTCGAGGGTCTCCTTGAGTCCCGGGTAACTCTTGATCAGACCTTTAGCGTGCTGCCGATGCCCCATGGAGTGCTGCCCCTCTTGCCGGACAAAGGCCTCAGCCTCCTCTGCAATCTTGGGGTCGGAGATCAGCGGGATGGCCTCGGGGATCATCTGGCCGATCATCTTCTCGAAGGCGATCGCAAGGAAGGACACCGCGTTGGCCATGCTCGAAAACGCGGGGTTGGACTCGTTCCACAGGAACGGGACGTGATGGTCGGCGAACGCAAACCGCAGCTTGCGCACGATGAGTTCCGTCATGGAGGCACCTCGCTTATTTCAGAACATACAATAAGACGCATTATCGTCTTTCTGTATGATTACTTGAACGAGCGAGCTATGTCAACGGCGATATGCTGCAGAGATGCCGGCGGCCGGGGGACTCAACGATGGCGCGTAGACGGGGATGGGACGGACAACCGCCCAGTACAGATGACGAAGCAACCCGGCGGATTGTCGCCGCGGCCGTGAAGTTGATCGGTGAGACCGGATCGGGAGTCAGCCTCGCCGAGGTCGCGGCCGAGCTCGGCATCATCCGCCAAACCGTCTATCGATACTTCCCCACCACCGACGCACTCATGCATGCCGCGGCGATCGCCTCAGTCGACGGATTCCTCGACCGACTGACCGACGTCGTGCGTGGCATTACCGATCCCGCCGATGCGCTCACCGAAGGCGTGCTCTTCACCCTCGAAGAGGTCGCCCGCACACCGCATTTGGGCATCATGATGTCTGAGCCGTACGCACACTCGCACACGAGCGATATGACCTCCGACGAGGCCCAGGCGTTCGGTCTGCGCATGCTCAGCAGGTTCGACGTGGACTGGGACCACTATGGCTACGACGACGCGGCCAAAGACGGTCTGGTGGAGTTCGCACTACGAATCATGCTGTCGTTCTTCGTCTCCCCCAATGAGCCGACCCGCTCCCGCGATGAGCTGCGTCAATTCCTCAAGCGCTGGCTCGGCGGAGCCATCCTGGCGCAAAAGGGCAATACCTGAGCGGCGTCACCGTCACCGCCGAGTAGGTCACCGAACAAGGCCCCACTGACCGAAGTCGGCGGCAAGCACCTCATCCACGTCGACATGAACATCGTCGATCACGACACCTGGATCTGAGGCGGTCACTACTTCGGATTGATAGAGCACCGCCGCCGGTTCCCGCTCACCGCGCGACCAGGCCTTGGTCTGCCACGCCCAGTGATAACCCGATGTGGTCGAGTGCCCGATGACCCCGTCATCGATCGCCCAGGCGCACGCACGGTTATGCCCGTAGATACCGGTCCGGGCGGCACCCAACACCGAGTTGATGCCCCGAAACCACTGAACCGCAGTGCTTTTCCATGCTTTGGCGTCCACATCCTCGTCGACACTGAAGAAGATGGGCGCCGTATCCGGGCCGCCGGCCGCGGCGTGCAGCCGCAGCGCGGTCCGCCCATCGGCAACGCCACCGTCGTATCCGCGAGTGAAGTCGGACGGTGTCGGCCAGCCGGGCTTCCCGAACTGGTAACAGCTCACGACATGTAGACCGACCGCACGCAGGGCGTCGGTGTACTCGCGAGTGACCGGTTTGAAATCGAACGTGGCACCTGGCCGTAGCTCGGACACATAAACCAGTGCCCCGTCAAAGCCTGCCGCCTTGATCGACTCGGGCTTGACCAGCCGCTCTGTGAAGTCGATAAGCCGCAGGTTGGCGGCATGGACCTTCGGCGCGGTCGCCACCGAGATGCCCGCACCGGCGAGCACCGGGGCGATGGTCAACAATCTAAGAACTTCGCGTCGTGAAACGGAATCCGTCACGACCGGTAAGCGTATTGCACAGTCCGGATCACGGTGCGACAGATCGCAGCATCACCGGTGTATCGGCACGCTGGAGGTCACGCAGGAACTGTGACATCGCCGGTGAGAGAACCGAATCGACACGGCGGACGAACACCGTTTCGGCTCTGGCCTGCGCACCGGGAAGACGGTGCAGGCGAAGTGCGGTGGACCGCGTCGAGGCGGTGACGACACCAGCAGGGAGCAGTGCGACGCCCATCCCCGCCGCGACGCAGCCGAGGATGCCTTCGATGCTGCCGAACTCCAGGACGTGTGGATCGGCGACCCCGTGATCCCGAAGGATCTGATGCAGCCGGTCTCGATAGGCGCATCCGTTGCGGAAGACGAGCATCCGGCGAGACGCATCGAGGGCCTCTCGCATGTCGTTATGACGCTGCGCGGTGATCAACACGAGTTCTTCGACGAAGACCGGATCTACCGTGAGGGCATCGTGTTCGACTGGGCCACAGACGAAAGCGCCGTCGAGTCGATGGTCGATGACCATATCGTTCAACTCAGCGCTGGTTCCTGTGATGAGAGTCAGGTCCACTCGGGGGCACGAGGCGGTATAGGCCGCCAGGACGTCGGGCAGACGGAGGCCTGCGGTGGTTTCCATCGCCCCGATCGCGAGAGACCCGGTGGGCTCGGCCTCGTTGCCGACCACTTGTGAGGCCTCCCGCATGAGCGCCGTCATCCGTTCCGCGTACGGCAGGAATGCCTCACCCGCATTGGTCAGGGTGACGCCGCGAGCGTGCCGTCGAAACAGCTCGACGCCGAGTTCATCCTCCAACGACTTGATGCGGGTGCTGACATTCGATTGCACGGTATGCAGCTTCTTCGATGCATGCGAGATACCGCCGGCCTCAGCGACCGCCAAGAAGAAGATGACGTCACTCAGCTCCATGATGTCCATGCTGCCAGGGATCCATCATCATCAGTTCACCGCAGCCGGTACGGCGAGTTCACCGGTGACGTACTGAGCAACGCCGAAACCGAATGACCAATCCTGCGGCCCGTTTTCGTTGATGCCTGCGAAGAAGTCGGCGCCGTCGACCCCCACAGCGGCAAGCTTGTCGGCAACTGTGGCGAAGAGACGCTGCTTGGTTTCCGTCGAGCGGCCGGTTTGGGTGAAGATCTGCACCATCACCACGCGGGGTGACCGTTGGAACCCCAATCCCGCATCCTCGGCGATGATCTCCGCGGGGTCGTGGGCGGTGATGATCTGAAATCGATCGCGCACAGGAATTTTCAACACCTCGACCAATGCCTCGTGTATTGCGTCGGCGATTGCACGCCGCTCTTCGGTTGACCGGTCCGCGGTCAGATCGATACGCACCAATGGCATGAGTTGGCTCCTTTGTTTCAGAGTTGGGGACGTTGGAGGATGGTGGCTGCCTCGGCGACCATGGAGTGCACGATGTCGGCGGCGCTCTCGATTCGCCGTATCCGACCGATCCCCTCGCCGATGATCAGATTCGCGGTGGCGTAGTCCTCGGCGTTGACCGCCGCCTCGTAATCGGCGTGAGCTTCGGCGCGATGTCGGGTGAGCTCGGCTTCGTGGCCATGCCACTTGTCGACGAAGTCGTTGTGCAGTACTCGGCCGCTGTAGCCGCTCGGCCACTTCTTTTCGCGCACAATGTCGTAGACGTGCTGACGGATCGTGTCATCTCCACTGGCCAGCAGACCGCGCCGTTGCGCGGCCGCAGGGATCGCCGCCTCCTGCGCAGCCCAGAATCGGGTTCCAACCAATACGCCATCGGCCCCGAGAGCGAGCGCAGCCGCCAGACCTCGGCCGTCCGTGACTCCCCCGGCGGCGAGCACCAAGACGTCGGGTGCGGTGCCGGCGACCATATCGGCAATCTCCGGCACCAAGGTGAAGGTCGAGCGTTGCCCGGCACCGTGACCACCGGCCTCTCCGCCCTGGGCGGCGATGACATCGGCACCAACCTCGATGGCGCGGGCGGCTTGCTCAAGATTGTGGACCTGGCAGATCAACGGCACGTCGGCGGCGCGGATACGCGGCGCGTACGGTGCGGGATCTCCGAAGGACAGGAAGATTGCCGCGGGCCGCTGATCGAGCACGTAGTCCAGCACGTGTTCCTTGCCTGCCAGGTTCCAGGTGATGAATCCGCATCCCAACGGAGCCGAGACCTGCTCGAACTGTCGACTAATCCATGCCTCGTCGACATATCCGCCGCCGAGCAAGCCGAGACCGCCCGCGGCACCGACCGCACCCGCCAAACGCGCATCTGCGACATCGTCCATCGGTGCGAGCACCACCGGATGCTCAATGCCAAGGCGGCGGGTTAGGCGCGTTTCCAGGTTCACGTGTTCACCGTATGCCGATGAGAAACCGCAGTTAAATCGGTTTCTAGCGATATGAGCATTCTGTTTTTCAGAATGCTCATATATAGAGCCCCCATCAAGCGAGAAGGTGCGACGGACCCGTGACGGCGGGTATTAATCGCTGTTTCAGTTTGAAGTAATCACTTCTATCGTCTTTCGCTATCAGTGCGCGCAGTCATACCGTGACGGGATGAAGCCGATTAATCGACGCACCATGCTCGGCGGCGTCGGCGTGGCGGGGGTCGCGGCCGCCGCTGGTGCCGGTGCGGATCGGGCGCTCTTCTCCCCGCGCTCCCACGACAACCAGAAGGAAGAGATCGTGACCGACGACGCCGCCCGGTTCGGGGATCCACGCATCCCCGCCGAACTGAATACCGCACAGCCACACATGTTTCACCTCGGCGCACTGGCACCGACCACCTTCGACGGTGGCGATCTGCGCCAAGCTCATGAGGGCAACTTCCCCATCCTCACCGGACAGCAGGCCAGCATCGTCATGGTGACCCTGCAACCGGGTGGAATTCGAGAACCGCACTGGCATCCCAGCGCCTGGGAGATCAACATCATCACCAGCGGCGTCGCGAAGTGGACGCTGCTGGACCCGGAGGGACACGCCGAAACCTTCGACGCCCGTGTCGGCGATGTCGTCTTCGCACCACAGGGATCACTGCACTACTTCGAGAACAAGGGCACCGAAGACCTCAAGCTGCTGATCGTATTCAACGCCAGCACCGCAGAAGGTAAGGACGACATCGGGATTGGCGCCTCGATCAGCAAGCTCCCACCCGATGTGTTGGCCGCGGTGTTCGGAGTGCCGACGGAGACCTTCTCCACGTTCAAGAAGATCGACGAGTCCATCACCATCCTGCGCAGACCGAGGACGTAAGGCACCATGCGAAGGCGATGGGGACGTCCCTTTTCAAGATCGACTGACGCTAGCGTTACTTCCCGGGTAACCGTCGGTGCGGGTTCTGGAGGAGAAGGTGTCTACATCCCGCGTATCGCGCAGCGGTTCCCGTCGCCGCGGTGTGGCGTTAAGAACCCGGCGGGCTTTGGTGCTGAGCCATCGCTGGGTGGGTCTTATCTGCGGGCTCCTGGTGGTGATCGTCAGCACCAGCGGTGCCCTCCTCGTGTACCAGCCGGAGCTGGTTCGCATATTGCACCCCGAGATGTTCCACACCACACCCACCGCGGAACCGGCTGGGTTCGCGCAGGCGATCGCCGAAGTACAGTCCCGCTTTCCCGAAATCCAGATTGCGAGTGCTTCTCTCAAAGACGGCGTGTACCTGCTGAGCGCCTCGTCCGGCACGCACGACACCTTCTTCGTCGATGCGGGGACCGGCCTTTTCAACGGGAGAGTTGATCTCGGCGCCGGCATGCTGGGGTTCCTGGTGAACATGCACGATTGCGGGTTCACCTGTGATGACTACAGCGGCTACTTGCCATTCCTGGACCAGCCGACCCCGCTGGCGCATCTGAGCGTGTTCTCGGGATTGTCCTGGGGATCGGCGCTGCTGGCATTCGCAGCTCTCATCCTGCTACTGCTGGTGATGCCAGCGCCATTCATCTGGTGGAAGGCGATCCGCAAGCTGCGCAACGCTTTGCGTGTCCGGTGGGCCTTCGGGCGGTTCGCCCGTGATTTCGATCTCCATGCCCTCATCGGCATCACCGCGACCGTACCGCTGCTGCTTTGGGGGCTGACCGGGCTGCAGTTCGAGATCCCAGGACTCACCAACCTCTGGTACTCGATGACCGGTGGCCGGGCCTACGAGCCCGTCTTGAACGCCCCCGAAGGGGAGCACGGTGATCAGGAGGTCAGTGTGGAGCGTGCAGCGGCCGCCGCCGCAAGCAACTTCCCCGGGGCCGAGGTGACCTGGATAGGCATGCCGGACGACGATAATCCGTTCTACACCGTCGACCTGCTCGACCGTGACGGACCAGACCTACGGGCACACAGCCCCAATTACCATGGGAACCGTTCGGTGAGCGTAGACGCCCACGATGCCGGACACGTGCAGGTCCTTCGCGGAAAGCCTCCGACTGCGTCCAATACCCTCGCTGACGAATGGGCCGGGCCTGCTGCCCATTTCGGCCTTGCAGTCAACGGCTACTGGCGCGCATTTTGGTTCATCCTAGGAATGACTCCACTGCTGCTTGCCCTCACCGGCTTCAGCACCTGGCACTGGCGGCGCCGAGCCCGGCTACGTGCCCGTGTCAGGGCGATGCAGATTCCCGGCGCGGACGAGCGAGAACCCTTGTCGGCCACCAGAACCACGTCCCCAGAAGCCTGACGAGCGACGGCACGATGAACGAGCGCACGATCAGCGTGTCGAGCAACAGGCCGATGCACACCGTGGTGCCCACCTGGCCGATGGTTCGCAGATCGCTCGACAGCATGGCCAACATGGTGAAGGCGAAAACCAAACCCGCGGAGGTCACCACGCCACCGGTGCTTCCCAGCGCCCGAATCAGCCCCGTGTTCAACCCGGCGTGCGTCTCCTCCTTGAGGCGAGCGATCAACAGCAGGTTGTAGTCCGAGCCGACCGCTACCAGGATGATGAACGTCAGCGGCAGGATCAGCCAGTGCAGCGGCAGACCGACGATGTGCTGCCAGATGAGCACCGAAAGGCCGAACGCCCCCGCGAACGAGAATGCCACCGTGCCGATAATGACGAAGGGGGCCACCAGACTTCGCGTGATGACCATCATAATCAAGAAGATCAATGTGAAGGCTGCAATCGCGGCGATGAGCAGATCGGACGCCGAGTATTGCTTGATGTCCTTGTTGTTCGACCCGGCGCCACCGATGTAGACCTTGGAGCCTGCTAGCGAGGTCTCCTTCAATGCCGTCGTGACGGCATCGGGGAAATCGTCGACGTGCTCAATGCCTTCCGGGCCCATGGCATTTCCCGTGTGGGTGACGATGAACCGGGCAGCCTTGCCATCCGGCGACATCATCAGCGTCATACCGGTTTTGATGTCCTCGTTGTCGAAGGCCTCGTGTGGAATATAGAAGAAGTCGTCACTGCGGGATTTGTCGAAGTCATTACCCACGTTGATCATGTCGTCGAAGGTCTGGTCCGTGGCGGTGGCCTGCAGATTCGTCTGCCCGTACGTATTGACGATGAGGGCCTGCAAGGCCTCCTGGTCGTTGGCCGTGAGCGTCAGTAGCGACACCATCTGAGGCAACAGTTTGTCGACGGCTTCGAGGGAGCCCACCGCATCCTTGATGTCGGCCGCCAGTTTGTCGATGCTATCGAGCATGTCGAACAACGATCTAAAGGACAAGCACACGGGGATATCGAAACAGTGTGGCTCCCAATAGAAATAGTTGCGCAGGGGACGCATGAAGTCGTCGAGGTTCGAGACCTTCTCGTTCATGTCTTGGGTGACCTGCTGCATGTCTTCCATCGTCACGACGGTGTTGTGCATTTCGTCCGCCAGTTTTTGCGTCAGGTCGACGGTTTGCCGCAGCACCGCGACGGAATGCGCCATGATCTGGGCTTGTTTATCGGTGTTGGCGTTCTGCGCCTTGGTGAACGGGAGCTGTTGACCGTTCCCACTTCCCTGCGTTGTGAACAGGTAAGGCAGAGAGGCATGTTCGAGTGCGCGCCCCATGGGCCGGGTAATGCTCTGCACCATCGCGACACCGGGAAGCCGGACAAGGCCTTTCGCGACCCGGTCCAGGGAGATGAAATCGGCCGAGTTGCGCATATCGTGATCCGACTCAACCATGAGCATCTCGGTGAACAGCTTGCTCGGCGGGAAGTGCCGGTCTGCGGCCGCAAAACCTTCCTTCGCCGGAGCGTCCGCCGGCTGGTAGGCGCGATCGTCATAGTTCACTTGGTAAGTCGGCACAAAAACCGCCCCGACCAGAACAGCCGCGGTGCTTGCCACCAGGATCGGCTTGGGCCAGCGCACCACGCTCGCCCCGATGCGCCGATACAGACGTGCCTTGGCCTTCTGCTTGGGGTCAAAGAGCCCGAATAGGCTGCCCAGGCTCAACATGGCCGGTCCGAGCGTCAGTGCTGCCGCGATGGTCAAGAGCATGCCGATGGCGACAGCCGGACCCATGGTGTGGAAGTAGTTGAGCCGGGCGAAACTTAGGCACAGACCCGCCCCCGCGATCGTCAGGCCTGAGCCGATGATCACGTGGGAGACGCCACGGTAGGCCGCGTAGTACGCCTCCTCTCGACTCAACCCCGCGTTCCGCGCCTCGTGATAGCGCCCCAGCAAGAAGATGCCGTAGTCCGTCCCCGCACCAAGCGTCAGCGAAATGACGATGTTGACGGCGAACGAGGACAGCTCGATGTACCCAAAGTGCCCGAGGGTGGCGACAACTCCCCTTGCAACCAGCATTTCGACCAGAACTCCGAACAACGGCACCAGCATCGTGGTGACGGAGCGGTACACCATCAGCAACATGAAGATGATGAGGAAGATCGTGACGATCGTGATGTTGTTGAGGCTCGAGTTAGCGACGCTCAGCGTGTCCGAGGCGAGCGGAGCCGCGCCGCTGACGTAGACCTTGAGTCCGGCCGGTGGCGTGTCCTTGTCGATCAGGTCGCGCACCGCATCAACGGAGCGGTTGGCCTGCATCTGGCCGATATCACCCGCCAATCGCAACAAGACAAACGCGGACTTGCCATCGAGGCTCTGCGCCCCGGCCGCAGTGATGGGCTTCCCCCAGGTGTCCATCACGTATTGCACGTGTTCGGTGTCGTTCTTCAGCCTGCGCACCAGATCGTCGTAGTACTGGTGATCGGCATCGCCGAGGGGCCGGTCGGCTTCCAACACGAGCATGGTCAAGCTGGTGGACGTCGACTCTTGGAACTTCTCACCGATCTGCAGCATCGCCCGCTGCGACGGGGCATAGTGCGGAATCATCGGCCCCGCGAGCTCCGTGGCGACATCTTCCACGTGCGGCACAAACGTATTCGTCGTCACCGCGACAATGGCCCAGAACACGATGATGGGTACAGCCAGGATGCGGACCATCCGAGCGACGAACGGTCGCTTCACCCGGTGCTCGCTCATGCCGACTTCACCCTGCACATAACGTTCGCATCCTGATGATCATCCGACCGCTCGTCGCGGACAACGTCGTTCACTCGTATCCGGCAACCGATCTGACCCCCGTGCACCTGCGCGGAGATGCTGCCCGACACCACGGTGAGAGTCGTCGTCTCCGTGTGAGACCAGGGGAGCGCGGTCAGGTCAACCTGGTGTGGGTGACCGTCGATATCGACATAGCTCAACATCCCGCCGTTCCCGACCGAGCCGAATATCTCGTACGTGAGCGTCTTGGGCGTGAACTCCGGCGGTGCCTGCGGTGGGTTGACGGTGATCACGGGTCCAGGAGCGGACAGCTGGTGAACCTTCAACATCGAGCCCCCCGCCACACCGAGCGCGATGACGGCGACCAAGGGCATCCAGGCTCGTGCCAGGACCGTCCTGCCAACCGAACGTGGGCTCACCCAACCACCTTTCCGCACCTCACATCCCGCGCATGTCAATGAAACTGACATTCGTACGGTCGGAAATGCTATCAGCACAACCTGGGAATGCGCGGACCAACATTTACCGCATCCAGAGTCCGTCAGATGGGCCTCATGACGCGCTCGGCAGACGCCCCTTCAGCCTTCTCATCCTGAGTACCTGCGCCGTAATGTTGATGGACGAGATCATCGGGATCACCCCGAGAAACGTTCGCTCGGAGGGGGTGGCGCCGTGTAGTTGTTCGAGGCTGCCGAGCACGTAGAAGCAGCCGAGGCTGAAGATGGTGGCCGGGATGGAGAACGCCCACAACGACCCCCGATCGGCAATTGCCTGCCGCGCAAAGCGGAGCTCGTCCGCCGACATCTGCTCGCGTTTGCGCACCTTTTTCAGGATGAATGGGTAACCACCCACCCTGTCCGCCAGCGGTGACGACGCTTGGGTCCGCAGGCGCGTGGTGTACACGAACATGCACGTGGCGAAGGCCAGCAGGGCCACGAAGGCGAAAACCGCCAGGTACCCGAAGAGGTGCCAGTTATGCCCCAAGAAGTTCCAGTTCATCGCGCCGTCCCTTTGCCTCACTGTCGAGCAATCTCCCTGGAGATACTCGGGGTTTCCCGGGATCAAGTCAAGGTTCCTGACACTGCCAGAGCACATCTGGTTAGCCGGTCCCGCTTGTGCTGTACTAGCGAGATGGTCGAGTCTGGCGGGCTCAACGAGGTGGTCGACGCGACGATCGAACAGTCCTTACTCGGAGGACCGCGCCGGTACACCCGCGCGCAAGTGGCTGAGCTGTCCGGGGTCTCTGTGGAACGCGCCCGGAAACTCTGGGTGGCGCTGGGCTTTACGGCGGCCGCGACCGATGACGAGGTTGCCTTCACCGACGCCGACATCGCCGCGGTGCGCACCTTCGCGTCGCTGGGTCCGGTGACGGAGGCGGACGAAAAAAGCCAGATCGCCGCCGCCCGTACTCTCGGTCAGGCCATGGCGCGATTGGCCGAATGGCAGGCGGATTTGATCACTCGTGAGATCGAAGGCCGTATCACGGCCGGGGGTGGCGACTCCACGCCCGAGCTCAACGTCAACGCCGTCGCGCGAACCATCGACACGCTTACGGAGTTGCAGGAGTATGCGTGGCAGCGACATTTGGCGGCATCTCTCGTTCGTTCCATTGAATCCGGTAGCACCACAAGGCAATTACTCGTCGGATTTGCCGATATGGTCGGCTACACACGCCTGTCCCGCCACCTCGAATCCACTGAGCTGACCAACCTTCTGGAGGCGTTCGAGACTGCCCTCACCGAAGCCATCACCACGCACGGCGGCTGGGTGATCAAGAACGTCGGCGACGAGGTCATGTTCGCCGCCGCGAGTGTGGACGAGGGCGCACGTATCGCCTTGTCTATGAATACCGCGATTGCTAAAGCGGCACAAACGATTCCGGACATGCCTCAAATCCGCGTAGGTCTGGCATATGGGGAGGTCTTGACCCGCTTCGGCGACCTCTACGGAACCGTGGTCAACGTCGCCGCGCGACTGACCGGCGTCGCTCGCCCAGGTACGGTACTTCTCGACGACGGCGCCGCCGCGGCATTGACCAGCCACCGCGAGTTCACTCTCCGCCACCTGCGCGGAGTGCGGGTCAAGGGGTTCTCGCGGCTGGGTTCGCACGTATTGCGACCGCCAAAGCACTGACAGGTACGAGCACGCGCCGAAGTGCGGCTGGAAAGTCCTAGCCCCTAACGCATTCGTGGATTCAAATTTGAGTAACGGCGGATGCAGAATTTCGGAGCGGGAATTTGTACACCAGGTTCATTTCGCACGCCTTTTGTGAACCTCTAAATTCATCCCGCTTGTCACAAATTTGAGCGATTTATTCGCTGCACATACGTGCCCGCATACACGACAAGAAGCGCGTATTGAATACGTTTCCGTTACGGTTCCGTCTCACCGGGACGAGCGCCCAGCACTACCGAGATGCGCCCTCTGACATGCCTGTTAGCATAACCAGTGCTTAACATCTGATCACCGCCGTGCGCCTATTAGATCACGGGAGTAGTTCATTTTTCGCATCAACTTCATAACCAACCTGAACGTCAGCTGGACGCCATTTTAGGAGCGTTATAAAGTTCAGTCAGAGAATTTCATCAGCGTGATTTACACGCATAAGCTAGGGAGTCGGGTCGGTGGCGGTCATCTCTGATCGATTGGCTATTCAGGTAATTGCCAGCGCTGGTTTATGCGCGGCCGCCGTAGCATTGGCGCCCGCCGCAGTCGCAGACTCATTCGCCGGTGCGCACTACGCCGTCGAAGACGGCACCGGCGGCTCCGGTAAGGGTGCGCTGATCGGCGCTCCCGCCGCCGGAGTGGCACCCGTAGCCGGCGTGCCGATTCTGCCGGGACCTGTCGCGGCACCCGCCGCTCCCATTGTTCCGGCCGCTCCCATTGTGCCGGCCGCTCCCATTGTGCCGGCAGCACCTGTAGTTCCGGCGGCACCCGTAGTACCTGCCGCAGCACCCCTGGATGGGGCGGTGGCCGCAGGGCCTGTGCTTGCCGGTAAGGGCGCGCCCGTCGGTTCTACGGTTCCGGGTGCTCCGGTACCGGGTGTCCCGACTCCGGCCGGCCCGCAAGGCTAATCGTCGCCGAATCCAATTCTTCGATGATGCCGAGGCTGCCGACAGCAGCCTCGGCATCATTGCTACTCGGCCTTTCCGCGGCTCCATCACGCGACTGCACATAAGGCCCTAAGGCATCCCCTACGTTCCAAACATTCTGCGCTACTACGGATTTCAAACGAATATGCTACTACTCCTGCACGACCACCGGATCGCCGACATTGACGTTGTTGAAGTACCACTCGGCGGCCGCCGGAGTCAGGCTGATGCAGCCGTGGCTGACATTCTCGTAGCCCATCGCCGGCACGGCCCAGGGAGCCGAGTGCACGAAAAGGCCGCGGCTGGTGAAGCGGACGGCGTTCTCCACGTCGATCTTGTAGCCGTCGGCAGCGGTGACGGGAATGCCGACGCTACTGGAATCCATCAGCACTGAACGCTCCTTCCCCAGAACCGAGTAGGTGCCGACAGGGGTCGGATACTCCGGCCGCCCCATAGAGGCCGGAAAGACACCCTCCTCGCCCATACGAGGAAGATGGTGCGGCGCAGGTAATCCCGTCGTTCCCTCGGATGGTCGCCTCCACACTCCCTCGTAGGACACGGTGAAAGTGTGCCGCGAGATGCTCGCGATACCGATGAGGGCCGGGCCCGTCGAGATCTCCGCGGGCTTGCCACCCACCATCAGTCTCACCGTGCTGTGCGACGGCCAGAACCGGTCTGGAATCCATTGCACGGCATTGTTGTCGAGCCATTCGTACGTGCCCGTCATGGCCGGCGTGGATGTGATCCCCAGGGCGCGCTCGGCGGCCTGGCGGTTGGCGATGGGTCCGTTGAATGTCACCACCACCGGATGCGCGATACCCACCGGCTTGCCCGGTGCGGGCGTAATCGACCTGACATCCAGATCGAGCGGCAGGCTGACAGCCGTAGTGTCGATGCCGGTAGTACGCCCTGCCAGCGTCACGGCGACCACGGACACCGCGACAACCATGTGAAGAACTGCCCTCATCGACCCGACCCCTCTGGGATGACCACTTCGTCATGAATGATGTGATCGTAAGGACGCATCAACACCCGAAGTAGCGGGCGCGCTTGCCGTTTCGGTCACGCATTCCCCACGGTTTGGTAACAAAAAAGTCAGCGAATCGGGCCCGCTAACTGGTCTCGGGCTCACCCAAAATTGTCGTACTTCCGGCGGCGCTTCCGGGCGAGATGAGAGCCGTCAGCAGCGGCACCGTCAGCGCAACAATCTCGTCGTCGCTGGCGGCCGCCAGATCGGGCAGACGCAGGAGATAGCGCTGACTGGCGATCCCCATCAACATGGCGCTCAACAGCGCCGCTCGCAGCCGCGCGTCAGGCTCGTCAATGGTGGCCGCCACCGAACTCACCGCATGGTCGGTGACCTGTTCGCGCAACAGTTCCAACGCATCCTCGCTGGTCATGCTGTTGCGGAGCAGAACCGCCATCGGGCCGTTCGGCTCTGCGGCCCATCCCGAAAGCAGCCCTCGGAGGTAGTTCTCAGCCGTTTCCGCCGGGTCCGTCACCGTCAGCTCCGCCACCGGGATCGTCCAGTGGACGGCCTCGCGGAAGAGGTTGCTCTTGGTCCCGAAGTACTGGATGACCGACGACTTGTCTACGTCGGCCGCGGCCGCGATACCCCTAATGGTGGCCTTCTCGTACCCGACCTCGGCGAACACCCGCCGGGCGGCCGACAGGATTCGTTGTCGCGTCCGCTGTCCCTTGCGTTCGGGTGCTGGTGAAGGCATGTGGACATCCTCGCAGGAATAAAAGTAGACAAGCGTTGAGTTATTGTGTCAATAGTACCGACGAGAAGGGACGAACAGATGACGCACGTGATCGACTGGGATGGCGCCTACCGGGAAGAAGACAAGCCCGCATGGAACATCGGTGAGCCGCAACCCGAATACGCCGCACTCATCGACCAAGCCGGGGTCGTGCGCGGCGAAGTGCTGGATGCCGGCTGCGGATACGCCGAACTGGCACTCGCGCTGGCCGCACGTGGACACACCGTCGTCGGGATCGACCTGACACCCACCGCGGTCGAGGCCGCCACGGCCGCCGCCGCCGAACGCGGTTTGCCCACCGCCACGTTTCAGCAGGCCGACATCAGCTCGTTCACCGGCCATGACGGTCGTTTCTCCACCATCTTCGACAGCGGCCTATTGCATGCGCTGCCCGCGGAGCTGCGGGACGGATACCTGCAATCGGTACATCGCGCGGCGGCACCGGGCGCCTCGTTCTACATCCTGGCCTTCGGTACCGGTGCGTTCCCGGACCACGCCGGGCCAGCACCCACTCAGTTCACCGAAGACCAACTGCGCGAAGTGGTCTCGAAGCACTGGCGGGTCGAGGACATCCGCCCCGCACGTCTGCAGGCGGGAGCCGGCCCGGCGAGCGTGCAGTTGCCCGGACATCTCGTGATCGCCCACAAGGCCTGAGGGACCCGGTCATGGCCTTCACCCCAGGTGAACAAGAATTCCTGCGCCAACAGCCCATCGGTCGCCTGTGCACAATAGGCCCCGATGGTGATCCACAGATCAGGCCGGTGGGCGTGCACCTCGGCCCAGGCGAGGGGTCGATCGATATCGTTGGTCACGCACTCGCGTCAACGCAAAAGTGGCGCAACGTGATCAACAACCCACGGGTGGCGTTCATCGTGGACGAGGTGACCTCTGTGACGCCGCCCCGGGCGCGGGGCGTGGAGATCCGGGGAACGGCCGAGGTGCTGCCGGGTCAGGGCAGCACAGATGGCGGGCTGAGCGGTGACGTCATCCGCATCACGCCCCACCGGATCATCTCGTGGGGAATCGATCATCCGGAGACGCGCGCCAGAACGGTCTGACGGATACGCGGGGTATTCCGTTGCCGGTTAAGCCGTCTCGCGGTTCGATATCTCGATTGCCCCGGCCGGGCACACTCCGGCGGCCGCGACTGCCGCATCCCGGTGTGCCTCCGCTAGCTCGGCGGGACCGGCACCGCCGCCGGCGAGTTGGGCCACTCCGTCGGCGTCCACGGAGAACAGCTCCGGATTCGAACGGACACAGTACTCCGAGGACATGCACATATCCTGGTCAATTGAGATGAGAGTCATTGGTGCGCACAGATTTTCGTCATATCCGGGTGATCGTCACCGGGAGCCCGCCCTTGATGACGGTCGAGAAGGCGAACCTGTGCTCCGGATTCCATCCGACGGGGGCGCTCAGCCGGTAGCGCTGAAAGATGATCGACAGCAGGAACTGTGCATTCATGTACGCCATACCGGTGCCCACACAGTGATGTGGACCTGACCCGAATGGCATGAAGGCGAGCCGTGGCCGCGACCGCGCCCGCGCAGGGTCTGCGAATCGCCTGGGGTCGTATCGGTCCGCATCGTCACCCCACCACCGAGGGTCGCGGTGTACGACATACAGCGAGGTGGCCACGAAGGTGCCCCGCGGTATGCCGTATCCCCCGATCTCGTCCTCCTGCATGGCAAATCGCCAGTTCAACGGTGCACCCTGGAGGCGTTGCCCCTCGTCGAAACAGGCTTTGAGCCAGCTCAGATTCGGCAGATCGGCCACACCCGGGGGCGCACCCTTCAACGCATCGACTTCGCCGTACACGCGTTCGAGATGTTCCGGGTTACGCAGCAGCAGGGCCAGTGTCCAGGACAGTGCCGCAACGATCGTCTCGTATCCACCCGCGATGAGAACGATGAGCTCGGCAATCAGGTCTCGTTCACTGAGCGCCGAGTCATCGTCATAGCGCGCCTCCAACAGGATGCTCAACAAGTCCGGCTTGTCGACGGGGTTCTCCCTGCGACGCCGGATAATTCGCTTCATCTGCATCACCAGACGGAGCAGAGAACGCGGCGCACTCTCGACTCCGGGGAAGGGGATCAGATTGGGCGGCGGGCTCAGCAGCAGATAGGTGGCGCCGAGGCGCATCGTGGCGCGTATGTCCGTATCAATCTGCTCGATCTCTTCGTCCGATATCGAGGTGGAGAACATCGTGCGGAGAAAGGTCGGGAGCGTCACCCGAGCGATCTGGTGCTGCAGGTCGACATACTGACCGGTTCCGGCCCACACCGACCAGCGATCGATCCTGCTGACGAACTCCTCGACGAGCGTGTCGGCGACCCGCGACAGGTGGCGGCGACCGAACATCGGCAACAGCATCCGACGGCGTTCTTTGGACGCTTCGCCCTCCAAAGTCGGTACCGACCGGCCGATCTGCCGAAACAGCCCTTGCGTGGTTCCGAACATGCTGTAGTTCCCGGTGGTGCTGTCCATGAAGTACGAAACATCATCCGGGTGACTGACCACAACCAGGTCATGCAGCGGTAGTGGCACGCGAAACACGTCCCCATACTTCGCGGCACTGGTTCGCAGGAACTCATATGGGTTGCGGTAGTACGGAATCCACGACCCGATGACGGGCAGCCCCTTCGGTCCCGGTGGTATCGGGCCGGGACGTCCAGAGCCGTTGACGATGCTCGACGCCACACGCAGCGGGCGTCGAGTCGGCCAGAACGGGTCTTCGCGCAATGCACCAAGAACACTGCGCCGGGCCGTCGCCCACCGGCCAACCTCATCGCTGTCGACGTCAAGCCGGCCTGCCTCCTGCTCGTCTCCAAACGTGCTCGTCATCGGCTGCGCCATCGTGTGCCTCCGTTGTCTGCGACAGATCTGCCCGCCGCTACTCGATAGAGCGTTGATGCGACTCTTGACTATCTAAAGTCTCAAATGAGACTATCACCAATAGAAGGTCGCATGCGACTTTTCCCATTGGTTCATCTCACAGAGCACCTCAAAGCGCCACGGAGGCGTTATTGTCGCCGACTTCAGGAGAGAAACATGCAGTTCCAGCACCCGCCGATCCCCATCGAGATGACCGCAAATGTCGCGGCATCGTGGGGATTTCTCGCGTTCACCGTGGTCTCGTTCGTCGCAACGTTCGCGTGGGCGGTGCGACTGGGCGTTCGCTCCAAGGACTGGCTGCCGCTGATCCTGATGACCGGCGGCGCCCTGTGCGGATTCCTGGAACCCTTCGGCGACATCCTCGGTGCGACGTTCTACCCGTTGAACACTCCGCTCTTAGTGTTCGAACTATTCGGACGACACATCCCGCTATACGTCTTCGTCGGCGAATCCATGTTCTTCGCGACCGCCGTCTACTACGCCTACCGGTTCTTGGTCACCGGGCTGGGTGTGGCGCGCCTGTTGGTCATCATCGTGGTCTTCAGCCTCTTCGATGCCGCTATGGAGATGACCGCCATCCACTTTGACGTGATGACCTACTACGGCGACAATCCCACGCTGGTGCTCGGACTACCCCTGTACGTGCTGATCCAGAACGGGGCACTCGCCGTCGTCGGCGGATGGGCCGTGCTGATCGCGATGCCGCATCTCGCGGGAAGGCAACGACTGCTGCTTATCCCCTTGGTCCCCATCGCATTTGGTCTCCAGGCATTCATTGCCACCTGGCCGATGTACCTGGCGCTCAACACCGGCGCATCCCGTTCCACGCTTCTCCTGTTGGGGATCGCCGTCACCATCACCAACGCCGCGCTACCGCTTCTGTGCATCTATTCGCGATCGGCTCGGCAGCACCGGATCACCTCGACGACCCACGAGACTCCCGTTACAGCCGCGCAGGCTCAGTCGGTATCGCGGTGAGCACCCAGCGCGGGTCCGACTAATCGGAGAAACACCTGTTGGAACTCGACGGTATCTTCCACGTCCATGCTCGAATCCGGCACCAGCGCATACGCGATGGCCAGATGACAGACGATGTCGGCGAGGTGAATCGCATCGATCGGCAGCGCGGATCCCGGTTCGGAGGTGACGAGGACGGTCGCAACGAGCGCACGCGCCAAATCCATGGCACCCAGCTCGCTCGACCTCGAAAAGTTCACCAGCCGTTGCGGATCGTCCGCCACCAGTCGGCGAAAGGCCGGGTTCACACGCGAGAACTGGATAGCGTGGGTAAGCAGCTCTGCGATGGCAGCGGCGGGACCGACACCCTCATCGATGGCTGCGAGCGTGCCCAGCACGAACTTTCGGAGTTCGCGCAGGATCACTCTGTTGACGACAACGTTCTTCGTTCCGAATCGCCGGAAGACGGTGGCGCGACTGACCTCCGAATGCGCGGCAATCGCGCGCATGGTCACACCCTGCTCGCCGTCGCGGCCAATCAATTCAGCAGCGGCATCGAGGACGCGAGCATCGACCGGATCGTCCATCTCTGTAAGCAATAGAGAGACGATCTGGTGATCAAATCTGTCTAAGAGCGACAGCGTCCGGCTCCTTACCGACCCGCGTTGCGGGCCAGATCGATCGCGAACTGGTTCACGAAGGCGCCAGCCCGAGGATCCCCGCGGTCGCAGCTCCCGTCCGATTCACCGGGGCGCTTGACCCACAGGTAGGCGTCGACGTTCGGGCTCGCGGTGGCCGTGGTGGGCGGGGTACCCAGCGCCCGGCCGCTGGGATTGCACCAGTAGAGCTGGTCGTTGGTCGGTCCGGCGCCGTTACGCGAGGTATCGATCACGTAATGCGCGCCGTTCGTCATCCCCGAAATCGCATCGCCGTAACCGATTTCCTCGTCGGTGGTGAAGAAGTTCGCGGTATTGAGACTGAACCCTCGGGCCTTGCCCACGCCGACGTCGTTGAGCCTGGCAGCCATGGTGTCGGCGCTTGCCCAGCGCGAGTGGCCACCGTCGACGTAAAGCGCAGTGGCCGGATTGCGGGTCAGCGTGTCGACGGCGTAGCGCATCAATTCGAAGCGTTCCTGGCGTTGGCCGGCTGACAGACAATCGGCCATCGCAAGCGCGTCGGGTTCGAGGATGATCACCGCCGGACCGGAACCCACGGCGGATGCAACGCCGTCGATCCACCCTCGATACGCATCACCCGATCCGAACCCGCCGGCGGCGAAACTGCCGCAGTCGCGGTGCGGGATTGCGTACAGAGCCAGCACCGGCGTAGCACCGGAGGCCTGGGCCGCACTGATGTACTTCGCGTCCACACCGGGAGTCGACACGTTGTCCATCCAGTACGCCTGCGGCGTGTTGGCGATGGTCGTCAGTTCGGGGCTCTGTGGCGCACCCTGCGCGGCGCGCATGGCCGCCGAGTTCGGGTTGACGTAGAACCCCTGACCGTCCAGCGGGTTATCCGCCTTGGCCACCGGGCCGACAAAGAGACCCATGCACGCAACGACCAGGAAGGGGACGATCCGCCGCCCGACTGCACCGACAGCTGAAGAAATCACCTCAGAAAAGTAGCGGCTGCACGCCATGATCGCCAGCCACCCCATGACGCACCCCAAAAATCACACCCCGCCCGCCGCTATGCGCCCAAAGGCGGGCAACTCTCCTGCGGCTACCTGTCCATTGTGTGTGGCGGGTCATCCACTTCCTGCTGGCTCTCACAAGCACCCAAAGCATTGACGAGCACGCAGCTATCTCCGCCGTCCTGCTGACTGGGCGGGTCCTGCTCGCAATCACCGAAGACGTTGACCCTCTCGCAGCTCGCGCGATTTTCGTGCGTCGTATACATATCGGGAATCGAGACTTGGTAGGCACCTGCGATTGCTACAACAAAGGCCACTGCAACGGCGCCTCGAATATTGGCTGTCATAGCGCGCCCTCCCTTCTTCCTACGGGCACAACCTCTGACCACGGCTTCTCAGCAGTTACTGGCGGCGGAGGCGGCGGTGAGTATCCGCCTAATTTCCGCCTCTCAAATGCTTAAAAGCACGCATTTCACTTTACAACCGCATGCCTCTGCGGAATGTAAGTCGGACATATCGATCGAAGTGACTATCGCCGCCTTTGAAAATGGTCGTCATCGTCTCCCACGTGAACCACATGCGGGGGACGAGGGGATGGACGTTGAGATACCCGGACTACGACCTCCGCGCGCTACTGTGCTTTCGTCGGCATCAGCGAACAGACCGATAGAAAAGTTGAGTACACCCATGACTGCACCCGCAGAAGCGTCGGCACTCGAGGCGCGCGTCGGCCACTACTACCAGATGGACGGCCCCTATCTGGTCGGCCGTGAGAAGGTGCGCGAGTACGCCCGTGCGGTGCAGGACTATCACCCCGTGCACTGGGATGCCGCCGCAGCAGCAGAGTTGGGCTACTCGGGTCTGGTGGCGCCACTGACGTTCACGTCGACCCCGGCCATGGCCTGCAATCGCCGCATGTTCGAGTCCGTGGTCGTCGGTTACGACACCTACCTGCAGACCGAAGAAGTCTTCGAGCAGCACCGCCCGATCGTGGCCGGTGACGAACTGCACATCGATGTCGAACTGACATCCGTGCGCAGGATGGCCGGCAGAGACCTCATCACGGTGACCAACACGTTCACCGACACCGCTGGCGAACGGGTGCACACCCTGCACACCACCGTCGTCGGCGTCACCGCCGACGACATCAATCCGGGGACGATGGCGGCCGTGCAGAGGGCCATGATGCACGACGTGGACTTCTCCGGTATCGGCTTATCCGAGGCCGACTACCAGAAGACGGTGCGCCCCGAGGGCGAGTTCCGGATCGCCGAGGACACGACCCGCAAACCGGGTACGCCGTCCTTCGACGAGGTGAAGGTCGGCGACGAATTACCGGTGCACCACACACGGCTGTCTCGCGGCGATCTGGTGAACTACGCCGGCGTGGCAGGCGATGCCAACCCGATTCACTGGGACGAGGAAATCGCCAAGCTGGCCGGTCTGCCCGATGTGATCGCCCACGGAATGCTCACCATGGGTTTGGGTGCCGGATTCGCCTCCGCATGGTCGGGCGACCCCGGTGCGGTTACCCGTTACGCGGCGCGGCTATCCGCGCCGGCGATCGTGTCGGCCGCCGAGGGCGCGGATATCGAGTTCAGCGGCAAGATCAAGTCGCTGGATCCGGAGACCCGCACCGGTGTCATCGTGGTCGCGGCGAAGTCCAGTGGGAAGAAGATCTTCGGCCTGGCGACGTTGAACGTCCGCTTCAGCTGACGTCGCGGCCTAGCCGACGCCGGTCACGAGGACCCGTTCCGTGATGATGCTGCGGTCATCTCGGTTCGGACCAGCATGGCGAGGGTCATCTCATCGCCGCGGTCTGTCACGACGGACCGGCTCCGTCTGCGCGACCGTCGGCTAGCTCCGGAGTGGGTTCTGACGAGGTGCTCTCGAAAATCACCGTATCGTTAGCCAAAATGCCTGGTGGCGCCATAAACCTGGCGCTTGGCGTGCAGATAGCATTCTCGCCACGGATACTCGGCACTATGGCCGAGATTGCGGAACTTGCACCGATCGGCGCGGTTACCCGAACGCAGGTAGGCCGTGAGGCCACCGAGCCGATGCGTGAAGACATTCGACTACTGGGATCGATCCTGGGGCGCACCATACGTGAGCAGTCCGGCGACGAGGTGTTCGAACTCGTCGAGCGGGCTCGCGTGGAGTCATTCAAGGTACGCCGATCAGAGATCGAACGCGCCGAGCTGGCAAAGCTGTTCGACGGCATCGATATCCACAAGGCCATCCCGGTCGTGCGGGCCTTCACCCATTTCGCGCTGTTGGCCAATGTCGCAGAAGACATTCATCGGGAGCGCCGACGGGCGGTTCACGTCGCCGCCGACGCTGCACCGCAGAACAGTACGCTCGCTGCCACCTACCTCAAACTCGATGCAGCACAGCTAGATTCATATTCTGTCGCGAACCTGCTCGCCGGCGCCCTGGTATCCCCGGTGATCACCGCGCACCCGACGGAGACCCGCCGGCGTACCGTGTTCGAAACACAGCATCGGGTGACCGAGCTCATGCGGCTCCGGATGCACGGATTGTCTCAAACCGAAACCGGTCGCGACATCGAGAGCGAGCTCAGCCGACACATCCTCACGCTGTGGCAGACAGCCCTGATTCGGTTGTCCCGATTGAAGATTCAAGATGAGATCGCTGTGGGTCTTCGGTACTACCCGGCGGCGTTCTTCGAGGTAATACCGAGTATCAATGCCGAGGTCCGGACGGCGTTACATCATCGCTGGCCGGACGCTCAATTGCTCGCCGAGCCGATTCTGCGACCCGGCTCGTGGATCGGCGGCGACCGGGACGGAAATCCGAACGTGACCGCCGAGGTGGTGCACCTGGCGACGAGCAGTGCCGCACGAACGGCGATCTCCTACTACTTCGAACAGTTGGTGGCGCTGGAACAGGAGCTCTCTCTATCGGCCCGACTGGTCACCGTCTCTGACGACCTGACCGCGTTAGCCGAACAGGGCGGAGAGACCGCCCGAGCCGATGAGCCCTATCGCCGCGCTCTGCGCACGATTCATGCGCGGCTCACCGCGACGGCTGCCCAGATCCTTGACGATATGCCGGAGCATGATCTGGACCTGGGCCTTAGTCCATATCTCACGCCGCACGAACTCCTTGATGACCTTGACGTCGTCGACGCTTCGTTGCGGGCGCACGGCAGCGTGGTGTTGGCCGACGATCGTCTGCGCGGGTTTCGAGAAGCAGTGCATGTCTTCGGGTTTCATCTCAGCGGACTGGATATGCGGCAGAACTCCGATATCCATGAAGAAGTGGTGGCCGAACTACTGTCGTGGGCCGGCGTTCATGCCGACTATCGCTCGCTGCCCGAATCGGAACGTATCGAGGTGCTGGTCGCCGAGCTGCGCACTCGCCGCCCGCTGGTCGGCGAGGGTGCGGAGCTCTCCGAGCTAGCCCGCAAGGAACTCGACATCGTCTCCGCCGCCGCGCGGGCCGTCCAGACCTATGGCCCAGGAGCGGTCCCCAACTACATCATCTCGATGTGTCAATCGGTTTCGGATATGTTGGAAGCGGCGATACTGCTCAAAGAGGCGGGCCTACTGGATGCGTCATGTCCGCAGCCGAGGTGCCCAGTGGGCATTGTGCCGCTGTTCGAGACCATTGATGATCTGCAGCGCGGGTCAACGATTCTCGAAGCCGCACTGGAACTTCCGTTGTATCGCGCACTGGTCTCCTCCCGCGGTGAGCGCCAAGAGGTGATGCTCGGTTACTCCGATTCCAACAAGGACGGCGGCTACCTGGCCGCCAACTGGGCGCTCTACCGTGCCGAATTGGATCTGGTGGAGTCGGCGCGCAAGACCGGTATTCGTCTGCGACTCTTCCACGGTCGGGGCGGAACTGTGGGCCGCGGCGGCGGTCCGAGCTACGACGCGATCCTGGCTCAGCCACCGGGAGCGGTATCAGGATCGCTTCGTATCACCGAACAGGGCGAGGTGATCGCGGCCAAGTACGCCGAACCGCGAACTGCGCATCGCAACTTGGAGACACTGCTGGCGGCGACCTTGGAGTCGACGCTGCTCGACGTCGAGGGTCTAGGCGAGGCAGCTACCACGGCCTACGAGATACTCGACGATCTGGCCGCTCGGGCACAGCGCGCCTATGGCGAGCTCGTGCACGAAACACCCGGCTTCGTAGAGTATTTCAAGGCTTCGACGCCCGTCAGCGAGATCGGGGCGCTCAATATCGGCAGTCGGCCCACCTCACGCAAGCCCACGACCTCGATCGCCGACCTGCGCGCCATCCCGTGGGTGTTGGCCTGGAGCCAGTCGCGGGTCATGCTGCCCGGCTGGTACGGCACCGGGTCGGCCTTCGAGCAGTGGATCGGGGAGGGTGACGGGCGGCTGGAGGTATTGCAGCGGCTCTACATTCAGTGGCCGTTCTTCCGAACGGTGCTGTCCAACATGGCCCAGGTGTTGGCCAAGTCCGACATGGGGTTGGCCGCGCGCTATGCCGAACTCGTCGATGACGAGGCCCTACGGCATCGAGTTTTCGACAAGATCGTGGCCGAACACAACAGAACCATCGCCATGCATCAACTGATCACCGGACATGACGATCTGCTTGCCGACAACCCGGCGCTGGCACGTTCGGTGTTCAACCGCTTTCCCTACCTTGAGCCACTCAATCACCTTCAGGTTGAGCTGCTTCGGCGATACCGCTCCGGCGACCAGGCCGAGTTGGTTCAGCGCGGCATACTGCTCACGATGAGCGGTCTGGCCTCCGCGCTGCGGAACAGCGGATAGGTCTCTGTCACAGCGGACAACTGTTGCCTCTGGCAGTTTCGTTGAAGATGTCGCAGAGAGATCCGTTCGATAACTTCCACACTCCGCCCCGCTCGACCCAGTCCAATGGGCGACGCTGAGAACCCATGCCCATAACCGACATCTTCAGTTGCGAGGTGAGGTGATCGCCTGCGAACGTTGGATTTTCGACCTGCAACGACACCATCGAACGGTGTTCGGCAATCGGCCCCCCAATCGAATTTGCCACTGGAAGCGCCGCATCGCCGCCTTCAAGATACGAGGCACGTTGCGCACTGCTGGCGTTGTTATCGAAGATCACCGACAACTGTTTGGTCAACTGGTCAGGCGATGGGAGGGCGGCCGGCTCAGCGTGCGCGTCACCCGCTCCTAGGACTGCCGCTGCAATTAGTGCTCCAGTTACAACGACCTCAACACAGGTCGCACTCCAACTATGCTGCCCAACAGATACATTCGATAAGATCACCCCATCATAATCAACTAGCACGCGGTACTTTTCTACTCGTCTTTGGAAGTTCGCAAGCACCACCGGACCGGCCCGCAAAGTGTCGCTGACATGTAGGAACTCGTCCAGATGTGTTGCCACATCAGGTCGACACTGAGGAAAGCTCGCTTTCCCCAAGGGGAACCGCTTATCGTCTTACAAACCAATCAGCCGGTATCTACGTGCGTCGCGTGCGGCGTTCAGGCATGCTCGGCAGTATGCCTGTCACGATCGAGAGACACGAACAGATCTGCGTGATCCAGATGAACCGTCCGGAGAAGCGCAACGCCATCAATCCGGAGATGACACTGGCGCTAGACGCCGCATTGAATCAGTTCGAGGACGACGCCGATCTGTGGGTGGCCGTGTTGACGGGGTACCGCGAGGGATTTTGTGCTGGTACCGATCTCGCAGAATCCTCGGGTCCGCGTACCGAGCGCGGCGGCGAATACGGCCTGATCCGACGCTCACGGCGCAAGCCACTGATCGCTGCCGTCGAGGGAATGGCCCTCGGCGGAGGGATGGAGATGGTGCTCGCCTGCGACCTAGTGGTGGCGTCGTCATCGGCAACCTTCGGATTACCGGAAGTGCGGCGGGGAGTCATCGCTACCTGCGGTGGCCTGTTTCGAGCGCAGCGAGCGCTGCCACTGAACATCGCACGACAGATACTCCTCACCGGCGATCCGATAACCGCCGACCGCGCCTACCAGCTCGGCCTGGTCAACGAGGTGACCGAAGACGGAGCCGCGCTGTCCTCCGCAATCACACTTGCCCAGCGGATAGTGCTTAATTCGCCTGTCTCCGTACAGGAAAGCCTGCGCGCGATGGACAAGGCCTTCGCGAACGCCGACGATGCCGGGTGGACGCACACCGAGACAGCATTCGGGGCTGTGCTTCAGTCTGCGGACATGGCCGAGGGGATCACGGCGTTCTTCGAACGTCGCTCACCTCAATGGACGGGTCGGTAACTCAGGCCGTGTCCTGGCGCCTCACCGACGGCGTTCAGGCTTCCAGCCGGGCTCGGATGCTGGCGAGTCGGCGTCGAAGCTCGGCCTCGTCGACAATACCGCGGGCGACCAGCGAATGCGCGAGTGAAACCAGCTGGCTCTCGGGATAGGGCAGACTGGAATAGAGGGTTGCCGATAGCGCGTCCTCCTCGTCGCGCCGCTGTGCGAAGGTGGGGACGTCGGCCCCACAGGCGGCATGGTCGAGGGCATCGCAGAGGCCGTCCAAACTGGTCTTCCACGGTGGCACGGGATTCTCGACGCCGTATTTGGCGGCCATCTCCGGCCAGACCTGATGGCGTTTCACCATGTCCTGCAAGGGCGCAACGACAACTCGTTCGATCGAGCCGGAATTCTCTGTCTCCGTCATGTTTCAGCCCTCAGTCGGCTACGGATGGACGGCTGGACGCGTGTCGACGATGACGTTGGTGGTGACACCGACCTTGGGCAGGGCAACACCGATCAGACAGTCGCGGGTGATGATCTCGACCAACCGGTCTTCATCCCAGCCCTCGGTACCCCCCGGGCGCACGGGCATCACCATGAACCGATGTTTCTGGTTGGAGTCCTCCACCCGAACCTCGACGTCGTCGGGCAGATTGAGGCCGAATTCGGAGAGCACCTGGCGCGGCCAACGAACGAGGCGGCGACGATAGTTGGGTGTGCGATACCACTCAGGGGAATTCCCCAGGATCGGTCGCGGGTAACAGGAACACAATGCGCAGACGATGACGTGGTGCAGCGTCGGTGTGTTCGCCAGTATCTGAAACGCCACGAAGTCGCTGGGTGTACCCCACCCGGTGGGTTCCAACCAATCGACGCCGACTTCCTTGCTGGCGTCCATCGGTTTCGTGAGCGCGAGCTCCTTGAATTCCGGGTCGAGCCACGCCCGCGCCACCAGACGTGCGGCCGGAGTGGGACCGATCTGCTCGGCGAACTCGGTGAAGTGTCGATGATCCTCGGCGGTGAAAATCCCCTTCTCGATGCACAATTCGCGCAATGCGATCTCCAGGACTTCGAAGTCGGTAATCTCGTCCACCATGGGGGCAACGGTCCGCGTGTGATCGTGATCGTGATCGTCGGTCATGTGCTGATCCCTCTCGGTACGGGTGCCGGTCTCGGGACGGATTGGTCTAGTGGGCGGCTTCCAGTGCGCGCTCAGGAAGCTCGGTCTGCAGGGTGTCGGTCGCGGACCCGGTGTAGCCGTGCCATAGCGCGGACTGGTTGAACCGCACGATGTACATCCATTCGGTCTTGGCGTCCGGGTGATCCCACGTCTCATCCTCCGCGGCAGGGGTTTCGTATGCGATCGCCGCGATCTCGCCCGCAGCGCCCCGGACGTATTCCGGAGTGCGGGTGTAGAACAGGGCAGGCTCCTCACGCACAACAACCGGGTCGCCGATATGAAATTTGGGCTCACCGGCCTGCCCGGCATAGACCTGCGGATCGCCCTTACCGACCGCTTCGATGTGATGAGCGTTGCGTTTCACCTGCGCACCGTCGCCTTCGCACTTCGGCTTTGCCTCCGGGGTCCTGCCATTCAGGCCGCCGGCGTACCGCATCTTGACCTCCAACATCCGGTCATTCAGCTCACCCAGGCTGATGTGATGCTTCTCCACCAGGACCCGGCCGACCGCCCACAGCCAGCGCGCGTAGTACGGCAGCCCGAGATAGATGGCGCGACCCACGTCGACGTTCCCGATCCGGCGCCGCTCCTCCGAGAGCCAAATCCCGCGCCACGCCAGGACTTCGCACATGACGTAAGTCAATTCCTCCCACTTCTCGTACTGCTTGTTCTCGTACTTGATGGGCGCATCCGGCTCGCCGCCGACGTCATGGGATGTCTTCATGTACGCGGTGAAGTAGGCGTGATCGATGAGATCGGGAGTCGGTGCGTCCACGATTTCCGGATAGGACGACTTCAGGCGCGCCACCAGATCCAGACGTGACGCCCGCTCGGCTGCGGTACCCATGAACGTCCCCTTGCTGTCGTACGGAACGTTGATACAGAGGCGCAGGCCAATCCCGAGGCTCAAATATCTCGCGAAGCCGAGCTCCCTAAGACCTGGACGCTAGCAGTTCTCGATAGCGTCGACAATCCCTTTCAGCTAATTCATGACGGACGTCGGTGCTGGTGCTGATGGTCCACTGGGTGCAGCCGCACAACGCACGCCGCCAGGTCGCCTGTCGACCCCGAAAAAGGTGAATGAACACTGGTTACAACCATTCTCCACTGTGTCTGGCTTCGGCGTGGAAGCTGCGGCACGCTTTTCGGGACCGCAAACGGGAATGGTTGATGAATCGTGCATGCAGCAAAATATTTGTCACAACCATGCTCGCTGGACGACTCTCTCGGTCAGAGCTCCGCCACGTGTCCGTTGTCGACCATCCATGAACGATCCAACCGAACGTTCTGCAACATCCGGCGGTCATGCGTCACGAGCAACAGCGCACCGTCATAGGTCTCGAGCGCTTGCTCGAGCTGCTCGATGGCGGCGAGGTCCAGATGGTTCGTCGGCTCATCGAGAACTAACACATTGGTGCCGCATGCCTGCAGCAGCGCGAGGCCCGCACGGGTTCGCTCACCGGGCGACAGCTCGTCAACCGTGCGTTCCACATGGTCGGCACGCAGCCCGAATTTTGCGAGCAGGGTTCGAACATCGGCCGTCGACCATGACGGCACCCGCTGCTCGAAGCGATCGACAAGCCGGCCGGGGCCGGTGAAATCCGCACGCGCCTGGTCGATCTCGCCGATGGCGACATTCGCGCCCAGACTCGCGCGGCCCTCGTCTGGCCGCTGGCGACCTAGTAGCAGGCGCAGCAATGTCGACTTTCCCGCCCCGTTGGGGCCCGTTATACCGATCCGCTCACCCGCATCGACCTGAAGCGACACCGGCCCGAGGACGAACTCTCCCTGCTGCACAACGGCATTGGCGAGAGTCGCAACGACCGAACTCGACCGGGGTGCGGCGCCGATGGTGAACTCGAGGGCCCATTCCTTGCGGGGTTCGACGACCTCTTCGAGGCGGGCGATCCGGCTCTCCATCTGACGCACCTTCTGCGCCTGCTTCTCGCTGGACTCAGAAGCCGCGCGGCGCCGGATCTTGTCGTTGTCGGGAGCCTTGCGCATCGCGTTGCGAACACCCTGGCTCGACCACTCCCGCTGAGTACGCGCACGCGCCACGAGGTCTGCCTTCTTATCGGCGAACTCCTCGTATTGTTCGCGCCGGTGCCGTCGACCAACCGCGCGCTCTGCCAGATAGCTTTCGTAGCCGCCGCCGAAGACGGTGGTGGTGTTCTGGGCCAAGTCCAGCTCGAGGACGTGGGTGACGCTGCGGGCGAGAAACTCGCGATCGTGACTCACCAGCACCACACCGCCACGAAGTTCACGGACGAAGTCCTCCAGCCGAGCGAGTCCGTCGAGGTCAAGATCGTTGGTCGGCTCATCGAGCAGGGCGATGTCGAACCGCGACAGCACCAGCGCCGCCAGTCCGACACGCGCCGCCTGCCCACCCGACAAGGCCGTCATCAGGGTCGATTCGGCTTGCACCGCATCCGAGCCGAGGCCGAGGTCGGCCAGAACCGCCGGCAACCGCTCATCGAGATCCGCCGCACCCGAGGCGAGCCAGTGATCAAACGCGACCGCGTAGGCGTCGGCCGGATCAATCCCTGAAGCGCTCTGGTTTTGGTCTGCCAACGCCGCGGCCGCCGCTTCCATGGCCCGCGTCGCGTCGATGCATCCGGTACGGCGCGCGATATAGGTGGCGACGGTTTCCCCCGGTACCCGCTCGTGCTCCTGCGGCAGCCACCCGACAAACGCGTCAGCCGGTGCGATGCTGACGGCACCCTCAAGCGGCTCGAGATCCCCAGCAAGGATCCGCAGCAGTGTGCTCTTGCCGGCGCCGTTGGCGCCGACGACTCCTATTACGTCACCCGGCGCCACGGTCAGGTCGAGCGCCTCGAAGAGGGTGCGATGAGCGAATCCGCCGGCCACATTCTTCGCGACAAGCGTTGCAGTCATGGGTTCATCGTCGCACCACCGCGATCCGCCCTGTCTGCAAGTCGGTGACCCCTCGATGATTACAGGTCACGCGGGTCGTCGGGTACGTCGATGGCGTGCTGCTGCAGCACCTCCAGAGCAACAACGTCGAGGGTTCGTTCGTGGGTGGCCGCCAACACTACCGGGGCCGCGCGGCCGTCGTCGTGAGCCCGAAGCCAGTTCGCCGCGGTGACGCACCAGCGGTCGCCGGGGACCAGGCCGGGGAACTGGTAGCGCGGTGCCGGCGAAGACAAGTCATTGCCGATGAACCGTTGATGCTCCAGAAATTCCGCGGTCACTACCGCACAGATCGTGTGCAGGCCGCGGTCTTCTTCCGCCGTCGAACAACAGCCATCGCGGTAGTAGCCGGTGAGGGGGTCGGTACCGCATGGTTCCAGCGGGCCGCCGAGCACATTGCGATCAGACATGCGCCCAGTATCGGTCCTCGTAGGTCTCGCAGCACTAACGCAGGCGACGCTCTTCTTCCGCTTCGAGACGCCGACGCTCTTCCTCGCGGCGCTTCTCTTCCTTCTCGATCACTTCCTCGCGTGGCGTCTTGTTGGTCATATCGCTCCAAAGGTCGCTTGTATGTCCACCCTGGCCAGCCTATCCGCCCCGTTCGATCGGCCCTCGAATCCGCGCACCGGTCGCCACGGGTAGGCGGCTTTCGTCTTTGAATTCCAGGGATCCATCTTGAGTCCGCGGGACGTGATGGATATAGAGGGCCTCAGCGACCAGATGAGGGACACCACCAGCCGAAGGAAGGTTACGCTAACCTACATTGGCTGACCCAATGTCATGAGCGGTTAGTGAGCACTGGAGAGGAGACGCCAGGCCGCCCGCGCGCCGGGCCCTGGAAACCGGGCAGATGATGAATAGCGAAATCGATTCCCCCACAGTCGGTCCGATCAGCGGCGCAGGCAACGGGTCATGACGGCTCCGGTATGGATCGCGGCCCCTCCCGAAGTGCATTCGGCCTTGTTGAGCAGCGGCCCCGGACCCGGACCTCTGCTCGCCGCTGCCAACGCCTGGCGCTCGCTGAGCATGGAATACACCTCGGCAGCAACCGATCTCACCACGACGCTGGGCTCGGTGCGGGCGGGCTCATGGAACGGCCCCAGCTCCGAGCAATACCAGGCGGTGCACGTGCCCTACCTGAGCTGGTTACAGCAGACCAGTACCGTCAGCGCCGGAGTTGCCGCCCAAACCGAGACCGCAGCCACGGCCTATACCGAGGCACTGGCCACCATGCCTACCCTTGTCGAACTCGCCGCAAATCACGCGACGCACGTCGCGCTGATCGGCACGAATTTCTTTGGTATCAATACCATTCCGATCGCCGTCAACGAGGCCGACTACATCCGGATGTGGATCCAAGCGGCTACCGTGATGAGCACCTATCAGGCCGTCTCCGAAATCTCGCTGACATCAGCACCGCCAACCCTTCCCTCACCGATGCTGCTCACACCGGAAAGTGTTGGTACCGCACGCGCCGAGGCCCAGGCCGCCACAAAGCCACCGCCCATCGTGCCTGATCCGAACGATCCCATTGAGATGTTGTTAGCGAACTCCCAACACTTCCTGGGCATGTATCGCGCGCTGAAGGGACTGATCACAGACCCGGTCGGCACCATCATTCGGATAATCATCGACTTCTCCACCAACCCGGCGGCAGCCTTGGTTACGTGGCAGCCGCTGTTCTTCGTATTCGCCTACGCCGCAACCTTTGGCGTGATGGGCACGCCGATCTACGCCGCAATCTTGGGCCCCGCAGCGGGGATCTCGATCCCGCTTGCCATCACCTTGTCCAGCCTGTCGCAGATGCCGGAAGCCCCGCCCGTCGACCAGCCCGCAGTCGTCGTCAATCCGCCTGCCGACCAACCGAACGCGGTAGCGATGAGTGGTGGCCCGGCGCCCACGGCGAGTTCGGCCGCGCCGGCCCCGCCCTCCCCATCCACGGTGACGTCCGGCTCTGCCCCTGCGCCCACACCACCATCGGCGGGAGCCGAGGGCCTGGGGTACGCCATTCGAGGCGACGGTCCCGGATTCGGGTTCGGCCCGACCATGGGACAGAGCACTGGTGCCGTGGCCCATGCACCGAGCAGTGCAGTGGCGGCCGCCGCTGCACTGGCCTGCAATCCAGGAAAGTCCAAGACCCGCAGGCGCCGTCGCGGAACCGCCGAGGATCGCGGCTATCGCCACGAGTACGCCACCATGGACGACGCCATGCCCGCCGGCCCCGACGAGCCGGTCGCGGTGACCGCCTCAAGTACGGGTGCCGGGCGGCTCGGCTTTGCCGGCGTCCGCACCACATCGGCGGCCACCGAGGCCGTCGGCTTGACCACGCTCGCCGCGGACGCACCCGAGAACCGAACGACCCCGATGCTGCCGGGAACCTGGAACGCCGCGAACGGCGACCGTTAGATTCACTGACCTTCAACACAATTCAGCGCCCTTATTGCCACCCGGCGATGCCCGAACGCGCTACGCCGAACTGAGGGTGAGCAATGTCCTGACGGTGTCCGCCCAGTGGCCCAGCGTTGCGCGAACAGACCGGTCCGAGGTCCGCAGTGAGCGCGACAACGCCAGACCGCGCAGCATGGTGATGCTGAGGTCACGGATCACCGAATACCGTGGGTGTGCAACAACTTCGGACCCAAAGAGGTCGTCGACAACCCTGCGCAGGTCACGGCCCGCTTGACGCTCGGCCTCAACGAGGACGGTGGCGAGCTCACGGTTGGTACGCGCGGCCGCCCACAGCTCAAACTCTGCCTGGGCGGCTGGTCGTGTCATCGTCTCGAGAAGTGCCGTCAGGGCCCGGTCGACGGCATCAACGCTCCCGCCGATCCGAGTTGCCGCTGCTCGCGCGGCAGCCTCATTCGATTGGACGAGGTTGGCCACCAGTGCCCGGGTGAGGTCCGCGGCCGTGGGGAAATGGTGCAAGAGTGCGCCGCGACTGGTCCCGGCGGCTTCCTGGACTGCCACCGTCGTCAACGCCGAGTATCCGCGGGCCACCAGCAGTTCGGTTGCAGCATGCAGAATACGAGCCCGCGTCGCCTGTTTCTGCTCCTCCCGACTGGTCATCGCGTCTCCTCTCAATGCGCTAGCCGCTTGCCTCTTATGCCGAATCCGCGTGCAGTGTCGCACGTCTGCACTCCAATTATTTCACAGTCACACTTGACTGTGAACCTTCCGGTAGGCGATGCTGCTTCTGGCCAACCGCTACGGGCACATTGACGCCCGGCACGCTAGAGAGGGGCAATTCACTTGTCGAACAACGATTCTCATTCCGGCACGCGGCCGGCGGCCTGGTACGAGAACTGGACCGAGGTACCCGATTCTCCGTGGAAGGATCGGCCGGCACCGGACTTCGAGCGCGACTACCCGACGCTCACCTACGAGCGGGACGGCCGTATTGCACGGATCACGTTCAACCGCCCCGAAAAGGGCAACACGATCACCCCGGACACCCCGCGCGATCTGGTCCACGCCGTCGAACGCGCCGACCTCGATCCCCGGGTGCACGTCATCCTCGTCTCGGGGCGCGGCAAGGGATTCTGCGGCGGCTACGACCTGGACATGTTCGCCGAGAAGGGCTTCGACACCCGCGACGAGACCGACGAGGTCACCGGCACCGTGCTCGACCCTGTGGTCAACGCGATCAACCACAATCCGTGGGGAACGTGGGACCCGATGATCGACTACGCCATGATGAGCCGCTTCAATCGGGGCTTCGCCTGTCTGATGCAGGCCAACAAACCCACCGTCGCCAAGCTGCACGGCTTCGCCGTCGCCGGTGGTACCGACATCGCTCTCTACAGCGACCAGATCATCTGCGCCGACGACACCAAGATCGGCTATCCCCCCACCCGGACCTGGGGCATCCCCGCCGCCGGTATGTGGGCACACCGGCTTGGCGACCAGCGCGCCAAACGACTGCTGTTCACCGGCGACTGCATCAGCGGAAAGCAGGCCGCCGAATGGGGTTTGGCGGTCGAATCCTGTCCCGCCGACGAACTCGACGCACGCACTGAGGCCCTTGTCGAACGCATCGCCCGGATGCCCGTCAATCAGCTGATGATGACCAAGCTCGCCCTCAACTCCGCGCTGTACTCGCAGGGGGTGGCGAACTCGGGCATGATCAGCACGGTCTTCGACGGTATCTCGCGACACACGCGTGAGGGCTACGCCTTTCAATTACGCTCGGCCACAGCCGGATTCCGTGAGGCAGTGCGTGAACGCGACGAGCCCTACGGGGACTACAAGCGGGCACAGTTCGACAAGAACGCCCCGCAATGAAACTGGCCGGCGCCCTGGCGTCCTCTGCTATCGCACGGATTTGATCGGCAGCACCGCCAGAGCACCGAGGACTGATAAGACCATCGACGCGAAGTACAGGACGCTGAAATCTCCTTGGGCGTTGTGCAGTCCGAACAGCACCGTCGCCAACATGGGAACAAGCAGTTGTGGGAGCAGGTATGCCATTGCCACCACGCCGAGGTCTTTCCCTGAGGACTCAGTCTCAGGTAGCACCTCTGTCATCAGTGCCAGATCCACTGCGGCGTAGGCGCCCTGCCCTGCTCCGATTACCGCCGCGCCGAGCAGGAGGGCGTGAAAGTCTTTGAACAGCAACAGGATCACCAAGCCGACCGCGGTGATCAGGCACGAGGTCCAGACGATGCCCTTGCGCCGACCGGTTCGGTCCGACCACCAGGCAGATATCGCCGCTGTGAGCATATTGGTGATCAAGAATGCACCGATGATGACGCCGTATTTGGCGGCTGCCTCATGCTCAGACAACCCCAGGGTGCCGGCCACGATGTAGAGCATGTAGACCGTCACCAACAGCACCGACATTGTGACGAAGAGCCGGCAGATCCACGCCCATGCGAAATCCTGATGCTTCCTTGGATTTATCCAATAGCTGGCCAGGATCGCTTGCCATCTCAGGGGCACTCGCTGCGCGCGGACGGTATCGCGCAGGATGAGTGCGGCAGCGGCATTGAATACCAAAGCCAGCACCGCAGGAAGACCGAACCACCATCGGGGATCGTTGGGTAGAACGTTGATGAAAACGCTGCCGACCACGGGCGCCAGGCTGGTCGAGATGCCGAACGCTGCCGCAACACGTGCCCGGATTGCTACCGATATCTGGTCTGCCAACAGTGCGTTGAACACCACAAGCGTTGCGGCGAAGCCCATCTGGGTGATGCACCAGCCGGCTACGACGCCTCCGACTGTCGGCGCTGTGGCCAGTGTCGTCAGGCCCACCGCCCCGACGAGAGTGCCACCCACGAGATACGGCCTGCGGATACCAAATCGCGATCTCGATGTGTCGCTGAGATGACCCAGCGGCGGTGTCACCACGATGATCGCAATACCGCCGAGAGCCATAGTCAACGACAGCGCCTGCGTTTTGTGCCCCGGGTCCAGCTCCGCGAGACGCAGCGGGATGCTCACCCCACCAGCGGCCAGCAGCGCAACCGCGGAGGCGAAGTAGGCCAGCAGAAACACGGGCAGGAAGGCTCGCGGCTGCACAACCCGAACGTCGGTCCTCAGGCGTGTAGCAGGCACTTCCGTAGCCATCCGGTCCTCTCGAAGTTCTTCGATAGACCACTGTAAGTGGTGAAGCACGAGGGCCGCTTGGGACGATGCCGACCGTTTCACTTCGGGCCATATGCCGGTCGTCGCAGCACCGCCTCAACCGGTCGCCGAATTTAGGTCCAGCGCTAGTTGGCCGGGCCTGACCTCGGCGAGGATGCGACCGGGTCTGTTTAGGGGAGCTGCGGCGGCTCTGTTGATGGTTCCTTGATGCCGGTAACTGTCCATGCGGACACATCAGAGAGGCGGATGCGCAGCGAGTCGTGCTCGACGATGGTGCCTGCGACATAACACCGGGCTTTACGAAGGTGAAGAAAGACGCTGTCCCGCTCGGCTTCGAGCGCCCCGATACGGCCGGCGACATCAGAGGCATCGTTTCTGGTGAAGAACTTGGCGACGTAGTGCCCGAAGTACGCGCTGGTCACGGTTATTCCAGACGCCACACCCCAGGGCAGGTAGAGCGTCACTTCGATGCTGGCGGAACCGGCTTCTGTGTCGATGTGACGCAGGATCGCGTCAACACCGGCCGCGGGGTCACGTAGGGGCATATCGGGATCGTAGAACATTTGCTTCAACTGGCGCTATCTAAAATCTACAGTGGGCGGGGTAGACATTCGTCATCTGTGTGGTTAGACTATCCCTCGTATACAGAGCAGAGGGTGATGGCACGGGAGATGACGAACTGCCCGTGAGGTGTGAAGTATGAGTGCGGTCGTACACGCCAGAGCCGGGTAGGACACCGGTTCTCAGATCGCTACCAGT
>NZ_JBFAGW010000008.1:55006-189122 GCF_040653875.1 Mycobacterium sp. NPDC050853
CAGTAAGTGCAGTACCAGTAAGTGCAGTACCAGTAAGTGCAGTACCAGTAAGTGCAGTACCAGTAAGTGCAGTACCAGTAAGTGCAGTACCAGTAAGTGCAGTACCAGTAAGGATAAAGAGGAAGGAGTCAGTTGCCGTCGGATCGCCCGTGATCGTCAGTATCGGGCCGATGCCGCAGTTTCACAGCAGTGTCGATAGATGGTAGTTATCTCCTCAGGGCCGGCGGCCCCGGTGCGATTATGTGCCCGGGGGCGCCGGCCCTCCTACCTGGCGAGGTGTCGACTTGCCTCAGGTGCCGGGCCCCGGCTATATAACAAGTGTGTAGTGAGCCTGCTAGGTGGCCTTGCTGCAGGTTCGAAAGGTGTTGTGGCAAAAGAGAAGCACGATTCTGCCGATAGTAACCCGAATGAGAAGTTCGACGACGAGGACTACCCCGCCTACAGCATGGGTAGCGCCGCCCGGATTCTGGGAACCACCCCAGCGTTCTTGCGTAGCCTTGATGAGGCCAAACTACTTGCCCCGCAACGCTCTGAGGGCGGGCACCGCCGCTACTCGCGCTATCAACTGCGGATCGCGGCCCGGGCCCGTGAACTCATCGAGCACGGTACCGCTCTCGATGCGGCATGCCGCATCATCATCCTTGAAGACCAACTCACCGAAGCCCAAGCCATCAACGCCCAACTCCACCGCAGCCTCAATGACCGGCACACCCGTTCCGGCGAAGACCCCCAGCCCTGAACTCCCATCCTGAGGACGAGACCCCACAAGGCCCCGGGTATCCGGGCTCCTACGTGCGGTGACGAAGGCGCCGAGCTGTCGCAATCGGTCTTCTCGCACTGTGCTTTCCGGAGGAGCCAGCCTCAGTGGTCTCCTTGATTCGTTGCAACGAGCGATGCAGTCCCTCGAGTGCAAGGACATCACGTGGCCTGCCGACTGTGCCCGACCAGCGCAACACTCTGTGAAGAAATGCCGAGCGGGGCCACTCTCGGTACTCGGTGACCATGGCACCGCCGTCCTCAGCGGAATCCAGGTAGTAGCCCCACACCGTGCCGACGAGGTAGACCTTGAACTCAAAATGGCGGCCAGGCTCCAGTGCCGTCACCCGGCACGGCGTCGCCCAAATGACCGGTCCAATGCGATTGAAACCGACGAACCATGAGTTCACAGCGGGTACCGCGGAGGGTTTCAGCCACCATCCGGTGCGGTTCTCCGGACTGAAACGACCCATACGGGTGATATCGGAAACCATGTCCCACAGCTCTTCCCGCGGTGCGGACACAGACACCGAGTACTCGTCGCGCACACCTGCGGCTGTTTCCGTGCGTAGTACCGCTGCCGGGCGCCGAAGCGGGTTTTTCAACATGGTGCTCCTAGCGTGTCCGTACTGCGTCGTACCCCACTGCAACGAACCTATGGGACGCCCCGATCTGGGGACGGAAACCCGGCGCGACCCGCACGAAGTGTGTGAAAGGACCCAGCGAACGTTGTTGCGGGTCACGAGAGGCGCCGTTGCCCTCGACCCATGCCCTCCTCAACTACC
The DNA here is from genome assembly GCF_040653875.1 of Mycobacterium sp. NPDC050853. Taxonomy (NCBI): domain Bacteria; kingdom Bacillati; phylum Actinomycetota; class Actinomycetes; order Mycobacteriales; family Mycobacteriaceae; genus Mycobacterium; species Mycobacterium sp. NPDC050853. The sequence goes on from NZ_JBFAGW010000008.1 coordinate 56,548, forward strand.
GTCGATCTGGTGAAGGTGTCAGGATCGTGCGTCGCCCGGGCCTGCGCCGTCGGAACAGTTTTGCTTGCCCTGGCGGGGGCGCCTTCGTGCGGACATTCAGCGCATCCGATCTCTGCGCCGAGCGTGGTTCCCCAAGGCCCTTTCGCGCCCGTCACTCGCCTTGTGAATGATGCCGTGTCGGCACCTCGGCTGCCCGGTGCGGTGGTTGAAATCGGGCACGCCGGCAAAATCGTCTTCCGGCAGGCTTTCGGGTGGCGCAAGCTCCCCGACGAACCGGGCCTCGACGGGTCGCCCGCACCCGCCGAGCCGATGACCGAAGACACTATTTTCGACCTGGCGTCGCTGACCAAACCGCTCGCGACAAGCGTGGCCCTTCTCCAGCTGTACGAAAGGAGCTTGATTCGAGTCGACGAACCCGTGCAGACATACCTGCCGGACTTCAACCCCACCAACGACCCACGACGCGCCCAGGTGACACTTCGCATGCTGCTCACGCACACCTCGGGCGTCGGAGGCGACTTGAGCCATCAGGGCGCCTGGGGACTGACGGAGGCGGACAAAGCAGACGGCATCCATCGCGCACTTACCGCCCCGTTGGCGTTCGACCCCGGTAAGACGTTCCACTACTCCGATATCAACTTCATCATCCTCGGTGCACTCATCGAAAGAATCACCGGCGAGCCTTTGGATGTTTATGTGCAGGACAACGTCTTTGCGCCGTTGGGCATGGCCGACACTCGGTACCTTCCCGCAGCCAAGGTGTGCGGTCCGCACCAAATCATCGGTACGGCAATTGCTTTCGACAAAACAGCACACACTGTTGCGCCGTGCTCGGCGGATACCTGGAGTACTGATCTGTTGACACGCATCGCGCCGACGGCTCATGACGAAGACACTCCGGGCGTCAACCCCGACTACGACCGTCTGCTTCGCGGCACCGTGCACGACCCGACGGCGCGCCGGATGGGCGGTGTGGCCGGTAGCGCCGGTGTGTTCTCGACGGCCGACGACATCGGCCGGTACTCGCAGGCACTTCTCGATCGGCTCGCCGGGCGCCCGAGCCTGTTCCCGCTGAAACAATCCACCCTGGAACTGATGACGAGTCCGCAGCAGCCCGGCCATACCGCCGGGCAACTCGAGGCGGCCAACAACGCCACCCGCCAGGCCATCGAAAAGACCCCTAACCCAACAGATCCCCTGCTTGCACCGAGCTATCCGGCAATTGCGGGACAGAACCTCCGTGGCTTCAGCTGGGATATCGATACCGAACTGTCCAAACCGCGTGGAATGCTCTTCCCCATCGGCAGCTTCGGCCACTCCGGCTTCACCGGAGTATCCCTGTGGATAGACCGGGGTTCGGACACGTACGTGATCGTCCTGGCGAACGTCATCCATCAGCGCGGCGGCCCGCCCGTCGTGAGGCTGAGCGGCGATATCGCCACAACGGCAGCACAAGTTCTGCATCTCTACAGCAACTAGCCAGGCCCGCAGTCGAGAACGACTGCGCCCGTGACGATCACGAGATCCTCGCCTTGATATCAGAGCGTTATCGGAAGCACCGGCGAGGCTACAATTTTAACAACGGTCACATTGTTAACATCCTGCGATGCAAGACTCGTCGGGGACTAACAGCTTTCTGCGCTCCTCACGTTCGGTAACCCGACGTGACGCGTTGCGCTACGCCACAGCGGTGTCGGCGCTAGCCGGGCTGGGTGCGGCATCAGCTGTTGCCGGCATTCCGACGGCGTCCGCCGCCGCCCCCACGTTGATTGACTTCGCCATGCGCCAGATTCCGGCGGAGCACATCAAGGCCGCCGGGCACTCGGGGGTGATCAACTACGTCTCAACGTCGCGTCCGGGCTCGTCCATGGGCGCCAAGCCGATCACCCGGCCCTACGCCCAGTCGCTCACCGCGGCCGGGTTGGTGATCGTCAGCAATTTCCAATACGGAAAGCCGGGCGGGACAGCACCTTCGGACTTCACGCGCGGATTCGCCGGTGGCGTCGACGACGCGCGCACCGCCTGGCAGCTGCATACCGCGGCCGGCGGCGGCCAGAGCGCACCGGTCTTCTTCTCCGTCGATGACGACGTCAACCGTGAGACTTGGAACGACGTTGCGCTGCCGTGGTTTCGGGGTATCAATTCGGTGCTGGGGGTGCAGCGCACCGGCATCTATGGGGGCGTCAATCCATGCCAGTGGGCCGCTGCCGATGGGGTGATCGGCAATTCGCGTTCACCCGGCCACGTGTGGGCCTGGCAGACACGGTCATGGTCTCGCGGCCAGGTCTTCCCCGGCGCAGTTCTCTACCAACGCATCGTGAGCACCGCGTCCAATCCGGGCCCGGTGGTCGGCGGGCTCGAAGTCGACGTCAGCGACGCCCTGGCCCAGGATGTCGGCCAGTGGAACTTCCATCAGTGAGGTCGTAGACCACTCCCAGCGCAGATATGCATCTTCCGGGAGACACGTGCTCCCGTGAGCAGCGCCGGCGGGCGCACGTGGAATGCTCCGGCGCATTCGTGTGCGGCGTGTGCTGAGTATCCATAGGGCGAGCACCAGGCAGCGGCTATCCGGCCGATCACAGTGATCTGTAGCGCCATCTCGGAGACTGCCTGCGAGATGGGCACCTCGGCCGCAGTCCGGAACCGGGGACGTCGCCTGAAAATTCAGGTCCCACGATGGCAATCGTCCTGGGGTCCTGCTTCGCCCGTACGCAAACTCATGAGTTGCAGGTGGGTTTGTTTAGGGTCTACAGGGCGGTGGCTGAACGGAGGCTTCTCGTTTGTCCTGGGCTGCTGTAAGCGAAGTTTCCACAGCTCGCGAGAGGGATAACGCGCCCGTCAGCTCTGGCCAACCACACTGACATGCGCAGTCGAATCGCGCGAGCTCACCAACCACGGCACCTCGAACGGATTCCCCATCCCCCGAGTGATCGTCAACCGCTGGTCGCTCGTCCGTACCGACCGACGGTAGTCCTCGCGAACGGTTCTGCCCATGGGCGGCAGCGACCCAGCCCTGGACTTGCTTCACCAGGCCAGCACCTACTACACCCAGCGGCGTGTGCCCTGTGCAGTGCGGCCGCGGGATCGCGTACTGCCAAGCCGGCCTCCAGGAAATCGGGGACATGCTTGCGGCGTGCCCGACCGATCTCGACGCTCAGGAAGAATGGTTGCGCAACAATATGATTCACGCCCGGGGTCGAAGTCTGCCCCGAGTAATGCCTCTGGCCCTTAACCCACCGACACGGAGGATGAGGACCTACAGGTCCTGTAGGTCCTCAAATTGCATGTCATATCGCGGGGGACCCGGCCTGCGGCAATGCCACTTGTCTCAGACCGCGCCATACGGATTCTGTTCTCAGATCCGTGTCATTTCCTCGGGGCGTCTGTCAGCCCCTCGGACGAGACGATCGGCTGCAGCGTCATGGTTTCCTCACTACCCCACAGGGGGCCGATGAGTTCGTGGCTCCCTGTGGGTCCAAGCTCATGACACCCTAGGAAAGGACGCTGCCATGTCGGAGCTTCTCGTCGATTTCATCACCTCCCTCGACGGCCACGCATCGGGCGAGGGCTGGCCCGGGTTCTGGGGCCTTGAGGGCCCGGAGTACCTCGCATGGCTCGGCGAGCAGCCTGAGGCCGCCTACCTGATGGGAGCGAACACCTACCGCCTGATGTCGGGCTTCGCCGCCGGCGAGGTCCCGAATGACCAAGACGAGTTCAGGGCCGACGAAGAGGCGTCAGTCGACGAGCTCACGCAAGCGTCCAAGGTGGTGTTCTCCTCCTCACTCGAGGACCCACTGACGTGGGCCAACTCCACGCTCGTCCGCGACGACGCCGTCGAGGCGGTCCGCGCCATGAAGTCGAGTGGCTCGGGGCTCCTCAGTACGATCGGCAGCCCCAGCCTGTGCCGGTCGCTGCTACGAGCCGGACTCGTCGACCGCTTCCGGGTTGTGATGTTCCCGGTGATCACCGGGGCTACGGGCGAAGAACGCATCTACGACGGCTATCCGGACGTCGCCCTCGAGATGATCGAGCACCGCACCTTCGACGGCCGCATCCAGCTGGTCGAGTACAAGCCCCGTGTGCTCGAGCACGCGCCCCTCGCCGCCCCTGCGTGACGTCGCCCCGTCCGCCGGTTTCGAACGCCACTGCACGCCGCCTCTTCGAACTGGTAGAGCCACTGTGATCGTCACCGTCGCGGTGTCTCAGATTCGTGCCATATATGACATCGACATGACACGGCAAATGCGAATATGGCGCCGGATTTGAGACCCAACAACAACTTGTAGGTTCTCAATTCCGTTGGCCAATGCCCACCGCCTGAACTGGCCGTTTGATGCTGTCTCACACGGTGGCCACTCGGATTTGTCTCAGTTTCGTGGCCAATTTTCACGATTGCTCGTCGGCGACAGCGTCCGACGCACCATGACCTACTCTGCTCTCGTACTTGGAGATCTCCTGCGCGACCCACGCGCGGTACCGCGCGACCTCTTCATCGAATTCCGCTGTGCCCTGCATGAGCGACGTTGCGGGACCGGGTAGCCCTGCAAGTTCACGCAACATGGGCTGATAGTCCGGGTCGAGGCCCTTGTGACAGGCGCCGCAGAGGGTAACCAGGTTTTCTTCCGCAGTCGGACCGTGCATACGCCACGGAATGAGGTGGTGCACATGCAGTTCAAGGTCAACGTGATCCTTCGTCCTTCGGCCACAAATCACGCATCGGTAGTTGTCCCGCTTCAGCACCTGCATACGAAGTTTTCGGCTAGGGACACGGCGTTCTATCGCGTCATCGGAAATGTGCCCAGTTCCCAGGAAACCGGTAACCGCAACCTCCACGCCGCCGTCGCGCATGCACTCGGACGGACTGATCACGTCGGGTATGTGGTCCTCGGCAAAATCCTTTTCGACCAGTGCGTTTCCGCCCCATCGAAAGAAGAACCCGTACGCAAGAACATCGTGTACTACGAACCAGCTCTGATTGATTTCCTTCCACAACCACACGAGCTGGTCCGCATCAACGAGACTGGCCTCCCTCATTTCCCAGCGAGGGTTTCGTTCCGACCAGCCGACAAAGTGCGTGTGCCTTCCCCAGAAGGGCTTTCCTCGACGATTCGCTCCCAGCGTGAGAGCAAAATACTTCCTGTCAGGGCGCGGGTTTTTCAGGTCACGAAGCCACTGGTCGCCCCTTGTGTCGTCAAGCGTCTCGTTCGACATACAGGCGAATATCCCACCCGGCACCGACAACCGCGATCCGCGCCGGCACATCAATAATCCAGGCCATCACGATAAGACGCCTTACTGATTGGTCACCCAGACGTGAATCTGCCGATCACGCGCCCAGGTTGGGTCAGTAGCCCTGCCATCACTCGAAATCTCTGGTGGTAGTCGACCGGATACTCTCCACGCACGACCGCACCGTGGAATCGGTCGCGCACCCGCTCGTTGATGTCCGGCAGGTACTCGCGCTCAAATATGTCGGTCAGTTCGGTCCAGATCTCCTGGCGGCGATGTTCGTAGATCGCCAGCTGTCTTGCGAGGGCGTGAATACGCACGCTGATTGGGTCATCAGGGTCCTTCGGCTGAGGTCGAAGACCAGCTACGCGAAGCGACGAGTCGGCAATCCCGGTCGTGTCCGGGCGAAGCTTCTCAATTTCGGCGAGCGCGGTGGTTGCAGAGTCCGCTGCCTCGGTCGCCGTTATCGACGCTTCGACAGCGCAGGCCTCGTCGAGTATCGGAATCGTGGCTACTTCGCCTATAACGTCTGGGTCGACCGCCACAGACACCGAGCCCACGGCTTCGTGGACGTTGATATACCGGACAGCGCGGGCTCCCTGACTATGGAGCTCGGAAAGCTCGACATCACCCATGAGCGTGGCGAATTCGGCGCCGACATGTGGGTCCAGGTCACCGGGCTCTAAACAAAGGCTGACTCTGTGCAACCAGTATTGGGTGGTCCCGCGATCGCCAACATCTTGGTCGTGCATGCGGCGCAGCATGTTCTCGATGGCCGCTTCATAAGTACCTAGGTGCAGCGCGAGGGTCGTTTTCTTCCTGAAAACCCTTTCAGGATCGACGAAATCGAACCGTATCTGAGTCACCATTTCTCGTACGTCGGCGGCATACGCTTCGATGTCGGGCCAGCGCTCGTAGCGGCTGCTGTGGTACCACCACAAGCCCCCCACTAATTCTTCCTGCAGTGCAACGTCATTGGGGTTACGCAGGGTAGGTGATCTCTCGGTGATGTCGACTTCGGTGCCACATTCACAAACCGTGAAAGGCGCTTCCGCAGTACATTGCTGTTTGAAATCGGTTGAACAGATGTCGATTCTGTTGCCGCAGTTGACGCAGGCGAACCAGTAGCCGTAGTTGAAACCGACAAGCGGCTGGTCAATACTCCTGCCGGGCTGCGTCATTGTTCCTACAGCGAAGCCGTAGCCGGGAGCGAGCCGCCGCCGGCGGCGTACGTCTGGTCGCTCTGTCTCGTGACCACCGCCGCCCTGTACAGCAAGACCTTGCCCACTAGTACGCGAAAACGTCACCGCAACCACGGATGTCTGTCTCTACCCGGGTTGGCAAGTACTCGAACGTCCGCTCCGCGACATCAGCGACTCCGCTAGCACGCGCTTCTTCCATCAATCTGTCCAACAGAGGGACTAGATACTCGACATCTCGCGCCGCGTAGATCACCTGTTCCTGAGTCAGCGAGGGCGACAACCAGTCTGACGTTTGCTGTCTCTTGTCTAACACCACACCGAGAAAGCGTTCCAGTGTGGGTTTCAAACTGTGCTCTTCGCTGGCGGCGTCCGGGCGAACGATCTTGGACAGAATCTTCGTGCATGCCACGCTTCGCGCCGTAGCCTTCCAATGATGCCGCATGAAGCGCAGGTCAAACGGCGCGTGATGGAACACCTTCACAACACGCTCCGACACAAGCAGCTCGCGCAGCCGCTCAGGCTCATGACCATCCATACGGATCACTTGCGTCCCCACGTTTGGCACGTGCAGCTGGCAGGTCGCAATGCTGTCGAGCCGCCAGTCGAGCCCGCTGGTCTCGATGTCCCACGCCGCAACTCTGGCGTCCCTCACTGCCCATTCGAAGTCTGCCGAGACGTCGCCGACGACCAGATCGACTTCTTGGGTATGAATCATCACTTTTCACCTCCGACGAGATCTGCCAATGCGACCGGCGTGCTCTGCCTCTCAATTGCTTCCAGGTCCTGCATGAAGAAATCCCTGAATGTTCCTCGCTTGACCAACACTGTTGGCACATCGCCACGCTCACGCCTATGCGAGTAGAGCGTCACGAGTACCTTTTCATCGAAGCGGTAGCAGGTGTAGGCCGGATCACCCGCTCTGTAATAGATGCGGATGTCGGCGGGGCAAGAGGTTCCTAACTTTGCGATTTCCTCCGCAGTCTCAAGGATATTCGCGCGAATCTTCGCCAACGTGTAGTCGTAGCGCTGTGCAAGGACCCGCATCGTCGGCTCATCTTCTGGGTCCGGGAGGAACAGCCGCAGAGAGTTTTTCTCTCCCTGCGCGAACTCTTGCAGCTTGGTCCAATGGACCTTGCGCCAACTACTCCCGTAGGAGATGAACACCGATACATGCTTCGCGTCCCGGAACAGATCGTCCCACGGGACTTCGAGCCAGTTCATCGTCACTCGATCGAGTCCAGCCGCACTAACATCGGACGCGATCCGTGCCTTCTCAAGCACCTCGTCCATGATTTCCCGCTTACCGCGAAGGTCCCACAGGATGCCAAGTCCGCCGATCGTGATGAGCAGCCCGCCCAGCTGGTTCGCCGTCGCTTCAAGAGCCGTATGGCTATCAAACCAGGCGATGTTCGACAGCCACAGCAGGGCCACTCCACCGGCTGCGACGAGCAACGCATACAGCGCGGTCTTGTAGGTGGTCAACTTGGTAGTTAAGCCGAGGCCGTCACTCACATCAGCACCCCGGCAATCCTCATGCACGTCACCGTAAGTCCAAGGGCCGACAAGTGGGCAGCGACGTGCCGGGCGAGCGCTTAACGAAGCGTGTTTCTAGCCCGCACGCTGCACTCGACAATGACACCTACTAGACCACAGGGCCAAGCGGCGCATTGTCTCTCTTGTCAGTGTTCGGCAAGGAGATCGATGACAGGAATATCCAGCGCCGCAGCGATATCGAACAGTCTCTCGTAGAGCAAGCCCCGTTTGCCCTGCTCGACATCGATCAACACGTTGCGCGAGACCCCGGATGTGAGAGCAAGGGCTTCTTGTGTGATGCCCTGCTCGATTCGTATCGCGCGAATGCGTTCACCGACTTGACGGCGCCGCCGCGCCCACGCCGCTGCCCGCTCGGGGTCGTTTTGCGAGGGTCGGGTCGGCACCTACACCAGTTATGGTGCGGCAGTATCAAATGTCTGCCCTACTAGTAGTACATTGCCGGGGTGGATTTTGAGGACGAACCTGATTACGACGTCGAATGGGCCTCGGCGGAGGGCCTGACGCTCCTGGACGAACTGCGGGTGTCGATGACCGAGTGCCTGCTAGTAGTGGGGTCTCTGTCCGAGGGCAGCGTGGACTTGAATCTCGATGACCTGGCCGCGGAGTTGCACACGGCACACCGCAGCGCTCAAGAGGCATACCGCGCCGCCAGTCTTCTCAATCAGCGCGCTTCCCTCGATGCGGCGTGGGGGGCAGGCCATTCGCGGCCCAACGCAATTTTTGCCCGGCACAACACAGCGGTGCGCGGCGGTGCATCACGGGTGTCGCCTGTGGCCGCTGAGAACCAGCGGGTCGAAGATCTGCTGTGGAAACAACCCGCCACCGTCCACCCCGACGATGCGGTACGCCTCAACGAGGTGCGCCGCGCGCTCGGTATCGGGATCTCCGCAGACTGGATGCGGCGGCGTAAAGACATGTCGCGCTGGTACTACGAAGCCGAGGCAATCGCCGGAGTTGCACCGTACTGATGGACGCAGTCGGCCGGGAGGGGTGTACGGCGCGAAAGTCTGCGCCTGGCGTGCAGTTCTCGTTTATCCCTTTGGCGGGTTCGGGTCATTTCCGTACGAGTTTTTCTCGCCGATGGTTCCGTCCATCTTGCGGGTGGTGTGCTCGACGCGGCGGTCTTTGGCCATCTGGCGCCCAACCGCTTGTTGTTCGGCCTTGGTGCCGCCGGTGTGTGCCGCCCGGCTGCTTCCCTCAACCTTTGATTTCCACTCTCCGCCTTGGTGGTAAGTGGAGATGTCGCCTTTGGCCATGTCCGTGCTCTCTTTCCTGCGCCTGTGAAGTTTGTTCGTGTATGAATTTTCACACCCTGCACTGACATACCCGGCAGAATGCGCATCCTCGCGGTACAGATCGGCCCGTGCGCCCCTCACTTACCGACGCGCAGGGCGATCACGTGTTGGTGGGGGGCGCCAGCGCCGTGACCCAGAGTCATGAGTTCGATATCGGGCAGCAGTTCGCGGGTGTCATCGACGGTGAGCCCGGCGGCGATGGCGTGCTGAAAGCTCAGGGAGAATCGCTGGCCGGCGGTACCGAGTGCTGCGGGCAGGTGGGCCTGGATTTGGCCGACTGCCGCGGTTCCTGCGATCAGGATCAGGACGCGTTCTGCGGTGTCGCAGGTGACCGTCTGATGCAGAACGTTCACCACCGCGGCCGCGGCGCGGGCACGCGTCCCGACCTGGAGCAGGTCGCAGATCACGATCGTGACCCGGGGTTGGCTGTACAGAGTCATAACACGGCTGTGGTCGATGACCAGGTCGCTGTATTCGACTTGGCTGACCTGCGCGCCATGTCTGCCCAGAGCCGAGGCAAGCTCGTAGCGATAGGTGTCCGCGGTGAGCAAGTGCGATCGTTCCGAGGCGAACTCGCCGGCGTCGTAGGCGGCCAACTCATCCACCGCCGCTGCCCAGTTGATGGCCTCACCGTTGGGTTCGCTGAACACCGGCAGCTCACCCGCGCCGGGTGTCCAATGGCTCAGCAGCCGGTCATAGTCGGCCGGGAACAGGTCAGACTCTTCGCGCGGGAGTGCTTGCAGGACAGCGTCCCCGAACAGCGCCGCCAATGTCAGTACGTCGCCCAATGTCAGTGGCTGCGCACCGGCGAGGCGTTTTTGCACGGGCCGCACTGATCCACCGAGCTTGGCAGCCAGCGCCTGTCCGCTGAACCGCTCGCCGGGATAGGTGCGGGGCCAGGTGTGGCGGACAGCTGCCAGGACGCGGTGCAGGGCGTGGGTCGAGAGCACCGCCGTCGGGTCATGGTCGGCCGAGGGATGCCAGGCAGGATCACCGTCGCCACCGAATCCCAGCGGCGGGCGCATGATCCCTTTCGGCATGAACTTCATGGTGAGCGTCGATTTCGGACGTGTCAACGTCTAAAATCGACGCTCACCGCGGGTACCGTCTACAGCTATGAGTTCCGCCCCCTGGCCTGGTGACCTCGGTGAACGCCGGGCGCGGCTACTGGGCGCTTCGGCTGGACTGGGCTGGGAGTCGGCGGCAGCGGTCCTTGATGCGTCGATTCTCGACGTCACCGCTGATCTGGCGGTTGTCGTGGACGAGCCCGAGCAGGCCCGCCGCGCCGCCACTGCCGCGGATCGGCTCGATGATTTCGACGTCTTGATGTTCCTGATGGGGCTTCCGCAGTTCGAGCCGGTCCCACTGCATTCACTCAACCCCGACGAGCGGGCCACGCTGCAGCACGCTCCGGCAGGCTCGGTGGATGTGAGCGCCGAATCGGTCACCCGGTTGGCGTGCCCGCCGACGCAATCGGTATTGGCCGTCGTCTATGACCACAACTGGCGACGCGGGCTGCGGGCAGCAAGCGTGTTCGCACCGGTGGCCACCCGGATGCTGGTGCTACCGACCTTGCCGCCAGATGCGGCGCTGGACCTGGCTGAGGCGGCCGAGTACGGGATCGGTGTCGGCACGTCGGCCGGGGACAGTATCGATGTGCACGTGCCACCCGCGCGATGGCGCCAGCAGTACTTCACCCCGGGCGGTTGGCTGTTCCGGGAGCAGGTCTTTGAGTTGGCCGCCGCCCAGAACGCCGATTTCACAACCCGAGGCTAAGCCAGGTGCTTTGTCCCTCGTCCATTTCGATGGTCAAGACCCCCGTGCGGCGCCGCAGCTGCCCGTAGGCGATCTCGATATCGATCCGATAGTTGTACAGCCATTCGCGCCGTCGCGAAGGCGGCTGCGCCAAAAGGGTTTTCGCGATCGGCATCCATGAGCGCACGTTGTGTTCGCAAGCTGCGGCGTGATCGGCCTTGTTGTCGCGCAGCAGGGTCAAGTTGCGGCCACAGCACCCTGCGATCGTGCAGACCGGAGGCAGCGAGTTGCGGAACCACGGTTCGATGACGGCTGTGTGCCTGTAACTGTCGATGTCGGGGACAAGGACCACTGGTGAGCGATCGGGCGGCTTCTTGCGGGTGTCGGCGGGCTTGTACCCCGGCACCGCGTGGCGCAGCCGGGTGGACCATCCGATCGCACCGCCCAGACCGCCATGGGCGACAGCCTCGAACGCAGCGAAATCCGTGCGGTGCACAAAGCTTTCAGTGGCGGCCGTTAGTGTCCGCAACCCAGCCGCAGTGACCTCATCGGCGAACGGGTCGAACTGTCCGGTCACCACGAACGCGACCGGATGCCGGGACCGGGACAGCGCAGAGATTAAGTGTCCGATGATCTCCGGTTTGAGCATGGCGGCCGAGACCGCAACCGGCACCACGACATTGGAGGCATCGACGGTGTTGGCTGCGGCGATCACCGCGGCCAACACAGACAGGTCAGTAACGCGGCCCGCGGGCATGAACGCGATGTCCTGACCGGCGGCGAGCTGAGCGTGCATGTACTCATCGAGCGACATCGCCGGCCAGTCAAGGATGGCTGGCAGCTGCATCGGCGCTTCAACAGTCGCCTTGTACCGCATGTAGCTCGCCGGGTCCGTCGCGATCGTCAGAGCCGACCCGTAGATCTGTTTGAGCACGCGCACCGACCGGGTGGCGACCTTATCCACGATAACCAGGCCGCTGGCGCCAGTGGCGGCAATACCTGCGGCCACAGCGATCGCATCCTGCGAACTCACCGCCACCAACACACGGTCACGCAAAGCCGACCGGGCATCGACGGCAATCCGTGCTGTCGCGGTGTACGTGACCATCGGAATTCTCCTCGCTCCTGGCGGCGCAGCACGCTGCCCTTTGCCCATGATCGCTCATACCCCCGACAGCACGGGAACGACACGCATACTCGTTTGCGAGTCACCTCTGGAAACACGCCCGCGCGGGGCCACCGCACACCAGGCGGGTGCGGGTCCCGCACTACCACCGGCCACCGACAGCGATTCCGCTCGCGCAGGACCTCATCGAGTAGTGGGTGCACCGGTGGCCAGCCACAAGCTCATTGGGTTGCGGCGCTGCGCAGCGTCCTCAGCCATGGGCGCGGCATTCGACGACCCTGATGACTGTGGTGACAAACGGCAGAGTGTCCGCCAACTCGCCAAGGCAGATTACCGGGCCGCGCTGGTTGCGGCAGCGGCTGCAGCGCCGATGACCCCTGCAGTACCCAGCACCAAGAACATGGCCGGATACCCGTGCATGAGTTGGGCTAGCGCTGCACCCGTGAAGGGAGCGAGCGCCGTAGTAAGCATGATCGGCGCGGTAAGCAACCCACTGAGATGCCCGTAATGCATGCTGCCCCAGCGTTCAGTGACGGCGGTGGCTTGCAAAAGAGTTATGATTCCGCGCGCCATTCCGGCGGCCACGGCGATCAGGATCAGCGACACCGCAGATGCGAAAACCCCGAGCAGTGCAGTGGTTGCCGCCACGGCGACCATGACCAGCAGGGTGCGGGGTACTACCGAGACACGTTGGGCCAATGTGGGATATCCGAGGCGGCCGATCACCTGCCCCACCCCACCGAGAGCTGGCGCCACAGCTGCAGTGGTGCTGCTGAGGCCGCGCTGGTTCATCAGCGGGGACGACCAGGGCGATGAACGGTCTGCTTCGTGCGATTCGGGTTGGCGACTCAGCTAGGTGCATCGCCGGCAGCGGAGGCCAGCGTCGGCGCAGGCCGATGACGTGCGCCGGGACCGTGATGATCGCCAGCAGCACAGCCAGGGCCAGATACGTTGTACGCCAATCCATGCGTGATGCCAAGACACTGGTCAGCGGGACAAAGACTGTGCTGGCCAGTCCCGCTACGAGGGTCAAGACCATCAGTGCGCGTACCGCGCCGGGGCCGTACCAGCGGGTCAATGCGGCGAAGGCAGGCGGGTAGAACACTGCAGCCATCGCGATCCCCGCCATGAGCCATGCGGCAAGGAACCAGCCGTAGCTCGGTGCCGCCGCAACTCCGATCAACGCGGCAGGGCCCCATAGTGATCCGGCTGTCATGAGCCAACGTGGGCCGTGCCGATCTAGCCAGCGGCCCACCCCGATACCGGCCACCGCTGCGACCACCAGTGCGGCGGAGAGGGCCGCCGTCACCGTCGGCGCGGACCACCCGGTGTCGGCGGTGATGCGCGGTGCCAGTACCGGGAAGGCGTAGTAGAGCACGCCCCAGCTGGTGATCTCGGTGAGGCACAGCGTGATCAGTACGCCGCGCGGCCCGGTGGCCGCGTGTGGCTGTGTCGGCGCGGCGGCGGTGCTCATTCTTGGGGCGGGCGGGCCCCGATGGTTAGTGGTTCTGGGGTGACGCTGCAGCAGCCGCCTGCGCCTTGGCTGTCGGGGTCATCGAAGAGTCCCGCGCCTCCGCAGACGCCGGTGTCGGGCAGTACCAGTTCGACGCGGCGGGCGGCTTCGTGGTCGCCGGCCAGTTCGGCGGTGACGCTGCGGACTTGTTCGTAGCCGGTCATCGCTCCACGCGCCCGCAGCGGAACGTCATGGGTCTTAGCCCACCGAGCCATATTGGCTGTGCTCATACCCTTTTCGGCGGCCAGATCAGGCAATGTGCGGCCGGTCTGTCCGGCGGTTCCAAGCACTACGATCCCACCAAACACAGAGATCAGGAACCCTTTTGAGTTCCTGATCTCTGACTGTTGAATTGCCCAAACCACTCGAGAAGTGCGAACGCAACAGAATCCCGGCCGGCGTCTCGATCAACGCCGTGGTGCGCCCTACGCTCACCCGACCGCCGCGAACTGCCGCGCAGCCGCCAAGACCTGCGGGCCCGTGATAGCGAGTTCTCCCTCACGCAGCAGCCGCGCTGGAGAGATCTCCCCGAGTAATGGATTCAAGCCCTGGAACCAGGCCTGCGCAACTTCCTTAGAGTCCCGCGACATGATGAGCCGGGCCGCACGGAAGGCCAAACGCATCCGCTCAACGTCCTCGACACTGCTGACGGCGCGGCTGCCAACGGCCCACTGCCGTACGGCGCGCGTCTCCTTGACATTGCCCAGGTAAGCGACCAATTTCAGGCCCAACAGGCTACCGAGTTCGGAGACCAACGCGGCCGTGGTCAAGGTGATGGCCTCGTGATACGCAGCGAGGTCCGGGGTTGACGTGGAATCAACAGTCACAACAACCACCTCCCAATCACACAGTAAATCACAAATACAATCACACGTGTGATCCCATATAAATTACTCAGCGGGGGGACTCCTGCAGCCGCGGCCCGGTGATCAGCCCCAACGGTGCCGCGATGCTCGCCGCCGGCTCGCTGCCGGCGTGGCAGCAAACAAACGGGATCACCGATCGTCGGCGCGTCTGTTCCACGCAACGCTCGCCGAGCTACGGCAGCCATGACAGCTCGAGGCGGGACAGCGCCCGAGACCTCACCACATACGTTTTAGGTGCGTTCGGGACTCCGAACTGTCCGGATTGGGTCTCACCGGTCTAGTTGGGGTGCGCTCCGGCGGTGGTGGTCTGCAGGATGCGTTCGAGCGCGACCGCGACCCGCTCGTCGGTGTAGATGCGGCCTTTGCGTTGGGTCCAGCTTCGTACCGCGGTGGCAGCAGTCTCCGGATCGCGGGCCTCCTGTTGGGTGGCGACCCAATGGGTGCTGGCCAATAGTTCGACGCCGTACGGACCTTCGAATCCGTCCAGGGTTTTTACGACCGCGTCGATCGCTGTGGTGACACGTGCCGCGTTCGGGTCTGATTCAAGGAAAGTGTTCAGTTCTTGGATTCCGTTGTCGGTGATAGAGATCGGGTCATAGCTCAATGCTCTGGCCGTAGCGTCGCCGAGTCCTTGGGTATAGGCGCCTTCCATGTTGAGCAACAGGTGGCGCACTTTCTCGCTGTAGGGGCCGTAACGATGCGGTTTGAACGCCAGTGCCAGGCGCGGTTCGATCGCATCGGCGAAGTACATGAGCTTTTGGATTTCAAGGTGTGAGACTCCGGCGGGGTCCTCCCAGGGCTCCGTGGCACGTCGCTGACTCAGGTAGCGGCGTAACGCTTCGAGCAACATGGCTCTGCCCCAGGTCATTCGGATGTTCTGGGGCGGGGCCAACAGGCGGATTCCGTCGGCCGGCGGATATAGCACCACATGTACGTCGGGTAGTGCATTGAACGCTGCGATAAGGCGTGGTTCAACGTCGGACCAGTCCAATCCGCCGTTTCCGGCACCCAACGGCGGGACTGCGATCGAGGTGATGTTGTGTTCGCGAATAACCCGGATGAGGTCGGTGAGGCCTTCCTCGATGTATGACAGCTGCGACGGTGCGCGCCAATGCTTTTTAGTG
Organism: Mycobacterium sp. NPDC050853; assembly: GCF_040653875.1. Lineage (NCBI taxonomy): Bacteria > Bacillati > Actinomycetota > Actinomycetes > Mycobacteriales > Mycobacteriaceae > Mycobacterium > Mycobacterium sp. NPDC050853. The sequence continues at coordinate 72,212 of NZ_JBFAGW010000008.1, forward strand.
GGGAAGTTAATGACGTACTCGGGTCCTTCTAACTGACCTGTTCGGGTGAGGAACATGGACCCGATAGTGACCTCGCCTCGTTTGCAGGCCTTTTCGTAGGCAGTGAAGGTGTCCGGGTAGCGACGTTTGAACTGCAGCGCGATGCCTTTGCCCATGACGCCGACGCAGTTGACCGTGTTGACCAGGGCCTGGGTGTCGGCTTTAAGAAGGTCGCCGTCGCCGTAGGTGATCACAGGCCTCCTCCTTTACTGGTAGTACATCTGTGGTTGGACTCTATAGTCACGCATACCTCCGACATTCTGAAGCAGGCCGTGCGCTGCGTTCAGTGTCTGCTGATTCGAGCAGCAGATGTGCCTGATCAGGTTGATCGGGAATGGTCCTTGGACCAGAATTTCCGCCGACCGGCGGCTTTGCCGATTGCGGTCGTCGTCAGTGTTGAACCAGTCGCGTTGGCAGAGTAACTCGAAGTCCACGAACTGCCCGAGGGTCTCGATGTCGCAGCTGTACTGGGTGAATTGGGCGGCGGCGTTGCCGTCGCTGGCACACCATGTCAGACCTGCATCGATGATGTCGCCAAGCGCCAGCCCGAGGTGAACTAAGGGGCCGTGTCCGCCTTTGTACTCACCGCGGCCGCTGCACACCACCAGCAGCATCGGAGACTTGGCAGCGATGTAGAACGGGACGTGTGCGCTGACCATGGCCGGCGGATAGTCCTTGTGCGGCATCACAAGGTTGAAACGGCGGCGGTGTTTGACCTCTTCGTTGGCGACGGTGGTGGCAGGTGTGATCATCGAATCAGGAAGCAGGGCAGCCTGTCCGATGATCCCGGCGAGGTTGTCGATATGCGTGAAGTGCCAGACGATCCAGTCTCGGGGTGCTTCGCGGCATGGGGCTCCATTGCGGCCCATAAAGCCGGAGTCGGGAAACAACATCATCGCCATGACAGTGCTTTTATTCTACTAGTCTGCGGGGTCGTATTAGGTGGTGCTTTAGGACTCTCGAACAATAGCCCGGGCCTTCGCGGGCTTCTCAGTGGCGTGCGGGGACAGCGGACTGTTCAGCTCTTTAACGGGGGGAGAGCTGAACACAGCCGAGCTCGCACCCACGCTTTGGGCAGCAGCGTGAAAAACGCTCCTAGTGCGTGTACACCACCTGCTGACTGAGCAGCTGACCATCCACGCAATACGCGGGTATCACAACGAAAGCAACATCGCCGCTCTGCTCGCACATCGACCACAGCTGCTGGCGCGGCGTCACCGACACACCGGTTGCGGCGGTGAAATCAAACGTGAGCGTGCCCCCGTGTCTAGTCCCCTGCTCCAAAAGGGCATCGAGTCGGGTCTGGATCTGCTGCTTGCGATCTCGATACTCATGGTCCTGCAACTCATCTGAGTGCGCCATGATGTATGGACCCGCGCATAACTGCCGGCACAGTTCAGCAGTGCGCTGCGCCACCGCCAAGCGTCCTTTGAGCCCGTCGGCGCGCATGCCCATGCGTGCTAGATGTTGTATGTCTTGTTCGGCCAGGCTGCGGAACTGCTCGGCCAACAAGGCATGCGCGGCGATATCAGCCACCTCCACCACCGGTGTGCCTGACCCAGCGGCAGCTGTCTGAGGCTGGTGCGGCATAGCTTCGGGGACAACCGCAGCGCTCTGGCAGACCTGGTTGAAGATACGGCGCCACCATTGGCGCACTCTGCGGATCCTAGTCATGACATTCTCCCGGGCCCCTGTGAAATGCGGTTTCATCAGGTCACTGTTCCCAGAAATCGAAGGTCACCGCTTGGGCTGCCCCTGTACTGATAAGCGTTGCGGTGGCCTGGATTTCGGTCTCGCCGAAGCGCAGCTCGGTCAGGACACCCCGCTCGCTGATGTCTTTATGCATCACCTCGGCCAGGCTCACGGTCATCGATCCGATCAATTCACATCCTTGGTCAGACCGATACCGCGGTTCACGGTTCGGTGTGCGGTACAGCCGAATAGCGATCCTGGACTGATCGCTATAAATCGGATACCCCTCGCAGCGAACAACCTCCGAAGTGTGAATCGAATCACCAGCCCGCACCAACACATCCAGGCGGCCGACACACAACTCCTCACCTTCCCAACTCACCACCAGATCTTCGGGCTTGTCCCGATCATGGTCGAAATCGGTAGCAATAGCCTTGGCGTAGGTGTACTTGGTGCGGCGCCTGCGCGTCTGAGGGTCATACGCGAAATGCACAGCGCCGATGAGCACCGCCGCCGCCGGATCTGGAGCCAAAACCACGGTCGCACGATCCCCGAGATGCTCGGCGATCCTCCCTTGCAGATAAGGAGATTTCGCGAAACCGCCGACCAGAAGGACGACCTCTTTACCGTCGCGGCGGCCCACCTCCTTACGAACCTGCGCCAACTGCTGATCAAGCAGCTCAGCCAACTGGGGCAGCACCGTTTCGAAAATAGCTCGCGTCTCGGCGGCAGTGACCACGATGGCTTCATTCTCGCCGTCGAGCTGTACCTCCCGCAGCTGGTCAAGCACCTCCGGACGCATTTGCCGAGTTAGCCGCACTGGAAGTGAAAGATACACCGGGTCAACACGATTCATCCCTATAGACAGCTTGGCACGTTCCCAGCCGTCAAGCAGTTCTTCGAGAGCCTCCGGGCATTGCTCACACAACCTCGCGTACTCGTCAGCACCGCCCAAACGGGGAACAAGGACCAAGTCCTCAAATGCACGGTTCAGATAGTACGAGCCGCAGCCATTGCCGGAAACCTCCGCGATCTGCGCCATTCCGCCGTCAGCTTCGCTTCTGTACGCGGTCAGATCAATGGTCCCTCCTCCACAGTCCGCCACCACAAACCGCGAACCCGGCGTCAGCAGGCTCGGAGCTTCCCTGCCCTCCTCCCCAATCACCTTCACTCCCGCGATACGCGCGTAATGCGCTGCAGCCTCAGGCTCTAACGCCAGCATCAACCTGCCTTCCTCGGCCGGGAAACCCGCAGCCTGCGCGGCCTGGCGCATCACGTGCTTTTGGTAGTCATCCCAGATCGCCGGTACGGTCAGGCACCAGCGGATGTCCGCTTCCCCGAACCCGCTTTTTGCGACCTCCTCAACTGCCATCCGGTAAATCTGCTTCAAATAGGCGGTGATCAGATCACTCGCGGCCGGCCATGTGTCATCTAGTGCCCTCGATGGAGCTGACCGCTGCCGGGCGCAAGGGCCATTTTGAAGCCGCGCACGAGCCTGAACTGTTTGTTACGCGCTGACCGCATCGACTGCCACCGGTGCTCGGCCTCAAAACCCCAGGCCACCGCTTCGTCATTGCCGTCAAGAAGCAGGCACGTCAACGTCTTGGGATAGGGCACTGGCTGCCCGTCCCACTGGGTGTACTGCTGAACGAAACGGCCTGCCGCCGCGTCATTTCGACCATCGACAACGGCCCACGCAAAACCCGTGGAGTAGGTCCCGAAATCCACGGCAATCACCACCCGGTACTGCCGCTCATCACCAACCCGCGATGCCGCTTCAGCCATATTTTTCTGCCCTTCTCGAAGATCGCGCACTGCCGCCACAACCTGGACACGTGAGGCTAGCCACAGCCACCGACAACACCGCGGGCACAGGACATACCGCCCCGACCCGAGTCTCTGGGTCAGACGGCCGATCCGGGCACAGCCCCCCGCGGCGCGATAGTTCCCGCCCGCTATCGGGACGGTGAATCTGGTGCCCGCCTTGCTGATCGGCCTAGTCTTACCTGACCATGTTGTCGGCATCTACCGCGATGACAGCGATGTGTGCCCGCTGATCAACCTCGCAGATCCACGGTTGCATCCGGCTTTGGGTGGCCAGGGCGAATACCCATGGAACCCAATGTTTTTCCCGCGCAATTTGAACGGCACGGTCTATCTCTTTACGGAACTTCGATCGGGCTTGCGGGGTCCACTGCGTGTGATCTACCCGGAACTGCCACTGCTGATGAAATATTTTAGTGTCCGCGTCCCAGTCGCCGGCGTGCAACGCGACTTTGAAGGCCCTCCCGTCATCATCGAGCGGCGAGGTCCACCGCAGCTTGGCGTAGAACACCCGCCGCGGGTACTTCAGTGTCAGTACCTCCCACGTGGGCAACTGTTTGAAGGCATAGGCGTACCGGTCAGCATCAGTGATAGCGGGCAGATCGATGTGCGCTTGTTCACGCTGCGACCGCGACATCTGCCAGAACGCCACGGCGAACGGCAATATCGAATACACGCGGCCCGACCGTGACAGCGCCGAACCCGATCCACCCGCGGTGCTGCTGCGGGTGCTGTGACGGCGATCTTGCGCCGGTGCAAGGCCGCCATCTTCGTCAAGGACTGTGCGTTCCGCCGGCCGATCCAGCAACCGCGACGGCCAGTACACTTCCGTAGGAACCGCACCCACCGCTAGACCACCGGACTCGTTGGCAGCCGCCACCGGTGTCACCCCTTCGCAATCCGGTGCGTGGGGCTCCCCGTCATACAGCGAGAAATACGCTTGGACTCTGCGTTTGGGCTCGTAAGCCTTCGGAAATACCCGCACCGGACACGACCAACAATAGAACTGCGTGGCGGCAACCACCTTCGGGTCCCAACTCCGCAGCAGTTGGGCGGCCACCTGCTTGGTGGGATCCCCACCCCGAACGCGTGCGGTGTCCATAGCCGAGTATGACGCACAAAACACGCCCGCCACCTGACCGTTGCCGAACGCGCCGCCAATCCCCCACGCACGCCCGCAGCGGTACCCGCCCCCCGCAGCCCAGGGCACACCGTTAAGACACACACAGGTTCTCGCGCAACTACTTTCAGATCCAATCACCTCATAACGCGCAGCCCACTCCTGGCTCGAATCCCTCTCACGCACGACCTGTGCCCAGCAACAGATGCGACAACAGCAACCACCGTATGCACTACTAGTGGGGCGGACTTTTGGCACGGGCGACCCATAACTGGGGTGCGTGCCCACACGTCCCGAGCAAAACGACCCCGCGCGTGTGGCGGCTTGGCAGAAGGTGCGTCGTGCGGTTGGCTCCCGCATCCGGGCTTTGCGCATCGAGCGGGGCATGACCCAGGAGGCCTTGGCGCTGACCTCCGGTGTCACTCGCAACATCCTCATCGACGTCGAGCACCGCCGCCGGGGGCTTCTTTACGAGCGACTGTTCGATATCGCCGAGGCTCTCGGCGTGCCGGCCAGCGATCTGCTGGATCAACCGTGACTCGCCCACTGGGCTATGGCGTTTCACCGACGGTGCCCCCCTTCGTCCGTGAACCACGACGCGCCAGACCGGCCACTGTCGCCATCACACAAAAAGACCCCGCCGAGATCGGCTGTATAACGGGCTGGCAGCCAACCGCTACTAGCACTACTAGTAGTACATTTCTTGGGTGGTGCCTGACGGTGTGCCGGGTTACGGGGTGGAGTGGGCCTCTTCCATGGGAATGGCTCTGCTCGATGAGTTACGAGTGTCGATGATCGAGAGTCTGCTTGTCCTAGAGGCGCTACCCGGCCAAGTGGATCTGAACTTAGATGAGTTGAGGACCGAGTTGTGTGCTGCCCTGCGCAGCGCTCGCCAGGCGGCGAGCCTTTTGAATCAGGGTGCAGCACTGGCGCAGGCATGGGGCGCTGGATTCTCGAGGCCGCAGGCGGTGTTCGCGCGACACAAGGCCGCCGTACGCAACGGTGCGCCGCGTATGTCACCGGCGTCTTCAGGTACTGAACAGCTCGAGAAACAACTGGCCGAGCTGGACGCTGCAGCCGGGATGACTAAGTCCCATGGGACGCAGCCGGTCTGTTCGGCGTCCACGCAGTCTTCTGGACAGCCCTGTCGATCCAAGGCGCTCCCTGTGAGCCCGGGCGTGTTCGGCCAGAGCTGTTACCAGCACGCAAGTCCCGAGGAGAAGGCTCGATATCGGGTGCGGCAAGCCGGCTATGCAGACTACGACGACACCCGGCGCGGCGTGCGGGAGATGCACCGCGCGGCAGGGGTAGGTATCTGTGCGGATTGGATGGCCCGCCGCGAAGATATGTCACGCTGGTTTCATGAAGCTCAGTCACTGACAGCGCTCGCCGATCAGTAACCGCACCCGCGGTCCTGTCCCACAGGAGGTGTGCGCATGCCATCGGATCCGGCAGCACTAACACTGCGTGCAGCTGCCCAAGCAATGCAGGCCTGGCCGAAAACAGCCGACCGGCTTCGAATATTTTTCGAATTTATGCGTGGCGCAGAAGAATCCGGCCTGTCGGCGCTGCACCTTGTCAACGACGAACCGGCACCCATCGGCGACCCCCGATTCGATTCCCTTGTGGCCGCTGCGGCAGATCTTGTCACCACCCAACTTGGCGAACCCTGCCCCCCGTGGGCTACCGCGCAGCATCGTTTTCTGCAGACACCCTGGTGGACATCGGATCTACGGTCCGGCCAGTTATTCGCAATGGCGCACTGCCCAAGAGCTTTCCGTATCCGCGGAATCTACATCGATGCCCGCGATCTGACATCGGACGGACGCCGGTGGGCGGACTACTGAGCGAACCACCGAGGCTGCATACGAGGAGCGCGGCAGCTTACCGACGCGTGTAGCCGCAGCAGTGTCTGACCCTCCCGGTAGCTTAATCATGACAACGACACGCTGAGCCTATGACCAGGCAAGGTCGGGGTTTCATGCGAAAATTTGACGCGTCGTTCGAGGACGGCGCACGTTGAGGGAAGGCGGCATCGCCATGGTTCAACCCGTAGAATCGCCGAGACGCGCCACGGTGATCCGACCCGAGGACGCTCCGAGCTACCTGGCCCGGATGGACATCACAGCCGACGTTATTCATGACGCGATCGAGGCCGGCGACATCGCAGCTGGCAACATTACCGAGCATCATCCCATCACCGGAGCAGGCCTAAGCCGCTGGATTCACGTGGTCGGGTCATTACGCGGCGAACTGGCCGCCAGCAACAGTTGGCGCGGCGACAATCCCCGGAATCGGCCGATTTCCCGGCACACCGACAAGCCCTACACCCTGTCGACAGTGGGAGGCACGGATGCGACCGGTGTCATCGACCACTCCACAGGGCCTAAGGCAGCCCGCAAAAAGGGCTCAGCGACCGAGGAAGCTGTCAACGGGACACTTGCGCTGATCGAGGTCGACAAGCTGCTCGCCCAGTCACGCAGCTTCAGTGAGGATGTCGCCGTACCACCAGCAGGCAACTGGTTTCTGGTCTATCATCGTGCCAATTCCGAGATTCGGCTAGAAGTGTCCCTTCCGCTAGGGTTCAGGGACGGCCAGTTCACTGGTTGGCGGGTCCGAGTGATCCTTCGTAGCTGGAAGCCGAAGGAATCAGCCAAGAGGCCACTGGATGTGGGAGGTCAAGATGTCGACTTCGAAGTTCGAGAAGTCGGCTAACACGCTCCTGAGCCCCACCCGGATCCGCATTGCGCGGATGCGGCGAGGGCTGACAAAAGTCGCCCTGGCCCAGCAAATCGGTGTGCCGCCACGCACTATCACCAAGTACGAGAATGATGGCGCCCCGGCATCGGCTGCACCGGTACTCGGCGCCGCACTCGATTTTCCGCCTGGTTACTTTCTGCGCCCCGATGCGCTGGCGTTTGCGGCTGCGGACGTCAACTTCCGTGCAATGAGGCGGGCCAGTGCGCAACAGCGAGAGGCAGCTGTGGCGGCAGGTGTCCTCGGTGTCGAGATCGACCGGTGGATATCGCAACGGTTCGTGCTTCCACCGCTGGATCTGCCGATCTTCGTTGGTCACAAGCCACGCACCGCGGCGCGAGTATTGCGCGGCATGTGGGGATTGGGAACAAAGCCGCTTCCGAACCTGGTGCAGTTGTGCGAATCTCGGGGTATCCGGGTTTATACCTTGCCCCCGTTTGCGGACGCTGTCGATGCATACTCGATCTGGCGCGACGACATCCCCTACATCTTTATTGCCCGCTGCAAAACTCCGGAACGTATCCGATTCGACCTCGCACACGAGTTGGGGCATCTGGTGTTGCACTACGGCGCTCCTGCCGAAACACCCTCGGCTGAGCGCGACGCAGACGCTTTCGCTTCGGAGTTCCTGATGCCCACGGATAGTCTGACCGAGTATTTGCCTTACAACGCCACAGTCCGCGAACTTCTTCAGGCCCGCAGTCAGTTCAAGGTGTCAGCGATGGCTCTGGCGTACGCCGCGCACAGCAGCGGCCGCCTCACCGACTGGGCATATCGTCAAATCTGTATTGAGTTGTCCCAGAAAGGATTCCGGACTGCGGAGCCCGGCGGGATGCCTAACTATGAGATATCGCGAGTCTTTGCCCAGGTACTTGCCGGTCCACGCAACTCGATGATAGATGCCCAGCTCATCGCCACCGATCTTGCCGTTCCCGTCAGCGAAGTACACGCATTGACCTTCGGTGCCCAGTTACGCCCCGCGCAGGCAATCGAAGTAACCAACGATGCGCACAGGCGCCAACTCACGCACGTACCGGCCTCCCAGCGGCACCTGCAACTGGTCTAAGCATTCACCCGTGTTGGCCATTGGCATCATCTAGCGCCTTCTCCGCATGACAGTTGGGTAGTCCACCCGGTCCAGGCGTCCACAACCCGTGTGCCCAACGGTGTCAGAGTCATCGGGCGGCCCCGCTGGGCACGGTCGAAGAGTGGGCCACCGAGTTCTTTTGCGATGCGGTTGATTTGGTTGACGAGGGTGAACTGCGCAATTGAAAGCTGCTGCGCGGCACTCGTCAGCGTGGGGAATCGGGACGCCGCGACAAAACGCGCGAGACGTTCGTGGCCCCCGATTTGGTCCAATGCGGGCCGCAGAATCTCTGGAGCGTGTCGAGCTGCTTTGAGCGCCTCCATACTGGCGGAATGGCTGCGGCCCCCGCGTCCACGCAGCTCAATTCCGTGAACCTTGGCCCAGCGGGCCATGTTGGCGGTGCTCATACCTTTCTCAGCCGCCAGATCGGGCAGAGTGCGGCCGTTGATTACATACTCGGCGTATAGCCAGTCCGCTCCAATTGTTTCGTGGGTGCAGTATCTGTGTGCTGGCCGTATTTCGAGGCCGTATTGGCGGGCCAGGCGGATCACCGTCTGTCGGCTGACGCCGTATCGAGCAGCGATCTGGGGTGCTGAGAGGTTCTGTTCGCGGTACAGCTGCTCTAGGTGGCGGGCTGACAATTTCTGCGCGAGATCATTGACGTCGCAGCGGGCCGGGGCCCGTCCGGTGGACTGGGATGCAGGGGTCGCGCAGTGACCTGGGTGCGGCACCAGTTCGATTGGCAGAGGGCGTTCCCGTTGACGCTGCCGGCATGCGGGACATTCATCCACTAAGAGGCATCGGTGCTGTTCGCAGGCGAATGCCCAGCCCAGTCTCCAGAAGAGCTGCCAGCGACCGCCGGTGTCGCGTAAGCAGTCCGGGCAAAATCGCGAGTATCTCATCCGTGACCACGGGAACGCACGGTCCACCTTGTCTGTTCCGGCGCGGATCGCCAGGCCGGTTCCGTGGTGGTGCGCCAGTGTCATTCGGTGCAGCAGGGCAGGGGCCACACCGGTGACGGTGCCAAGCACATCGGTCTGCGCAGCGTTCAGCGACGCCAGCGGCGAGAACGCCCCTGTCTGGTCCTGGCCGGGAAGTCCGGCCGCGGCCACCATGTCCCCCCACGCCGCCGAGAAACGGTAGCCGAGCGCTTCGAGCCAGGAGTCCAGGGCTTCACCCTCAATAGGTTCAACCCGGATAGGCAGTGTGCGCGCCGGGACACTCGTAGGTTTCACTGGCCTTACGCGGCTAGCCGGCTTTGCCTCGGACGCGGATCTTGCCGGATTCAATCGCCAGTTCCAGTTCCTGACGGGCCTTTTCGGAGGCGGCGTCATTTTTGACGCTGTCGAGCAGCTTGACGGTCAGCTCTTCGGCACCGGTGCGCACGGCCCGTTGGCAGCCTCGGTTGATAAGGGTCATCAAGGAGCCGATGTGGCCTGTAGAGCGGGCATACAGGTATTCACAGAGTTCATCGGCAAGCATGCCGGGGCGTTTGTCGGTCAGCACGAGTTTGTTTTCGATGGCCAGTAGCAGCTGACGCCATTGGCGGCGGCCTTTTTCGTCGTTCACGGTGAACGGTTCCAGATCGAGCAGTGTGGTGCGCCTGCCGGTTTGCGCGAGCACGGCGTCCTGATAGTGCTGTCCTTCCGAGAACAGGCCGCGCGCGGCAAGGCCCACCCCAATGAAGATCATCGTTACCGGGAACTCGTTGGCGATGTATTTGAAGTGGTTACTGATCGCGATGCCAGAGCTGTTGTGCCACTGTAGGAAATGCAGATCATCAATGATCAGGACACGCACCTCGCACGTGAGTACGCAGTCCAGGGCTCGGCGGGCGTAGTCGGCGGCGGTGCCCCGTGTGGCGCCGGGGTGGGCAAAGAATTCAAGCATCGCACGGTTGAATTCCTTCATACCGGTATTGCCGGTCAAGCCGACCCGGCATACGGGCCACCGCTCATCACCGGAGCCCGTGGTGTGGCCGAGGGCTTTGGTTTCGCGGCGGTGATACTGACGGGCAAATGCCAGTACCGCGGTGGTCTTACCGAGTCCAGGAAAGGCGTCGATCGCCACGGCGCCCTTGGCTTTGTCGCCGTCTTGGGCGTTGCTGTCGATGATGTCCCACAAGTCTTCATGCAACGCCTCTAACTGCGGGGTTTTGATGGTGCCCAAGTTGGCGTGCCATTCGCGGCGGTGTCGGTTGTAGTTCTCATATTCGTCTTCGCTGAGCGCTTCAAGCTGCTTGCGGTTCAACGGTTCCGGCGATATCCGTGCGGGTGTATCGACGAGTTTGCGCCAGCCCTCTTTGCGGGCCAAGGTCAAATTATCGAGCCGTGCGGGCCGCTCGGGCTCGTCATCACTGCATAGTGTTTTCATACATCCTCCAAAGCGTCGCTGTAGAAAATGCCCCATTCACCGGTGTTATCGCGGTCGAAATCGGCGGCGTCATCGTCGCCTTCTTCGGCAGGTTCGGTGCCCACGTCAACGTCAACGTCAACGTCCTGATCGGCTTGTGGCATTGAGGGTTTGACCGAGGCCAGTACTTTGGCCACCGAAGGAAGGCTGGATACCGGAGCTTGTCCGGCTACGCCGGCGCCGAGTTGGGCCGATTCCCGAGACAGGCGCAGCGCAATGCGCCGTTCGGCCAAGGTGGTGCCTAAACCCAGGTTCCAGCGTTCCAGTAGGTCCGCGACTGCCAGCCGGTCGTCGGGGTAGCGGTATTTGGCTGCCGCTTGTGTGCGCGCGAACTGTAGTGCGTCTTCGCTCATCGGCATCTTCATCGCCGGTGCGTGTTCCCACGCCAGGGTGTGCCATTTGCGGGTGTCGGGGTCTCGGAAGAAGATCTGGGTTATGTCGTCGGGGTTATAGTGAATTGGCCAGCGACCCTTCGCTTTCCCACCGTAGGGGCTGGTCATTTCCCGGTAGGGGTTCAGCCCGGGTCCGTTGTAACGGCGCCGATCGAAGTCTACGCCGTAGGGCTGGATCGTGCGCCACGCGATATTGAGGAATTCGTAGGCCAGGTCGGGGTCGCGGGGTGCCTCGATGTATCCGGCGCGGGCCACCCCGTGTTCGAACATCATTGCCGGCGACAGTGCTAGACCGGGAACCCCTGTCTCGACCAGGCCATCATGCGGGCGGTGGTGATACACCACCGCCACCCATTCCCGGATGATCGCCTCGAGTTCATCGAGGTAGAAAAATGCCTCCGACTCCACGTCGAGACCTCGCGAATACACGTCGGGCCCTTTGTATCCCGGTAGCGCCTGCAGCAGATCCTCGCGGATCGTGCGGAAGAACCGTTCCACCGGCCCCTTGTCCCTGCCCGTGCGCAACCGAGCCGGCTGAATCGACACCCCTAGACGCTCGCAGGTGCTCGTCAAGTGTTCGGAGACATAGATCTTTCCGTGATCGACTACCACCGTCTCCGGAACAATGACTGGCCCCGCTCGCCCCGTAGTCGGCCGCTCGATCGCCTCCACATCAACCAGAACCGTCCGCGGTATCCCGTGTTCGGGCCATACGGCGTGCGCGGGCCAGGTGTCCACCGCTGGCGGCGGCCGATACGTTTGATACAAAACCGCGGCCGCGTCCACCGATTTGGTGGACACCGGTGTTACCCGTAATCCGGTGATGCAGCGGGTGTACCAGTCCATGGCCACTGTCAGCTCTGCTTGCATCCATCGCAGCGTCAGGGGATCCAGGGCGAACACGTCCAGGCGAGTGGTATCCATCAGGACGTACTCGCCCGGGCGGGTCGGGCGCAGCTTGCCGTATACCCCGGCGGGCCGATCGGCGATATCCCGATTGCGTTTCGCACTCAACCGGAACGTGGGATGCTGCTTCTCCAATTCACTCAACACCCGAAATGCGCTGGCACGCGACGGTAACGCCACCGCGTCAACTCCGAATCGTCGGATGACGCGGGCGCTAGTGCGGTCAATCACCAGCGATCGGGATGGCTTCGACTGGTCCCGATGCTCGACCATTATCTCCACCGCCGTCTGAACCCACCGCTCATCCACGCGCCCCGTCGACGCCACCTCCGGTTTGGTAACAACCAGCCCGGCTTCACCGCTTCGCTGGAATTGGCTAGTCCAACGCCGCAAAGTCCTTATCCCCAAACTCAACTCGGTAGCTTTGGCCTCATACCGCTGCATCAACGGCACATCCGCCCCGTACTCAACACGGGGCTCACCGGCAATAGCCGTCGCCGCGTGACCCGACTTGTATCCCGTCAGCACCTCACGCACATGCGCGGCACGGTCCAGGACAACGTCGCGTTCAGCTCGATCCATATTGGACAGCACCACCGCGGGTACATCGTGAGGATCATCCGAAGAGGGGCCGGCCCCGCTCGGAAGGATCAGCGCCCGCTCACCGGCAAGTAGCTCTTTGATCGACAGACGCAACACCTGCCGGGTGCGGGTACTACGCAAGATCGCTTGCAACCCAGCGGGACTGGGATGCATCTCGGTGATCTCGGCAACTTCGCCGTCGTAAAGGAACCGGGTGCCCACCCCTACTGGCACTCCGGCGGGGTTCATGCCGCAGCTGCCAGTACGTGTGAGCGACTCAGCGGCCGCATCAAATCCACCGTGAATCGCTGACACCACAACATGTGCATCAATGCCGCCCGAACCATCGCGCTAGGCCACTGCCCCGCGCTGTCGATAGCCCCTCCAATTGTCATTCCCGCGAGTTCAGCGTCCAACAGTGCGTCAACAATTTGTGTATTGACATGCTGGGGGTGCCGGTAGCCCGCCAGGAAACGCACATTGGCCAGATGGACAGGGTCCGCCTCATGCCACACCTCATACCGCCACCCGCGTGACTGCACCACCGCGCGCGTCCATCCGAACGTAAACGCTACCAACGGTTTAGCCGCTTGCCGGGCTGGCTTAACATCCACCACCACCGGGCCATGGCTCGTAAACAGTAGGAAGTCGGGCACGTGTCTGCGCAGGCCGCCATCTACCGATGCCTCCAGCAGCACCGGCTGCGGAACAATCCACAACACTGCCGGATCGAAGTCAGCGAGCAGCAGACGAGCCAACTCCAAACGCGATTCGTAGATGACGTGACCGCCACATGTGGCAGACCAATATGTTCCGGAATAGTGCATCTGGCCCCTGTACCACCGGAACGTGCGCCACGGCGCTGCAGCTCGCAAATCCTGAGCCGTCACATCCAGCCAAGGCCGCTGCAGTGCTGAACCGTCGAAGCTCGACCGGAACTTGACGACAACCCCTTCAGGCTCGGCCAAACCCGAGTCTGTCCCTGCTATCGCTAACGCCCTGGCCGTAACCATCCCATCGGCTCTCCGCTGATCGGGGTACTCCCAACTAGAGAGTGCGCCCTACGAAGAAGCGAACGGACCCGACACGCCGACGCTCAACGCCGCGTCTCACTTTTGTGGCCAATTGGCCAAGCAGTGGCCATCAGAACTGAGAATTGGCCATTTGAAATGAGAATCTACACTTTCGCGCTACCGCGCCATATTGGTAAAGCGCGACAGGTGCAGCTGGTGCGCGACGGTGATGGTGGCCGTCGGACCGTTACGGTGCTTGCCCAAAATCAGGTCGGCCTCGCCGCCGCGCGGATCGTCCCGCTCGAACGCATCCGGTCGGTGCAGCAGGATGACCATGTCGGCGTCCTGTTCCAGCGAGCCGGATTCACGGAGGTCCGAGACCATCGGGCGCTTGTCGGTGCGCTGTTCGGGCCCACGGTTCAGCTGGCTGATCGCGACCACCGGAACCTGAAGCTCCTTCGCCAACAGCTTCAGGTTTCGGGAGAACTCCGAGACTTCCTGCTGACGGGATTCGTGCTTCTTACCCGAGGTCATCAGCTGCAGGTAGTCGACCACCACCAGCCTGAGCCCGGCCTTCTGGTTGAGCCGACGCGCCTTGGCCCGGATCTCCATCATGGTCAGGTTCGGCGAATCGTCGATATACAGCGGTGCCTCGCTGATCTCGCTCATCCGCCGCGCCAGCCGGGTCCAGTCGTCGTCACTCATGCGACCCGAACGCATATCGCCCAGTTTGATTTTCGCCTCGGCCGAAAGCAGGCGCATGACGATCTCGGTCTTGCTCATTTCCAAAGAGAAAATGACACTTGGCATTTGGTGCTTGATGGAGCACGACCGCATGAAGTCGAGGCCGAGGGTCGAATTATGCGTAGGCACCATCGACCTACTCGCCAGATACAGGTGGTCTCGGTTGTCGACCTCGACGCACCGCACCGGCACGCTTTCGACCGGGCGCACATCGACGATGAACCGCGAGCCGGATCGTGCCGTTCCCTTACCCGCGCGACGCTCCTTGTGCAGCAACGCCTTACGTTGCAGCGCGAACACCTCGTCCTCGCACGCGAACGTCAGGGTGTACGCGATAGAGGAGGATTCCCTCCGCCCGCGCACACGCTTCGTCGAGGTTTGGCACCGATAGCCGAGGCTGACAACCAGTTCGGCCACGTCTGCGGCAAGCCGTGCGCTGGTTACGGCGAACTGCACGGATCCCCCGGCGGTCACCGTGCCGTCGGTGTCCAGCAGTCCCGCGAGCATCGCTCGACGCTGTGACTCGCATGCACGCAGGTACTCGATCGGGATGTGCTTATCTCCCAGTACTCCAATAGTCCGGAGGCGCCCCTGCAGCGTTCCGACAGAGCGGTGACAGATCTGGCACAGGTGCCCGCCCGCGCACGCCTGCCCGCACCGCACACATGTCGGGGCGGCCACGGCTTCCGAGATGAACCGGGCACGGCCACCGCACGATTGGCCGCACGTACGGACCTGGCTGGTTTTTGGAACAAACGATTGGCCGCAGACAGCGCAGTTGCGTTCCGCCACAGGAACATCAGGGAGCGTCAGCTGATACCGGTACTTCGCCGCCGGGGAAGGATGCGCCTCGACGCCCTCCGCCTCGATGTACATCACGATTTCCGGATCGGCACAGGTGATCTGGGCCGACGCGCTTGTCCCGTCGCCCAACCAGGCGCCCAAAGTGTAGGGCCCCACAAGGAGGTCCCGCTGCGGCAACTGCACCGGCTTGGCGTTGACTACTGAATGGTTCAGCCGACGATCCGCCGTCTCACAACGCAGGGTCTCGGCGATGTCGCGTGTGGTGCGCACGTCCGCGAAGGTGCGCTGATTCCGGGTTCGGTTGTATCCGGTGGCGGCCGCGTGCGCGGACTGCCGCGAGGCGCGAGTCTCCGTCAGCCACTGGTGCTGCTCGTCGGCCACGATCACCGTGCCATCGGAGAACTCCACCTCGTAGCACGGGCGTCCGGCCATCACCTCGGTCGCGGCGACCACTCGGGTCGGCTTGCCGTCGGCGTCGAGCAGCTCGTCCCCGACCCGGACCTCGCCCATGGTGGTCCACCCGGTCGGTGTCGGCAGCGGTGTATCGAGCGCCAGCGCCTTACCAACACCAGGTCGAGCCGCCACGATGATCATCTGCCCCGGATGCAGCCCGTTGGTGACCTCGTCCAAATCGGTGAAGCCGGTGGGTACACCCTTGGAGATGCCTCCCGCCGACGCGATCGCATCGATCTCGTCCATCGTCGGCTGAAGCAGCTCTTCGAGGGGAACGTAATCCTCCGACATCCGGCGATCCGTGACGTCGTAGACCTCCGCCTGCGCGCGGTCCACCACCTCGGCGACATCGGCGCCCTCGGCCCCGGCGTAGCCGTACTGCACCACGCGCGTCCCGGCCTCCACGAGCCGGCGCAGCAGCGCCTTCTCGGCGACGATGCCGGCGTAGTACCCGGCGTTGGCGGCCGTCGGCACCGTTGAAATCAGGGTGTGCAGATAGGGCGCCCCGCCCACACGGCGCAGCTGCCCGCGCCTATCCAGCTCGGCGGCCACCGTCACCGCGTCAGCAGGCTCACCTCTGCCGTACAGGTCGAGGACGGCCTCGTACACGCTCTGATGGGCGGGCTTGTAGAAGTCATGCGGCCGCAGCTTCTCCAACACATCGGCGATGGCGTCCTTGGACAGCAGCATGCCGCCCAGCACGGACTGCTCGGCCGCCCCGTCCTGGGGCGGTTGACGGCCGAACTCCTCCTGAGGAGGTGCTACCGGGCCGGCCTGGCCCAGATCGTCGACTATCGCCACGGCGCGCGGTCCTCCTACTCAAATCAAGTCGAACACATGATCGCGGCGAGGTCCGACAAGTACGGATTACTCCGGCGCGCCGCGGTAGACGTTAGATGTTGCTAGCGGCCCTGCCAAGCGACCCTGTGGATGAGCCTGGGCATGGTGTGTGGACTACTGTCCAACACGGTGTTAGGGGGTTGTGGACAACCTGGGGATAGCTACCTACATTCCTGCACTTTTCCCAGATAGCGGCCAGTGATCTAGTTGACAGGACTGTGGATGGGAATCCGTTCGGCGTGTCGCATCAGGTTGCGTGCTCGGGCGTGTTCTGTTACCTGGATCAACCCTCTAGGTTAACTAGAGGTAGCTTCGCTGGAGTGGCACACTCGTCCAATACATTCGCCAGTAGATACGGCAACGGCGCCGCGGAACCCCGCGACGCCGTTGACCCGGCAGTATTTCGGATCGATCAGCCTTCGGCGACTACATCCACAGTGACCTTGGTAGCCACGCCGGTGTGCAGGTGCACATCCAGTACGTAGGAACCGAGCTGCTTGATGTGCGCCTTCGGCAGAGTGACGGTCCGCTTGTCCAGGTTCGGCCCACCGGCAGCCTTGATGGCGGCCACCACGTTGGTGGCGGTCACCGAACCGAACAGCTTGCCCTCACCAGCCGTCCGCACTGTGAGCTTGACGGCACCCAGCCCCTCGAGGGTCTGCTTGATCTCGTTGGCGTGCTCGACGCCGCGGATCTCCTTGGCCTCCCGGGCCCGACGGATGTCAGTGGCCTGGCGCTCCGCACCACGGGTGGCGACAATCGCCAGCCCGCGCGGCAGCAGGTAGTTGCGTCCGTAGCCGTCCTTCACCTCGACGGCGTCGCCGGCCGTGCCGAGGTGCTCGACCTCGGTTGTCAAAATCAGCTTCATCAGATGTCCTCCGGTCCTACCGCGTCGCCGCGCTGAACGGCAGCAGAGCCACCTCACGAGCGTTCTTCACTGCGATCGCAATATCGCGCTGGTGCTGCACGCAGTTTCCGGTGACCCGGCGGGCCCGGATCTTGCCGCGCTCACTGATATACGTGCGCAGCAGGTTGGTGTCTTTGTAATCGATGTTCAGCGCCTTCTTGGTGCAGAACGCGCACTTACGTGCCTTGACCGGCTTTTCCGGGGCAGGACGGCGCTTCGTCGTCTTGGCCATGCTGAATCTCTTTCTTTCTAGCTAGGTAAGTAGGTGTGTCGCCCGAATCAGAAGGGCGGTTCGTCGTCCGCGGCGGTGGAACCAGAGGCCGGAGCACTGCCCCACGGATCGTCGGCCGGCTCGCTGGAACGGGCGCTTGCGCCACCCCCACCACCGAAGCCTCCGCCGCCGCCACCACCGCGCGAGGCCTTGTTGACCTTGGCAGTGGCGTACCGCAGAGACGGGCCGATCTCGTCGACCTCGAGCTCAACCACAGTGCGCTTCTCGCCCTCGCGGGTCTCGAAGGAGCGCTGCTTGAGCCGACCGGTGACGACAACGCGGGAACCACGAGTCAGGCTCTCGGCCACGTTTTCGGCGGCCTCACGCCAGATATTGCACCGCAGGAACAGCGCCTCGCCGTCCTTCCACTCCGACGTCTGTCGGTCGAAGGTGCGGGGAGTCGACGCCACCGTGAAGTTGGCGACGGCAGCCCCGGACGGCGTGAAACGCAGTTCCGGATCGGCGGTCAAGTTTCCGACGACCGTGATGATGGTGTCACCTGCCACGGTTCCTCCTCGTATCTGTCAGCTGGCGTGGTTAACCGGAGCCTACGGAAGTCGACTGACTCCCGTGGGGCGTCAGCGGGCTCCGGTCCGCAAGACCTTGGTCCGCAGCACGGACTCGTTCAGGCCCAGCTGGCGATCCAGCTCGGACACAGTGGCCGGGGCTGCAACCACGTCGATCACCGCGTAGATGCCTTCGGCGTGCTTGGCGATCTCGTAAGCAAGACGGCGCTTGCCCCAGATCTCCACCTTCGCGACGGTTCCGCCATCACTGCGGATGACATTGAGAAACGTATCCAGCGATGGAGCTACGGTGCGCTCGTCAAGAGTGGGGTCGAGGATGACCATGATTTCGTACTGACGCATGAGAAACTCATCACCTCCTTTGGTCTAGTGCGGCCACGGCGTACCCGTGGCAGGAGAGTCGCCTGCGTCGGCAACCGGCCAAGGCTACCGCACAGCCCCCTGACCGGCGAAATCGTGGATTCAGGCGCGCGCTATCTGCGGCGCCGGCTTACGCGGCCGCAACCAGACCGGCAGCCAAGCCGGAACCGCGTCGGCGGCCCCGTCACAGGGCCCGCCCGCCGGATCGTCATCGTGCGCGCGCACTAAGTCCTCACTGGGACGGTAGATCTGGCGCAGCACCAACATGCACAACCCGATCACCGCGATATCGCGTACCAGCACGGTGCCGGTGAACCACTGTTCGGGCAGCCCCTTGTTATCCATACCCAGCAGGTAATACATCCGCGGAACCCACACCAGCGCATCAACGGTCATCCACGCCAACAGGATGCGACGATGCGGCAGCGCCACCACCGCCAACGGCACCAACCAGAGTGAGAACTGCGGGCTCCACACCTTGTTGGTCAGCAGGAACACCGCGACCACCAGGAACGCCAGCTGCGCCACCCGGGGGCGTCGCGGAGCGGTCAGCGCCACGTATCCGATGCCCAGGCAACAGATTCCGAACAGCGCCGCCGATACGGCGTTGAGAACGACGGGCGGCTCCCAGAAGCCCAGCGGGCCGTCGAAGCCCTGCCACCCCGTGAAGGACTTGAAGACGTTGTACAGCGAGTCCATATCGTCGCCACGACGGGTGTTGAGCCGGAAGAACTCCCCCCACCCCCGCGGGAACATCATCGCGACCGGCGCGTTCACCACGACCCAGGTGGCCAGTGCGGCCGCGGCGGTCTTGGAGAACTCGTGCATCTTGCCGCTGCGCACGCTCACCAGCAGTAGCGGAAACAGCAGTAGCACCGGGTAGAGCTTGGCGGCCACCCCCAGCCCGATCAGCACACCCGCGAGCCACGGCTTTCGGCGCGCCCATGCCCATAGTGCCGTCATGCTGAAAGCCGTTGCGAGAGCGTCGAAATTCGTGAAGATCTGGAATATCACGATCGGGGACGCGGCGATCATCACCACATCCCACGGGCGGGTGCGCGGGCTCAATCCCGCACTGGCCCAAATGGTTACCAGCCACGCCAGCGCCAACCCGAATGCCACGATGTCGAAGAACATCACCACTTCGGCGACGACGGGCAGCCCCAACAGATCACTGGCCTGTGTGTACGTCTTGGCGAGAGCCATCGCGGTGTACTGGTACACCCCGGTGACCACCGGGTACTCCATGTACCGGACCGCCGGGGTGCCGTCGTACTGGATCTTCTGATGTCCACCCGAGTCGGTCTCCAGCCAGCTCGACTTGTACGGGAACCGGCCCTGGTTCAACAGTTCCGCGCCGTACAGAGGCACCGTGTCTGAGTAGCAGAGCTGGTAGTAGGCCCGGTTGTTGTCCCAATTGGCCACGCGCTGAGCACCGTTGCCACTCCCGGTCTGCTGCAGGCACGGCGCCTTGCTGGTCCACCCCAAGATGAGGAACCCCAGCGCGATGATGAACACGATCCGCAGCGGTGTCCAGAACGGTTGTCGGCCGACCAACGCGTGTCGGCCTATCGGCCCGCCGACGACCTCTGAAAGCTCCGCACCGAAAACGTCCGTATGACTGGGAAAGTCCCGGTCGTCGGCACTGCGCAAATCGTCCGCGAGTGTTTGAGGAGACACCGTTTCAGGCTGGATGTCGCCGACTACGCGGCTTTGAGATTCGGCCGGCACCTGCCTACGGCCCCGGTGGTGGCGGAACGTCGCCCTCCGGTGGCGGTGCCGGACCGCGCGGAACCACAGTGGGCGGCCCCACCGGAATCGTGATACCCGGCGCAATCTCGATGGTCGGCTGGATGGTCATCATATCTCCGCCGCCAACAGGTGGAGGTCCCGGCGGACCGTCCTGTGACGGTGGGGGCGGCACGTAGGTCGGCACACCCGCGTAACCACCGATCGGCCCCGGCTTGGGGAAGGTCTCCTTGTTGGTGCCGTCCAGCGCACCATCCATGGTCTTCTTCCAGATATCCGAGGGCAGACCGGAACCGTAAATCGGCCCACCCCAACTGTTCCGGATCGCCTTACCCTCGTCGGTACCGACCCACACCGCGGTCGAGAGCGACGGCGTGACGCCGACCATCCAGGCGTCCTTATTGTCCTTGGTGTCGCCCAGCTGTGCAGTACCGGTCTTGGCGGCCGAGTCTCGTCCACCTGCCAATCCATGCCCACGCGAGTAGGCCGCGACCGGCTTCATCGCCGAAATCGCGTTGTTCGCAACATCATCGGAGATGCGCTTCTCGCCCGTGTTGTCGGAGGAGCCGGCGTCGAAAAGCACCTGCCCGTCGGCGTTCACGACCTTCTGGATGAAATGCGGCTTGCGGTATGTGCCCGACGCCGCCAAAGTCGCGTACGCCGAAGCCATATCGAGCACTCTGGTCTGGTACTGGCCCAGCACTACACCGTTGTTGGGCCCTCCGCCCTGACCGTCCTCGGACAAGGTGTGCGACACCCCCGGGAAGTTCTCGGCGATACCGGCGGTGTGCGCGGCGGCGGCCACGTCATCAGGGCCGTTCTTCAGCTTCAGCATGAGCCGGTAGAAGCTGGTGTTGAGCGAGCGCTTGAGCGCCTCGGCCACCGAACACGTTCCGCACGAAGCGTCTTCGCTGTTCTTGATGGTGATGCCCTGATAGGTCAGCTCCGAGCTGTCCAGCTGGTAGCCCAGGCCGATCCCCTGCTGCAATGCGGCAACCAAGGCGAACACCTTAAAAGACGAACCGGTCTGCAGACCCTGCTGCGCATAGTCCAGTCCCTGCGCGTTGGAGCCGCCGTAGTACGCCTTGACCGCGCCCGTGCGCGGATCAACCGACACCACCGCCGTCCGCAAATCGGGGTTCTCCCCCTGCAGGGTGCTGTTGACCGCATTCTCGGCGGCCTGCTGCGCCTTGGTGTCGATGGTGGTGGTGATCTGCAATCCCTCGGTGTTCAGGGTCTGCTCGTCGATATTGAACAGGTCGGTGAGCTCGGCCATCACCTGACGCTTGATGAGGCCGTTGGGGCCCGTCGTCGCGTTCTGTGCCGCGGCCTGCTCGGGCGGAACCGTCGCCGGGTACACCTGCCCGCCGCGATCCTGCGCGGAGAGCGCGCCGATGGTGACCATGCCGTCGAGCACCCAGTTCCAACGGTTCGTCGACTCCGGCAGATCCACCGCGGGATCCAGCCGCGACGGCCGTTGGATCAGCGCGGCCAGTAGCGCACCCTCGGACACCGTGAGCTGCTCGACCGGCTTGTCGAAGTAGGCCTTCGACGCCGCCGAGATGCCGTATGCGCCGCGCCCGAAATAGATGATGTTGAGGTAGGCCTCAAGCACCTGATCCTTGGACCAGGACTGCGACATCTTCGTGGAGATGACGATCTCCTTGGCCTTACGGGTTAGACCCCCAAGACCGGCGCGCTGCGAACCCACCATCGCGTTCTTCACGTACTGCTGGGTGATCGTCGACCCGCCCTGGGTATCGCCGCCGAACATATTGTTCTTGACCGCGCGTAGCAGGCCCGAGAAGGAGAAGCCCGGGTTGCCGTAGAAATCACGGTCCTCAGCGGCCATCACCGCCGCGCGCACATGCTGGGGCACCTGGTCGATCTTGATATCGACCCGGTTTCCCTCCGGCGGAACAACTTTGGCGAGCTCGGTGCTGCCGTCACTCGCCAGGATGGTGGACACCTGGCTGGTGCGGATATCACCCGGCTTTGGGATGTCGACCACCGAATACGCCAGGGCGAACGTCGCGAGCGGGATGATGATCGCCAGGACCACCAGTGCGATCGCAATGCGACGGAAGGTCCTCCAGCCGTTGCTCTTCCGCTTGCGGCGGCGCTGCGGCGGGTGCGACGAACCGCCCGGCCGGCCAGGCGGGCCCAGCGGCGGAGGCGGTGGCTCGTGTCCGAAACCCCCGTCGTGGTCATCGCCGTCACGTTCCAGCGCGGCTCGCGCTGCGGCCACCGCGTCCTCGTCGCGCCGGTACAACGGCAAATCCTCGATGGGATCCAGGATCGACGTCGGGCGATCGTCCATGCCGGGGGTACGCGGAGCCGCACCGGCGGCATCCAACTGCGGTGCATCCGGGCGGCCGCTGGGCGCTACCGGATTTTGCTCCCCAACCACACCGCCGTCACCCGTTTGCCTATTCACTGGCCGTCCGGGCACGAGTTGTTCGCTGACGTGGGGTCCCCTTCGGCGCCGGGAGGGCGCCCATGACATACGACTTCACCAAATGATTCCAACTGCAGGTCCGACATACCTCGACAACGTGCACGGCGAACTCCGAGAACCGAGTGGCGAGCATCACGAGTTCCTCGGCCGAACGGGCCGATCCGGACACCGCGCCCAGGTGCTCACCGAAAACCCACGACACCAGCGTCAGTTGCTCCTTGCGGCAGATCGGGCACACCACAACGCTGGATTTGCCGTGAAACTTAGCCGCCCGGAGCAGGTAAGGGTTCGCGTCGCAGACTTCAGCCACACCGGTACGTCCGGAATAGACCTCTGCCAGCAGGGATCGCCGCTTGAGCGCGTAATCCACCACCTGTCTCTGCAATCGCACGGTAACCAGAGTACGTCCGATTCGGAACTGGCCCTCGCTGCCCGCCCAGTCAGCCTGTCCTTTTTGCAAACCGTGGTGACTCCGCGACGTGCTCGTTACGCTTGGCTGTCCGCCGGCCCCAAAGGACCCCGATGACATACGGCTCCGTGCATCCCTCCGCCCCGCCACCGCAGAACCGTCGACCACTGCTGGTCATCCTCGGTCTTCTTGTCGTCGTCATCCTCATCGGCGCCATGCTTGCGATCACCCAGGGCGGACCAGACGAGACTGCGCCCACTGCCTCATCGACATCGTCGACAACAAAAGCTCGGGCGTCCTCATCGCCCTCCGCCGCAGTCAGTACGTCACCGTCGGCATCGGCCGCGGCGACCGGACCCGGCAAAGTCGTCGGATCGGCGGTCATGGAGGTATCCGGTACCGGCCGAGCCACCATCACCTGGCGGGAGAACGACGGGCCCGAGCATGTCGAACGCGATGTGGTGTTGCCGTGGAACCGGCGGATCCAGGTCATCGAACACGCCGTCTCCGGGGTCAAGGCGCAGGGCGGCGATATGTGCGTCATCAAGGTGACCGCCGGCGGGCTTACCAATGGCATCGGTTCCTTTGACAACAAGGCCAATCCCGTCTGCTCCTTCTCGTATTACGAGTAGAGGTGCTCGCGCCCGCATCCTGACGATCACGACCGCGGATGGGCCGCTCTACGATTCCTCGCATGGCGACCCGAGCCAAGGATTCCGACAGAGACCTCACCTGCAAGGCGCTCGACGACGCCTTCGGCGAGGGCCAAATCTCCACCGACGAACACCGCCAGCGGATCGCCGTTGCCACCCGCGCGCAGACCCTTGGCGAGCTCAACGGTGTGGTCTCCGATCTGCAGTTGGCCAATCGCCCGGCTGAGCTCGCCGCGGTCCCGCCCACGCCGCGGCGCCGGATATGGCCCGCCCTGCTGCTCACCGCAATCGCCGCGGCAGCAATCGGTGCAGGGGCCAATACCTATGTGACACGACCGGTACCTCCCGACCCGGGTGCTGCCGCAGACGGCGTCGCACCGGTGGTGATCGCCCCGACGAAACTGTTCTCCGTCCCGGGCCTGTCCGGCCTGCTGGACCAGATGCACGCGAAGTTCGGCGACACCACCGGTATCGAGCTGACCGTCCGCTCGAACAACGCGTCGTTGGTCCGCATCGAATCCGCGGACCCGAACCTGCCCATCACGTACCCGTACCAGGGCGGGTTCCGCGACGGCGGTGCGATGCCGGGCACCTGGCGGAATGTACGAATCGGAGATCTGGGCCGATTCGATCCGACCAAGATCGTCGGCGTGCTGCGCGGCGCACCCCAGACCCTGAACGTGCCCGCAGCCGGAGAGAGCGGAACCGTCATGGTGATCCGGCCCAGTGACGAGGGCGTCGACATCACCATCACCGTCTCGGAGAGGGACCGCACCGGCCGCATGGTGGTCGCGGGAAACGGTGAACCCAAGGAGGTTGCGCCCGCTCCCTGACCACCAAGATCCCGGCCGCTCTACGATTCCTCGCATGGCGACAGTCATCCGGGCCAAGGACAGCGACCGTAACGACACCTGCAAGCTCCTCGACGACGCGCTGAGCGACGGGCAGTTGTCCATGGAGGAGCACCGGGAGCGCGTCACGTCTGCCACCAACGCCTCCACGCTGGCGCAGCTCAGCTCGCTGGTCTCCGACCTGCAGAACGCCAAAGAGTCCGCGGACATGCGCGTCCTCAAGGGGCCGGAAGGACGGCGATGGCGGCGGTGGTACATCCCCGTAGGGGTGTCTACCGCGCTGGTTCTGGTGGGTGTCCTCGTCGGTTGGGGCGCGTATGGAAACACCAGCTCCCCCTTGGACTTCACCACGGACCCCGGCGCCAAACCGGACGGCGTGGCACCGATTGTGCTGACCCCCCCACGTCAACTGATGTCACTGGGTGGTTTGACCGGATTGCTGGATCAGATGCGCCAAAAGTTCGGTGACACCACGGGATACGAGCTGAACATCTACGGGGACTATGCCCTTCTCACCCGACCGGATCCGCGTGAACCGCGCCGCACGCTCCGGTACCGCTACGCAGGCGGGTGGGACCACCCCGACGAATCCTCTTCCCCCGATCACGACGATCGCGTGGTGGATCTCGGCAAGTTCGACGTCAAGACCATCATCGGAATCCTGCGCGGCGCACCCGAGACCCTTGGCATCAAGGCGACCGAGGTGAAGAACACCTACCTCTTCATCAAGCCCAGCGAGGACAAAACCGCGCCACCGGACACCGTGCAGATCGATATTTCGGTGAGCGGTGAGTTCCAGAACGGATCGATCTACGTCAATCCCGACGGCACACCCATTCGCACCATGTATCCATCCGGGAACTAGATCCTCCCCCGTGTGGCGCCCGCATATATCGCGGCGATACTATTGCTCGATCGGTGCACAGAGATGCTCCGGCGACATATACGTTGGTGGGAGGTGACTTCATGTTGGAACTGGCCATCCTTGGCTTGCTGCTTGAGTCACCCATGCACGGCTACGAGCTGCGCAAGCGCCTGACAGGGTTGCTCGGAGCGTTCCGAGCGTTCTCCTACGGCTCGCTGTATCCGGCGCTGCGCCGCATGCAAGCCGACGGGCTTATCGAGGAGGACTCCGCCCCCGCAGGCACCACGGTGCTGCTTCGCGGCAAGCGGGTCTACCAGATGACAGCCGCCGGCCGTGCCCGGTTCAGCGAGCTGGTGGCGGACACCGGCCCGCAGAACTACACCGACGACGGCTTCGGTGTGCACCTGGCATTCTTCAACCGCACCCCGGCCGAGGCTCGGATGCGGATCCTCGAAGGCCGCCGCCGCCAGGTAGAGGAACGCCGGGAAGGCCTACGCGAGGCCGTCACCCGGGCAAGCAGCTCGTTCGATCGTTACACCAAGCAGCTGCACCAGCTGGGCCTGGAGTCCAGCGAACGAGAAGTGAAGTGGCTCAACGATTTAATCGCGGCCGAGCACACTGCTCAGGCCAGGGGCACGGAGCAGTGACCCAAAGCATGTCCATCGGTAAAGGAGAACCGTCCATGTCCAACAACACATCTGAGGTGCGCGTCGCTATCGTCGGCGTTGGCAACTGCGCATCCTCGCTGGTCCAGGGTGTGCAGTATTACCAGGACGCGGACGAGAACTCCAATGTTCCCGGTCTCATGCACGTCAAGTTCGGTCAGTACCATGTGCGCGACGTAAAATTCGTCGCCGCGTTCGACGTGGACGCCAAGAAGGTCGGCTTCGATCTCTCCGAAGCGATCTCGGCCTCCGAGAACAACACCATCAAGATCGCCGACGTACCGCCGACCAACATCATCGTGCAGCGCGGCCCGACCCTGGACGGCATCGGCAAGTACTACGCCGAGACCATTGAGATCTCCGAAGCTGAGCCCGTCGACGTCGTAAAGACGCTGAAGGACAACAAGGTTGACGTCCTGGTCTCCTACCTTCCGGTGGGCTCGGAAGAAGCCGACAAGTTCTACGCCCAGTGCGCCATCGACGCCAAGGTGGCGTTCGTCAACGCGCTGCCGGTGTTCATCGCCTCCGACCCGGTGTGGGCCAAGAAGTTCGAAGACGCCGGTGTACCCATCGTCGGCGACGACATCAAGAGCCAGGTGGGCGCCACCATCACCCACCGCGTGATGGCCAAGCTGTTCGAAGATCGCGGTGTCACCCTGGACCGCACCTACCAGCTGAACGTCGGCGGCAACATGGACTTCAAGAACATGCTCGAGCGCGAGCGCCTGGAGTCCAAGAAGGTGTCCAAGACACAGGCCGTCACCTCGAACCTCAGCGGCTCGCTGGCCGACAAGGTGTACGACAAGAACGTGCACATCGGCCCGTCCGACTACGTCGCCTGGCTCGATGACCGCAAGTGGGCCTACGTCCGCCTCGAAGGCCGCGCCTTCGGTGACGTGCCACTGAACCTCGAGTACAAGCTCGAGGTATGGGATTCGCCCAACTCGGCGGGCATCATCATCGACGCGGTGCGCGCTGCGAAGATCGCGCTCGATCGCGGCCTGGGCGGCCCGATCCTGCCGGCCTCGGCCTACCTGATGAAGAGCCCGCCCAAGCAGCTGCCCGACGATATCGCGCGTACCCAGCTGGAGCAGTTCATCGAGGGTTAAGTCCCTATGCGCCGAGCGCGTAGTTATGCACAGGTTTTGTGAGAAATCGGTGCCTAACTGCGCGCTCGCGCTGTATTCGCGATCTGGGCCAGCGCATCGAGTGCTGCCATGGATTCCGCTTCACTCAACGGATCCAGGTGGAACAACACGCGATCTGCGCCTGCCTCAAGGTAATTCGCGGCCAGCCTGTCATCGGGCGGCACCTCGGTAACGGTCACTCCCAGGTCGGCGCGGCCCTGTTCGGCGAACCAGCCGCGAATATTCCGGACATCCTCGGGTGTGGTGCCGGGCGCCAGCGGCAGCCAGCCATCGGCCAGGCGCACCGTCCTCGACAGCGCCGCCTTGCTAGCCCCGCCCACGTAAACGGGTACCGGCCTGCTCGGACGGGGCCGCGGCACAATCGGCCCGAAATCGACGTGCTTGCCATGGAATTCAGTCTGGTCTTGGGTCCAGATAGCCCGCAGCGCAGTCAGCTGCTCATCGAGTTTGGCGCCCCGCTTCGTTGGGTCGGCGCCATGGTTACTCAGCTCGCCCAGATTCCACCCAACACCGACGCCGAGCACCAGCCGGTCGTCCGACAGCGTGGCCAGGGTGGCGGTGGCCTTCGCCGTATGCAACACATCGCGCTGCGGCAGCAAGGCGACTCCGGAACCGATGACCAGCCGTCGCGTCGCGGACAGTGCATAGGCCAGCACCACCGGCAGATCTCTGATCAACGGCAATCGGGCACGGAAAGCAGGCGCGATCTCGTCCTGACCCGGCGTATCCACCGGAAAGTAGGAGTGGTCATCGAATAGCAGCCAGTCGAATCCGCGTTCCTCGACAGCACGGGCAAGCACATCCGGGGTCACGTATCCGTCTGCGGATGAGGTGGAGATGCCGAAGCTCGGAATGAGGGTCACGACAAGCAGGAACCGCCATCTCACGCTGCGAATTCCAGGCAACGCACTGCACAATCTGGTTACGGGGTGCATCCTCGAGCTACCCCCGGACCGAAGGAGGCACATCATGGCTGCGGATGAGCCCATCGAGGGTGGCGGCCTGCAGCACTCGTTGCAGAAGCGCCACCTGACGATGATCGCGATCGGCGGCGTGATCGGTGCCGGCCTGTTCGTGGGCTCCGGAGCCATCATTCAATCCGCTGGGCCCGCTGCATTCCTCACCTACGCCATCACGGGCGTCCTCATCGTCATGGTGATGCGGATGCTCGGCGAGATGGCCGTCGCCAACCCATCCACCGGTTCCTTCGCCGACTACAGCCGCCGCGCCCTCGGCGATTGGGCGGGTTTCTCGGTGGGCTGGCTGTACTGGTACTTCTGGGTGATCGTGGTCGGGTTCGAAGCGGTCGCCGGTGGCAAGTTGATCCAGGATTGGCTACCGCGAGCCCCGCTATGGCTGGTGGCACTGCTCCTCATGATGGCGATGACCGCCACCAACCTCTTCTCGGTGCGCTCCTACGGCGAGTTCGAGTACTGGTTCGCCAGCGTGAAAGTCGCTGCGATAGTGGCGTTTCTGATCGCCGGAACGTGCTACGTCCTCGGGTGGTGGCCCAACAAGGAGATGGACTTCTCCAACCTCACCAAGACCGGGTTCATGCCACACGGACCGGGTGCGATCTTCAGCGGCATCGTCATCGTCATCTTCTCGATGGTCGGCGCCGAGATCGCCACCATTGCCGCGGCCGAATCCAAGGATCCCGCCAAAGCCATTAGCCGCGCGACGAATTCGGTCATCTATCGCGTCGCAATCTTCTTCGTCGGCTCGATCTTCCTGATCGCGGTGATCGTGCCGTGGGACAGCCCGGAGCTGGGGACCTCGCCGTACGTGACCGCTTTCGACGCCATGGGAATCCCGGCGGCCGATCACGTCATGCGGTTTGTCGTGCTCACTGCCGTGCTGTCGTGTCTGAACTCGGCGATGTACACCGCATCCCGGATGCTCTTTGTGCTGGCCGGCCGTCGAGAAGCGCCTCGTAGCTGGCTCACGGTGAACTCTCGCGGCGTCCCGGTGCACGCGATTCTCGCGTCCTCGTTGGTCGGCTTCGTCTGCGTTATCCTGGCGTACTTCTTCGAGAAGACAGTCTTCTTGTTCCTGCTCAACTCATCGGGTGCGGTAATCCTGTTCGTGTACTTGATGATTGCCATCTCGCAGCTCGTGCTGCGCAGGCGGACGCCGCCCGAGAAGTTGATCGTCAAGATGTGGGGCTACCCCTGGCTCACCATTCTCACCGCCATCGCCATCGCCGCGATCCTGGTGGAGATGGGCTTTCAGGACGAGACCCGCCCCCAACTATGGGCCAGCCTGCTGTCCTGGGCGGTGATCCTGTGCCTCTTCGGCGCGCTCCGACTGACTCAGCGGCGCGCGCCGGCACCCGAGGAGCCGGTTACCCGGTGATCGACACCGCCCTCGCGAACAGCTGCAGCGTCAGGCCATGGAGGTAATCCCCCACCGCCACAGGCGCTTTCCCGGCAAATGCGCGGGCATGCGTGCCCTCCAGGATGATGCCCAGCTTGAAGCAGGCCAGCACCGTGTACCAGTCCATGGCACTCAGATCCCGGTCCGTGCGTTCCGCATAATGCGCGACCAGTTCCTCCGGGGTGGGTAGGTTCCCGGCCTGGACCAGCGCTCCACCCAGTGACGCATCGTCGGCCTCCGACGGCCAGGTCGCCAGCAGCCAACCCAAATCCAGCAGCGGGTCACCGATCGTCGACATCTCCCAGTCCACGATCGCGGCAAGCTGGGGTCCGTCGTTCCGGAACATCATGTTGGCCAGGTGAAAGTCGCCGTGCATGATTCCCGGTTTCCACTGCGAGGGTCGATGTAGCTCAAGCCAATCCGCGACCGATTGCAGGCCCGGGATATCGGCCCCCGGATACCCCTCGTGCTTGGCATAGGAATCCAGCTCCTTGAGCCAACGGGGCACCTGGCGTTCCAGGAAGCCGTCGGGGTTGCCGTAGCCGTCAAGTCCCAGCGCCTGATAGTCGAGTGCACCCAGCGCGGCGATACCACTGACGGCTTCCAACCCCATCTGATGTCGGACATCCGCACTGCCGGCATGCAACTCCGGCAAGATGACCGAGGCATTGAAGCCGTCCACCGGTTCCATCAGGTAGAAGACCGCACCTCCCAGCACCGACTCATCGGTGCACGCCGCAATGAGCTCCGGTGCGGGAACCCCCTGCCCGCGTAGCGCTCCCAGCAATCGCGCCTCCCGACGGATCACATTGTTACTGGCCTCGCGCAGATGCTTTGGCGGCCGCCTCAACACGTATTCGCGCCCACCACGGGTAAAACGCACCATGATGTTCTGGGTGCCACCCGAAATCGGGGCGACATCGACGACCTCTCCCCCCGGCAGGCCCTGCTCATCCATCCAGCGCGAAACAACATCGAAATCAACGCTTTTTGGATCCACATGCTGCGGTGCGGCCATTACAGATTGCCCACCCGGTGCTCGAGCCGAGCCGCGACATGCGCCCGGGCCTTCTCGGTGAGCGCCGGGATGTGGCTCGGCGGGAACAGCCCCTCGTACGGGGCGTACTCCTTGAGCACCTCCTTGGCGATGGTGACCTTGTGTACCTCGGTCGGGCCGTCGACGAGGCCCATCACCTCCGAGTAGAGGAACATCTTGGCCAGCGGCAGTTCCTCGGACACCCCGAGGGAGCCGTGCAGGTGCAGCGCGCGCTGGGCGACATCGTGCATGACCTTGGGCATAGCGGCCTTGATGGCCGAGATGTCCTTGCGCACCTTGAGGTAATCCTGGTGCTTATCGATCAGCCAGGCGGTACGCAGCACCAGCAGGCGGAACGACTCCATCTCGATCCAGCTGTCGGCAATGCGCTCCTGTGTCATCTGCAATTTCGCGATGGTGCCGCCGCGGGCCTCTCGGCTGATGACTCGCTCGCACATCATGTCGAATGCCTTGCGAACCTGGGCCACCGTCCGCATGGCGTGATGCACGCGACCGCCGCCGAGGCGAGTCTGCGCGATCACGAACGCCGCACCCTCGGCACCCAGCATGTTCTCGGCAGGGACCCGAGCATTGGTGAAGCGGGTATACGCCTCGTCCTCGCTGAACCCGTGCACGGTGATGTTTCTGACGATCTCGACCCCGGGGGCATTCGGGTCGACGATGAACATCGACATTCCCTGATACGCACTGACGTCGGGGTTGGTCACAGCCATGACGATCCAGAAGGCCGCGTGCCGCGCCTCGGAGTTGAACCACTTCTCCCCGTTGAGAATCCACTCGTCGCCGTCGCGCACCGCAGTGGTCTTGAAAAGCGTCGGGTCGGACCCGCCCTGCGGCTCGGTCATGACGTAACAGGAGCCGATATCACCGTCCATCAGCGGCTGCAGGTATTTGGCCTTCTGCGCCTCGGTGCCATAATGTGCGAGGATCTCGGCATTACCGGTATCGGGCGCCTGACATCCGAATATCGAAGGGGCCCATACTGATCGGCCCAGAATCTCATTGAGGAGACCCAGCTTCAGCTGGCCGAATCCGGGGCCGCCCAGCTCGGGCCCTAAGTGGCAGGCCCACAGCCCGCGGCGCTTGACCTCCTCCTTGAGGGGACGCACGTAGTCCATCGCTTCGGTGTCGGACTTGTCGTACGGGTTGGCGAACACATAGTCGAGCGGTTCGACCTCGGTGCGGACGAACTCGTCGGCCCAGTCCAACAACTCCTGGTACTCCGGGTCGGTTTCGAAATCCCATGCCATGTCAGTCACTTCCTGTCGGTTCGGGGTTCATCTAGAAAGTCAATTTGGACAGTTCATTTGGACACCGTCCAAAATCATGTCTGCGATACGTTTGGCGATCTGCGCCGGGCTCTTGCCGTCCGTGCGGTACCACACCGAGACCATGTTGAGCATGCCGAGGATGGCATTGGTGACCACGTGGTCGGCCGTACGAAACACCCCCGCCTGGTGTCCCTCATCGAGGACCCGCTGCCAGCAGCGCTGCAATTCGTCGCGCAATTCCTGCAGTTCCGCCGCGCGCTCACCGGTCAGCGCGGAACCGTCGCGGACCTGGATGGCGACCTGCTTGCGATACTTGACAATGAGGATGACGTAGGAGCCGATGAGTGTGCGCAGGCGCTTAGCCGGATGGGTGTTCATGCCAGCGATATGGGCTGCCTCGGTAAGCATTTCATCGATGTAGCTGCGCAGGATCTCCCACAGGAGTTCCTCTTTGGACCCGATGTGGTAGTACAGCGCGCCGCCGCGCACACCGGCCGCCGAGCCTATTTCCGCGACGCCCGTGCCGTGAAACCCCTTTTCTGCGAAGAGCTCCGTAGCCACGTCCATGATCCGCCGACGAGTCGCCGCGGCATCACCGTCGGAGGCGGGCGGACGGCCCCGGCGCGGTTTTGCGCCGGTTTCCGTCACAGGATGCCGCCGTCCAATCGGATCGTGCTCCCCGTGCAGTAGGCCGACGCCTCACTCGCGAGATACAGTGCGGCGCCGACGATATCCTCCGGTTCGCCGACTCGTCGCAGTGGGATGCTGGGAATCAGCGCCTCGGCGAATCCCTCTGGCCAGGCCGCCGCGATATCGGTGTTGAACAGCCCGCACTGAATCGTGTTGGCGCGCACGGTCGGCCCGAAGCTATGCGACAACCCGAGAGTCAGGGCGTTCAATCCGGCCTTGGCCGCCGCGTACGGCAACGCCGTCGCATCGGGTCGCACCGCCTCAATCGAGCTGATATTGATGATCGAACCGCCGGCCCCCGCTGCCATCTTGGTGGCGATCGATGCCGACAACCGGAACGGGCCCTTCAGGTTGACCCCGATGACCTTGTCGAACAGCGCCTCCGATACCTGGTCCAGGCTGGCGTACAGCGGAGACAGTCCCGCGTTGTTCACCAGCACGTCCACCCGCCCGAACTCGCGGTACACGGTGTCGACCAGCCCATCGCACTGTTCCCAGGAGCTGACATTGCAGGCGACGGGGAGCGCGCGGCGGCCGTGCTCGGCTTCCACCTTGGCGGCCAACTCATTGCAGGAGTCGATCTTGCGGCTGGCAATCACCACATCGGCGCCGTGCGCCGCGAATGCCTGTACCATCGCCCGCCCCAATCCGCGGCTTCCGCCGGTGACGACGACGACCTTGTCCTGCAGCATCCGGTGCTCCCTCATTTAATGTGGCGATCGATACATTAAATGAGGGAGCACTGGGACCGCAAGGGGCCACCGCCCCGATTCAGCCAGCGAGCTTGTCCAGGAGCCGACTGATGACCTGTTCGGCTTTGTCGTCGGCGTCAACCAATCGGCAGTACATAACCGAGGCGATGTAGTTGGCGCGCGGCCGCGCAATCAGCCGACACGACCACTTTCCGGAATCGTTCTTCCGTGTCCAATTCACCTCATCGTCACCGGCGTGGATCACCTGAATGTGCCAGCTTTCGGAGCCGGTCGCGGTGTTGAGATCGCCGCGCACCCCGTCACACCGCTGCATCCGAGAGGAGAACTGCTCGAACTGCTGCTGCGCATTCGCCACGCTCTCGAACACCACCAGTGCATTACTGATCGTGTACTCCCGGACGCCGTCGGCGACCTTGGTCGCGGTCTGCACGCGAGCGGCGGTGAAGCTCAGGTACTGCTGACGGGTGGCCAGGGTGGCACCGAATGCACAGTCCGACACTATGTTCCCGTTGGCTAGCACCGTCTCGATCGGCACCACCTGCTCCAACCGAGGTATCCCCGTCACCTCGCCGATCTCCTCGGCGGTAAGCAACTTTTTCGCCATGATCCGCTGCTCGGGCTGCACCTTCGAGTAGAACGGCTTGGTGCCCTGGGGAGCCGCCGCAGTACCACCGACCGGGTGGGTACACCCGGACGCGAGAACGGCAATGCTGAGAAAAACGCCTGGTGCCCAGCGCATTACCGACACTCCGACAGCTTCTTCGTCAACCGGTCCAACACGTCACCCACCTTGTTGTCGGAACCATAGGTATCCCCGCACCCTCGAACCGGGTTTGCTAGAAGTGTAGCTACACCACCAGGGCCAGGCGCGGATCAGTGAGCATCGCGCCCAGATCCGCGAGGAATCTCGATCCCTGCTCACCGTCGACCAGCCGGTGGTCGAAGGACAGCGCCAGCGTGGTGACGTCGCGGACCGCGAGTTCTCCCTTCACCACCCAGGGGCGTTTGGCGACAGATCCCAGGGCCAGGATGGCGGCCTCGCCCGGATTGATGATCGGAGTGCCCGCGTCGACGCCAAACACCCCGATGTTGGTGAGCGTGAACGTTCCTGCCGTCATATCGGCGGGAGCGGTCTTGCCCTCGCGTGCGGTGATCACCAACTGTGCGATGGCGGCGGCCAGTTCATGCAGTGACATCGCGTTAGCGCTCTTGATGTTCGGCACCACCAGGCCGCGTGCGGTGGCGGCCGCCAGTCCGAGGTTCACATAGTGCTTGACGACGATCTCACCGGCCTGCTCATCCCAGCTGGAGTTGAGCGAGGGATGCGATCGCAGAGTCAGCAGCACCATCCGCGCCACCAGGGTCGTCGGCGTGAGTTTGAGGTTCGGGTACTTGACCTTCAGTTCTGCGAGCAGCTCCATCGTCGCGGTCATGTCGACCGTGAGGAATTCGGTGACATGCGGCGCGGTGAAGGCGCTACGAACCATCGCGGCGGCGGTGTGCTTCCGGATGCCCGCGATGGTTATCCGCGTCTCCCCTCCCACCGGAGCCGCAAGGCCGGCCACCTCCGGTGCCGACACCCGGATCACAGGCTCCGGCACGGCCTGCGCCGTGAGGCTCCGAGTGTGGGCCTCCACATCCTGTCGGGTGATGCTGCCCCCGATACCCGTCCCGCTGATGTGTTCGAGAGCCACACCCAGTTCGGCGGCGAGCTTGCGGACCGACGGCTTGGCAGCCGGTAGAACAGTCTCCGGCGCGGGCGCCTCGGCAGGTTCCACGAGGGCGAGAGCGGCCGACCCCACTCCTGTCACGCGACGACGCCGCCGCGTCTGGCCACTCGATTCCGACGGACCGTAGCCGACAAGGTTGGCGGGCTGGTCGGGTTCCGCGCCGGCCACCTCGATCGAGATCAATGGCGAACCCACCGCAATAGTGGAGCTCTCGGTCGCCTCCAGGGCCACTACCGTCCCCTCGTACGGGGACGGTAGCTCGACCATCGCTTTGGCAGTCTCCACATCGGCGAGCACCTGGTTCAGCTTCACCTCGTCGCCGACCTTCACCTTCCAGGTGATCAGATCGGCTTCGGTGAGCCCCTCGCCGAGATCCGGGAGTAGAAACTGTTTGACTGCCATGGATTTCGTCCCCTCCCTACGCTGCCATGGCCCGGTCGACGGCGTCCATCACTCGTTCGGCGTCGGGCAGATAGTGGTGCTCCACCTTGTTGGCAGGGTACGGAAGGGCGAAGCCGCCAACCCGCAGAACCGGCGCCTCAAGATGGTAGAAGCACCTTTCGGTGATGCGCGCCGCGATCTCTGCGCCCAATCCCATGAACACCGACGCCTCGTGAACCACCACCAACCGTCCGGTCTTGCGTACCGAAGCTTCCAGGGTGTCGAAGTCAACGGGTGAGAGAGAACGTAGATCCACGACCTCGATCGATATTCCCTCCTCGGCCGCCATTTCCGCGGCGGCGGAGGCAACGGCGACCATCGGCCCGTACGCGGCAATAGTGGCCCCAGTACCGGGCCGGACGATGCGCGCGGAGGAGAGAGGCAGCGGTTCGGCCCCTCCCGCGCTATCCAGGATCACCTCACCCTTCTCCCAGTAGCGGCGCTTGGGTTCGAAGAAGATCACCGGGTCGTCACACGCGACGGACTGGCGGATCATGTCGTACGCGTCCTGCGGCGAGCTGCAGGACACCACCCGCAAGCCGGCGGTGTGCGCGAAGTAGGCCTCCGGAGACTCCGAATGGTGTTCCACCGCACCGATACCGCCGCCGAACGGGATGCGGATGGTCAGTGGCATGCCCACTGCACCCTTGGTGCGGTAGTGCAGCTTCGCAACCTGACTGACGATCTGGTCGAAGGCGGGGTACACGAAGCCGTCGAACTGGATCTCGCACACCGGGCGGTATCCACGCATCGCCAAACCAACTGCAGTACCGATGATTCCAGACTCCGCGAGCGGTGTATCAATGACACGGTGGTCGCCGAAGTCCTTCTGCAGCCCGTCGGTGACCCGGAAGACGCCGCCGAGCTTGCCGACGTCCTCGCCCATGACGATCACCTTGTCGTCGTCCTCCAGGGCCGCCCGCAGGCCCGCATTCAGGGCGCCGGACATGGTCATTCTGGTCATGATGCTGCCTCCTCGAATCCGGCCAGGTACTCCAGGTAGTCGCGCCGTTCCGCGGCGACAAGCGAATGTGGTTCTGCGTACACGTGGTTGAACATGTCGGCGGCAGTCGGCTCGACCGTGCCGAGACAACCGGCACGCATGTCCGCGGCCACCGTGTCGGCCTTGGCCGCAATGCGCTGTTTCTCCGACTCACTCAGCGCCCCATGGCTCTCCAGGTACTTCTGCACCCGCGACAGCGGATCCTTGGCGCGCCATTCGTCGAGCTCCGCGGCGTTGCGGTACTTAGTCGGATCGTCGGAAGTGGTGTGCGGCCCCATACGGTAGGTGACGGCTTCGATAAGGGTGGGTCCGCTGCCCTCTCGGGCGCGCCGTAACGCCGACCGTGTTGCGGCCATCACGGCAAGCACATCGTTCCCGTCGACCTGGATTCCCGGGATGCCGAATCCTATGCCGCGGGCCGCCAGCGGCAGCTGGCTCTGCACTCGGACGGGCTCACTGATGGCCCACTGGTTGTTCTGACAGAAGAAGACAACGGGGGCACCGAAGCTCGACGCGAAGGCGAAAGCCTCCGAGACATCCCCCTGGCTGGTGGCGCCATCGCCGAAGTACGCAATGACTGCGGTGTCCGAGCCGTCGAATTTGGCCCCCATCGCGTATCCGGTGGCGTGCAGGGATTGTGCCCCGACGATGATCGCCGGTGCAGTGATGTTGTGGTCGCGGGGATTCCAGCCCGATTGTGTGGAACCGCGCCAGAACTGCAGCATGGCGGTGGGTTCGACACCACGGCAGTAGGCGACGCCGTGCTCACGGAAACTGGTGAAGGCGAAGTCGTCGTGCTCCAGTGCGCGCGCGGAGCCAACCTGTGCGGCCTCCTGGCCCAGCAGCGGCGCCCACAGCGCTAGCTCGCCCTGCCGCTGCAGTGCCGTGGCCTCGGTGTCGATGCGCCGCACCACGACCATGTCCTCGTACAGCGCCCTCAGCTGGGCCAGACCTTCCTCGTCCAGGACATCGCTGATCAGCGGCGTGTACGCCGGATTCTCGACCCGGTTGCCGTCCGGATCCAGAAGCTGGATGGTCTCCATAACCGCCTCGCCTCGCTAACGATGTGGTGCACCGCCGATGGATGACTGCCACCTTGTGGGTGTGCCATGCCTCACAGTGCATCAGATAGTCATACTGCGCAACCGACGCGTGTCACATTGAGCATTCTGCGCATATTTGTTGGGCCATTCTGTGCGATACTGCGCGCTATGACCACTCTGGACGCCACTGATGCGAAGCTATTACTCGCGCTCACGCAAACACCCCGCGCGTCCGGGGTCGAGCTGGCGCAGCGGCTCAATCTGTCGCGCAACACCGTGCAGGCGCGGCTAACCCGCTGGGACCAACACGAGGCGCTGGCCGGGATCGACCACCAGATCGTGCCGCGCGCGATGGGCTATCCGATGACCGCGTACGTCACCGCGCGCATCGACCAGCACCAACTGAAGGCCATCGGGGTGGCCCTCGCCGACGTGCCGGAGGTGGTGCAGGTGCACGGCCTCGCGGGCGCCGACGACCTGATGATCAAGGTGGTGGCCGTCGACAGCGACGACCTGTACCGGATCGCCGGAAACATCCTCGATATCCCCGGCATCGCCCGGACCTCGATCGCGATTGCGATGCACGAGTTGGTGGCATTCCGGATGACACCACTGCTGAGGCGCCTCGCCGGTGCTGAGTGACTAGCCGAGCCAGTCCAGAACTGCTGCGGCCGTCCAGGATTGCTGCATGCTGCCTAGGGGCGCGCCGGTGAAGGGCTCGTAGTACTCCGCGAACGACCCGTCGCCCGCTTGGCGTAATCCCTCCTGCCGCAACAGGAACGCACGCTCGCTCCATCCCCGCCGTTCGAACGCCCAACAGAACAGCCAGGTGAGCACCGGCCACACCGGGCCCCGCCAATACTCGCGCGGACGAAAGTCTCGCGACACCGGCGACGTCGAGGGCACCAGTGCATACCGCAGATCCGGGTGGCCACAGAACCGCGGCCCCTCCAACAGTCTCAGCAGTGCCAGCTCCCGCGGGCGCGGTAGACCGCCGGAGAGCAGCGGCGCGAACATCGCCACTGTATCGGTCGCCACCCACTTGCCGGTCTTGACGTCGAAATCCCTTGCCGCACCGTTACGTTCCTCGGTAGTATCGAGAACTCCGCGTCGAAACCGGTCGGCCCAGCCGTGCAGCTCTCGCACATCGGCGTGCGGCCGGGCGTGCTCCTCGCCGATGGTGGCCAACACTTCGCAGGCCACCGAGAAGATCGCCGAGACGAACACGTCCTCCATGACAAAGCTCATCGCGTCGGGCAGTCTCGCGTCGTCGTACCGCACCGATTTCATCTCTTCCAGCAGCCACAGGTACACGTCGTACTCGGAGTCCTTGGGGCGCTGTGACGGATCGGTGACGATCGCGGTGTCCTCGCGCACATACGCCGGCAGCTCGCCCGGAACTACGTTGGCGTAGGCCGCATCCCAACGCGGAGAGTTGTCCATCCCCGATTCCCACCCGTGATACAGAGTGATTCGACCGTGCCCGTTCTGGTCCCGTGTCTCGGCGAGCCAACGGTGCCACCGCATGAGATCGGCCCAGCGCCGGTCCAGGAATGCCTCGGCAACACCCCGCGCACTACGACCTCGACGGCGCGCGTGATCCAAGATGCGTTGTACCGCAATGGCATGTACGGGTGGTTGGGTGATCCCCGAGGTTTGGTATCCCGATGGCGCGTTCGCTGCCAGCTCTGAGGTCCGCCAGCGAGCGGGTCCGGGAAAGTACCCGTCGACCCCGTTGGCGAAGACGATATGCGGGATCATCCCGTTGGCCCATTGCGCCGAGAGCAGCGTGTCCAGTTCCGTGACCGCCCGTTCGACGCTCAGCGGCGCGAGCCCCACCGCCACGAATGCCGCATCCCAGCTCCACATGTGCGGGTACAGCTTGGGCGCGGCACTGGTCATCGTCCCCCGGTCATTCCCCCTGAGCAGGTATGCCGCGCGTGCGGCTAGCTGCGTGGGGGTGAACATCGGGTGGGATGGCATCCGTCCATTGTGGGGTGTACCCGACCATTCCCTCTCGTCGAATATCGACTTTTGGTGCGAAAGTGCGAGTAGAACCCGCCAAAAGTCGACATCCGGCATAAGAGGGCTAACGTGACGCGCATGCCTCTCGCTCTCATCACCGGTGCAAGCGGCGGCCTCGGTACCGCCATCGCGCGTGCACTCGCTCCCACCCATGAGCTCCTCCTGGGAGGCCGCCCGTCCGCGCGGCTCGATGAGCTGGCCGGCGAACTGGATGCCACCGCGTGGTCGGTGGACCTGGGGGACGAGGACGCGGTACTCGCCGCCGCCACCGATATCGGCACACTTGACGTACTGGTGCACAACGCCGGTGTGTCCTATCCGGCGACGATTGCCGATTCGGCGCTGGGCGACTGGCGAAAGACGTTCGATATCAACGTATTAGCACCCGTTGCACTGACCAAGGCGCTCCTTCCCGCCCTCCGCGCGGCGCAGGGTGACATCGTGTTCATCAACTCCGGAGCGGGGATCAACGCGCACGCCGGAATAGGTTCATACTCGGCGAGCAAGTTTGCGCTGCGCGGCTTCGCCGATGTCTTGCGCGCCGAGGAGCCCGCGCTGCGGGTGACCTCGGTACATCCCGGCAGGATCAGCACGCCCATGCAACAGGAGCTCACCGAACACGAAGGGCGCACATACAACCCGGACGAGTACATGCGCCCCGAGTCCGTCGCACAACTAGTCGCCGATGCCGTGAACCTGCCACGTGACGCCCGTGTTCACCAGATCGTGGTGCGCCAGAACTAGACGACCAGGTTCACCATGCGGCCCGGCACCACGATGACCTTCTTCGGGGTGACGCCCGCCAGGAACTCCAGCACCTTCTCCTCCGCAAGTGCCGCCGCCTCGATATCGGCGGCCGGTGCGTCGGCAGCCACCGTGATGCGGCCACGTACCTTGCCGTTCACCTGAATCGGATACTCGACGGTATCGGCCACCAGCCATCGCACATCGGATGCCGGGAAAGGTCCGTGGGCCAGCGACTCGTCGCGACCCAGCTGGCTCCACAGCTCCTCGGCCAGGTGCGGCGCCAGCGGAGCCAGCATGAGCACCAGCGGTTCCACCGCGGCCCGCGGGGCACCCTGCGGGTACACCTTGGTCAGGTGATTGGTGTACTCGATCAACTTGGCGGCCGCGGTGTTATTACGCAGCGCCGCATAGTCTTCCGTGACACCCGCGATGGTTTTGTGCAACACCCGCAGGGTGCCTTCGCTGTTCGACTCATCCAGGTTGCCTTCAGAGACGCGAATCTTGCCGGTCTCCTCGTCGACGACCGCGCGCCACACCCGCTGCAGGAAACGGTGCGCACCCACCACATCCTTTGTCGCCCAAGGGCGGGACAGCTCCAGTGGACCCATCGACATCTCGTACACGCGCAGCGTGTCGGCGCCGTAGTTCTCGCAGATGTCATCGGGTGAGATCGAGTTCTTCAGGCTCTTACCGATCTTGCCGAACTCTTGATTTACCTCGGCCCCCTGGTAGAAGAACTTTCCGTTCTCCTCGACCACCTCGGCGGCCGGCACGTACATCCCCCGCGAGTCGGTGTAGGCGTGGGCCTGGATATAGCCCTGGTTCAGCAGGCGCCGGTACGGCTCGCGTGAGCTGACATGCCCGAGGTCGTACAGCACCTTGTGCCAGAACCGCGAATACAGCAAGTGCAGCACAGCATGCTCCATGCCGCCGACGTACAAGTCGACCCCGCCCGGGTCGTCCGGGCCGTGCTCGGCCGGGCGCGGACCCAACCAGTATGCCTCGTTCTCCTTGTCGCAGAACGCTTCCGCATTGTCCGGATCGGCGTAGCGCAGCTCGTACCAGGAGCTGCCCGCCCACTGCGGCATCACATTGGTGTCGCGGGTGTAGTGCTTGAACCCATCCCCCAGGTCCAGCTCGACATTCACCCAGTCAGTGGCCTTGGACAACGGCGGCGACGGCTCCGACGCTGCGTCATCCGGATCGAAGGACACCGGTGCGTAGTCCTCGACCTCGGGCAGTTCGACCGGCAACGTGCCATCGGCCAACGCGTGCGGTCGCCCATCCTCGTCGTAGACGATCGGGAACGGCTCGCCCCAATAGCGTTGGCGTGCAAAGAGCCAGTCGCGCAGTTTGTATTCGATGCGCGATTCGCCGCGCCGGTCGATGACCAGTCTGCGCGTCACCTCGGCCTTGGCCACATCGACGTCCAGCCCGTTCAGGTAGTCGGAGTTCACCAATGCACCATCGCCCGTGTATGCGGCCTGGGTGATATCTCCGCCGGAGATCACCTCTCGCACAGGCAGACCGAAGGCGTTAGCGAAGTCCCAGTCACGCTGGTCATGGCCCGGCACCGCCATGATGGCCCCGGTACCGTAGCCAACCAGCACATAGTCGGCGATGAAGATCGGCGCCGGATCCCCGCTCACCGGATTGGTGGCGTACGCGCCCGTGAAGACGCCCGTCTTTTCTTTGTTCTCTTGACGTTCCAGATCACTCTTGGCGGCAATGGAGCGACGGTATTCCGCGATCGCCGCGCGCGGTGACTCCTGCCCGCCGGTCCACCGCGCATCGGTCCCGTCCGGCCAGGTGTCCCCGACCAGCGCGTCGACCAGCGGGTGTTCGGGGGCCAGCACCATGTAGGTGGCGCCGAAAAGCGTGTCGGGTCGGGTGGTGAACACCTCGATATCGCCCGCACCCGGCCGACCTTCTACGGCAAACAGCACCGAAGCACCCTGGGACCGGCCGATCCAATTGCGCTGCATGGCCTTGACCTTGTCGGGCCAGTCCAGGAACTCCAGGTCATCGATCAGCCGGTCGGAGTACGCGGTGATCCGCATCATCCACTGCCGCAACCGCTTACGGAATACCGGGAAGTTCCCGCGCTCGCTGCGACCATCCGAGGTGACCTCTTCGTTGGCCAGCACGGTGCCCAGTCCCGGACACCAGTTGACCACTGAATCCGATTGGTAAACCAGGCGATACGAGTCGACGAGATCCGCCTGCTCACCGGCACTCAGCTCGTCCCACGCCCCACCGCTGGTGGGCTTACGTACACCTGAATCGAATTCGGCGACCAGCTCACGAATGGGACGGGCCCGCTGAGCGTCGGTGTCGTACCAGGCGTTGTAGATCTGCAGGAAGATCCACTGCGTCCACTTGTAGAAGCCGACGTCGGTGGTGGCGAAGCTGCGGCGTGAATCGTGGCCCAGGCCGAGCCGCCCCAGCTGGCGTTTGTAGTTGACGATGTTC
Organism: Mycobacterium sp. NPDC050853; assembly: GCF_040653875.1. NCBI lineage: Bacteria > Bacillati > Actinomycetota > Actinomycetes > Mycobacteriales > Mycobacteriaceae > Mycobacterium > Mycobacterium sp. NPDC050853. The sequence continues at coordinate 115,308 of NZ_JBFAGW010000008.1, forward strand.
GCCTCGGTTCGCACCCGCGGATGGGTGCCGGTCTGCACCGCGTACTGCTCGGCAGGCAGCCCGAATGCGTCGAACCCCAGCGCGTGCAGCACATTGGCGCCGCGCATCCGGTGGAACCGGGCGTAGACATCCGTCGCGATATAGCCCAGCGGGTGTCCGACATGCAGACCATCACCCGACGGATACGGGAACATGTCCTGGACGAACATCTTGTCCGCGGGAACCGGTGTGCCATCGGTGGGTGCGAGCGATCCCACCGGGTTCGGTACGTGAAAGGTGCCGCGGTCGGCCCAGTCCTGTTGCCAGCGACGCTCGATCTGCCCGGCGAGCTGCGCGGTGTAGCGATGCTCGGGGGTTTCTCCAGAAGTACTGGCGGTGGCATCCTGCTGGGCTTCACTCACCCGTCAAGGGTAAAGGCGGCAGCTCAGGGACTGAAATCGCCGGTTTGGCGACGAGAGTTCATCACTCTGGTCACAATCCGGCCACTTCCGGGGGTGTCCGGGGTGGTTTCTCAGCTGCGGTCACTAACTTCGGGATCGCCACAAGACAACCTCACACCACGCACTGGACAGATCCGGAGGGACCAAAAGGTGACGACCATACGGTATTCAGTCAGATTCGCGGCGGCCACGATCTCCGTCGCGGCGCTGCTCGTCGGGACTGCCGCCGTGGCGCTGGCCGACCCGCAGCCGGTACCCGTGCCTCCCGCACCGGTGGCCACTCCGAACGCGGCCACCTCGGCTCCCGTCCCACCGGCGGCGACTCCCAACGCCCCGGCTGCCCCGAATGCCGCGGCGGCGCCCGCCGCGTCCACGAATCCGTTGCAGCCTGCGGCCCCGATCAACGGGGTCGCACCCGCTGCCGAAGGCACTCTGGCGGAGTTCTTCACATCCAAAAACGTCAAGCTGGAACCGCTGACCAAGAACAGCCATGGCGGCCCGCGTATCACTATCCCCGTCCCGAGCAACTGGGCGGACGTGCCGGACCCCAACGTCCCCAACGCCTACCAGGTGATTGTCAGCAAGGCCAACGGCACCGGGCTGTACCAGTCCAACGCGCAGGTCCTGATGAGCAAGCTCGTCGGCGAATTCGATACCAACGAGGCCGTCTCGCACGGCCCTGTTGAGGTCAGGGGCTTGCAGGGCTGGCAGCCGACCGACGCCTCGCTGGTCACCTACCAGGGCTTTCCGTCCTCGGTTGTGGAGGGCACCTTCCGCCAGGACGGTGAAACCCTCAACACCTCACGCCGTGCCGTGATCATCACGCAGGGCAAGGACCGGTACCTGGTTCAACTGGCCGTCACCACCACCGTCGGCAACGCCATCGCCGAGGCCCCGGCCACCGACCTGATCGTCAACGGGCTGCGCTTCGGGGATGCCGCACCGGTCACGGCGCCGGTAGCCGATCCCAATGCCCTCGCCGATCCGGATGCCCTGCCGGCAGCACCCCTGACGCCCGCTCCGGGAGCACCCGCGGACCCCAACGCACCGCCTGCTCCGGCACCGGGGATCCCCGGTCTGCCGCCCCTGCCCACCCTGCCTCCGCTTGTGCCTCCGGCGCCGCCCGCGGCATAACCTTTTCGACGCCGATCTGACACCCCTTAAACTGAGCGGGTGCTGACCGCCGCTATCGTGACCATTGCCCTCGCCGGGCTGCTGGCTGCGCTGGCGGCAGCGGCGTTCCTGCGCGCACCGCACGGCAGCCCGCAGCGCATGATGGCACCGGCTCAGGCCGCGGCCGCGGTCATTCTTGTGCCCGGCGCTGTCGCCGCGTTATTCGGCTCCACCACAATCGGTTTGGTGGGGCTGTTGGTGTGCTGCATTGCTGCCGTTGCGACGGTGAGTGCGGCAGCGTGGCAGGTATCGCGGTACACCACCGCCGCACAACAAATGTCGTCATCCTCGGGCGGCTGCGGTAGTTCCTGTGCAGGATGCCCGAGCACCGCCGCACGCGGCTCATCCGGATCTGACGGTCTTCGCGCAAGCGGCTCATCCGTGTGCGCGCGGCCCTAACGTGTCCACTCTTTAGACACCGCCGCCACGACCTCATCGGAATCTGAGCGGTATTCGCCCACGTCCGCCCCTTTTTTGGTGTGATGTCTCCGAACACTCGCAGACGAGTGTGGTCAGAAAGGGAGCCGTGAAAGACACCAAACAGATGGTGAAGTTCATCTTTGTTGGTGTTCTCACCCTCGTTTCCGGTATCGCTGCGTACATCTATCGCGATGACCAGCTGATGGTGGATCTGCTCACCGTCCCCCTGTTCACCGGCATCATCGGGTACATCACCAACTGGACCGGTGTGCTGATGCTGTTCGCACCCTTGCGTTTCTACGGCTGGCGCATCCCGGGGTTACGCACGCTGTACGCGTTCCTGCCCCGGCGCGTGCAGGTGATCCCCGCCATCACCTCCGACGGACGGTTCGGATGGCAGGGCATCGTGCCGTCGCGCGCCGAGAAGATGGCCAGCATCGCCGTCGACAAGAGCCTGGCCAAGCTCGGCAGCATCTCGGATTTCTATGAGCAGCTCGAACCGGACCTCATAGCCAATCACCTTGCGCTGATTGCCAAGTCAGAGATTCGTAGCGTCATCACCAAGATCATGGAGCGGGAGAACCCGCAGCTGTGGCACAACCTGCCCCCGGCGCTGCGGGAAATGATGTTCAAGCGCATCGAGAACCAGCTGCCGCAGATCGTCAAGAATATGACCGACCAGATCGGCGAGAACATCGGGCAGCTGGTCGACGCCAAGCTGATGATCATCCGGTACCTCACCGCGCATCCCAAGTTGCTCAACGACATCTTCCGGACCATGGGCACCAAAGAGCTGCAGTTCATGCAGAACTTCGGCTTCTACTTCGGCTACCCCATGGGCTTCGTTCTCGTCGGGATCCTGCATTCCGTTCCCCACCACTGGTGGACACCGTGGATCGTGCTGCCACTGGGTGGAATCGTCATCGGGTACATCGTCAACTACCTCGGCATCACCATGATCTTCGAACCGGTTCACCCCAGTAAATGGGTGCCGTGGCGTCAGGGTCTGTTCATCAAACGCAAGGCGGAGATCTCGGAGGAATACGCGCGCACCATCTCCGAGAACGTCATCACCCTGGAGAACATCGGCAACGAGATGCTCAACGGGCCGCGTTCGGATCGCACTCGGCAGATGCTGGCCGACGGTATCCGGCCGGCACTCGAGCAGGCCCTCGGGCCCGCCCGCCGCGCCATCCGGGTGGCCGTCGGCCGGCGCCAGTACGACCAGATCACCGAATCCGTCACCCTCGAGGCAACCGGTTTTGCACCCCTTGCGTTTTCCGATCCGGAATTCAACAAACAACGCCAGGGCAAAATCGGCTCGTTCGTCTCAACCCAGATGCACAAGCTCTCACTCGACGATTTCAACGAGTTGCTGCGCTCGGCGGTCAAACAGGACGAGTGGTTGCTGTTCGTGCACGGGGCCGTTCTCGGGGCCGCCGGCGGCCTGGCGCACCTGCTGATCTTCCCACCGGCGGGATGACACATGCCCGAAACGACCTGACAAGATGATGCCCGATGACCGATAACACGCCCGTCCCCGCGCACAACAATCGCCAGGTACGGCCAGATCGCGTAGTCCAGGGCGTCGCCATGCTGGCCGCGAAAACCTGGTGGCGCGGCGTGAAGTGGTCGGCAGATATCGCCACCACCACGGGCACCAAGATCATCGACGATGTGCGTGCCGGGCGGTCGGCCTCCGATATCGCGCTGTCGGCCACCGAGCACGTCCTGGGAGCCGTTCGCGATGCGCTGCAGCTGCCATCCGATTCGAGCGGGCTCTCGTTCGTCAAACCGCAACAACCCACCCCGTCACGGGTCACCATCGACATCACCGAATCGGGCTCCCCCGACTGTGATGAATTGCGGCGGCGCGGAGCCGAATTGCTGCGGCGTTCAGCAGATGTCAGTGACGTCGAGGACACCCACCCCGCCTATGCCCGGATTCTCAATCAGCTGGCACCCGATGAAGCGCGCATTCTGCGGTTCCTTGCCGCGCACGGCGCGCAACCGGTGGTGGACGTGCGCACCAGCCGTCCGTTCGACGTCGGCTCGGAGATGATCGCCGAGGGTCTATCGATGGTGGCCGAACGATCCGGCTGCCGCTACACCGACCGCAACAACGCGTACACCAATAATCTCGTGCGGCTCGGCCTGGTCCGCGCATCGACGGAAGCGGTTGCGGCCGAGCGCTATCAGGTGTTGGAGGTGCAACCGGATGTCGTCGCGGCCTGCCGACGCGCGGGCCGCGCACACAAGACCGTCCGCCGCAGCGTCCACCTGACGCCGTTCGGTGAGGACTTCTGCCGGGCCGTCATCCCACCGGATCCATCGGTGGGCGACGATCTCTAGGTCACGCGGCGCGTAAGGGTTAGTTGCGGCTGACGTCGATGGGGTGCGTCGCCAACAACGACAAAGGCAGCGGCTGCCGCCGCAGCACCTTGGCCCATAGGTCGGCACACGCATCGGTGAGCACATCGGACGGGAGCGCCGACAACACGATCCAGTCGTCGCGCTCGACCTCACCCTCCAGCTGACCGATCGTCCAACCCGAGTAGCCGGCGAAGACCCGGATGCCCTCGACCAGCGGGGCGATATCCTCGGGCTCGGCATCAAGATCGACCATGGCCATGCGGCCCGCCACATGACGCAGACCCTTCACGCCGTCAATGCTGACTCCGGCCCGGAGCGTCGCCAGACAGAGCGCCGCATCCCGCTTGACCGGACCGCCGATGAACATCGTCTTGGGCTTGCTGGCGAGCTTGGCCCACTGTGGCAGTACGTTGTACACCGCCGTCTCGCTGGCCCGGTTGAGCACCACGCCCAGCGTGCCGCCGTCATTGTGCTCGACGATGAAGATCACGCTGCGCCGAAAGGTCGGCTCGAAGAGATTGGTATTGGCGATCAGCAAGGTACCCGCGCGCAGGCGATGTGCGGGGGGCGCCATGTACCCCTCGCTGTATGCCTCGCCCTCATCGGGCTCGTCCCCATGCGCCACCTCAACATCATGACACCGTTTGCCGTTTCATGACTTGTGCTCGGCTAACCGCTACACATTTGTAGTGTGGGCGTTAAGTACTCTGCCTAATTCCTATCGCCAATTCCCTAGATGCCCCAGCCGACACCACGAAAGCGACTCACATGACTCCGCGCCACTCGCCGCTGAGTCTGTGGCGCGCGATCCACGATCTCCCCGACTTCGGGCGGCTCGTGTGGGTGCGGCTGCTTACCCAGTTCAGTGACGGCCTTTTCCAGGCCGGGCTTGCCGGTGCGCTGTTGTTCAACCCGGAGCGTGAGGCCGAGCCCTGGGCCATCGCCGGGGCGTTCGCGGTGCTGTTCCTGCCGTACTCGGCGATCGGTCCGTTCGCAGGTGCGCTACTGGACCGCTGGGACCGGCGCACCGTCCTGATCGTCGCCAACCTGATTCGCGTGCTGCTGGTGGCGCTCGTCGGCATCGAACTGGCCTTCAGCGCCGACGATGTGGTGCTGCTGCTGGGCGCGCTGATCGTCAACGGAGTCACCCGATTCGTGACATCGGGTCTGTCTGCGGCACTCCCCCATGTGGTGCCGCGGGATCAGGTCGCGACCATGAACTCGGTGGCCACCGCCGTCGGCGCCAGCGCCACCTTTGTCGGCGCCAATTTCATGCTGATGCTGCGGGCTGCCTTCGGCGCCGGAGACTTGGGCTCTGCCACAGTCATTTTCCTGGTGATCGTGCCTGCCACGGCGGCGGCGTGGGTCGCCTCCGGATTTTCCGGCGACCGGTTGGGCCCCGATGACACCGCGCGCGCCGTACACGGCTCGGCCTTCTATGCGGTGGCCACCGGATGGATCCATGGAGCGCGGACCATCGTCAACACACCGTCGGTGTTCGATGCACTCATCGGCCTCGCCGCACACCGATGGGTGTTCGGGATCAACACCCTGCTGGTGCTCGTCCTGGTACGCAATACCGAGTCGGTGTTCGCCGGGATCGGCGCGGCGGCATTGTTCCTGGCGTGCACCGGTATCGGCTCGTTCCTGGGGACGATCTCTACCCCCGCCCTGCTGCGGCGGTACGGCCGCGGGCGCACCCTCGGGATGGCGCTCGGCGGTGCGGTCGTCCTGCAGCTGTTGGCCTCGGGTTTGTACATGCCAATCCTGCTGGGTGCCGCGTTCGGCCTGGGAATGGCGGGGCAGGTGATCAAGCTGTCCGCCGATGTCGGGATGCAGACCAACGTCGACGACGCCCTCCGCGGACACGTTTTCGCCGTACAGGATTCGCTGTTCTGGGTGACGTTCACCGCCGCGATGAGCGTGAGCGCCGCCTTCATCACGCATGCGCACTGGCTGGCCCTCTCCGGAGCAGTGGTCTACTTGATCGGCCTGCTCGTGCATATGACCCGGACTCTTTGGCCCACTCCGGACCAGCCCGACACAGAAGCTCTGCCCACCCAGCCCGACCCTGAGTCTCTGCCCACCCAGCCCGACCCGGAAGGACCAACCCGTGACCTCGACCGCTGACGCAGTCATCGACGACCTGCGCGACGAGAGCGATGGGCTCGATGCCCTGGTGGCACCGCTGTCCGAACAAGGCTGGGCCCAGGACACTCCCGCGGCGGGCTGGACCATCGCCCACCAAATCGCCCATCTGCATTGGACCGATGCCCAGTCGCTGCTGGCCGTCACCGATCCGGATGGCTTCGCCAACGAGCTGCCCAAGGCGCTGGCCGACCCACTTGGATTCGTGGACAAGGCCGCCGAGGAAACCGCACAGACTCCGCCCGCCGAACTACTCATCCACTGGCGCGATACTCGAAACCAACTGCATGCGGCGCTGCGCGCGGTGCCGGACGGTGTGAAGATCCCCTGGTACGGGCCGCCGATGAGCTCGGCTTCCATGGGTACCGCACGCTTGATGGAGACATGGGCGCACGGCCTTGACGTCGCGGATGCGCTCGGGGTGACAACCGCACCGACCGCTCGCCTCAAATCCATTGCCCATCTTGGTGTTCGGACCCAAAACTATGCGTTCTCGGTGCATGGACTGCCTGCTCCCGCCGAACCGTTCCGGGTCGAGCTGATCGGCCCCGAGGGCGATGCGTGGATCTGGGGCCCCGAGGACGCGGCCCAGCGGGTCACCGGTTCGGCCCTCGACTTCTGCTACCTGGTGACCCAACGGCGTCCGCGGGCCGAGCTGGATCTACAGGCCATCGGCGAGGACGCCGAGAAATGGCTGTCCATTGGACAGGCATTCGCCGGACCTCCGGGTTCTGGTCGCGGATAGTTTTCGGTGTTCCATCGCCGGCTCTACCCCTCGGAGGCGATGTTCGCGGATAACCGCAGCACTGTCGCGTATTCGGCATTCGGAACCGGTGCGCTCGATATCGCAGCCCTGGCAACCGCCTTCCACGCGCTGTTGACGAGCCATCCTGTGCTGGCCGCCGAGATCATTCCCGCCGGAAACGGATACGCGTTGCAGCACGCTCCCCGCACGCCCGCGCTGCGGGTGGGAACATCCACCGCCCTACCACCGGAGGGCTTCGCCGTCGTCGACCCCGACGCGGTATGCGCCGTCGATGTGGCCCAGCACGGCAGTGACTTTCGGCTGACCTTGCTGACGCACCACAGCATCGCCGACGCCGCCGCCTCGCTGCGGTATCTGGAGGCGTTGTGCGCGTTCTACACCCACGTGGTCGAGACGGGCTCACCCGGGACCACCCCTTCGCATCCACTGGCCATGTCGCTGGAGCAGTTCCTCGCCGCCCGCGGGGTCGACATTCCGCGGCCTGACCAGACGACGCCACCGGAGCCCGCTTCGGAGGCCACCGCGGCCGTCCTGACGCGGCACGGACGCACCCGGCTGGGACGGGATGCCACCGCCCATTTGTTCGAGGTGGCACGCGCGTCCGGCCTCACCGTGCATGGAATCGTCTGTGCCGCGATCCTGCTTGCCGCGCACGATCTTTCATGCTCGGGCGGCCCCGTGCCGTTCAGCGTGGTGTCCTCGGTGGACCTGCGCACGCGAATCGGACCGCCCCTCGCCGCCGAGGCCGGCACCGTCATCCAAGGCGCGGACACCGCAGCGATCGAGGTACTGCCGGAGGATGACCCTGTGCGCATCGGACGTGCGGTCCTGGGCTCCCTCGCAGATGGCCTTTCCCAACGCGCCGTGCATCAGGTCTTTCTGCGACCACGGGACATCTGGCGGCAACCCGTCACGAATCCTCTTATGGTCACCAACTGGGGGCGTATTCCCACTCTGCGTCTGCCGGAGGGCGTGCAGATTCACGACTTTCGCGCCTCCGCAAGCGGTTCACGCACCAGTCGGGCCGCGGTGGCTCCGCCGACTTTCTTCATCACCACCTGCGAGGGACGGCTCAGTCTCGACCATCCCACATGGGTGGCGGACGAGTCCGACCCCACGCTCGCATGGACAGGTGCGCTAGGGCGATCCTTCGACCGGATTCTCGGCTGACGGCCGCGGTGGTCCGAGGGGTCGCGACGCGTCGGCGGCTCCGTCCCCGTTGGTATCGGTGAGCTCGACATCCCAGCGGCCGTCGCCAGTCGTGTCGACGTACACAGCCACACCGGAATCCGTTGTACGGTAGGCTCTTTCGGCATCACCGTCGCCATCCATATCGAGCAACCGCTCGGGTGTCCCGTCTCCGTCGAGATCGGCTGCGCCGCCGGGGTGTTCGATCCCGTCAAGGCCGAACCAACTGATCGATCCGCTTCGTTCCACGTGAAACACCCAGGTGCCCAGACCATCATCGGTGAAGTAGGTCTCGGGCGTGCCATCGTTGTCCACATCGAGGACGCTGTGATCGGCCGATCCGTCGCCGTCGGCGTCCCACATCATGTCGTCGAACACCCCGTCACCGTCGAAATCCAGCCGCACCGCATCCAGTACCCCGTCACCGTCCAGGTCAGCGTTGGGTGGCGCATCCCACGCGGTGACGATGCCGTCGCCCGCACCAAAGCAGTAGTCCATACCTGATATGAGCGCCCCGCCTGCGCGGCGGTTCCGTCGTCTTCGGGCATGTGGATAACCGCGGAGACAGAACGTGCGCTGATTTCGGTTCACATACGTGGGAGGGGAACTGCAGCTGTTTGGTTCCATCCGTAATCTCTGACCCCGTGGACGCCCCTACCCTCGCGCTGCTTCTCACCGCCGCGTCCGCCGCCGGCTGGGTCGACGCAGTGGTGGGTGGGGGCGGGCTCATCCTCATCCCGATACTGATGCTCATCTTCCCCGGGATGGCTCCCGCCACCGCACTCGGAACCAACAAACTCACCGCGCTGGCGGGTACCGCATCGGCCGCTATTCGGCTCTTCCCACGAACGCCCCTGAACTGGCGTCCGCTGCTCGGCGCCTTCGTCCTCGCGGCGGCCTTCGCCAGTGCCGGCGCCTACACCGCCTCGCGGCTACCGGCATCCGTCTTCAAGCCCGTGGTGCTCGTCCTGCTGGTGGCCGTGGGACTGTTCGTCGCGACGCGTCCCCAATTCGGAACCACGGAGGCCGACACCCCCCGTACCAAGGCCGCCACCCTGACCGCACTCACCACTGCCGCCGTCCTCATTGCGTTCTACGACGGCATCATGGGCCCGGGCACCGGGACATTCATGATCCTCGTGTTGACCGCCGTCGCGGGGATGACGTTCCTGGAGAGCTCGGCCACCGCGAAGGTGCTCAACTCGGGAACCAATGTCGGGGCGCTCATCGTCTTCGCGTCCCAGGGGCACGTGCTGTGGCTGCTCGGGCTGGCCCTCGGCCTCGCGAACATCGCGGGTGCCCAGCTTGGCGCACACATGGCACTTGGGCGCGGAGCCGGATTTGTCCGCGTGGTGCTGCTGGTGGTCGTCGTGGTGATGGTGGGCAAGCTGGGCTACGACATGCTCGGCTGACCGGACACACGAGCAAGCGGGGCTAGCCGCTGCGACCCGCCCACCACTCGCGCAGAGCCTCGACCGCCTCGTCATGATCGAGCGGACCCCGCTCCAGCCGGAGCTCCTTCAAGAACCGCCACGCCTCCCCGACAATCGGCCCGGCCGGCACACCCAACAGCTCCATGATCGCGTTACCGTCGAGATCGGGCCGCACCCGCGCCAGATCCTCCATGGCCGCCAGCTCGGCGACGCGCTGCTCCAGCCCGTCGTAGTTGGCCTGCAGCCGGGCCGCGCGTCGCTTATTGCGCGTGGTGCAGTCAGCGCGCACCAGCTTGTGCAATCGCGGCAACAACGGCCCGGCATCGGTGACGTACCGGCGCACCGCCGAATCGGTCCACTTGCCGTCCCCGTACCCGTGGAACCGCAGATGCAGATACACCAGCTGCGAGACGTCTTCGACCATCTGCTTGGAGTACTTGAGCGCACGCATCCGCTTCCGCACCATCTTGGCGCCGACGACCTCGTGATGGTGAAAGCTCACGCCACCGCCGTCCTCGTGCCGGCGGGTGGCCGGCTTACCGATGTCGTGCAGGAGCGCCGCCCACCGCAGCACCAGATCGGGGCCATCGTCCTCAAGATCCACTGACTGTTCCAGCACCGTCAGCGAGTGTCGATACACGTCCTTGTGCTGGTGATGCTCATCGATGGTCAACTGCATCTCACCGACCTCAGGCAGCACCACCGCACCGAGCCCGCTCTCCACCAGCAGATCGATTCCGGCGACCGGATGCGCGCCCAGGATCAACTTGTCCAGTTCGGCCTGTACCCGTTCAGCGGTGATCCGACCCAACTGATCGGCCATCTCGGTCAGCGCCTTACCCACCCGCGGCGCCACCGCGAAACCAAGCTGAGAGACGAACCGGGCCGCCCGCAGCATCCGCAGCGGGTCGTCACCGAAGGAGATCTCGGGAGCCGACGGGGTATCCAGTACCCCCGTACGCAGCGCCTCCAAACCGTCCAGCGGATCGCAGAACTCCCCGGGTCCGTCCGGCCCGATCTTGACCGCCATCGCGTTCACGGTGAAGTCCCGGCGCACCAGATCGCCGCGGAGGCTGTCGCCGAACACCACCTCCGGGTTCCGCGTCTGCTGGTCATAGCTGTCGCTGCGGAACGTGGTGATCTCCACCCGCTGCCCCTTGCGCGCTACCCCGATGGTGCCGAAAGCGATGCCGGTGTCCCAGATGGCCTCGGCCCAACCCGTCACCAGTTCCTGCACCTGCTCGGGGCGGGCATCCGTGGTGAAGTCCAGATCGGTGCCTGCCCTGCCCAGGACGGCGTCACGAACACTCCCGCCCACCAGGTACAGGCTGAAACCCGCCGAATCGAAGAGTGCCCCCAACTCCGACAGCATCTTCTTGTGCCGGTTCAGGGCCACCAGGGCGGTGGCCAACAGCTCGGCGGTCGGTATCGATTCGGGCACGTCGGGCAGCCTACCGGCGCGTATCGCGAGGGCTCTCAGTAGCGGGAACTACCATCACATGGGTGTCTGACTCCTCCGGCGGTTCCCGCACGGGTGGGTCGTCGGACGAGCCCAACGGCTCAGCGCGCGGCAGGGGGTCGCGCCGCGGTCGGCGCAACCGATCGCAGGGTCGCGCACAGGGCCGGGCGCAAGGCGCCCCCACTCCGACGCCCTCCCCTACAGCTGGCGGGGCTCATGGAACCAGCGGGGCCAAGGGCTCCGACGGAAAAGGTCGTGGGCGCGGGCGCGCGAAGGGCGGCACCGCGGGAACCTCGCTGCGTACTGTCCGCGAAACCTCGGCGGGCGGTCTGGTGATCGCCGGGATCGACGGCCCCAAGAACGACCAGGTCGCCGCCCTGATCGGACGGACCGACCGCCGCGGCCGGATGCTGTGGTCGCTGCCCAAGGGCCATATCGAACAGGGCGAGACAGCCGAGCAAACTGCCATCCGCGAGGTGGCCGAGGAGACCGGAATCCGCGGCAGCGTGCTGGCCGCACTCGGCAGCATCGACTACTGGTTCGTCACCGAGGGCCGCCGCGTACACAAGACCGTGCACCACTACTTAATGCGCTCCCTGGGCGGCGAGCTGTCCGATGACGATGTCGAAGTCACCGAGGTCGCCTGGGTTCCTCTCGACGAGCTGCCCACCCGCCTGGCATACGCCGACGAACGACGTCTGGCCGAGGTGGCCGGAGACCTCATCGACAAACTGCACTCCGGGGGCCCCGCGTCCCTGCCACCCCTGCCCCAATCCTCGCCGAGGCGCCGTCCTCAAACGCACTCCAGCACGCACAGGACACCCGGCCGGCGTACCGGCCGCGGACCACAACAATGAGACGACTCACCCCTCGCAGCGCCACGCGCGTGACAGCGGTGCTTGCCGTCCTCGCGCTTGTCCTGCTCGGCACTCCCTGGTCGACGCCACGCGCCCATGCCTACCGCGACGGGCAATTCCTCAAGGTCCTCATCGACGAAGTGACACCACAAACCGTCACGACCGCCGATCCGACGGTGACGGTGCGGGGCACAGTGGCCAATGTCGGCGATCGCCCCGTCACCGACGTGGTGGTCCGGCTGGAACGCGCCGACGCCGTCGCCACCAGTGCCGAGCTGCGCGCGAATCTGCACGGCCGCCACGACCAGTTCCGCCCCGTCGGCGAATTCGTCACCGTCGCAGGGACTCTCGAACAGGGGCAGCAGCGTCCCTTCACACTCGCCTTCCCGCTGCGCGGGGGTACCGGACCCACCTGGAACATCGACAAACCCGGGGTATATCCCGCCCTCGTGAACGTCAACGGCACCCCGGATTACGGGGCCGCCGCGCGGCTCGACGACGCGCGTTTCCTGCTACCGATTCTCGGGGTTTCGCCACCGGCCGGTGAGTCCCCCGAACCGGAGGTCGCCCCCGATACCTCTCGCCCGGTAGGCCTCACACTGCTGTGGCCCCTGGCCGACCGTCCCCGGCTCGCGCCCGGTCAGCCCGGCGGCCCCACACCGGTGCGGCTGCTGGACGATCAGCTTGAGCGGTCCCTTTCCCCCGGAGGCCGGTTGGACGCGCTGCTGGGCGCCCTGGAGTTCGCCACCGACGCTGCCGTCGACCCCAAGGGAGATCTGGGCCGCACGGTCTGCATGGCGATCGACCCCGATCTGCTGGTGACCGTGAACGAAATGACGCTCGGCTACCAGGTTCTCGACAATTCGGCCGATCCCACCGGTCCCGTACATCCCGGTACCGGACAGGGGCTTGCCGCCGGGTGGCTCGACCGGCTGCGCGCACTGGCAAAACGCACGTGTGTCACACCGCTGCCCTACGCCCAGGCCAGCCTCGATGCGGTCGCACAAATGGCCGACGAGGGCCTGTCCCATCAGGCCACCACCGCCGCAGCGGATGTCCTCGACCAGATCCTGGGAATCGGAAGCCTGCGCGGCGCCACCCTCCTTGGGGACGGCCACCTTTCGAATGCAAGCATCGACCTGCTCACCGGACAAGGGCCCACCGTCGCCGTGTCCGCCCTGCCCTCGGACCAGGAGACACCGCCCGATTTCACCCCTCGCCGGGTATCCGACACCGTCGTGGCGGCACCCTTCGACCCGTCGGTGGGCGCCGCGCTCAGCGCGGCCGGTCGCGCGCCGACCACCCCCGAATACGTGCCCCAGTCGCTCCGGTTTGCGCTGCAACACGATTCGCGTGTCGCGCGGATGCAGGATGCGCTCGGGGCGATGGCCTGGCAGGCGCTCACCCCCCAGGAGACCCCCCGCCAGACGATCCTCCTGCCTGCGGCCACCTGGGATCTGTCCGATGGCGAGGCCCGCGCGATCCTGTCTGCCGCATCCACCCTCCTGCACGCCGGACTCGCAATACCGCGTCCGCTGCCAACGGTCATCGGCGAGGACCGCGCGGGCGCCCAGGCCAATCCGGTGGACACCGCGTATGGGGTGGCTTCGTCCGGCAGCGTGGATGATTGGGTGTCACAGCAGCTGGGTGACGAGGTCCGCCGACTGTGGGGACTCACCGCAGCGCTGACCGTGGACGCCCGCACCGGACTCACGGGCACCCAGTACACCGATCCGCTGCGTCAGGACGCCCTGCGGGCGGTGAGCCAGAGCGTGCCGTCGGATGCGCGTGACGACACCGCCCGGGAACGGCTCGCGGCCATCCGCCACACGGTCAGCGATCTGTTCAATGCCGTCACCGTCGTCAATCCGGGTGGTTCCTACACACTGGCCACCGAGCACAGCCCGCTGCCGTTGGTGGTGCGCAACGAACTTCCGGTGCCGATCAGGGTCACCCTTCGCGCCGAAACGCCGGCCGGCATGAGCGCGACCGATGTTGGTGTACAAGAGATTCCGCCCGGGTACCTGCCGGTGAAGGTCCCCGTGGAGGTCAACGTGTCACAGCGCATGGCTGTCGACGTGACGCTGCACACGCCCGACGGCCTGCCCTTGGGCGATCCCGTGCGTCTCTCGGTGCACTCCAACGCGTACGGCAAGCTGCTGTTCTTCATCACCATCAGTGCCGCCACGGTGCTCTTCGCGTTGACGGGCCGGCGTCTGTGGCACCGGTTCCGCGGTCAGCCCGACCGCGCAGACCTCGACCGGGGTGATGAGGCCCCCGCAAGCGGGAGGGACCCCCAGCTGGCGCGAAGAGCGACGGGCTCTGATGAATCGTGGCACCCGTGAGAGAGCCGCTCGACCCGTTGCCCGATCCCGAATCCGACGACACGATCGACGAGCTGTCCGACGCAGCGGTCGTCGCGCATTCCGGCTCCATGGCAGTGGCGACCCTGGTCAGCCGCGTCACCGGATTTATCAAACTGCTGTTGATCACGGCCGCCCTCGGCGCCGCATCCGCCAGCGCGTTCTCGACCGCCAACCAGCTGCCGAACATCATTGCCGCACTGGTGCTCGAGGCCACCTTCACCGCCATCTTCATTCCGGTGCTCACCCGCGCCGAGCGGGAGGACACCGACGGCGGTCTGACATTCATCCGCAAGCTACTGACCATCGCCACCACGCTGCTGTTGGTCACGACGACGCTGTCGGTCCTGGCCGCACCACTGCTCGCCGCACTGCTGCTCGGCGGTGACCCAAAGGTCAGTACGCCGCTGACAACCGCCCTGGCGTATCTGCTTCTGCCACAGATCTTCTTTTACGGCCTTTCCTCGATATTCATGGCGATCCTCAACACCCGCAATGTGTTCGGGCCCCCCGCCTGGGCTCCGGTGTGGAACAACCTCGTCGCCATCGCCGCACTGATCCTGTTTTGGCTGATGCCCGGTGAACTCACCCTCGACCCAACACGGATGAGCGATCCGAAGCTCCTGGTGCTCGGCGTCGGCACCACGCTCGGCGTGGTGACTCAGGCTCTGGTGCTCATCCCGGCGATCCGGCGCCAGCGGATTCCCCTGCGACCGCTGTGGGGGATTGACGACAGGCTCAAACAGTTCGCCGGCATGGCCACCGCCATGTTCGCGTATGTGGCCATCAGCCAGCTCGGGTTCGTCATTACCAACCGGATTGCCGCCGGCGCAGCCGATTCCGGCCCGATCATCTACACCCAGACCTGGATGATCCTGCAGCTGCCCTACGGCGTGGTCGGCGTAACCATTCTCACCGCGGTGATGCCGCGGCTCAGCCGCAACGCAGCCGCCGAGGACACACCCGCCGTGGTTGCGGACGTGTCGCTGGCCACCCGGCTCACCATGGTGGTACTGATCCCGGTGGTGGCGGTGATGACCGTCGGCGGTCCGGCGATGGGGCCGGCTCTCTCCGCGTACGGGCACTTCACCCTCGGTGACGCCCACTACCTCGGACTCTCCATCTCGCTTTCGTCCTTCACCCTCATCGCGTATGCGCTTGTATTACTGCAACTTCGGGTGTTCTATGCGCGGCACGAGGCGTGGACGCCCACGCTGATGATCATTGTGATCACCGCGGTGAAGATTGTCGGCTCGGTGATCGCCCCGCACCTCACCGACGACCCCAGCCTGGTCGCGGGTTACCTCGGTGCCGCCAATGGCCTCGGCTTCGTCGCGGGGGCCATCTGCGGATACCTGCTGTTGCGCAGAAGTATGGGACGCACCGCCGGGCCGCTCATCGCACCGGACGTGGCCCGTACGGTGCTGGTCACGCTGGCTGCCTCGGCGATAGCCGCGGCCATCGGCCTGGCCATCGACCGCGGATTCGGCCTAGATCTACTCACCCTGCGAGGCGGCGGCCTGGGCTCGATTCTGCGGCTGGCCATCCTCGGCATCGTCATGCTCGGCGTCACCTTTGCGCTCATGGTGGCGGTCAAGCTGCCAGAGGCGCTTAGCGTGGTTTCTGTGTTGCAGCGCCTCCTGGGTCGTCGCCAGGGATCGGGCGCCAATGATCACGCTTCGGTCATGCCCAACTCCCCGGCGCCATCCCTGCCGTACCCTGATACCGCAAACAAACCACCGCGCGGGGACGGTGCCGACGCGAGGAAGGGCAGGGCCGTGACCGACACTCCCGGATCATCTACCCGGCCTGTTCCTACCCAGTCTCCTTCCGGGGGTGCTCTCTCCACACCCGTGATGCCCGGTGCTCGCATCGCGGACGGTCGCTACCGCCTGCTGACATCGCACGGTGGCCCGGAAGGGCTGCACTTCTGGCAGGCTACCGATACCGAGCTGAATCGACCGGTGGCTCTCACCATCATCGACGGAACCGTGTTCAGCCCCGATCAGGTGCAGGAAGTCCTGTCGAATACCTTGCGGCTCAGCAAGATCGAATCTTCGGGCCTCGCCCGCGTGCTGGATGCCGTACGCGAGGGAACCGGTGGCATCGTTGTCGCGCAATGGGTCCGCGGCGGTTCGCTGCGCGAGGTCGCCGACACCCAACCGTCCGCCGTTGGTGCCAGCCGGGCGGTCCGGTCCTTGGCAGAGGCTGCCGACGCGGCCTTCGAGGCCGGGTCGGCGCTGAGCATCGACCACCCCGACCGCGTGCGCATCAGCATCGATGGGGACGCCGTGCTGGCGTTCCCCGCCACCCTGTCCTCGGCGAGCGCGGACGAGGACGTGCGCGGCCTGGGCGCCGCCCTGTATGCGCTGACCACCCGCCGCTGGCCGCTGGCCGAGACCGGCCAACCCAGCGGGCTGGCCACCGCCAGCCGGGCTCCGGACGGTCGACCGGTCGAGGCGCGGGTCGTCGTGCCCACCGTCCCCGCAGCGATTTCCGATGTGGCCGCACGCGCGTTGAGCGATGACCCCGCTTCCGCCGCCGGCCTCCTCGACGAATTGGAATCGGCCGTCGCGAGCGTCGACCACACCACCATGCTCGAACCTGCGGCCGCGGCATCCACGCAGGCGCTGGACATCGGCCGCCCCCGCGGGTTCCAGGGTCCGGCGGACGCAGCTGACGACGACGAGGAGCCCGAGGATTCCGAAGACGAGGACGATCCGGAGGATGCGGCCCGCCACCGCAAGATCTTCCTGATCGGTCTCGGCGTGGTCGGGGTCCTCGTCATCACCCTGTGCATCGCGCTGGGTGTCTGGGTCACGCGGATCTTCGGAGACGTCGGGCCTCTCGACAAGATCAACATCGGGATCGGATTGCCGACCCAGTCCTCGAACGGCGACACAGCGGCGGCGGGTAGCCCTGCCAAGATCACCCAGGCAACCGTGTTCCCCCCAGGGCCCGACGCGGATCAGCCGGGCAAGGTGGGCATGGCGGTGGACGGCAACGCCTCCACGTCGTGGACGACCGATACCTACACCGACGCCGATCCCTTTCCGACGCTCTTCAAACCCGGGGTGGGCCTGCTGCTCGATCTGCAGTCCGCCAGCGCTCTGAGCAGCGTCACCATCGAATCGCACAGTGTCGGAACGCAAGTGCAGATACGGTCTGCCGACTCGGCCACACCGGCCTCCGTCAACGACACCAAGGAGATTTCCGCCACCACCACGCTGCAGCCCGGCAAAACAACGATTCCCATCACCAGCAGCTCAAAGGTCTCTCATGTGCTGGTGTGGATCAACAAGCTGGGCTCCACCAACGGTGATCACCATGCGGAGATCAGCGAAATCACCGTCTCAACGGCGTCCTAGCTGCGCGGTCGTCTGCCAGTCGAGCAATTACCGAAAGGCCTTCGGTATCGATCCCGCAATTACAGCCCTATATTTTTCGCGGTAGTTGAAACCCGATGGCAACCTCGAAATTGTCCGTTGAACTGCGGTTCATGTTGTTCAGTTACGCGTATCACTGTTACCGATTGTTGAAACTTGTATAACAGTTTGCTGCAGGGGCGTCCCGTGGTCGACGACACACCACATTTTTGATTACTGTGCGCGTGTGGGCATGGATCAGGGGGTTCTCACCGCACCTCAACACTCGGACGCCGAGTTGTTGGCTGCCCACGTCGCCGGCGATCCGTCAGCTTTCGAACAGCTGTTCCGCCGTCACCACCGCCGCCTCTACCGACTCGCCCGGGCTACCAGCCGCACCCCCGAGGATGCCGCCGATGCGCTCCAGGAGGCGATGCTGTCGGCACACCGCGGGGCCGCCAACTTCCGCAATGACGCCGCCGTCACCAGCTGGTTGTACCGCATCGTCGTGAACGCCTGTCTGGATCGCCTGCGTCGCAATAAGGCCCACGTCCCCATCGAACTCGAAGATGAGCTCTACGCCGTCGAGGACCCCTCGACCCACGTCGACACCTCGATCGTCATTCAGAAGGCCCTGCTGCGCCTGCCTCCCGAGCAGCGCGCCGCCGTCATCGCGGTCGACATGCAGGGATACTCCGTTGCCGACGCGGCTGAGCTGCTGGGCATCCCCGAGGGCACGGTGAAGAGCCGCTGTGCGCGTGCTCGCGCACGCCTGGCGGTCGCCCTGCACTATCTCGACAAGGCCGGCTCGGTCGAACCGGAAACCATCGACTACTAGCCGTGTGCCACCGTGTCACGATCCGCCTACGAATTGGGCCATGGGCGTGGCGAACGGTAGCTGGATATGGGAACAATGAACTCAAATGGTCAGCGAGAATCCGGACGGTCCCGATGGCGAAGGTAACCTCGACAAGGTGAACCTCGCTGAGGTGCCGCTGTCACTAGAGGTCCTGGCCGACCTACAGGCCGGCGTCTACGACGCCGGCGATACCGACATACTTCGGCAACGCGCAGAACAAGATAGGGATGCGCGCAGTACCTTGGCCGCCCTCGACCAAGTGCGCGCCGATCTGGCGGTGTGGATGGACAGCCCGGCACCCGATGTACCCGGGTCCGTGGTCGACGACATCGTTGCCGCATTACGCGCCGAGACATCCAAGTCCACGTTACCCGCGGTAGCTGCGAACGCCGTTCGCCCCGCCAACCCCAGCCTCAACCTCGTCACCGGTTCGGTCCCACTGGACCATCGCCGACGCCCTGCGGCAAAGCGTCGGTGGATCGCCTACTCCACCGCAGGGTTGGCGGCCGCAGCCTGCGCTGCCGTCGCCGTCACCCTCATCGCACAGAACGAACGACGCGTTTCCGAGACCACCGCCGCTGTGGCGGGTCCGTCGCTGTCTCAGCAGACCGCCCCCCAGACAGGTGCCCCCGTGGCGCCGAACCTGCCCGCGACGCGTGCCCGGGGCGTGACAGCCTTCCCGATCTCAGGAAATGAGATCACCGCACTCGTCGGCCGCACCCCCGCGTTCGGCGATCTTGCCGATGCCGCGAAACGTGCGTCCTGCCTCGCCGGGCTCGGCTTCGAGGCATCGACTCCGGTCCTCGGCGCACAGACTCTCGACATCGATGGCCCCGCGGTGCTCATGGTGCTTCCCGCCGAACGGCCGGGTGAACTATTGGCGGTAGCCGTGCGGCCGGGATGTAACCAGTCGGATCCTCAACGGGTGGCCCAGACCCGCCTCGGCGCGACGCCCGGCCGCTAGACCGCGCCTACCACCCATCCCACCCGCGTGGAACATCCCGCTCTAGGCTGTTGTTTCAGCACTCGCATGACCTCATCAGATGAGGGAATCAGATCGGAATCAGAAGGGAACCGCATGGCAGGGGTTGCACCGTCGGCTACGTCGACCGAGACCGAATCGGACGTCCACGAGCTCATCATCATCGGCTCGGGACCCGCTGGGTACACCGCTGCCGTCTACGCGGCCCGCGCCCAGCTGAAACCGATCGTGTTCGAGGGCACCCAGTTCGGCGGAGCACTGATGACCACCACCGAGGTCGAGAACTACCCCGGGTTCCGCGAGGGGATCATGGGCCCGGACCTCATGGACCAGATGCGTGAACAGGCCATCCGGTTCGGTGCCGACCTGCGCACCGAGGACGTCGACGAGGTCTCCCTGCGAGGTCCCGTCAAGAGCGTCACCGTGGGTGACGAGGTTTACCGTTCGCGGGCCGTCATCCTGGCCATGGGTGCCGCACCGCGGTACCTCGGCGTACCCGGCGAGGACACCCTGTTGGGCCGTGGCGTGAGCTCCTGCGCCACCTGTGACGGCTTCTTCTTCAGGGATCAGGACATCGCGGTCATCGGCGGCGGCGACTCCGCGATGGAAGAGGCCACCTTCCTCACCCGATTTGCCCGCAGCGTGACACTTATCCACCGCCGCGAGGAATTCCGCGCCTCCAAGATCATGCTGGAACGCGCCTACACGGACCCCAAGATCACCGTCCTCACCAACACCAAGATCGCCGGGGTCGAGGGCACCGACTCGGTCACCGGGCTCAAACTGGAGAACGCGCTCACCGGTGAGTCTTCACAACTGCCCGTCACCGGGATGTTCGTCGCCGTCGGTCATGACCCGCGCAGCGAACTCGTGCGCGACGCCGTCGACGTCGATCCCGACGGGTACGTGCTAGTGCGAGACCGCAGCACATTCACCTCGCTGGAGGGCGTGTTCGCCGCCGGAGACCTCGTAGACCGGACCTATCGGCAGGCGGTTACTGCTGCCGGAAGCGGTTGTGCTGCAGCCATTGACGCCGAACGGTGGCTCGCCGAGACGGCGCATTCCCAGACCCTCGTCGAAGCCTAGCCTCGTAATCACTGATCAAAGGAGAATCATGAGCGACCACGCGACCGTGACGGTCACCGACGACTCGTTCCAGGAGGACGTCGTCTCCAGCAATAAGCCGGTGCTTGTGGATTTCTGGGCGACCTGGTGCGGGCCCTGCAAGATGGTGGCCCCCGTACTAGAGGAGATTGCCAAGGAGCATGGCGAAGCACTCACTGTCGCCAAGCTCGACGTGGACGCCAACCCGGATACCGCCCGCGCGTTCCAGGTCACCTCGATCCCCACGCTGATCCTGTTCCAAAATGGTGAGGCAACCAAGCGGATTGTCGGCGCCAAGAGCAAGTCCGCGTTGCTGCGCGAACTGGACGGGGTCGTCTAACCGGCTCGACTCGCACCGGTTGAAGGGCACAGGAGTTTCGCCCATCGCCTAGGCATCTGAGACAATATTGCGGTCCCGATGACGGACAGCTGTAGCCCGGGTCGGTGGCAGTGCGGATTCCTTGCGAACGGCTGCGAAAGGCTGAGTATGACGACAGGCGCGTCGAACATTCGCCACGGCGATCGAGGCCCGGCTGTCACTGAGGTCCGCGAGGTCCTTTTGGCGCTCGGATTCCTGGCGGACCCCGACGAAGTCCTGGCGACCGGTCCACTGGTCGTGGTGGACCATTTCGACGCGACGCTGCACGACGCCGTTCGGGCGTTCCAGCAGCGCCGTGGCCTGCTCGTCGACGGTGTCGTCGGTCCCGCGACCTACCGCACCCTCAAAGAAGCCTCCTACCGACTCGGGGCGCGCACGCTCTTCCACCAGTTCTCGGCGCCCATGTACGGCGATGACGTCGCCACCCTGCAAAAGCGCCTCCAGGATCTCGGGTTCTACACCGGCCTGGTGGACGGGAACTTCGGACTGCAGACCTACAACTCGCTCATGTCGTACCAGCGGGAGTACGGGATGACTGCCGACGGTATCTGCGGACCCGAGACGCTGCGCTCCTTTGAACTGTTGGGCCGCCACGTCACCGGTGGTTCCGCGCACGCGATCCGCGAGACCGAGCACGTCCGCAACGCCGGCCCGCAACTGTCGGGTAAGCGCATCGTGATCGATCCCGGCCTTGGCGGGGGCGACCACGGCCGCATCGTGCCGGGCCGCGAGGGCCCCACGAGTGAAGCAGATATGTTGTGGGACTTGGCGAGCCGCCTCGAAGGGCGGATGACCGCGATCGGGATGGAGACCTACATCTCGCGTGCCATCCAGAACAACCCCACCGATATCGAGCGCGCCACCTACGCCAACAACGTGGGTGCAGACCTGATGATCAGCCTGCGCTTCGACTCGCAGCCTGCCGTGGTCGCCAGCGGCGTGGCCTCCTATCACTTTGGCAACCTGCACGGTTCGGTATCCACCATCGGCCACATGCTGGCCGACTTCATTCAACGAGAAGTGGTGGCGCGGACCGGATTACGCGACTGTCGTACACACGGTCGCACATGGGACCTGCTGCGCCTTACCCGGATGCCCACCGTGCAGGTGGATATCGGCTACATCACCTCACCGAACGACGTCTCCATCCTCAGCGGCGCACACTATCGCGATATGGTGGCCGAATCGATACTGGCCGCGGTGAAACGCGTATACCTGCTCGGCAAGAACGACAGGCCCACCGGCACATTCACTTTCGATGAGCTGCTGGCCCACGAACTTTCCGCAGGCAGCTAGTCTCCGCGCAGCACCTCGATGGCGCTCGCGGGGCAGATATGCGCCGCGTCGGCGGCTTCCACTACTTGATCCTCCAGTAGCGCCCCTGTGATGAGTGGCATCGCGATGCCGTCGGCATCCGCACCGAACAGACCCGGATGCTGCACAATGCAATACCCCGAACCCATACACAGATCCTGATCGACGGTGATCGTGAACCGCTCGCCGTCTGAGCTGCCCACGGTCACACCCTCGTCAATGTGACAGGCAGACCGCCGTCGATAGTCACCGAGAAGTTGAAGTGATGCTTAGGTTTCCAGCCCCCCGGCAAGGTAAGTCGGTACCGCTGAAAGATGATCGACAACAGGAACTGCGCGTTCATATAGGCCATGCCCGTACCGAGACAGTGGTGCCTACCCGATCCGAAGGGCATGAATGCCAACCTTGGCCGGCTCTTGGCCAAGGCCTCATCCATAAATCGGTTCGGATCGTAGGCGTCCGGGTCCGCCCACCACCGTGGATCGCGATGTATCGAGTAGAGCGATGGGCCGACGATCGTGTACTGCGGGATGAAGTACCCGCCAATAACATCGTCTTCCATCGCGAACCGCGGATTGAGCGGGTGGCCCTGCAACCGTTGTCCCTCATCGAAACACGCCTTCGCCCAAGCCAATTTGGGCAGATCCTCCGGTGTCGGGACGGCGCCTTCCAACAAGTCCACCTCTGTGTAGAGACGCTGGAGGTGATCGGGGTGCGACAGTAGCAGTGCGAGCGTCCAGGACAACGACGCCACCACCGTCTCGTATCCGCCCGCCATCAGAATCATCAACTCCATGCTGAGATCCCGTTCCGACAAAGGACTTCCGTCGTCGTAGGTGGCCTCCAGCAAGAGACTCAACAGGTCTGGCGTGTCGACGGGATTCCTGCGGCGCTCTTTGATCAGCTTCCGAGTCAGTCGGCGCAGTCTCCACATCGACCGGGGCGCGGTGTCCCGCCCGGGCATGGGAATCAGCCTGGGCAACGGACTCATCATCGTCACCGACGCCATCAAGGACATGAACGTCCGCAGATCAACATCGGTTTCGTGGATTTCCTGCGCGGTGATCGACGACGAGAACATCGCCCGCAAGAACGCCGGCAAGGTGACCTGTGCGATGGCGTGCTGCAGGTCCACCACCCCACCGGTGTTCGCCCACTGCGACCACCCGTCGATTCGTCTGACGAACTCGTCGGCGATAACCTCGGCCACCCGGGCCAAGTGACGCCGCCCGAACATCGGCATAAGCATCCGGCGACGCTGGCGGAACTTCTCCCCCTCCAACATCGGAATCGCCGCTCCGATCAATCCCATCGCCGCCTGGCCGGGACCGATCATGCTGTACCGGCCAACGGGATCGTCCATCACTTGGCTCGCGTAGTCCGGATGATTCACCACGATGATGCTGCCGCCCACCGGGAACGGCACGCGATAGATATCACCGAATTCTTGGGAGCAGCGCCGGAAGAATTCGAATGGTTCGCGCCGCATCTCCAGGACGCTGCCCACGATGGGCAGACCGACGGGCCCGGGCGGGGTGAGCGTCGGACTCCCCACGCCGCGGACCACGCTGGAGGCCAGTGGAATCGATCCGCGGGTGATCCACAACGGATCGTGCCGCAAGGACGCGAATCTTCCCTGTGCCCTGGCAGTTTCGTTGACCTCGCGCACTGTTGGATTCATCGGCAGGGGCCCCCACTGCCCCGCCAGCTCGCGAGGCAGGCTGAGATCTGCTGCCGAACTGTGGCTTTGCGAAACCGCGGGCGCAATCGGACAGGCTCCGTCACGTGACTCGGCAAGCGATGGCTGCGAGGTACTCATTCAGTCTCCTTTCCGGAGGTTCCGATTACGCTGCAGGTACGGGCTGTCTGGCGGCTGCGGTACGCGCCGGTCCCAGCACCTTGGCGCCGACCTCGTCCCGAAAGCGTTGACACGTGGGCGAGTACGCGACGATGACGACGGCCAGCAGATTGAGTGCCGTGGAAAGAAGGGCCAGCCCCCACGACGGCACCGGTGCCAGCCCCAAATGGATCGCGAAGTAGTTGGGCAGCGTACAGATGATGGTGTACGCGAGATAAGCACCGGGCGCAACAAAAGGGATAGCGGCCCAACGGTATCCCCGCATGTGCGGTCGTATCACGACAAGCACCCAGGCGATCATGACCAGGAATCCGCCGTTTTGCACGAGGCTGGGCAGCGGCACGCCGAGGACCAACGCGTTATTGCTGTAGTACTTCATCACGCCGAAGTGGCTGTTGACCATCTCACCGATGCACTCGAAGATCCCGAATACCAACGCGAACACGATGAGCGTTCGGGCGGCCCATCCCCTTTTGATCATCTCGTACACCACCAGTGCGGTCGGTGCCGTGCCCACCCACACCAGCGGGACGAAGATCGGCAGCGGCCGGTCCGCGATGGTGACGTAGGGCAGAACATTGGTCATGTATGTCGTGGCACCGATGATGTCGAGCCACGGCTCAACGAAGTACGGCAGAATCGTCACCCCGCTGAGCATGACCAGCCAGTACATCAACGCGTCCTCGTGCTTGCGCAGCGTCATCCACCCGACCCAAACAAGCGAAATCACCAGGCACACAACGAGTACGGCGACCACCGTCCAGGCCCACCAGGGCTCACCATGAATGACCGGTGGCGGCCCCCATTCCGTGCCTGTGCTCAGCCGTGTCATCCCGAGTGTCCTTTCGCCGCCGTAAGAAGTTGCTCCGGACACTAGTGTCTTGTTCGGGAACATGTCAATCATTTCAAGACAAACCATTCCGTACAACGACATGGGTGGCACGGGAGCGCTTCGATCGACTATCCTCGGCCGCATGGTGGACCCATCGGGACCGCCGATCCGGATGGCAGATCGGCAGCGCGCTCGGCGCAGTGAACTCGTCAAAGAAGAGGTTGTCGATGCCGCCCTCGCCGAGTTTTCCGAGCGCGGCTACCACCAGACCTCGATTGCGCACATCGCGGAACGGCTCGGCACCGGTCACTCGATGTTCTATCGATACTTCGCGAACAAGCGAGATATCCTCGAACACGCGGTCCAGCACGCCACACAGCGCACCATCGAAACACTCGCTCAGACCGTGCCCGGTCAAATCACGTCGTTAGACGAATTCCATGATTTCGCAGTGAATCTCGGGCTTGCGTACATCGATCTGGTGGTGGAGGACCCCCGCCTATCGCGCTTGCTGCTGCAGCAGGGCGCCGCGGTGGACAAAGAGATGACCGATCAGTTCTGCCGCGTATTTGACACCGGCGCTTCAGTTCTCGCTGCTCTACTACGCGATGGGATCGCTTCCGGATACGTCAGGCAGGATATCGACGTCGAAGCTGTTGCGGATTCGGTGGTGGGTATTCCGCTGGGCCTGCTCGCCCGCTACGGGCACGACCCTGATCAGGCGATCCTTGCCTCAAGAGTGCGTGCAACCGCCGATCTCGTCTGCCGGGGGATCGCCGTCTCGGCACAGCCACTCGACGGCTAGAGCCCGGCGCCCACCACGGGGCCTGCCCCGGCCGGTTGTGGCACGTGAACGGACTCCAGCAGTCGCTCCAACGCCGCCTCCACCTCGGCCTTCCAGCCGATCCCGCTATCGAGCTCCATGCGTAGCCTCGGGAAGTGCTGATGCGGTGCCACGACCGTGAAACCCACGTCTTTCAAGAAGTTCACATCGATCATGCACTGCTCGATGGTGCACTCCCCCAATACATCCGCTGCTTCCGAATGCCTGACCGTCGATAAACCTCCCGGGCGAAGAGGATCCGGCACCGATCCCCCGCATAATTCCAACGCCTCGCTGGTACGACCGAACGCTTCCAACGCGCGCACACCACGGCGCACCGACTCGGTCACCACGCTGGCGATAATGCTGTGCGGCAAGCCGTCTGACTCGTGCCCCGGCTCCACCCCGAGGGAGGTCAACAGGATCGCGTCCGCACTGACTGGTGCCGTCGGGAACAACCGAGCGCGCGGCACCACACCGGGTGGAGCGTAGAACGCGTACCCCGCGGTGGTGGGTCGGGTCTGTGGACCGGTAACCGCGAGCTGACCGCACGACCCCCACTCGAGCATGACCATCGACAGCCACGCTTCCTTCTCGAACTCGGGGTCCGATAGGTGCTGACGATCCCCGACGGTAGCGGGGTCCACCTCCCAGAAGACACACCGCCGGGCGTGCTTGGGCAGCTGCTCGAAACCATCGAGCCGCAAGGGAACGATCCGAGCCGACACTGGTCTTGCACGCCTCCACGTCCGGTCACCATGGTGCGCGGTACGCATCGTGCGTCCGGCAACCCTTCAAGGATAAGCGAAATTTCTCGTTTGGCACCCGGCAGCCGCATCGCGAGGGCCCGTGTCCGCCGCGCCGACGACAGCCGAGCACATCATTGCCTCGCGGAACCGAAAGCTCTTACCTACCAACCGTTTTCGTGACTGGCATGCTTCCGAACGAGATTGGAACGGGTTACACGTCACTGTGACGTTTCTCCCCTGTGGGCTAGGACGTTGCTTCGCCGGACATCATCTCGACAATTCGCTGCAAATCCTCGACCGAGCCGAACTCGACGACAATCTTGCCCTTGCGCTTGCCCAGGCTCACCGTCACGCGGGTGTCGAAGGTACCCGACAGCCGCTCGGCGACATCCTGGAGGCCGGGCATCTGGATCGGCTTGCGCCGCGGTGCCGGTTTGACAGCATCGCTGCGGTTCGCCAGCGTCACCGCCTCCTCGGCGGCACGCACCGACATCCCCTCGGCCACGATCCGAGCCGCCAGCTCCTCCTGCGCCTCGGCCCCACCATCCAGGGCGAGCAGCGCGCGCGCGTGTCCGGCCGACAGCACGCCTGCCGCGACCCGACGCTGCACCGCGATGGGGAGACGCAGCAGGCGGATCATGTTCGAGATCACCGGTCGCGAACGACCGATCCGGGAGGCCAGCTCCTCATGCGTCACGTCGAACTCTTCGAGAAGCTGTTGGTAGGCTGCCGCCTCTTCCAAGGGGTTCAGCTGTGCCCGGTGGATGTTCTCCAGCAGCGCATCGCGAAGCAGGTTGTCGTCTGCCGTCTCCCGGACGATCGCCGGGATGGTCTCCAGACCCGCTGCCTGGGTGGCGCGCCACCGCCGCTCCCCCATGACGAGCTGGTAGTCACCACCCTCCGCCGTGCGCACCACGATCGGCTGCATCACGCCGAACTCACGGATGGAGTGGACCAGCTCGGCGAGGGCCTCCTCGTCGAACACCTGGCGAGGCTGCTTGGGGTTGGGCTTGATGGCAGTCACCGGGATCTCGCGGTACACCGCGCCGATATCGACCGTCGGCGCAACTGCGGCCGCCGAACCACCGCCGATGACGACATCGGCCGCCGCGGCACCCAGCCCTGGACCCGCAGGTGTGGGCGAGCCGTCCGTCGGTGCCGTGGGAATCAGCGATGCCAGACCCCGGCCGAGTCCGCCCTTACGCCGTGGTGGCGACTGGCTCATCGGTTACCTCTCCTCGTCACGCATGCGACTATCTTCCCGTACCGCAACCGGCTCATTGGGGACCACTCGCCGACGGGCCTGGCCGCTGCGCGAGCTCACGTGCGGCATCCAGATAGCTCAGCGCACCACGCGAACCCGGGTCGTAATCCAGGACGCTGGTCCCGTACCCGGGGGCCTCGGACACCTTGACGCTGCGCGGGATGACCGAGCCAAGCACCTTCGGACCGAAGTGGTTGCGCACCTCGTCTGCCACCTGATCGGCGAGCTTGGTCCTGGCGTCGTACATGGTGAGCAGAATCGTCGACACATGCAGGGCCGGATTCAGGTGTGCTTGGACGAGTTCGATATTGCGCAGCAGCTGACCCACACCCTCCAGTGCGTAGTACTCGCACTGGATGGGGATCAGCACCTCATTGGTGGCGACGAGTGCATTAACCGTCAGCAGACCCAACGACGGCGGGCAGTCGATGAAGACGAAGTCGAAAGTGTCGGCGGGAAGGCCGGCGATTGCGGTGCGCAACCGTCCTTCGCGGGCGACCATCGATACCAACTCAATCTCGGCGCCGGCGAGGTCGATCGTCGCCGGGACACAGAAGAGGTGCTCGCTCTGCGGGCTGGTCTGGATTGCTTCTTGGATCGAGATCTCCCCAAGGAGCACCTCGTACGAGGACGGGGTGCCCGCGCGGTGGTCGGCGCCCAATGCGGTGCTCGCGTTGCCCTGTGGATCGAGGTCGATCACCAGAACGTTGAGCCCCTGCAGCGCCATCGCAGCGGCCAGGTTCACCGCGGTGGTGGTCTTTCCGACGCCACCCTTCTGGTTGGCGATCGTCAGCATCCGGCGCTGCGCCGGCTTCGGGAGTCGGACCGATCCCTGCTTGATTTGGGTGGCGCGTTGAGCAGCGGCACCGATCGGGGTGTCCGACTCTTTGAACTCCGCGGGTGATCGGCGACCGTCTCCCGGTGCGCCGGTTTCACGTGAAACATCTGGCGGTCCGTGCTTGTCGCTACTCACAGTCGTCTCCTTGATCGGATGCTCACCGGCTCCGCTTTCGCGGACCGCCGCGGGTGTCTCCCCGCCGACGGTCTCCGTCGCATTCTTTCCGCCGCGCGACCACCACCGTGGTGGGCGGATCGAGGTACCGCGTGCCACACTGCACCACCCTCACATCGTCAGCGCCGAGCAGGCTCAGCGCACTTCCGTACTGCCGCACTTCTTCATCGGCGCGATCGCCTTTGATCGCCAACATGCGTCCGCCGATCCGCACCAAGGGAAGAGACCAGCGGCCGATCTTGTCCAATGCCGCGACCGCCCGGGACGTCGCCGCGTCCGCTTCACCGACCGCCGCGATAACACTCGGCTCCTCCGCCCGGCCGCGTACAACCGATACGTTGGTCAGCCCGAGCCGCTCAATCATTTCACGGAGGAAGTCGGTCCGGCGCAGCATCGGCTCGACGAGAGCTATACCTACGTCGGGGCGCGCGATGCCCAACGGGATGCCCGGAAGACCCGCGCCGCTCCCGATATCGATCACGCGCTCCGCGGGCTCGAGCAGCTCCCCCAAGACGGCACTATTGAGAATGTGGCGCTCCCATAATCGGTCGGCTTCACGGGGTCCGATCAGACCCCGCTCCACACCGATAGTGGCCAGCGCGTCGACGTACTCCACCGCGACAGGGAGGCGGTCGCCGAATACTTTTGCCGCGGCCTCCGGCACCGGGAGAGTCTCGCCGTGTTTCACGTGAAACATTCCTCCCGGAGCGCGGCCGCTGAATTACATGGGTGAGATTTAAGTGCGGTCAGTCGTGCAGGATGACGACGCGACGCGACGGCTCCACGCCCTCGCTCTCGCTGTGCACACCATCGATCGCGGCGACCGCGTCGTGCACGATCTTGCGCTCGAACGGAGTCATCGGAGAGAGCTCCTCGCGCTCCCCCGACTCCAGCACCTGCTTGGCGATCTTCGTGCCCAACGTCGCCAACTCATCGCGGCGGCGGCCACGCCAGTTGGCGACGTCCAGCATCAGACGGCTGCGCTCACCGGTCTTCTGCTGGACAGCCAGCCGGGTCAGTTCCTGCAACGCGTCCAGCACCTCGCCCTTGCGGCCAACGAGCTTGGTCAGATCACTGCCGCCATCGACGCTGACGATCGCGCGGTCCCCTTCGACATCCAGATCGATGTCGCCATCGAAGTCGAGGAGATCCAGGAGCTCTTCCAGATAGTCGCCGGCGACCTCGCCCTCGGCAACCAGACGCTCTTCGAGACTGCCGCGCGGCTCAGTGTCCAGCTCGGCATCCGGCTCGGTGGCAGCCTCCACCGTGGTCTCTTCGGCCGTGGTCTCTTCGGCCTGCGTATCGAGATCGGTCATCGTTCTTCTCCCTCTGTCACGCCCGTGCAGGAACGCGGGCGGTTAGCGCTTGCGGCGACGGTCCGGCCGTGCACCCGGCTTCGGGGTGCGGCTGGTCGCGCCTGATCCATTTGTCGAATTCGGGGAAGCCTGTCCCCTGGTGTCCTCGTCCGTTCCATCGGACCCCGCGGTACTTACAGGGTCGTCTGTGTCGTTCTCGGACTCTTCTGTTTGTTTGGTCGGCTGGTTCTTCCCACCACGCGCCGGTTTGGCTCCCGGCTTCGGGGCGTTGGCTGCTCGCCGTTCCAGATCCGCCTGCTTCTTCTCTTCTTCTTCCTTGGCGATCGCGTTGAAGACGTAGTGCTGCTGCCCGAACGTCCAAATGTTGTTCGCCACCCAGTACAGGATGATCGCGAGCGGCAGGAACGGTCCGCCGACCACCACGCCCAGCGGAAAGACGTACAACGCCAACCGGTTCATGATTTGGGTCTGCGGGTTCGCCTGTGCCTCCGGGCTCTGACGCGCTATTGATGCCCGGCTGTTGAAGTAGGTGGCGACACCGGCCAGGACCATCAACGGCACCGCGACACCGGCCACGGCCCACCTATTGAATTCGGTGAACGCGTCCAGACCCGTCGTCTGAATCATGGTCGCGCCCAGCGGCGCACCGAACAGATTGGCGTCCAGGAAGTTGGCGACGTCGCCCGCGCTGAAAATGTAGTTACCGGTGGCGCGGTTCGCCTCCACCGACATATGTACTTGTCCGAAGCCGCCGGTAGTTCGGTTGAACGAACGCAGCACATGGAACAGCCCCAGGAACACCGGAATCTGCGCCAGCATCGGCAAGCAACCCAAGATCGGGTTGAAGCCGTGTTCACGCTGCAGCTTCTGCATCTCCAACGCCATGCGCTGGCGATCGTTCTTGTACTTCTTCTGCAGGGCCTTGATTTGTGGCTGCAGCTCCTGCATCTGCCGAGTCGTCCGGATCTGCCGCACGAACGGCTTGTACAGAATCGCGCGCAGGGTGAATACCAGGAACATCACCGACAGCGCCCACGCGAAGAAGTTCTTGGGCCCCAGCAGGTACGCAAACAGCTTGTACCAAACCCACATGATCGCCGAGACCGGGTAGTAGACGAACCCGAGGCTGAACCAATCAAACATCCGCTGTGCTCCTCTGCACGCTCACGTGCTCTCGGCCCCGAACAACTGGGCCCCATGCTTCGTATGACGGTCGGGAATCGGATCCCATCCACCGTGGTGCCACGGCCCACACTTCAGTAGGCGGATCGTCGCCAACCAGCTGCCGCGAATCAGGCCGTGCACACTCAGCGCCTCCACCGCGTACTGGCTACAGGTCGGCATAAATCGGCAACTCGGCAATCGTGTCGGGGAGATCCAGGTCTGATACAGACGGATCAGAAAGATCACAGCCCTGGCCGGGCGGCTTTTCATCGTTGCCGCTTCTGTACGGGTTCCTGTGGTCGTGCAGACCGATCGATCCCGTCACGCAATTGCTGACGCAGGCTCGCCGATAGTGCGGTTCCACTGCTGGGCAGCGCCCTGATCACCATTCGATCCACCGGCTCAAGCCTGGGAAGTATTTCCGCGGCAACATGCCGAAGTCGGCGCGATACCCGGTGACGCACTACCGCTCCACCGACCGACTTCCCGACGATCAGACCGACTTTAGGGCCTTCGACCTGCCCACACTCGGAGCCCGCACAACCACGCTGCAGGTGAATCACCAAGTCCGCGTGGGCACTTCGAGCGCCACGCTTGACGGTCTGCCGGAATTCGGATGATTTCGTCATCCGGTGTCGAGTCGGTAACACCGACTACCTACCTGCGCCCGAAACTCAGGCGGTCAGTTCCTTGCGGCCCTTACGACGCCGGACCGCAATGATCGCGCGCCCGGCGCGGGTGCGCATGCGCAACCGAAAACCGTGGGTACGCGCGCGACGCCGATTGTTTGGCTGGAAGGTCCGCTTGCCCTTTGCCACCGCAACTACTCCTTCATGTCCTTCACGTTCTCAGCCGGGATCACCCACGCCGTTCATTCACGACGCATGCGATGTGCTGAGACGTATCAGTCCGTTGGTACTTCTCACTCGCCACCGGCGCGGTACCTACGGAATCCTGGGTTTCATCCCTGATGACGTGCGGGTCGCGGCCGTGCCGCCAACGTTCGGGCGACTGTTTGAGGGTACTGACCTGCTCGACGCCGGTCAAACTGATCACAAACGCCACATCCGTATCCCCTGGGCACACGAGTCTGTCAGCTTTACGAGAGTTGTCACCGATGTCTCCCGATCGGTTGGCGGGGCGGAACAAAAACTGTTAGCTTCTGCGAATGCCATTTCTGCCGGGCGAATGCATCGGAACCACCCCCGGTGGCCGATGCCGATCGCGGTCGAACACCGACTAGCCGGTCCCCCGGAACAGGTGATCCGCAGCGATCTCCTGGTATGAGCGCACTGACCACCATAGGGTGGTCGGCTTTGTTGTCCACAGGTGTGGATAACCGTGTGGAAACCCGCGATCCATCGTTGAAAAGGGGCTAGTGTCGACGTGTCCCTTCCAGCCAGAGAGATGCCCGCCGTTGACTGACGAACTGAATTCCCAGTTCACGGCGGTATGGAATACCGTCGTCGCCGAGCTCAACGGTGACGACAGCCAATACCTGTCGAGTTTTCCGCCATTAACGCCGCAACAGCGCGCCTGGCTGACTCTGGTTAAACCACTCACCATGGCTGAGGGCTTCGCACTGCTTTCGGTGCCGTCCAGTTTCGTGCAAAACGAGATCGAACGGCACCTGCGCGGGCCGATCGTAGAGGCGCTTTCCAGGCGGCTGGGCGAAAATGTCGAGTTGGGTGTGCGGATCGCAGCGCCACCTCCTGGCGAAGATTCAGACGTCGCCGGGCCGGCCCCCGAACTCGAGGTCGACGAGGTCGACGAGACCACCGAGGCGCTTGCTAGTGCACACGAATCGTGGCCTTCGTACTTCATCAATCGTCCCGGTGGCGCCGACAAGGCCGAGACCCCTGACACGAGCCTCAACTCGCGGTACACCTTCGAGTCGTTCGTCATCGGCGCATCCAACCGGTTCTCCCACGCGGCGGCGGTAGCAGTCTCCGAAGCGCCCGCCCGGGCGTACAACCCGTTGTTCATCTGGGGTGAATCCGGGCTAGGCAAGACGCATCTGCTGCACGCCGCCGGAAACTACGCACAGCGGCTGTTCCCCGGTATGCGCGTCAAGTACGTGTCCACCGAAGAATTCACCAACGACTTCATCAACTCTTTGCGCGATGACCGCAGGGTCGCGTTCAAACGCAGCTACCGCGACATCGATGTACTCCTGGTAGACGACATCCAGTTCATCGAGGGTAAGGAAGGTATCCAGGAAGAGTTCTTCCATACCTTCAACACCCTGCACAACGCCAACAAACAGATCGTGATCTCTTCTGACCGGCCGCCCAAGGGGCTGGCCACCCTCGAAGACCGGCTGCGTACCCGCTTCGAATGGGGCCTCATCACCGACGTTCAGCCCCCTGAGCTGGAGACCCGGATCGCCATCCTGCGCAAGAAGGCGCAGATGGACCGCCTCGATGTCCCCGACGACGTGCTGGAGCTCATCGCGAGCCGGATCGAACGCAATATTCGCGAGCTCGAGGGCGCTCTGATACGTGTGACCGCGTTCGCATCGCTGAACAAGTCCCCCATCGAGTTGTCCTTGGCCGAGATCGTGTTGCGCGACCTCATCCCCGACTCCAACTCCATCCAGATCAGCGCTGCCACGATCATGGCGGTAACCGCCGAGTACTTCGACACCAGCCTCGAGGAGCTTCGTGGCCCCGGCAAGACGCGGGCTCTCGCACAGGCCCGCCAGATTGCCATGTACCTCTGTCGCGAGCTCACCGATCTATCCCTACCCAAGATCGGGCAGACCTTCGGGCGCGACCACACCACCGTCATGTACGCCGACAAGAAGGTGCGCGGCGAAATGGCACAGAGGCGTGAGGTTTTCGATCACGTCAAAGAGCTCACCGCGCGGATCCGTCAGCGCTCCCGACACTGACCTGATTCCGAACCAAACCCGGCCCCCGTGGCCGGGTTTTTTCGTCTCGAAACACTGCTTCGGGCCCTCAACGCACTCGTGTTTCAAGACTTTTCGAGATTTTTCTCAACGAATTTCTGTCACCTCGTGGAGCTCATACGTCACATCCACAACAGTGGTGGCTGTGCACAGGACTGTGGACTGCCATCGGGTAAACCTGCGATCGGCTGGGAGTTGCTGAACGAATGACATGGCGTCCACATCCGCGCGCTGCCAACTGCCTCTGAATCCACAATCCGCTGACAACCCGGATGCCGCGTTATCGTGCGACAACACTTGTCTGTCCACAGATTCCACAGGACCTACTACTACTGCTTAAATCTCTATCTAATCTTCCTCTTTAAAAGCAGCTGTGTGGATGGACGCTTCAACACCGACCATCTGGCCGGTAACCCGGCGATGGACGAAACGGAACAGAACGGCTTTCCCGATGCGTCGAAAGCATCTACGGTTGTGCTTCGGAAGTCGTATGGCCTGACGACTTCCCACTCCGAGTGACAGGACTTGTACACGGCGCCCCGGTCAGTACCGGATGGCAGCCGGATGCGCTGTCAAAGCTGTCACCCGGTCGTGCCACGATGGCTATCACAGATTTTTCGTGTGGAGACAGTTCGACCTGGACAACGAGGAAGCAAAGGGTATCCATGGATCTTGCGAGCCCCACTGCCACAGACACCAGCCTGAAGTTCAGGGTTGCGCGCGACGACTTCGCCGATTCGGTGGCTTGGGTCGCTCGGAGCCTGCCCTCCAGGCCGACGGTTCCGGTGCTGGCAGGTGTGCTGCTGACTGCGCATGAAACCGGTTTGAGGCTGTCCGGCTTCGATTACGAGGTTTCCGCACAGGTGCAGGTGCCGGCCGAGGTCGCCGCGGCCGGTAGTGCGCTGGTCTCGGGTCGACTGCTTTCGGATATCACCCGGTCGTTACCCAACAAGCCGGTAGACGTGGCGCTGGAAGGCACGCGTCTGCTGATCAGCTGTGGAAGCGCGAAGTTCTCGTTGCCGAGTATGCCGGTCGAGGACTACCCAGCCTTGCCCTCGCTACCTGATGAGACTGGTGCTCTGCCCGCCGATGTGTTCGCGGAGGCAATCGGCCAGGTCGCGGTGGCAGCGGGCAAGGATGACACGCTGCCGATGCTGACCGGTATTCGTGTCGAAATTAGCGGTGACACAGTGGTTTTGGCCGCAACCGATCGGTTCCGGCTGGCGGTGCGCGAGCTGAAGTGGACGTCGGGATCCAGTGAGGCCAACGCTGCCGTGTTGGTGCCGGCCAAGACCCTGTCGGAGGCCGCGAAGTCGGCGTCCAGTGGTTCGGATGTGCAGCTCGCGCTGGGAGCCGGTTCGTCCATCGGATCTGAGGGGCTGCTCGGGGTTGTTAGCGGCGGTAAGCGCAGCACCACCCGTCTGCTGGATGCGGAGTTCCCCAAGTTCCGCCAGCTGTTGCCCACCGAGCACACCGCGTTGGCGACGATCGCGATCGCGGAACTGGTAGAGGCCATCAAACGTGTTGCGCTGGTTGCCGATCGAGGCGCGCAGATCCGTTTGGAGTTCGAGCCCGGGCTGCTACGGCTGTCTGCCGGTGCTGACGATGTGGGTCGGGCGGAAGAAGAGCTGGAGGTGGAGTTCGTCGGAGAACCGCTGACCATCGCCTTCAACCCGACCTACCTGACGGATGGGCTGGGATCGCTGCACTCGAATCGAGTGACGTTTGGATTCACCACGCCCAGTCGTCCCGCAGTGCTGCGGCCGGCAGATGACGATCAAAGCTCGCCAGAAGGTCCCGGGCCGTTCACGGCGGCGCAAACTGAGTATGTCTATCTATTGATGCCAGTGCGTCTGCCCGGCTAGGGCGGGCGTCCCTAATGGCATACGGACTGGTCATCGGAGGTTATGGGTCATGCAGCTGGGTTTGATCGGGCTGGGCAAGATGGGTTTCAATATGCGCGACCGGCTACGCGCCGGCGGGCATGAGGTGATCGGATACGACCCGCGTCCCGAGGTCACCGATGTGGCGTCGCTGAACGCGTTGGCACAGGCGTTGGACGCGCCTCGAGTGGTGTGGGTAATGGTGCCGTCGGGACCGGTTACCCAGCAGACGATCGCAGAACTCGCCGCGGAGCTTTCGGAAGGCGACCTGGTGATCGATGGCGGCAATTCGCGGTTCACCGAAGATCAGCCGAACGCAGATCTGTTGGCGGCCAAGGGAATCGGCTATATCGACGCGGGCGTCTCCGGAGGGGTGTGGGGCAAGGACAACGGCTACGGTCTGATGGTCGGAGGTAGTGACGCGGATGTGGCGCGCGCGATGCCGATATTCGACACGCTGCGTCCCGAGGGCGACCAGGCTGACGGCTTCGTGCACGCCGGTCCGGTGGGAGCCGGTCACTACGCGAAAATGATCCACAACGGGATCGAGTACGGCCTCATGCATGCCTACGCCGAGGGCTACGAGCTGCTGGCGGCAGAACCGTTGATCACCGATGTGCAGGCAGTGCTACAGGCCTGGACCAAGGGCACAGTGGTGCGCTCATGGCTGTTGGACCTGTTGGCCAAGGCATTGAAGGAAGATCCGGGATTGGATGCGATCTCCGGGTACACCGAGGATTCCGGTGAGGGCCGCTGGACTGTTGAAGAGGCCATCAACCACCGGGTGCCGGTGCCGGTTATCGCGGCCTCGTTGTTCGCACGGTTTGCGTCTCGGCAAGAGGATTCGCCCGCGATGAAGGCCGTCTCAGCGCTGCGTAACCAGTTCGGTGGCCACGCGGTCAAACGCGTCGGTCTCTCTGGCTAAGGCAAGCGCGCGGACTCGGTGTACGTACGACAGTTGGGATTGCGGGACTTCCGGTCATGGGAGCACGTCGACCTGGAGCTGGAACCCGGACGCACCGTGTTTGTCGGACCGAATGGCTACGGCAAGACGAATATTGTTGAGGCACTGTGGTATTCGTCTACATTGTCGTCGCACCGGGTTTCCACCGACGCACCACTGATTCGCAATGGTGGCGAGCGGGCAGTGGTGTCGACCATCGTGGTGAACGAAGGTCGCGAGCTGGCGATCGACCTGGAAATCGCGGCCGGCCGGGCCAACAAGGCCCGGATAAACCGGTCGCCGGTGCGCAGTCCGCGCGAGATCGTCGGGATTTTGCACGCAGTGCTCTTCGCGCCAGAAGACCTGTCACTGGTGCGCGGAGATCCCTCGGACCGGCGCCGATTCCTCGACGATCTGCTGATTCAACGTCGACCCCGGATGGCGGGTGTGCGTGCGGACTACGACAAGGTACTGCGGCAGCGAACCGCATTACTCAAGACCGCAGGGGCCGCACTTCGTCAACGTAACGACCAAAGTGTGCTGGACACCCTTGATGTGTGGGACGGGCACCTGGTCGCTCATGGTGCTGAATTGCTTTCTGCACGAATCGAATTGGTGGCTGTGCTACGACCATTGGTGGAGAAGTCCTATCAGCTGTTGGCGCCGGCCTCACGTGCGGCGGATATCGCGTACCGCAGCAGCGTCGAGGGTGTCGGCGAAGAATCGTCAGTGGAACACCTCGCCGACGCACTGCATGCCGGACTGGTTACAAAACGGTCTGCGGAGATCGAGCGCGGGGTCTGCCTGGTGGGTCCGCACAGAGATGATGTGGAACTGCGGCTCGGTGACGGACCCGCCAAGGGCTTCGCCAGTCACGGGGAGTCGTGGTCGTTTGCGCTGGCGCTGCGGTTGGCGGCATTCGATCTGCTGCGCGCCGACGGCACCGACCCACTATTAATGCTCGACGACGTGTTCGCCGAACTGGACGGCGCCCGGCGCCGGTGTTTGGCCGAGGTCGCTGCGGATGCAGAGCAGGTTCTGGTGACAGCCGCGGTTCCGGACGATGTTCCCGAGGAATTGTCGGCACGCACGGTTACCGTCGACATACGGGAAGATCCCGAGGGACGGAAGTCGGTGGTGCATGAGTGAGGACGAGGCCTGGCCGCCGGAGCACTTGGCCGGGGTGAAGGGGATGGACTTGGTGCGCCGGGTGCTGGAGGAGGCACGTGGCGCGGCCAAGGAGCAAGGCAAGGACATCGGTCGCGGAGGCAGGTCACCACAGCAGCGGCGCCGAGTCGCCGGAGGCCGTAGAAGCTGGTCGGGGCCGGGCCCGGACGCACGGGATCCACAGCTGTTGGGAAGGGCTGCAGGGGATTTGGCGAACCGCCGGGGCTGGAGCTCCCGGGTGTCCGAGGGTGCGGTGTTCGGGCGGTGGGACGCTGTTGTCGGCGAGCAGATCGCCGCGCATGCGGCGCCGACCTCGTTAAATGAGGGTGTGTTGACGGTCGCGGCGGAGTCCACTGCCTGGGCGACGCAGCTGCGGTTGGTGCAGGCACAGCTGCTGGCGAAGATCGCGGCGGCGGTGGGCGACGGTGTGGTGACGAGTCTGAAGATCTCCGGACCGACGGCGCCGTCGTGGCGCAAGGGGCCGCGACACATTGCCGGGCGCGGGCCGCGGGACACCTACGGCTGAGGGCTCATCGCCACGCCGTGGCTCGGATCTGCCTTGCCGACCGTCAGGACCCAGACCGATTCGAGATATGCGACGGACGGCGTAAATAGAGGGGACGAAACATGCCCTGAAACCAGTTGCCGTCGGTGCCGACCAGTAGGATGGTCATAACACCGATCGCTGGGTCCGTGACCCGCGAGAGTCGTCCCTTCCAGACAGGAGACAAAGTCGATCGTGGCTGCCCCGAAGAAGAGTGCCAAGAGCGAATACGGCGCCGAGTCGATCACTATCCTCGAAGGGCTCGAAGCGGTCCGGAAGCGTCCGGGCATGTACATCGGGTCCACCGGCGAGCGCGGCCTGCACCACCTGATCTGGGAAGTGGTGGACAACGCGGTCGACGAAGCAATGGCAGGCTATGCGACCACCATTGATGTGGCGCTGCGGGCCGACGGCAGTATTCAGGTGACGGACGATGGTCGTGGCATCCCGACCACAATGCATGCCACGGGAATCCCGACGGTAGATGTGGTCATGACCCAGCTACATGCCGGCGGAAAGTTCGACTCGGATTCCTATGCGGTGTCCGGCGGCCTCCACGGTGTGGGTGTGTCGGTGGTGAACGCGCTGTCGACGCGGGTGGAGTTGGAGATTTCTTACGACGGGTTCGAGTGGGAGCAGTCCTACGACCGGGCTGTCCCGGGCACCTTGAAGAAGGGCGCGCCCACCAAGAAGACGGGAACGACGGTTCGATACTGGGCCGACCCGACTATTTTCGAGACCACCACCTACGACTTCGAGACCGTCGCGCGGCGTCTGCAGGAGCAGGCCTTCCTGAACAAGGGCCTGACGATCAAGCTCGCCGACGAGCGCGTCAGCGATTCCGATGTGATTGACGAGGTGGTCAGCGATACCGCCGAGGCGCCGAAATCCGCGGAAGAGCAAGCAGCGCAATCGGCTGCACCGCACAAGGTTAAGAGGCGAGAGTTCCACTATCCCGACGGTCTGGTCGACTTCGTCAAGCACATCAACCGCACCAAGTCGGCCATCCACACCACCATCGTCGGCTTCTCCGGTAAGGGTGAAGGCCACGAGGTAGAAATCGCGATGCAGTGGAACGCAGGCTATTCCGAATCGGTGCATACCTTCGCGAACACTATCAACACGCACGAGGGCGGTACCCACGAAGAAGGCTTCCGTGCGGCGCTGACCACTGTGGTGAACAAGTACGCCAAGGAAAAGAAGCTTCTCAAGGAGAAGGACACCAACCTCACTGGCGACGATATCCGTGAGGGCCTGGCCGCGGTCATCTCGGTGAAGGTCGGTGAGCCGCAGTTCGAAGGCCAGACCAAGACTAAGCTGGGCAACACCGAGGTCAAGTCGTTTGTTCAGAAGGTTTGTAACGAGCAGTTGCAGCACTGGTTTGACTCCAACCCGGCCGATGCGAAAACTGTTGTAAACAAGGCGGTTTCGTCATCGCAGGCCCGCATCGCGGCGCGCAAGGCGCGCGAGCTGGTGCGCCGCAAGAGTGCCACCGATATCGGTGGGCTGCCCGGCAAGCTGGCCGACTGCCGCTCCACCGATCCGTCGAAGTCCGAACTGTATGTGGTGGAGGGCGACTCGGCCGGCGGCTCCGCCAAGAGCGGCCGCGACTCGATGTTCCAGGCGATTCTGCCGTTGCGCGGAAAGATCATCAACGTCGAAAAGGCCCGCATCGATAGGGTTTTGAAGAACACCGAAGTCCAGGCGATCATCACCGCGCTGGGCACCGGTATCCACGACGAGTTCGACCTGGCCAAGCTGCGCTACCACAAGATCGTGCTGATGGCCGACGCCGACGTTGACGGACAACACATCTCGACGCTGTTGTTGACGTTGTTGTTCCGCTTCATGCGTCCGCTTGTGGAGCACGGACACATCTTCTTGGCGCAGCCGCCGCTGTACAAGCTCAAGTGGCAGCGTGTCCTGCCCGAGTTCGCGTACTCAGATCGTGAGCGCGACGGGTTGATGGAAGCCGGGCTCAAAGCCGGCAAGAAGATCAACAAGGACGATGGCATCCAGCGCTACAAGGGTCTGGGCGAGATGGACGCTAAGGAACTGTGGGAAACCACCATGGATCCGTCCGTGCGCGTGCTGCGTCAGATCACCCTGGATGACGCCGCCGCCGCCGACGAGCTGTTCTCCATCCTGATGGGCGAGGACGTCGAGGCCCGCCGCAGCTTCATCACCCGTAACGCGAGGGATGTGCGCTTCCTCGACGTGTAGGGACTACTTGCTCGCCCGGCGAGATAGTTGCGGATTCAACTAGTTTGAAAATGTCTTCCTCAGTGATGGAACCGGGCTCCGGATTCTGCCGTCCTACCTACAAGTAGGACTGACAGAGGAGAATGGCTGTGGCCGAGACGTTCAAGGTAGAACCCGATCAGCTATCGGGTTTTGGTGGTGCAACGCGTGAGCTGGGCCAGTACGTCGACAAGATCACGACTTTGATCGGCACCGAGGGGGTCCCGAAGTCGGGCTGGGACGGCTTGATGTCGGAACTGAAGGGTACGGCCGACGGCATGATGGTCTCGACGCGAGATCGTTACGACCAGCGTCAAGAGGCTGTTCACATGACCGGGGACGAACTGGTGACGCTGTCCCGCGAGTATGCACGAACCGAATACCACAATGGCGCTCGAATTCGAGAGACATCGCACCCGTTTGAGCACGACAGTCCGAACTCGCAAGACCCGGTGCCGTTTGGGAAGCCGTTCACATACGGAGCGCTGCCCGATCTCACTGCGCCCGAAACGATTCAGGCAGATTTGGTCCCAATCGTGCGTGAACGAGTCGACTGGCTGGCGGACGCCGACGAGTACATTAAGGCGCTGGTGGGGTGGAGCCCGATCAACGACACCTTCTTGCCGTTGATCGGGAACTGGGAGGAGCTCAACCGTCTGGGGCAGGTCTACGAGAAGTCGGGCAACGGCGCGGAGGCTGTTGGGCGCGAACTCGCCGGAATGACAAAGCGGATCGAGCCAACGTGGGACGGGGCGGCTGCCCAGGCCTTTGCGCCCTATGCGGACCGGCTTTCAAAAGGGTTGCAGGCCGAGGGTCCCGTCATGCGGACCTTCAGGCTCTGCATGGGTCAGCTTGTGGAGCAAATCAAGAAGATGATCGGCACCCTGACCGATATGGTGATCACCAAATTGGCAGAAGAAGTGCAGATAGACAACTTCAGCGACCTGCTCAAGTTTCTTGCGAAAAAGGTTCCCGGAGCTGGAACAGCGGCGCAGATTGCGCGGCTCGTTCAGATACTCAAGCAGGTGTATGACGAGGCGACCAAGCTCATGGAGCAAATCAAAAAGGGAGTCGAGCTCGTTAAGGATGTGATCGAGTTCGCGAAGGATCCCGCGGCGTTCGTGCAAAAGAAGGGACAGGAGTTCCTCGCGAAGGCCACGGAGGGTTCCGCGGGTATGAAGGTCAATCCGGAGTTGATCAAGAACGTCACGGCGGCCGTTCAGCAGGCCCCGAGAATTCAACAAGCACCGAAAGACGGATACTGGGGTGGCGACAGCGGAACACCTTGGGGTGATGGCAGATGACCGAGGACGAAACTTCCACGGCGATTGAAATGATTCTTGAGACGGTCTACACCGGCATCGCTGATATGGAGACTGTGCGGCTGGCCACGGAAGAGTTCATGAATACCCCTCTTTGTGTACCGGACGCGGAGCTGGAGCCGGTGGAACGTCCGAGAACTTTGTCAGAGCTGGAAGAAGACGACTTCTATACGTTCCGGGGATCTGTCCGGAAGAGTGAATGGTGAATATGACGTTGCAGCGCATGGTTATGGTGGCAGCTCTACTGGCAGTCGGGTTGGCTGGAACGGCATGTGGAAGTGGGAAATCCGAAGGAGCTCCGTCGGGAAGCACTTCGTCCAGCCCATCGACAACACTCAAGAACTCCGGATACGAACCGTTCACCCCGCAGACAGATCCGTGCAGCCTGATTCAGCCCGAGGAATTGGTCCGCCAGGGCTTAGCGCCATTGACGGGTGCCGCAGAACAAGATGATTCAGGCATGCAGACATGCCGATACCAGGATGCCGCGCATAGCTTCGTGGCCACCGTGACCCTGTTCAATCACCGTGGACTTGCTGACAGTTACCGCGATCTCAAACAACGGACGATCGACTCGCAAGGCGTTACCGTCCTCATCCTCACCGACGAACCAGCCAAGTGTGGTGCGGATCTGGTGGATTCGGCGAACGTAGCGCAATTCGATTTCGAGCCGACGCCTGAGGCAGTGGCAGCCGCGGCATTGCCGACTGCACAGACGTGGTGCGACCTATCGGCCCCCACAATCGTTGAGGCTGGCAAGCGCTTGGGGTGGGCAAAGCCGAAGTAGCTGTTCCCCACAGTGCGTCGAGGGTCAGTCGCCCAAGGGATTCTGAGTCCGGGCCGTCTCACTCAGATAGGCGAGTAGCACGTCGACAAGACGAGTCCCTATATCGAGCTGCGTTGTCGATGGCGTGAACGTTCTTGAGGTGGCTCCCGGTGCCGGCCTCGGGGTAGGCGTCCAGGTCGACGAAGATGATCCACAACTGGTGACGGGCCAGATCATCGGTGGACGCACTGACCTTGGTGAACACCCCGTCGCGTAGGCCGTCTTCAAGGGCCTTGGAACCGTCCGTGTGAGCGGCGGTGTCGTAGCCGGGCTGACTTGAGCGGCGCAGTGGTCCTCAGCTCTGGCGCGAGGGGTCGCCACCAAGCCCCGAGGCGGTCCGGTCATCAGTTCCCGTGAAGGCGCTACTAGTCATTCGAAGCTTGTCGCGATAGTCATCACAACTCGCACCGCCGTGGGTCATCAGCCCAGCCAGCCGCTCGATCGCCGGCCCGACATCCGCCATCTGCTCGGAGTAGTGAGAACCAAAGGTCTCCGCTCGCATCTCGCAGGACCGCACCTTGTCTCCCTGAGCGCGGAGGCCCTCGGCGGCCCGGCCCCACACACCTGCCAACTTTTCAACACCATCAGAGTCGATGTACGTCATCAGAGCGGCCCTCCTTGCACACGGCACACGCTGTAGAAACCTCTATCTGAAGCTTCAACTACGTACTTGGACGCGCGCTCGTGCGAATCGGTTCCATAAATTTGGGGCGGGTTACAGCCCCGGGCAGGTGGCGGTGAGTTCGACGGGGTGGGGCTCGTCGTAGGCCT
Organism: Mycobacterium sp. NPDC050853; assembly: GCF_040653875.1. Lineage (NCBI taxonomy): Bacteria > Bacillati > Actinomycetota > Actinomycetes > Mycobacteriales > Mycobacteriaceae > Mycobacterium > Mycobacterium sp. NPDC050853. The sequence continues at coordinate 159,557 of NZ_JBFAGW010000008.1, forward strand.
TCTGTTGATCGATCCGATACAGATCGGCCTTGATGTGAAAGGTATTGCCGTCTTTGGTCACCGACGCATCGGCGGGAACGCGGGTCGTGTAGCTGAACAGTGCTCCGCCCACATTTCCGGAAAGTACTGCATCATCCTTCACATCGAAAGTGAGGCTGTTTCCTGGCTTACCCAGGGCGGGTTTAACTCCGATCCTCAAGGAGCCGTTCGGTTCTCGGCTGCAGTAAGCGGCATCGGTGCCGTCGACCAGGAGTCTGCCGTCGACCGTCGCGTCGACGTGTGGCCCCTTCGGGTCGGGTGCGGGAGGGGCTGGTGGAGTCGACGGCTGCCGCGGATTGGGATAGGCGGGGCATGTTGCGGTGACGGTGAACGGAATCGGTTTAGGCTCGCCGGGGTCCAAATTCAAGAACACCACGCCCGAAACGCTGTACGTCGGGCCTTGCACCACGACGGTGGGTGGGGATGGCAGATGCGACCACGTCTTCCACAGGTACGTGCCTCGTCCCGGTACACCGATCTGGATCTCGTCCACGGTGGAGGTCGCGGTGTCCAGCCGTAGGCTCAACGAACTCCCTTGTGGCGCAGTACTAAAGCCGATCGTGGTTTCCTGACCGAACCCAAGACAGACCGGGTCATTGAACGTCAACGGGTTTCCGTCGAAGGTGGCTTCGATGGTGGCCGGGCTGCGAGGAAAGTTTGCCGGCAGCGGGGCCGGAATAGCTGACGTCGTCGCCACCGCCGATATCGGGGCAGGCGCCTCGGATGGAGGCTTCGGGCCGCACCCGGCAACGGGCAGCGTCACGAGTAACGCTAGAAGAAGCCCTCTTCGCACGGCAGGGCCGGCGCCAAATCTCGCGATCCGTAACATCGATAAACCCCTCAGTTAATTTGTCTACGTCGGCAATTCGGCTGTGATTGGCCCTGGTTCACGCTGAGCAGGCACCCCCACGCTGGATGGAAACGAGCGCGGAAAGTGGAGTACGGGGTTGCCATGCGCCGGCGTGGACCGGCCCTGAGCGCTCGGCGGGCATCACGAGGACGAGATCTTCGCCGTCCAGGTACCAGGCTTTGTAGTCGTCGCTGTAGCCGCCATGGCCGGGTTGGGGTTCGAACTGGCTGATGGTGAGTCGGGGGTCCTTGTCCAGCCCGGTTGCCTGCTCCACGTATGGGCGGACGAGCGGGGGAAGTGCCACCAACGGGTCGACGCCGGGACAGAACAGGTCCCCGAGTGTGAGCGGCTTCTTATTCGCCTGGTCGAAGGTGAAGGTGATGACCGCATCGTTGGGGTGAGGCGTACCGGTAACGAACCATTCCTCGAAGAAGACGACGGACAGCGTGTTTGGGGCGTGTTTGTACGTCTTGTACCCCAGGCTCGCTTCGCTGTTTTGCGTGAGATTGTCATTCGGGTGGCCGAATTTCTTGAAGAAATCGCTCAGGAATTGTTGGAGCGCTGGTCCCGCCGCCGGGTCGTCCAGCAGGTTGGCGGGATAGGTGGCTTGAACTTTTGCGGTGACGTTCTTTGAGTTCGTGCCGGTCAGAGAGCAGCTTTCTTTGGAGCCGTCCCATGTCCCACCCACATTGGTGCAAAAGTCCGTCGGCGGCGCAGCGGTCGCAGGACTTTGTACTGGACTGCCGGAGGAGCAGGCCGCCAGCGAGAGCAGAAGTGCAAGGAGAGGACGCAGTCCCCGGGCGCTCATTTTCAACATATCGTTGCTCCCTCTGTCACCCGCCGAGCGCGGATAGCGCCCTCTGGTAGACGTCGCGCTTCTTATCCCGGTTGCCGTCGTAGTAATTGACGATATCGGTCACCGCGTCGATCCCTCCGCTGTCGGCAGCGGTGTTAACCCCGTGTGCGGTCCAGTACCATTCAGCTGCCGCGAACCCGTATTCGGGCTGTTGAAGGAGTTCTGGTGTTTGTGTGAAGTCCATCGGTGGGTTCGGGCTGTAGCTCTGGTTGTACCAATCGGTGAAACGCTGGTAGTTGCTCCTGCCGGTGACCTGGATGGGGCCTCGCCCCATAAACCGAGCGCCGTCGCCCGATTCGGTGTTCCCGAGCTCTTGCCCTTTCGCGGTTTGTGGGCCGTAATGCGCGTTAAACCAGTCGGCGTCGGGCCCGCCGGCGTACGCGCCCTCGTACCACATGGTCAGCTCCCCAGATTCGATTGCGCACGTGGCGAGGAACGCGGCCTGCCGCTGTGGGGTGTTTATGCCTGCGTGTTCCATCATCGCGTTGAGCTGGTCGAGGATTCGCTGTTGCTGCTCTGGGGGCAGGCTCGCAAAGTTCCCCTGATCGAAGACGGTCTTCAACTGCTCCAGTGTCACCTTCTTGAAAGAGCTGTCCTCAGGTCCGTTTTCGTTGGTGTTGAGTGCTTGGCGCAGGATGGTGTAGTTGTCGGTGACGAATTGATCCATGCTGGCGTTGGCGTCGTTGAACGCGGTGATCGCGGTGGCGAACGCGCCGATGACACTGGTCTGCAGATCGTCTTTGACTTGCCGCGCAGGCCAATTCACTCCCGGGCTGCCATGCCAGGCATACAGATGTTTGTCTTCGTCGCCGCCCTTGTTATCGGCCTTGATCGCGGCGGCACCGGTGGTCAACCGATTCTCGAAATCTCCCGGGCTGTTCTGAATCGTCCCCTCGATCATCAACGTGATGGCCGCGGTGTACTCGTCTTGTTTCTTGTTGAGCCCGAAATACAAGTTGTCATCGACGCCCGCGACGGCCTCCTGGGCGTCCTTGAGTTTCTGAATGTTGGCCTGCAACTGCTCGGTGTTGGTCTTGTACTTGTCCCACGCCGCGTCGGCGGCATGCCCCTTCAAATACTGGGAGAGGCGCTCGGTCTCGCCGATCAACCCCACCTGCTGGGTGCCACCGGCCACCGCATCTTGCAGATGGTCCCCGGACTCGCGGATCACCTTCAAATCGATATCGGCCTCTTTGTAATACGCCTTATCGAACGCATCACCGCTTTGGTCGATGGGCAAACCCGCGAAATTCACCCCAGCCTCGCTCAACTCACCCTGATGCCTCTTCAAAATCTCCCAGTACCCACAAAAATCCCGGATCTTGGCGCCGTCCTCCAACACCTGCCGACCCGTGTCATAAACCACCACCACAAACCCCTCAGCCCTAGTACTTCAACCGATTGCGAAATTCCCAGAAACTGTCCTCGTCATCCCAGCCGGGTATGGCCGGCCGATTCGCCGGTGCATCCTTGGCAAGAGGCGCTTCCACGGCCTTCGCCGCCTCCCCGGCCTGCCAGGCCGCCCGTTCTCGCGCCTGCCGCGCCTGTTCCGCGTGTATCTCTTGGAAGCGCTGCGCAGTCTTTAGCTTCCGACTCTCGGAGGCCCGCCCAAACTCCAGTTGCAAGGCGTACAGCCGGTCCGCGTACCCCATAACCCGTGTCCTTTCACAGACTGGAAGTGACAGATCTCCGCCATCTACATGTTGAGACGCCGGTATGCCTGATTCGGTTCCATCGAATTTGCGGGTGTGGAGGAACGCCACGGCCACTGCCAGAAGAGTCGCCCGGCCGGGTTCTAGGAGGGGGGCTGGCCGGCGGATTCGGGGGGCGTTGAATACGGCGTTCGGTAACCGAGCGCGGGACCCCGGATAGCTCTAGTTGGGGGCAACCCTGCAGTCAGCCCGAGAGATCACCACACGTAGGGCACAAGTCGGTAGCGGACCCGCGCCGCGTACTCCGGGTAGCCGTCAAGCTCCTTGGTAAGCAGCCGCTCCTCGCCCACTGCTCGAAATCCCAGCGCCACCACGGTTACCGCCGACCCGATGAGTGCGTACCAAGAACCGAGCAACAGCGGCATACCGATCATGAACGGGATCGCGCCCGTGTACATCGGATGCCGTACGTACGCGTACGGTCCGGAGTCGACGATCGAATGCCCGCGCTCTGCCTGGATCTTCACAACGGGGGCGGCAAAGCTGTTGGCGCGGAATACAAGCACCATCGAAAGCAACGAAACCACAATGAGCACGGCACCGACGATCTGAAGCCAGACGGGGACGTCGGACCAGTGCCACCGATGATCAAGTCCCGGCACTGCGAACCATGCCAGCGTGCCCACCATCGCAATGACCACGAAGATTTTGTCCCACGCGGTTTGGTTCGGTTGGCTTGGAGATCCGAGTCGCTCGGCGAGTAGGGCGGGGTTGTAGTTCAGCAGCCAGAGCTGCACGCCGAGGTTGAGGAGGGTGACCTCGATGCCCAGAACCCACAGCTGCGGCCAGTTCCAGGTGCCGGCGGCCAGGATCAACAACCCACCCAACGCGATTGTCGCCACGATGTTTGTGACGAGCAGCTTCACCAGTAGCCGCGATTTCGAGGGCACGGACTCAGTCATGTGTCGACGCTACTGCGTGGCCAGCCTCTGCAACAGCAGCGCGGAATCCTCGATGCCAAGTTCGATACCGAAGATCTCCCGAAGCGTGATGAGTACCTCGTCGGCGGTCAGCACCCGGGTCTCGCGCCCCACTCCGGGCCGAATGTCATGCAGCGTCTGATGATCCAGAACATGGAGGCGGTCGGGTTCGAAGCGCTGCACGAAAATCCTTGTGCTGAAAGGTGAATTGGGGCTGGCGGCCACAAAGTAGCTGGCCATCCGGAAGTCGACCGGATACTGCGGTTCGAGCACAAAGGTGTGCCGACTCATCCATCCGGGCTGGGTGCCGTCCCCCGCAGCCTCCGATAGTGTCCACCCGTCGGCACCCGGAGTGACCTCGCTACGCAGCAGTTGATAGGTCCACGACCCGTCGGTGATCACGTCCTCGTCGACCAGGCGGATGGGTGCCAGTGGACTTGCGCCGAATCCGACATCGCAGAGCCACCGTTCTCCGCCAAGCCGAACCACAAGCATTCCGTGTGTGGCCGGCCGCACTGTGGTGGCGCCCATCTGAACTCGGCCCTGGATACCGAAGAAGTCGAACCCCAGTCCTTGTAGCGCGGCGGCGAACAATGCGACGTGCTCGTAGCAGTAACCCCCACGGGGGCCGCGCAACAGCTTGGCCTGGACCGTGGGGATGTCCAACGCGACACGCTTGTGCAGCACCGCGTCGAGGTTCTCCCACTTGATGTTCAGGACGTGCCCACGCTGCAGGAGGCGCAAGGTGTCCAGCGTTGGCGAGCGGTCGCCGTCGAAGCCGATGAAGGCCAGGTACTCGTCGAGCTCGAGTTCGTCACCGTTCCACATGGTGGGACAACTTACTTGTTGAGCGGCGAATGCCAGTAGCGCGGCAGATCATGTTTGGCAGATGGCCGGAAGTAAGTGGGAGTTCGTCACGTCAGAGCACAATGCGGGGTCAATTGTGTCCGCCGCCTTCGGTCAGGCAGCGGGACCTTCTGATGCCTGTCACCGGTCACTCGTAGAGTGACGGCATGGCCGTCGATCGCCCCACCATCTTCTTTGCCTCCCAACAGGACTGGGAGACCTGGCTGGAAGAGAACCACGGCGACTCCCCCGGCGTCTGGATCAAGATGGCCAAGAAGGCCAGCGGCATACCCAGCGTGAACCACAAAGAAGCCCTGGAGGAAGCGCTCTGCTTCGGATGGATCGACGGGCAGGCCAAATCGCTCGACGAGACCTACTCCCTGCGCATGTTCACCCCCAGACGCTCACGCAGCACTTGGTCACAGATCAACGTGGGCCACATCGAACGGCTCACCAAAGAAGGCCGCGTTAGGCCCGCCGGCCAACGTGAGGTCGACGCCGCCAAGGCCGACGGCCGCTGGGACGCCGCCTACAGCTCGCAAGCCACCATCGAAGTTCCCGACGACTTCGCCAAGGCATTACAAGCCAACCCGACCGCGGAGACGTTCTTCGATTCCCTCACCAAAACCGCGCGCTGGCCGTTCCTGTACCGGCTCACCACGATCAAGAAGCCAGAGACCCGCGCCAGGCGCATCGCCCAGTACGTGGACCTTCTCGCCGAACGAAAGACGTTGCTTTAAGCCGCATTCACGCCTTGTGGGCCACCGCCACGATGTAGTCGGAATACGAGCCCGTCATCCGCATCGTGACCGAGTTGAACGCGCCGCGCCACACGGGATTGATGTGCTTCATATCGGGCTGGCGCAGGCGCTTACCGAGGAACTTGCCCAACGGCGGATATACGTCCTTGCCAATCGACCAGGTCTCGGCGCGCGCAAATCCCATGTCCAGCAGCAGATCCCGATATCCCTGAACGTCCACCGCCCACTGCACGGCATTGGCGGGTGCATTCTGCCAGCCCTTGCGCGCCACCTGATTACGTGCCAGCGCGGTGAGTCCGGTGCGCCGCGGCACGATATCGGCGGTCACCAGCCGCCCACCCGGCTTGAGCACCCGCAGCGCCTCGCGGAAGAAGTCGATCCGTGACGGGAAGTGGAATGCCGACTCCAGTGCGACCACTTTGGTGCACGACTCGTTGCCGAACGGCATGTCGGTGGCCGAGGCCTTCACGTACTCGATCTTCTCGGAGAGGCCCGCTTCGGCGACGCGTTGGGTGGAGATGGCGATCTGCTCCTCGGCCAGATTTACCCCGGTGATGTGTTTCACGTTGAACTCGTTGGCCCACAGGATGTCCTGATCGCCATATCCGCAGCCGCAGTCCACCACCACATCGGAGGCCGTGAACCCGGCGCTGGACGCGACGAGCCGTGCGAGGTCGCGGCTGGCCTCATCGAGCGTGCTGGGGTGGTTACGCCAGTACCCGAAGTTGATGAAGAGCGATTCCTCGCCGAACAAGTTCTGGGTGCCGACGATGTCGTAGATCTGTCCGGTCTTGAGGCCGCCTGTCGAGGACACGGCGACCGCCGCCATCCGCCGCCATTCATCGGCCCAGCGGCGTAGGCGCTCACCTGCGGATTCGTCTGTGAACTGGGATGTCAGTGTGGTCATGGTGGGCAGCTCCCTAAGTTAGCTCTGGCCGCCTCGTCGCGGCTCAAGCCTGCGTAACAAACAGTACCGGATACTTCAGATATCGGCATCTAAAGCCGCTCAGCGGGACGTACGGCGCTGCATCCAGGAAACCTGTCGGGGGAATGACTAGGCTGGGGAGGTTGCCCGGTTTCTGTACTGCCGGGCGGAAGACGAATGAGGAGCACATGACCGACACCACGCTGCCGCCGGGGAACCCCCCGGGGGACGATGACATCGTCGACCGCATCGAACCGGTCGATATTCAGCAAGAGATGCAGCGCAGCTACATCGACTACGCCATGAGCGTCATCGTGGGCCGCGCACTTCCCGAGGTGCGTGACGGCCTCAAGCCCGTGCACCGCCGCGTTCTCTACGCGATGTACGACTCCGGCTTCCGGCCCGACCGCAGCCACGCGAAGTCGGCGCGCTCGGTGGCCGAGACCATGGGTAATTACCACCCGCACGGCGACTCCTCTATTTACGACACCCTGGTCCGCATGGCGCAGCCTTGGTCATTGCGCTACCCGCTGGTGGACGGCCAAGGAAACTTCGGTTCCCCGGGTAACGACCCCGCCGCCGCCATGCGTTACACCGAGGCCCGGCTCACCCCGCTGGCCATGGAGATGCTGCGCGAAATCGACGAGGAGACAGTCGATTTCATCCCCAACTATGACGGCCGCGTCATGGAACCGACGGTGCTGCCGAGCCGGTTCCCGAACCTGCTTGCCAACGGCAGCGGCGGTATCGCCGTCGGTATGGCCACCAATATGCCGCCGCACAACCTGCGCGAGCTGGCCGAGGCGGTCTACTGGGCACTGGACAACCACGAGGCCGATGAGGAGACCACCCTCAACGCGGTCTGCGAGAAGATCACCGGCCCCGACTTCCCGACATCCGGGTTGATCGTTGGGACGCAAGGGATTCACGACGCCTACACCACTGGCCGCGGCTCGATCCGCATGCGCGGTGTGGCCGAGATCGAGGAAGACACCAAGGGCAGAACGTCTTTGGTGATCACGGAGCTGCCGTACCAGGTCAACCACGACAACTTCATCACCTCGATCGCCGACCAGGTTCGTGACGGCAAGATCGCCGGCATCTCCAATATCGAGGACCAGAGCTCCGACCGCGTCGGCCTGCGAATCGTGGTGATACTCAAGCGCGATGCCGTCGCCAAGGTGGTGCTGAACAACCTCTACAAGCACACCCAGCTGCAGACCAGCTTCGGCGCCAACATGCTGTCGATCGTCGACGGCGTGCCGCGCACACTGCGCCTGGACCAGCTGATCCGGCACTACGTCAACCACCAGTTGGACGTCATCATCCGGCGTACCCGTTACCGGCTGCGTAAGGCCAACGAGCGTGCGCACATCTTGCGCGGTTTGGTCAAAGCGCTTGACGCGCTTGACGAAGTGATCGCATTGATCCGTGCTTCGCAGACTGTCGACATCGCCCGCCAGGGTCTGATCGAGCTGCTGGACGTCGACGAGATTCAGTCCCAGGCCATCCTCGATATGCAGCTGCGTCGTCTGGCGGCCCTGGAGCGACAGAAGATCGTCGAGGACCTCGCCAAGATCGAAGCGGAGATCGCCGACCTCGAGGACATCCTGGCCAAGCCGGAACGTCAGCGCGCCATCGTCCGGGACGAACTCAGCGAGCTGGTCGAACGCTACGGAGACGACCGTCGCACCCGCATCATCTCCGCGGACGGGGACGTCGCCGACGAGGACCTCATCGCACGCGAGGACGTCGTCGTCACCATCACCGAAACTGGGTACGCCAAGCGCACCAAGACCGACCTGTACCGCAGCCAGAAGCGCGGCGGTAAGGGCGTGCAGGGTGCGGGCCTGAAGCAGGACGACATCGTCAAGCACTTCTTCGTGTGCTCGACGCATGACTGGATTCTGTTCTTCACCACGAAGGGCCGCGTCTACCGCGCCAAGGCGTACGACCTGCCCGAGGCCGCCCGCACCGCGCGCGGCCAGCACGTCGCCAACCTGCTGGCCTTCCAGCCGGAGGAGCGCATCGCACAGGTCATCCAGATCAAGAGCTACGAGGACGCGCCGTACCTGGTGCTGGCCACCAAGAATGGGCTGGTCAAGAAGTCCAAGCTCACCGACTTCGATTCCAACCGCAGCGGTGGCCTGGTGGCCGTCAACCTGCGCGACGGTGACGAACTCGTGGGTGCGGTGCTGTGCGCCGCCGCGGACGATCTGCTGCTCGTTTCGGCACACGGCCAGTCCATCCGGTTCAGTGCCACCGACGAGGCGCTGCGGCCGATGGGCCGCGCCACCTCCGGTGTGCAGGGCATGCGCTTCAACGGTGAGGACGAGCTGCTGTCGCTCAACGTCATCAGTGAGGGCACGTTCCTGCTGGTGGCCACCTCGGGCGGCTACTCCAAGCGCACCGCGATCGAGGAGTACCCGGTGCAGGGACGTGGCGGCAAGGGCGTGCTGACAGTTCAGTACGACCCGCGCCGCGGAGCCCTGGTGGGTGCGCTCGTCGTGGACGAGGAGGCCGAGTTGTACGCCATCACCTCCGGCGGCGGTGTCATCCGTACAACGGCGAAGTCGGTGCGTAAGGCCGGACGCCAGACCAAGGGTGTGCGCCTGATGAACCTCGGGACAGGCGACACCCTGTTGGCCATCGCGCATAATGCCGATGAAGGGGACGCTGAGCTTGAAGACGGCGCAGCAGACACCGCAAGCGAGTAAGGAGCCGTAGGTGAGTTCACCGAACGATTCCGGGGAATCTGGCGGAAGCGAGCGCCCCGTGGACCAAACGGACTTGCCTCCCTGGCAGCGGGCGGAGCGGCGGCGTGGCTCACACGCCGCTGCTACCGGTCCGCAGCGGGTGCCCGGCCGTGAGCCGCGCCCCGGCGGCGTACCGACGGAGATCATCCCCGTGATCGACGCCGACGCCGCTCCACCCACGGCACCCACCCCGGCGCCCCGCCCCGGAAACCGTCCGTCGGCGGGATTGGATGCCCGGCTCAGCAGGTTCATTTCCGGGACCGCTGCCCCGGCCGGATTCACCACACCGCTGACTCGGCCAGAACCTGATCTGGAACCCGAGCTTGAGCCCCACGACGAGCTGCCGGAGCGTCCCGAGAGAACCGAACGGCCCGAGCGGGTGCGTTCGAGTACCCCCTGGGGAGAATCCAGCGCACAGGAGCCGGTGCGCGCCGTCAAGAACAACGACCTGCCCGATCTCTCGGGCCCAGTCCCCCGCCCGCCCCGTGGTAGAAGCGATGCGGCGCAGGGTGGTTCGGCAGTCACCGTCGGACCGTCGCGGAAGGGTCCGCTACGCGCGGCCATGCAGATCCGGCGCGTCGACCCCTGGGCGACCCTCAAGGTCTCACTGGTGCTGTCGGTGGTGTTCTTCTTCGTCTGGATGATCGCCGTCGCCATGCTGTACCTGGTGCTCGGCGCGATGGGTGTGTGGTCGAAGCTCAACGAGAACGTCGGCGAGCTCATCACCAACAGCGGCGGCGGCGAGCTGGTGTCCAGCGGCACCATCTTCGGTACCGCGCTGCTCATCGGCCTGGTCAACATCGTGCTGATGACCGCGGCCGCCACCATCGGCGCGTTCATCTACAACCTGACCACCGATCTCGTTGGCGGTATCGAGGTCACGTTGGCCGATCGCGACTAACGGTTTGGGATGCACCCGCCCTGTGCGGTAATCTCTGCGTTCGGTCTAAGGGGCTATAGCTCAGGTGGTTAGAGCGCTTCGCTGATAACGAAGAGGTCGGAGGTTCGAGTCCTCCTAGCCCCACCACACTTGTTGGGAGGTCCGCCACGTGAGAGCGCTGCTGCTGGTACTCGCACTGTTGGGCGTGGCCTACGCGGCCGCAATCACCGTGGCACGCAACAACATGGAAGTGTGGCACACAGCAGCAGGTGAGGGGCCTTAGCTCAGTTGGTAGAGCGCTACCTTTGCAAGGTAGATGTCAGGAGTTCGATTCTCCTAGGCTCCACTCAGTTCCATCCCGCTCGCGACGATCAGCCCTACGGCTGAGGTTGCGTATCGACACTCGGCGCCAGCGTCGATGGCTCGGGCTGTCCCGAGCGGCGCAGCACAGTGAATGCCACCGCCCCGGCACCCAGCAGGCCCACCACGGCAAGCCCGGCCAGCGCGCGCGGCAGCTTGCGCTTGCGGGCAGCGCTCAGCACCTCCGGCAGCGTGTCAACCACATCGGCGACGGCGTCCTGCACTTCCGATGACACCGCCTTGCCCCGACTGAACAGCTTGCCCGCCGCGGACTTCGCCAGCCCGAAGCCGAGTCCGGCGGTGCCGCGTGAGACGTCGATAGGGGCGAGTGCCGCCTCCTTGAGTCCCCGGACCAGACGCTCCCCGGAGGTGAGCTTGACGGCAGGTTCATCGGTCTTGGTCAGCAGGCTCATCGTCAGCAGGTCCCTTCGTTGGGCGGTGATCTGGGTTCGGACGGTTCAAGGCTCAATGCCATCTTTGCGCACTCGCCGGCGCCTGGCGAGGAGTTGGCGCAGCGGCGTGCCGCAGGCGCCTCGCGGAGCGGGCTGCGCCAGGTGGCACGATGGTCATCGTGACTTCACCTATCCAGACTCAGACCGCCACCCTGCACACCAACCGTGGCGACGTCGTCATCGCGCTGTTCGGCAATCACGCCCCGAAGACCGTGGCCAATTTCGTCGGCCTCGCCGACGGCAGCAAGGACTACTCGACCAAGAACGCCAAGGGCGAGGCCAGCGGCCCCTTCTACGACGGCGCCATCTTCCACCGCGTCATCGAGGGCTTCATGCTCCAGGGCGGCGATCCCACCGGCACCGGCCGCGGCGGCCCGGGATACCAGTTCGGCGACGAGTTCCACCCGGAGCTGCAGTTCGACAAGCCGTACCTGCTGGCCATGGCGAACGCCGGACCGGGCACCAACGGTTCGCAGTTCTTCATCACCGTCGGCAAGACCCCGCACCTGAACCGCAAGCACACCATCTTCGGTGAGGTCGTCGACCCGGCCTCGCAGCAGGTTGTCGACGCGATCGCTGCCACCGCCGTCGATCGCGGTGACCGTCCCAGCGAGGACGTCGTCATCAACTCCATCACCATCAGCTAGGTCCCGATGGCTCATCCCGGACAGGTACCGGTCTACGGGTGCGCTTGGCACCCGGACCGGGCCACCGCGGTGCGCTGTGTGCGGTGTGGGCGCCCCGTGTGTCCGGCGTGCATGCGATCAGCGCCCGTGGGTCAGCAGTGCGTGGAATGCGTCGCGGAGGGCGCCAAATCGATGCGTCGGGTCAAACCGTTGCAGCAGGCGCGGGCCTGGATCACCTGGGCCCTGATCGCCGTGAACGTTTTGGTGTACGCCGCCGTGGTGGGAAGCGCCGACGAGACGATGGCCGTCACCACCAGCCCGCTGTTCCGGGACCTGGTGCTGTACCTGCCGTGGGTGGCACAGGGTGAGCTGTGGCGCACCATCACCGCAGGCTTCCTGCACTTCGGTCTGATGCACATCGGGGTCAATATGCTCTCGCTGGCGATGATCGGTCCCGGCCTGGAGCACGCGTTCGGTCGCGAGCGGTACGCCACGATCTACGGCACCGCGTTGCTCGGCAGTAGTGCCATCGCGATGTGGTTCAGCCCAAATGCGTTGGTGGCCGGTGCCTCCGGTGCGATCTACGGCCTGCTGGGTGCGGCGCTGGTGCTGTATCTGCGCGAGCGTTTGAACCCGCAGACCATCATCATTGTGCTGGTGCTCAACATCGGGCTGAGCATCTCGCTGCCGGGTATCTCATTGGCCGGCCATATGGGTGGGCTGTTGTTCGGCGTGCTCAGTGCCGGCGCGCTGCTGTACCACCGCGAGGTGTGCCGGTGGACGGGGATGTCCGGGCTCGTCCAGAAGCCGTCGACGCCGTGGGTGCTGGCGGCAGTGGTGATCGCGCTGTCGGTAGCGCTCATCCTGGCGAAGGTTCTGACCTACTCCGGATAGGTCACGACGGCAGCTTGGCGGCGAGAAATTGCCACTGTGTGTGCTGTTTGACGATGTCCGGAACATCGTCGGTGAAGGGCCGCTCGTAGTGCGCGGCGATCTGGGCGGCCGTTTGAACATCGGTGATCCAGCCGTGCTCCGTGAGCCAGTCCGCGGGCGGCATGCGCGAATCCGGGTATGTCAACATCCAGAAATTGGCGGCCCGAACGTCCTCGGGGACAACAGGTTCAGCGATTGAATCCCACGTCTCGGTCGAGGTGATAAAGATATTGGCGTCGCTGCAGATGGCGCTGCCAGGCGCGGACAGCTCGATGATTCGCTCAAACAGCAGGTCCTGACCAGTCCCGGGTAGGCCGGCCATGATCAGCGGTGCGATGAGCCACGCGGTGGGTTGTTCGGGATCGAATCCTGCGTCGCACAGGACTTCCACCCAAGGGTCGGTCGAGGCAGCGATGGGCACCAAACGCTGGGTAACGCACGGCACCGCCCCGTGTTCCTTGAGGACGCGACCGCGGAACTCCAACGTGTGCGGATGGTCCACTTCGTACAGAATCGCATCCGTTGGCCATGGGAGCCGGTAGGCCCGAGTGTCCAGGCCCGCGGCGAACTGCACGACTTGCCGGGTGCCCAGCCCAAGCTCCGTGGTGATGAAGTCGTCGCCGTGGCGTGTGAAGATGCCTGACGCGTTGATGAGAAGAAAGGTGCCGTCTGCCGCCGAAGGGTTCTCGGGAAATCCTGCCGCGAGGAAGGCGCCACTGAGTGGCTCATTCGCGGCGGTAACCAGCACAGCGGCGAACGGATCGTGGACCAACGGATGGCCGCGCTGACTTTCCAGCGCACGCAGAGCCGCGGCGATCAGATCGAATTGGTACTTGTGCGCAGGTGAGGTCACGGCATTTTCCCTTTGGCCATCCAAAGAATCACCCGCTTTCTGCACATTGAATTCAAGATTATCGACACGGCGCCCAATTGTGATGGTGTCGGGCAAGCTACCGGCCTGTACCAGTTATGGACCGGGATCTCTTTGCGTGTCCGGCGGTTCCGTCGAACGTCCCAGGTAGTCGGTGGGCAGTGTCGCGGTGAGGAAACGACGGTCCGCAAGATCCTGGAATCCCCGCGCCAGCACATCGCCGAACGGGCGACCATAGCGTTGTGCCAGCTCACGACCCGTACATGTCTGGGTCAGCCAGCCATGCCCGGCAAGCCAATCACCGGGAAGTGTGCGTTCGTCGTAGTGCGCGAGCACCGAGTAGTCGGCATCGCGGATGGTCTCGGGGGCGATGGCGTCCACGAGGTCGTCCCACACCTGCCCCGACGGGGTCAGCGGATCGTTATCCGTCGCGATCGTGCTGCCGGGCGCCGACATCTCGATGATCCGCTCGAACATCGCGTCTTGGCTGCCGCCCGGGAGGTTGGAGATGACGGCCTCGGCCAGCCAGGCCGTGGGAGCGTCGGGGTCGAAACCAGCCGAGGTCAGTTCGGCCTGCCACTGTTCGGCGAGCCCACAGTGGACCATGCGCTGTGTCGCCCGGGGTTCGGCGCCCGCGTTGTCGAGCGCCTTCATCTTGAGCGTGAGGACCTCGGGATAGTCGACTTCATAAACGATGGTTCCGGCGGGCCAGGAGAGTCGGTAGGCGCGGGTATCGAGGCCCCCGGCAAGCAGCACCACCTGCCGAGCGCCGTCCTGCACGGAAGCGAGCAGGGCTTCGTCGAAGTACCGACACATCGCCGCCATGTAGTTGGTGAGCAAGTAGGTGCGGGTCTCGTTCTCTGTCGACGGATCCTCACGGACGCCGATGTTCAGGAGTGCCCGTGTGTACGGATCCCCGACGGCGTCGATGATCGTCTGGGCGTGCTCGTCATATGACAGCGGCTGGGCGCGTTGAGATTCGAGCGCGCGCATCGCAGCGATGGTCAGTTCGATCTGCATGCCCCGACGGGCGAACTCCCCGCCGGCACCCGCACTGCCAGCCATACTTCCCAGCCCTCATCCCCGCCGTCAAACCGCAGGCATTTGCCGCTTCGCTCATTGGTCCAGACGGAACACTCTTTAGTGATTGCATGGGAAACTCTAGTCGAGGCTAGAGGGAAGCTCTCGCGTAAGCGCAGAACTGTGTCCCGCGCGGCCTACAGCTAGCGCGTGGCGGTGATGAAGTATGCGTCCGACCACAGCGAGGTGATTTCGCTGTGCTCGCTCGGGGCCGGTCGCCCATACGTGGCGGCCTGCTCCAGCCGATTGACGGTGTCTACCCGCCAGTCGTGTTCGCGCAGCCAGTCGATCGGATCCTTGCGCTCGTCGTCGTAGATAAGGGTGCCGATATTGATGTCCTTGACGAAGTCCGGCCTGAGTTTGTTGACCGCGTCTTGCCATTGATCGGCGGTGGCCACTCGCCGGCGCCACTCGGTGGCCAGGAAGCTGCCGGGGGCGGAGTGCGCGGTGATGTTCTCGAACAGTGCGTCCTGGGCGGCTCCGGGCAGATACGCCAGCAGACCCTCCGCGAGCCAGGCCGTCGGCTTGCTCGCGTCGAAGCCCGCCGTCTCCAGGGCCGCGATCCAGTCGTCGCGAAGGTCGACGGCTACTTCGCGCCGCTGTGCCAGTGGTGTCGCCTTCTGATCGGCCAGGACCTGGTCTTTGAACTCGAGGACCTTCGGCTGATCGAGCTCGTAGACGACGGTGCCGTCCGGCCAGGGCAGCCGGTAGGCTCGCGCATCGAGGCCGGCCGCCAGGATCACCGCCTGCCGAATACCAGAAGCCGTTGCAGCAGTAAAGAATTCATCGAAAAACTTGGTGCGGACGGCAAGGTGATTGACAAGATATGTGGTAGCGGCGTCCCACTCGGACTCGGGTTTCGGCGCCGCCAGGGCCTCGGTGAGATGGGGCTCGCCGGAAGCCTCGACAAAGGCGCGGGCGTATTCGTCTCGGATGAGCGGTTCGGAACGGGTGGTCTCGAGTGCGCGAAACGAGGACACCATGAGGGCTGTGAAGCCGACGCTACTGACAATGTCCCACTGATCGCCGTCGGTTCGTGTCATGTGCCCGCCTTGTTCGAAGGTTCCGCTACCCAGGAATAATTACCTAAGGCAACGATACGCGGGTGACGGTTTTCACGCCCGATACCGGGCGGCGTGCAGCGCTTCGAGGACATCGCGGGGGTCGGTGCCGAGATCCCACCGATTCAGCACAATCAGTCGATCGCCGGATTCAATTTCCAGCAGTCGGGCCCGTCGACCAAGCCGTCGGAACTCGGTGACCTTCACCGAGTCCACCGAGGCGCGGGGCAGCAGCGTGCTACCGGTGAGACCTTGCAGCACGAGTCCGTCATCGGCAATACGTAGCTTGGGACGACAGCGCCACGACACGGCGGCGAACCCCAGCAGACCGAGAGCGGCCACCGAGGCCAGCAGGCGGCCGGGCGCATCCGAGACCAGTGCGACGGCGGCGACGCCGAAGGCGGCACCAACAAGGGCCGTGGCGGCGATGCCGGCAGGTTTCGGGCCCCATTCGGCAGGAGATGCGGGCGAGTTATCCACAGGCGTTATCCACAGTGGGGATAAATCACATCGTTGTGATTGGGTGTCTGAAGGGTGGACTCAGCGGAAACAGGCGTTAACCGCACCGGCAACGACAGCATGCGGATGATCAGCGCCACCGCATCGTCAGCAGCAGCCCCGTGATCATGAAGGCAAACGCGATGGCGTAGTTCCACGGGCCCAGATCCAGCATCCACGTGATGTGCTGTGCGGCGAGCTGGAAGACCATGAGCCAGGCCAGGCCGATGAGCATGAGGGTGAGGAAGAACGCGACGAACCAGAAGCTGGACGGGCCAGCCTTCACCTTGACCGGCGTACGGCTAACCGTGGTTGCGTTGAACGCGGACTTCTTACGGACCTTGGACTTGGGCATCGACTACCTCGGGAGCATCTCGGATAGGGCGGCACGACGAGTGATCGCCGCGGCCGGAGTCGTAATGGGTTCTTACGCAGGTTACAGCCCAGGGCTGCGACAATCTTCTGGTGACCGCCGATGAGCCGCTAGCGCGAAGAGGTTCAGGCTCCGATGAGCCCCGGAAACCTCTCATCTGGCGGGTCGGCGTGCCGCTCGTCTGCGCGCTGGCCGGCTTTCTGCTGGCCGCGACGCACACGGTGTCGGGCGGCAGCGAGATCCGCCGCGGCGACTCTCCCTCCCCTCGACTGGTGGATCTGGTGCGCGAGACGCAGAAGTCGGTAGACAAGCTCAGTGCCACCCGCGACGGCCTGGCGAATGAGATGGCCGACGCACGCCAGCAGTCGGCGGGCGGTGATAGTCAGGTGGCGGCGGCGCTCGCCGAAACCGGCGAGATGGCCGATGCCGCGGGCGTGCGGCCCGTCACCGGCCCCGGGCTGGTGGTGACGCTCACCGATGCCAAGCGCGACGCGTACGGCCGGTTCCCCAGGGATGCGTCCCCGGACGACCTGGTGGTGCACCAGCAGGATGTCGAGGGCGTGCTCAATGCGCTGTGGAGCGCGGGCGCCGAGGCCATTCAGATGCAGGATGACCAGCGGCTGGTAGCCGGGTCGGTGCCCCGATGCGTGGGCAACACGCTGCTGCTACACGGCCGCACCTATAGCCCGCCGTACGTGATCACGGCCATCGGAGATGCCGATGCCATGCAGGCAGCGCTCGACGCCGCGCCGCTGGTGAACTTGTATCGGCAATACGTGGCGCGATTTGGCTTGGGGTACACGGTGAATCGCGGGCATCACCTTGAGGTGGCCGGATACCGGGACGCGGTCGGGCCGGGCCGCGCGATTCCGTTGGAGGGTCGGTAGGCGTCAGCTTGTAAACCGGCTGGGAACCGGCGGGGAAACCGCTGGCGCGTGTCCGTACCCTTGATCTGTGCGCATCCTCGTGGTCGACAACTACGACAGCTTCGTGTTCAACCTGGTCCAGTACCTGGGTCAGCTCAGTGTGGACGCGACGGTGTGGCGCAACGACGACCCACGGTTGGCGGATACCGATGCGGTGGCCGCTGACTTCGACGGCGTGCTGATCAGCCCCGGTCCGGGCACGCCGGAGAGCGCGGGCGTGTCCATCGCGATGGTTCATTCGTGTGCGAAGACGGGCACTCCGCTACTCGGGGTGTGCCTGGGACATCAGGCGATTGGGGTGGCGTTCGGCGGTACCGTCGATCGCGCTCCGGAGCTGTTGCACGGCAAGACGAGCTCCGTCGAGCACGAGGACGCCGGAGTCCTGCGCGGCCTGTCGAATCCGTTCACGGCCACCAGATATCACTCGCTGACCATCCTGCCCGACACCGTGCCCGATGAGCTCCGGGTGATCGCCCGGACCGCCAGCGGCGTGATCATGGGCGTCATGCACACCGAGCTGCCGATCCACGGGGTGCAGTTCCACCCCGAGTCGATCCTCACGGAGGGCGGGCACCGAATGTTGGCCAACTGGCTCACCTACTGCGGTGCGCCCCTTGACGAATCGCTGGTGCGGTCGCTCGAGGTCGAGGTCGCTACGGCGCTGAACGGGGTTTCCGGCCGGGTCGCCGCCCTCGGCGGCTAACCGAGGAACCGTCTGCGTACGGGATTTAGCTCTGTCCGAAGCGCAGCCGGATCGGGCCGTTGAACGGGGCACCCGCGCCGGCCGGCGGATCCTGTGAAACCACGCGGGCCCTGTTGTTGCCGTCGGAGGGCACGTCCTCGGTCGATAGGCCCCCGCCTTGCCATCCGGCCTGGTACAGCATCGGCTCGGCATCGGTCCAGAACTTGCCTACGAGATTTGGCATGCGGAACTGCCCGCTTTGGGACACCCGGATCTCAATGACGCCGTCCTCTGGGAACATCGTTCCGGCAGGAGGATTCGTGCTCAGAATCTGCCCCTTCGCTTCTGGGCTGGGAATCTGAATCACGGTGGGTGGTGCGGTGAATCCGTAGGTGGGCAGGTTCTTGAGGGCGACATCGATGTTCTGACCGACGAGATCCGGCGCGGGCTTCTCGCCGGGACCCTTGCCGACAACGATGGTGATGTTGTTGGTGACGGCCGAGTACTGGCCGGCAGATGGGTTGGTGGCCATGACCCTGCCCTTGTCCTCGGGCAATGACTTGGTCTCGCTCTGGGTGAAGGTGCCCTTGAAACCGGCGCTCTGCAGCTTCTTCACCGCGTCGCCGAAACTGAGGCCGTGGCAGTCGGGTACCTGCTGGCTCTCCGGCCCGATGGACACGTTCAGAGTGACCTCCGAGCCCGCCGACACCGTAGAGCCCTTCGCGGGATCGGTGTCAATGACCTTGTCGGGGGACAGCTTTGAGCTCGTGTTCTTTTGGATCTTGGTTTTGAAGCCGAGGTTCTGCAGGGCCGCCACGGCCTCGGACTGAGACTTGCCCGTCACGTCGGGAACCTGCACATCCCGAGACGGTCCGCTGCCCCAGATGATCGCGAACGTGACCACCACGGTGAGTACCACCAGTGCAGCAAGGCCAACCAGCCAGCGGCTCAGCGGATTCCGCCGGGGCTCCGCGTAATGGTTCGAAAGCTGACCGGTCTGCGATCCGGAGCTCGGAAATGCCTTGGTGTTGGGGGGTGTATTGAGCATCGAGCTGCGCTCGGCGTCGGTGAGGACCTTAGGGGCGTCGGGCTGCTCACCCTGATACACGCGCATCAGGTCGGTGCGCATCTCCGCCGCATTCTGATACCGATTATCGGGGTTCTTCGAAAGTGCTTTGAGCACAACGGAATCCAGGCCGGGCGGAATTTCCGGGTTGCGCTTGGACGGCGCTACCGGGTCTTCACGCACATGCTGGTAGGCCACCGCAACGGGTGAATCGCCGACGAAAGGTGGCTCTCCGGTGAGCAATTCGTATAAGACGCAGCCCAGCGAGTAGACGTCGGAGCGCGCGTCCACGGTCTCGCCGCGAGCCTGCTCCGGCGAAAGGTACTGCGCGGTACCGATAACCGCTGCCGTCTGGGTCACGCTGACGCCCGCGTCCGACACCGCGCGCGCGATTCCGAAGTCCATCACTTTCACCGCGCCGGTCTTGCTGATCATGATGTTGGCGGGCTTGACGTCGCGGTGGATGATGCCGTGCTGGTGGCTGAAGTTGAGCGCCTGGCAGGAGTCGGCGACGACCTCGATCGCCCGGCGGATCGGCATGGGGCCGTCATCCTTGACGATGTCACGCAGCGTGATGCCGTCGACGTACTCCATCACGATGTAGGGCAGTGGCCCGGTGGGCGTCTCGGCTTCACCGGTGTCGTAGACCGCGACGATCGCCGGATGGTTCAGTGCGGCGGCGTTCTGTGCCTCCCTGCGGAAACGCAGATAGAAGCTCGGGTCCCGGGCCAGGTCTGCGCGCAGCACCTTGATCGCGACGTCGCGGTTCAGCCGCTGGTCGCGCGCCAGGTGAACCTCGGACATGCCGCCATAGCCGAGGATCTCCCCCAGCTCGTAGCGGTCCGAGAGGTGCTGCGGAGTGGTCATTAGGGTGATTTCATCCCAGGGCTAGGGTCCGGTTCGGCGACCGGAAGCAGAGCCACGATATTAGCTGGCGCAAGCGCTCCTGGCGAAGCTGAAGCTGGGCTTGAGGGTGCTTCGCTGCTGGGGACCGTTGCCGGGGTGGTCGGCGAGTCATTCTTCTGCTCACTGGCGCGCAGGAGGATGAGCGCCGCGATGATGATCGCGAAGATGCCCAGCACCGCGGCAGCCCACATAAGGGCCTTCTGGCCGGGTGAGAACGTGCCGCGGCGGGGTGGCGGCGGCCGGTGCGAGCCCGTTGGCTGGCGTGTCCGGGAGGTGGGAGGAGCGACCCGGCTGGGTGCCCCGACGGCGGGCCGGACCGCAGTGGCAGGCGGGATGGCCGCCGGCGTGGCCCTGCTTATGGTCGGCGCCTGGTTGGGTCGTGGCGGGCGTCGACCGGCACGCACCGCGGCCACCGCATCGGCGAATAGACCGCCGGTGGTGTAGCGGTTCTGGGGGTTCTTCACCAGCGTGATCTCGATGAGCTCGCGCACGTTCGGTGGCAGATCGGCGGGCAGCGGCGAGGGCGTTTCCTTGATGTGCTTCATCGCGACCGTCAGCGCGCCGTCCCCGGAGAACGGGCGCTTACCCGAAACCGCTTCGTATCCAACGACTCCCAGCGCGTAGACATCACTGGCCGGGGTGGCGTCGTGTCCCAGCGCCTGCTCGGGTGCGATGTATTGGGCGGTGCCCATCACCATGCCGGTCTGGGTGACCGGGGCGGCGTCGACGGCCTTGGCGATGCCGAAGTCGGTGAGCTTGACC
The DNA here is from genome assembly GCF_040653875.1 of Mycobacterium sp. NPDC050853. NCBI lineage: Bacteria > Bacillati > Actinomycetota > Actinomycetes > Mycobacteriales > Mycobacteriaceae > Mycobacterium > Mycobacterium sp. NPDC050853. The sequence continues at coordinate 180,698 of NZ_JBFAGW010000008.1, forward strand.
TGACCGGTGGGCGTGATCAGGATGTTGCCCGGTTTCACGTCGCGATGCACCAGGCCCGCGGCGTGGGCTACTTGCAGGGCGCGGCCGGTCTGCTCCAGCATGTCCAAGGAGTGGCGCAGCGACAGGCGACCGGTGCGCTTGAGCACCGAGTTCAACGGTTCGCCGTGGACCAGCTCCATGACCAGGTAGGCGGTGCGGCCCTCGCTGTCGATATCGGTTTCGCCGTAGTCGTACACGCTGGCGATCCCCGGATGGTTGAGCATCGCGACGGTGCGCGCCTCGGCCCGGAACCGCTCGATGAACTCTGGGTCCGAGGAGAACTCGGCCTTGAGTACCTTGACGGCGACCTTGCGGCCCAGCCGACTGTCGACACCCTCCCACACCTGGCCCATACCGCCGGTGGCGATGAGCCGCTGCAACCGATAGCGACCCGAAAGCGTCTCTCCCACACGTACCGTCATGAGGCTCCCTGTAGTGCGGCGGCGATGACCTGGCGGCCGATGGGTGCGGCGACAGAGCCGCCGGTGGCCGCCAGGGCGCGGTCTCCGCCATCTTCGACGAGGACTGCGATGGCGACCTTGGGGGTCATCGCGGAGGACTGTGCATCCGACGGTGTGCTCGATGCCGGGGCGAAGGCGATGTACCACGCGTGCGGCGGGGTGTTGCGTGGATCGGTGCCGTGCTCGGCGGTGCCGGTCTTCGATGCGATCTGCACGCTGGGGATGGCACCGGTCTGTGCGGTGCGCTGTTCTGAGGCAATCATCAGTTCGGTCAATGTGTTCGCGATAGCAGGTGACACGGCCTGGCCGATGTCATCGGTGGTGGTGGTGGACAAATTGGAAAGGTCTGGACCCTTAAGGCTATCGACCAGATGCGGTTGCATCAGCACGCCCTTGTTGGCGACGGCCGCGGCGACCATCGCATTCTGCAGGGGGGTCATCGCGACATCCTTCTGCCCGATGCTCGACATCGCGACGGCAGCGTCGTCGGACATCGGACCGACTGTGGAGGTGGCTACTTGGAGCGGGATGCCGTCGAGCTCGCGGTCGAGGCCGAATGCCTGTGCCGCCTTGACCAGTTTGTCGCGCTTGAGTTGTTCGGCACCCAGTTTGGCGAAGGCGGTGTTACAGGAGCGCGCAAACGCCTCCTTGAGCGAGGTGGTGTCGCCGCCACCGCAGGAGGCCCTGTTGTAGTTCTCCAGGGTGGCATTGCTGCCCGGCAGGAAGATCGTCGGAGAGGCGGTTACCTCGGTGTTGACCGTCTTGCCGTCGGCCAGCGCCGCGGCCGTTGTGATCACCTTGAAGGTCGAGCCGGGCGGGTACGTCTGCGAGATGGCGCGATTGAGCATCGGCTGCGCCGGATCCTCCCCCAGACGCTTCCAGGCCTCATTCTCTTTCGCGGAGTCCTGGCTGGCGAGCAGATTGGGGTCATATGAGGGTGTCGAGACCATCGCGAGAATCTTTCCGGTGGAGGGCTCCAGTGCCACCACGGAGCCGCGACAGCCGTCCTTGCAGCCGCGGTGCATGGCGTCATAGGCGGCCTGCTGCACATCGGGGCGGATGGTGGTGACCACGCTGCCGCCCCGCGGGTCACGACCCGTGAAGAAGTCCGCGAGCCGCCGTCCGAACAGCCGGGGATCGGATCCGTTGAGCACGGTGTCCTCGGCGCGCTCCAGCCCGGTGCTCGAGTAGTTGAGTGAGTAGAAGCCGGTGACCGGTGCGTACACCAGCGGGTCCGCGTACTGCCGCAGGAAGCGGAACCGGCTGTCGGTGGCCACCGAGGACGCAAGCAGCTGCCCGCTCGCCGATATCTGTCCCCGCTGACGCGAGTACTCGTCGAGAAGCACCCGCTGGTTACGGGGATCGGCGCGCAGTCCGGGCGCCGTGAAAACCTGGGTGAGGGTGACATTGCCCAGGAGCAGCACGATCAGTCCCATGACGACGAGAGACACCCGGCGGATCGATGTGTTCATACGCGGTCGATCAGTTCCGTGCGGGCTTCCGCGATGGGGGCTGCGTTGGGCGCGGCATTGGTGGTGAGCGGCCGGCGCGCGATATGCGAGATGCGCAGCAGGATGGCCAGCAGCACGTAATTGGACACCAGCGACGACCCGCCATAGGAGATCCAGGGCGTGGTGAGGCCCGTCAGCGGGATCAGTTTGGTGACGCCGCCGACGACGATGAACAGCTGCAGTGCCAGCGCCGCAGATAGTCCGGAGGCCAGCAACTTGCCGAAGCTGTCTCGGACGGCCAGTGAGGTGCGGAAGCCGCGGACGATGAGGATGGTGAATACCAACAGCACACCGGCTAGGCCCACCAGCCCGAGTTCCTCCCCGATGGCGGCGATGATGAAATCGGTTGAGGCGGCGGGCACTGTGCCCGGCTGACCGTTCCCCAGGCCGGTGCCGAAAATGCCTCCGGTGGCGAAGCTGAACAGGGACTGCATCATCTGGTACCCGTTACCGTCCGCGTCGGCGAAGGGGTCGAGCCAGGTTTCTACGCGCACGCGCACGTGCGCAAACAGGAAGTACGCCAAGAATGCGCCGGCGGCGAAGAGACCGAGCCCGATTAGCACCCAGCTGATCCGCGCCGTCGCGATGTACAGCACGGTCAGGAACGAGGTGTAGAGCAGCAGCGAGGTGCCCAGGTCCTTCTCAAAGACCATGACTCCCACCGATATTGCCCAGACGGCTAGCAGGGGCCCCAGGTCTCTGGCGCGTGGTGACTCCACACCCCAATAACTCCGCCCCGCGGTGCGGAACAGATCGCGCTTGGTCATCAGGAAGGCGGCGAAGAATACGAGCAACAGAATCTTGGCGGCCTCGGCGGGCTGAATCGACAAGAACGGCAACTCGATCCAGATCTTGGCCCCGTTCTGTTCGGAGACCGAGGAGGGGAGCAGCGCTGGAATGGCCAGCAATACGATGCCGATAATCCCGAAGGTGTACCCGTACCGTGCCAGCATCCGGTGGTCCTTGACGGTCGCCAGCACCCCGATGAGTGCGGCGACACCCACCAGCGTCCACAGCACCTGCGCATTGGCTTCCAGTGTGCCGTCGCCCTCGCCGGCGGCCACCTTCGCTAGATCCAGCCGATGGATCATCACTAGGCCGAGGCCGTTAAGCAACGCCACACAGGGCAGCAACAGCGGATCGGCGTAGGGGGCGTAGCGCCGAATTGCGAAGTGGGCCAGTGCAAACAGGACCAGATAGGCAAGGCCATACTTCAGCAGGTCCAGCGACAGACCGCGTTCGAGATTGGCCTCCACGAGGATCAGGGCGACGGTGGTGATGGCGGCAGCGAATCCTAGAAGCCCCAACTCCGCGCTGCGTCGTGTCGGCTGTGCGGGCTGCACATTGCCTCCCACGCTGGGCACGACAGCGGTTTGGGGCGCCGTCGTCATGACACGGTCCGGCAGGTGACACCCGGTTCTTGTGGGGGCGCAGGCAAAGGTGCCGGCGCAGATGTGGACGGTGTGGTGCTGGCGCCAGGGCTCGTTGTGGACGTAGGCGTAGGAGACGGCCGGGTAGTTGTGGTCGTCGTGGCTGTCGCGGGACCGGATGTGGTGGACGGGGTGCGTCCCGACGTGACGGGCGTGGGCGAAGGCTGTGTTGTTGTCGGAGTCTTGGGTGCGGGCGGTGGGCACGGCGGCAGCGCGTTCTTGGTGAGCTGGCGCAGCTGGCCGATGGCCTCGTCGAGGGTGCCGCCGGGCAGGCCGGTCTCGACCTGCTGACGCTCGGACGGGCGCAGGTCCGACACCTTGAAGTACTTGCAGGACAGACCGGATGCGGGCTCGCCGTAGCTCACCAGCGACATGTCTCCGCGGGAGTCGAGGCAACCGACAAGGTCCGGCCGTTGCAGTCGGTAGCCCAGCAGCGCGCCTTGGACTCCCTGCATGATGGAGACGTTGCCCTCGTAGGCACTCACGTAATAGTTGTTGAGCACCACGCGGCGTCCGATGGCCAGCCCGGCCAACGCGACCAGCACCACGAGTACCGCGGCTATCAGCCAGCGCAGACGGTGTTTCTTGGGCTTAGCGGTATCGGATTCGGTTGTCTCGGTATCGGTTTCGTCTGCCGCAGGCTCAGGCTCTTTCAGGGCCCGCTGAATCGCGGCGGCACGTCCGGCGGCCGTGTTCGGCGGCGGAGTGTCGGTGTCGGCATCGGCGGATACCGCCCCCGCCACGATCGGCCGGGTCTGTCCGTAGTCCAGCTCCACGACGTCGGCGACGACGACGGTGACGTTGTCGGGTCCACCGCTGCGCAGCGCCAATTCGATGAGCCGATCGGCCGCAGCGGAGACATCGGCGATCTCCAACGCCTCGGCGATGGTTTCGTGGCTCACCGGATCGGAGAGCCCGTCCGAACAGAGCAGGTATCTGTCCCCCGCATGTGCCTCGCGCATGATGAGCGTCGGCTCGACCGGTGTACCGGTGAGCGCACGCATGATGAGCGAGCGTTGCGGATGGTTGTGGGCTTGCTCCGGGGTGATCCGACCCTCGTCGACAAGGGTTTGGACGAAGGTGTCGTCCTTGGAGATCTGGCTGAGCTCACCGTCACGCATGAGGTAAGCGCGCGAGTCGCCGATATGCACCATGCCCAGCCGTTTTCCCGTGAACAGGAACGCCGTCAGGGTGGTGCCCATCCCATCCAGCTCGGGTTCGGCGCGCACATGATCGGCGATTGCCGCGTTGCCGGAGTACACCGCGTCGGCCAGGGTGTCCAGCAGGTCGCCACCGGGTTCGTCGTCGTCGAGCGGTGCCAGCGCCGCGATGACCAGCTGGGAGGCAACCTCACCGGCTGCATGACCGCCCATACCGTCGGCTAACGCCAGCAGGCGCGCCCCGGCATAGACCGAGTCCTCGTTGTTCGACCGCACCAGTCCGCGATCGCTACGCGCCGCGTAGCGCAGCACCAGCGTCACGAGCGCAGCTCGATCACTGTTTTGCCGATACGTACCGGCATCCCCTGGGGAACCCGCAGCGCCGTCGTCACCTTCTCCCTATCCAGATATGTGCCGTTGGTCGATCCTAGATCCTCCACGTACCAATCCGATCCGCGTGGCGATAGCCGCGCGTGCCGCGTCGAGGAGTAATCGTCGGTGAGGACCAATGTGGAGTCGTCGGCCCGGCCGATCAAGATGGGCTGCGTGCCGAGCGTGATCCGTGTGCCCGCCAGCGCACCTTCGGTCACCAGCAGGTACTGCATCTGTCGCCGGCCGGCCTTAGCGGGGCGAATGGAACGCAGGTTCAGCCCCCGATTGGCCATCAGCTGCCCGGTCGGTGCGTAAATATCGGTGCGCAGGATGCGCAGGACCGACCAGATGAACACCCACAGCAGCAACAGGAACCCCCCGCGGGTGAGCTGGAGCACCAGTCCCTGCATCCGGTTGTCGTTCCTCTCGCTGGTCCGTCGCGCCTCGGCGAGGGTGTCCGGCAGACTGGACCCTACCGAGACGTACCCGGTGGATCGTCGACGCCGGATGGTTATGGCTCGGCAGAGCAACGATACTTGGCCGGGTTACCCGACGGGGCCCGATATGTGCAGCCTGTCTCGAACGTGGTGTTGTGGGGTGCGGTCCTACTGCACCCGAACGATGATCTCGGAGTGGCCCAGCCGGATGATGTCGCCGTCGGCCAACTGCCACTCGGTGACCGGCGCGTTGTTGACGGTGGTGCCGTTGGTCGAATTGAGATCCGACAGCAGGGCGGCGTGCCCGTCGAAGCGCACCTCGAGGTGACGGCGAGAAACGCCCGTGTCAGGCAGCCGGAACTGCGCGTCCTGTCCACGGCCGATCACATTGGTGCCCTCACGCAACTGGTAGGTGCGGCCGCTGCCGTCGTCCAGCTGCAAGGTAACCGTGGTGCGACCGGCACCCGGGCTGCTCGCGGGAGCGCCGTAATCGGGGCTGCTCTGGTAGCCGCCGTGCTCGTAGTCGCCGTATTCGGGCTCACCGTAACCACCCTGGGGTGATCCGTATCCGCCCTGCTGCGGCGGTGCGCCGTAGCCACCCTGCTGTGGGTAGCCGGGGGGGCGACCGTAATCCTGGCCCGGAGGGGGACCCTGCGGGGAGCTGTATCCGCCACCCGGGCCGCCCTGCTCGTACTCGCCGTAGGTCGGGCGAGGAGGCTCGCCGTAGCCGCCTTGCTGTGGGGGTGCGCCGTAGCCACCCTGCTGCGGAGGAGCGGGGGGACGGCCGTAGTCCCCGCCGCCTTGCTGTGGGGGTGCGCCGTAGCCACCCTGGTCGTAGCCCCCACGCCCGGGCTGGTCGTATCCGCCCTGCTGCGGCGGACGCGGCTGGTAGCCGCCCTGCTCGTAGCCGGCCGGTGGACGACCGTAGTCCTGTGGGTACTGCTGGCCGTAGCCTCCGCCCTCGTGGCCGCCCTGGCGCGGGGGGTAGCCCTGGTCGCCCTGCGGCTGCTGACCACGCGGATCCTGATCGGGACGCCCGTACCGGTCGTCATCTCGGCCGTACTCTTCGCCGGGGCGTCCCTGCTGGGGACCTGGGTTGTCAGTCATGGGTGCTCCTGGTTGTGAATCCGGGGTCGAAGGGGCCTGGTGCATATGGTCCCGCTGGGTATCGGGATTGACTACACCGCGCGTACGAAATTGGCCGGTGTGCAAGCTAGGTGATTGTTCGAATCGGACAACAACTTCACCATACGTTTGCCACCCTTGATCGCGAACATATTCGCGCAGGTGTTCGGCGAACGTGTCTGCGTTGAGATCGCGGTCGTCCGCCGCCTTCTCGTGATCTCCGGTGCTGAGGAGAACAAAGAACTCGTTGGGAGCCAGCAGCCGCCCCTGGCCCGCTGACCTGACTCCATCGGCGGCCTCGCGACGCAGCGAGGCCTGCACTTCCTGCGGGACGATGCTGCCGCCGAAGACGCGGGCGAAGGCATCGCCGACCACGTCCTCGAGCTTGCGCTCGAAGCGTTGGACAATTCCCATGCCTTCCTCCTTTCGGCGATCGCACGGCAGGTTCTGGGCGCATGGCACAGTGCACCGCCGCGAGCGGATCTCGACTAGATGGTATCGGTTTGATGATCGTCGGGACCCACTCCTCTATTACGAGACGACATCGTCTTGGCACCAAGAGGCCTTCTATGCACGAGGTTTGTTGGGATTGGCGTGGGTGGACGGGCTTTCGCCGGGTCATTCTCGGTTCGGAGGTGGGTCCGCGACCGTGATAAGCTGCCGCGGTCGTTGGGGCGAGTGGCGGAATGGCAGACGCGCTGGCTTCAGGTGCCAGTGTCCTTCGGGACGTGGGGGTTCAAGTCCCCCTTCGCCCACAAGATAGTGGGCCAGGAAGCCCAATGACGGAAGGCCGGAGACCCTGAGGGGTTCCCGGCCTTCGTTGTCTCGGCCTTACCGCGAGGTGTCGATTCACTCCATATGTGCGGGTCCGCCAACCGGGTTCCCGGCACTTGCATCCCTGGGCCTCAGTGATGGTGACGACCTCTCGCGGCGCTTTCGGACCGCCCGCTCGACTGACCGCGCGGGGTCCGGGGCGGTAGCCGGTCCGTTGCTAGTGACCTATGACACAACTGTGCAGCCATCGTCCGTGTTGGCGGCATAGCGCACGCCGCCGGTTTCTCTGCGGCAAGACCACGATCCGCCCAGGTCACGCTCGAAAGCCGGGAACAGAGGGTAATACCGGATGGAATTCAGCAATCTATCTGTCTGATAATTAAACAGGTCAGACTCTGCATATTGATGCTGAGCGAACTATCGACAGCACAATTAGGTGATGCTAACTTAACCCCCATGCGGCCGCCGATTCGCGAGACCTGTCGATCACCAGTGATTGGTACAGCTATCTCTCTACGGCGCCTGGGCGGAGCGCCATCCGATGATGAAGCCCCCGGGCAGGCATCGGCCGCTAGTTCGCTCGTCATTGAACATGCTGCTCAGGGAAGGGAGTACCCACGATGAATCTCAATGTCGTTCCGGAAGGCCTGCTCGCCACCAGTGCCGCGGTTGAGGCGCTCACCGCGCGTTTGGCCGCGGCTCACGCAGTGGCCGCTCCGGTGATCGGTGCCGTGGTGCCGCCTGCTGCCGATCCGGTGTCACTGGAGACCGCGGCCGCGTTCAGCGTGCGCGGTGTGGAGCACACCGGTGTGGCCGCCCTGGCCGTTGAGGAGCTGGGCCGTGCTGGTCTGGGTATCTCGGAGTCTGCCGCCAGTTACACCACAGGCGACTTGCAGGCCGCTGCGACGTACATGATGGCGCGGGGCTAGGACCGGTGTCCGCGCCCATCTGGATGGCCTCACCTCCCGAGGTCCATTCCACATTGCTATCCAGTGGCCCCGGTCCCGGTGCGCTGTTGGCCGCGGCCGCGCAGTGGCAGGCGCTCTCGACGCAGTACGCCACCGCGGCAACGGAGTTGACCCAGCTGCTCGCTGCCACCACTGCCGGACCCTGGCA
>NZ_JBFAGW010000009.1:0-188227 GCF_040653875.1 Mycobacterium sp. NPDC050853
ACCGCGAGAAAAACGCACGCAAGCATGAGGCATATGCCGAGCGCTACGGTGCGCGCCAACAGACCGATAGCTACTCCAGCAGCGACCCCATCTGAGACGGAGAACCGACTTTCAGCAGTCTCCGTCCGAGAGTCGCTGGTGGAGTGTGGCCGCTCGGAGCGTCAGGTGGTTGCGCTCGGCGAGGTTGTGCGCCTGCTCGGCGGCCTCAACGTAGAGCCGCGCCGATATGGCGAGGTCGCCGGCCTGCTCGTGGAGGTAGGCGGATGATGCGGTGAACCGGGGGAGCGCCGGGTCGAGTTCGTCGAGCGCGGCGAGTCCCGCCCGTGGTCCGTCCGCTTCGCCGACCGCGACCGCGCGATTAAGCCGTACGACCGGGCTGTCGGTGAGTCGGACCAGCTCGTCGTACCACTCGACGATCTGCACCCAGTCCGTCTCCTCGGCGGTCTGCGCATCGGCGTGCAGGGCCGCGATCGCGGCCTGCGCCTGATACTCCCCGAGGCGATCGCGGGCCAGCGCGGCCTGGAGCACGGCCACGCCCTCGGTAATCAGGTCACGCCGCCACCGGCCGCGATCCTGATCGGACAGCGGCACGAGGCTGCCGTCGGCGCGGGTGCGAGCCGGGCGTCTGGCGTGGTGGAGCAGGAACAGGGTGAGCAGGCCCGCGACCTCCACGTCATCTGTAGTCGCGGCCAGCTGCCGCGCCAGCCGGATAGCCTCCGCGGCGAGGTCGACATCCCCGCTATACCCCTCGTTGAACACCAGGTACAGCACCCGAAGCACTGTGCGCAGATCCCCGGGGCGATCCAACCGGACCTCGTTCAGCATCCGTTTGGCTCGCGAAATCCGTTGGGCCATCGTTGTTTCGGGCACAAGATACGCCTGTGCGATCTGACGGGTGGTAAGGCCGCCGACGGCCCGCAACGTCAGCGCGACAGCCGACGTAGGGGAGAGGCTCGGGTGCGCGCACAGAAAGTAGAGCCGCAGCGTCTCATCCACGGACGCAACGGGTCCGGGTGGCGGATCGTCGGCGGCCAGGACTTCGCGGTGGTGCCGCGCGGTGTCGGATCGGGCGAGATCAATAAACCGACGCCACGCGGTGGTGATCAGCCAAGCCTTGGGTTCGTCGGGAGGTTGAGCGGACCCCGTCACCCAGGTTTCCCAAGCACGGATCAGTGCCTCTTGCACAGCGTCCTCGGCTGTCGCGAAGTCTGCACCGCGATGGACGAGGGCAGCCAGGACACCCGGGATCAGATCCCGCAGCTGGCCCTCGTCTACCGCGTCAGCAGCCATCTAGTCGGTGACGGTCGGCGGGGCGGTCAAGAACGGCCGAACCTCGAGCCACTCGTGGATAGGTTCGCCGCCGGCGCCGGGCGCGGCGGACAATTCCCCGGCAAGCTCGACGGCGCGCTCGTAGGAGTCGACATCGATGATCATCCAGCCCGCGATCAAATCCTTGGTCTCGGCGAATGGGCCGTCGGTCACCGGGGGCTTGCCCTCGCCGTCGGAGCGGACCCAGACACCTTCCGGTGCCAGGCCCTGGCCGTCGACGAACTCGCCAGTGCCTTCCAACCGTTCCGCGAAGTCGTTCATGTATTGGATGTGCGCCTGAATCTCGGCTGGCGTCCACTGGTCCATCGGCACGCAGTTGACGGCCGCCGGCGCACCTCGATAATGCTTGAGCAACAGGTACTTCGCCATGACTTCACTCCAATCTTGTCCCTCCGGACCACTGACCCTAGTTGGTCGTTCACCCCCAGGACGGAGCCATCGCGTCGTTCTCGACATCCGCCGTTGAACTTTCTAGGCTTCTCGCTGGCTGGGCCGTCTGACCAGGCGAAACCGCCGTCAGGCGAATCCCTGGCACGTCCTTCATGACGATCACGGGTACCAAACGCAGTAACTAGCTGGCGTGCTGCCGGGCGCCCGTTCTCAGCGAAGTCTCAGCGGCTCGTGGGCATTGTTGCGGCATGTCCAATATCGATGATGCGAGCGAATCGCCTGAACAACCTGCTGATCCGAATCTCGATACCAGCGACCCGATACCGACCGCTGGCACCACCGGTCCGGCGCAGGCACCTGGTACGAGGCGGCGTGGGCCGCTCGTGCGGTCGTTGACGATCGCGGGAGCTGCGGCCGCCGTTGTGGCCGTGTTGGCGCTGACATTTGGTGCGGGCGTGTGGGCCGGTAGCGAGTTCGGGGATGAGTATGGCCGAGATGGTCACGGCCATGGCGAGTCTCGTTCATACGAACGCGATGGTGCAGACCGTGAACGTGAAGGTGGCGAACATCGAGGCCGCGACTCCGATGAGGTCGAACGCCGGAACGATGACGACAGTAAGTCCAGTGATGATGTACGCCCGGCTCCCGATCGTGGTGACCGGCCGTCAGCCACGTCCCCGGTAGCGCCTATGCCGGTACCGCCAGTACCTGGGCGGTCTTAGCACCTGCATGATTGTTGGATGTGGTCGTTGTGCGTGATGCGGCATCCGGACACGACGGCGCGAGGTCTGGACCGATGGTGAAAGTCCGCATGGTCATGCTTGCAGTGCTCGGTCGGTTGCGGCGTTGGTGTGGTGGGATCGCGATCCGTTCGGCGCTGGTGGCGGCGGTGGTGGTGCTGGCCAGCCTGGTGATCGTGGGCGCGGCCTCGGTGGCTTTGTTGTATCGCTCGATGTGTGCTGATGTCGATGATGCGGCCAAGGCTCGCGCCGCTGCAGTGGCTGAGCGGCTGCGTAAGGAACCGCCGGATGAGCTGGAATCGGTGCTGCTGGCCACCGATCAGCGGATCGTGGCTGTTCAGGTCATCGACAGCAGCGGCGAAGTGGTGCGACGTTCGGGATCGGCATCCGAAGAGCCGTTGATGACGTTGCAAGACAGCAAATCTCGTGATCCCCAGGTGGGTGTTCCGGCCACTTCCGACGATGACATTCGGGTCGCCACCGCGACGGTCAGTGGCCGTAAGGGCCAGTACACGGTGTTGGTGGGTGGCGGTATTGAGCCGATCGAGTCGATGGTGTCGACGGTCGCGACGATGCTGGCGATCACCGCACCGGTCGTCGCCGTGGTCGCGGCGGTGGCGACGTATCTACTGGTGGGGCGGTCATTACGATCCGTGGACGCGATTCGTTCCCGAGTCACCCAGATCAGCACCTCTGATCTGGGTGAGCGTGTGCCGGTGCCTGACCGTGCCGATGAGATCTCGGCGCTGGCCGTGACGATGAACGAGATGCTCAGCCGGATCGAAGCCGGGCACGCGGCACAGCGTCGGTTCGTCGGGGACGCCTCGCATGAGTTGAGAAGCCCGTTGGCGACGGTGATTTCGGCGCTGGAGATCGCGCAGACACACCCCGAGGTGTTCGACAGAACCCTGGTGCAGACGGCGTTGTTGCCCGAGGCTCACCGTATGCAGTCGTTGGTGGAGGATCTGCTGTTGCTAGCCCGGGCCGATGAGCATGGGCTGCCGATGCGCCGCGCCGAGATCGACTTCGATGATTTGGCCGGGGTCGAGGTGGCGCGGCTTAAACGTGAAACCCCGCTACAGGTTTCGGCGCGGCTGGCGCCGGTTAAGGTGGTCGGTGATGCGCTTGGTGTGTCGCGGCTGCTGCGCAATCTTGCCGATAACGCGGCTCGGCATGCCGCCACGGAAGTCTCGATTGTGGTGCATGCCGATGGCGGCAGCGCATATCTGCAGGTGTCCGATGACGGGCCGGGTATCCCGCTTGCCGAGAGGGACCGGGTGTTTGAACGATTCGTGCGCCTGGATGCCGATCGCTCACGGCAGGGCGGTGGCAGCGGGCTCGGGTTGGCGATCGTCGCCGAAATCGTTGCCGCACATGATGGCACGGTGGACATTGGTGACCGCCTTGGCGGCGGAACGGTGATGACCGTTCAGTTGCCGTTGGCGAATTCGCCCGATTCGAGCCGATAGCCCGCACCGCGGACTGTGATGATCAAGTGGGCGCCGATCTTGCGGCGCAGATAGCCCACATACACCTCGACCACGTTGTCCGGGCCGTCGTAGTGGCTATCCCAAACATTTTGCAGGATATCGGTTTTCGTGACCGCGGTGTCTTTATTGCGCAGCAGGTATTCCAGTAGACCGTACTCGCGCGGTGTCAATGACACCGGTATACCGGCCCGCTCGACGACCTTGCGAGTGGGATCGAGCGACACCTCGCCTGCGGTGAGCACTACCGGGCGTTTGGGTGCTCCGCGGCGCACCAGAGCGCGTAGGCGCGCGGTGAGCACCATGAACGAGAAAGGCTTTGTGAGATAGTCATCGGCGCCTAGATCGAAGGCGTCGGTCTGGTCGTAGTCGCCGTCTTTGGCGGTGAGCATCAGCACCGGAGTCCACACTTCGGCGGCCCGCATCTTGCGCAGCACCTCGTAGCCGTTGAGGCCCGGAAGCATGATGTCCAACACGATCACGTCAAATTGTTCGTTGGTGGCCTGCCACAACCCGTCCACCCCGTTGCCGACCGTGACCACGACGAACCCCTCGGCCCGCAGACCGGCGGTTACCGTTTCCGCTAGCAGCGGTTCATCCTCGACGAGCAGAACCCGCACCGTGCACCTTTCCGGGAGCCGACCTGGCCGCCGCCGTTAGTCTTACAGTCCGGGATGCGTGGTGCTCGGCGCCAGTGCAGGTTCACTCACCGATGTAGTTGCGCGCTCGTGTGCCCGCTCTTGTGCTTCGGCCACGGTCGCGGCCGCCCCGAACAGCATCAGGGCGCCAACGATCAAGGTTGCTGCTTCTCGCCGGGAATTCATGACATCTGGCCTTTCCGTGGATACCTGGTTTATCGGGTTGAAATCGCCCGGTGATGACATCAGGTTCGCACCTGGTTGCTGTGAAGACGCTGAGCGTCGACAACCTCTTGCTTCTCAGCGGATCCTCAGCGCCCCGCGGCTACGGTGCGGACGGAAATCGTTGATACCTACGACAGACTTGGCGGGTTCATGGCTGTATCGAGTTACAAGCTTCCTCAGGTCACAGTGTTGTTCTGGGTCCTGAAGATTGCCGCGACCACGCTCGGGGAGACGGGCGGAGACTTGATCGCCCAAACCCTGGGGCTTGGCTATGCGGCCGCCTCGATCCTGTTCCTCGCGATCTTCCTGGTGAGTCTGGTTGCTCAGCTGCGTGCCCGCCAGTTTCATCCCGCCCTGTACTGGACGGTGATCGCAGCGACCAGTACCGCGGGGACGACGATGTCCGACCTGATCAACCGTGGTCCCGGCTCGGACACCGACACCGATGGCGGCCTGGGTTACGGCGTTGGGGCGGCTCTGTTGATCACCGGATTGGCCGTCGTGTTCCTGGTCTGGAAACTAACCCGCGAAACCTTCAACGTCGCCAACATCAGCACCCTGCGCGGTGAAGGGCTCTACTGGGCAGCCATCTTGCTCTCCAACACCCTGGGTACCTCATTGGGCGACTACCTTGCCGACAGCTCCGGGCTGGGCTACTGGGGCAGCGCCGCGCTAATCGGCACCATCATGGCTGCCATCCTGGCCGCCCACTATCTCACCAATATCTCCGGCGTTCTCCTGTTCTGGGCGGCATTCATCCTGACACGGCCCCTGGGGGCTACGGTCGGCGACTTCCTGTCCAAGCCGTTGGAGAAAGGCGGCTTGGCACTCGGAACCTGGGGTACTTCTGCAGCGCTCCTGGCCGCGATCATCGTCGGTATCGCCTTCGGGTACCGCAATATTCGTGCTACAGCACTCGATGGGGACCCAGAGCCGGAACTACGCGAGCTTGCCCGCGACTAGGGCTGCACCAAAATCTATGACACACTCACTCTAAGCGGCAGTGCCGCCGGGCAGGCACGGGCTGCCATGTCGATGCAGGCCCGTAATACCCACGCTCAGTCCGCAATCCGCGCGGCGAGCGGATCGTATGCCCCTCTTACTTCTCGGTTCTCTCTGACGACCGATGCATCGTCGCTCTTCGGAGATCGATCGCCGAACCGCCACCTCGCGTTTCAGCCTCACCAATACCGACCGAATGGGTCTCAATCAGACAACAGAATGGAGTGAAAGTCCATGTTTACCAACCGAATTACCGACGGCACTGAGCGAGTGATTATCGAGGACATGCTCGACCACAACCGTGAAGCGCTGATCGAAACCGTCCGCGGCCTGACCGATGCCGACGCGCGTCGACGACTGGTGACGTCGCTGACGACACCGATTTCATTGATCAAGCACGCCGCCGCCGCGGAACGGATTTGGTTCCAACGGTTCTGGGCAGGACTCGAGGAATTCGAATGCGACGGATACTCCAAGCGAGACGAGGGTACCTTCGCCGTCGCCGACGATGAGTCGCTGACCGACGTCATCGCCGAGTTCGAGCGCGCAAGTGAACGATCACGTGTGATCGCGTCCCGCTTCGATCTCGACGACACCAAGGACAATCCCCGTGAGGGCAAGGTCAGCATGCGGTGGACCCTGCTCTCCATGATCGAAGAATTCGCCAGGCACGCAGGTCACGGTGACATCCTCCGGGAGCAGATTCATCAAAATGGCTGTGGGGCAGTATAACTCATTGTACATTCGTCGCCGTGACAAATGACCGCAGCTGTGGGGGAGGGCTGCCGGTGGGGGTACGTGTCTAAAGCGCCCCAATCACCAGCGCCATGCTGAGGAACAACACCAGCTGATAGCCGCTGTTGAGGAGGGTCAACTTCGGGGGTTTCAGCTCGAAAGCGTTGTGCTGCAGGAGCGTGGTGGCCGAGAAGGTCAACCACGCCACGGACCCAACAAACAACGCCAGCCACACTGAATCATCACCAAACGCCGCCGCCGCGATCCCGATGCCGGCCGCCAGCCCGACCGCTGTGACGCCGTTCGCGACGAGGAGCTGGACCATGTTCCTTCTGCTGGCCTTCTTGGACTGTTCCGGAGTTATGCCTGTCAGCTTCCACCAAACGAGTCCAAAGCCGATCTTGCTGTACCACGCGGCGGCTACGGCCA
Source organism: Mycobacterium sp. NPDC050853 (assembly GCF_040653875.1). NCBI lineage: Bacteria > Bacillati > Actinomycetota > Actinomycetes > Mycobacteriales > Mycobacteriaceae > Mycobacterium > Mycobacterium sp. NPDC050853. The sequence continues at coordinate 6,976 of NZ_JBFAGW010000009.1, forward strand.
TGCCGACCACCAATGCGGGCGCGGCGGCCAGCCAGTTGATTTCCATGTCGTGGCTCCTTGATCGTCGGAACACCGGGGGAGATGTTCGCTTTGCGCGGCGGCATCTCAGCGTCACTTGATATAATCAACTCAAATGGAAAAGGTCAAGCACAATGTCGGTCGTTCCTACGGACAGTTCTGTGGTGTCTCGCGGGCCTTGGATATCGTTGGCGACCGCTGGAACCTGTTGATCGTGCGCGAGCTGCTCGCCAGTCCGATGCGCTTCAACGAGCTCGTTGCGTCCTTACGGGGAATAGCCACCAACCTCCTGGCGGAACGATTGCGAACCCTGGAGGCCGTCGGGATTGTCGAACGGCGCCTAGGGGACGTAGGAGTCTTCTATACCCTGACGCCGTGGGGCGCGGGGCTTCGCGAACCCATCGAAGCGCTTGCTAGGTGGGGCGCCCCATTGATGATGAGAGGACGTGACGGCGATTCGTTTCAACCGCGCTGGCTGGCAGTCGCGCTGCCGGCGCTGCTTCGCGGTGTAACCGCGAAGCCCTCGATCGAACTCGGTTTCGAAATCGAGGGTTCCCTCACCGTCCTGCGGGTCGACAGGGACGGCCCGCGTGTAGTCCAGGACCACTGCCAGCCGGGCGCAATTCTCACGGCCGCACCAGAGATCGTTCTTGGGCTCGCGGCCGGCGCCCTCACGATCGAGCAGGCGCTCGCTGCGAGCAGCCTCCAAGGTGACCTCCAAATCCTCCGCAAAGTCTTTCCTCTCGCGCGAGTAACCGCTACGGCTGTGCCCGATCCTCGCTAACCGGCCGCCCCTGGGCCGACTCGTCGGGCGGTGGGCCGTGGGCAAACTTCGATAAGCGGGTGGCGTGAGATCGACTTGGGGCGAACATCTTTCATCGTCCGGTAGGAGTCCAGAAGTATCAGATGATTAACTCCACGCGGGCCAAAACTGAGGCCGTCTTCCGCCTCAGTGTTGGTGCACATCGGCATCTGATTTCGGTGAACGCTTGTGCACTGTTCAAGTTAGATATACCGTCGATACCAGAATATTGGAGCGCGGCCAATGGTGTGGAGGTGTGGTGTGGCTACGCAGAATCAGATTAGAGTTCGCCGTGTCGCGTTCCGATACTCAGCTGGGACGTTGGATCGTCACTACGTCAAGGGCGACCTGATCATGAGTCACATGGTTGCCGTTCTCTCCGCGGTGTTTCCCGAGGGGGAGGAGTTCTTCATCCGGTCGGTGCAGCATTTCTCGGCTCAGGTCACGGAGCCGGAGTTGCAGGCTGCAGTGCGGGGGTTCACCGGACAAGAGGTCACCCACGGACGCGAACATCGGATTCTGAATGATCAACTGTACGAGATGGGTTACCCAACGCGCGGGATCGAATGGCTTGTGCAGAAGTACCTTTCGCGAGTATTCCGGCACATGCCGAAGCTGTACTCCTTGGCGTTGACCGCCGCATTGGAACACTTCACTGCGGCCGGTGCGGAAACCCTGTTGGAAGACCCGGAAGCTCGGGAACTTTTGGGTGACACCGAGGTTCGCTCAATCTTGCTGTGGCATGCGTTGGAGGAGAGCGAACACAAGGCGGTGGCATTCGATGTTTACCGCGTTGCCGGCGGAACCGAAACGATGCGAATCTGGACGATGCGACTGCTAATTGCCGGTGGCATGGCGACTCTGTTCTGTGCCACCGCGATCTCCATGCTGAGGGATCGTGCTACGTACAATCCGATTCGGCTGATCCGGAGTATCAATACGGTATGGCACTCACCGTTCTTTAGTCGCCAGTTCCTAGTACGGATACGTGAATACAACCGAGTTGGATTCCACCCCAATGACATCGACCGCACCGAGCTAGTCCGCACATGGCAAGAGAAACTGTTTGGCGAGGAAGGCGCACTTGCCGACCACCTCAAATAGGCTCGCTTTGCAATTGGTTCAGCGCCGCCTTGCATCGCACAACGGATAGCAGAGCCCCATGATTGTATTGAAGATCTTGTGGGGCAACGTGATTCGAGATCCATTCGTCACCGTGACGTAATGTCCTGGTGGGGTAAGCCTCGGCCAATGGCGGTGTATTAGGTTGGACAGCTTCGGTTTTACCCATCGAACTGCACGCAACAGGTATTAAGCACGGTTTCTCGAAGTGTTCAACGAGTATGGTGGAACGCCGTTAGCGGCGGCAGATGAGTCGCGGGGCAGATTGGAACCGTGGAGAAGTTTCGTTTCTGGATGGGCCGTCATTCTGCGTCACCTGCTGCGGTCCATGGCCGAGGTAAGCACGGATGCCCGTTGATGGTGGTTACCGGGGACGATCGATGGCCCTAGTCCGGGATCTGGAAGTTGAAGGTAGCGACGTTTTTGAGGATTCTCAGCCTCTACATCCTTCCGCCGCCGCATTCGCACATTAAGAGATATTGTGCTTTACGACGATGTTCTGGCCTTTCTGATCTTTCAAGAGTGAGAGGGGAAAGCAATGCGGATACGTCGCTACCTAATTCTGGGACTGGTACCGGTCGTCGCGCCGTTCTGGATCGCGATCGCTTCGCCAGCTTCCGCAGAGTGCGTGAACACCGATGGCGGCACGTTGTGCGCGCAAGGTGATGTGCGCGGCTCCGGCGGGGGGAACGGGCCCGGGTTTCAGGGTCCCATGGTCCCGTATCCCTGCGAGTACGACTGGTACTGCGACGATTGGGGCCTCAGCGTCATCACCGAGGTAAATCCGCCGGTCCGGCCGCCTTATCCCGGCGGCGGGCCTGTCCGTCCCGGCGGGCCTGGCGGCCCGAACCGTCCTGGCGGAGGAATCGGACCACGGTGACCTGCATTCGAGAATAGCGAAAAATCTTTTACGCCAATCGAATCCGACAAGGAGTGATCATGATGCACCCAACCCATCCGGCCCGTCGCATAGTCGGAGCGCTCACAGCCGGTGCGGCGGCTGGCGCCATGCTGATCGGCATCGCGGTAAGCGCTCAGGCCGAACCGCCGCCGAACTGTACCGCCGCTGATCTGGCTGGTGTCATGTCCGGGGTCTCCGCGGCTACTTCGGCCTACCTCTTCACTCACCCGGAGGTTAATGACTTTTTCACGACACTCAAAGGGCGCCCCAAAGACCAGATTCGCGCTGCGATGGCTGACTACGCCGAGGCCAATCCCCAAGTCAAAGAGGACCTTCAAGGTATCCGGCAACCAGCAGCTGATTTCAAAGAGCGCTGTGGATAGTCCGGGCGGCACACGTCCTTTTCTTCACTATTCGGCCGCAGCAAGGAAATGTCCCGAACCTGTTACATCGCAGCGATATTGGCAATTACGGCGATCGCGGCAGCAGAGGTTGCGCCTGCCCACGCCGATCCTGATTGTCAATTTTCCGGTGGGCTTGGCTTCCGGGGCCCGGATGGTGAACGTACCGCCGTTCCGCTGAGGGTCCGACAGGTCGTGTGGTGCCCGAGGCTTCTGTGGTGTCGTTGAAACTTTGGCGGCCAAAGATGTTGTGGGGCAAGTGCCTTCGGGATATATTCGTCACTGTGACGTAATACTGCCGGGCGTGTAGGGGAGGGCTGGCGGTGGGGTAGCGTAGTTCTGTGACGGTTTGTGCGATGGCTCAAGCTTAGGTTCACGGACCGGCTCGCATATGACAAACACCGGGTGCGATTCCTCGAAGTATTCAAACGGGCACAACGGAACGTTGTTGGGCGGCAGATGAGTCACCGAGGGAACTGGGATCGCGAAAAGGTTTGTGTTGATGTCATTTCTGGCTAGTCCGAGTTCCGCCTTGGTTGATCGTCGGGCGCGGTTGTTCTGCTTGCGAACGGCTTGGGTTCGTTGAAACTCCGGCGTTGGAATATCGTCACAGTGACGTTTTGAGGGTGTGTAGGCTGGACCATTCAAGAGTGGTTTAAACCGTCAATTCTGTTGCGCCCGATAGGTTTCCGGAATCCAAGGCGCAGGGTGGGTGCCGGCTGGCGCCGGCGTGGCTGCGCTAGGCGCAGTCAGTGCGACGTCCATCGGTGGGAGCCGCTACGGTGCGTGTCCGACCAGGAGGGTAGGGCGCGTGCGTGCGCCATATGCGCAGGTGCGCGCCTGTTCTGCGCATATCTAATGCCGATAAGACACATTATGTCAGTTAGAAGTCTGGTTGTTGGAGCGGATACATGATCGACCCCTGCCCTGGCTGGCGGCTGACGGTTCCGAGATTGGGTGGTTGATCTGGGTCTATCGGCGGCCCGTTGAGTCTTGCTTCTCCCACTGCCCTGTAACGCAATGTTTTTGGTCGTGCTCCGGATCGGTAAGCATCGTGTCGACACAGGTTGCCCCTTCAAATGGATCCCGGTGGCCGCAGGGACGGTGAAGGAGTGGTTAGGGTAGCGCGCATGACTGTGCACGACCGGCTCGCTGAGCTTTCCCAGCGGATCATCGCGCTGACGGGGCAAACCATCAGCCGCGACCAGGTGACGGCAGTGGCCGACCAGGCCTTCAAGCAGCAGATCGATCTCGACGACGATGGCCAGCTGCGCACGCTGGTAGCAGAACTTGCTGCACCGCTAGCTGCCGGCGGACCCGCAGTGCCGGGCATACAGTCTGGCCAGCCTGCTGAATCGGAGAACGCTGCCTCGACCTTGCCGGCACCGACGCCTTCAGCCGCGTCGTCCGGGAACCGCCGGATGCGATGGGCGGTAGTCGCAGCTGTCGCAGTACTAGTGATCGCGGGGGGCACCACCGCCTACCTCGTGATCCGACGCGCCTCGAACCACTGCGACACCACGGTCGCCGCCGCCGAGGAGGTTGCCCACCTGAGCTTCGAGTTCACCGGTCTCGCAGATCAGAACCTGCCCGCGCTCAAGGAGCGTCTATCCCCTGAGGTCTACACACAGTCCGAACAGGCATTTCGCTCCGTCAGCACGATTCCGGGCGCAGATCGATACGTCTCGCATATCGCCGAGCTGACCAGCAAGCAGGTCGAGTGCTCCGGTACCAACGCCCGCGTTGAGTCACAGATCGCCTGGTCGGTAACGACACCTAGAAACCCTGCACCGCAGACCACGCACGGGACCTGGGCCACCACTCTCGAGTACCAGAAGAACCGGTGGATCGTCACCAAGGTTGAGTATGCGCTAAATAGATCCAAGCACTGATGTGGCCGGTCCTGACCGATTCGCCGCCGGTAGGCCATTCTGCCCGTGTCCAGGCCGTGCCTGGCCTGTTGCCGGCCACCGCTGGCATGGTCGAAGAAGTGTTGAAGTTCGCGCTTGGTGAATGCGCGTCTCTGGGGCTGGGCCTCGTTCTCCTGCTGGGCGTCGGCTATTCCGCTCAGCGGAAGTAAGGTTCAACCGTGCCACTGAGCTTGACGATCATAGGATTTCCGTGGCGATCCTTCGCGGTAGGGACTTCAACACGCACCCAACCCTCGGCCACGTTGTATTCGTGAACATTGGTTTTGTCGGCGCCATTAAAGCGAATCCCCACATCGCGGCGAAGCACCTCTTCGCTATAGAAGGCGCTGCGCGGATCGATGGAGAGGTGATTCGGTGGAATGTCTGTGTTCTGATCCTCGGACATGATGGCCTTCGTTGAATGCTGCGTTGGGTGCTCGGATCGTTCTCGAAGAATCTACGCGACCCTGTCGGAGTGCTGAATCTGGGCGGGCTGGTTATCGCGATCGCCAGCAGTGTCGCGTGAACCGTCACAACGCAGCCAGGGTGAACTCCGGGTGGTTGGCGGGGTCCGGCAACCACCCGGAGGTAGTCCCTCGAAGACCTTCCCCCACGACGCGCCGATCCCGTGAGCGGACCCCAGCGACCCTAAAGCCGCAGAGCGATACCAGTTCTGGTCCGGCCGCTGGTGGCGATCTGGCCAGCAGTCCGCGCCTATCCCCTGTCACATCTCCCATTCACAGCTGCGCATCGCGAGGAATACGGCGGGATCGAATATGGCGGGTTACCAGTAGTAGTTAATTATTCACACGAAGTGCGGACACGTCCGCTTCTGATACTGCCCCACCGTGACGCGGGATAAGCCGCAGACAAGGGTAATTCGTCTTTCGCACCGTTCGACGGGACACGCTGCCTCCTTGGCGCTACGGCACGTAGGCCACCGCCCCAAGCCGGGGCCGCGGCGGGCCGTCCTCGACGCGGTTGACCTGGCGTTGCTGCATGATGCGTGCCAGGGGTCTATCGGTGGCGACTCGATCCGACGGCTAGCGCCGCGGCCTGACCACTCCAAGCGGCCTGACTGCTCGGGGAACACCACCTGGGTGGACAATATGACGTGGCTCTTTCTGCAACAGTGTTCAAAGTCGAACTTGGCGTCTCCGATGTCGATCACGGTTACTACGCCGATCACACGCTGACCGTGGCCCGTCATCCCAGTGAGACCGATGAGCGGATGGTGGTGCGATTGTTGGCGTTTGGGCTGCGCGCACACCGGCTCAGCGACGTCGACGGTGAGTTGGCGTTCGGGGCGGGCCTGTCCACCCCTGGTGTACCGGACTTGCGGCTCGCGGACTACACGGGCCGGATCCTAGAGTGGATCAACGTTGGCCAGCTCGATGGACGCGCCTTGGGCAAGGCGGCCAGCCAGGCCGACCAGGTGGTGCTGTTCCCGTTCGCCGCCGGAGTGGCCACCTGGTGGCGCACCGTCGGCCCCAAAGTGGCGGGGCTGCCGAACCTGTCTGTGGTGCAGATACCGCATGAGCCGGTGCAGCAGCTGGCTCAGACTGTCGATCGACGGGTCGCGGCGCAGGTGATGGTGATGGAAGGTCAGGTGACGATGACCGTGGGCGGTGTCGACGTCACCTTCACGCTCGAGCCATTGAAGTGAACGTCTGAGCCCGAGGTGCTAGCCGATAGCGTTAGCGCCATGGACGCTGACGTCATCGTTGTCGGGGCGGGCCTGGCCGGACTGGTCGCCTCTCCCGACGCCATCGACGCCCTCATCGCAGGTAAGCGACTCAACCTCATCCTCATGGGTGGCGACGATCTGCGGGCTATCGCGCGTGACGACATCGCCATCGACACTGCAATCCGAGCCAAACTTGTGTAGACGGCGCATCTTCTCCGCCGTGATTCAGTCCTGGGGCCCTCGGAATCAGAATCCCCGAGACGTAACGACTGGCATAATCCGTCGCGTCAACGCTGAGGAATATGCAGGATTCGAATATGCAGGGTTACCGCTAGGCTACTCCGTCTTCGTCTGATGAATCAGGCCAGTCCTCCACTGTCCGTTCTCAATTGAGACGGTAGTTTTCTCGCGGAGATCCGGCTCTACTCAACCCTGTCAGCCCGACGGTGGGCGAAGTCTTGCTGGGAGCCGTTTCCGAGATCGTCGGAGGCCGGCCCCTCTGTATTTCCAAGGGCCCGAGCCTGGTCTACGCGTGGTCAGTCGGTGAGTTTCGGGAGCCCCTTGGTGATCGCGGACGTGAGCACTTTGCCGACCAAGGCGGCGAGCCCGGGGATCGCTGAGTCGAAACCGATCGTGTAGTTGAGCGTGGTGCCGCCGCTCGCAGTCGGTGTGAGCTCCTGGCGGCCCCAGTGGCCGCGTAGTGGACTGCCTTTGGTGATCTTGTACTCGATGAGCGTGTTCGGTTGGGCTGTTGTGGTGGTTTCCTCGAACGCCGGAAGAGGACCAATCTTGAGGCGACGGACCGAGCCGGTGCCATTGCGAGAGGTGGTGCCGTCGCTGACGCGGGTGACGTTGGCGCCGAAGACCGGGCCGAGGTTCTCGTGCTCGGCGAGCTTGTTGAACACGGTCTGCGGGTCGGACTTGAACTCGTGAGTGATGTGGACACGTTGCGGTGTTGTCATGGGTTCGGATGCTAGGGCATGAAGGGATGGTTCACAGTCCCCCGCGTTCGATGTCCTCGACGACTGGGACCCGCGCGTCATCGACGGCATCGCCGCACACCATCGTACGATCGCCTTCGACAATCGCGGTGTCGCGCGGTGACTTCGAACTATTCAGCGTCCGCCAGGCAACCGTGCAACATGCCGTTCATCGAACGTCCTTCACAACCTGGCCGCTCTTGACGACGAGGGCAGCCATCTCTGGGTCGGCCAACGCAGTCGCGTCCTCGTGATGATGCCGCACATCCTCGGCACGAATAGTCGCTGCCGTCTACAGCCCGGACGGTACAACCTTGCCGTTGACCGTCACCTCGACCTGGCCGCTCTTCGCGTTGCACTCGATCTTGCCGTGCTCGAACGTCGACACGAGTAGATCTCCGACGGCGTCCTCGTCGCTGGTGGGGAGGCCCAGCGGACCTGCCGAGCCGTTACTGCCAGTTACCGACGGTGTGCCGTCCGGGTTGCGCTGGATATTCCAGGCATCGCGGATCTTGCCCACGACGATGTATGCAGGTGTGCCCGCCTGGTTGTTCTTGGCGATGATGGCGCCGCCCTGGAACTGCTGGAACACCGCGCCACTCTCCCGTGTGCCCGCGTTGCGGTCACCCGTCAGTGCCTTGCCGAGAGCCTGCTTCTGATCCTCGGTTGCCGACGAATACTTGGCAGCGATCGGGCCAGTCAGCGTCACCTCGACGTCCCTGTCCCCGATCAGCTTGACCTCAGTGGGCTGCGTCGGCGCTGCAGACGAGGTAGTGGCGATCAACCCGACCTGAGGCGACGACGTGTCGACGCTCTTGCCATTGCTGCAGCCCACGGTGATCAAAGCGACGGCGGCCAGACCGACGACTGCGGTGTAGCGGTATGCGATGGTCCCCATGGACTTCCTCTCGCGTCTTCCTGCGGTATTGGTCAAGTTACAGCTAAACCCCTTGCCCGGCCGGACTATACCCAGCCGGGGGCAACCGATAAGGCGATCTGGAAGGGCTGGCGCCCAGAGGCGGAAGAAGGCTCCAGTTGTCGGGTCCCCTATTGGCCGCTGGTGAGAAGTCTGGTTATTGCACCGGACGGACATTGCAACGCAGCTGTAGCGTGACAACCGTGAACCTCTCGCGTGTGTCCCCTTCTGTTGCACTTGCGGCCTGTGCCGCCTCATTCGTTGTGGCGCTCGCAGCTTGCGGATCCGATGCGGAGGCCAAATCAGCACCTGCTGACCCGCCCACCACGGCCAGCGGGTGCCCAACGGCAGCACCGCAGGTCGGTGGCACACCCGAGTGGACGCTGGCAGGGAGCACCGGCAATGTCGCGGTCACCGGATCCACGGATACGGCGGCGCCGTCCATCAATGTGACTGCTCCGTTCAGTGTGACCGAGACCCAGGTACACACACTGCAGGCTGGGACCGGGACGATCGTCGGAGACTTGGCCACGGTTTCGGTCTGCTACATGGGTGTCAACGGGCGCGACGGGTCCGTGTTCGACAGCAGCTACGAACGCGGCACGCCGGCCCAGTTCCCGCTTGGTGGGGTGGTGCCGGGCTTTAAGAAGGCGATCACGGGACAGAAGGTCGGGTCCACTGTGGCTGTCGCGATGACCTCTGCCGACGGTTATCCGGCCGGTCAGCCCAGCGCGGGCATTCGCGCGGGTGACTCGCTCGTCTTCGCGATCAAGATCCTCAACGCCACAAACTGACTGGCCGAAGCGGTCCACCGGTCGAACCTTGCTGCGCAGTTGCCCTTAGCTGCAAGGGTATTGCCCGTTGAGTACACAATTCAACGGTGGTGTGTAGGAACCGCTCAGTACGCCTCTCATGCCACCTGTGGCTGAACCACCTGGTGCGATGGTGCGATTCCAATTCGCGGGACCGAGAACGTAATGCGTGCCAGATTGCGCAAGGGTGCTACTCCACGTGTGCCGGACGGACTCTCCCATCGGCAAGTCGAATTCAAGCTTCCAATCGTTTAGCGGCACCGTACTTAAGTTGGTGATGGTGAAGCCGGCGATGAAACCGGTCTGCCACGTCGATGTCACCGACAACGTGGCCGTGGCCGCAGCCGCATGAGCTACGGGGGCGATGGGAAGTCCGAGGATGACAAGCATCAACGCCGACACGGTTACGTGAAGCGCTGCACGCCAACGCTTCACGTAATTGTCAAGTGCCGCCATAGCGGACAACACTAAAGCCAGACAGGCGATAACGGTCCTCGCATCGCCAGTAAGCTGCAGTACCTTTGCTCAACTGAGACCGTCATGAAATTTAGGTCTCGATCCACCCCCAATCTTGTCGCGGTCCGGGCCGAATGCGAACTTGCGGTCTGTGCGTCACTGCTAGGGCGCCGCCCGCGGTATTGCCCACCGACCACTCCCCTGTCGTCGCCACTCACGGATCTCAGTTGCCCGTCCAGCTCGGGTGAGTTCGTTTGCGATGACGACGCGGTCATCGAGTTGCAGTGCGCCTTCCAATTGACGGCTTGGCAAGTATTTGTTTCGATCGGGGCAATTCTCCTGCACCAGAGAAGACGCGTTCCAAAGACAGGTGATACGGCGTAGTGATTTTCGTGCTGCATCGATCGCGAATGGTCGGCTGTGGCGGTTTAGTCGGGCGTTAGTGTGCAGATATGGACGTGCTAGAGCCGGCTGACGGCGCGGTCGCTGGAAGGGCCGTCGCTGCATCTCTCCTGGCGAATACGTCCAGCCTGGCAGACGACATGCTCAAGTACTTGGTCGACCGGATCCCGGAGATCGGTGCAGATGCCGAGCTTCTCGGCCTGACGCTGGGGTCGTGCTCGTCGAATCTTGAAGCGGTGCTTTCGATGGTCCGCTATGGGATCGACATTGCGGCTGTCGAGGCGCCGGTAACGGCGCTCGAACACGCGCGAGCCATGGCATCACGGGGACACAGCGTCGATGTGATGCTGCGGTTCTATCGGCTGGGCCATGAGTTCTTCACCGAGAAACTTTCCGATTCGATCACTGACCGGGTCGCGGACCCCGCCGTCGCGCTCAGGACATTTGTCGATCTGGAGCGGTTCGGATTTCGCTACATCGACCGCATCTCCAGTCTCGTGGCCGCCGAGTACGTCGCCGAGCTTGACCGACGCCAGAACCAGGCAAGAGCCGAGCGCGCCGATGTCGTGCGGGCGCTGCTGGCCGGGGAACGTGTCGACCTTGCTCGGGCCGAACGTGTACTCAGCCACCGGCTAACCGGTAAGCAGATCGGCTTCGTGTGTTGGGTCGAGGACCGCGGTGTCGACCTTGAGGGATTCGCCCGGCGGGTCGGTAGGTTTTTCGGGGCGGGTCACTCGCTCGTGGTGACGGATGGCCCCCTCTCGGTGTGGGGATGGGCATCGATCACGGGTGACGCGAGGACTTCGCTCGCGGGCAAGGCGACGGAATTTGCCGGTAAATCTGAAAACGTACACATTGCGGTGGGCTCTCCTCATCCGGGGGCTGCAGGCTTCCGCGCCTCCCACTTGGAGGCTCTCCGCACTCGTCGGGTCATCGAATTGTCTGGGCGCGCGGCGCCATCGATCACTGAGTTCGGCGATGTTGCGTTGGTGGATGCCATTTCGCGCGACCTGGATGCGGCAAGGGCCTTCGTTGCCGCCCAGCTTGGCGATCTCGCGCGGGACGACGCGAAAGAGCGGGGCGAGCGCGACGCATTGCTGGCTGTTCTGGACGCCCAAGGAAGTCTGGCTACCGCAGCACGCACCTTGGGAATCCACCGGAACACCGTCCTGCAAAGGGTGCGCCGTGCCGAAGAACGCCGGGGCCGGCCCGCAACGATCAATATCGCCGAACTGCATGCTGCCCTGCTCGTTTGCGACGTGCTGGGCGCCTCGGTGTTGCGCGAGTCATCGCCTCGCTGACCAAAGTCCGGGCGCGCCGGGATGTGCTCACAGCACACCGGAGAGGGCTGGGAGGGTCTTGTTGACGGACACCGGCTGTTTGTAGGTTGCGAGGCATCCCAAAGCGCGAAGGAGCAGTCGATGACGACTCAACAGCCCGAACTCCCGGTGGCGGCCCCGCACTATGCCTTGCCTGATTCGGGCGAGCAGGTACCGGCGCTGTCCTGGCCGATAGTTGGCATCTTCACATTCGCGTTGGCGGTTTTCGGCGCGTCAACCTGGGCTGTCCTCACCGAGGCTTTGCCGGTGATCGTGACCGTCGCCGCGAGTTCTGCGGCCATCTTCGTCCTGTTCACGGTGTTGCACGACGCCTCGCACTATTCGATCAGCTCGCATCGCTGGGTCAATGTCGCCTTTGGCCGCGTGGCGATGTTCTTCGTCTCGCCTTTGATCTCGTTCAAGTCGTTCGCGTTCATCCATATCGAGCACCACCGCAACACCAATGACGGTGCGTCTGATCCCGATCACTTCGTCAGCTCCGCGCCCTGGTGGCAATTGCCCATCCGCTTCCCTGCGATGGACTTGCCGTACATCAGTTTTCTGGTGCGTCATGTGCGGCGGCGCCCACGCGCTGAGATTCTCGAAACCGGGGCCTTGATGATTTTGTCGGTGGCGGTGATCGTGTCGGCCGCCTTTGCCGGGCATCTGTGGATGCTCGCGGTGATCTACCTGATTCCCGAGCGGGTCGCCATGTTTGTGCTGGCATGGTGGTTCGACTGGCTACCCCACCACGACCTGAATGACACCCAGCGCGAGAACCGCTATCGCGCGACCCGCAACCGCGTCGGCTCCGAGTGGATCCTGACACCGCTGCTGTTGTCGCAGAACTACCACCTAGTCCACCACCTGCACCCCTCGGTGCCCTTCTACCGCTACGTCGCAGCCTGGCGACGCAACGAGGCCGCCTACCTCGAGCGGGATTCGGCGATCAGCACCGTCTTCGGGCAGCAGCTCGACGCCACGCAGTACCGCGAGTGGAAACGTCTCAACGGCAAACTCGCTGCGCTGCTCCCAGTCCGAATTCCGCGGCCTTCGGAGGCACGCCATGCCAGCACCCACCCGATCTCCGTCAAAAGCGTTGAGCCCCTGACACCGGACAGCGTCAAAGTCACCTTCGACGTTCCCGATCACCTCAGCGATCAGTTTCAATTCCAGGCGGGACAACATCTGACCGTTCGACATCGCATCGGCGGCCGGGAGGTGCGGCGAAACTACTCGATTTGCGTCTCGGCCACATCGGGTGAACTCGCGATCGCAGTGCGGCATGTCGCAGGTGGGATGTTCTCGACCTTCGCGGTGGAAACACTGAGAGTCGGTGACGTCCTGGAGCTGATGACACCCACGGGCAGCTTCGGTGCACCTCTTGATCCACTGGCTCGGCGCGAATACGTCGCCGTAGCGGCGGGCAGCGGTATTACGCCCGTCCTGTCGCTCCTGCGCACCACGATGGAGATCGAGACCGAGAGCCGCTTCACACTGTTCTACGGCAACCGAACCGCTGAGTCGACCATGTTCGCCATCGAACTCGATGAGCTCGAATCACGATACGCAGACCGGCTACGCATCTTCCACATCCGCTCCGCCGACGCGCATCACCCCGCTCCCCTTCGCGGCCATATCGACCTGGCGATGGTTCAACGACTGCTTGCCCGCGATCTCACTTCAATCGATCGGTGGTACCTGTGCGGCCCTGGCGATCTCGTTACCACAATGCGCCGCGGGCTCACATCCAAAGAAGTGCCGACCGAGCAGATACACCTTGAACTGTTCCGTGCCACGAACCGACCCACACACCTCGATGACTTCCCCAATTCAGAAGTGACCATCACCGTGTCCGGGGCGGACCACACCGTGCAACTCGCCGCTGGTGAAACCGTTCTCGAATCCGCACTGAAAAACAACATTGATGCGCCGTATGCCTGTCTTGGCGGCGCGTGTGGCACGTGCAAAGCCAAGATCACATGGGGCGCAGTATCGATGGAGCAGAATTTTGCACTCAACACAGCCGAGATCGAGGCGGGTTTCGTACTGACCTGCCAGTCCCATCCCACCACCGCAACGGTCGCAGTCGACTACGACAGCTGAGCCAACACATGCATTGGCGCCGCCACCTAGAGGTCCTGCTCGCACACCAAATTGACGGCACATCCTGCACGACAAACACTTTCGTGCCAGCACCGCGGGCGTGGAACAACTCATTCAACACGGCCTGATCGGTCGCCCAAGGCGGCACGGAACTTCTCGGAGGTAAACAGATGTCTACACCGACTACTGCACCAGTGGTCTCCAATTTGCCCGACATTCCCGATGCCGTGGCACGGGTTCGCCGCGAGTTCGCCTCAGGCCGGACCCGAGACCGCGCTTGGCGTGAGAAGCAGCTGCGGAACCTGATTCGGCTGCTGGACGAGCAGGAGGATCAAATCGCCGCCGCGCTGGCTAGTGATCTTGGACGCAGCCGGGCTGAAACCTGGATCGGCGACATATCGTCCACCAGGGGTGAGGCCGCGTTCGCGCTGAAACACCTGCGCCGGTGGATGCGCCGGCGGCGACAGTCGCTTTCGCTGGTGCAGTATCCGGGTTCGGCCTGGGTGCAGTACGAGCCGCTCGGGGCCATTCTTATCATCGGCCCGTGGAATTACCCGGTGTACCTGACTCTTTCGCCGCTGGTGGCTGCGTTGGCCGCGGGCAACTGCGCGGTGCTCAAGCCCTCCGAGCTGGCACCGGCCACGTCGGCCCTGCTGGCACGGTTGGTTCCCGAATACCTGGACTCCGAGGCGGTCGTCGTGGTCGAGGGCGACGCCCTGGTCACCCAGGAGCTGCTGGCGCAGGGTTTTGACCACGTACTGTTCACCGGCGGCCCCGAAATCGGAAAGAAGATCATGGCCGCCGCTGCGGCGACGCTGACTCCGGTGACTCTGGAACTGGGCGGTAAAAGCCCGGTGATTGTGACTGCTGATGCCGATCTGGACATCGCGGCCCGCCGGATCGCCTGGGTCAAGTGCGCGAACTCGGGGCAGACCTGCATCGCGCCGGACTACGTGCTGGCCGATTACCGTATCCGCGATCAGCTGGTGGACAAGATCGTTGCGGTAATCGAGCAGTTCGAGCGGGCGGGGGGCGCAGACGGCCGCCGGATCGTTAACGAGCGCCAATTTGCCAGGCTGGCAGCCTATCTCGCGCAGACTCGCGGCAAGATCGCGACGGGCGGACGGGTCACCGAGGCGACTTTGTCGATCGAGCCGACCGTGATCGTCGACCCGGATCTCGGTGATGCGGTCATGCAGGAGGAAATCTTCGGACCCATCCTGCCGGTGCTGGCGTACGAAAGCCTCGACGACGCGATTTCGTTCGTGAACTCCCGACCGAAACCGCTTGCCGGGTACTATTTTACGAAATCGGCAGCGGTGGGTGAGCGTCTGGTAGACGAGATTCCGTCCGGCGGTGCGGTGATCAATCATGTTGCGATGCACTGCCTGGTGCCGCAGCTGCCGTTTGGCGGTGTCGGCGCCAGTGGGATGGGCGCCTACCACGGCCGCTGGGGATTCGAAGCACTCAGTCACAGGAAATCGGTGCTACGTAAGACCTTCCGCCCGGACCTACAGCTGATCTATCCCCCGTATAGCGAGCGGACGCTGAAGATCCTACGCAAGATCCTCTAAGAGGCCGCTGAATTCGGTGCTGGTGGCTCGGCATAGCGAGGATCCGATCGACCGCGCCGCTCAGTGACTCACTGGACGGACCTCGGCACGGGCTCGTCAGTCGAGCGTGACAACGACTTTTCCGGCTTTGGCTTTGCCGTTCTCGACGTAGGCGAGTGCTTCGATTGTCTGGTCGAAGGCGAAGGTTGAGTCGAGGACCGGCCGCAAGTGACCCGCGTCATAAAGCGCGGCGAGCTCGCGAAGCTGTGTGCCACTGGCCTGCATGAAGAAAAACGAGTAGCGGACGCCGAGCTTCCTGGCGACTCTGCGGACCTTGCGACTCAGGAACGACAGCACGAACTCGAAAGGTTTGGGTGCGCCGAGTTGCTTGGCGAATCCGGCGTCGGGCGGGCCAGTGACACTGATCGCCAGGCCCCCGGGCTTGAGCACGGTGAGCGATTTCATGAGGTTCTCGCCACCGATCGAGTCGAGTACTAGGTCGTAGCCGGACAGGATCTGGGAAAAGTCCTGCGTGGTGTAGTCGATGACGACGTCGGCGCCCAGGTCGCGGACCAGCTCCTCTCTGGCGCCGTTGGCGGTGGTGGCCACGTGCGCACCGAGATGCTTGGCGAGCTGGATGACGGTGGACCCCAGTCCCCCAGCCCCGGCGTGGACGAGAACCTTCTGCCCGGGCTTGACGTGTGCCTGCTCGACCAGGATCTGCCAGGCGGCCAGCGCGACCAACGGGACCGCAGCGGCCTCATACACGGACAGGGTGGCCGGCTTAAGTGCGACATCCTCGTGGTCGATGGCGATGTACTCGGCAAACGTCCCGATATGAAGATCGCGTGGGCGTGCATAGACCTCATCGCCGACGGTGAAGTCGCGGACGCCCGCACCAACCTTGACGATCACACCGGCAACGTCGTGGCCGAGCACGAAGGGTGTCTTGTACTTGAGGAGCTGCTTGAACTCACCGTTACGGACCATGATGTCCAGTGGGTTGATGCCGGCCGCGCCGACCCGAACTAGAACGTCATTGTCGCCAACGCTCGGCTCAGGTACGTCCGCGGCGTGGACCTCGTTCTTGCCGTATCGAGCGACGACGAATGCCTTCATATGGTCTTTCCTTGCCTAAGAGGGGCTTTACTGAAGAGACTGCTCACCGTTCAGGATGATCTGCGCATTGCGGATGCCTGCATCAAGAACTTCGTCGGAGAGTTTCCGGTCGGAGACGGCGCGCGCGAGTTGCAGCGTGGCGACGAGGACCGTGATCAGTCCTAGTGCCCTGGTTCGGGCGGCGGGTGGGTCGTACGAAGACAAGTGCGTCGCGATTACGTCGACGACGGATTGGATTCCGGCGGTGTAGGAATCGCGGATCGCGTCATCGCAGCGGCCAATCTCGTCGAGTAATGCGGCCGACGGACAGCCCATGCCCGGATTATCGCGGTGATGTGGCGCGAGGTACTCGCGCACGAATTCCTCCACTGCTGCCTGGCCCCTAGGTAGTGACGCCAGGACGGCACGCTGGCCGCCTAATTGGTCAGCGATCACCTTGGCGACCAGATCGTTTTTGGACTCGAAGTGTGCGTAGAACGCGCCGTTCGTCAGGCCCGCATCGGACATCAGTGTCGCGATACCGGAACCATCGATGCCGTCCTGCTTGAAGCGCCCGCTAGCCGTCTCGATGATCCGACGTCGAGTGTCGGCTTTGTGCTCCGCGTCGTATCTCGCCACAGCTTGTCTCCTCCGTCGTCACCTGAAGCTCGTCCTTGCGGATCATATCCAATTAACTTACAGTCATAATAGTACGATCGTATGCCAATGGTGTCAACGGCGAGGAAGGACATGAGATGGCGACCTGGAAAGACACTCCGACTCGCAAGATCAACGTCGACGGTGTCGAGTTCGCATACCGCGAATTCGGCTCCAGCTCAGATGTTCCGGTGATTTTCCTGCACCACTTGACCGCGGTCCTCGATGATTGGGACCCGCGCGTCCTTGATGGCATCGCCGCGTATCACCGTGTGATTGCCTTCGACAATCGCGGTGTCGGCGCCACCGGCGGGTCGGTGCCGACCACGGTCGAACAGATGGGCACTGACGCGATCGGCTTCATACGCGCACTAGGCCTAGAACGTGTTGATCTCTTCGGGTTCTCACTCGGCGGCGGTGTCGCGCAGATGGTCGCTCTCCAGGCGCCAGAACTCGTGCGGCGCATGATCCTTGCCGGCACCGGTCCTCGCGGCGCCGGCGGCATCGACAAAATGGCAACCATCGTCGGAATCGCCTATCTGAAAGCGGCACTCACGTTCAGCGACCCCAGAAACTTTCTGTTCTTTCCCCGCACTGTCGAGGGCAAACGCGCTGCATCGGACTACCTCCACCGGCTCAAAGAACGCACCCTGCATCGGGACAAACGAATCTCGGCCCGGGCCCGCATCGCTCAGCTCAAAGCCATCCGGCACGCCGGGCTAAGCCAGCCCGATGACCTGTCGGTCATCGCCCAGCCCGTCCTCGTCGCCAACGGTGACCGCGACCTCATGGTCGACAGCAGCCACTCCACCGACATGGCACGGCGACTGCCGAACGCACTGCTGAAGATCTATCCCAACTCCGGCCACGGCGGAGTGTTCCAGCATCACCGAACCTTCGTACCCGACGCACTGGCATTTCTCGCCGAGCACTGAACGCCAACACCACTAGGAGCACAAAATGAACACCAATCACACCGTCATCACGTCTTACGTCCAAGCGCCAACTCGCACGGTCACCGCTTCAGGCGTGACATATGCCTACCGCGAATTAGGGCCGAAGGGAGGGGTTCCCGTCATCTTCTTCGTCCACCTCGCCGCCACGCTGGACAACTGGGACCCCCGGATTATTGACCCGATCGCGCAGCAGCATCACGTCATCGCCTTCGACAACCGCGGCGTCGGCGCCACCACCGGCACCGTGCCCGACACTATTGAATCGATGGCCGACGACGCCTACACGTTCATCAGAACACTCGGCTTCGACACCATCGACGTCTTCTCTTTCTCGCTCGGCGGGATGATCGCCCAAGCGCTCGTGCTGAAACATCCCGAACTCGTCCGCAAGCTGATCCTCGCCGGGACCGGACCCGCAGGTGGAAAGGGTATCGACAAGGTCGCTGGGACCACCTACTACGACATGATGCGTGCCACCCTCACCCGGGTGGACCCTAAAGAGTTTCTGTTCTTCAACCGCGACGGGATCGGGAAACGCGCCGCACGGGCATTCGTCGAGCGCCTCAAAGAACGCACTGACGATCGAGACGCGCCGATCACAGTGAAGGCCTTCCGAACCCAACTCAAAGCGATCAAACGTTGGGGGCGTTCAACTCCCGCCGACCTGTCGGCAATCACTCAGCCGACGTTCATCGCGAACGGCGACAACGACCGCATGGTCCCCACGACACTCTCCGAAGACATGCATCGCCGGATCGCCGACTCGAAACTCACCATCTACCCTAACTCCGGCCACGGCGGGATCTTTCAGTACAACCGCGAGTTCACCCCTGCGGCAATCCAATTCCTAGACAGCTGACCGGGCGGCCTCTCAGCGACAAAGTCAGCTGACGAAAACGGAAGGGAATTACCCCAGTTTGGATCAACGGCACCCAGCTATTCGCCGTGGCGGTGGCCGACGAACTCGAGCACCCGGTGCACCGTCGCAAACTGACGGCACCGAACCCTAAGCAAGAGGCTGCCAAGACAACAGTGGCCACGGTGTTCATCGAGATCGAGCTGCTGCCTTCACACTTCACCGCGGGCACGGTCCTCGTATGCCTTGCGCCGCACGTTGTCGACCTTGTCGGTGAATACGTGCTCACCGCCGAAGAGTCTGTTCAATTTTTCCGCCACGACGCGCGGCATGAACTTTTGCGAGGCCACCAGTGCGCCGGCCAACCGGGTAACTCGCACCTTCGGCCGTGGCGCGATGATGAGATCAACAATGGCGCTTGCGATATCACTGGGCTCAGCGTTCTTAATGCCCTTGATACCTGTTGTGCCCGAGGTCAGTTCGGTGTTGACGAACGACGGCAGTACCGTCGAGAAATGCACCCCCGTCGTCCGATTCTCAACGCGCATCGCGTCGGTGAAACCGACCACCGCGTACTTGCTTGCACAGTAGGTGGCGAGCCCGGCCGTGTATGTCTCGCCGGCCAGCGAGGCCACGTTGATCACGTGTCCCGATGCGCGCGGAACCATCCGCTGCGCAGCGAGTTTCGTCCCGATAATCACCCCATACGTATTTATGTCCAGGATTCGCCGGGTCACCGCATCGGGCTCGTCGACGAGCCTGCCAACCGGCATGATGCCCGCATTGTTGATCAGCACATCGAGTGGACCGAGTTCACGTTCCACCTCGTCGAGGAACGACGTGAACGACCCGAGATCGGTTACGTCCAGCCTGGATGCGAACACGTCGATATCGCTACCCGACTGCTTGACCGCCGTCTCGTCGACGTCACCGATGGCCACCCGAGCGCCAAGCGCGCGCAAGGCCGAAGCGGTCGCGAATCCGATACCGCGAGCCCCGCCGGTGATTGCGATCACCTTGCCGTGCAGGAGATTTGATCTATTCGTCATCTGTCCTTCTCCTTTGGTAGACCGAACCGGCGCAGGCCGCGCGCGCCGACGGCACGCATGGCACCGAAGACGAACCGAATCCGGGCCTTGGAATACGGAAACCACATGGGCTCATTGATCACCGGTGGCAGGCGTGGCTCGGTGATGGCGGTCTGGCGGCAGTACTTGCGAACGCCTGCATTACCGCCCCACCGCGACCCGATACCGGACTGCTTCCAACCGCCCATCGGCAGCGCGAAACTGAACAAGTTCGCGACGGCATCGTTGATATTGACCGCACCGGCGTCGAGTCGACGCGCTACTCGCTGCCCCTGGGCGCTATCTCGCGTCCACACCGATGCCGATAATCCGTAGCGTGAGTCATTCGCGAGTCGAATCGCTTCATCCGCATCGGCGACCTTGATCACCGGGATCGTCGGGCCGAATGTTTCTTCCTGGATGCAGGACATCGACTGGTCCACGTCGACGAGCACTGTCGGCTGAAAAAAGGCGCCGATGCCAGTGGGGTTACCGCCGACGGTCGCCCGCGCACCAGCCGCCACTGCCTCCTCGACATGGCGCTGGACGATGTCACGCTGGTCCATGTTCGCCATGGGCCCGATATCGAAGCCGAAGCCTCGATCGTCCTGACCCTGACGCAGTTCGCCGACACGCTGCGTGAGCTTCGTGACGAACTCGTCATAGACAGGAGCTTCGACGTACACACGCTCGATCGACACGCAGACCTGGCCGGCGTTGAACAATGCTCCCCAAGCGATGCCGTGCGCGGCGCGGTCGATGTCGGCGTCGGCCAGAACCAGCGCAGGATCCTTGCCACCGAGTTCAAGGCTGTATGGCTTCAGTTGGTCGACGCATTGCCGCGCAACAGCTTGCCCGGTCCGCGTCGAGCCGGTGAACTGTACGTAGTCGACAGCGTCGACCACTGCCCCACCGGTATCACCGCTGCCGGTGGCAACGGCGAAAACCTTTGGCGCGCCGATCTCGTCCCAGCCGCGAGCGAGTTCAAGAGCGCTGAGCGGAGTGACCTCAGACGGCTTCAGTAGCACGGCAGCACCGGCCATGAGTGCGGGCGGGATGTCCATTGCGGCCATGCCGAGTGGAAAATTCCACGGAGTGATCACGCCAACCAGCTGATACGGCCGGAACGTGGTCGTGAGCTTTTTGGTCCAGCCCAGCGGGCCGTGCGGCCGCGGCCGCACGTCTGCCAGGAACTTGCCCGTGTTGCGCGCGAAGTAGTTGATCAGATCGACCCACGCCGGCACCTCGAGTTCGGCTTCAGCGCGCGGCTTCCCGGTTTCGGATTGCAGAACATCGGCGATATGCGCTGAGTGGTCGAGTAGCCAGGTCTGTAACTCGAAGAGCCAGTAGGCACGGACCTTGTGTCCCAACGCTTCCCATCCGGGTTGGGCTCCGCGCAGCGTACGCGCTTTCTCGGCAACCGATTCCCGAGTCTCGTCTACAACCCTGCCGACGAGCCTGCCGTCGGCAGGGTTGTAGACGTTGACCGCGGTCTGCGCCATGAGCTCCTTCATGCAGGTCTGGATTCGTTGTGTGCAACCGCGGTCAGGCCGCGCGCGAAGCCCACGATCACATCGGGTGCGTCCAGTTGCGGACAGTGTCCCGCCCGCTTGAGCACCACCAGTCGGCTGTGCGGAATCACTTGGTGCCAGCCCTCACTCGATGCGAGTGCCACAAGTCGATCCCGGCCACCGTGCACGAGCACCGTAGGACAGGAGATACCGTTGATCGTTGGTTCGGCGTCGACTTCGGCCTTCATATGAAGTGCCTGTGCGAGCAGTTCGCGGGCGCCGCGACGACTGTGCAACTGCGAACTGAGGGTGCGCACCAAGGTCATGTCCAGCGCCGCCCGGTCCCCGTAGATCAGGTGACCGACGATCGTGTCGGCGCCGCGAGACCGAATGAACCGGGGAGCACAGACAGTCGCCGCCCGTAGGAGAAAGCGAACGTTCCCGGCGAGGCCTGCCCGGACCAACCGCGTCCACCCCATGCCTGGAGTGGCCGTGGGCACAATGCCGCGGATCGGAAGCCGCAGGGGTGAGGCCGCGGCGCGGACGGTCAGGAAGGAGCCGAGCGAGTTGCCGATCACGACGACCGGAGCGTGTTGACCATGCCGTGCGATCGCCTCCCCGACGAAGCGGTCCCCCTGCGGCAGCCACGCGCCCGGCCGAGCCGGGCCGGCGGCACCGAAGCCTGGCAGGTCGACCGCGACGGCGGCCTGCCGGGCTTCGGCGAACCGATTCAGGACCGGCCGCCATGCATCTGCGGAGTGGGAAAACCCGTGCAGAAGCACGACGGTCGGCCCCTCCCCTTCGACGAACAGTTCGCGTGTGCTCACACCGGCGTGGACAGCGCGTCGCTCATTGATCATGCGTTCAGCCCTCAGCCGCCCAATGATCCAGCTGGTTGGGCAGCTCGTCGAGCAGCCACGGACCTTCGGTCTCGACGGTTTCTTTGGATGTCCAGCCCGTGAGCAGGGTGATGGCACCGCCCTGGACGGCGAGAACCTTGCCGGTCAGCGGACACTTCTCGTCTGCCAGGTAGGCGACGATCGGCGCGATGTTGGCCGGGCTGAACGCATCGAACTCACCCTCGGGAACCTCTTCGGCGAAGATCGCGCTCATGCCCGGAGTCGCCAGGGTCAGGCGAGTTCGCGCGACGGGGGCGATGGCGTTCACCCGCACGCCGTAGCGCTCGAGCTCCAGGGCGGCGACCTGGGTGATCGCCGCGATACCGGCCTTGGCGGCGCCGTAGTTCGCCTGACCCGCGTTCGTGAGGAAGGTGCCCGACGCGGATGCGGTGTTGATCACGGAGGCGTTGACGGGCTTGCCCGACTTCGACTGATCCTTCCAGTACCCGGCGGCATGCCGCAGTACCGCGAAATGTCCCTTCAGGTGCACCCCAATGACGCTGTCCCACTGCGATTCTTCCATCGCCGCGACGAAGCCGTCACGCAGAATGCCTGCATTGTTGACGACGATGTCGAGTCCACCGAACTCCGAAATTGCCTGTTCAACAAGTGCCTTCGCACCGTCCCAGGTTGCAATGTTGTCGGTATTGGCTACGGCCTTACCGCCGGCAGCCACGATCTCGCTTGCGACTTCCTGCGCGGGGCCGACATCGGTACCGGCGCCCTCGTTGGAGCCGCCGAGATCGTTGACAACGACGCTCGCGCCCAGCTCGGCGAGCAGTAACGCGTGCTCTCGCCCGATGCCGCGCCCGGCACCAGTGACGACCGCGACGCGGTTCTTCATTGAACCCATATGAGTTTCCTTCTCAGAGTGAATGATCGGATGTCAGGAGACGAGGGCGGCGAGTTTGTCGAGGGACTCGTTGAGTTCCTTCGTCGATGCGCGTTCGATCGCTCCACCGATGGCGCCGACCATCATCTGACTGATGAACTCGGCATCGACAGTCGCGATGGAGGCGTCGTCACCCTTGGGTTCGACCGTCAGCTTGAAGCTGATCTTCGCGCCAGCCATACCGGTGCCCGAGAACTTGGTGCTGCTCGGGGCGTCGAACTCGTCGACGGTGAACGTGATGGTGTTCGCCATGCCCATGATCGTGAGAATTTCACTCATGGTTGCCCCCTTGGATAACTGTGCTGGTGGGGCTTCCTTCCACTTGGTGTGGACAGTCAGCCACTCCGCGAAACGCGCGGGGTCGGAAATGGTTGCCCACACCTTTTCTTGCGGTGCGGCGATCTCTTTGGACACGTTGGCCTTAGCCATGATGCATTACTCCTCTTTGGTAGGAAACAATTGCCGGATAACAGAATTCAGCGGTTAGCGGGCCGGTATGCGGTGACGACGGCGGACCCGCCCAGGCCGATATTGTGTTGCAGCGCAACCTTCGCACCGTCGACCTGACGCTTGTCCGCGGTGCCGCGCAATTGCCAGGTCAGTTCGGCGCACTGCGCAAGACCGGTCGCACCCAAGGGATGCCCCTTGGAGATGAGACCACCGGACGGGTTGACGACCCAGCGACCGCCGTAGGTGGTGTCACCGTTGTCGATGAGCTTGTGGCCCTCCCCCTCCGCTGCGAGGCCGAGCGCCTCATAGGTGAGCAGCTCGTTGGGTGCGAAGCAGTCATGCAGTTCGATTACATCGATGTCGTCCGGGGTGATCTGCGCCTGCTCGTATACGCGATTCGCCGCGGTACGGCTCATACCGGCGCCGACGAGGGTTGCCATGCTGCCCGATTCGAACGTCCCCGGCACATCCGTAACCAGCGCCTGACCGACGATCTCGACTGCCTGCGCCGCAAGGTTGTGCTTCTCGACGAATGCCTCGCTGGCGAGGACCGCCGCGCCGGAGCCGTCGGAGGTTGGCGAGCACATCGGGCGGGTGAGCTGGGCCGGGGCGTAGATCATCTTGGCGCCCGCGATCTCTTCCTCGGTGTACACGTCCCGGAACTGCGAGTATGGGTTGTTCACCGAATGGTTGTGGTTTTTGACCGCGATCCGCGCAAAATGCTCGGGAGTGGAACCGTATTTCTGGTTGTGTTCCACGCCTGCCGCACCGAACATCCATGGCGCGACGGGGAATGCGAATTCCTGAAGTTCGGCCATTGCCGCCAGATGCTGCTGCATCGGCTGCTCGCGGTCGTCGTATGTGGAGCCGAGCGAACCCGGCTGCATCTTCTCAAATCCGATCGCCAGCGTGCAGTCCGCAAGTCCACCGCGAATCGCTTGTGCGGCAAGGAATAGCGCGCTTGAACCGGTTGAACAGTTGCTGTTCACGTTGAACACCGGGATGCCGGTCAGGCCGAGGCCGTACACCGCGCGGTGCCCGGAACACGATTCGCCGTAGCAGTAACCCGCGTAGGCCTGCTCTATCAGGTCGTACGCGATTCCTGCGTCATCGAGCGCTTTGGTGCCCGATTCCCGCGTCATCGCCGGGTAATCCCAGCCCTCGCGCCGTCCGGGCTTCTCGAACTTGGTCATGCCGACGCCGACCACAAATACCTTGTTACTCATAATTTTTGCCTTTCTAGGCGAATTCGGCCAAGCCGTCAGTGATGACGAATTTCCCGGGCTTCTCGTCACCAGAGGTTTCGAACGCGTAGGTGCCCTCACGTGTGTTCCAGAACGTGCTGGTGATCGTTTCGTTAGGCCGCGCGGGCTTACTGAGCCGCACGGCGAGCCGCTTCAGACGGGCCGGATCATCCGGGGACAACTGCGACAGCAGGGCATGCGAGGTGAACGCGATCGTGCACAGGCCGTGAATGATGATGCCCGGCAATCCCATTGCCTTCGCGAAGTCATCATCGAGGTGGATTGGCATCGGATCGCCCGCCGGTTCGCTGTAGCGGAACGTCTGGTCCTCGTCAAACGTTTGGACCGCGCTGAAAGCCGGCTCGTTGTCACGCAGCGACGCGTCGAAGCTGTGTTCAGGGCTTCTCTCCCCCGCGGTGCCGTCGAACGAGCCGCCACGGAAGAAGCCGATAAAGTACTGCTCGTTCACCAGATCGCCGCGGTCGCTGCGGGTTTCCATCAGGCTCGTGACGACAACGCCAGAATCCTTGCCCTCGATACCGATCGGCTTCGCACGTACCGTCAGGATCTCGCCCGGCTCGATCGGTCGGTGGATGCGGAAGTCATGTTCACCGTGCAGGATCCGCATCATCAGTTCGTCGGGGACCACGCTCATGGTCGCGTCGGCCATCATCGCGGTGACTGGTACGACCGCGAACACCGGTGGTGCATAGGTGCCGTCCAGATGGGCGGCGATCGGATCGTTTGTTGCCTGGGCATAGGCAATTGTTTGTTCCCGCTCGACCTTGAATTCCTGTTCACCGGTCCACTGACCGAGGCGGTCGAGATTGAATCCATTGTGGTTGACCATGCATTCTCCTTGCGCAGCATCGAATCTGGTTAAGACGCTATGTGGCCGAGATCTGCGAGGCGATGACCGAAGTTCTCGCCTTCTTGACCGAACTGCTCGCGTCGGCACGGTAGTTTCATCTATGTGCCTCCTGTCGATGCGATGACCGCATATACGCTCCCGATCCAGCGGGTTCAGGCCTTCGCCGGACTGGCGTTGCGCCATGGCTGGGACGTTGAGGCGATGCTGGGCACCGCTGGAGTCTCGCCGACGCTGCTGGTAGAGGTCCGCTCTCGGGTGACGATGGATCAAGCCGGCGTCCTGTTCCGGGAGCTATGGCGCCAAACAGACGACGAACTACTGGGACTCGGACTCACCCCGGTCCCCCGCGGCACGTTTCGGCTTCTCTGTTATGCCCTCATCAGCGCGCCGGATCTCGGTGCTGCCATGCAGCGGTTCGAGGATGTCAACCGGGCGGTGCCTGGAATCCCGCCCGTCGAGCTCACGGTTCAGGGCGACATCGCCCGGCTGTCGGTCGATATCAGCGGTATTGAGCAGCCGGTCGATCTTCTGATCGATACCCTGCTCGCCACAGTGCACCGGTTCATTGGGTGGGCCATCGGGAAGCGGATACCGTTGCACCGGGTCGAGGTTCCCTACACAGAGCGTGTAGAGGTCGATGACTATGACCTCATATTCGGAGTTCCCGTGATCTTTTCGGCTGACCGGCCGGCACTGGTGTTCGACAGAGATCACCTGTCGGCGCCTATCGTCCGTGACGAAGGTTCATTGGAGAACTATCTTCGTGACGCGCCTGCGAGCGTGCTCACCTATCGCAGCTACGCGACGTCGACAGCCAGCCAGGTACGTACGCTGCTTGCGCAGGGGCTGACGGGAAACTGGTTGAGCTTCGACGAGATCGCCACCCAACTGGCGATGAGCCCACAAACATTGCGCCGCAAGCTCCGCGACGAGGGCACGTCTCCGCGGGAGATCAAAGAAGAGATCCTGCGGGACGCGGCGATTACCAGCCTGGTGCGCAGTGAGGAGACGGTCGCCGCGCTCTCGCGGCGGCTCGGATTCTCCGAGCCCAGCGCCTTCTCTCGCGCCTTCCGTCGTTGGACCGGCAGCCCGCCCGGGTCCTACCAGCACTAACTGGTTAGCCGCCCGATCTGATTTTCGGCAATCCCCCAGTCGGACAGCAGCTTAGCGACTGCCGACGAGTCCGCGGTCTGTGGTTGGGGATGGGCCGCCGGGGTGCGACTGAACCGCGGCGCGGGGGCCGGCTGGCGTATCCCCGCGACCTCAATGAATGCCTCACGAGCCTGGTTGTGCTCGTGTTCGTGTGCCTCCCAGGGGCTCAACACCGGTGTCACGCAGGCGTCGGAGTTTGCGAATACTACGGCCCACTCGTCACGCGTGCGTTCCTTGATCTTCGCCCCAATCACCTCTTTGAGCTGCGCCCATCCGGACGCGTCCATCTGGAACGGCAAGTCCGGATCGTCGATGCCGAGCGCAGCCAAAAGTTCTACATAGAAAGGAAATTCCACACACCCGACGGCGAGATAGCGACCGTCCGCGCATTCGTAGGTGTCGTAGAACGGTGCGCCACCGTCCAGTGCGTTCTCCCCGCGGGGCTGGTTCCACAAGCCGACCGCATGCATTCCGTGCATGAACGCGGTGTACAGCGAGGCACCGTCCACCATCGCAGCATCGATGATCTGTCCTCTGCCGGACTGCCCACGCTCGTACAACGCAGACACCACGCCAAGAGCCAATAGCATTCCGCCACCGGCGAAGTCGCCGATAATGTTGCCCGGTGGTATCGGGCGCTCACCCGAGCGTCCAATGAGATCGAGGGTGCCGGTTAGTGCTATGTAATTGATGTCGTGCCCAGCGGTGCTGGACAGCGGGCCCTGCTGGCCCCAGCCAGTCATCCGGCCGTAGATCAGGCGTGGGTTGCGGCTCTCCAGATCTGCAGGTCCGATACCAAGGCGCTCAGCCACCCCGGGTCGGAATCCTTCGACGAAAACGTCGGCGTGCTCTACCAGCGCATACAGCGCTTCCACGTCATCAGGGTCTTTTAGGTTCAGCTTGACGGTGCGTTTGCCTCGGTCGAGCGGACCGTCCGGCGGGGCGAGTCCGTCACCGGGTGCGCCGGCACGCTCGACGCGCAACACGTCGGCCCCCAGATCGGCGAGCACCATGCACCCGAACGGCGCTGGCGCCAGGCTGGCGATTTCGACGACCTTGACTCCTGCGAGCGGCCCCATCAGAGGGACTTCGCGATGATCGTCTTCATGATCTCGTTGGTGCCGCCGTATACCTTCTGAATGCGCGCATCGGTATAGAGCCTGGAGATCGGATACTCCTGCATGTACCCGTACCCGCCGAACAGCTGCAGGCATTCGTCGGCCACCCGGCATTGCTGCTCGGTAAGCCACCATTTCGCTTTCGCGGCCATCGGCACATCCAGCTCACCCGCGAGATGTTTGATGATGCAATCATCCAGGAAGCTCCACGCGACGGACTTGATGGTGTCGCTCTCGGCGAGCACGAACTGCGTGTTCTGGAACTTGAAGATTGGCCGGCCAAAGGCTTCCCGCTCCTTGGTGT
Source organism: Mycobacterium sp. NPDC050853 (assembly GCF_040653875.1). NCBI lineage: Bacteria > Bacillati > Actinomycetota > Actinomycetes > Mycobacteriales > Mycobacteriaceae > Mycobacterium > Mycobacterium sp. NPDC050853. The sequence goes on from NZ_JBFAGW010000009.1 coordinate 35,436, forward strand.
ACGCGAGGGTGACGTCGACCGTCACCTCGATCGCCGCGGCCGCGGCGACAGCAAGTACCAGGCGCTCCTGCGGCAACTGCTGCATCAACTGGATGAACCCGAGACCCTCGAACGCGCCCACCAGATTCGATTGCGGCACCCGGACCTCGTCGAAAAACAGTTCACAGGTGTCCTGGCCGTGCTGGCCTATCTTGTCCAGATTGCGTCCCCGCCGGAATCCTTCGCGATCGGTCTCCACGAGGATCAGCGACACACTGTCCACACCGTTGCTGTCTAGGTCGGTCTTCGCCGCCACGACGACCAGATCGGCGAGGTGCCCGTTGGAAATGAATGTCTTCGCGCCGCTGATCAGATAGTCGTCGCCATCCTTGACAGCCTTCGTCCTGATCGCCTGCAGATCTGAACCGGTTCCGGGCTCGGTCATCGCGATCGCACTGACGACCTCACCCGAGGCCATCTTCTGCAGCCACGTCTGCTTCTGCTCCTCGGTGCCGTAGGAGCTGATGTAGTGCGCGATGATGGCACTGTGCAGTAGGCCGCCGAAACTCGGTGCCATGGCGCGGATCTGCTCGATCGCAACGACCGCATCGTGGGCGAAGGTTCCCCCGCCACCGCCGTACTCCTCGGGAATGCTCAAGCACAGCAGGCCCAGTTCACCGGCGCGCGTCCAGACGTCGCGGTCGACAGACTGCTGCTGGCCCCAGCGCTGCTCGTTCGGCGTGCATTCCTTTTCGAAGAAGCGCCGCGCCAGCTCGGCAAGCGCGTCCAGATCCTTGTCCATCCAGGGTGAGCGATGCAACGCCACAGCAGAACTCCTTCGTCGGTATTTGGTTCCACCGACGCTATGGCGAGCTGCTCACGTGGCCAATGACCGCGACGACCACAAGTTTGACCGGACTGCTCACGCACCCGACCGCGCAGCGCCTCAGCGCGAGCGCTGCCGACTGTGCTCAGGGTTGTCGAAAGCTTCACGCCTAACCCCGGCAGTTGCGGGGACCATCACCGGACGCTGCCACCCGTTCGCGTCAGTCCGAAGCCGTGTCGGCTGCCTGGCCGAGGTGGCGAGCGAAGAACCGAGCCGAGCTGTCGCGCTCGTATTCGGGCACCGGGTAGTGCTTGCCGGAGTAGGCGTGCAACGTCTTCTCCTTCGAGGCGAAGGCGTCGAATAACGCGACCCCGGATGTGCGGTCGAATTCCTTGTCGTCCCAAGGAATCCGGTACTCGACCGGGACAACGATCCTTCCTGCAGCTTCGATCAGGGCGTCGTGGACGATGACTCCGCCGAAGCTCACGGCAGCGATCCGGGGTTCGACCGCCGTCAACATCAGCCCGGTCACGACTCCCAACGAAACGCCGCCGTAGCCGATGGGCGATTTGACGCCAATCTTGGGCAGCGCTTGCAGGGCGTCGAGGGTCGCCCGCCATTCCGGCACCGCACGCTTCGCCAGCGATATGTTGTAGTCGATGACGATCGGGGCGATCGGTTCGTCTGCCGCCCGGGTCTGGTGGATCGCCTTGGCCCACTGTTGATCCTGGAGGTTTCGAGGTCGGTCGCCGTGTCCGGGCGCGTCGATGGCGGCGACGGTGAACCCATGGGTGGCCACGCTGTGGAGTGCAGCGGCGACCAGCCCCGGCGCCTTCTTGTGCATGCCGCCGCCGTGCCCCGCCAGCAGCAGTGGTGAGCCGATTGTTCCGAATGTCGGTGACCAGAGCACGCCTGTGATCTCGTCCAGAATGAAGTTTCGTTCGATGACACCGTTCGACGATGTCTCAGAGGTGAATTGCATGGTGTTGCCTTTCAGGATTGCCTTGTTCAGGCGCTCCCGGCGACACCTACGTCTATCGCCCGACTGTGAACACGAGTGGGAGCACCCACATGGTTACTGCGTTCATGGGTCTCACCTCCTCGCGTGATGTCACGGTCTCGCGCACGCTATCAATCCGATCTGAATCCCGTCCACCCATTTTTGACGATAGGTGCGGCGTCGCGATAACAGGCGTGGCTGTTGCGAGGGATTCGATGACCGAGAGTCCGTCGAGCTGCCCGCCGGTGAGGCGGAGGCAACGCTGTGACGACAATGCGGAGACAGCGCTTAGCGTCGGCCAAAACCGGGGCCGCCAAACCCGATTCCGAATTCGTCGTCGCCGGGCCACATCCATGGCGCAGTGACGTCGTCATCGTCGGGTCCTTGCGTGCACGCCGAATCGGGGCCTAGCCCCCCAGAGAACTGGCAGTTAGGCTCGGCGCGGGCCGGTGCGGCCCCGGCTACCGCGATCGCTGTTACCGCCAATATCGCTGCGGCACACGCGCTATGACGCATTGTCTGCACCCCCTTCCTGGAGGCGAGGGCCGTAGGACTCGATAGTGACTTTAGCACCCGAATCGCAGATACACACTGGTCAGAGGCATCTTCTTCTTCGATGAGCGCGTCAACGCTCTTCTTGTCTGGGCTAACCAGTCGTAGGGTTGGAATAGAAGCGGTGAGGCGCGACGAGTACGGCGGCCCGTCGTTCCTCGGCCATGACGCGGTCGTAGGTATCCCAGTCTTCATGCGTCCCGCCTGCGGCTTGAAAGATGCTGCGTAGCAATAGCCGTAGGGTCTCGCTGTCCACACCGGCATGCGGGTCGTCCGGGCCGATAATCTCGGCGGTTCCCTCGACGGTCGCCCACTGCCATCCGGCCTGGGCGACGATGGTAATTCGAGGATCTGCGCGCAGATTGCTCAGCTTTCGGGTGCCGCCGGCGGCGACCAGCGCAACGACCGGATCGGCGGTTCGTGGGTGTGGCATGACGCCTGCATTGACCACAGACGATTGGACACTGCCATCGCCTCGGATCGTGTTCACCACGCAGAGCCCGTGATCGCGGTCCAGCAGTTCGGTGAACCGGGAAAAGTCGGTCACGATCGAAACTCCTTTCACTACTCCCCTACGAGTAGTCACCCATCCAACCTTAGAGATTTCCACTGGCAGGCATCGTGGCGGAGGTCCGTTCCGGTGCACGGGTCTACTTCTCGGTGGGTCCCACCGGTTCAGCGAGCCCGCTCTCCGTCGCCGCGGACTGTGTGTGCTCGACGGCGCCGAACGCGGCGACGGCCACTGCTGAGACGACCGCGACGAGGAATGCCAAGGCAACCAGCCAGCCCAGCCCAGGGCGTGCAGTGTCACCCAGTAGCACGACCCCGGCGACACCAGGCACTACCGTCTCGCCGACAACCAACGCCGCCGCGGCACCGGTGACCGAACCAACCTGCAGCGCAACGGTGAACAGGTAGAAGCCGCCCACTCCCGCGATGATCACGGCGTAGGCCGCGGGATCGGCGAGCAGCACCTTGATACGCACCGGATCAATCCCGTCCACCACCCGCACGGCGACAGACATTGCCCCGTACAGAATGCCTGCCGACAACCCGGCCGGGATCGCGGCACGGGTCCCGAGCAAGCGAATAAGACCGATGCCGATGACCAGCACAGCCACCGACGTCAGCAGCACGCCCCAGTGAACGGCCGACACCGCGGCGTCCGCGCCGCGATGGCCTGCGGTTACGCCCAGCACACACAACGACAGCAGGACGGCGGAGATCGCCAGCCAGTCCCGTTGGTGCAGCCTCACGCCCAGCACCGCTATGCCGAGCACCGCGGTGACCACCAGGTTGGCACTCATGATCGTCTGCGAGAGAAACAGCGGAATCAACCGCGCCGAAACCAGGGTGCCCGCGAACCCGACGACATCGAGAGCCATACCGGCAATGAACGCGGGAGTCAGCATGGCGGCGACGGTCGACCTCAGCGTCGGGCCGCCGTTTCCCGGCGGTCCGTGAGCCTCCGCTGCGGATTTACGCGCACCGTAGCCCTGTAGCACCGACGCGGTCCCGTACCCGGCGCACGCGAGCAGCGCCGCCATGATGCCGATCAGCATGGGACTGACGCGTCATGGAGGTCGGGTGTCGGCATTGCTCGATTGTATTTACCGAGTCCAGGCGGCACCGCCCCGGGAAGTGCAACCGCTCCCCGTCAGTGACTACAAAAGAACCGATTCAACAACCAAACCGAGGACTGCGACGACTGCTGTCGCTGCGCCACAGGCCATCACCGACTCAATGATCATGCGGTTGTCGCTGATTATCTTCTCCCCGCTGCTGACCTTCTTCTCCGCGGCTGACCCGATCCTCTTCCCGCAGGACAACTTCCGATGATTGCAGGCGGGGCATGTGTTGGACATGATGCAAGACTGCCGATGAGGCACTGAGACCTCGCTGAGAACAGCATGTCCAGTCCGAGCCCGGGCGGCGAGCAAGGTTACTGCGGCCGCGTGTATGACGCGGCTGTAGCGTGGCGACCGTGAACTCCTCGCGCGTGTCCTATTCCGCAGTGCTCCTCGCCTGTGCGGCGCCATTCGTCATGACGCTCGCCGCCTGCGGCTCCGATACGAAGACTCCCTCGGCAAGCTCGCCCTCCGGCGCGGAGGTGGCCACGTCCTCCCCCACCGCCGCCAACGGGTGTCCGACGGCAGCGCCGGCGAATGGTGCGGTTGACTGGACGCTGCCCGGGGCAACCGGCAGTGTCGCGGTCACCGGATCGACGGATAGCACGGCGCCGCAGGTCAAGGTGGAGGCACCGTTCAGCGTGACCACCACCCAGGTGCACACACTGAAGGCCGGCGACGGACCGGTCATCGCAGACACCGCAACGGTTTCCGTCTGCTACATGGGCGTCGACGGGCGTGACGGGACAGTGTTCGACAGCAGCTATGAGCGGGGCACTCCGGCCGAGTTTCCGCTCGACGGCGTCGTGCCCGGTTTCCAGAAGGCCATCGCCGGACAGAAGGTCGGGTCCACCGTCGCCGTCGCAATGGCCTCCGCCGACGGCTACCCGAACGGTCAGCCCAGCGCCGGAATCCAAAAGGGTGACACGCTCATCTTCGCGATCAAGATCCTCAGCGCCTCGAGCTGAGCGCGGTATTCAGCGGCGCAGCGCGGGGTGTTGCCGAGCGAGGATGGGCACTAGCAAGCGGTTGGGCACAAACCGCGAGAGAAGCGCTGCGGCTCGGTTAGCCACACCGGGGATCACAATCATCTGACCCTTATCGAGACCCTCGACCCCGGCGCGTGCCACGTCCTTGACGTCGACCCACATGACCGGAGGCAAGGCGGCCTCGGCGTCCTCCTTGGAGAAACCGGCGGCTTCTCCGAATCCTGTGTGGACGGGTCCCGGGCATAGCACCGTCGCGGTGACACCGGTCCCGTGTAACTCGCCGTACAGGCTCTGGGTGTACGAGAGTACGAATGCCTTGCATGCGCCGTAGCCTGCCTGCCCGGGCAGAGGCTGGAACGCACCGGTTGAGGCGACGTTGAGGATTGCACCGCGATGCCGCTCGACCATGCCCGGCACGAACCGGCTGCACAGATCGGCGACCGCAACGGCATCGACCTCGATCATGTTCATCTCGGCATCGGGGTCGGACGCCGCGATGGCGCCAAGCGTCGATAACCCTGCGTTGTTGACCAGGATGTCAGGTGTCACACCGAGATTCACGATACGACCGTGCAGTGCCGCCCTCGCATTGCGATCGGCGAGGTCGGTCGGCAGCACTTCTGCTTGGCCGCCCGATGCGGAAATCTCTGAGGCAAGCTCCTGTAGTTTCTCGGCACGCCGAGCCACCAATGTCACGTGATGACCGCGAGAGGCGAGTTCACGCGCGATCGCCGAACCAATTCCCGACGACGCGCCGGTGACCACGGCCGTGCGGCCAGCTACGGGTTCAGGCAAGCTCATCGATCCGCCACCAGCTTTTCAATACCGGCCAAGGTTGCCTCCATGTTGAGACGTGCCTGAGCCCCCAGTCCGCTAATCAGCGGGCGGGTAAGCGGGGATTCCCTTGATATATCCCAGCTCTCGCGCACCAATGTGCCGCCGTCGACGGGCTCGAGTTCATACCGCCACACCCGGCCCGCAACGTACTTGCCGAGCGCTGTCGGCCCGCGCGTCTGCCAAGCAATCCTGCGGTCCTTCTCATATTCGACCACCGTGCTCGTCATGCGATAGGGCAGGCCGGCCTTCATCGACATGCTGAATGTGCTGCCGAGGACGAGGGGGCCGGTGTCGGCTCGGGCCGCACGGACCGCACCGGAACCATCGAATTCGCGATGCCGATTGGGGTCTGTAAGCAAAGCAAATATCGGCCCAGGGGCGGCCGCGATCATCCGCTCGACCGTTTCCACCTGGGATGACTTCATGCACTGAAGGGTACAGACCAGCAGGCGTGTTTGAGGCGATGCGCTGTGCGCTGGCTCCACCTCTCAGTACATTCGCTCGACCCACTGAGCGCGAGATGCCCCGGGCTCGAATGTCTCGGCGAAGTACTGAGTCTCGCGGACCACTTCCCCGCTCTCGAACTCCATGACGCTCACCACGTAGAACGGTTGCTCGTCGTAGGTCAGGACAAGTTCGCTGATCCACAGAGCGCCTGCGCCTACTATCCGCCGCACTGTGAAGCGCTTTTTGTTTGGTTGAGCGACTCGTGACGCCTGAATGTTGAGCAAGCCGCGGATGCGCTCGCCGGACTGCGGATACTCGAGCACCGCATCAGCTCGGTAGATCTGGTGTTCCCCCGCAAAGTCATCGGCATCCGCAGCCGCCCAATGGTGCTGCAGTGCGGAGCGCACGCTGTCGTCGTCCACGCTAGAACACTAGCGCCGCTGGCAACTTTCAGTAGACGTCGCGGAGGTAGCGCTTGTTGGCGACGAGTTCGCGTTTGTAATCACGGGCGTGCTCAGGTGAGAGCCGACCGTGGGTTTCGATGATTGTGGTCAGTGCGGTGTCGACATCTTTGGCCATTTTGCTTGCGTCACCGCAGACATACAGATGAGCACCGTCCTGTAGCCAAGCCCATACCTCTGCGCCACGGTCGATCATCTTGTGCTGTACGTAGATCCGCTTCTTCTGATCGCGGGAGAAGGCGAGCTCAAGCTTGGTGAGGAATTTGTCGGTGACCATGTCGGTGAGGTCGTCACGGTAGTAGAAATGTTGCGCGGCATGCTGATCGCCGAAGAACAGCCAGTTGGGGCCGGTGTGGCCGAGTGCGCGACGTTCATGCAGGAATCCGCGAAATGGTGCGATACCGGTGCCGGGACCGATCATGATCATCGGCGTACGCGAGTCTTCTGGCGGTCGGAAATGAGGAGATTTTTGCAGGAAGACCGGCGTGGGTGACTCACCCGCTCGGTCGGCGAGGAATGTTGAGCACACGCCGCCACGTTCTGCCCCGTTCGCCCCTCGGTAGCGCACCACCGAAACTGTCAGTTGCACTTCATCTGGGCTGGTCAGCGGGCTGGAGGATATCGAATAGGAACGTGGGGTCAGGCGAACCAGGACTTCTTGCCACTGTTGGGCGTCGGCCCGGACGGGGAAGTCGTGCACTACGTCGACTCCGTTGCGCCCGAATGCCCAGGTACTCAGGTCGGCGCGCGCGGCGCGCAGAGCCTTGGCGGCTGCGGTGTCCTGGGTTGTGTCGGCTAGGAAGCTCAGAAGATTCGGGGTGATACGGCCGATGTCGTAGGCCGTGGTCAACGCCTGGCGAAATGTCTGTTCGGTGCCGTCGACCTCGACGACCTCCTCTGCGTCTAGGCCGGTCGCGGCAAGCCATGCGTCAACGGCCTCGGCGTTGTTGGTCGGATAGACCCCGAGCGCGTCGCCTACACCGTAGGTCACGCCGTGTCCGGAGATATCGAAACCGAAGTGGCGCACTTCTTTTGTTGAGGATTGAGGTGTCAGGACCATGTTGCGGCATAGCCGCGCCGTGACGGGGTTCGCGCGCGTAAACGTCTCGGTGGTCACGGCGGGTGCACTGGACGGTGAAGTGGGAGCGACCGTCTCTGTCATTGGGGCAACGGCTTGTGGGTTGGGCTGGCCGGTGTTGGATTCCTGTGCCTTGATCAGAGTGGTGACCTGTCGCGCCCAATGCGCTAGCGGCTCGTCGTCGTAGATCTCACAGTCCAGTCGATCCATCAGGCGGCTGGCGCCGAGTGCTGCCATTCGTTCGTCGATGGACTTGGCGTGGCCGCAGAAGTTGTCGTAGGCGCGGTCCCCAATCCCCAGTACGGCGAAGCGCGTTCCGTGCAACGCCGGTGCCTGCGGTCCGTGGAGTCGTTCCCAGAAGTCCGCACCGTTATCTGGCGGGCCGCCGTCGCCGAAGGTACTGGTTACCACCAGCACATCACGAACCGTGGCTAGATCATCTAGCGTGCATTGGTCCATGCTGACGATTTTCGCAGGGGTCCCGGAGGTATCGAACTGTGCGGCAAGCTTACCCGCGAATTCCTCGGCATTGCCGGTCTGTGATGCCCACAGCACCAGGGGCGTAGGTGCAACAGCGGAAGCCACTGCGGGGACCGTCGGCGCGATGGTGGCTCCATCGGAACGGGAGTACATCCCTGCCAGTGCTCCGTCGATCCACAGCCGAACCTGGGCACTCAGCGGTGCCGCTGGTGGCAGAACTGGGACACCTTCGGCACCACTGGCGACAGTTGCGAAAAAGCCTGTGAGATAAAGCCGCTCATCGCCGGAAAGTGATGGCGCTGGCTGTGGTGTCAGGCCGATCGCCTCGGCGACAGGGTGCATAGCTGGTGCCTCCGTCCGAATAGGTACATGGACAGTCTTGGTGGGACGCATACTCACCGCGCACACCTTCAGCTCAGGCTGCAACGAATCGGGGTCAACGGCATCGCTGGTGAGGGCATTGATGGCTAGGTATTCGCCGTGCTCGTCGTTCCAATGGAACGGCACAAAGCAGTTCCCGGGTCGCACACGATCGGTGACGACAGCGGGCAGCACCGCCCTACCCCGTCGTGACTGCAATTCGATCGGCTGGCCGTCGGCGATTCCTAGTTCGGCGGCATCGTCTGGATGCACTTCAACGAATGGGTCACTGTTGAGTTTGTTGAGCTTGGCAACTTGTCCAGTCTTGGTCATCGTGTGCCATTGGTGTTGCAGGCGGCCGGTATTCAGGATGAACGGGTAGTCATCGTCGGGCAGTTCGCGAGCATCCATGTGCGGGCGGGGGTGAAAGACCGCACGGCGCGACGGGGTCGCGAAGGCGAGCCGCGGTTGCTGTCCGCTCTCGTCGACAAAAAGGTTCTGGCTGATGCCGTCGTTGAGGTAGCGGATCGGGTGTCGATCATCGGTGTCGTCCGGAGGGCAGGGCCACTGCAATGGGGTCTGGCGTAACCGCGCGTAGCTCGCGCCGCGAAGGTCGTAGCCGGTCTTGGGATTCCAGAATTGCTTGATCTCATCGAACACCTCTTCACTGGAGGCATACGTGAAGTGCTCCCCGAACCCCATCGCGGCGGCCACCTGGCAGATCAGCTGCCAATCTGGCCGTGCCTCGCCGATCGGCTCGACGGACTGCTGGAGCAAGGTGAGATTGCGTTCGGAGTTGATCATCACCGCATCGGCTTCAGCCCACAAAGCAGCGGGCAGCACAATATCCGCATACCGATTCGTCGCCGTGGCTTCGTAGGTGTCCTGTGTGATGACAAGCTCGGCAGTCTCTAGCCCGGTGATGGTGTTTCCGCGATTTGGCACTGTCGCAACAGGATTAGTGCAGATGATCCAGCAGGCCTTGATCTCCCCTGCCGCCATGCGCTCGAACATCGCGACGGTGCCCGGACCCACGTCGGTTCGGATGGATCCTGGAGCCAGCTCCCACATCTCTTCCACGAACGCCCGGTCATCGGCGCTGACCACTGACCTTTGCCCGGGCAGGCCCGGTCCCATGTAACCCATCTCGCGGCCGCCCATCGCGTTGGGCTGACCCGTCAGCGACATGGGTCCACTGCCCGGCCGGCAGATCGCGCCGGTCGCCAAATGCAGATTGCAGATCGCGTTGGTGTTCCAGGTACCGTGCGTGCTCTGGTTCAGGCCCATCGTCCAGCAGGTCATCCACTCGCCGGCCTCGCCAATCATCTTGGCCGCGGCACGGATATCGGATTCGGGGATGCCGGTGATCTCGGCCACTGCGTCAGGTGGATAGTCCGCCAGAAATTCCGGCATCGCCGCCCAGCCCTCGGTGTGCTCGGCGATGAACTCCTCATCGATTGCACCGGACTCCACCAGCAGATGCAGCAGCCCGTTCAAGAGCGCCAGATCGGTACCAGGATTGATCTGCAAGAACAGATCCGCCTTGTCGGCGGTCGCAGTACGGCGTGGATCGACGACAATCAGCTTCGCGCCAGCCTTCAACCGATCGGCCATCCGCAAAAACAGGATCGGATGACAATCGGCCATGTTCGCGCCGATGACGAAAAACACATCAGCACAATCGAAATCGGTGTACGAGCCAGGAGGTCCATCGGACCCCAGCGACTGCTTATAGCCCGTCCCGGCGCTGGCCATGCAGAGCCGCGAGTTCGACTCGATATGCATCGTGCGAACAAATCCCTTGGCCAGCTTGTTCGCCAGATACTGCGCTTCGATCGACATCTGGCCCGACACATACAAGGCAATCGAATCGGGCCCGTGCTCGTCGAGAATCGCCCGCAACCTCTGACCCGCCTCGGTCACCGCAGCATCCACCGGCGTCGTTACGAACTCCGCACCGCGCGAAGGACGAACCAAAGCGCTCGTCATGCGTCCGTCGACGGCATCCATCAGTTCGGCGTGGGTGGCGCCCTTCGTGCACAACCGACCGAAGTTCGTCGGATGAAGCTTGTCCCCCGACACCCGAGCGATCACCGTGCCCGAGGGACCCGGCTTCGTGTGAACCTCGATGCCACAGCCGACACCGCAGTACGAGCACGCTGTCCGCGTGGAATTACCCGTGTCGCTTGGGCCGGCCATGCCATAACAGTCGTCAGCAAGTGTTTCCAGGGGGTTTCGGGCGATGTTAGGGCGAGGAAAACTCCCCTCACAATGCCTTCGAGGTGAATGTCAGCACTGGGATTGGCCCGTTGCAACCGTCTCCCAGCTGGTACCTGCCGACCTAGGAACGCCGCTGACAAATCCTTTCGAAGAGCGCCAGATACTCCTCGACACATCGGTCTGCGGTGAAACGCTCGTTCACATCGGCCCTGCATGCTCGGCGGTCCAGCTTGTCGACATCCGCTACTGCCGTGACGGCACTCTCGATATCGGAAACAAGAAATCCTGTTGAGCCGTGCCGGACAAGCTCCGGCATCGACCCCAACGATGTCGCGATAACGGGAGTGCCCGTTGCGAGGGATTCGACAACCGATAGCCCGAACGGTTCGGAGAAACTGATCAGGTGAAGCAGCGCTCGCGCACCACCCAATAGTTCATCACGTCTCGCGGGTCCCACCGGACCGACATATGTCACCTCGGTGCCGGTGATATGCGGTTCAACGGCGGCACGAAAATATTCCTCGTCCTGGATGATTCCCGCGATAATAAGCGGGAGGCCCGCGCGTTTTGCCACCTCGATCGCTACATGTGTTCCCTTTTCGGGATGAATCCTGCCGAGAAATAGTAGATATTTTCCTCCAGCAGGTTTGAACGTAAAACTTGACAAGTCTACGCCGTGATAAATCGTCGACTCATAATGTAGATCCGGATGTCTGTTCGCATTACTGATCGCTACATAGTGCGCAATATCGTCGAAGGCTTGATAGACCGGCACGATTTTTGGCGATGAAAAGCCGTGAATTGTCGTGACCACTGGGACGGACACCAGGCGGCTGTAGGTCAGCGGCATGAAATCGAAGTGATTGGCCAGTATGTCGAACTCGCCGGCATGCTCGAAGACGATCGAATTATGCAGTGCCTCAGCGACTTTTGCATCAACTCCGGCGGATTCCTCATACCCAGATGGCACCGTGCCGACCAGTCGCGCCGATGTCGCTGAGTCCGCGGTGGCGAACAAAGTGACTTCGTGCCCATGGGCCACAAACCCCTCGGTCAGTGTCGACGCAATTTGTTCCCAGGGCCCGTAGTTCAGCGGCGGTAAACGGTGAGCCACGGACGCGATGACGCCAATTTTCACCAGATCCTCGATTTCCGGCGCGATCTTGTCGACAGGGATTATTTTCGACAGGTTGGGTGCCAAATTCACGGTATCAGGGAAAGCGACTCGGTGATGAGTTCGGTTTAGTTCCGGGTTCTACAGTCTCTCTGCCAGCGCATTTCTCGAAAAAATGCTACGCTGACGTCTGTTGCTCACTCTGTGGAGCAACAATTTCTGATCTACCCCAATTTATGGTGGTCGGTCTGCCCGCGTGAAGCCTGGGCGGATTCTCAAGCGCTTCAGCGCGGCACGGACAGCCAATTGAGTGGCGGCAAGCGGTGGCGCGATTCGTGCTGTCCGCAGCAGGAAGGCCGGCACATGTCAGTTCTGTCCTACGGAGTTTTGAGTACTTATCCCCCTACTCAGTGCGGTTTGGCGACCTTCACCCGGTCACTGGTCGAGTCACTCGCTATGGACGATAGCGTCTCTGCGCCAGGTGATTTCGATCGTGCTCCGACCGAAAGGGCGCCTTCAGTCGGAGTTGTCGCGCTGGTCGATGCGGTCTTCGAGACACTCCCGCCCGGCGTCGTGCATCAATGGGTACGCAGCGCCAGGAACGGTGCCGCGGCCGCCGCGGTCGTGCTCAATCGCCACGACGTCGCGATTATCCAACATGAGTACGGGATATTCGGCGGCAGGGACGGGGCCGATGTATTGGAAACTGTTCGGGCACTGAGGGTTCCGACTATTTCCGTATTCCACACCGTGCTGGTCACCCCGACCGCACACCAGCGGACAATCCTGGAGAAGCTCGCGGATGCGACCACCGCGATCGTCACAATGACAAGCACGGCTCGCCAACGTCTCATAGATCACTACGCGGTTGACCCGGCGAAAATCCGGGTAATACCGCACGGCGCGGCCAACATCCGATCCCAGCCCGAAGACCAGCATCAGCCGATCCCGCGGACCCCGGTGATCTTGACCTGGGGGCTCCTTGGTGATGGCAAAGGTATTGAATGGGCCATCGATGCGATGGCCCTGATCGCCAACTTGCGACCGGCACCGCAGTACCAGGTAGTCGGCCAGACCCACCCCAGGGTCCTGGAGCGGCACGGCGAGTCCTACCGAAACCGTCTCATCGAGCGTGCCCACCGTCGCGGCGTCGCCAACGCGGTGCACTTCGATGCTCGTTACCTTGACCACGTAGAGCTACGCCGGTTGATTCGTCAGGCAGATGTTGTCCTGCTCCCCTATGACTCGCGCGAGCAGGTGACATCCGGCGTACTGATCGAAGCCGTCGCGGCGGGCAAGCCGGTGGTATCAACTGCCTTCCCACATGCACAGGAATTGCTGTCAACCGGCGCGGGTCTATTGGTCGATCGACAAGACCCCGCAGCGATAGCCTCCGCATTGCGCCGCGTACTCACTGAGCCACAACTCGCGGCCCGCATGAGCGCAGAGGCTAATCGCATTGCTCCCGAACTTTTTTGGCCTGCGGTCGGTCGAAAGTATCGCGAGCTGGCCACCGAAATACATGATGCCGATTCCGTCATGGTGTCGGCATGAGCACCATCGCCATCTCCTATGCGCACCTAGCCCGACTCAGCGATACGTGCGGCATTTTCGAGCACGCGAAGTTCACCGAGCCCCGCATTGATCACGGCTACTGCCTCGACGATGTGTCGCGTGCACTCATTGTCATAGGACGCGAGCCCGAGCCCTCGGAGCGACTGCGCGCACTCGCACGGACGTACCTAAGTTTCGTCGTGGGTGCGCAGAGCCCGGATGGGCGGTTCCGCAACCGACAAACGGTCGACCTTGTTTGGGAGGACGATCCGAGCCTCGCCGATCATTGGGGCCGTGCCATCTGGGCGCTGGGCTCGGTGACCAACCAGATCCCGGAGCTGGCAGAGGAAGCGTTGGTGCACTTTGATATCAGTGTCACGTGCCGCTCACCGTGGCCGAGGCCGATGGCTTTCGCGGCGCTGGGCGCGGCCGAAGTGTTGCGTACGCGCCCTCGCCACAAAGGCGCCCGGGCCCTGCTCGAGAGTGCCAGTGCGCTGATTGGGGCGCCGACCCGCCGATTCGACTGGCGGTGGCCACAGCCACGCCTGCACTACGCCAACGCGGCGCTGGCGGAAGCCTTACTGGCGGTGGGCACTGGGCTCGGCTTGGGGCGGACCCACGCTGACGGGCTCGCGATGTTGCGCTGGCTGCTCGCGATCGAGACCTCAGGGGACCATCTTTCGGTGACCCCGGTGGGCGGATGGGCGACCGGAGAACCGCGACCGGGATTCGATCAGCAGCCCATCGAGGTATCAAGCTTGGCCGACGCCTGTGCTCGTGCCTACGACGATACTAGCGACCGTCGGTGGTACGACGCCGTTATGCTTTGCGAGGCTTGGTTTCTCGGCGTCAACGACACCAATATCTCACTGTTGGACCCCGTCAGTGGGGGCGGCTGCGACGGACTCGAGCGATACGGCAGGAATGAGAACCAGGGCGCTGAGTCGACCTTGGCCCTGATTTCCACCCTCCAACAAGCTCGCCGCCTCCGGCAGTTGGGACGATGACGAGCCACGCCACGACCGCACTGGACGAATCGGTGCGACGTGGCTCGCAGGTCCTCTATCCCGATGCAAGCCGTGTGCTGACGAAGCTGTTCCTCCCCGGTCAAGAGATTCGGGCCCAAGGTATTTCACGCGCCGATGTCATCATCGACCGCGTGCTGCGCCTGACGCCGGAGGAAGCTCAGACAACCCTTGCCGACATCGTGAGTCGGTTCCGCGAGCGGCACCGCGAGCTCGACGCCACGTTTGCGGCGCATTTTGCTCTCGTCAAACATCGTCTCCCTCAGACAGCATCGCTGACGCACGAACGCCAGCAGCTGATCGGCGCCTGTTTCACCCAGGAATACGCCATTGAAGCTGCGGCACTGCTTAATCCTTCGATGGTCGCGCACCCCGACCAGTCAGGTCTGGAGGCCGACGAATGCCGCTTCATCATGAGCCTGCGCGCAATCGGCGAGGGACATGTTTCGAGCGTCGAGTTCCGAACCGGCGTGCTCGCGCCTAACGATTCAGTACGCATCGACGCACCCGGGCACTTCGCGGATGCCGGTCGGTACTCCCCTGCGGCGCTATCGCGCAACTTCCTGCATGCCGCACTCGCCGAGCGCGGCGACGCCGAGGCCGCCACACATGTACTCAGCCTGCTGCCAGAGGAGTTCGACTCGGCAGCCCTCGGGGAAGCGCTGGCCTCCGTCGGCCGTGATCGCCTCACCCGCGGTAGTACAGACGCCATCATCGAACACATCCGGTGGATTGCCTCCTGCAGCTACCGGCTGACGTTTCCGCCCGACCGCCCGGTATCCGAGCGAGTCATCTTTCCGACAAGCCCCGACGAGAGCCACGGAGTCGAAGATGCGCGCTTCACTCAATTCCGGGACGACGATGGCACCGTCAGCTACTACGCGACATATACGGCCTTCGACGGCTCCAAAGTCGGACCGAGGCTTCTGCATACCCGCGACTTCGTCACCTTCGACAGCACCCAACTAACCGGTCCTGCAGCCAAGGACAAAGGCATGGCACTATTCCCCCGCCGGGTACACGGCGCCTATCTCATGCTGTCCCGCTGGGATCGCGAAAGCATCAGCCTCGTCAGCTCACCGGATGCTTTGGTGTGGAGCGACCCGGTCACGATCTACAGTCCGAGCCGCCCGTGGGAGCTTATCCAGCTCGGCAATTGCGGGCCACCGATCGAAACAGCGGATGGCTGGTTGGTGCTGACTCACGGTGTTGGCCCGATGCGGACCTACGGGATTGGCGCGATTCTGCTCGATCTCGACGACCCGGCCACGGTCGTCGGCGCGTTGCGCGAACCATTGTTGGTGCCGAACGAAACCGAGCGCGACGGCTACGTGCCCAACGTCGTGTACTCCTGCGGCGCGCTGGTTCACCGAGACACTCTGGTGCTGCCCTACGGATGCAGCGACTCTGCGGTCCGGTTCGCCTTCGTCCATCTGCCCGCGTTGCTGGAGAGCCTCAGGGCGTGATCCTGGTGATGGCAGGCTAGCCTGTCAGGCCGCCATGATGATGCGGAGCGCCGCGCTGACTTCGTCCTCTTTAGGAGAGTCGAGCAGAGGCATTTGCGCAGCCAGGCGCATGATCATCCTTGCGAGAAGGCGGTTGGTGCGCGCCGGCACCATGAGCATCTGGATCGTCCGATGCTCACCGCGCAGCGTGACTACCCAGTGGAACGAACGGTTCGCGAGGGGCGGAGGCATGGCCGCTGACCTCATGCTTGACCGAGGCGACCCTGCCTTCCAGTTCAGCGATACTTGGCTGACCGTGCCAATGTGTTCGGCCAGCTCGTCGATCAAAGGCGACAGCTCCCGCGCAATCAGTCCGTCGTCCTGTGGCCACCACGCCCCGTTCATCCTGCCGGTCTTGCGCGGACCTAACGTAAAGCGGATCGGCGGGCCGGGGTACTCAGGTTGTGTCATACGTACTCCCTTGTTGCTCAGTGGGACTCAGACAACGGAATTCGTATGAGCCAAAACAGTTGGCGCTAACTAGGTGCCACACGGCGATAGATACTTCACTGACAATACCCCCCTTTGGTGGGTCCGCCGGCCATGATTTGTAAGTGGTTGGTGTCCAATGAATTTGGATATCGAAATGGCAATCGGCCGGTTAGGTTTGGCGACCGGAGGGTTTGCCCGCCGAACCCATGGGCGGTCACGGAATGCTTTCAATTGGGCGAGCAATCCCTGTAGTCACGCATAGGCGATTCTGACATGCTAGATTTCTGTAACTGCTGGATACGGGTACTGCTAGTTGCGGTTTCTGTCTGGCTCCCCGATGTGAGGACATATCGATGCAGAAGGACTTCACCGACCTCGAGTTGCTCCATGAGCTCGAGCCCGTGGTCGAGGAGAATGTCCATCGTCATCTCGGGGTTACCAAGGATTGGAACCCGCACGATTACGTGCCGTGGTCCGATGGCAAGAACTACAAGGCGCTGGGGGGCCAGGACTGGGACCCGGAGCAGTCGAAGCTCTCTGAGCTGGCCCGGGTAGCGATGATCACCAATCTGCTTACCGAGGACAATCTGCCCTCGTATCACCGCGAGATCGCCATGAATTTCACCATGGACGGGCCGTGGGGTACCTGGGTGAACCGGTGGACCGCCGAGGAGAACCGTCACGGCATCGCCATCCGTGACTATCTCGTGGTGACCCGGTCGGTGGATCCGGTGGAGCTCGAGAAGCTCCGCGTCGAGCAGATGACCAGTGGGTTCTCCCCCGGCCAGAACCGGCAAAACGTAGCGTCCGCGGATGGGCTGTTCGATTCGGTCGTCTATGTGACTTTCCAGGAGCTGGCTACCCGCGTCTCGCACCGCAATACCGGCCGCGCCTGCAATGAACCGATCGCTGACGAGCTGCTTAAGCGCATCTCGACCGATGAGAACCTGCACATGATCTTCTACCGCAACATGGTGGCGGCCGGTCTGGAGATGGCCCCTAACCAGGCCGTGCGGTCCGTCCACAAGGTGCTCGATAACTTCGTGATGCCGGGCTACACCATTCCGGGATTCCGCCGCAATGCCGTCACCATCGCCACCGGTGGCGTCTACGACCCGCAGTCGCACCTCGACGAGGTCGTACTGCCGGTGCTGCGCAAGTGGCGCATCTTCGAGCGTGACGACATCACCGGTGAGGGCGAGTGGTACCGCGAAGACCTCGCCCGCATTGTCGGTGACCTCAAGAAGACTTCCTGTGATTTCGAGGAGGTCAAGGCCAAGTACTTGGAGCGTCAGGCCAAGCGCGCCGAGCGCAACGCCGCCAAAGTCCTCGTTTAGCTCCGGGTTGCCGAATCTATTGTGCGTCTAATCGATTCGACTAGCGAACCTCACTGGCAGCAGGTGGGATCCAGAACTGTGCACAGCGCCGTGAGTGCATCCGGGACCGGTCGGTGATAAACATTCATGCCGCGCCGGTCCGATTCGACCAGCCCTGCCTTACGTAGTTGGTTCATGTGGTGACTGACGGTTGATTCGGCGAGTCCGAGGATCCCTGCGAGGTCACCGCTGATGATCTCCCCCCCGGGCGCGCCGAACAGCTGGGACATGATCTTGACCCGCACCGGATCGGCCAGCGCTTTGAGCCGCAACGCGACCTCTAGCGCCTGCTCGTCACTCATCGGGCCGGCCGCCACGGGAGCGCAGCACACGGGACCGGTGGTGTCGACCACGGGAAGAGTCTTGGGCATGGCTACAGCATCCCGAATGGTTTGACATATGTCAAAGAAGTGGCACACTGAGCGCATCAGACAAGTTCGATGAATATCTCATTAGTTCCGGAGGTGGACCCAGTGTCCCGTGTGCAGCTGGCTCTCAATGTTGACGATCTTGATGCGGCAATCGACTTCTACTCCAAGCTCTTTGGTGTGCAGCCGGCTAAACGCAAGCCGGGGTACGCGAATTTCGCGATCGATTCCCCGCCGCTGAAGCTGGTGCTGTTGGAGAACCGGGGTCATGGCGGCACGATCAATCATCTGGGGGTACAGGTCGAGTCCAGTGAGCAGGTGCACGCTGAGATAGGCCGCTTGACCGAGGTCGGCATGTTCACCGAGGAAGAGATCGGCACCACGTGTTGTTTCGCGACGCAGGACAAGGTGTGGGTCACCGCGCCCGATCACGAGAAGTGGGAAATCTACACGGTTTTGGCCGATTCGGAGACCTTCGGCACGAGTCCTGAGCTCCTCGCTCAAACCGCCACCGCGGACGCCCCGTCGTGCTGCCAGGCACGGTGAACCGAGTACCCACGCCCGCTGCGGTTGGGAGGTTGTCGACGCTGGACCGGTTCTTACCGCTTTGGATCGGGTTGGCGATGATCACCGGACTGCTGCTGGGCCGTTCGATACCCGGACTGAACTCTGCGCTGGAAAAGGTTCAGGTTGACGGGATCTCACTGCCGATCGCGGTCGGGCTGCTCGTCATGATGTATCCGGTCTTGGCGAAGGTGCGCTACGACCGCCTCGATGCCGTCACCGCCGACCGCAAGCTACTGATCGGCTCGCTGGCCTTGAACTGGGTGCTCGGCCCGGCGTTGATGTTCGGTCTTGCATGGCTGCTGTTACCGGATCTGCCCGAATATCGCACCGGTCTGATCGTCGTCGGCTTGGCCCGCTGCATCGCCATGGTGATCATCTGGAACGACCTTGCGTGTGGTGACCGTGAAGCCGCTGCCGTGCTCGTCGCGTTGAACTCGATATTTCAGGTGGTGATGTTCGCGGTGCTTGGTTGGTTCTATCTCTCGGTGCTGCCCGGTTGGCTGCACCTGCCGCAAACCGCTATCGACATCTCGCCGTGGCAGATCGCCAGATCTGTGCTCATCTTCCTCGGTATCCCGCTCGCAGTCGGATACTTGTCCCGGCGTCTCGGTGAACGAGCCAAGGGGCGCGTTTGGTACGAGACGCGGTTCTTGCCGATCGTCGGTCCCTGGGCGTTGTACGGGCTGTTGTTCACCATCGTGATCCTGTTTTCCCTCCAAGGCGCCCAAATCACCTCCCGGCCATGGGATGTGGCCCGGATCGCGGTGCCGCTGCTCGCCTACTTCGCGATCATGTGGGGCGGCGGGTATCTGCTCGGCGCTGCCCTGAGGCTGGGCTACCCGCGCACCACCACGCTGGCCTTCACCGCTGCCGGCAACAACTTCGAACTGGCCATCGCCGTCGCGATCGCCACCTGGGGTGCCACCTCCGGCCAGGCCCTTGCCGGCGTCGTCGGTCCCCTGATCGAAGTGCCCGTTCTGGTTACCCTCGTCTATGTGTCTCTGGCGCTGCGACGCCGATTTATGCCTGTACCATAACAGAATTCGCCCGAAACCGTGCGCGAGGAAGCGGCCCGATGACTGACGATAAGCCCACCGTGCTTTTTCTGTGCACCCACAACGCGGGCCGCTCGCAGATGGCCCTCGGATTTTTCGCGCACTTGGCCGGTAATCGGGCCGTTGGGTGGTCGGGCGGTTCGGAGCCCGGAAATGAAATCAACCCTGCCGCCGTCGAAGTCATGGCCGAGGTGGGCATCGATATCACCGGTGAGTACCCCAAGCCATGGACCAACGAGATCGTGCAAGGCGCCGATGTCGTGGTCACCATGGGCTGCGGCGACACCTGTCCGTACTTCCCCGGGAAGCGTTACGAGAACTGGGACCTGCCCGACCCCGCCGGCCGGCCCATCGAGGCGATCCGTCCTATCCGGGACGACATCGAACAACGGGTACGCAGCCTACTCACCGAACTCAACATCACTGTCACCCAATAGACCTGCTCTCCTGGCGAGAGCAAATGAATGCATCGACGCCGCATCTTTCTGGAATTCGCGTTCGCCGACGGATGCCCAAAGGTGACATCTTGCGCTCGACGCTCCTGATCTTGTCGAATGCCGCCTAATCAAACGCGATGGATTTCCGCCGGACGTAAACTCGTAAAGCTCCTTGTGTTCCAATGCAATTCGCCCGTGCTATCTCAGAAAAGATGTCAGGGTTCGCAAGTCCGGCTCGGGCTTCAGAGCGTCGGCATTTCTGGATTGGGCTAGCCGTAATGCCTTCGGAAATATGCAGTATGTTCATTCGCAAAGCGAAGCATCGGCATCTAGGGGTTTATGAAGCTGGGGCAGGTATTCGATCGGCGCCACAATGTACTGACGTTGTGGCGTCTCATTCTCGCGATAGGCGTGATCTTCTGGCATTCCTGGCCCCTGACCGGCCGCGAGATCGGCTACGCGCCTGCGGAGCGATTACTCGGCGACATTTTCGCCGACGGATTCTTCGTGATCTCGGGGTTTCTCATCACGGCAGCGTGGATACGCCGCCCGTACCTGAAGGAATATTGGACGTCCCGCGTGCTGCGAATCTTCCCGGGCCTTTGGGTATGCCTGCTTGTGATTGCCTTCGTCATCGCCCCGATCGCCGCGAAAATCAAACACACCACGGTCGCGTGGTCCTCAGAGCTCGGCTATGTGGTCAACAACGCGCTACTCAATGTGGCCTACGCCGGTATCGACGGCACCCCCACGGATGTGCCGTATCCGGGGGTGTGGAACGGATCTGTCTGGACCCTTTTCTTCGTTCTGCTCTGCGATGTGATGGTCTCCGTACTCGGCTTTGTCGGCTTACTCAAGCGGCGCTGGGTAATTCCGACCTTGCTCGTCGCGGCGATAAGTTGGTCGGCCTACGTCTCATACACGCCGCCGTTGTACAGCTTGCCGCAGATGCTGGCGCGGTTTTTTGTGGTGTTCCTGGCGGGAGCGCTGTTGTGCCAGTACCAAGACAAGGTGCCGGCCCGCTGGTCGTTGGTCGCGCTCAGCGTCGCCATCGTCGCGGCGTCCGGCTTTACGCAGAACTATCGAGTCATCGGCGCCCTACCGCTGGCGTACGCCGTCATCGTTTCGGGCGCCCTCATCCGTAAAGCACGGCTGCGCAATGACTTTTCGTATGGCGTGTACATCTACGCATTCCCGGTCCAGCAGTTGCTGGCCACCTTCGGGCTTGCTCGCTTGAATCCGTTCGTGTTCGTTGTCCTTGCGACGGCGGCTACCTTGCCGGTTGCCGCGGCGAGTTGGTTCGTGGTGGAGAAACGGGCGCTGGCCCTGAAAGCTCGGATCGTCCGGAGGTCCGTCAAGCACTCTTCGGTGAACGCGGACGTGACGGCCTGATCGGCCCGCGAGCCCCGCTTGCGACAATGGACGCATGGTCGAGAAGAGCATCTGGATGCAAAAGGTCGCGGCCGATCCCAACCATTCGCATTGGTACATCGAGCGTTTTCGCTCGCTGGCGCGTGACGGTGAGGATCTGGCCGGTGAGGCTCGCCTCGTGGATGCGCTGGTGCCCCGTGTCGCCCGCATCCTCGACGCCGGTTGTGGCTCCGGCCGCGTGGGCGGTTTCTTGGCTGCGGCCGGTCACCAGGTGGTCGGTGTGGACGTCGACCCGGTCCTCATCGAGGCGGCCGAGCAGGATCACCCTGGACCGCGTTGGGTGGTCGGCGATCTCGCCGAACTTGACCTACCCGCACGCGGTATCTCCGAGCCGTTCGACGTCATTGTCTCGGCCGGAAACGTCATGGCATTTCTTGCCCCAAGCACCCGTGTTCAGGTGCTGCGCCGACTACGCGCACATCTTCAGGGTGACGGCCGGGCGGTGATCGGCTTCGGCGCCGGTCGCGACTACGAGTTCGCCCAGTTCCTCGACGACGCCGCAGCGGCCGGATTCATACCGGATCTGCTGCTCTCCACCTGGGATCTGCGGCCATTCGCCGATGACTCCGACTTCCTGGTCGCGATCCTTCGCTCGGTGTAGCCGTGCCACTTCCCCACTGAGGGCATCCCATGCTCCCGAGGCACATTCGTTCCTGAGTGGGTGCGAAGCACCCTGTTTCATCCGTGTTGGTGCCCATACCGTCGGTGGTTACGACGACAAAGTGTGGCTTGCATCCGGCATGGGGCAGACGTGGAAGGACTGAATATGGGCGCACTAGAGGGCAAGACAGCGCTTGTCACCGGGGCATCGAAAGGCATTGGCGCGGCGGTAGCACGCGAACTCGCTGGAGCTGGCGCACGTGTCGCAGTGCACTACTCCTCGAACAGCGGCAGCGCAGATGCCGTAGTTCAGGCGATTCACGACGGAGGCGGACAGGCATTCAGTATCCAGGCGGACATTTCCAACCCAGCTAGCGTCGAAGCACTGTTCGGTCAGCTCGCGAATCAGGTGTCGAGTCTGGACATCCTGGTGAACAACGCTGGGATCTACGACATCGGTGACATCGGTGACGTTTCACTCGAGGAGTTCCATCGGCAGTTCACCCTCAATGTCTTTGGCCTGGCGTTGACGATCAAGGGGGCTCTCGGCACCGTAATGAAAAGCGGTGGAGCGATTGTGAACATTGGTTCTAGCGTGACTAGCTTCACGCCAGCAGGTTCGACGATCTACACGGCATCCAAAGGCGCAGTCGATGCGATAACTCGGACACTGGCCAACGAACTGGGTCCACGCAGGATTCGGGTCAACTCGGTGAACCCGGGACTGACCGTTACCGAGGGTATGCGCGCGAGCGGATTCTCGAGCCAGGCGTTCCAATCCGAGATCGAGAAGATCACTCCCCTGGGCCGGATCGGAACTCCCGGCGACATCGCGCCCGCGGTGGCGTTCCTAGCCTCTGACGCGGCCTCATGGATCACCGGCGAGATTCTGGTGGTCGGTGGCGGACTGCACTAAATGCCTAGCGCAGTCCCGTTCGCCCCTGCGTGTTCTGGGTGGGTGTGTTGCACCCAGGCGTGTTTCGACAAAGAGCACTAGCGTCGAATTCATGGTTCGGCGTAATGAGCTTGGCGAGTTCCTTAGGGCGCGGCGCTCGTTGATTTCTCCCCAGCAAGCAGGCTTGCCCGATGACGAGCCGCGGCGCGTGGATGGGCTGCGACGCGAGGAGGTGGCGATGCTTGCCGGGGTCAGTTCCGATTACTACACACGACTTGAGCAAGGGCGCGAGCGCCGCCCTTCGGAACAGGTGCTGGATGCGTTATCGCGGGCTCTGCATCTCGATGTGCACGCCTCTCAACACCTCTTCCGCTTGGTCCAGCCAGCACCGGAATCCGTGCCGGCTGTGGCGCCGGCTGTGGCGCATCCCGGTGTCGTCGCGATATTGAACGATGTCATCGCGGCCCCCGCGATGGTTCTCGGCCCGGCTCTGGATGTGTTGTCCATGAACTCTCAGGCCAGAGCCCTCTACAGCGACTTCGCGTGCACCTCGAATCTGCTGGAGATGGTCTTTCTCGACGAGGTGGCACGTTATTTCTACGTCGACTGGGAAACCGTGGCGCGCGATTCGGTGCGAAATGTGCGGGCGTTGTCGATGCCCTTCCACAACGATCCCCGGATGCTCGCGGTAGTTGGCCGTTTGAGTATCGAAAGCGCTGACTTCGCGCTCTTCTGGGCCCAACACGACATCAGGCCACGCCTGGGTGGAACTAAACGCTTCCGCCACAGTGTCGTTGGCGAGATCGACCTGAGTTTTGAGGGCTTTTCTGTGAACGAGGCACCCGGGCAACAGCTCCTGATCTATCGGGCCGACCCCGGTAGTGCCAGCGCAGATGCCCTGGCACTACTGAATACATTCGAATGACTTAACCAGGCGGTTTATGGATCGTCCTGTCCAAGAAGGCATCCCGTCGGGTGGCCTTCTTTGCTAAACCCTGCCTACAGAAGGAGCGAAGACATGACTATCGATGTGCCCACGGCCACCACGTTCGATCTCGGTGGTGACCTCACTGTGAACCGAATCGGTTACGGGACAATGCAGCTGACAGGCCCCGGAGTGTGGGGGCCACCGAGCGACCTCGACGCCGCCCGCGGCGTGTTGCGACGAGTGGTCGATGAAGGCGTCAACTTCTTGGACACCGCGGATGCCTACGGGCCGTGCACTGTCGAAGAGCTTATCTGTGAAGCGCTCTACCCTTATCCGGAAAACCTAGTGATCGCAACGAAAGTCGGACTGGTTCGAACAGGCCCGAGTCACGGTGACTGGATTCCCGTGGGCAGGCCAGAATATCTACGCCAGCAGGTGGAGATGTGCCTGCGCCGTCTGCGGCTGGAGCGCATTGACCTGCTGCAGCTGCACCGCATTGATCCCACAGTGCCACTCGTGGACCAAATCGGTGTTCTCGCCGACCTCCGGCAAGAAGGAAAGATTCGGCACATCGGACTTTCCGAAGTGTCCATACGCGAGCTGCAGTCTGCGCAGAAGATCGCACCGATCGCCTCGGTACAGAATCTGTTCAATCTGGCAGATCAGAGTGCGCACGATCTTCTCGAGTATGCGCAGGCCCACGGCATAGCGTTTATCCCCTACTTTCCGCTGGCGACCGACGGCTTACCCGATGGCGGGGCGATCCTGGACCGCATAGCCAATGACCACGGCAGCACACCCAAACAGGTAGCGCTGGCCTGGCTGCTCAAGCGCTCGCCAGTGCTCGTGCCCATCCCCGGGACCTCATCCATCCCACATCTGCTTGACAACCTCCGAGCGGCCCGGATTGACCTCGCTGCACACGAAATCAGCGAACTTTCGATCAGCGACTAGGTATCGATGTAGCGGGCGATGGCGAAAGGAAAGCCTTTATGCACGTTGGAATATTCTCCCCCATCACCGACGAAACTCCTGGTCCTAGCGAGCTGGCCGGCGAAATAGAGGCCCGCGGATTCGAATCCCTGTTCGTTCCCGAGCACACCCACATACCGGTCGCCATTGAGGCAATCCACCCGGGATGGGACCAGATACCCCGCGCATACGGCAGAACCTATGATCCGTTCGTCTCGTTGGCATTCGCGGCCGCAGCCACCACAACACTCAGGCTCGGTACCGCGGTAACTCTGCTCGTGCAACGAGATCCCATCACCTTCGCCAAAGAGACCGCGAGCCTGGACCGACTCTCCGGCGGGCGCCTCGAACTGGGCATCGGATCTGGCTGGCTCCGGGAAGAAATGCAGAACCATGGCACGAATCCCAAGACGCGAGTCTCGCTGCAAACAGAGAGAATCGACGCGGTCACCACCATCTGGACCGAGGAGCACGCCGAGTTCCATGGAAAGTACGTGAACTTCGATCCCATTCAGTCCTGGCCCAAACCACTCCAGCGCCCACGCCCACCGCTATGGCTAGGAGGCTGGGGCCCGTCGACGCACGAGCGGATCCTCGCCCAGGCCGACGGCTGGCTAGCGCCGACCGGGTTGAGCGTCAATGAGATCGAGCGTGGTGTGGCAGAGCTGAGGCAGCTCACCGATGCTCGCGAGCTTCCTCCAGTGCCCGTCACGGTCACCCTTCTGGACCCGCAACCGGGAGACCTCGAGCAGATGCGAGAACTGGGTGTGTACCGGGTTCTGTGCGGACTACTTCCCGCTACGTCATCCGAGGCTGTACTTGGGCGTCTGGACGATCTCGCCATCCTCTTAACGCAGTAGGGCTCATCCGGCCGGACCGCTCGCGTTCAGTCGCCGACATTGCGTGACCTTGGGACCTTGCCCAAAGTTTGAATCTGATTCAGAAACTTCTTGACAGTCGCCAATCGGATCCACTAGTTTCTGAATTGAATTCAAATACTGGAGGTGTGATGGTCGGCAACCGGCGCGGTGTGGCGTCACGGGCTGCCCTGCTGGAGGCTGGCCGCGTCGCCTTCAGTGAGCAGCGGTACGGGGAGGTGTCGATCGTCGATCTGGCTCGCTCCCTCGGTGTGGCAGCAGGATCGATCAGCTATCACTTCGGCGGTAAACGGGGCTTCTACCTGGCGGTCGTCGAGCAAGCGGCCGACGAGTTCTGGGGTGAGCTCGTGCAGATGCGTGGTCCGGCCCTGGAGCGGCTGTCCGATGGAGTCGGCAAGTTCCTCGACCGTGCGCAACAGGAACCGGGCGCCTTCGAGGCGCTGCTTGCCGACGTGGCCGATGCGGAGGTGCGCCGGATCCGTGAACAGCATCGCCAGCGCCTCTCCCATGCGTTGGCCGTCGAGATCACCGGCACCGAATCGACGCCGGTGCTGCGCGCGGCAATCAGTGGATGCCTCTCGTTCATCGAGGGCATCGTGCTGCATTGGATGCATACCCAGGAGGTATCCCGGGACACGGTTCGCGACCTGATCATGGCCAACTTCTTCGGCACCGTCCTCAGTGCCGTGCAATCAGACCCCGATATCGAGCTCAGCCAACGGGTCGTCGACGCCGTATTACCTGATTCGCAGCTGTTGTCCATGCTCACCGCCCTGGCCCCATTCGGCCCTTCGGCCGGCAACTCCACATAGACGAAAGCGGTTCCATGTCAACATCTCTGCCCTCCGGGCCCTCTGCTGTCGTTCACCACCCGCTCGCTCGTGCGGTTGCGTACCTGATCGGTCCGCGCGGTCTATGGGATATTGATCGGCTCCGCGACGAGGTCGCCGGGAAGGTCGTCGTCGTCACGGGCGCTTCCTACGGCCTCGGCGCCGCCACGGCCGAGCTTTTCGCACAGGCAGGAGCCCGGGTGGTGTTGGCCGCGCGGTCGCTGGATCAACTCCAGCAGGTCGCCGCCGACATCACCGAAAATGGCGGGGAGGCAGCGGTTTACCAGCTCGATCTGACCTCGGAACGGTCGGTCTCGGAGTTCGCGGCGGCGGTACTCTACGATTTTGGTGCGGTCGACTACCTCATCCACAACGCAGGCAAGTCTCTGCGCCGCTCCGTACATCTCTCCTACGACAGGCCCAAGGATGTCAACGCGACGTCCGGCGCCAACTACGTCGGACCGATGCGGCTCACCTTGGCACTACTGCCGGGGATGCGCGCCCGCGGAAGCGGACATATCGTCAACGTGTCGACTGTGGGCGTGATGTTCGGGGTAGTTCCCAAGTGGGGCTTCTATTTATCGTCCAAGGCGGCGTTCGACATCTGGATGCGGGCGGTCGGAATGGAAGCCCGCGGCGACGGCGTGACCCTCACGACCTTCTATGCCGGGTTGATGCACACCCGCATGAGCGCCCCGAGTCGGTGGATGCGGCTGCTTCCCGGCCAGACCCCGCTCGACGCAGCACGGGTAATAGCGCGTGCCGTGGTGCAGAAGCCGCGAACGTTGACCCCCGTCTACGGGCATCTTTCGGCGATCTTGGCTCCAGTACTGCGCTTTCCGCTGGAACCGATCCTCGGTTTCGTCTATCGCCGCCTGGGTGACACTCAAGCCTCCTTGGCCAGTGTGGCCGCAGATCAAACGCTGCCGACTCCCGCCGCCGCGATCTCGGACAAGGTTGATGCTCATGCCGAATGAGTTCCGACAAGGTCTCAGGCAGTGGGGCGCGGCAGTGCCCGCGGCCGTCACCTCGGGTGCGCTGACACCGATCGGTCCACGAGCGATGGTCGCACTGGGGCGAAGCCTGTGGCAGTACGGTCCGACGCCCGCGATGTTGTTGGCGGCCACGGCCATTCGATTTCCCGACCGGATCGCACTGGTCGATGATTCCGGGCAGCTCACATACCGTCAATTACACGAGCGCTCGGACGCGATTGCTGCCTCTGTTTATGCGCTGGCACCATCGGCCCCCAGATCGGTCGGAATCGTGTGCCGCAACCACCGCGGATTCGTCGAGGCAATGCTGGCCGGTGCCAAGCTTGGGGCCGAACTGGTCTTCATCAACACTGAACTGACTCCTCAACAGTTGCAAGCGATCCTGCAGCGTCACGACCCCGATGTGCTGATCTTTGACGCCGAGTACGCAGAAGCGGTCGAGGAAGCCCGGTACCAAGGCCTGCGCGTCGTGGCCTGGCACGAGAGCCTGGCCGCAGAAGGTTCGACGACATTGGATGCGCTTGCCGATCAACGGCATCCGAAACCGCCGCCCGTGCGCCGCCCAGTGAAGCTCACCCTGCTCACGTCCGGGACCACCGGTCTGGCCAAGGGAGTGCCGCGCGCGATCAGGCCCCGGCAGTTGGTGCTCATGTGCGTGACCGCGATGGCGACGGTGCGGCTGCGTTCCCGAGACCGTGTGTTGGTGGCGCCGCCGTTCTTCCACGGTTTTGGGTTGGCCGCGCTCCTGGGGCCGATGGCGCTCGGCGGAAGCGTACTGTGTCGACGACGATTCGACGCCAAACAGGCTCTGGAAGACATTGCGCGGAAACGTGTCACGGTGCTGTTCGCGGTACCGGCCATGCTGCAGAGGTTGTTGGCAGTGCCCGACATGGGGCGGCAGGTCACTGGAGGACTGTCATTGCGACTGATCGTCACGGGGGCGGCGCCGATATCCCCCGCCACCGTCTCGAGCGTATTGAATACCTTCGGGCCGATACTGGTGAATGGATATGGGTCCACCGAGGCCGGTGTGGTGGCCATCGCTACCCCCGCAGACCTCGTTGCCGCGCCGAACACCGCGGGACGCAAGGCACTTGGGGTGTCGGTGCGCATCCTTGGGGATGATCGCCGGGAGGTTGCGACCGGAGTAACGGGGATGATCTTCGTCCGCGGCGGCCTGGAATATGAGGGCTACACACCCGACAAGGCCGCGCGCCCCGCATCCAAGGAAATCGTCGACGGACACGTGAACACCGGCGATATGGGTCATTTCGACACCGATGCCAAGCTGTACATCGACGGCCGCTCCGACGACATGATCGTCTCCGGTGGAGAGAACATCTTCCCCGGCGAAGTCGAGGACCGCCTCACCGCGCATCCCGCTGTCGTGGACGCCGTCGTCATCGGAGTACCCGACGACGAGTTCGGGCAGGTGTTGCGGGCCTTCGTCGTTGCGGCGGCCGGTGCTCCGGTGCCATCGAACGATGTGCTCAAGGCGTACGTCCGTGAGGGGCTGGAGCGTTACAAAGTACCCAAACAGTTTGTCCTTCTCGACGAGATACCCCGTAACGCAAGCGGCAAGGTGCTTCGCGCGCAACTGTATTCACTTGGCGCCCGGTAAGCGTCACCAACACCCGAGGACAACGATGTCTCACGTACCCGCGCGCACCCGCCGAGAACGGAATCAGTTCTACGATCCGCCGTACCTCGACGCGAGTGGCTCCCCCGGTGATCTGCTGCGTGCAGCACCGATGACGGCCCGGTTGCTTCCCGGTGTGGCGATGCCGGCCCGTGCTTGGCGCGTGCTGTATCGGTCGACCACCGCTACGGGCGACCCGATCGCGGTGTCCGGCGTCGTCCTCATTCCGGATACTCCAAATCCGTTGACGTCGAGACCGTTACTCGGGTTTGCGCCCGGGACTCAGGGTTTGGCGCGCTCTGCCACATTGTCTCGTCTACTAGAACTCGGTGTGGAGTACGAAGCCGGATTCCTGACGGCAGCGGTGCGGCGCGGCTGGGTGGTTGCCGTCACCGATTACCCAGGGCTCGGCACCCCCGGTGTACATCCGTATGTCGTTGGCAGAACCAACGGACGAGCACTGCTCGATGTCATGCGCGCCGCGCGGCATCTGCCGCAGGCCGACCTTGACGCCAGCGGCCCGGCGGGTATCTACGGCTATTCTGAAGGCGGTAACTCGGCCGGGTGGGCCGCGCAACTGCAGCCGAGCTACGCCCCTGATATGCCGCTGAGCGGCGCAGCTGTCGGGGCGGCCCCGGTGGATTTCCTGGAGCTCGCCACAGACCTGGACGGCGGACTGTTCGCATTTCTCTTGCTCTATGCCGGGATCGGACTCGATAGCGCCTATCCAGACCTGCGATTGCACGACTACCTCAACCGGGGTGGACGGTTCGTCACTGCGCTGCTGCGACGCACCCACATCGTTGGTGCGGTCGTTCTCGGCCTGTTCTTACCCAAGAATCGGCGGCGCTATCTGTCGGGTGCGGACCCATTCACGCAGCCGGCGTGGGTCGCCCAGCTGCGCGACAACAGCCTTGGACATCTCGCCCCCGCTGCGCCGGTGCTGGTGGGCACCGGGCGGCAAGACCAAGTGATCCCGTACCGCCAGGCCGAACTGTTGCTCGAACGATGGCGTGCTCTCGGTGTCGATGTGCGCCAGCATCCGATCAGATTCGGTGAGCACATCACCGCTGCACCGCAATTCGCGAAGGCAGGATTCGCATTTTTATCCGATCAATTCCGCCATGCTGTCGTCAGCGAGTCGTCGAGGGAAAGGGAAGCGGGATGAGCGCGATCCAACGAAGTGCGGGTGTGGTGACCGCAGCCGCACGCGGCGCGGTTCGCGCCGTCAACCCCGTGTCGGCGGACAGGCGCTGGCCGGGTCAGGTCAATGACTGGACTGAGCGAGCGCACCCGAACGGTCGTGTGCCCGTCGTACTGGTGCCCGGCTCGTTCGTGCCAGGCCAGTTCTACTGGCACGGGATTGCGCCCATGCTTATCTCAGAAGGACATCCCGTCTTCGCATGCAATCTGCCCGGTTGGGTACCCGGGTCCGGACGTGATGGTTTCGGCGTTGAACGGCTTTGTGGAGAGGGTCAAGAGTGCTACCGGATCGAGCGAGGTAGTGCCTTAGCGGCCTGACCCTCATGCTTCGTGGCCCGGAGTGAAACCTTTGACGTCGCGGGATGTCACGTATCCGGTCACTGCTGGCGGCCGGCCGATGGCGACCGGTGATAACACGTGACCAATGTGATCGCCAAGCTCGATGCGCGCCAGGATCTCGCCCACGAACCAGGCCGAGGCGTCTCGCAGAATCGGCACACCATGCGGACCGGTACGCCAGGTACACAATGCGAACTTGTCGACCCTGTCGCCGGTCTCCTCCCCAAAAAGGTGCACCAGCTCATCTGCGTCCCGCGGGATCACGTGCACGCCTAGGTGGTTCGACCCATGTGACACGCGCAAGGTGTGGTTCTGTTCGGAGAGCCCCACGAGGAACAACGGCGGATCAATACTGACCTGACTGGCGAAACCAACCAGACAACCCGACGGGCCGTCGGATCCTTGCACGGTCACCACGTACATCGGGTGGTGCAGTTGGCCCATAAGGCTCTTGAATGCCGTACCGGCGTCGAGTCTTGGTGAATCCTCGCCAGGCATCCTTCTGCACGCTCCCTTACCCGCGGTTACTTGCCGGTGCGCTCGCGGTGTTTACAGCCGGGCCAGCAGCATGGTCGGCGCTTGCCTTCCTCGAGTTCCTCCTGGGTTCGGCGAATGCGTCGCTCCCTGGTGACGTCTTGCTTGGCATCCTCGACCCAGCAGATGAACTCGTTGCGCCCCAGCGGTGTGATGTCCTGCCACAGGGCCAGAGCCGTGGGATTCCCGATTAGTGCCGTGCGCAGATCGGCGGGCAGCGTATGCACCACTCCGCCCGCGACCTTCGGAGCACTCACGGGGCAGGGCTGCCCGGAGCCGGAGCGGTCGGCTCGTAGCCGGGCGGCGGAGGTCCCGTCAACGGGGTATACCCCGGCGGTAGCGGCGGTCCCGAGGGCGCCGGTCCGGCATACGGGTCCCGCGGAGCTCTGGGGGTCGACGAACCCGGGTCGGTTAAGGAGATGTAGCCGGGGGGTAGCTTCGGTGCGGGACCGGCGCCGGCCGGTGGCGGTGCCACGGCCCCTTCCTCGGGTCCCACCGCTCCGTCGACGTTGCCGTCGCGGGCTTGATGCCACAGGTCGCGGATCGTCCCCAGTGGGCCGGACCCGGACCCAGACCCGTAAACCGGGTTCGCGACCTCGGGCACCGATGGCTGACCGGGAGGTGGGGGCGGTGGACCGACAGGTTCGGTAGCCGCGGCTGCCGCGTCCGGAGTCGACGGCCCCGGCGGAGGCCCCGGCGCCACGGGATCAGCTCCGGCGGGGGGCGACAGAGACAACGCGGCGCCAGCGACGATCACGCCAGCGACGAACAGCTTGGCTGCGTCCATCCAGCCATCGTCGCATAGACGATCTGCAGCCGCTGGTCAGTGGCCGTGCAGCGCGGCGATGGGGCGTTCGCCGCCGTGATCGTCGATGCCCACGCCCTCTAGACCTCTCGCCTAGGATCGCCCACCTAGAATCACAAAAGGAACAGGCGAACAGGTAGGGAATGAACTCACTCGGAATGTCGATCGGGGCTACACAGCTGGTTGCCACCGATGGCAACTCCGACGGTGTTCCCGTCGTGCGAAGCTCGATACTCACGCTCCACGAGGACCGGCTCTCGGAAGTCGGCATTCCAACCGAACCGGGTTTGGCACTCACCGGATTCGTCGACCGAGTCGGAGACCCGGTGGGCATCGTCGGAGCCGACG
This sequence comes from Mycobacterium sp. NPDC050853, assembly GCF_040653875.1. NCBI lineage: Bacteria > Bacillati > Actinomycetota > Actinomycetes > Mycobacteriales > Mycobacteriaceae > Mycobacterium > Mycobacterium sp. NPDC050853. Next base: position 68,123 of record NZ_JBFAGW010000009.1, read on the forward strand.
GATCCGTGCACAGCGCCGATTGGGCCGCGGCCGAGGCCGTCCGGGTCATGATCGCCGACGCGGCCGTGGTCGCGGACTTCGACACTCCCCCTGTGCTGGCGGCCGCCGTTCCCGCACACTGGGGCGCGCACTCTCTTGCCGCGTTACGTGCAGCGATAGATAGGGTGCCCGCCCTTGCGCCGGGCGGAAAGCCGATGAAGTTGGTGTCGGACGCACATGCCGCCCTGGTGAGTATGGGCGACCGTATCCCCGATCGCGGCGTTATCGTGGTCTGCGACTTCGGCGGAACCGGCACGAGCATCACGCTGGCCGACACCGCGAGCAACTTCGACCGGATCGGCGATACAGTCCGCCATCGGGACTTCTCGGGGCAGCGGATCGATCAGGAGCTTTTGGCGCAGGTTCTTGCCGATCTCAACCAGGATCCGGACGGAACCGCGTCCCTCGGGGCACTGACCCGGTTACGTGATCGCTGCCGCGCGGCCAAGGAACATCTTTCGACCGACATCGCCACGGTTGTCCCCGTGGAACTGCCGGGAGCCACCGCCGATGTGCGGCTCACCCGCAGCGAGTTGGAAGACCGCATCCGCGAGCCACTTGCCGCATTGATTTCCAGGGTTCAGGAGACCCTGGAACATAACAACATTCCTCCCGCCGGAGTCAGCGCCGTCCTCACCATCGGCGGCGGTTCCGGCATCCCCCTTATCACCCAACAGCTTTCCGAGCGCTTGCGATGCCCAATCATCGCCGCACCGCGGCCCCAGCTCGCCGCGGCGTTCGGCGCGGCCATCCTGGCCGGTAGACCCGATGAAACACCGTCTCCCGAAGCAACCATGATGCGGCCGGCGCCCACCGGTGAGGACACCACGAAGAGTCCAGCATCCGCGCCCATGGACACCGTCGAATCCGGGCTGGCATGGTCGGAAGCCGACACTTCCCCGGAACTGGAGGAATTCCAGGACTACTCGACACCCGCTACCGCCGCGCGGCCAGAGGTGACGTTCAACCCCGCACCGGCCGACTATCGCGATACCGACCGAATGCGCTGGTTCCAACGACCCGCCCTGTGGTTTCTTGTCGCGACGGTGTTTTCGGCGGCGGTGTTCACGGCCCTGTTCATCGCATGGCAGGACCGCGACGACGCTCCATCACCGAGTACGCGGCCGTCGACCACGACGACAGCACCGAGTTCGCCGCACCCCTAGCAGCCTCTCGGCCACTTCCGCCTCGCCTGGACGGATGACGGCCGCCGTGCGCAGATCGTGTGTACTGGACGCATGACCGGCGCCAAACGATTCTGGATCGCAGTGTTGGTTGGGGTGACTACCGGTGCCCTGACGTGGACTCTGTTGCAGCGCTGGCAGGTTGCTCTCCTAGCGGTCGTCATCATGACCGCCGTCGTCAACGTCATGTGGTCACTGATTGTCTTGTGGCCCATGGATCCCGAACAGACACGTGCCCGTGCGAGCAGCGAGGACATGGAGGACGAGCTGGGCGATCTCGCGCTGCTGCTGATCTTGGTCGCCAGCCTCTCCGCCATTGGGATTCTTCTGATCTCTGCCAATGACGAGGACAAGGGTGCCTACGCGGGGCTGTGTATCGGGTCCATTCTGACCGTGTGGGCGATGCTGCATACGATCTACGCCGCTCGGTACGCACGGATCTACTACCAGGGCCACCCCGGTGGCATCGACTTCAATTCCGAAGTCCCGCCGCGCTATGTCGATTTCTACTACTTCTCGTTCAACCTCGGTATGACTTACCAGGTGGCGGATACCGCGGTGACCGAGTCGCATATCCGCGATGTTGTGCTGAAGCACTGTCTCTTTAGCTACATCTACGGGACCCTGATCATCGCGTGCACGATCAACCTGGTCATCAATCTCGTCGGCTAGTCCTGGGTGCTTCGTGCCCGCCGATACCGCGCGGTGTGGAAGTCGCGGTTGCCGAATTCTGACTCAATTGCGGTGAGACGCTTGAAGTAATGCCCGATCGCCAGCTCCTCGGTCATACCCATGCCGCCGTGCAACTGGACGGCCTCCTGCCCCACCACGCGCGCCGCCCGCGAGATCGTCGCCTTGGCAGCCGATACCGCACGGGTGCGGCGCGGACCGTCGAGGTTGAGTGAGGCGAGATAGGAGGCCGCGACCGCCTGCTCGACCTCGATATGCATGTTCACCATGCGGTGTTGCAACGCCTGGAAATTGGAGATCGCCACGCCGAACTGCTGACGTTGCTTGGAGTATTCGACCGTGTCGGCGAGCACCTTGCGCAGCATGCCGACCGCTTCGGCCACGGTGGCGGCCGTAGCTTCGTCAAGCGCGGCATCGATCAGCGGCCACGCGGCGTCCACCTCTGAGATGCGCGCCGAATCCGGCACGCGCAGATTGGTTATCACGAGGTCGCTGGCGTGGTGCTCGTCGATCGTCCGGTAGTGATGTGCGGCGATTCCCGGGGGCGGATTGGCGGGATCGAATGGCACCGCGAACAACGTCAGGCCCGCCGTGTCTGCGGCGTCACCGGAGGTCCGTGCGGTGACGAGCAGATGCGTGGCGATCGGCGCATCGGTCACCACGATCTTCTCCCCATCGAGTATCCAGTCCTGCCCGTCGCGGCGAGCGGTCGTCTGTACCGAGTGGAACGACTGCCCGGAAGTGGGCTCCAGAGCGGCGAATCCGGTCACCACATCGCCAGCCGCGATACCACCGATGAGCTCCTCGGCCAGGTCGCAGGTCGATCGGCGGAGCAGTCCGCCGCCGAGCACCACCGTGCCGATGAAGGGCTCCACGACGAGGTGGTGTCCGAGTACCTCGGCGATGACAAGAACTTCTTCCGCGCCGCCACCCAGACCTCCGCGGTCCTCAGGTAACGGGGCGGCGAGTATGCCGAGCTCCTCGGCGAAGGACTTCCACACCAGCGGCTGCCAGCCGACATCCGAGCGCGCCGCGCGTCGGCTGGTATCCAAGGCATACCGATTGGACAGGAAATCCGATACGGAGTTCTTGAGGAGTTGTTGTTCGTCGGTGAGGCTGAAATCCATGGTGATATTCGCTCTTGTCTATCAGAGGCCGAGTTGGGCCTTGGCGAGGATGTTGCGTTGAATCTCGTTGGAACCCGCGTAGATTGATCCGGCGCGGTCGTTGAAATAATGCAGCGGCGCCACTGCCTGCCATAGCTCACCGCTGTGGTAGCCGTCGGCCGGCGGGGTGTATTCGACAACCGGACCGCCCGGCTTCGTGACATGAGGTTGATACACGCGACCGCGCGGACCCGCGGCCTCCAATGTGAGCGTGGTGAGCTCCTGTGAAAGCTCGGTGCCGAGAATCTTGAGCATCGAGGACGCGGTGCCGGGATTGCCGCCACCGGCCACCACCGCAAGCACTCGGTGCTCGAGAACTTCCAACACGTCGACTCGGATGGACAGATCGGAGAGTTTGGCGGCGAACACGGGATCATCTGCCAGCGTTCCACTTTCGCTGGGCATCGCCCGTGCAGCAGCGCTCAGCTGATCGAGGCCCACCTGAAGCATCGGAGCCGCTGCCCCACCGCCGCGCTCGAACTCGAGCAGGTACTTGGCGACGGTCCAGCCGTCGTCGATCTCACCGAGGACATTGGACTTGGGGACGCGCACATTGTCGAAGAACACGACATTCTGGACCTCCTCCCCCGAGCTCATCACCAACGGCTGCACCTCGATTCCCGGCGAGGTGAAGTCGATGAGGATGAAGGTGATACCGAGCTGCTTCTTCACCCCCCTGGTGGTGCGAACGAGCGCGAACATCCAATTCGCCTCGCGCGCATGGGTGGTCCAGATCTTGGAGCCATTGAGGATCACATCATCGCCATCGGCGACCGCCGACATCTGCAGTGACGCCAGGTCCGAGCCGGACTCGGGTTCGCTGTATCCCTGGCAGAAGAACACCTCGCCGGTGAGTATGCGAGGCAGGAAGAACTTCTTCTGCTCCTGCGTGCCGAATTTGACGATGGCGTGTGCGACCATCCGAATACCCATGGGCGACAAGGCAGGTGCGCCGGCAAGGGTTGATTCGACCGCGAAGATGTAGTGCTGTGCGACGCTCCAGGGTAGGCCTCCGTGCTTCACCGGCCAGGACGGTGCGGCCCACCCCTTTTCATGCAGGATCGCCTGCCACTGCATGCTCGCCTCGTGGTCGCTGTACACGCTCGTTTGTAGACGCCCCGCCGCCTGTAGATCCTCGGTGAGGTTCTCCTCCAGGAACCCCCGGACCTCCGTGCGGAATTGTTCTTCCTCTGCCGAGAAGGCCAGGTCCATGTGCACTCCGTTGTGTCGAGTCTGCGGTGGGAAAAGCGATGAATCGCATTAATCTGGATGCAAGCGCATTCAGATTAATGCGCGTTCCGTTCCCGGGCAATACCGGCTCCTGCAAGACTGGTCGGGTGTCATCCTCAGCCGGCCGCTCGTATAGTGGCCTTCCCGCAGACGAACGCCTGGCTCGGCGTCGGCGGCAGCTGCTGGAGGTGGGGCTGGACATCCTCGGCGCCCCGGACGGACCCGGCGATCTCACCTTGCGCACCGTCTGTCAGCGCTCTGGTCTGGCGCAACGCTATTTCTACGAAAGCTTCGCCGACAAAGACGAATTCGCCGTCGCGATCTTCGATTGGGCCGTTGAAGGACTCACGTCCACCATCGAATCCGAGGTGGCTGCGGCGCTGCCCCGCCAGCAGGTTAGAGCGGGTATCAGCAGCGTGGTGCGTGTCATCAATGCGGACCGCCGCATCGGGCAATTGCTCTACAGCCCACATCAGGTCAATCCGGTTCTGGTTCGCAAGCGGTTCGAAGCCACTGCGATGTTTGTGTCACTGTTCGCCCAGCATTTGCGCGACTGGTTTCGTCGTGACGATGACGGCAGCCTTCCGGTGCTGGCTCATTTCGTCGTGGGTGGCGTTGGGCAGGCCGTCGCGGCGTGGCTGAATCAGGACGTCGCGGGCACCGAGGAGACCCTCATCGACCAGTTGGTCGACATGCTGCTGGCCCACGGACCCGAGCGCTCCACGCAGCTCTGAGGGTCAACCGTCGGGCCTTGTACCCATACCCCGCGCCGGTATACTGAGCATTAGCTGAGATCTCCGTGAGAGCTTCCTGATTTTCTTGAGAACGATGTAGACATACCTCCTGAAATTAATATATGCATAGATGGACATGAATCTGATCGGACGTGAATCGCCATCGGATCGATTAGCTGTTAGTTGAAAGTTTGGAGAGGTGCGGACATGAGAGTGTTGACGGCAGTGGGTTCGGCAATGGTCCTCGGCGTAGGCACGCTGATCGGGTCGCCGCTCGCGATGGCGGCGCCGGAGCCGCCGCCCGTTTGTTACGCGAACCAGCCGAGCGTCGGCTCCACCGAGTTCGACCCGTGTCTTGCGCCGGGTGATGTCGAGTACCAGCAAGGTGCGCATCAGCCGACCTATGAGGGCGCCAATCCGTTGACACCCCCCGGTGTCAATCCGTTCGTGCCAGATGGCACGAACAAGAACAACGCCGGCTAGCGAGCGACGCGACGCGCTGGGAACACCTGCTCGACACGCGGAAAAGCCCTTGAGAACACCGAGGTGGGCAGCCAAGGATATGGGTGTGAATTACGGTGAGGTGCTTGAGAAGTTGGTCGCGTGGGCGACTGAGACGGATACCGTCCGGGCGGTGCTTGTCACGGGGTCCGCGGCTACTGGGGATGCCCATCCCCTGTCAGATCGGGATATCGAGCTCTACGCGTCGGACCCCGATGAGCTGGTCGAGGACGATTCGTGGTGGTCATCGTTGGGTGAGGTCCTGGTCGTCGAGAGACTCGAGGATGAAGACCTCGGGTACCCCACCCGACTGATCTATTACGCAGGCGGAAAGCTCGACTTCACCCTGATTCCCTTCGAAGACCTCGCAGCGGCGGAGCACGACCGACCGTTTCAGGTGCTGCTCGACAAGGACGGCTGCGCACCCGATCCGGCCTCGGTGAGTGCGGGCGAGAGTGGACCGCCCGCGGAAGAAGAGTTCGAGGAGTGCGTGCATTGGGGCTACGCCGCGGCCCTGATGTGCGCGAAAGCGATAGTGCGCAATGAACTCTGGTCGGCGAAGCTGCGTGACCAAGACCTGAAGGAAGAGCTGCTGCGGATCATCGAGTGGGACCATCGCGTTCGGTATGGCACTGCATACGACACTCGATACCTGGGCATCCGCATGAACAGCTGGATGGACGCCGATGTCCGCGACGAAATCAACGGCTGCTGGGGCCATTTCGACGCCGGCGATACCACCGCGGCCCTGCGTCGAACGGTGGATCTGTTCGCGCGTCTGTCAGCGCGTGCTGGAGCAGCCCTCGGCTTCGAACCATTCCAGCACGAACGGCTACAGCACGAGATCGAGCAGATCTTGTCGCTGCGCGTCGAGGAGGTTGTCGCGCTTCCCTAATACCAGCACCCGCCGAGGACGGTGCTTCATGATGGATGCCATGGAGTCGTACCGCGTCGATCGGTGGCTGTGGGCGGTCCGGCTGACGAAGACACGGCCGGACGCCGCTGCGGCATGCCGAGGCGGGCACGTGCGGATCAACGATCGACCGGCGAAGCCGTCGACGACGGTGTCCCCGGGTGACGAGGTCCGCGCTCAGGTGGGTGACCTGACACGAATCGTGAAGGTGGTGCGGGTGATCCAGAAACGGGTTGGTGCCGCCGATGCCGTCACCTGCTACCTCGACCTAACACCTGCTCGGCCTGAGGTTCCTCCGGTTCTGGTGGCGTTGCGTGATCGCGGCGCCGGGCGGCCGACTAAACGGGACCGGCGAATGCTGGACAAATGGCGTGCGGGCCGGGAATGAGCCGTTAGTAGACGTCGCGCACGTATCGATGGCTCTTGATGAGCTCGTTGACGTACGCGTGTGCACCCGCGGCATCCATGTCGCCGCAACGGGCGACGATATCGTGCAGTGTCGCGTCCACATCCTTGGCCATGTGGTCGGCGTCGCCGCAGACATACACGTATGCGCCGGCCTGCAGCCAGTCGTACAGCTCTGCCGCGTTCTCCGCCATGCGGTGCTGGACATACCGTTTGGGTTCACCTTCGGCCCCGTCGCGGGAGAACGCGAGGTCGAGTCGCGTCAAGGTGCCCGAGTCGACGAAGCCTTGAAGCTCCTCGCCGTAGAGGAAACTGGTCGCACGGCGCCGGTCACCGAAGAACAGCCACGAACGCCCCGTTGCGGCCGCAGCCTGGCGCTCCTGCAGAAAGCCGCGGAATGGTGCGATACCTGTCCCCGGGCCGATCATGATGATCGGTACGTCGGCGGCGGGCAGCCGGAACGTGTGGTTGGGCCGCAGATGCACCCGCATCGACTGCCCGCGATCGGCCAGGAATGTCGATGCCACACCGCCATACGTGCGATCGGCATCGGTGTATCGGATCGTCGCCACGGTCAGGTGCACGGTGTCGGGGTGGACCGCCGGGCTCGACGCGATGGAGTAATCCCGGAATTGCAGCGGACGCAGGTTGTCGACCAGTTCGTCGACGGTCAACTCCCCCAACCTGATGAGGTCGAGGACGTCCTTGCCGTACAGCCACGAACCCGGCGCGGGAATGACATCCCCGCCGAGTGCGTCGACCGCCTCCGCGTTCTCTGTTCGAGTGGCCACGAGCGCCCGAAGTGTTCGCGAGGGGGTACGGATCTCCAGGTGCTCGGACAGCAGTTCACCGAACGGCTCATCGTGACCGGCTACCCGGTGATCGGCCGCGACGCCGAGCTCGGCGAGTATCGCCTCGACGAGGACGGGATCGTTCGCCGCGTGTATGGCAATCGAATCGCCTGCCTCATAGGCGATTCCGGACCCCGTGAGATCCACCTCGTAATGGCGGACTTCCTTATCGGAATCGGCAGCGGTGAGCAGTCGATTGACGAGAAGCCGGGCCTGCGCGGGTTCGTTGCGGTCGCGTTTGGGTGGGGCGGGCACCTCGGTCACGACGGTCGCCGTCGCGGGGCTGGCGTGTTCGGCTGCCAGGAGCTTGACCAGGTCGGTTGTCCAGTCCTTCGACTGCTGTAGGTAGGGGCCGTCGATGTCGATACGTTCCGCCAGCCGGGTGGCACCCAGGACCGCAAGGCGCTCATCGAGCAGCAGGCCCGCATTGCAGAAGAACTCGTAGCTGCTATCGCCCAGGGCGAGCACCGCGAAATTCAGATGCTCAAGCCGATCGGCGGCTTCGGCGCTGAGCGCCTCCCAGAACAGCAGCGCATTATCGGGAAACTCACCGTCGCCGAATGTCGACACCACCACAACGAAATGGGTGGCCGATTGCAGGTCCGCGATATCGACTTGATTGAGTTCGATCGCCTCGGACTTGATGCCGGTGGCCTCGTCCAGTGCCTCCGAGAACGACATGGCGGCGTCCTCGGCATTACCCATATCGGTGCCGTAGCCGACAATCATCGAGAAATCCGGCTGGGCGCCCACTGCACTCCCTCGCTCACGCGCGGGCTGGTCCCAGCGCTGGGTAAGGGCAACCTTACTTGGATGGTGACGGCCATTGGGAGCGCCCCCTCTTTTTGTCTGGGTGGACCGCGTATGAACCCGCTAGCATCCGAGAGTGGCCTGGCTGAATACCTGGTGGCAGTACGACGTGGTGGACGGTTACAAAGGTCCGCTCCTACTTGGCTTCGTGGCGTTCGTGGTGACCTTTGTGGTGACCCGCACCATCACCCGGCTCATCCGCGCGGGGAAGGGTCCCTTTCACAATATTTCCGGCGGTGGTGTTCACATCCACCATTCGGTACCGGGTGTGGTGATGTTGATAGTCGGTGGTTTCACCGCCCTCGGTTCGCCGCCACTGTCGGCGTGGACATACCTGGCGGGCGCGTTGGTGGGGATCGGTGCTTCCCTGGTGCTCGATGAGTTCGCGATGATCTTCCACCTGCAGGATGTCTATTGGTCGAACGAGGGCCAGTTATCGGTCGACATGGTCACGCTCGCCGCCGCGTGCATTGGCCTCGCCGCCGTCGGTGTGTCTCCACTGAACGTGGACGGCCTGACCGGTGTCATCGCAATTGCGCGTGGAGTCGCGGTAGTCCTGCTGCTCGTTCACCTTGGGCTGGTGGCGATTACCGCGCTGAAAGGCAAGTACCCCACCGCGATGATCGGGATCTTCATCGCTCCCGTCGCATGGTTATCGGCTGCTCGTCTCGCCCGTCCGACATCCCCGTGGGCGCGGTGGCGTTACTCGGCCGAGAAGGTCACGCGGGCGCGGCGGCGGGCGCTGGCATTCGACCGCAGGTGGGGTCCGCTGCGTGAGCGCTGGCTCGACGCCATCGGTGGCACGCCAACACCGGAACTCCCTCAAACACCGACGCAGTCGCGGACCCGCTGAACAATCTCGGCGAGCGTTGACTCTTGGTGCACCGGCGCCGCCCACTCCGGGGCAATCGCCAGCTGCACCCAACTGGTACAGCCGCCGTGTTCGCCGCTGCGCCGCAGCCGCACGGGTGCGACCAATGGGTGCACTCGCACCACCAGCGCCGTGAGACGGTGCTTGGGTCGAAAATCCAGGCGGTCCGCGCGTATCGATTCGGTTGTCCAGATATGCAGTGGTGCAATCTGTTCGAGCCCGTCGGGTTGGTTGACTTCGATGGCGGCGACAACCTCGGCGCCGGCGCGCACGATGACTTCGGTTTCGGTGCTATCGGCCGCGGCGGCTTTCAGCAGATCGTGGTGCTCTGGACGTACCCGCTCGGTGTGGCCGTGCACGACCGTCGGGAAGAGTAAGAACCGGGAATCGGCAAGTGTGAAACGCTTTTCGTGAATTCCGCCCTTGCGCAGCAGAATCGTCTGCCGACCGTCGAGCATGCCGTGTATCGCAGCGCTCCACTCCTTCAACGCGAGCTGACTGTCGGTCACCCAGCGAGCCTACGGCCGGGGTGTCACCAGTACCGGGCAGGTCGCCTTGTGTATCAGCGCATGGCTGGTGGAGCCGAGGAAGAAGCCTGCGATATCACCGCGACCCCGGCTTCCGGTGACGATCAACTGCGCATGTTCGGCATCGTGGAGCAGTGCGTCGGCAGGATGCCCGACCGCGACCACACGCCGGACCGTCACGTCCGGGTACTTTTCCTGCCATCCCGACAGACGCTCGGCGAGGATCTGTTCCTGGCGCTGTTCCTCCTCGACCCGATCGGTCGCGCTCCAGGCTGTGTAGGCGTAGACGTACCCCGGCGGAATGTTGTTCCACACATGCACCGCCACAAGCTCGACATCTCGCATCGCGGCTTCCTCGAATGCCCAGGCAATCGCGCCGTCACTGGAATCGGAGTCGGCGACGCCCACGACAACCGGTCCGGCTGCCGGTGCTCCAGATTCCCGGACGACGACGATCGGACTGTGTCCCTTTGCGGTCAACGTCACCGACACCGAGCCGGCCATCATCCCGGTGAATCCACCGAGTCCGCTGGAACCGAGCACCGTCATGACGGCGTTTCTGGACAGTTCGACGAGGATTGCCACGGGTTTACCGATCGCCTTGACGGTGGACACCTGAACATTCGGGTGTAATGCGTAGACGTGATCCTTGGCCTGACTGAGGAACTCGGCGCCGTCGGTATCCAGGTGTTGGAAGAAGCTCGCGGACGCCCCGAGGTTGTATCCCTGTCCGAAGCTGCCGTAGTCGACGGCATGGACCAGTGTCAGCGGCAGATTTCGACGCTCTGCCTCTGCCCCGGCCCAGGTCAAGGCGTGCAGCGCCGATGTCGATCCGTCGACACCCACGAGGATGTGGGGACTGGGCACTGTGGTGGTCATGGCTCCAACGCTATTGACCGCCTCGCATGGCCTCCATGGACCAATAGCCCCACTCTGAGTGACTTTCGCCCGTACATACGTGTGCTGGATCACGCCGTGCGGGGTCAGTCGTGTTGGCAGAGCAACTGTTTGGAGCCGAAGGTGCGGCAGTTCGCAGGACTAACGACTCTGCAGGTCCTGCTAGCGTGGTCAGTAACGGAATCCCATCGATGGTCGATATGCACGTCGGGGATGTGGCGGAAGGTAAACGAAAATGGCCTTGACGGCGAAGTTGATTGTTGGTTCTGGCGCGGTGCTGCTGTCGCTGGTCGCGGGTGGTGGGATTGCGTCTGCGGAACCTGACGTGAGTGCCATCGTCAACACCACGTGCACGTACCCGCAGATCATGGCGGCATTGAACGCGCAGTCGCCCGAGGCGGCGCAACAGGTGAACGCCAACCCGATCGCCGGAGCGTGGCTACAGCAGTTTGTGGCCTCTCCGCGGGTCAAGCGTCAGCAGATGGTCAACGAGGTCAGAGGGATGCCTGCGGTTCAGGAATACACCGTCCTGATCAACCAGGTAGCCACCTCCTGCACTAACTACTGACCGGCAGTTCTCACCCGCGCGTGGCCGGTGGCGTCTGTTGATTCCGAAGGCCCTCGATACACCTGGTGTCGGTGTGACGAATGTCCCTGCAGCTATCCGACTTGATGTACTTAGGCTAGGCTTGGTTTAACTGACCTCAATGAGCCGGTCATCAGCTCCCTGTCGGTTCGAGACCAAGCGGAATGCTGGTCAGGGCGGGTTCGCTCAACGAACGAGAAACCCAACGTCACACGCTGGATACGCCGTGCGCGGCGCTGGGTGAGGAGAATCGGCTGAACGGGCTGTATGACCAGGACCAGGAGAAAAGTAGCTGCGGCGTCGGCTTCCTGACCCGCAAGGACGGCATTCAGACACATGATGTCGTGCGCAAACTCCACGAGGCGCTGTGCGCGGTGCCGCACCGCGGGGGAATGTCCTCCGAGGGCGTCGGTGACGGTGCCGGCGTCAATCTTGACCTTTCCCTGCGTTTTTTCTCCGAGTTGACGGGCAACCCGCGACTGAGACTTGGACAGTTCGGTGTGGGTAACTTCTTCCTACCCAACGACCCGGCGTTCCACGCCGAGGCCGAAACGGTGATCGAGCAGGCACTGCTGGCGCAGGGTTTCACGATTCTGCTCAAACGTGATGTGCCGGTGGACAACAGCGCGATCCGCCCGGCAGCCGTCAAATACCAGCTGCCGGTTCGGCAGTGGGTGTTCCTTTCTGATTCCGACCGCGAGACGCACGAGGCGCTGATGGCGATCGAGGCCACCGCCTACACGCGCCCGGAACTGCTGGGGCTCTACCCGCTCTCGCTCAGCACCCGCACCCAGGTGCTCAAGGGTCGGCTCAACTCGAACGAGGTAGTCCCCTACTTCAGCGACCTGTCCGATCCCCGCATGGAAGTGCACTCGATGTTCTTCCACACTCGTTTTTCGACGAACACCGCACCGAATGCCACCATGGCCCAGCCGTTCCGGTTGATGGCACATAACGGCGAGCTCAACACGGACAAGAAGAACCGCCTGTCGGAGAATGCGATGGCGCGTGCGCGTAATCGGGCGATCATTCGTCCCCTCGGGCAATCGGACAGCTGCCGGTTGGACCAGACCCTGCAGAGCCGGGTCCTCGAGGATGATCTCGACCTCGTCACCGCCGTCGTCGCGATGATGCCGCCGGCGTGGGAGAACGACACGACACTGTCGCCGCGGGTGACCGCCATGTTGGAGTACTTCAGCCTCTACGAGGAGAAGAATGACGGGCCGGCTGCGCTGATATTCGGTGACGGCAACATCATTGGTGCGCGCCTGGACCGGCTTGGCCTGCGGCCCCTGCGTACCGTCGAGACGGCCGAGTACCTGGGTGTGATGTCCGAGGCCGGGCAGGTGTACTTCGACCCTGCCGAGGTGCTCGAGCGAGGCCGTATCGAAGCGGGCGGCATGCTGTACTACGACCACAGCGAGCGCCGGTCGTACGGCACCATCGATGCGCTGGAAATGCTTGCGGCGCGGCATGATTACCCACAAATGCTGGCTCGGGCCCGGGTGAATATCGCGGATCTCCCGGACGTTTCCCCCGTGGACCAGGGCTCACCGGCGCGCTACGACGGTGACCTCGACCGCCACCAGCGGTATGTGGCCTACTCGCTCAACCAGGAGAGCTTCAAGTTCCTGATGGACCCAATGCTGGCCACCGGCCAGGAGAAGATCTCCGCGATGGGGTACGGAGCAGCCATCAACGCGCTCTCCAATCAGGAAGGCGGCGTTGCGAAGTACTTCTCGCAGCGGTTCGCGCAGGTGACCAACCCGCCCCTGGACAGCATCCGCGAAGCGGACGGCATGACCCTGCGCGTCGCACTCGGGGCGAAACCGAACAGCGGCGCACAGGGCGCCCCGCAGATCGTGGTGCCCTCCCCCATCCTCACTCATCTCGACATGCTCAAGATCCGGGATCAGCACCGCACCCCGGTCCGGCGCTTCGGGATGCGCTACCGGGTTGATCTCTCGGATGCGGTGTCTAACTCCGATCGGCTCGTGCAGTCGATCGACGAATTATGCGACACGGTAGAGGAATTCGCGCGGGAGACGGGCGGTATCGCGGTGATCTCCGATCGCCACGTCTCGCGTGACCGCGCGGCGATGCCTCTCATCATCGTGATCTCCGCCATCAACCAACGGCTGATCGAGGAAGGCCTGCGGTTGCGCGTCTCGTTGATCGCTGAAAGCGGTCAGCTGTGCTCCTCGCACCACGTGGCCGCAGTGCTGGGATTCGGTGCCTCCGCGGTGTATCCGCTGGCGGTGCAGATGCGGGCAGAGGAGAAGTACGGAACTGACGTAGACGACGCGGTCAAGGCATTCAAGCATTTCGCCAAGGCCGCCGAAAAGTCGCTGATGAAGACGATGGGCAGGGTCGGCCTCTGTACCGTCGAGAGTTACATTGGCGGGGAGTTCTTCGAGCCCAACTACCTGGACACCGCGGATTCGGTGTTGCGCAAGTATTTCCCCAACGTCATGTCGCCGGTGGCCGGTGTCGGCTTCTCCACGCTGGCGGCAGGCGTTGCCGACTGGCATGCGCGGGCACTCGCGGTAACGGGAGAGAAGGACGTTCCGCTCCTCGGTCTGTTCAAGGAACGGGCCGAGGGGGCGGGCCACTCCTACGGCACGACGGCGGTGCGCGGGTTCGTGGACATGACCGAGGAGTCGATTTCGTTCGGCGACGAAGCGCGGCCCGAGAACCCCGGCATGACTGACCCGGCCTATTTGAGGCTGCTGCCGCTGCACCAGCTCGAGGGTGCTTTCGGCCTGGACGATGATGCCTACCGCAACAACAGCTTCGACGAACTTCCTGCGCGCGCGGTCGACAGCTTCGATATCACTCCCGGGTACCGGAACTTCGTCCGATCGATGAACACCGAACGCACCCGGCGCCCGGCGGCGCTGCGTGATGTGCTGGCGCTTCCCGCCGACGTCAACTTCGTGCGCACGGCCGCCGAATTCCGAAGGGAAATGGGCCAGTTCGCCCGTTTCGGGAACAACGACTTTCAGGTGCGGGGGCTGTCCTGTCGGCAGGCGGGTGATGATTTCGTGCTACGACTCTCCCACACCCACGAGCGTCTCACCGCGCTTGCGGCCTCGCTGCGTGCGAGGTTCGGCGGCGAGATCACCGGGCAGGAGATCATCGACGGTGAACTGAGGCTGCGGGCGACGGGCCAGGCCGGGAGCTACCTGGCGAAGATCAGGACAGCGCCGGAATCGATTCCGCTGCCTGTGGTGCAACCGGCCAGCGAGATCACGCCCGCCCTCACCTCGGGAGCCATGAGCCACGGCGCGTTGGTGGCCCCGGCGCATGAGGCGGTGGCTCACGGAACCAACCTGGTCGGCGGCTTGTCGAACTGCGGTGAGGGCGGTGAGCACATCAGCCGGTATGGCACCATCCGCGGCTCCCGTATCAAGCAATTCGCGTCGGGCCGTTTCGGGGTGTGGGCGGGATATCTTGCCGACCCGATGCTCCAGGAGCTGGAGATCAAGATCGGCCAAGGCGCTAAACCCGGTGAAGGCGGCCAGCTTCCGGCGCCAAAGGTGACCGTTCAGATCGCGGCAGCGCGCGGTGGGACCCCCGGTGTTGAACTCGTCTCTCCCCCACCCCATCACGACACGTACTCGATCGAGGACCTGGCTCAGCTCATCCACGACTGCAAGGCGGCCCGTGTCCGGGTGATCGTGAAACTGGTGTCCTCCGAGGGCATCGGCACGATCGCGGTGGGTGTCGCGAAGGCCGGGGCCGATGTCATCAACGTGGCGGGGAACACCGGCGGAACCGGTGCGGCGGCCGTGACGAGTCTCAAATATGCGGGCAGGTCGGCAGAGATCGGTGTCGCCGAGGTCCATCAGGCGCTCTGCGCCAACGGTATCCGGCAGAAGGTGGTGCTGCGCTGCTCGGGGGCACACCAGACCGCCAGTGACGTCATCAAGTCGGCGCTGCTTGGGGCGGACAGCTTTGAGTTCGGCACCACCGCACTGATGATGCTCAAGTGCGTAATGGCCAAGAACTGCAATATCAAGTGCCCAGCCGGGCTGACCACCAATGCCGAGGTTTTCGAGGGTGATCCGCGTGCGCTTGCGCAGTACTTGCTGAACATCGCGCACGAAGTGCGAGAGATCTTGGCGACGCTAGGCATGAAGTCACTGCGCGAGGCGCGCGGGCGCAGCGATCTGCTGCACCTACTCGACCATCCCTCCAGTATCGGCAGGCTCGACCTGCGCCGAATGCTGGCGGTGGCAGAAGAATTCGTGGTCGATAACCCCGTGTATATGGAAAAGGACTACTCGGTGGACGACCGGTTCGCCGACCAGCTCGATTTCGATGGCGTGATGCTGCCGCCCCTGCAGCTGACCAACCAGAACAAGAGTGTGGGCGGGCAGCTGGCGATCGACATCGAGCGGACGCTCAACTATCGGGGGGGCGATGGATCGGCGGTCGCCGCCGACGAGCGTGGCCGTCGATATCTGTTGCCGGATAGCGTCATCGTCACGACCACCGGCTCCGCCGGCCAGAGTTACGGCGTCTTCTGTAATGACGGCATGGTGCTCACGCACACGGGCACCTGCAACGACGGCGTAGGCAAGAGCGCCTGTGGCGGCACGATCACGGTGCGCTCACCCGGCGGCGGTTCGGGCACTCACGGCGGCAATGTCCTCATCGGGAACTTCGCCCTCTTCGGTGCTTCCGGAGGTCGGCTCTTCGTCGAAGGACAGGCCGGGGACCGTTTCGCGGTCCGGAACTCGGGTGCGACCGCGGTGGTTGAGGGCGTTGGCGAATTCCTGTGCGAATACATGACAAACGGCGCGGTGCTCAATATCGGCGGCTTTGGTAAAGGCGTCGCCAACGGGATGAGCGGCGGGTTCCTCTACCAGTACGACCCGCAAGGCCAACTGCCGTCCAAGGTGAGCACCGACTCGGTGCTGGTACTCCCCGTCACCGACGCCCCGTTCCACGAGGCCGCCGCGCGCATCCTGCTCCAATGGCATGTGGAGGCCACCGGATCGGCGCGAGGCCAAGCCCTGCTCGATGATTGGCAGATCACCCGGCAGCACCTCGTTTACACGATGTCGCGGGCTCTGTTGCAGTACCAGGACTCCGACGCCATTCTGCAGGGCAAGACGCGCAAGGAGCTCCTGGACGAGCTCACCGCGGCCCTGGCCGGCTACCAGGTGCACAAATTCAAGCTGTCCTACCGTGACCAGCGCGATGTCCTCGGCGGTTCGGTGCCCGCATACGGTGAGACCGATACCGAGGGCATGTACGCGCTGCTCAACACTTACACGGTGCTGAACATGGCCCAGCAGCTCGCGCTGTCCCGGATGCCGAACGTCACGGACGTGACCGATCCGCGGATCGGCAGGGCGGTACGCAATCTCGTGCTCACCGAGGACTTCTTCTTGATTCAGAAGCTGCAGAAGTACGCGCGAGAGGCGATCGACGGACATACCGACGAGGACCTGGCCGTGCTCATCGCGGACAAGCGGCTCACCGACTACAAGGACGCGCTGAGCCAGCGCAACGTGCTGTCGATGGACAGCCCCGGCACCTATGGCTGGATCCTGCACCAGAGTGCCAAGAACATCGACAAGATCGGCCGCTTGCCTTCCTTCGAAGAGCTTTTCGCGCATCATGCACTGCCGGTCGTCGCCCTATCCGGTCCCGCCCTCCAGACCACGTGAAGAAGCCATGAAGATCGCATACATTCCCGAAGACGCCCCGTTCAACGAGGACCAGCGAGCCTGGCTCTCGGGTTTCCTGGCGGGCCTGCACTCCCGCCTCGCGATGAACCTGGCGTCGCCACCCCCATCGGCCACCGCCGACCTGACGGCTCCGCGTCCACCGCTGCGCATCTTGTACGGCACCCAAACCGGAAACGCCGAGATCGTGGCGGGCGATACCGCGGCGGCCGCCAAGGCTCAGGGATTCGACGTGACGGTCAGCGGACTCGACGAGATCGCTCTCGATGAGTTCGCCGGACTGAAATACGTCCTCATCGTCACGTCTACCTATGGCGAGGGCGAGATGCCCGATAACGCCGAATTATTCTGGGAAGCACTGTCTTCGACGCTGGCGCCGCGCCTGGAAGGGGTGTCGTACGGAGTGCTGGCGCTCGGCGACACCAGTTACGACGGGTTCTGTCAGGCGGGAAAACTCATCGATACACGGCTCGAGCAGTTGGGCGCGAGCCGTGTGGTCGGGCGCGCCGACTGCGATATCGACTACGAGGCGCAGGCCGCCGAGTGGGTCCTGGGTGCGGTGGGGAGCCTGGTCACCTTGGCCGGAGCCAGTGGCGGCCCGGGAACTCCCCCGCCGAGCATCGTGGTGCGCTCCGGTTGGACCCGGAAGAACCCGTTCCCGGCGGAGGTACGGGTCAACCGGTTGCTCTCACGGGCGGGTTCGGACAAAGAGATTCGGCACTACGAGTTCGCGCTCGCCGACAGCGGCATCGTCTACGAGGCGGGTGACGCCCTGGCTGTCATCCCCGAGAACGACCCGGCACTGGTGGAGGCGATCACGGATCACTTCCGTGTCTCCGCCGGCACCCTCGTCGACGGCGAGCCCCTGGGCGAGCTGCTGGGCAGGCGCTACGAGATCAGCACACCGTCGCGAGATCTGTTGAGCGAGGTGGAGAGCCGTGCGGAGAGCGAGGAGTTCTCGCACGCCTTGCGCGGCGGGGTGAAGGAGGTGCTGGACACCTGGCTGTACGGCAAGGACATTCTGGACATCCTTCGTATCGGCGGGGACGCGCTGAGCCTCGAGGAGTTCATGGGCCTTCTCAAGCCGCTGCCGCACCGTGCCTACTCGATCTCGTCGAGCTCGCTGGCCCACCCGGACCGCATCCACTTGACGGTGGCCAGTGTGCGGTACCAGAGCCTGGGTCGTGAGCGCGGCGGCGTGTGTTCCACCTTCCTGGCCGACCGCAGCGGCGATGCGCGAATCTTCCTGCAGCCCAACAAGTCATTCCGGGTGCCCAGCGACGGCGACGCTCCGATGATCATGGTCGGCCCCGGTACGGGCGTGGCACCCTTTCGGGCATTCCTGCAGGAACGCGAACAGAGCGGTGCGGGAGGCCGCAACTGGCTCTTCTTCGGTGATCGGCGCCGGGCCCATGACTACATCTACGAGAGCGAGCTCGAAGGCTGGCACGCCTCCGGTCTTCTCGATCGTCTCGACCTGGCCTTCTCCCGCGACCAGGCCGAGAAGGTCTATGTGCAGACACTGATGCGTGAGCATGGCAGGGATCTGTTCGCATGGTTGCAGGACGGCGGGCACTTCTACATCTGCGGTGATGCGACGCGCATGGCCAAGGACGTGGACAAGGCGCTGCACGAGATCGTCGGTGAGCACGGCAGATTCAGCTCCGATGAGGCGTCCGAATACATCAACACGCTCAAGCGGGAAAAGCGGTACGTCCGCGATGTGTACTGACGGCCGGCGCTGCGAGCATTGCCCCGCCCGGCGGATCGCCGCGGGGCCAAATGCCATTGCCGAAGCACTCTCCGCCCTTGGCACGGTGGTGGCGGTCACCGCGAACGATGCCGCCCTGCTGAGCCATACCGGCGAATACCTTGAACCCTCATTTCCCGGGGAGGCGCTCAGCTGCGATGAGGAGTACATCGCGCTCCGGCTGAATCCGGCGCTCGTCCGCGACGCGTTCCTGGCCCCGCGCGGCCTGACGATGGTCGGTGACACCGGTACTCACCGCGCCTATCTCACTCCGCTCTCGGATCGGCTGGTGGTGAGTGCCCTTGAGTTGGCGCCCGCGGTGATTCCGGAAACGTTCCCCGTCACCGACTGGTCTGAAGTCAACTGGCGTGACACCGACCAGCTCACCCATCTCGACGCGCTCACGCCCGGGCGTTACCGGATACTCCCGTTTACCGGTGCACGCAAAATTGACTCTGGGGTGGTCCCCTATCTCTTGGCGCACCTGGTGGACGTGGACATGCCGTTCACGATCGCGGTCCCCGGCGGCGGCTGCGTACAGCTGCACCGCGGCCACGCCGCGATGGTCGAACAGGCTGGTGCACATATCGCCGTCATTTTCGGGGCCTCGCGGTACGCCATGGACCCGGTGTTCATCGCCGAAAGCTGGGTGACATACGCGCATGGCACACAGGGGCTGACATCCTCGGTGGAGCTGTACGACCACAGTCACCGGTGTGTCACCACCATCACGCAGACGGGGCCGATCACGGCGCGACTTCACCAGGCGTGGGAACACATGGTTGCTTCGCTGCCGGACGGCGATTGACGGCGGTACGCCAGATACTTTGATGCGCTGCTCACAGCGGGCAACCGGTGGCGTGTGAACAGATTGAGATGTCCCGGTGAATTGGAGGCAGCGTCCGGGAAATTGTGCGGCTCTAGCGTGTGCGCATGGAAGCGACACCCGTAAGGCGAAGTATGGGCGGTGAACCGTGAGCGGCCTGGTCACGGTCGTCAATCCGATTCTTCCCGGCCGGAATGCGGAAACGCGGCAGGCGCAGTACTACCAGGATCTCCTCGGCGATCTGCATTCGGCGGCCCAGCGAGAGTTGGATGATCATCTGGCTTCTCTTGAGCGAAGAAGGCTGAGTGGCAAGCCGTCCAACCTCTCCCGCCTGCATCGGCTCGTCGGTGCTAAGCGCGCAGAATTGGCTGCCCTCGACCAATTGCTCGTGGCGCTGAGCGATCGATTCGGCGACCACTCGACTCGGTCAGCCGGGTAGCCTCGCCCGGCGGTACGACGTCCCCGGGTGGTCACCGCCAAGCCGGGGTCCAGCACCGCCGAGGTGCTGACGCAGGGTGGTTCGCTCCCGCTGATGCGGCACCCGGCCGCGGCGGCGCAGCTCGGGAACGACGAGGCGGCCGAAATCGGTGAAAGTTCCGGGAGTCGTGACGTACGCGATATTGAAGCCGTCGACATCGGCCTCATCGACCCAGCGTTCCAATTCGTCGGCGACATCGGAGGCGGAGCCCACCAGAACCGGCCCGCGGCCGCCTATCCCGATCTCTTCGGCCAATTCCCGCGCTGTCCAGGTGCGGTTCGGGTCTTTCGTGAACGAGGCCAGGGCCGAACGATTGGCATCGGTCTCGACGTGGCGCAACGGCTCGTCGGGTACTGCCTCGGCCAGGTCGACTCCGGTCCAGCCGCCGAATAATGCCAATGCTCCTGTGGGGCTGACGAATTGGCGATATTCCTGCAGTTTGTCGACCGCCAGCTCGCGGGTCTCGGCGACGATCGGTGTCACCATCGTGAACACCTTGATGGACCGCGGGTCACGGCCCAGTTCGGCCGCGGCCGAACGCAGAGCCTGCACGGGCCCGCGGACCACCTCAGGGGTCGGGCCCGATACGAACACCGCTTCGGCATGGGCGGCCGCGAATCGGACACCGCGCGAGGACGCGCCGGCCTGGAACAACACCGGCGTGCGCTGCGGGGACGGTTCACACAGAAACGGTCCCGGGACGGTGAAATACCGCCCGTGGTGCGCGATGTCGTGGACCTTGGCGGGTTCGGTGAAGATGCCTCGCTCGCGGTCGCGCACCACGGCGCCGTCCTCCCATGAGCCCTCCCACAACTTGTAGCAGACCTGCAGGTATTCGTCGGCGATGTCATAGCGCCGGTCGTGCGGTATCTGCGAGTCCAGACCCAAATTCCTTGCCGCACTGTCCAAATAGGAGGTCACGATGTTCCACGCGACCCGCCCTTCGGTGAGGTGGTCGAGGGTCGATAGCCGGCGGGCGAGTGCATACGGCTGCTCATAGGTGAGCGACAGGGTGATCCCGAATCCCAGTGTCTCGGTGACCGCCGCCATCGCCGAGACGGCCAATGACGGGTCGTTGACCGGGAATTGCGCCGCGTCGGCCACTGCAGCGTCTCGTGATCCACCGTAGACGTCGTACGCGCCCAGCACATCCGCGAGGAACAGCAGGTCGAAACCGCCGGTCTCAAGTGAGCGGGCGAGCTCGGTCCAGTAGCTCAGCGTGCGATAACGGTGCCCTTGGTCCTCGGGATGGCGCCACAGGCCCGGTGATTGGTGGCCGACACACGCCATATCGAAGGCGTTGAGATAGATCCTGCTCACAGTGAAT
Organism: Mycobacterium sp. NPDC050853; assembly: GCF_040653875.1. Lineage (NCBI taxonomy): Bacteria > Bacillati > Actinomycetota > Actinomycetes > Mycobacteriales > Mycobacteriaceae > Mycobacterium > Mycobacterium sp. NPDC050853. Next base: position 89,607 of record NZ_JBFAGW010000009.1, read on the forward strand.
CTCCGATCCGGTCGCGGTAGGTCTCACGCGCAGCACGTGCCGAGGCGAAAGTGAGCGCCGCCAGCGCCAGGTAGTAGACGACGATGGGCCAGGGGTTGCCGTGATTCGCGGCCAGCAGCGCCGCGGCGATCAGCGGGGCGAATCCGCCGGACAGCACGGCACCGAGCTGGTAGCCCAGAGATGCCCCGCTGTACCGGACGCGAGTGTCGAAGAGCTCTGCGAACCATGCGGCCTGGGGCCCATACATCGCGTCGTGGACGACGTTGATCCCGAAAACGATCGACAGCACGACGAGGATCTCCGACCCGGTGCGGGCGGCCAGGAAGAACAGTGCCAATGCCACCGGGCCCGCGACGGCACCGAACAGATAGAGCGGCCGGCGCCCAAGCTTGTCCGAGAGCGCGGACCATGCGGGAGTGCTCAGCAGGCCGATCGCCGAGGCGATCAGGACGGAGGTCAACCCGACTTGGCTGTCCTTGCCGAATATGTCTTGCAGGTAGGTCAGCGAATACGTTGTCAACAGCACAAACAGTGCAATCTGCGATAGCCGTAAGCCAGTGGTCAGCAACACATTACGAGGCTGCGTGCGCAGCACCTCCACGACGGGAAGCCGTGCCACCTCCCCTCGCGCGCGCACCTTCTCGAAAACCGCCGAGTCGCTCAGCCGTAAGCGGATCGCCAGACCGACGGCCACCAGGATGATGCTGCTGAGGAAGGGGATCCGCCAGCCGTAAGCAAGAAATGCTTCGGACCCGGTGAGCGCACGGGTCAGCGCGAAGACCCCAGTGGCCAAGAGCATTCCGGCGGGTGAACCCAACTGTGTGAAACTGCCGAACAGCCCGCGGCGGCCGGGCGGTGCGTGTTCAACCGCCAGCAGCGCTGCTCCGCCCCATTCCGCACCGGCGGCCAGCCCTTGTAGAACTCGCAAGGCGGCGAGGGCGATCGGTGCCAGGACTCCCACTTCGGCATAGGTCGGCAGCACACCGATCACCGCGGTGGCGATACCCATGAGCAGCAGCGCCCCGACGAGAACGGTTTTGCGCCCCACGCGGTCCCCCAGATGCCCAGCGATCACGGCCCCGACGGGCCGGGCGCCGAAACCTGCCGCGTAGGTGGCGAACGAGGCGAGAGTCCCGGCCGTCGACGAGACGGTCGGGAAGAACAGCGGTTTGAGGACAAGTGCTGCGGCCGTCGCGTAGAGGTAGAAGTCGTACCACTCGATCGTGGTGCCGACCATGCAGCTCAGTGCGACGGTGCGTGGACTCGGGACTCCCCTATCGGCCGGTCCACCCGCATGGACGGCAGGTGCCGCGCTGGTGGTAGTCACGTGACGCCATGGTGTATCACCGGGTTGCCGGCGGGAACCTTTGCGCTCGGCGGGATTTCAGCAGCGGACTAGACACCACCGGCCCGCATATCGGGCTGAGAATCCTCCAATGGGGCGAGGATGACGGTGAGCCACGTGAGCGCCAAGGTGGCAGCGGAAAGCGCCGCGGCCACTGTCCACCACAGCGGGTCGGATCCGTCCGCCGTCTGATGCCACCACAATGCGGCCAGGCTGATGACTGTGCTCAGCGCCGCCGTGTAGGCCGCCGCGCAACACCACCGGAAGTACCGGCGACGCAGCGCCACCGCCGAAACCACGCAGGCGACCAGGAACATGGCTGCTGTCCCCGGTACCACCGCGTCGACATGCAGGGTCGGACTGGCATGCGCACCCAGATTGGACCAACGCCCCACCGCGGCCACACCCAGGACGACAGTCGCCACCAGCGCGACTCTCCGTCGCGAGGGGCTCATCCACACGTCCTCGAGCACGCGCAGCTCGATAGCGCGCAGCGTGTCCTCGATCCCCGCGTCGTGCCGCTGAGTTCTCACCCGATGCCTCCTGATTCCGAACAGCCTCGACACTAGAGGTCGTACGGATCGGCGCAACAGTTCCCTAAGACCTTCATTCGAAATCGATCGACGTTGCGCGAAGCGGCATTTTATGTCCTCGGAGGCAGGCCGATAGCGTCCGATTGATGGAGTGGAGTTTTCGGTCGGCCGAAGAGCTTGCGACCGCGTTGCGTACCGGTGCGGTGACATCGGTGGCCCTGACCGACGAGGCAATCGCCCGTATTGAGCGGGACGATGAGGTGACCAACGCGATCTGTGTGCCGGACTTCGATCGCGCGCGGGCCGCCGCAGATTGTGCCGACCAGGCGCGCGCCCGCGGCGAAGACGGGCCGTTGCTCGGTATTCCGGTGACGGTCAAGGAGTCTTACAACATCGCGGGGCTGCCCACGACGTGGGGCGCGCCGCTGCACAGGAATTACCTACCGACCGAGGATGCGGTGCAGGTGTCGCGTCTCAAGGCAGCCGGGGCGGTGGTGCTCGGTAAGACCAATGTGCCGTTCATGCTGCAAGATCTGCAGAGTTTCAACGAGATCTACGGCACCACCAACAACCCGTGGGATCCCAGCCGCACGCCGGGCGGATCCTCCGGTGGATCAGCGGCTGCTCTGGCATCCGGATTCGGCGCACTGTCCATCGGCTCGGACATCGCCGGTTCCCTGCGGACCCCCGCGCATTTCTGCGGCGTTTATGCACACAAGCCGACACTCGGTCTAGCGGCGAGCCGCGGCATGGTCCCGCCGCGTGCGCCGGCATTGCCTGCCGACCGTGACCTGGCCGTGGTCGGTCCGATGGCGCGCACTGCCCGCGACCTCACGCTGCTGCTGGATGTGATGGCTGGACCGGACCCACTGACTCGTGGAGTCGCGTTCGACCTGGCTCTGCCGCCCGCCCGCCATGAACGGCTCTGCGACTTCCGTGTCCTGGTCCTCGATGAGCATCCACTCATTCCGACCGGGTCCGCGGTGCGGGCGGCCGTGAACCGAGTCGCCGACGCGCTTCTCGCGGGCGGCGCCGGCGTGGAACGGCGCAGTCCGGTGGTGCCCGATCTGACCGAGGCCGCGACGCTCTACATAGAACTACTGACGTCGAACGTCGCCGCAGGTTATTCGGTGGAGAGATACGCACAACTGCGATCCGACGCCGCCACCCTGAACACGGACGAACGGGGTTTTAACACGGCGTGGTTGCGTGGCCCGGTGTTCAGCCACCGCGACTGGATGGAGGCGAACAACCGCCGCGAGCTGCACCGCCACGGCTGGCGGCGGCTCTTCGCCGAGTTCGATGTCGTGGTGTGTCCCATCACGCCGACTCCCGCGTTCCCGCACGACCACGAACCGAATCTGGGGGAACGGGGCATCGATATCGACGGAGCCATATACCCGTTCGTCGACCAGTTCGTCTGGGCCGGACTGGCGACTATGCCCGGCCTGCCCGCCACCGCCATACCTGTGGGCCTCTCCCCCGAAGGTCTGCCGGTAGGAGTGCAGCTCATCGGCCCGATGTTCGAGGACCGCACCCCGCTGCGGCTGGCCGAACTGCTCGAACAGAAAATCGGCGGCTTCCACGGACCGAAGTAGGGATGAGCCGGCATGGCGTACATCTGGACGGGTCGACCATTTATTTGCGGTGACGGCTAGCATTGGGACATGACAACGCAGTTTGACGCCGTCATCATCGGTGCCGGTTTTGGCGGGATGGGGGCGGCAATTCAGCTCAAGGAGCTGGGCCTGACCAATCTCGCGATTCTGGATCGCGAGGATGACCTCGGTGGGACCTGGCATGTCAACCACTACCCCGGCCTGGCCGTGGATATCCCTTCGGCGACCTACTCGTACTCGTTTGAGCCGAACCCTTACTGGTCGCGGTTGTTCGCGCCCGGCTCGGAGCTAAAGCAGTATGCCGCCCACGTGGCCGAGAAGTACGACTTGCGCAAGTACATGCGTTTCAACACCCCGGTATCCGGCACGCGCTGGGATGAAGAGGAACAGCACTGGGTGGTGACGACCGAAGCCGGCGATACCGTGACCGGCCGCTATCTGCTGACGGCGACGGGATACCTGTCCCAGCCGAAGATGCCCGATATCGAAGGCATTGAGACCTTTGCCGGTAAGGTTATTCATACCACCAAGTGGGACAACAGCTTCCGCGCTGCAGGCCATAAGATTGGCCTGATCGGCACGGGCGCCACCGCCGTCCAGCTCATCCCCGAGCTCGCCAAGGATGCGCAGCACCTGACCGTGTACCAGCGCACCCCAATCTGGGTGGTGCCCAAGGCCGACGCCAAGGTCCCCGGCGTGGTCAAGCAGCTCTTCGCGCGGGTACCGCGCACCCAAAAATTGGCCCGCACAGTGGGGTCGGCGATTCTCGAGGCCATCATGGTGGGCGGGGTGCTGCATTTCCGCCAGTTCCGGAAGCTCAACACCGGGGCCGCAACGCTGGCCAAGGCGCACCTGTTTGTGCAGGTGCGTGATCGCGAGCTGCGCCGCAAACTCACCCCGGACTACGACTTCGGCTGCAAGCGCCCGACGTTCTCGAACTCGTACTTCCGTGCGTTCAGCAAGAAGAACGTCACCCTCGAGACGGCCTCGATCGAACGCATCGAACCCGATGGCATCGTCACCGCCGACGGCCGCAAGACAGTCATCGACACCCTGGTGCTGGCCACGGGATTCAACCTCTGGGAATCAGCCTTCCCGGCGTTCGAAATCATTGGCCGCGAGGACTACAACCTCGGAAAGTTCTGGCGGGACAGCCGTTTCCAGGCATTCGAAGGTATCGCAATACCCAAGTTCCCAAACCTGTTGACGCTCAATGGCCCGTACTCGTACAGCGGGTTGTCCTACTTCGACACGATCGAGTCGCAGATGCGTCATATCAAGCGCCTCTTCGGCGAAATGTCGCGCACCGGTGCGGAAACCTTCGAGGTCACCGAGGAAGCCAACACCGAATTCCTGAACCGCATGGTCGGTAACCTGGACAATTCGGTGTTCTATCTCGGCAGCTGCCAGACGGCGCGAAGCTACTACTTCAACCAGCACGGCGAGGCGGCGCTCCTGCGTCCGACCTCGACGGCCAGCGCCTACAAGGAACAGGAATCCTTCCCGCTGGAGGCGTACCAGCTCGTTTAGTCGGGTGCCTCAGGACTTACCTCAAGGCCTTACTTCAGGACACAGTCACCGCACACCGCGGAGCGGTCGTCGGTGAGCTGGTAGATGAGGCAGCAGCTCCGCCTACGGAAATCCGGTCCGGCACGCAGGGCGCCGTCGTCGATGCGCGGATCGCGCAGGTACGTATCGGCCGTCTCGCGGGCGGTATCGGTCAGCTCGGGTCGCGATGCGGCGATAAGGTACGCGGCACTGTTCACGGCTGATCCGACGTTTCCCCACAGGACACGGTCACTTACGCCGGTGCGGTCGAGGAATCGCTGCGTGAGCACGACGACTGCCGGACCGAGACCGGTGCTCCCGGGTTCCGTCCGCACGGTTACCGACAGTGGAAACGGCCCGCCCAGTTGGTCCTGCCACCACAGATCATCCAACTCCTGTGAGATATGGACCTGGCCGCATGCCATGGCGCCGATCACCGGCGCGATGATGCGTGCGACGAGTCCGAGGTGGGCGATGGAGGAAGCCACGCGGAGGTCGACGTCATCGGGGTCTTGTCCGGTGCGTGCGGCGAGGGCGTTTCTGACGGCGTTGATGCGAGTAGGCAGCCCTGCTGGTTCGTCGACGAGATCGGCCATCGGCCGCCACGGTGCTACCGGCGCATCGCCGACATCGTGTGTCTCGACGACGAAGAAGGGCCCGAATGTCGATAGCTCCGTGAGCACACGCCGATGATGCCACCGTCCGGGTAGTTCCGATCAAGATCCCCGCGCGCATTCCGTGCGTTAGGTTGAGGACTGTCAGCGCATTCGACAGGCGTTACAAGGGAGGGTGGGCCCGTGGTTGAGCAGGTCGGGGACCTCACATCAATCGGTTTTGAGTATCACTACTCGTGTCCCGCCAGCGGGGTGTGGTCGGTACTGACCTCTCCGTCGTTGTTCGGACAATGGGTCAAGGATTTCGACCCGGTCCGGTACGAGAAGGGAGTTGCCTTCTCGTTCAATGTTTTTCCGTTCGTGGGAAGCGGCTTCGTGGGTGCGATCGATGGTCGGTTCACCGATGCCGTCGTCGATCGGCTGTTGGCGTACCGACTGGCCACCCGCGATGGTTCGATCACCATAGACTCGCGCTGGTCGCTGAGTCCGGACGCGGAGGGAACGCGACTGGTGGTCGACGCGACGGGATTCGATCCGGGCGACCACGAGCAGATGAAATTCAGACAGCTGTGTGCGGTCGGATGGCCCGCGGTGCTGGACCGAATCGACGAGATTCTGCGCGAGCGGTCAACGCCGTGACGTGATGTGACTACTCGATCACGCGAACCAGGTAGGGGGTCATTGTGTCGAATCGAACCGGCGAGACCTGTACCGCGGGCTCGGATGCTTCCAACATGAGATTGTTCCCCAGGAACATTGTCACGCTCTGACTGCCCTCGGGACCGTAGAAGATGAGGTCACCCGGAATAGCTTGCGAGGGCGGTATTTTCCGCCCAATGTTGTACTGATCGTTCGACCTACGGGGCAACTTGATTCCGGCGGCGGCGTACGAGTACACCATGAGCCCCGAGGCGTCGAATCCTGGAACCTTCGGAGCGAGCGCAGGAGCCGGAGCGGGAATCAGTCCCAGCAGGCTTGTGGTGGCCGCGGGTGCGGCCGGTGTGTTATCGGTACTCGTGGTTGGGCCGTCGGTGTTGCCGCCCCCATAGGTGAATGGCACACCGCGTTGGGACAGCCCCCTCGCGATCACCGCATTGATGGTCTTCTGGGTGTCGGCGGGGCGCCTGATGACGTCGGCGGAGGCCAGCCCCGGCGTAGCGAACAGCAGGGCGATGCCGAGCATGGCGGCGTAAGTGCGTTTCATTCGATTGTCGCTTCTCTCCGGCCGTGAACGCTGACCCCTCGGGTGGTACCTCCGGCCGGCGAGGACCACCAAGATCCTTTGTACCTCCGACTGTCGTGATATCCCAATTAGGTTCTGCGACATAGCCAATGAGTTGTCGTACCGTGACCTAACGGTGACACTGAGCACCAGTCCGGCCGCAGGTCAACCCTTGTGCTCAACGTTTCCTGAGCGCCGTCGGCCCGCCGGTCGTAGGCTGACGCCATGACCGATCACGACCGCCTTGCCATCCGCCGCGAGATTGCCGACGCACTCACGAGTGCGTTCGAACGACGTCATGAAGTGCTTGATCTGATTGTTGAAGCCGATGACCGAAAGAGTGCGATCGACGCGATCGCTGCCTTGTTGGGAACCTCGCATTTGGGCGGCGAGGCCGTCATGGGTATGTCATTCGACAAGCTGACCAAGGACGCGCGCCGCCAGAATGCCGCAGAGCTCGAGGATCTCAACAGCCAGCTCACTTTCACGCTCATGGAGCGCCCCGCGAGCTCGGGAGACAGTCTCGAACTGCGCCCCTTCTCCGGGGACTCCGATATCGATATCTTCGCGGTACGCACCGAAGAGATAGGTGAAGCCGGTGACGGTTCGCGCGCCCCGGCGGGCGGTCTCGATGACGAGTTGAGGGCAGCACTGGCTCGCATCGACGATGAGGAGGCGGCCTGGTTCGTCGCGATCGAAGGGCACAGCAAGGTGGCCATGGTCTTCGGCGAACTGGTCGATGGTGAGGTGAACGTCCGGATCTGGGTTCATCCCGACCATCGAAAGAGGGGTTACGGTACAGCCGCTTTGCGGAAGTCGCGATCGGTGATGGCGGCCTACTTCCCCGCCGTCCCCATGGTGGTGCGGGCCCCTGGGGCCAGCCCTGCTTGAGTGTCGACGCAACGGAGCGCTCGTCAAGAGTGTTGATCAATGTGCTTGATGCACTGTCGAATTGGTGTGAGTCCCGTGGATGGCACTGATGAGGCATTCGGTGGCGACACGCCGCTCGGTCCCGTCGCTTCGGACGGTTGAACATTCGACATTCCGCTACTGTTAGCGCGGTATGAGCAGACACGAGGAATCTCCCATGGGCATCCTGGTGTCTCAGATATACCGGCTGCTGTGGTCACGAGCGTCGGTGATCGTGCGCGATTTTGGCGTGACGATTCCACAGATGGAGTGTTTGGCCGTGCTCTCGGCACAGCCTGGGATATCCAATGTGGAGATTGCCGCCGAGCTTCGGATTACTCCGCAGGCGGTGAGCCTGGTTCAGCGGTCCCTTGAAGAAGCCGGACTGGTTTCTCGTTCGCGTCGGCAAGCCGACGCCAGGGTGCTGACCACCGAGTTGACCGCCAAGGGTCGGAAGCTCTTCGAGCGTGCCGATGCGACTTTGCGCGAGGACGACGAGGAAGTTCTCGCCAATATGCCCGCGAAGGACCGGACCCAGCTGCGCAAGCTGCTGGGTGGGGTGATCGAAACGATGTCGACGCGGTAACTCCACCGCCTTCGAGTGCAAAAGTGCTCAGTGTCAACACTATTGATGACATTTGTCAGGTTCTTGATGCCGACCTGACCGTTTCTAACTTTTTTGGGAATTCCTGGACTCATTCCAGATAACTGAGGCATACTGGCGTTGTGTCCTTCACATCCGATGAGTACGCGGAGCTGCTGCGGACCGCGGATCTGCGCGTGACCCGGCCGCGGGTCGCTGTGCTGGAAGCCGTGGAAGTGAACCCGCATGCCGATACCGAGACCATCTTCGGTGTGGTGAGGACCGGTTTGCCCGAGGTATCTCGACAGGCCGTTTACGACGTCTTAGCGGCGCTGACCTCGGCGGGCCTGGTGCGCAAGATTCAGCCCTCCGGCTCCGTCGCGCGATACGAATCGCGGGTCGGCGACAACCACCACCATGTCGTATGCCGATCCTGCGGCGTCATCGCCGACGTCGACTGCGCCGTCGGTGCCGCGCCCTGCCTTACCCCGTCGGACTACAACGGATTCATTCTCGAAGAGGCAGAGGTCATCTATTGGGGTCTATGCCCCGACTGCGCTTCTTCGAAGGCCACATCACAAGTTTCGGGATCACACACGTGATCACAGCCCACATCACTATCCACTCCCGAAAGGAACGCTGTGTCTGAAGAACACCCGCCCATCGCAGAGGCAAACAACCAACCCTCGAATGGTTGCCCCGTCGCCGGAGGCCGCCTGAACTACCCCGTCGAGGGCGGCAACGCCAATCGCGAATGGTGGCCCACCCAGCTCAACCTGCAAATCCTCAAGAAGAACCCCCCTGCCGCGAACCCTCTCGGTGAGGACTTCGACTACGCCAAGGCCGTGCAGACGATCGATGTCGACGAGCTCAAGGCCGACGTCGAGAACGTGCTGACCGACTCACAGGACTGGTGGCCCGCCGACTTCGGCAACTACGGCCCGATGTTCATTCGCATGTCGTGGCATGCCGCGGGTACCTACCGTGTCGCCGACGGTCGGGGCGGCGCGGGCGCGGGTATGCAGCGGTTCGCCCCGCTGAACAGCTGGCCCGATAACGTGCTGCTAGACCGCGCGCGGCGCCTGCTATGGCCCGTCAAGAAAAAGTACGGAAACGCTCTGTCCTGGGCCGACCTGATTGTGTTCGCAGGTAACCACGCCATGGACACCATGGGGTTCAAGACCTTTGGCTTCGCCTTCGGGCGCGAGGACCGCTGGGAGCCCGAGCAGGATGTCTACTGGGGCCCGGAGCACACCTGGTTGGGCGACGAGCGCTACACCGGTGACCGTGACCTGGAAAACCCGCTTGCCGCGGTGCAGATGGGTCTGATCTACGTCAATCCCGAAGGCCCCAACGGCAATCCGGATCCACTCGCCGCCGCCATCGACATCCGCGAGACCTTTGCCCGAATGGCGATGAACGACGAGGAAACCGCGGCGCTGATCGTGGGTGGTCACACCTTCGGTAAGACGCACGGTGCGGGCGATGCCGGCCTGGTCGGGCCCGATCCCGAGGACGCGCCGCTCGAGCAGATGGGTATCGGCTGGAAGAGCTCGTTCGGCTCCGGTAAGGGTAACGACGCAATCGGCAGTGGCCTGGAAGTCGTCTGGACCCACACCCCGACCAAGTGGGACAACAGCTTCCTGGAGATTCTGTATGGCAACGAGTGGGAGCTGACCAAGAGCCCTGCCGGTGCACACCAGTGGAAGCCCAAGGACGGTGGATGGGCCAACTCGGTGCCCATGGCCCAGGGCACGGGTAAGACGCATCCCTCGATGCTCACCACGGACCTGTCGATGCGGTTCGATCCCATCTACGCGGAGATCACCGAGCGCTGGCTGGCCCATCCCGAGGAGCTCGCCGATGCCTACGCGAAGGCGTGGTACAAGTTGATTCACCGCGACCTGGGGCCGGTTACCCGTTACCTCGGTCCGTTGGTGCCCAAGGAAACCCTGTTATGGCAGGACGTCATTCCCGCTTCGGAAACCAACATCGGGGCCGATGACGTCGTCGAGCTGAAGAAGCAGATCCTTGCGTCGGGTCTTACTGTGCCGCAACTTGTTTCGACCGCATGGAAGGCCGTGGCATCCTATCGCAACAGTGATAAGCGCGGCGGTGCCAACGGTGGGCGTCTTCGGTTGCAGCCGCAGGCCGGCTGGGAGTCCAACGAGCCGGATGAGCTTGCCCAAGTGATCCGGACGCTTGAGGGTATCCGGGAGTCGGTCAACGCCGGTGGCAAGAAGGTGTCGTTCGCCGACATCGTCGTGCTCGGTGGTGCGGCGGCCGTCGAAAAGGCGGCTAAGGAAGCCGGATTCGACGTCACGGTGCCCTTCACACCCGGCCGTGGCGATGCGACTCAGGAACAGACCGATGTCGAGTCATTCGCATATCTGGAGCCGACTGCCGACGGATTCCGGAACTACCTTGGCAAGGGCGCCCAGATTCCGGCTGAGTACAAGTTGATCGATAAGGCCAACCTGTTGGCGCTCTCCCCGCCGGAGTTGACTGTCCTTGTCGGTGGTCTGCGTGTGTTGGGTGCCAACTACCAGGGTTCGGAGCTCGGTGTGCTCACCGAGAACCCCGGGACGTTGACCAATGACTTCTTCGTCAATCTGGTCGATATGGGCACCGAGTGGACACCGTCATCGGCCGATGACGGCACTTACGTGGGCAGCGATCGTGCCACCGGTGTGGTGAAGTGGACCGCGAGTCGGGTGGACCTTGTGTTCGGTGCCAACTCGGAACTGCGTGCTCTCGCAGAGGTTTACGCGCAGGACGACGCCAAGGAGAAGTTCGTGAAGGACTTCGTCGCGGCATGGGTCAAGGTGTCGGACGCGGACCGGTTCGACGTGTCCTGATCTGCAAATCGAGTGCGAGCCTGGCCCGAATTGCCGCGCCGGGCTCGCACTCGATTTGGGTTAGTCGTCCTTGGGTGAGGTCCGCGTCGTCAGCGGCACCTCGGCTTCCTCGAAGATCTCTTGGATGGTGTCCCAGTCCTTCTTCCCCACCGCGGACTTGATCCGCGTGACATCCTGTAGCACGAACCGGAATGGTTCATCGTCGGGAGTGCCGAATCCTCCACGCAGGCAATCGACAAGGGCGTCGAGATTGCTGCCGAAATAGCCACCCGGCCCATTCACCGCGCGCCCGAGCTCGGTGAAGAAGTCTGCCCGCGTGCGGATGCGGGAGCCGTCGACGACGTAGGTCTTCATGCGCCTTCAACCTCACAGAATGACTGGTAGTGATCGCCCGTGTAGTAGACGTGCGGCGGATCGTTCAGCGGAGTGCCCCCGGTGATGACGCGCCGCGTGCCGCGCGTCTTGCTGCCCGGCGTGCGGACCGTGTACTCGTGGTAATACCCGCGAGGCTCCGATGGCAGGACTCTCTCGCGGTTCTGGAAGACGACGCCGTCGTTTCGTGGATACGGGAACGGTCCATTGGAATGGATCAGTCCCACCGTTCCGGAGGCCTCGGAAGGCAGATCGGACAGGGCGCACCGAGTGATGGTGGCGCGGGCCGGTGTGGGCTCGGTGCAACCGATGAGCGTCAGTGCCAGGATCGCGGCACCCATGACACGCAAACGCGGCGACATGACCATCCTTTGTCGAGTAAGAGTTCGACTCGACGGTACGGCATGCGTTTGCCGTAATCCCCGAACATGGGGCGACGGCGGCTGAGCTATCGCGATCCTCCTCGTAGTGCAGCCAATTCCAGGCGCTCGGCGGCATGTTTGGCCTCTGCCAATGCCCGCTGCTCATCGGGTGGGTCGGCAGATAGAAACGAGCCGGTGCCGGGTGCGCCGGCCAGTCCCAGCTTGTTCACCCGCTTGGGTACCGCCGCGCCTTGGTATTCGAGCGGGATCACCTGGCCGTGCTCGTCCACTCCGGCCAATGGCTGGTGAACCTCGATATACGCGCCGTGCGGCAGCCGCTTGACGATGCCGGTCTCGACGCCGTGTTCGAGCACTGCCCTGTCGGCGCGCTGAAGGCCGATGGCCCACCGGTAGGCGATGTAGTACACGACAGCGGGCAGGACGACCATGCCGATGCGGCCGATCCACGTCGTTGCGTTCAGCGAGATGTGGAATGCGAACGCGAGGGTGTCATTCATGCACGACAGGGTCAGCAAGATGTACAGCGAAAAGGCCGCTGCCCCAATGGCGGTGCGGACCGGAGCATCACGCGGACGCTGCAATAAGTTGTGCGGTGTGCCCCCATTGACGCACTCGCCGGTGAAGCGTCTCTCTATCCATGGCCAGGCGACGATCACCGCGAACGCGGACATGATGCCCAGAACTCCCCACAGCACCGCGGGCACCGTGTAGCCGAAGATGTACAGCTCCCAATTCGGGACGAGCCGCAACAGGCCGTCGGTCCACATCAGGTAGATATCGGGGGGCGATCCGGCCGATATCTGGGATGGCTTGTAGGGACCTAGATTCCAGATCGGATTGATCTGCAGCAGACCGCCCATGATCGCGAGGATGGCCGTCACGACGGCGAAGAAAGCGCCGGATTTCACGGCGAACACCGGAACGATCCTTACCCCAACGACATTGGACTCGGTGCGACGCGGTCCCGGAAACTGGGTGTGCTTCTGGTACCAGACCAGGGCCAGGTGCACGGCGATGAGCGCGATCATGATGGCCGGAACGAGCAGCACATGCAGGACATAAAGTCTTGGCAGGATGATGTTTCCGGGGAAATCGCCACCAAAGAGGGCCCAATGCATCCAGGTGCCGATGATCGGCAACGACATCATGCCCTGGGTGACCACGCGAAGCCCGGTGCCGGAGAGTAGATCATCGGGTAGCGAGTAGCCCGCGAACCCCTCGGCCATAGCGAGGATCAACAGCACCGAACCGATGACCCAGTTGGCCTCGCGCGGGCGGCGGAACGCCCCGGTGAAGAAGATGCGGGCCAGGTGCACCACGATGGAGGCCGCGAACATCAGCGCCGCCCAATGGTGGATCTGCCGCACGAACAGTCCGCCGCGCACCTCGAAGCTGAGATGCAGAGTGCTTTCGTAGGCCTTGGACATCTGCATACCGCGCAATGGCTGGTAGACGCCGTTGTAGGTGACCTCTGCCATCGACGGGTCGAAGAAGAGTGCTAGATAAACGCCCGAGATCAGCAGCAGCACAAAGCTGTACAGCGCGATCTCACCCAGCAGGAACGACCAGTGCGTCGGGAAGACCTTGTTCATCTGTCTTCGCAAACCCGGTGACGCGTGATAACGCGAATCGACTGCTTCGGCAAGCTTCGTTGCTTGACCCATAGCTGCTCCCTGGGAAAGAGACTTTATGCCTACTACGGAGGGTAGTACGTAATTACTACTTCCGGTAGTAGTTTCTGGCGAGTTTGTTGAGCCGTCGTTTTTCATAACAGAGCGATTGCTCTGTTATTGTGCTTGCGTGCCGCGCCCGCGTATCCACTCCGTCGACGATCTGCTCGATGCCACCGAACGGATCGCGGTGGAGGACGGCCCGGCGGCAGTGACGGTTCGAGCGGTATCCCAAGTGACCGGGATTTCCAACGGCGCCATCTATCACGCCTTCGGATCGCGCGGCGAGATGGTCGGACGGGCGTGGTTGCGTGCCGCCCAGCGGTTTCTCGATATGCAATGTGGTGCCGTGGACGAAGCCCTTGCGGTGAGTGGACCCGTTGAGGCGGCAGCGGTGAACGCCGTCGTCGCCGCGGCCGACACCCCCGCCGTCTTCGCGGAACGGTTCCCCGAATCCTCGCGGCTCGTGCTCGGTGTGCGGCGTGAGGATCTCATCGGGCCCGATGTTCCCCAAGGCGTCGCCGCCGCGATAGCGAGTGCCGACGAGGTCCTCGTGGCGTTGTTCATTCGGTTGTCGCGAGTCCTGTGGGGCCGGGAGGACGGCCGCGCGGTACAGGTCATCGAGGACTGCGTCGTGGGATTGCCCTCCGGTCTGCTACTTCGGGGGCGCCGTCCACCCGATGCCGCGACACGTTCGCGCCTGGAGGCGGCAGTACGCGCCGTCCTTGCCATCGACCCACCCCCAGCACGCCCAAAAACCAAGGGCACCAACATGAAAGGAAATATGCGATGACCGCCACCCTAGAACTTCAGGATACGATCGCCGTTCTCAACCTCGGTGAGGACGAGAACCGGTTCTCCCCCGATTGGCTTGATACGGTTGACGGTCTTCTCGACGATGTGCTCGTGCGCGCCCAGGCTCTGGTCACCGTGGGGACCGATAAGTTCTACTCGAACGGGCTGGACCTGGATTGGCTCATGTCCCACGGGGATCGCGCCGACTGGTACATCGGCCGCGTACAGGCGCTGCTCAGCAGGGTCCTCACGTTCGCATTGCCCACTGTCGCCGCTGTCAATGGTCACGCCTTTGGGGCCGGCGCGATGCTCGCCGTCGCCCACGACTACCGCGTAATGCGTTCCGACCGCGGATACCTGTGTTTCCCCGAGGTCGATATCAAGATCCCCTTCACCCCTGGAATGGCGAGCTTGATCCTGGCCAAGGTGACCCCGCAGACCGCGGTAACCGCCATGACCACCGGGCGCCGCTACGGCGGGGATGCCGCCGTAGCAGCCGGTTTAGCCGACCGGGCCGCCGTCGAACACGAAGTACTCAGCGACGCAGTCGATCTGGTGAGGCCACTGGTGGGTAAGGACAGCGGAACGCTGGGCGCCATCAAGTCGACGATGTTCGCCGCGGCCACCGCGGCCCTGGTGGCGTGAGGCGGCTCTACTGAGGAGGAATGACGGGTGGGCGGCACACGTTGCCCACCGGGTCCCACCACCAACCGTCATCGCAGCTCAACGGCGTTGTCGCTACCGGTGGCCGACAGGTGTTGGCCACCGGGTCCCACCACCCGTTCTCACAGTTGGGCACGAGCGGGTCGGCGGAACTGATCGCGGGCGAGATGGTCGCCAACGCGATCAGGGGAAGCAACGATCCTGGCGCGGCGATTGCCATCCGGCGCAGAAGCATCTTCATTCGGAACACCTCCGAAACAGTCGGGTACGTAAGCGCGTGCGAGCTTACTCCGCGCTGTCAGGTGCGCCGCGGCGTTCTCCGGTCGAGTAGCAGCCGCGCCGCCATATCCAAGGCGTAGCCCAGCACCCCGATGACGAGAATCACCGCAACGACCTGGTCGTAGGCAAGCTGGTCCCGCGCATTCAGTATCTGGTAGCCCAAACCCGATCGCACACCGAGCATTTCGGCGGGTACGAGAACCACCCAGGCGATACCCAACGCGATGCGCACGCCGGTCTGAACGTGGCCGCGGATGGCCGGGAGTATCACCGCGGTGAGGAGTTCGATGCGGGTGGCATGGAACGACCGCGCCACGTGCAGATACCCGGGTTCGATTCCGTGCACACCGGCGGTGGTGTTGATGAGGATCGGCCACACCGCAGCCGCCGCGATGAGGAAGACGACCGGTTGGCTCCCGATACCGAAGACCGCCACCGCGATAGGTGTCCACGACAGCGGCGAGATCATCCGCAGAAATTGGACGACGGGACGTGCGGCGCGTTCCGCGGTGGTGCTCACGCCCAGAAGCAGTCCCGCCGGGATACCGACCAGGGCGGCGACGGAAAGTCCGATCAGTAATCGCCACAGGCTGACTCCGATATCCGGCAGCAGCACACCGCGATTCAGCAGATCAATGGCCGCGGGCAATGCCTTCTGCGGAGCCGTCTGGCGCAGCAGTGAATGGGGTTCACTGAGCACTGAGCTTGCGAGCCACCAGAAGGCGATGCTCGCGCCGATGGCAAGTGCCGGTGGCCAGATCTTGGCGAGCAGCGGTGGCTTCTGTGATGCAGGCCCGCTCTCACGGGTAGTCGTGAGGGTGCGCTCGATAATGCTCATAATGCCTGCACCTGTTCAGTTCGAGTGAAATCGGCCGCGATACCGAAGGCCGCCGGTCCCCCGTGTGCGGTGATCGCCCTGCGTACAAAGGAGTCGTCGACGAGGTCGTCGTGCACTCGTGCCGGATCCAGGCGGTCAAGGAATCCGCGGTCGCCGTCAACCACGGTGTCGTGCATCGACTCGACGAGTCGCTGGGTGAAGCTCCGATACGGAAACGGCTGGTAGCCCAGGCGATGTGGATGCCAATCCGGATGTTTCAGTGGATACGGCGGATTCGGGTAGGTCAGCGCGGTCTGTATGGCGGGCACGGGCTGCGGAAGGTACTTACCGCCGCCGAGCGCGCTCGCCGCCGACTTTCGGTCGGCATCGATGCGGAGCTGCGCGGCCACCACGGCATCGGTGACACCCTGTACGGCGGACGCGCGACGTGCGATCACGTCATCACGTGTGACGAGCACGCAGCATGCGTGATCGCGCCACACATCGCCGAGAAATGTGTGAATCCGCCCGATCTTCTTGATCTGTGCGATGGCATTGAACGGATCGGCGACGACGTATCCCCCGATGGATCGATTGGCCAGGGCCGGCACCATATCGGAGGGGCTCATCACGACGAGTTCGACGGTGCGGTGGGCGCGGGACGCGGTGCTCCTGATCACCGGTCGCAATCCATGGCCGCGCAACAGCTGTTGCAGCACGATGTTGTGGATCGACCACCAGAACGGAATGGCCACCTGTGTGCCCGCTAGATCTTCCAGATATTCGATATCCGGTGCCACGGTGAGCGCGGATCCGTTGGTGTGATTCCAGCCGAGCACCCGCACGCCGTGTCCCAACACCTGGCGGAGCTGGATCGCCATGGGCATCAACAGATGCGCGACGTCGATCTGTCGTGCCATGAACGCCTCTGCCAACGCGGCCCAGCTGCGGAACAGCACCGGTTTGGCCGCACTGACCGTGCCGGCGGGATAGAGCCCCGCGGAATGGGCGATCAGCAGCGGGGCGGCATCGGTGATCGGTAGATACCCGATGCGTAGTTGGGCGGTGGTGTTCGTGGTGTCGGACGTTGCGGCACGGATCAGCCCAGTGGCGCCGAAAAGACCGGCCGCGGTGGTTATCCCGGCGGCGCCCGCGAGGACGGCGCGGCGCGAGGTAGTACCGTTCACTCGATCTCCGCGTCCGCCGGTTGGTACTGGGTAAGGATCTCGTGGCGTATCCGGTCGCGCTCCCCCGCCGAGTCGTCGAGCACCCACTCCTGTCGTATCCGGCCGTTGTCGCCAAGAAGAACCACCCGGTGTGCGAGCGTCAATGCCTCATCGACATCGTGGGTCACCAGGACAACCGTGACGGCCAGTTCGGCGGCCAGATTCGCCAGCCAGGATTGCAGATCGGCGCGGGTCACCGGATCGAGCGCGCTGAACGGTTCGTCGAGCAGCAGTAGTCGCGGGCGGGTCGCTGTGGCGCGCAAGATCGCGACACGTTGAGCCTGGCCACCGGAGAGTTGGTCGGGATATCGGTCGG
This sequence comes from Mycobacterium sp. NPDC050853, assembly GCF_040653875.1. Classification (NCBI taxonomy): domain Bacteria; kingdom Bacillati; phylum Actinomycetota; class Actinomycetes; order Mycobacteriales; family Mycobacteriaceae; genus Mycobacterium; species Mycobacterium sp. NPDC050853. The sequence goes on from NZ_JBFAGW010000009.1 coordinate 107,359, forward strand.
CGAGCTGCTGGAGGCCGAAACGTCGGACCAAGTCGTCCACATAGTCATCGTCGAACCCATTGCGGTGCACCGTGAATCGCTTCGCGAATGCGATGTTCTCCGCCACGGTCAGCCACGGCATCAGTAGGGCATCCTGAAAGACGACGCCGGTTCGGGGTCGCCCTCCGTCCGACGTCCAGGTGACGGTTCCGGAGCTCAGCTCCTCCAAACCCGCCAGTACCCGCAACAGGGTGGATTTTCCGCTCCCACTGGTGCCCAGGATGGCCAGGAACTCGCCGGACGTGACATGGACGTCGATCTCGCGGAATGCCACCGTCGACCCGAAATGCTTGGTGGCACCCGTTATTCGTACTGCGTCAGTTCCCACCGCAGTTGTCCTTCCGAGGGTGACTGAATGGGTAGGAATGCGGCTTCGCGAAACCGCCGGTTTGCCGCGGTGCCCACTGCGTATCCGGCGCCGCCGACCAATGTGGCCTCCAGGCGCGTCGCCTGGCCGGCGAGCACGGCGGCGTCGAGCCGCAGCCGAAGGAGGTCGGCGATACTCGGTTCCGATGGTCTGGACGCGAATGCGTAAAGACGTTCTCGCTGGGCTTGATTCCGCTGTATAAGCTCGACCCGTTCCGTGGTGAACTGGTCAGCCAGCACGCCGCGCGCGGATTGTGCACCGTCAAGAGCGGCCGCGCTTACTCCGGAGCAGAAGGCGGTCTGGAGCAGAAGAAAGGCCGGCCGGATCCGGGCGACGAAACTCGGCAGGTCGGTGCTGATCACGTTCTCGATGGGGACGTGCACGTTCTCCAGGTACAGGGATGTCGAGGCCGTTGCCTTCAGCGCCATCAGGTTCGGTGGCCGGTCGATCCGTACCCCGTGCGCGTTGATATCGACCGCCGCCACATAGGTTGCGCCATCTGCCCCGCATGCCGGTAGCACCATCAACGCATTGGGGAACACATTGGAAGCCCATCGGATCGGTCCGGTAATGCGCAGCCCACCATGACGTGTAACGGCGCGCAGCGGCACCTCCCCCAGCCCCGCAACCTGTTTGAGGCCGGCTGCCATCGCGGTGACCCCGGTGCGGCGTCCGGTCATCAGCGCGGGCAGCTGCGCGGCGCGCAAGGCCTCAGGAGCCAGGCTCAGGTATTCGATGGTCATGCGATGCGCCCAGGCGGAGAAGCCCACGGCCAGACTGCTCGTCGCTACCCGTTCGATCACCCGCACCATGGGTGCGAGGTCCGTACCGCCAATACCGGTGGAGAACAGGCCCGCTGCTCCCAAAGCGGCTAGATCGGCGCGTACATCGGCTTGATCCGAGTCGAGAGCAGGCGCACGGGCGGCCACCTCATCGCTGACGCGCTCCAGCGCCGCGTCCACATTCTTGGCCACGGCGGCCGTCATAGCGAGATATCCCCCAGTCCGTGCAGTCTGTCGACCGGAGTGTCAACGGCCTTACGCGCGCGGAGCACGGCCGCCTCATCGGGGGCGTCGTAAAAGCACAGGCATTTGTCCATGTCTTCGCGGACATACGTACGCAGGAAACTGACTTCGGGTACGTCGGCGTACTTCGGCGCCTTGGCCATTTTGCGCGCCAGGTAGGTCTGCATGTCCAGATCGGCGGGTAGATCCCATTCCACCAGGTACCCGGCGACCGGACGGACGGACTTCAGCTGGTCGGGATCGGCACCCACGAGGCGAACCGTGTGCGGTCCCGAAACCGACTCGACGCCGAGGGAATCCGCATCCAGTAGCGATGCGTCACCGTCGAATTCGGCGATGACGAAGACGCGGCGCGCCTCGCGTGTCACCTGCGCTTCGATCAATTCGCCGCCGTCGCGGTGAAGTCGCCCGTCGATCTCCTTGAGCAGTTGAGTGGCATCGGTGTTGTCGGCGGGTTCAATGGCGATCTCGTAGAGGTGCAACGTCACGGAACTCTTTCCTTACTTCGGTGGACCACTTGGGTGGGTGACAACTCGACGGTTTCATGGACAGACCGGTCTGTCTATGCGTCCTATCTCGGTTACCCTGCTCCCATGAGTCCCACGACCGCACCGAAGGCCGCCGACACCGCGTCGGGCCTCCGTGTGCTCGGACCCGCCGATCGGCTGCTGCGTGCGGCCTCAGATCTCTTTGCGGCGCAGGGAATTCGCGCCGTTGGCATCGACCAGATCCTGCGCGAGGCGGGAGTTGCCAAGGCGAGCCTGTACAGCACTTACGGTTCCAAGGATGCGCTCATCGTCGCCTACCTCGAAGAAATTGATCAGCGTGATCGCAACCGATGGAACGCTGCTGTCGCGGCGCAGCGCGATCCCGTTGCGAAGATCCTGACATTCTTCGACCTGGCCGCCACCGCCGCGAAAACAAGGAACTTCCGTGGGTGCCTCTACGCCAATGCCGCCACGGAATTCCCCGGAACAGTATGGGAACCGGTGCGCGCACATCGTGAGTGGTTCCGCGCGACCGTGACAGCACTGCTGCGCGAGGCTGGGGTATCACACCCGGACAACATGGCCCGACGAGTGCAGCTGTTTTACGACGGCGCTCTGACCGCATCCAAGATGGAGAAATCCGCAGCGCCGATAACGCTGGCGCGCAAACTCACTCGCGAATTGATCGGCTAGACGGCAGGACTCTGGTTGGATGGGTCATATGACTGAGGACGTCAGAGTGGTCTCGGCGAGCCGTGAAGTGAATGCGCCGGCAGCGGTGATCTTCGAGTTCATCGCCGATGCGGCACGGCAGCGTGAATGGGACGGCAACGAGAACCTTGCCGAGGCCGCCACCGGACAACGCGTTCATGGTGTGGGTGATGTGTTCGCGATGACCCTGACCAATGGTGCCGTACGCGAAAACCGCATCGTAGAGTTCGAGGAGGCGCGCCGGATCGCGTGGTTGCCCTCGGAAGTGGGCAAGCGACCACCCGGCCACCTGTGGCGATGGGAACTGGAACCGCTTGGCGACAGCCGTACCCGGGTGATCCACACCTATGACTGGACGAATCTCGCCGACGAGAACAGGCTGCCCCGGGCTCGTCGCACCACCTCGGAGCGGCTGCAGGACTCGGTGGACAGACTCGCAGCGCTTGCCGAGTCGGGCGAATAGCAGCGAACACCAAGGCATATGGATCTGCATCAGTTGGAGTGTTTCCTCGCGGTCGTCGAGGCGGGCACCTTCACCGGCGCAGCGAGGCGGGTACATCTGGCGCAATCGGGTGTCAGTGCCCACGTCAAGGCGCTCGAGCGCGAGCTCGGACAGCCGCTTTTCGAACGCCGTGCCCGTTCGGCGGTTCTTACTGCCGCGGGGCAGGCGCTTCTTCCTCATGCGCGTGCGGCGTTGGACTCCCTGGCTGCGGGACGCGCGTCCGTAGAAGGCTTGACCGGACTGCTGCATGGGCATTTGGCGATTGGAACGATCACCTCTATCTCGCCCCGCCATATCGATCTGCCTCGGTTGTTGACAACATTTCACCGCCAGCACCCAGGCGTTGAGTTGTCGCTTATTGAGGACACCTCCGCGGTTCTGGCGCGACGGGTGACCGAAGGTGAACTGGACGTCGCCCTTGTGAGCCTCACCGATGATTCACCCGCTGGCGTCCATGCGCGGGAGCTCACCCGGGATTGCATCGTTGCAGCGTTTTCGCCCTCTCACCCCCTGGTGCGCCACGGTGACACGGTTTCTCTGGCAGCTCTGGCGCAGTATCCATTGATCGCGCTGTCACCAGGGTCTGGTATTCGGACCCAGCTCGACAAGACGCTGCATGCGTCCGGAATTACCGCCCGCATCAGCTTTGAGGCCAGCGACCCAGATGTGCTGGTAGCGCTCGCCGCCCAAGGGCTTGGCATAGCCGTGGTACCGGAATCGGCGATGCGACAGACTAAGGGTGTCGTGCATGCTCAGCTGCCCGACGTGCCGCCCGGTCGCATCGGAATACTTTGGCGTAAAGGGAAATCAGTCAATCCTGCGGCCCCGGTGTTCGTTCGCCATGTCGTTGCCCGAGTGCGGGAGATGCTGACTTAGAACCATTTCGTGGCGTGCGGAATCCAGTCCGCGCCAGCGTTTCGCATATGGCGTATCGACGCCGAACTGATCGAGGATGCGGGTCACGCTGTGATCCACGATGTCGTCGATGGTGCGTGGGTGGTTGTAGAAGGCCGGCATCGGTGGAACGATGCGTACGCCCATCCTGCTGAGTGCCAGCATGTTCTCCAGATGAATGGTATTGAGCGGGGTTTCACGTGGAGCGAGAACCAGTCGACGTCCCTCCTTGAGTACGACATCGGCGGCTCGACAGATCAGGTTGTCGGCGATTCCGTAGCGGATCGCGGCAAGGGTCCGCATGCTGCACGGCACGACAATCATTCCGTCGGTTCGAAACGATCCCGAAGAAATTGCCGCACCCTGCTCGCCGAGCTTGTACGTCACATCGGCCAACTGGGCCACCTCGCGAACCGAGCGGGTGGATTCCATTTCGATATTGGAGCGGGCCCAGGTGCTCATTACCAGATGCGTTTCCACCGAGGGTATTTCGCGCAATGTTTCGAGAAGTCGGATGGCGAATAGAGCTCCGCTGGCGCCCGTGATCGCGACGATGATCCGGGTTGGTCTATCGGTCATCGAATGTCGCCTGTCGGGGGTGTGCGGCCGAGAGGGCGGACAGCATCGCGGTGCTCCGTTGCCAGTTCTCCTGCTGTTCCAGCCGTTCCGATGTTTGGAAACTCATGGGCTGCAGTGCGATTCCGATATCATCGTGGCGATATTCGGTCACCGTGAAAACGCAACCCATGAGCCCACGCTCGGTGACCGATCGCGTCATTCGCAGTTTGGCGTGATGGCATGCGGTGCCGTGGGCCGCGAGTAGGCTCGCGGCACCTGTGCGCTTTAGATTCGCGCGGGTGACCCGTCCGGCCACTACAACGAAGAGGCTCAAGCCCCCCGGACCGGGTTCCAGCTCGGAACGAGACAGCAGGGCGGAATGCGGATATCCGCCGGTGTCCACGGTGACGAATGGGAAGGCCTGCTCGCGAGAATCGACGCTGGGAAACCCGCGCAGCAATTCGCAGAGGTCACCGGGTAACGCCTTGGCGTTCATAGCGGGAGCGTCGCCTTCCACCGATCGCGGATCTGGGTGCGGTACGCCTGGTCGAAGCGGTTCGCCTTCGGATAGGAGTCCATCCACGAGAACGGCTTACACGCGTCGATGAGAACGATGCCCATGGACAAATCGTTGGCTTCCCGTTGCGCTGGTGACAAACGCGGGTCGATCGCTGTGGTGGGTGTCCGCACGATCTGAATTGACTCCGATGGGTTCACCCTTGTGAAGATCGCCCACAACACATGATTGATGTCAGTGATATCGATGTCGTCGTCGACCACGACGAAGTAGCGATCCATGCCACCGGTGCGTTTGCGTCCGGCGGCGGCCAGCAATGCCTGCATAGCGTCTCCGGCACCGGTCTGCTTGAGGGATATCACCATCATGAGCTGGCGCGCATACGCCCAGACGCCCTGGATGTTCTGAACGCCGGCGGCTTCGAGATGGTCCCAGGTCACCGAGGCCGAGTACAGGGGTACGGCCTGATCGCCGGCGGGAACCGTCGGGATCATCGGGGGCGCACCGAGGATGATCGGATTATCGCGGTGCAAGATGCGCTGCACGCGCACCACAGTCTCGTTTCCTGCGTGAGTGAAGTAGCCTGTCCACTCGCCGAATGGTCCCTCGGGAACTGATTCCTCGGTAACCGGTGGCATCTCGCCCTCGATCACGATCTCGGCGTGTGCGGGAATCGGTAACCCGGTTCCCGGTGCCGCGAGGACCTCGACGCCGCTGCCGCGCAGACCACCTGCCACGTCGTATTCGCAGACCTCCGCCGGTGCCGCTATGGCCGCGGCCGTTGTGAGGATGGGATCGCAGCCGACGACGACTGCGATTGGGCAGGATTGGCCCTTGTCCCAATACTTTTTGGCGATCGCGAGTGCGTGCCGGTTGCCAAGCATCCACAATGACAGCCGGTCCTTGCCCTGCACGCAGCCTCGGTAGGTCCCAACGTTGACCCAGCCCGAATCGGGGTCGCGTGTGATCACCATGCAGGCGGTACCGATGTAGCGCCCGCCGTCACCGTCATGCCACTGAGGTGTTGGGAACACAGTGAGGTCGACATCGTCGCCCTCGATCACATTCTCGAGGATTGTGCCGCTGGAGACCTCCACCGGTGCAATGGGTTCGATGCGCTTGCTGAGGTCCTTCCAGGCACGGACGATGTCCATGGCCGGTGTTTCCACGGGCAGTCCCAGGGCCACCGCACACCGCTGGACGGTTCCCATGAAATTGGTGAACACCCGGTACCCGGTCGGGTAACCGGGAATGTTGTCGAACAACAATGCCGGTCCCTCTTTTTCGGCGAGAAGTTCAGTAATGCAGCCGATTTCGAGGTTCCAATCGGCTCCGTCGATCGTCATCACCTCTGCATCGCCCAGCTCACGGGTTAGCGTGTCGATGTAGTCTCGCAGATCACGAAAAGCAACCATGGTCTTTGTAGGCCGCGTACCTGTACGCCGCCTATCTCCTTCCATCCGTGGATATTTCGGTCGGCCTCGGATTTACCGGGCTGTCCGGTCCACTGTGCATCGAGAGCAAGATATAAGTCCAATAGCTAGTTCAGCTAGAAACCATCTGCTATGGAGATGGCAGCATCCTGAGGTTGTCGGCATCGATCGCAAGGAAGCTTCCAGACAAGTCCTTGACCTCAAGTTCACTTGAGAATGAACACTGGACGCATGACAACGAAGACATCGAATATGCGCCAGATTCGATCCGACCTGTGGGAGGCACGGACGGATAGCCCGTTTCCCGGACTGACCACCCACGCCTACCTGTGGACTCGTCCTGAGGGGAACGTGTTGTTCTACAGCCCGGCCACCGAGGCCGATTTCGAGGCCATCGCCGAGCTGGGTGGTGTCGCCCACCAATACCTATCGCATCAGGACGAGGCGGGACCGATGCTTGCCGTCGTGAAGCGACATTTCGGATCAAAGCTGCACGCCTCTGTCGAGGAACGGCATGAGATTGGCGAGCACGCGGAGCTCGACATTCCCACCGACGAACGCCATGTCGACGGCAACGGCGTGGAGGTGATTCCCACACCGGGACATTCACCCGGCAGCACAAGCTATCTGGTGACGGGCGCAGACGGCGACAAGTATCTCTTCACCGGAGACACGATGTTCCCCACCGAGGGGGGCGCATGGTCGACCTTTGTGGTGCCCGGGCGCGGTGACGCCGACGAGATGTGGTCGAGTCTGGAACTTCTAGGGAGTCTGTCGCCGGACGTCGTCGTCTCCAGTGCATACGGCGGAGACACCGCGGTGTACGAACTCCCCGAAGGCCGTTGGCGCGAACTCATCGCGCAGGCACAGCGGAGCGTACGGCGCGACTAGGGACGAACCGCTTGCGCGAAGCCGAAAACCTCGTTCGGATCGTAGGCGGCGGCAATCCGCCGCAGCCGCGGCAGATTCTCCCCGTAATACGCCGCAGCCCAATCGGGCATGCGGGGGTCGATGTAGTTCACATAGGCCGCGGCACCGCAGATCTCACCGAGCCGGTCGCGTGCTTCGTCCACACGCTGAGACGCGATCGCGGAGTCCGCTCCGACCCCGTGATAGATCTGGATCGATGCAACGGCATATCGATGAGGGAAGACGGTGGCATCGGCGGGAATTCGGCTCACTGCCCCGCCCAGGCTGTCGAAGATGAACGTGAGCCCGGGCTTGCCCGTCAGGAGCGCCTCGATTAGAGCGGTGTCGACTCCGGCATGCGGGACCATCCGGGAGGACGCCACGAATGATTCCCGATCCAACCGTCCAGCTGCGCTCCCAGTCCATGACGGATGGCACTGGGCCACAGTCAATGTGGAACAGCCGCCCATGAACTTCATGGCGTCCAGGAAGCTCTTCACGGCCTCGAATCGGTCGGTGGGGCCGATGCCGATTGCGCTGCGCAGATTCTCGATCAGTGCGCGCGGATTGGTGCGCCCAGCGATACACCCGACGATCCGGCATTGCGGTGCGGTGCCGCCCGCGGCGTGCAGGGTTGTCCACAATTCATCGGGCGCATCGGCCATGAACGTCAGCCACCTATGCATGATCGCGGCCGTGTCCCCCGGCGCATAGTCGAGGGTGAATACCGTCAGCTCGGTGGCTTCGGCCGTTGCAAAGGTGAACTCCGTTGCAATGCAAAAGTTTCCGCCGCCAACTCCGCGGATGGCCCAGAACAGGTCGGGTTCGGAAGTCGATGAAAGGATTCGGATTTTGCCGTCGGAGGTCACCGCTCGGGCAGAGATCAGCTGGTCGCAGGTGAGTCCGAACTTACGTGTGAGAACCCCTACTCCGCCTCCCAGGGTCAACCCGGCGATACCCACGGTCGGACAGGATCCACCCGCAAGCATCCGGCCCGCCTCGGCGACACCGGCGTACACGTCGATCAGACGGGCTCCGGACCCGACCACCGCAGCGGTCCCAGTCATCGAGACCGTCGCCATGCGACCAAGATCGACGACCAATCCGTCGTTCGGGATGCAGTATCCGGCATAGCTGTGTCCCCCACTGCGTGCCGCAACAGGTATCGCGGCGTTCGAAGCGAACTCCACACAACGTGCCACATCCTCTTCGGAGGCGCAGAAGGCCACCGCGCCAGGATGATTCACATCGAACAGTGGATTGAACGCCCTACCGGCCTCAACCGACCCGGCCTCACCGCGGACCACCAGGGCTCCGGATAGGCTGCCGCGCAGGTCTTCCCATCGAGGAATGGCGGGGACGTCTGCCGGGTGCTGCCGGGAACAGCCCGTGATCGCCACTCCACCGAGAGCCACGGCCGCCGCGGCCGTTAGCACCGTACGTCTGGTGACCGACCGCGAGTGGTGCGGCCGCGGATCCATCGCGCCTCCTTTCGGTCGTGATACGGGTGATACCCATCTTGTCGCCTTTAGCCGGCGGTCGTGCCATGCAACGGTAGATTGGCCCACATGACGGTGAGCTCGGCAGCTGATCCGGCAGCCGATAGTGCGATCAGCCCCACCGGGCCGCAGGTCGGAGCATTTTTCGACCTGGATGGCACCCTCGTGGCCGGATTCACCCCGACCGCACATGCTCGTGATCGGATGCGTCGCGGGCAGGCCGGTATCGGCGAAGTTCTCGGAGTTCTGGAGGCCACCTTCCGGTACAAGCTGGGCCGCATGGAATTCGAGCGCTTAGTGGTGCGTGCGGCCGGATACCTGCGCGGAGACTCGCTAGCGGAACTCGAAGCCGTCGGCCAACGAATCTTTCACCAGCACAATGCCTCGATGATCTACCCGCACATGCGCGAGCTTGTGCGGGCACATCAGGAGCTGGGCCACACCGTGGTGGTCAGTTCATCGGCGCTGACCATTCACGCCGAACCAGTGGCGCGCCACCTCGGGATAACCCATGTGCTGTGCAATCACTTCGACCTCGACGACCACGGATTGCTCACCGGTGGCATCCGCAAGCCAATCGTGTGGGGGCGCAATAAGGCGACCGCGGTCGCATTATTCTGTGAATCCAATGATGTTGATTTACAACGCAGTTACTTCTATGCGGACGGCGAAGAGGACATCGATCTGATGTCTCTTGTCGGCGAACCGTGCCCGGTCAACCCACGCGGCCGGCTCGCCGTCATGGCCGCCGAGCGGGGGTGGCCAGTACTGCGGTTGGACGATCCAAGACCACGTGGAGTGAGCTCTTCACTGCGCAGGCTCGCGGGCTTGGCCCGCCGATAAGCTTGGCGTATGGCGGGACGGTATGCGGCATTGGGAAGTTCGATGGCGGCGGGGCCGGGCATCATGCCGCGAGCACCGGGCTCACCCCGGCTCGCGGGCCGCTCGACCCGCAATTACCCGCACCAAGTTGCCGAGCGCACGGGATATCAGCTGGTTGACGTCACCTACTCCGGCGCAACCACGGCACATATCCTGACCGACCCGCAGCACACTGCTGCACCGCAAATCGATGCGCTCGACGGCACCGAGGAGTTGGTGACCGTCACCATCGGAGGAAACGACGTCGGCTATGTGCCGTTCCTGATGGCGGCATGCCTGCCGCGCTTCCTCCGAGCCGCGCCGGTGATTGGCGGGCCATTGCGCGGTGTCCTGGATACCGGGCAGCGGGAGGCGGCGCTGGCCGCGGTCGGTGAATCCCTGCGTGCCGTCGGTGAGCAGGTGCGCACCAGGGCACCACATGCCAGGGTGCTTTTCGTCGATTACCTTGCGCTGCTGCCGCCGGAGGGTGAGCCCGCGCCGCCATACACGGAAGCCGAGGCCGATTTCGGTCGTCATATCGCCGCGGAACTTGCCGCCGCCACCGCGGCGGCCGCTCACTCCGCCGACTGCGAGATAGTGCGCGTATCGGCGGCCAGTGTTGGTCATCACGCCTGGTCAGATGAGCCCTGGACGACGCGCCCCGGAATCCCCTGGCCGTGGCGTGCGGCTCCGCTGCACCCCACCGACGACGGTATGAGTGCCGTGGCCGATCTGGTCGCGGCCGCATTGGACGCCGCGTCTAATGACTGAGGTTGCGCTATGGCGGGTCCACCGCATTGCGATACTTGACCGCATGACCGTGCGCCTAGTCCGCCTGCTGATGGTTTCCGTCGTCGGAATCGCGATCGGAGTCGGATTCGCCGGCCCCGCGGCGGCCGTTGCTCCCCCTGCGGACGGCACCTACCGGATGATCGAGGAAGGCCTTGGCCAGGTTGCCTGGAAGATGTCCGCTGTCTGTGTCCAGGCCTCAGGTACCCGCATACAGTCCGACTACACCGACCCCACCATCCAGGCCGATGGCTGCACGCTGACCGTCACCAGCTCGACGCCCGACATCCTCAAACACGGCGATAAGCTCCAGAACTACTCCATCCCGGCCAAGCTCGTCGATGACCAATGGACGTTCCTACACCCCCGGCCGCAGGGCATGACCTGCCCGGACGGGACTTTCGCACCCACCCAGGACAAGTACGTCTTCAACGACGAGACCCTGACCGGCGTGCACACCACCATCCACAGCGCGGTATGCGGCGGTCCGCCGGGGATGACGAAGAAGCCTTTCAGCCTGCAGTTCGTGGCACCGCTCGACGTGCCCGTCGATCGGTTCCCGCAGTACTGCGACGGGTTCGCCCACTGCTGGTGACCTGCTAGGGCAGTAACGGCACCCGCCAGAGCGCCATTTCCGGGTCGATGACCCACAGCCGCGTCATCGTCAACCGCGTGATCAGTAACGCCCCTCGGATCATCACCACGGCGAGCGGCAGCTCGGCGAGCACTGCGGCCAGGATCGCCCACCGCAGCTCCGACGGGCCCGCCGTCATCACGTCGAACCATGCGTCGCAGATCAGTAGCACGCCGGTGGTGAACGCGGTCAGCACCAGCAATTGGCGTCGCAGGAGACCCAGCACCGCGGTGGCCGCCATGAATGTCACCAGCAGGATGTCGAACCCGACCCACGTCGCCGTCCACCGCTGTGCCACGTAGTTTTCCGGCAGCGTGAACGCCAGATAGGTGATCCACGGGATCAATGTGATCGCGCCTCCGATCATCAAACCCAGCCGTAGCGTGCGAAACCTCGCCAGATTCGGCGGTGCCACCTCGCTGAGCGGGCGTTCCAGCCTTTGAATCAGGTCTTTTCGCTCGGACGCGGAGAGGCCCGCGATCGCCTCATCCGACAGATAGCTCTCGGTCATGGCCGTGGTGTCCCGCCTGTCTCGTAAAGGGGTGTCCAGGTTGCTCCCAGGAAACCTCATCACAATGTTTGCGTGCCACCGACCACAACCCCGACGCCCCCACCGCCGACGGTACCCACGCCGATACCGCAGCTGCCCGCGAACGATTTTCATCAGTTCAGCCACGGCGTCTCGGCACTCGGTGGCTGGTTTCCCGTCACCGTCCAGGTGCTGGCGATCGTTGCCCTGCTGGTGGTCATCGGCTGGCGGACCCGGCGCTGGCGTCTGCTGTGGGTACCCGTCAGCGCAGTCGTCGGCGCGCTCGGCGCCCTCGCGGCGTGGATATACACGAACTCCGAAGGGCTGGCATCGGACCCGGCGCCGTTCGCGCTGTGGGTATGGATCGGTGTGTTTGTCAGCGCGCTCGCCGTCGCCATCCTCGGCTTTCGCGGCGCACGGTGGTGGCGGCGTGGCGTATCGCTGCTCGCCATCTCCCTCACGCTGCTGGCGGCGCTCGTGTCACTGAATCGCTGGGTGGGTTACTACCCCACCGTGCAGGCTGCCTGGGGGGCGATCACCGCTGGGCCGCTTCCCGGTGAAACCGATATCAGTGAGCTTGCGGGACTGCGTAATTCACACCCGACGACCGGCAAGCTCGTTCAGGTGGACGTTCCCGGGGACGCGAGCGGATTCGCACATCGCGGCGAATACGTCTACCTACCGCCGGCCTGGTTCGCCGGTGACACCCCGCCGCGGCTACCGGTGGTCATGATGATCGCCGGCGAGTTCAATACCCCGGCTGACTGGGTCCGCACCGGTAACGCCACCCAGATGATCGACGAATACGCCAAGTCCCATGGTGGGCAGGCGCCTGTATTCGTGTTCGTCGATGTCGCTGGCAGCTTCAACAACGACACCGAATGCGTCAACGGGCCGCGCGGCAATGCCGCCGATCACCTCACCGAAGACGTTCGCCCCTATGTGGTTTCGCAGTTCGGGGCGTCGGCGGACCCTGCCAACTGGGGTGTTGTCGGCTGGTCGATGGGCGGCACATGTGCCATCGACCTAACCGTGATGCACCCGAATCTGTTCTCCACTTTTGTCGATATCGCCGGTGACCACGGCCCCACCGCCGGAACCAAGGAACAGACGATCGAGCGACTTTATGGCGGCGACGCCGCCCGTTGGGATGCCTTCGACCCGCGCACCGTGATGGCCAAGCACGGGCCGTATACGGGTGTGACGGGATGGTTCGAAGACGCCATACCGCCAGCCGGGAGCAAGAAGCCCGGCGGTGCCAAACGACCGACGGCCGACACCCCGACCGGGATCGGTGGGCACGACGAGGTGACCGATGACGATCGGGACGGTGCCTCGGCGGACCTGTGCGCGGCCGCGCAGCAGGTGCAGATCTCCTGCTCGGTCCACCAGATGATCAGCGGGCACACCTGGCAGTTCGCCAGCCGAACATTCTCGGACGCGCTGCCATGGCTGGCGGCGCAGATCAGTGATCGGTGATCTGAGTGCGCAGCGACTCGAGCAGCTGCTGCCACCATTCGCCGTGACGCAGCAGGAACACCCCATCGGGGAAGGAATGCCGAGCGGCGTTGTCCACTGGCACCGTCTCCCAGCCGAGATGCTCTACGGTGACTCGGGTTTCGTCTCTCACCGACTCGAAGCGCACCTCGACATTGGTAATCTGATCGTCGACGAAGCTCTCCTGCCGCCACGTGAATCCCAGTCGGGATCCAGGCTCCCAGGTCGTCACCATGCCGATCTCGAACTGGGACCCGTCCGGATAGGACTCGGTGAAGCGGCCGCCCGGCTCGGGCTCGAACGCGAGCGTGCCGCGGCTGCGTCTGGTGAAGCCGAACAGTGCGCTGGGCTGCCACCAGAGACCGATGTCGTTGACGAATACGTCGAAGGCGTGCCGCGGGGTGGCCCGGACACGCAGTGAAACCAGGATGCGTGAAGTCATCGGTCAGACTGTCGCTCGATGTGATCTTTGAAGGCCACCAGCTGGGTGGCCCAAAGCTTCTCGATCTGGTCGATCCATGCCTTCAGTTCTGCCATGGGAGCGGGCCGCAGGGTGTAGATGCGCACACGTGCGTCGAACTCGGGGTGGGATTCCTGGACCAGCTCGCTGGCCTTGAGGGTGCGTAGGTGCCTGCTGAGTGCCGCCGGGCTCAGGCCGACGACCTGCGCGATCTCCCCCGCACGGCACGGCCGATCCCGAAGCGCCTCAACGATTTTTCGTCGATTCGGATCTGCCAGCGCGGCGAGTGTGCGATCTATGCTTGCGGGCGGCATTAAGGGCCGCGTCAAATCCAGCCCTCGATCTTCAGGCCGCTGGCCTTCTCGGCGTCCTCACGCGACACGGCCCGCATGGTCTGCGCGAATGCCCACACGTGACCCTCGGGATCGCGGGCACGGTACACACGGTCACCGTAGAACTGGTCGGTGGGCGGCATGAGGATCTCGGCACCGGCGGATTGCGCCTGCTCACAGTGCGCGTCGACATCTTCGTCGAGGTGCACATGGATCGACTGGGTACACCGTCCGCCCACGGATTTGGGGCTGGCCACGGTCTCGTCCCACTCCGATCCCACCATGAGATAGCAATCGCCGAAACGCATTTCGGAATGTTCCAGTTTGCCCTCGCTGTCGGTGATGACCATGGATCGTTCGAATCCGAAGGCCTTCTCCAGCCAATCCAGCGCTGCCGACGGATCCTGATAGACGACCGCCGACGCAAAGCTTGGACGTGTGCTCATATCCGAACCACCTCGTTCTCAGTAGGAGTACCCGATGGTTGATATTTAACGCTCGCGTTGAATAACTGTCAACGTTGTTTCCGGCGAGCAGACGCTTATTGCACAGAAACGCCGGGTGGAGCGTGCAACAAGCGTCTGCTCGCGGAATCAGACCTTGGAGATGACGCGCTCGGCGAAGCTCTCCAGGTTCTTGATCTTGGTATCCAGTGGCTCGGTGTCCGACCCCACGATGTACGGAATGCGGAAGCCGACGATGACATCTGTTACGCCCTTGTCCTCCAAGCGCTTCACACCGTCGACCGTGAATCCGTCGAGAGAGATGACATGGACTTCGAACGGCTTGTCGGCCGTACCGTCCTCCGCGCGGAACCGGTTGAGCTTGGCCAACAGCTCGTCAAGATCCTCGGTGCCGCCGCCGTGCATCCAGCCGTCACAGCGCGCGGCGCGCCGCAGTGCGGCATCGGCATGTCCACCGATGAGGATCGGAATCGGCTGTGTGGGCGCCGGGCACATCTTGGTCTTGGGAATGTCGTAGAACTCGCCGTGGAACTCGAAATAGTCGCCGGTGGTGAGTCCTTGAATGATCTCGATGCACTCGTCCATACGTTTGCCGCGCTTGGCGAACGGCACGTTCATGAGCTCGTAATCCTCGGGCCAGGGGCTCGTCCCCACGCCCAGGCCGAGTCGGTTGCCGGTCAGGGCGGCGATGGACGAAGCCTGCTTGGCCACCAGCGCCGGCGGCCGGATCGGCAACTTGAGGACAAAGATGTTGAACCGGAGTGTCGAGGTCACCGCACCGAGTGCCGCCGTCAGCGTGAGCGCTTCGATAAACGGTTTGTCTTCGAGGAATTCGCGGTTCCCATCGGGTGTGTACGGATACTTCGCATCCGATTCGTAGGGATAGGCCAGGCTGTCGGCGATGGTCATGCCGTGGTACCCGGCCGCCTCGGCTGCCTGAGCCAACGGGATGTAGTACGACGGATCGGTCATCGCCTCGGCGAAGGTGAACCGCATAGATTCCTCCTGAAATACCTGAGTATGCGCAACTGCTGTCGGTAGTACGCACTCTAGCGGTTCGCGAAATCTGAACTCGCGTATTGGTTTTGCTACCGCGGTGCGGCCCCCGATTGAACCGAATTCGCCTTCTCGTCGGCCCCTGCGATGGCGAAAAATAGTGCGGGAATGGCAATTTCGACGGCGAGCATGACGATCCAGAACGAGTGCGGCTGTCCCCTATCGATCAGGGAGGCCACCCGGCCGAGCCCGCCCACCAGTAGTCCGGCTGCCAGGAACCGGATGGCGACGCCGGGGATGGGCGACTGGCGGGCAACCCAGATCCAAGTCGCACCGTAGACGGCGAACAGCCCGGCGAAGAATCTCTCCTGGCTGTCGGTGCTCGCGGTGATGTCTCCCCCGCCGATGACCGTTTCTGCGCCGCCGATGAGGTGATACAGGCCGATGGCCAGACAGATCACACCGGTCAGGATTGCCAGGTACTTGAGCGCTTTGTCCATCGCCGTGTTCCTTCGCGGTCGCAGGATCGAACTTGATAGATCGTTCTAGTTGGACCGTACAATGCCCTTGGATCAGACACAAGAGTCTCCGGAAGGACGCACCATGCCCGCCGACACACGCGACCGCATCGTCGACGCCACCTGTGAGTTGTTCCGCCGACAGGGCATGACCGGTACCGGGCTCAAGCAGATCGCGCAGAGCGCGGGCGCGCCCTTCGGGTCGATTTACCACTTCTTTCCCGGAGGTAAGGCGCAGCTAGCTGACGAGGCCATCCGGACCTCGGGTGCGATGTATCGGGACCTGGTGCTGGCGATCTTCGATGAAGTCGGCCCCGATCTACCGTCCACCATCCGTGCCGCATTCGCGGCCGCGGCCGACAATCTCATCGCCACCGACTACGCCGATGCCTGCCCGATCGCCACCATCGCACTGGAGGTGGCGAGCACGAACGAAACGCTGCGACTCGCCACGGCCGACGTATTCACGGACTGGATCGACCGGGGGGCCGAACGCATCGCCGGATCGGGTCTCCCGCATGAGGTGTGCCGGAGCCTCATTCTGGGGTTCATCACCAGCCTGGAGGGCGCCTTCGTCCTGAGCCGGGCGCTGCGCAGTCCCGAGCCGCTGAGGGCCGCCGGTGCGACGGTGTCGGCTGCGGCGACAACTGCTCTCGCCGAGCATCAAAGCGCGCCCGTTCAGTCGCCGGAATAAAGCGGACTGCAGTCCGGTTAAGTAGGTATCGGAACAACCACGAGGAGGTTCTCATGCCAGCTATTACCGCCGACACCCTGACCCTGCCGCGCATCCCTACGCCCGAACCCGCTGATACCGAACGTCCGGTGCGGTCGATCACCACTGGGTCCCGGGGATACGAGGGGGAAGGCTTCCCCGTCGTGCGTGCCTTCGGCGGCGTGCCGTCCGCAGAGTTGGATCCATTCATCCACATGGACCAAATGGGTGAAGTCGATTATGAACCGGGTGAGCCGCGCGGGACTGATTGGCATCCGCACCGCGGCTTCGAAACGGTCACCTACATGATTGACGGGAGATTCGCGCACCAGGATTCCCATGGCGGCGGCGGCCTCATTCACGACGGTGCCACCCAGTGGATGACGGCCGGATCGGGAATCCTGCATATCGAAACTCCCCCAGCAGAATTGGTGGAGAGCGGCGGAATATTCCATGGCATCCAGCTCTGGGTCAACCTGCCTGCGCGCGACAAGTTCCTGACCCCCGCCTACCAGTCGATCGAGGGAACGGAAACCACACTGGTGAGCTCGCCCGACGGCGGCGCCCTGGTGCGGATCATCGCCGGAGGCATCGGCCCGTATCACGGTCCGGGAAGTACGCACACACCAATCACCCTGGCGCACGCGACTATTGAACCCGGGGCCGGGATAAACGTGCCCTGGAACCGGGAGTTCAACGCGCTCGTCTACGTGCTTTCCGGACGTGGTTCGGTCGGCGCGCTGGGGCATCCGATCGAGCAGGGGCAGCTCGCCGTACTAGGGCCCGGCGATCGGATTACGGTGCAGGCCAATGCGGGTCAGGACGGAAATCGCCCGGCGATGGAAGTGCTACTGCTGGGTGGCCGACCCATCCGTGAGCGTGTGGTCGCCTACGGGCCATTCGTGATGAACACGAAGGCTGAGCTGATTCAGGCGGTGGAGGATTATCAGGCGGGCCGCTTCGGTGTCATTCCGCCCAACGCTCTGATGCCACACGTCGTGCGCTGACCACGAACCGCCTACCGTCGGAACGCCCGGCGGTAGGCGCTCGGCGTTGTCGCGGTGACCTTCCGTAGATGCGTCCGCATGGCCGTAACACTGCCAAAACCGCATTGTGTCGCAATGGATTCCATGGTCATTTCGGTGTTCTCCAGCAGTTCGCGTGCGCGGGTGGCGCGCTGCGCGTCGAGCCACCGCTTAGGCGTGGTCCCCACCTCCTCGCCGAAGCGCCTGTTGAACGTGCGGAGACTCAGATGCGCGTGCCGCGCGAGTGAGGACACATCGTCGATATCGGCGATGTGCTCGGCCGCCCAGCTCAGCGTCGGACCGAGGCCGCCGGAATCGTGAGAGCTCTTGGTGGGCGGGATGAACTGCGCCTGGCCACCATCTCGGTGCGGTGCCATCACGTTCCAGCGGGCCAAATCGGATGCCACGGCGGCGCCCAGCTCGCGTCGCACGACATGCAGGCACAGGTCCATGCCCGCGGACAGTCCCGCCGACGTGAGGATGTCCCCATCGTCCACGTACAGCGCCTCGGGTCGCAGATCGACCAGCGGATAGAGCCTGCGCATATCGTCGCAGTACTCCCAATGTGTGGTGGCGGGGCGTCCATCCAGCAGGCCCGCCGCAGCGAGAACGAACGCACCCAGGCAGATGCTGAACACCACGGCGCCGCGTTGGTGCGCGCTCACCAGCGCGTTCAACACATCGTCCGGCGGCGGATGGTCATGTGGAGCCCGCGCGGGTACGACGACGATATCCGCGGTCTCTAGCGCGTCGATGCCCTGTTCCACCTCTAGGGCGAAACCATCTGGCGTCCAGACGGTTCCGGGCCGGTGACCGCACGTCACCAGGTCGAAACCATCGGGTTGCCCGGCGCGCCCCGGTCCTCGCCGGAACATCTGCACGGCGCACGCCAGGTCATAGGTGATGACTCCGTCGAGCGCGAGTGTCGCCACCGTCTTGGTGCCCATGCCTCACTATGGCATGAATCCGAGTACCTGTGGCATTTCTGCCACTGGCTGTTTCCGGTGCATCGGCCTTGACTGAGGTGGTGATGACGATCGACTTGGACTGGCAGTGGGCGACCCGGACCGGCGGAGAGGTCTCGACAGCCCAGCGACGGGTACTGTTCGGACGCTTGTTTCGCGCGCTGCCCGGAATGGTCGGCGATGCCGTCAAGACCCGGGTAGGCCGCCGTGGCCAGAGGCGAGTGAAATTCGGGCCGATCGCGGTGCCCGATTCCGCACTTGCGTTTGCAGCGGAGCAGGAGGCGCGCGACTCTGTAACTCCGCATGTGCTTGAGCACTCCTACCGCACCTACTTTTTCGGAAAGGCGCTTGCCGCATTGGACGGCGTAGAGGTCGATGACGAGCTGGTTTACGTCGCGAGCTTGTTGCACGATCTACAGCTTGAGCATCCGACGCCGGGGCGATGCTTCGCCGTGGTCGGCGGTGAGCGTGCCGCCCGATTCGTGCGGGACCAAGGGGTCGGCGAGGACCGTGCCCAGGCGGTGGGTGCGGCGATCGCTGCACATATCACCCTGGGTGCCAGCGAAAACCTTTCAGACGCAGGAGGATTTGTGTCGGCGGGCGCAGGAACGGATGTTTTCGGGCTGCGGTTGTCGGACCTCGAGCCCGCATGGGTGGAGGAGCTGCTGCGGCGGCACCCTCGTCTGGAATTCAAGCGGCACATGCTCAAAGCCTGGGCGGCAGAGGGTGCCGCGGTACCGAAGGGCCGCGCGGCGTGGCTGACCCGCTACGCGGCGTTTCCGCTCCTGGTCAAGGCCGCCCCCTTTACGGAGTAGGACTGCCCTGCAACAGCCGGCGCAGTAGATGTAGCGCGACAGTGGTGGCACGCTCACGAATCTGGTTGCGATTTCCCGGGATAACGACCCGGAGCTCGGCCTTCTCCCCGGTCGCGGTCTTGGCGCAGAAGCACACCGTGCCCACGGGTTTCTCCGGTGTTCCACCGCCGGGCCCGGCAACACCCGTCGTCGAGACCGCGATATCGGCGGCCAACGTCGTCAGTGCGCCGTCCGTCATGGCCTCGGCGACTTGCGGCGACACCGCGCCATGGCTCGCGAGTAACTGTGGATCTACGTGCAGTTGGCCAATTTTGACATCGTTGGCGTAACTGATGACACCGCCCAGGAAGTAATCCGAGGAACCTGGCACATCGGCGATCCGTGCCCCCAACAGTCCCGCGGTACATGACTCCGCAACGGCCAGGCGCCTACCGTGCAGAAGTCCGGCCACCAGTTCGTCGACAGTCGTACCGTCTGAAGAGAACAGGGCCGAGCCGTGCCGTGTCTCGATGAACTTGTAGAGACGGTCCCACTGCGGGCGGTCGGACGGTTCGAATCGGGTGACCACCTCCACCTCGCTGCGTCGCAGGCACGTCGTGATCTCCAGTGCAGCAAGGTTTCCCAATTCGCCTTCGGCCAGGCGCAGAGTCTCGGCGATATCCGGCTCGGTGATGCCGTACAGGCGCAGAGTCGTCTGTTCGATGGCTGCGGCATCGTCCCCCACGAGCACGCGGAAGGGCTCGGAGCCGACGGCCGACGGCCACATTCGCTGGAGCTCATGCGGTGGTCCGGGTAGCACCACGATGACTACCCCGCCGGCGCGCATGACCGCGCCCGGTGCAGTGCCTACCGGATCGAGCACCTCCCCCTGCGCCGGAACGAGTGCTTGTTTCGCGATGCCGACATGCAACGCGTCCCAGTCGACGTTCTCCCAGCGGTTCGCCATCGGCCGTAGCCGATCCATGATGGAAGTTTCCAGGTTGGCATCGAAAACCAGTGTGGTACCAGCAAATTCGGCCACGGTTGGCAGGGTCATATCGTCGGCCGTCGGCCCCAGGCCCCCGGATGTGACGATGAGGTCGACACCTTGACCGGCGAGGAATGTCAGCTGTGCGGTCAGATCGTCTTTGCGGTCTCCGCATACACAGATATGCGCTACGTCCACTCCCACTTCTCGTAGACGTTCGGAAAGCCACGGCCCGTTCGCATCGGCCACCCGCCCGGTGAGGACCTCCGTGCCTGTGACGACGATTCCGGCGCGCAACATGTCAGCAGCCTAGGCCGGTAGGTTTATGGCATGGATGAGGGAGCCATCATCGAGTACATCATCATGACCTTCCCGGACCTCCAGCACGAGGTCGTCGAGGGGAATTGGTTCTTCTTCGGCGGCACCAAGCGGCAGGTGCCCGTCATCACCCTGATGTCGAATGAGGCGTTCGACAAATACTCGGATCTGGCGCGCCCATCGGTGTACCGGCTCAATATCGGCGTCAGTGGTGACACCTTCGCCGGGGTCGTTGAGATGCCCGGCGACGAGACGGCCGACATCGACTACGCGGAGTTCGATCGAGTCCTGCCGCATCCCGAATACGGGGGCGCCAAGTGGGTATGCGTGGTCAATCCCGGTGAGGGCACCTTCGCTGAAGTCATCCGGCCGCTGTTGGCCGAGGCCTACGCGCGTGCCCATGGTGACTAGCGGATTCTGATCTGCGTCCACATCCGCCGGGGGGTTGCCACTTCGCCCAGGGTCGGTGGCGCCTCGCCCTCGTCGATAAAGCCAAGCGATGCAAGCCGATTCGCGAGCGAGGTGTCAATGTCGCGGACGGCAACGACCGTCCGGCGAGACCCGTCCGGGCGGTCTGCGAGATGGCTCGCAAGTGCGGATACCGCTGATACGCGGGCGTTGTCAGGTGCCCACGAGCTGAATCGTGGCACCAATTCCGTTGTCGACGTGCCAATATCGGAATGAACCTCAACCGAACCGCAAGGACGCTGGGCCACCGAGACGCGGTATCGGTCTTGAGCTGTGGGCTCGATGCGCACCAATTCCCCACTGTTGGGCGAGATTTCGAGTGCGTTCTGGCGTGGAGTTGATTGCAGCATGACGTTGCATACCTGCTTGGTGCGGATCGCCTGGTGTCTGCCCCATGCCACGAGATACTCCAGGCTTGGCGTGCGGTGCGCGGAGGGCGTGAAAGGTCTTTCGGTAGAGGCAATTTCTGCTAAGCGGTGCCTAACCGCATCCCGACCCTCGGATGTATTCGCGAGCATCCATATGTGATGGTCAGATACCTGCCCGTCGTACCTGCGCAGCGCGCGACGTGTCTGCAGCTGAACCCAATCCATCGATGCAAAGAACCTGTTCGCACGTACATTTGATGCCGCGGCGGGCGCCAATACAAACGGGATATTGGGATTTCCCTCGAATGCGGATAGGACGGTAGTCAGCAGCGCCCACGCACTCACGGCAGGCGGAACATCGGCGGCCCAGGTCGACATCTCGGCGCCGCCCGTGCGGGGATCGCGTCCGGCCATGAAGAAATGGCCGACAACACTCTCGATCTCGTCGTCCATGCGCACCAAAAGATACGAGACGCCACCCGCCCTCGCATCGGCGAGGGCCGTGCGCCAGGTGTACGCCCACATGACGGGTGAGTGAGCGTTCTCCCAGTCCATATCATCGCGACCGAACGCTGGTGACAGCCTCTCGGTAAACCTCAAGCAGGTTTGCCGCCAGGATGGGCCATCCGACAGCCGGGGCGGGCGTAATACCACTGTCACCCCGTCGATCGTGACTGGACCGTGGCTGACGGTCGACCCGGTTCGGCATTTGCCACGCACCGCGCCAGGCTACCGCAGAAACGTTCGCTATGCGCAAACAGTCAGATGGCGGGTACGAGGACGAGTGGAACCCTCTTTGCGCCGATGAGGCGATGTGACACCGACTGTCCGAGAAGAGTGTCGAGCGCAGATGCGGGTCCTCCGCGCGGACTCCCGAGAATGATCATCAGTGCCTCGTACTGCTGTGCCACCGCGAGAAGCGCAGCTGCGGCACGCCCATGCGCGCGGTGGTATTCCCAGGACACGTCGCTGCCGGTGAGCTCTTCACGAGCCGCGGTCTCGTCAGCGGCCACAGCCGTGGGCGCCTGGGACTCCCAACTGTTGGTGTCGGGGTCCAACGGTTCGTCGTCCATGTCCAGAATGTGCACAATGTGCACGCACGCGTCGAGCCGTTGGGCCAGATCGATCGCGAAGTGCAGCGCGGCAGTGCTCGGCGGATACCTGTCCCATCCGACGACCAGATGCACTGCGGGCGACTCGGCCATAGCTATATCCTCACGCCAACAGCCACCCGAGCGCCAGCCCGGCGGCACATGCCCCGATGGTGCCGAGCAATGTGCCAAATGTGTTGTACAGCGCGAGGGACCATTGCCGCTGCTCGATCAACCTCACCGATTCGACGCTGGCGGTGCTGAAGGTCGTGTAGCCGCCGCAGAAGCCGGTTCCGAGGATGGCAAGTAGATCGGATGACGCGTGGTGGAAGATCACCACTCCGGCCAGCACGCCGATGAGTGCCGACCCAGAGACATTGATGAGCAACGTTGTCCAGGGGAACCGATGGGTCCATCGATGTTTGATGCCCGAATCGACGACGAACCGCAATACCGCGCCCAGGGCCCCGGCCACGACGATGGCCATGACAAAGGCGATGTCCATCACCCGGAACCCCCCGAATAGCGCGCGAGTGCTCTTGCCGCGGTGGCTATCCCGGCCAGCGCGGCGCCCAAACCCGCCGCAACGCTGACCAATGCGTACCCCAGGCCGATGCCCGGAAAGCCGTGGCGCGTGAGCGTGCTGACCTCCAACGCGAGCGCGCTGTACGTGGTGAACGCGCCGCAGAGACCAGTCCCGAGGAACAGCCGGGCGCGCTGACGCCAGCCGCTATCGGATCCCAACAGAGTGACGGTTTCGAGGAGCGCGCCGAGGATGAATGCTCCGGATAGGTTGGCCGCGAATGTCCCCCAGGGCCACGAAGCGCCTGAGGCCGGCCACATCTGCTCGAACCAATACCGCAATCCGGTCCCACACATGCCCCCGAGGAATACCCACAGCAGCGCCGCAGGTCGCAGATGGACGGGCCGCATGGACTCGCTGCGCTCTTCGCGGTATCGACCTGTCACATGCGGGCCCCATCGTGTTACGTCTCATCAACACAGGAACTATCAGCCGTCAGTGGCGGTTCGGGACAAGCCCCGGCGAGATCCATCGCGCAATGCGACTATAGCGTCGCGTTGGCACCGCAGCGATCAGTAGACGTCGCGGACGTAGCGTTTCTCGGCTACCAGGTCCTTACGGAACTCGAGTGCCTCTTCCCCCGACATCCGCCCGTACTTTTGGGCGATCGTGAGCAATGTGTTGTCGACATCCTTAGCCATGCGGCTGGCATCTCCGCACACGTACAGGTGTGCGCCCTCGGACAGCCACTGCCACAACTGCGCCCCCTGCTCCAGCATGCGGTGCTGGACGTAGATGCGTTTGTCCTGGTCACGCGAGAAGGCGAGATCGAGGCGACGCAGGGAGCCGTCGCGTAGGAATCCGTCGAGCTCCTCGCGGTAGTAGAAGTTTTGGGCGCGGTGCTGGTCGCCGAAGAACAGCCAGTTGCGTCCGGTATGCCCGAGCGCGCGACGTTCCTGTAGGAACCCTCGGAACGGCGCGATACCGGTTCCGGGGCCGATCATGATCATCGGCGTGTCCGACGTACCGGGTGGGCGGAAATGCGGAGATCGCTGCAGAAAGATCGGGACAGGAAGTCGCTGCGCACGGTCGGCCAGGAAGGTCGAGCCCACGCCGCCGCGCGCTGAGCCGTCCGGCCCGCGGTACCGGACGATGGACACCGTCAGCGCGACGGATCGCGGGCTGACCAGGGGGCTCGACGAGATCGAGTACTGGCGCGGGGTCAGGCGGATGAGAACCTGTTGCCATTCGTCGATATCGGCGCGGATAGGAAACTCGCGCAGCACGTCGAGGGCGTTGCGGCCCTGCAACCACCGCTCACGTGCCGTGCTATCGCGACCGCGCAATAACTTGATGGTCGGCTTGTCGCTGCGCCTCTCGGCAATGAAACGCAGCAGATCGTCGGTAACGCGACAGATGTCGTAGTGCTCGGCGAGGGCGGTGGCCAACGGAAGCTCGCCCCCGTCGATCGTGATCGGCAGCTCTCCGTCGAAACCGGTTGCGTCGAGCCAGCGTCGGACGTCATCCTCGCGGTTCGTCGGATAGATTCCCAACGCGTCACCCACCGAGTAATCGACATCGTGACCGGACAGGTCGAATTCGATTCGCCGTACTTCCTTATCGGAGTCGGGCGCGGAAAGAATCTCGTTGTGCGACAACGCCGCCAGAATGGGTGCGGCACGGGTGAAGGGTTCCGGAGCGGCTGCGGGCAGCCCATCGCTGCGCAGCCGCCGGACCGTCTCGGTGCTGGCGGCGGTGCCCTCCCCGATCGCCTCCAGAAGATCCGCAGTCCAGGACGCGACCAGCGATCGGTTGGTGGCTTCGCCATCCACTCGGCCGAGTACCGGGACGGCGCCCAGCTCCTGCAGCCGGGCGTCGAGAGCCTTTGCGTGGCCGCAGAAATCCGCGTATGCACGATCGCCGAATCCCAGCACCGCATAACGCATGTGGTTCAAGGGTTTTGTTCCCTCCGAGAGTCCTGCGAGCGAGGACCAGAACCGCGCGCCGTTATCGGGTGGCCCGCCCTCCCCGAAGCTGCTGGCGATGACCAATGCCGTGCGGACCTGGCCGAGATCGACTGGGTCGCATTCGTCCATCGCGGTCAGTGTGGCCGATATCCCCGCCGCTTCCAGGAGGTCGTGCACCGAGATGGCCGCGGTCTCGGCGTTGCCGGTCTGCGATGTCCACAGAATTGCTATGTCCCCCAGTGCTTGTGCCTGCGAGTCGGATGCTCCATCGACGACCGTCCGCCCGGTGGGGCGCAGTGCGACGGCACTGACCTTGAACTCGGGCTGCAGCGAATCCGCGTCGACGGCGTCGTTGGTCACCGCGTTTATCGTCAGGCCCGGCCCTTGCGTGTCATTCCAGTGAAAGGGGGCAAAACAGCTGCCGCGCTTGACATTCTCGCTGACGATCACCGGTAGCTCGGCGCTGCCGCGACGTGAGGCGATTTCGACGATATCGCCCTCGACGATTCCGAGTGTCACGGCATCGTGCGGGTGTACCTCCACGAACGGTGACGGATGGAGTCGATCGAGCGTCCTGATGCGGCCAGTTTTGGTGAGAGTATGCCAATGATGTTGCAAACGACCGGTATTCAGGATCATGGGGTATCCGTCACCGGGAAGTTCTGCGGGATCGCGGTGCGCCCGAGCGTGAAACGCGGCTCGGCGCGACGGGGTGGGAAACGCCAGTCGCGGCACGGTGCCGTTTTCGTCGACGTGCAGGTCCTGGCTGACCCCGTCGTTCAGGTAGCGAATCGGATGTCTATCCGCAGAGTCCCCCGAATCACTCGGCGGGCACGGCCATTGCACCGGGCCCTGCCGAAGCCGGGCATAGCTCGCGCCACGCATGTCGTATCCGGTGCGCGGATTCCAGAATGCGCGGATCTCTTCGAAGATCTCCTCGCTCGAGGAGTAGTCGAAGGCATCCCCGAATCCCATCGCGGCGGCGATATCGCAGATCAGATGCCAGTCGGGGCGGGCATCGCCCGGGGCATCGATGGCCCGGTTGGTCAACGTCGCCGTGCGCTCCGAGTTGACCGAGACGCCATCGGACTCGGCCCACAGGGCGGCGGGCAACATGACATCGGCATACTCGTTGGTGGCCGTAGTCAGGTAGGCATCTTGGGTGATCACCAGCTCGGCGCGGCGCAGTCCGTCGATCACATTTTGCCGATTCGGCACTGAGGCAACCGGATTCGTACAGATAATCCAGCACGCCTTGATGTCCCCGGCCGCCATCTGGGCGAACATGTCGATCGTACCGGCGCCGAATTCCGCACGGATGGAACCGGGTGTCAGCTGCCATTGCTGCTCAACGAAGGCCCGATCGGCGGCAGACTTAACAGACCGCTGGCCCGGCAGCCCCGGCCCCATGTAGCCCATTTCCCTGCCGCCCATCGCATTTGGCTGGCCGGTCAATGAGAATGGTCCACTCCCGGGGCGACAGATGGCCCCGGTCGCCAGATGCAGATTGCAGATCGCGTTGGTATTCCAGGTGCCGTGGGTGCTCTGGTTGAGGCCCATGGTCCACAACGTCATCCACTCGCGCGCCTCCCCGATCCACCGCGCGGCGGTGCGGATATCGTCCTCGGCCAGCCCTGTGACGGCCGCGACCGCGGAGGGCGAATAGGCGGCGAGGAACTGCGGCATACCCGGCCAGCCCTCGGTGTGCTCGGCGATGAACTCCTGGTCAATATCTCCGCTCTCGACCAGCAGATGCAATAGTCCGTTGAGCAGGGCAAGGTCGGTACCCGAAGTGATCTGCAGGAACAGATCGGCTCGCTCGGCGGTGGCGGTGCGTCGTGGGTCCACCACGATCAGCCGTGCTCCGCTGCCTAGCCGGTCGGCCATGCGCAGGAACAGAATCGGATGGCAGTCGGCCATGTTCGCACCGATGACGAGGAACAGGTCGCTCTGCTCGATATCGGAGTACGACCCAGGCGGTCCGTCCGCACCGAGAGATTGGGTGTACCCGGTGCCGGCGCTTGCCATGCAGAGCCGAGAGTTGGATTCGATATGTGCGGTGCGGATGTAGCCCTTGGCGAGCTTGTTGGCGAGATACTGCGCTTCCAGGCTCATCTGACCGGACACGTACAGGGCGATCGCATCGGGGCCGTGGGTGTCGAGGATCTGGCGCAGCCGCCGTCCCGCGTCGGTGGTTGTTGCCGCCAGCGGTGTGGGAACAGGCTCCGACCCGCGCGCGGGACGAATATGCGCCGTCGTCATGCGCCCGTCGGTGGCCATCAGCTGTGCGTGGGTGGCGCCCTTGGTGCACAGGCGGCCGTGGTTACTCGGATGCAGCGCATCGCCCTCGACGGTCGCGATGGTGAGCGGGCCCGAGCCCGTTGGGCCCGAGTCGGAGCGCACCACCACACCGCAGCCGACACCGCAATACGAGCATGCGGCACGGCGCGCGGTGGGCGGCGCGCTGAGATCAGTCACCCTGTCATGGTGAGTGAATCAGATTCCCGAATGCTTCCACCGAGGTTATCCGGGCGTCACAGCCTCCTCACCATCGCCGTTTTCGCAACGTGAGGAAGCGTTGGGCTACTTCTTCCCGGTGACCAATTTGACGAGGAATAGGAGAACTACAGCCCCGAGTATTGCGGTGAAGAAGGTGAACCACCACCCACCGCTAGCGGTGTTGAATGCGAAACTCAGCAAAAATCCGCCGAGGAATGCACCGATAACGCCGACAACGATATTGAGAAGAAGTCCCATCTGCTGGTCGGTGCCCATGATCTTGCTGGCGATCCAGCCGGCCAGCGCGCCGATGATCAGGTATCCGACGATCCCCACGCTGGTCGTTGTGGTCGAGCGCGCGAGAAGTTCTGCCGTCATAGCAATGTCGATCATTCATCCTCCTGCTAAATCGCTGAGCGAATGTGAGCTAAATCGATGATAGCCCTCGCGACAATGCGCGTGGGGTATTGCGCCACCCGTACCGGGACGCGAATTCAGGTCTAACAGCGGAATGCCTCCGGATGAATACCGCAGGAAAAGCGGCGGTTCGCGAATGTAAATCCATGAACTGGCCGCCTACCGGATGTCAGACCGGGACGCCGGGCGCTGGTGGTGCTGGTGGGGGTACGGGCTGCCCCGCGGGAACGGGTTCGGGGGCCGGCGCACCTGGTGCCGCGGGAGCCGGCGGTGGCGGTGGCTGGTTGGGATCGGCCGGCGGGGGCGGCGGCTGGTTCGGGTCCGCAGGTGGCGGGGCCGGCTGGTTGGGATCAACCGGCTGCCCGGCCGGAGGTGTCGGCGGAGTCGGTGGGGTCCAGGGACGGATCGACTCGGTCAGGGCCTTCGCCACGCCCTTGTCCACCGGTGATGCGGAGGTACCGAGCCACACGATGAACCAACGGTCTTTACCCTTGCCCACGGCCGCGGACCAGATCTGGCCGGGGTCCTTGGCGGCGTCGTCGAACTTGACCTCGTAGTACGAGGATGCCGCGGGCATGCCCGCGACCTCGAAGCTCTGATCTTCCATGTTGAGGCGGTTACCCGGGTACGGCATGAAGAACTCGCCCATATCCGAGGCGAGTCTGCGGGCGGCCTTTTGGTTGTCGGGCTCGGCGCCCGCGAAAAGCTTGAGGTCCAGACGACCCAGCAGGATGCTTCCGTTCGGTGCGGCCGGATTGGTCAACAGTGCCGATCCGTAGGTCAGCCTGCGTGCATCCGATGGTGTCCAGCCTTGGGGCACAACGAAACTGAAGCCACCCTGGTCATTGTTGACGCGGCTGGCATCAGCGGGTGCCGGAGTTGCCGGTGCAGGCGCCCCGGCGGGCGCGGGCGTGCCGGGCGCCGGTGAGGCCGGAGCCGTGGTCACGGTGGTAGGCGTCTCCGGGTTGGGCGCCGGCTGTCCCGGGGCGGGCGGCGGAGGCGCATCGGTAGTCACCAGGTGGATATCCGCCGTGCGTACCGATGGCGGCGCCTGGTTGGCCGGTGCGGCGACGAGCGTGATGGCTCCTGCCCCGGACAGCGAGGCGACCGCGACGGCAGCTGCTATTACTCGTGCCCGCTGCGCCCGCTTGGCTGCTGATGTTGCCCGTGGTTGCTGCATGTCCATGAACGTACCGGTTTGTCGAGCACGTGCAAGCCTAACCGGCAATCGGCGCGCCCGATTTGCCGAAAGCCGCCAGCGGCGCCACTTCAAGATCATTCGGCGCGGTGACAGGGGGTTTGGTTGCTCAGACGCAAACATGTGATTCCTCTCGAAATCCCCGTCCCCAGCTATGGCGCCGCCTGAATGACGACCTCGTGAGCCTTCACGGCAAAGTATGCCGGCGCGTCGGGCGTCAGCCTTAGTTCTGCCGCGGCGGCCGCGGTGATATGTGCGGTGAATATCGTGGTCCCGGCGGTTGCCGTTACAACGACGCTGTCACCGTGCGCGATAAGCGTCGTGACAGACACGGGGATGACGTTGCGCGGGCTACCTCCTGGCGGGGACAGATGCACGCCGACGGCACGGGGCCCGAACACCGCGACGGCGTGCTGGCCACGCGAATGGCTTCCGGTGTCGGCCCAAACACCATGGATGGCCAAATCGCCGACGTGCAGGGCGCCATCCTCGCCCACGGTGCCGTCGACGAGGTTCACCCCAGCGAACCGCGCGCCGAACTGGCTGGTCGGGCGCGCCAGGACCGTGGCGGTATCACCCAGCTCGGTGACGCGGCCGCCGTCCAGCACCATCACCCGGTCGGCGATGGCGACGGCATCCATGATGTCGTGGGTCACGATCAGGGCACTTTGTCCGTCACGGCCCAGCACCCGCCCCAGCAGTGCCCGAATGGCAGGAGCGCTGTCGGCGTCGAGACCGGCGAGCGGTTCGTCGAGCAGCACCAAGTCGGGTTCGGTCGCCAGCGCACGTGCGATGGCCACTCGCTGTGCCTGTCCCCCGGACAACTCGCCGGGGCGACGCCGTGCCAGATCACGCGCGCCCACCGATTCCAACCAGTGATCCCGCGTGGTCGAGACCTCGTCGCGGCCGCGTCGCCTGCTGCGCAACCCGAACTCGACGTTGGCCGCCACCGTCAGATGCGGGAACAACAACGCTTCCTGCAGCAGAAGCGCCGTCCGTCGTCGGTGGGTGGGGACGAAAGTGCTTGTGGCGCAGTTCGTCAGCACGTGGTCGCCGAGCCGGATCTCGCCGGTGTCGGGTCGAAGCAGACCCGCGATGAGTGCGAGCAGTGTGGACTTGCCGGCTCCGTTTGGGCCGACGATCGCCAGTGTCTCCCCGGGTAGGACCGTGAAGTCGGCATGCACACCGCGTCCGGAATGTCCGGCGTCGAATCGCAGTTCGCTCATCACAGCCACCCGCCGGGGCGCCAGGTCCGCGCACCGACGATGGCTAGGACGACCGCGGCCACCGCCACCAGCAGCAGCGAGAGCGCAACAGCCGATTGTGCGTCGGATTCGCGTTGCAGGTAGATCTCCAGTGGGAGGGTGCGCGTCACGCCCTGCCGGGATCCCGCGAACGTCAAGGTGGCGCCGAATTCCCCCAGTGAGCGCGCGAACGCCAACACCGTGCCCGATATCAGTGCGGGCATCACCAACGGCAGCGACACGCGACGCAGCACGGTGGTGGGCGGCGCCCCCAGACTGGCGGCCACATGGTCGTACCGCTCGCCCATCGTGGCCAGCGCACCCTGAAGGCTGACGACGAGGAACGGCAGCGATACGAAGGTCTGCGCCAGGACTACGGCAGAGGTGGAAAACGCAATCCGGATACCGGCCGCATCCAGGTAGTGGCCGAGCAGCCCCAGCTTGCCAAAGGCGTACAGCAGCGCGATGCCGCCGACGACCGGCGGCAACACCAGCGGCAGCAGAATCATCGGACGCAGCAGCCGGGTCAGCCGTTCGGGCCCGCGGGCGAGGACGACAGCCAGCGGCACCCCGAGCAGCAGGCACAGCACCGTGCTGGCGAGGCACGTCTTCAAGCTGAGCAGGAGCGCCGCCTGCGAGGCCGGGCTTGTGACCAGCGCCGGGAACTGAGCCCAGTCGGCCTTTACCAGCAGCGCCAGCAGCGGCAGCACGATGAGCAGCGCCCCGACGGCCGCCGGCAGGTATACCCACCGGGGCAGGCCGGGTGACCGGGTCACGGTGCGGCGAACCCCGCCTCCGCCAGAATCTTGTGTCCGACATCCCCGGTGACGGTTTCGATGAACTGGTTCGCGCGCTCCGGGTTACGCGAATTCGCGGTGACCGCAATCGGATAGGTGTTGACGATGGTCCGCGCCTCAGGGAATGGGACCGTGGTGACCTTGTCGCCGGCAGCCTTGGCATCGGTGACGTACACGAGACCGGCGTCGGCCTGCCCGGCGATCACCTTGTTCAGCACGTCCGTCACCGAGGATTCCTCGCTGACGGGATTCAGTTGCACACCAATCTCTTTGGTGGCGGTCGTGGTGGCCGCACCACACGGAACCTGCGGAGCGCACACCACCACATCGAGACCGGGGCGCGCCAGGTCCGCGAAGGTGGCGATGCTCTTCGGGTTACCCGGAGCGACCACGATCGTCAACGTATTGGCGGCGAAGTCGACAGGGTTGATGACGGTGTGCGCCTTCCAGGCCTTGTCCATGTTGGCCGAGTCCGCGGTGGCGAGCACGTCGGCCTCGGCGCCCTGGGTGAGTTGGGTCACCAGATCTGAGGAGCCGGCGAAGGTGAACTCAACGGTTGTCCCCGCGTGTGTGGTCTCGAAATTCTTCCCGATTTCGGTGAACGCCTTCCGGAGCGATGCCGCGGCCAGCACGTGCAACCTGACGGCGGCAGAATTCGTGGCCGTCGACGTGGCCCCTGTGCTGGCTGTGTCGTTATCGGAGGTCGTGCGTGAGCCGCAGCCCGACACGGTCAGCGAACTCGCGAACAGGAGTGTCGCGAGGAGCTTTAGTGGGCCCAAGATTCGTCCGCTGGTCACCGGCACAACCCTAGCCATTGTCTGCCACCGATGCGGCGGTCAAGGGTATTGCTACCGTCCAGTAATATTGGGGGTCAAACCCGTGCGACCCGGCCGCCAAATCCGGGGTATGAGGTCCGGGTTGTGTCACGATCGTGCTGGATCATCGCTGGTTCGGTAGGGAAAAGTGCACGGGACAGCGTGTAGGTGCCGTGTCTGCAAGTTAGGTGAGGAAGGACCCGCCATGGACGTACTGGTAACCGGAGCGGTTAACGAGGTCGGCCGAGCGGTGGCCGCGGAGTTCCGCAACGCCGGCCATCGCGTGGTCATCACCGGGCCCAACGCCGACGAGCTGGAGATCGCAGCCAAGGAGCTCGAGGTCGATGCCGTTGTATGCGATAACGCCGACCCGGACAGCCTGGAAGAGAACGTCGAGCTGTTCCCCCAGTACCTGGACGCCATCGTCAACATCCCCAATCCCGTGTGGAGTGAGCCTGGACCGCATCTGGGCACCCTCACCGATACCGGCGAGGCATGGCTGTCCCGGTACGAATCCAGCGTGCTGACCGCGGTGCTGACGGTGCAGGCCGTCGGGGACCGCCTGCGTTCCGGTGCGGCCATCATCAACCTGTGCATGCTGGGCACCCATGACCGGTCCGGCGCAACCACTGCCGCCAAGGCCGCGTTGTCCGCGTGGACCGCCGAACAGGCCGAGCGGATGGGTACTCGCGGGATCACCATCAACACCATCGCGCCCGGGCAACCGGCCGAGGCCAATTACGACGGTCTCGACAGTGTCGGGGATGCGCAGGAGCTGGTCGCCGCGGAGATCGCCCGCTTGGCGTTGTTCCTCACCAGCTCACAGGCGCGTCACATCACCGGTCAGACCCTGCACGTCAGCCGCGGCGTTCCCGCCGGCGTCCGCTAATCCAGACCTGGAGGGCACTCTAGGTTTTTTGTTCGAATTGCCTTGTAACGCAAGATCAATGCTGTACCTGCGATTCGGGCGTACGCTGACCGAGTGACCATTCGGCTCGGTTTGCAGATCCCCAATTTCTCCTACGGCACCGGCGTCGCCGAGCTCTTCCCCACCGTCGTCAGACAGACGCGTGAGGCGGAGGCGTCGGGCTTCGACACGGTCTTCGTGATGGACCACTTCTACCAACTGCCCATGATCGGCGCCCCCGACGAGCCGATGCTGGAGGCGTACACGGCGCTGGGTGCGCTGGCCAGTGCCACCAGCACCATCCAGCTCTCCACATTGGTCACCGGCAACACGTACCGGAACCCCACACTGCTTGCGAAGGCCGTCACCACGCTCGACGTGGTCAGCGGCGGACGCGCGATTCTGGGTATCGGCGCGGGTTGGTTTGAGCTGGAGCATCAGCAACTGGGTTTCGAGTTCGGCACCTTCACCGACCGCTTCGAGCGGCTGAGCGAGGCGCTGGAGATCATCCCGCCGATGCTGCGCGGTGAGCGGCCCACCTTCGATGGCAAGTACTACCGCACCGAGACCGCCATCAACGAGCCCCGCTACCGATCGAACATCCCGATCATGATCGGCGGCAGCGGCGAGAAGAAGACATTCGGTCTGGCGGTGAAGTACGCCGATCACCTGAACCTGCTCAGCGCGCTGGACGAGATCCCGCACAAGTTGTCGGTGCTGCGGCAGCGCTGCGAGGAGGCCGGCCGCGATCCATCGACCCTGGAAACCTCGGCCTTCTTCTCGGTGTTCGTCGACGAGGATTCGGCCGCAGCCTGGAAACAGGCCGGTGAGCACCTGCGCAAGAACGGTCTGGACTTGGAAACTCTGCCCGAGGATGTCAAGGCGCAGGTACTCGGAAGGACACTGGTGGGCAGCCCCGAAGAGATCGCCGAGCAGGTGCAGACTCGCATCCTCGATCAGGGAATCGACTCCATCACCCTCAACGTGCCGGGTAACGGGCACATCCCCGGCGTGGTGGAATCGATCGGTAGCACTCTTCGCCCGCTGTTCAAGGACTAGTCGGCCGGATTCGGTCTGTATCGCGCAATCCTTCGGCAGGATGTGGGATATGGATGCGCCATTCAGCCTGCAACCCGCCGCAGCGGCGGTGGAAGCACTTCTTCCCGGAGTGTCTGACAACGACTTGGGTAACCCGACTCCCTGTGCGGAACTCACCGTTCGTGCGCTGCTGAATCACCTCATGGGTCTGTCTATGGCCTTCCGATTTGTCGTCCAGCCGGAGAAGGCCGCCGCGTTGGGCATCGACCTGTCGGGACCGTCCTTCACGGAGGACCTCGATCCGGAGTGGCGGACGCTGCTACCGCAGCGGCTGACGGATCTCGTCGTGACATGGGCGGAGCCGCAATCCTGGGAGGGCGAGGCGACGATCGCCGGAACCGTCATGCCCAACGATCAGGTGGCGATGGTGGCCCTCGACGAATTAGTGCTGCACGGCTGGGATTTGGCGGCCGCGACGGGTCAGCCGTTCGACCTGCCCGAAGGCACGGATCCGGGTCTGTACGGGTTCCTCACTGCGCTGGCCTCGGACGGCGGAACACCGGGTTTGTTTGGCCCGCAGCTGCCGGTCCCCCCGGGAACCCCACGGTTCGATCACATGCTTGCCATGTCGGGACGTGATCCGGGCTGGCAGCCAAGGACTCTGTGAGATATTTCGCTAAACTAAGTGACGCGACGTGCACGGAAATCCCGACTACGGTTGTGGTGTTGCACCAAGTGTCAATCAAGGTTAATAACCCCAGTTGAGACGCCATTCGACGAGGAGTGATCGATGAGCACGACACCAGACGCCGCCAGCCCCGCGGTGCCTCATGTCGCCGACCCCGCCAACCCACAGTCCAAGATCAAGGACGCCCTGTCGCCCAGGCACCGCGTGGTCATCATCGGTTCCGGATTCGGTGGGCTCACCGCCGCCAAGACACTCAAGCGAGCCAACGTTGACATCACCCTGATCGCGCGCACCACGCACCACCTGTTCCAGCCGCTGCTGTACCAAGTGGCCACCGGGATCATCTCCGAGGGAGAGATCGCGCCGCCGACCCGGCAGATCTTGAAGAACCAGCACAACGCGCAGGTAGTTCTCGGAGACGTGACCGGCATCGACCTGGAGAACCAGTTCGTGCACTCCACGCTGCTCGGGCATGACTACAAGACGCCATACGACAGTCTGATTGTCGCTGCCGGCGCGGGTCAGTCCTACTTTGGCAACGATCAATTCGCCGAGTGGGCCCCCGGCATGAAGTCGATCGATGACGCCCTGGAACTGCGCGGAAAGATTCTCGGCGCCTTTGAAATGGCGGAGCGCTCCAGTGACCCCGAGCGTCGTCGGAAGCTCATGACGTTCACGGTGGTTGGCGCCGGGCCCACCGGAGTCGAGATGGCCGGGCAGATAGCCGAATTGGCTAACGAGACGCTCAAGGGCACCTTCCGTCACATAGATCCGACGGACGCGCGGGTGATCCTGTTGGATGCCGCACCCGCGATACTGCCGCCGTTTGGCGAAAAGCTGGGCAACAAGGCGCGCAAGCGGCTGGAGAAGATGGGTGTCGAGATCCAGCTGGGCGCCATGGTCACCGACGTGGACCGCAACGGTTTGACCGTCAAGTACTCGGACGGCACCACCAAGCGCATCGAATCCTCGTGCAAGGTGTGGTCGGCCGGCGTATCCGCGAGCCCACTGGGCAAGACGTTGGCCGAGCAGTCGGGTGTCGAACTCGACCGCGCCGGTCGCGTCAAGGTGGGTCCGGATCTGACGATCCCGGGGCACCCCAATGTGTACGTGGTCGGCGACATGATGGCCGTGGATGGGGTGCCCGGTGTGGCCCAGGGTGCTATTCAGGGTGGTCGTTACGCCGCCAAGCAGATCAAGGCGGAACTCGGTGGCCGCAGTCCTGAGAACCGCACCCCGTTCAAGTTCTTTGACAAGGGGTCGATGGCCACCGTGTCGCGCTACAGCGCGGTGTGCAAGATCGGGCCATTGGAGTTCAGCGGATTCATCGCCTGGCTCATGTGGCTGGCGCTGCACCTGGTGTACCTCGTCGGGTTCAAAAACAGGCTCGTGACGCTGATTCTGTGGTCCATCGCCTTCGTCACGCGATCGCGGGGCCAGATGGCCATCACCGAGCAGCAAGCCTGGGCGCGAACACGTTTGGACCAACTTGAGGAGCTCGTCGCCGAAAAGAACGGCGAAGACGAATCCAGCGACGAGGTTGCGCGGGAAGAAGAAAAGGCCGCAAGCTAATCTGCCGGTAGACGCCGTCCCTGCCACGTGAGCAGGGTGGCGTCGCCGGCGAGGTGCAGCAGGGTGGCATCGATAGGGCTTGTCTCTATGGAATCCATTGTTGGATAACGTAGTTCGCTGATCAATGCCAACGGGCAGCCCAGCTCGTCATCCGTCACCGATCCCGCACCGAGTTCGACGCGATGCCGTAGCAGGGGGCGATCGCCCACATCCGCGTCAAGCCGGCCGCTCCAGAATCCCGAAGACTCCCCCGCCCTGCCGATCTGCACGCGCTCCCGTAGTCGCAGGCTGGCGCCCGCTGATCCGTGCACCGTGACGTGGGAATGGTGGGCGGCGTTGGCCGCGACGATGGTGGGCGCCGGGTCGAGATCCAGTTCGCCCTCCACCGAGCAGGCCCATGCGGTCGAGGAGTGCACGGTATCGCGGCCGGGCAGGGCCACCGTGGCCGCCACGGATCGCACCCGCAACACCGCGTTCTCACCCACCTCGATATGCACCGAGATCTCATCGCCACCAAGCGGACTCGCGGCCACTCCGACAAGATGGATGGTATCGGTGGAGGTGAGTCGGGCCTGCAGACTTCCGGAGCAGCGCATCCGCGGCAGCTGCCCCTTGGTTGCAATGAGGACGACCTCAGTGCGCATGGTCGGCAGCGCGCGCCTCGTCGAGATGATTTCGCACCCAGGCCAACACCTCGGCGGCCGTCGGGTCCTCGGTCAACGAGATCATCGCGGTTGGACGTCCCTGGCGCACGGCCGTCGCATCGCGGGCCATCACCCCCAGATCGGCACCCACCATGGGGGCCAGATCGGTCTTGTTGATGACGAGAAGATCCGAGAACGTCACGCCGGGACCGCCTTTGCGTGGCACCTTGTCACCACCGGCCACGTCGACGACAAAGATCTGCACGTCGATCAGGCCCGAGGAGAAGGTGGCGGTGAGGTTATCCCCGCCCGATTCGACGAGGATGAGGTCGAGTGGATCGTTGGCGGCGATCAGATCTTCGATGGCATCCAGGTTCGCGGTGATGTCGTCGCGGATCGCGGTATGCGGACAGCCTCCCGTTTGTACCGCGGTGATGCGTTCATCGGGAAGCACGGCGTGCCGGCGCAGGAAGTCCGCATCCTCGGTGGTGTAGATGTCGTTGGTGAGCACCGCCACCGAGATCTCGTCGCGCAGCGTGCGGCACAACGCGGCGACCAGCGCGGTTTTGCCCGATCCCACCGGTCCGCCGATCCCGATGCGCAGCGGCTCCCCCGGCTGACGTACACGACGTGGCCTGTCGATGTGGTGATGGGGCTGGCCGTCAAGGAGATGCGGTGGCATATCAATCCAATCGTGGTAGTGCTACAGAAGTACTACTAAAAAACTACGAAACAAAAAGCGGGCGTTCGCGTGTGAGGTGCTGCTCGGCGAGAACATCCTGTAACGGATCGGACAAGCTGGCGAGCTCGGTGGCGGCCAGTGTCGCCGTCTCCTCGCATAGGCCCATTAGGGCCAGCGTGCCCACCGCCACCTCCGCCGGATCCAGCGCCAGCAGGCGTTGGCCTGCGGTGGCCGACCCGGTCAGGGTGGTGTAGACGAGGACGAGCGCGATCTCACGTCCCGTCAACCCTGTAGCCGCTCCGATGATGCCGTAGACAACGGCCAGATGCGGCTGCCGACCGTGTGGGCTCCAGTCGATCTGCGGCCAGGCCGAACCGGCCAGGCGTCGGAGCCCGCGGCCCTGGGCGCGAGAGGCGTGCCGGGCGGCCTGTGACGGAGTCCGCGCATCCGTTTCGGCATCCGCTCGCACGGGATCCAGCCGCCCGGATGTGATGGCGGCGGCGATAGACGCCGCGACCAGGCCGTGAGTCTGAATGCGACGCCGCAGAAAGGCATTGAGCGTCACGCAGTCCCGTACGAGGCCCTGGGCGATGGCCTCCTCCGCCCCACCGGAATGCACATGTGAACCGGTGGGCAACCGGGAATCTGCCAGCGACAGCAGCAACGCCGTGGTCCCGGAAGTATCCGTAGCTCCCATCAGAATAGAAAATACCGTTGTGCCATGGGCAGTTCCGTGGCCGGCTGCTCCTGCCACACCTCGCCGTCGATGCGCACGGTGAAGGTGTCGGGATCGACCTGGATATCCGGCATCGCATCGTTGAGCGGTAGGTCGGCCTTGCCGCGATGACGGACATTGCGGGTGGGAACCAGTCTGCGCCGCAACCCAAGTCGGGCCGCCAGATCGTCCTCGATCGCGGTCGGTGACACGAAATGCACGGCCAATCCGGGGGCCACATTGGGCATGGCGCCGAACATCGGCCGTGGCAGGACGGGTTGCGGGGTGGGAATGGAGGCGTTCGCATCACCCATGGCAGCCCAGGCGATGGCACCGCCCTTGATAACTATGTGCGGCCGCACCCCGAAGAACGCGGGTTCCCACATCACCAGATCGGCGAGCTTGCCTACCTCCACCGAACCCAACTCGTGATCGATGCCATGGGTAATCGCCGGGCAGATGGTGTATTTCGCGACGTACCGGCGTACCCGGTTGTTATCGGCAGCTCCGTCCCCCGGGAGTGCGCCACGGCGCTTCTTCATGACATGCGCGGTCTGCCAGGTACGCATAACCACCTCGCCGATGCGCCCCATGGCCTGGCTGTCGCTGCCGATCATCGAGATCGCACCGATATCGTGCAGTAGATCCTCGGCCGCGATCGTCGACGGGCGAATCCGGCTCTCCGCGAACGCTAGGTCCTCCGGCACGGCGGCATTGAGATGATGGCAGACCATGAGCATGTCGAGGTGCTCATCGAGAGTGTTGATCGTATGTGGACGCGTCGGGTTGGTGGAACTGGGCATCACATTCGGGTGGCTGGCAACGGTGATGATGTCGGGAGCGTGACCGCCACCGGCACCCTCGGTGTGATAGGCGTGGATTCCGCGCCCGGCGATGGCCGCCAGCGTGCTCTCCACGAACCCCGTTTCGTTCAGCGTGTCCGAGTGCAGCGCGACCTGGACATCCGCCTCGTCCGCGACCCGCAGGCAGGCATCGATGACCGCCGGTGTGGTACCCCAGTCCTCGTGCAACTTGAAACCTGCTGCCCCGCCGCGTAATTGCTCCCACATGGACTCGGGGTTGACGGTGTTCCCCTTGCCGAGTAGAAGCACGTTGACCGGCCATTGATCCAGGGCCTGCAGCATCCGCCCCAGATGCCAGGCGCCGGGTGTGACGGTCGTGGCCTTGCTGCCCTCGGCGGGCCCGGTGCCGCCACCGATCATGGTGGTGATACCGCCGCCGATGGCCTCGTCGACCAGCTGCGGACAGATGAAGTGGACGTGACAGTCGATTCCGCCCGCTGTGACGATCCGGTCGTTACCGGCAATGATCTCCGTCGACGGGCCGACGATCAGCTGAGGATGGACCCCGTCCATGATGTCGGGGTTGCCGGCCTTGCCGATGCCGACGATACGACCGTCGCGAATGCCGATGTCCGCCTTGATGATTCCCCAGTGATCAATGATGATGGCACCGGTGATGACGGTGTCCGGCGCTCCTTCGGCACGGGTCAGTCGACTCTGTCCCATCGACTCGCGCAGTACCTTGCCGCCGCCGAAGACGGCCTCTTCACCCGCCAAACCAGGTCCGCCACAGCGATCTTCGGTGATCTCGATAAGCAGATCGGTATCGGCCAACCGGATCCGATCGCCTGTGGTTGGTCCGTAAAGCTTGGCGTAGTGCTCCCGTGACAGTCTTGTCATGCCGGGCCCCGGCCATCTGCTCTTCGCGCAAGCGGCTCATCGCCGTCCAACTTGCCTGGGGCATCGAGCGTGAGCCCGTGCACTTCGCGGCGGCCACGTAGCGGTACCAGCCGAACTCTTTGGGCGACACCGGGTTCGAATCGCACCGCAGTACCGGCCGGTATATGCAACCGATGGCCGTGCGCGGCCGTCCGGTCGAAGTCGAGCGCTGGATTGGACTGTGGGAAGTGAACGTGGCTGCCCACCTGCACCGGGCGGTCTCCAGTGTTGACGACGTCGAGCTCGAGGACCGCGGCACCCGCGTTGAGCTCGATATCGTCCGGTGCGAACAGATACTCGCCGGGAATCATCTGGCTCATCCGATCGGGTGGTGAACGGTAACGAGTTTGGTGCCATCGGGGAAGGTGGCCTCCACTTGGACATCCGGGATCATCTCGGGCACACCGTCCATGACGTGGTCGCGCCCCAGCACCTCACGTCCGCTGACCATCAACTCAGAGACGGTCCGGCCGTCGCGGGCACCTTCGAGGAGATGGTCGGCGATGATCGCGATGGCTTCGGGGTGGTTGAGGCGCAAACCCCGAGACTGGCGTCGCCGTGCCAATTCCGCGGCATAGGAGATCAGCAGCCGTTCCTGCTCGTGCGGGGTCAATCGCATAAACGGCGATCCTGCCACGATCTGGGCCACGCGGCATCGTCGGCGTCGTGAGGTGCGTGAAACAGTCCGCAAGCTGCACCCGCGCTCGATGGCAACCATGTAACACTAGGCACCAGCGATCCGATGTAGCCATGATTTGGGTCGATATGCGTCTGAATCGATATGCGTCTGAATCGACAGGGAAGGACTTGGATGCGTCACGTGTTGGCCGCCGGATGGCTTGGCCTGGCAGCGATACTCGCAGTGAGCTGTAGTACGGACTCCGGTGGCATCAAACCGCTACCGGTCGGTGCGACCGCGACATCGACTGCCTCCGATCGCGCGCAGGACCAGGCGATCGCGAGCCCTAAGTCCAGTGCCCCACCGGTCACGACCTCGCTGGAACCGCCTCCGCCGGTGCTCGTCACGCCCGACAAGGCGGACTCGATCCTCATTTCCGCCGATGACGTCGGCAGACTGGTCGGATCCCCGCTGACGTACGAGTTCAAATCCACTAGTCCGAGCGACTCGGCCGCGAGCGGTAAATGTCAGGCACTCGCGGGGCTGCGTAGCGAAAGCCTCGGCGAGGAATGGACGACCTACCGGGGTTCTCGCCTACAGGAAACGGAGAAGCGGTACGACCACATCGTGTGGCAGGCCGTCGTGCTGTTCCCCGACGCGAAGGCTGCGGCGAGTCAGCTTCAGGCGGCGTATCCCCCGTCGCTGACTTCATGCCAGGACTCCCGCCAGACCGAGGGCGACACCGAATGGCGAATCGGCGAATTCTCGAACAATGGCACGAGTGTGAAATGGGTGCGACAGGAGCTTCAGGACGGAAAGCCGGCCGGATGGCGTTGTTTCTACGACTACCGGGTCAAGAACAACGCGCTTTTCGGGGGTCTGCTGTGCCAAAACGGCAATGGCGCTCCGATAGTCACCGCGATCGTCGATCGCATGGCGGAATGGATTCCGGCATGACCGCGACCAGGAGCACGGCAGGGGGTCTGATGAAGAGCGCAGTGATGGGGACGAGGGTGCGGACATTGCTGTGTGCGACGGCGATCACCGCGCTGGCGCT
Source organism: Mycobacterium sp. NPDC050853 (assembly GCF_040653875.1). Classification (NCBI taxonomy): domain Bacteria; kingdom Bacillati; phylum Actinomycetota; class Actinomycetes; order Mycobacteriales; family Mycobacteriaceae; genus Mycobacterium; species Mycobacterium sp. NPDC050853. The sequence goes on from NZ_JBFAGW010000009.1 coordinate 149,234, forward strand.
GACCGGATGCTCCGGCCAGAAGCAGGCTACCGAAACATCGACGGCCGCATCGACGACCTCACGGTCGGTGAATGCGCCCGCTCCGGGCCCTACGAGCAGCGGTCCGGCCGGTCTCACGGGATGGCCGGGCCAGGACAAGATCACCGAGGAAGCCATGGTGTCGGCGCTGTTCACCGACGAAGAGATTGCCAAGGTTTTCGATACAAGTGTCGCCAAGACGAACAAGCGGGACAAGCCCTTCACGGCCACGGAGTCCGACAACGCGAGTTGCAATGTGACACAAGCGCTGACCGTCGAATCGGTGGGGAAAGAGTACGAGACGTTTCGCGCGACCGAGATGCTGCTCGGAGACAATGCCAAGAACCCCGAAGCGCAGGTCTATCAAGCGATCGCGGCATACCCGGATCAGAAGGCCGCACAGACGCAGTTCGTGAAGGCCGCTGACGAGATCAAGGAATGCGACGGAAAGACCTACAACTTCACCGATCCTGGCGGACAGAAGGTGCCCGTGACGGTGTCGGTCTCGGCGTCGACCACCAAGAAGGTGAATTGGGCGCTCGTGTACGGCCCGAGTAAATACCGCTGCTTTGTGTCGTTCAACGGCGTTGCGAATGTGATTGTGCAGACGCAGGTTTGCGCACAGAGCAACTCAAAGCAACTGGTGCAGAAGATGGCCGACAGGATTGTCGACAAACTGCAGCTGAGCTGACAAGACTCCCGGATCCAAGTGGGGACTCGGATCCGGCAGGGGGGACGGAGATGGCGGCCCGACCATCGGGGGGCTGGCCGCCATCTCTCGAAATGAGCTCGGGTGGACGCACGGGGGTCGCGTCCACCCGAGTCTCACAAGTTCTGTAGGCGCACCTGCCCGCGCGCGATCGTCCGATCCTCGTCATCGGTGATGGTGACGAGCCACAGCTGCTGACGGCGGCCTCGGTGTATCGGGGCGGATGTCGCGGTGAGCGTGCCCGACGAGATGGCGCGCAGGAAGTCGGTGTTGTTGTTGACCCCGACGACCGCGCCTTCCTCGCCCAGCGCGTTGGCCCGCCAGACAAATGCGGACACACTGGCCACGCTCTCGACCACCGAGCAGTACACGCCGCCGTGCACGATCCCGTTGGGTTGCAAGAGGTTTTCGGTGATGGTCAGAGTGGCGGACACTCCGTCGGGTGTGAGCGATGTGTATTCGAGCCCCACGAGCTTGTCGAATGGCGCCCTGTCCATCGCCTTGAGGATCTCGGGAATGTCAGACATGCACCCTTTCTTATCAGACCGGGTTATCAGACGGGGTCGCGGAGAAACCAGATGCCCGATAACGAAGAAGGACCTCATGTGCCGAAGCACATGAGGTCCTTCCTTCGTATGGACCGGGGGTCTCTGCAGCCCTCAGGACTCCGCGGCGGTCCGGGTGTCTTGTCGCGCTGTAGCGCGTTCGACATGTTTAAGGATAGGCAAGGCTGCCCTAAATTGCAAGCCCTTTGTGGCGGACCGGCAATCCGAGGGTCACGAATCGGTCCAGGATCGCCTGGCCGCGCCGCATTCCGTCGGTCTCGCTCGAGCGCGCCAGCAGCGGAACATGGGTCGCCGCCCCCACCACGGTCGATCCGACCAGCTGCCACATCTGCCCGATTTCCATTGCGCCGGAACTGATCTGCGACAGCCGCGTGAACAACGGGGCCAGTGTGCGGTGGCACCGGTGCGCGGTCCATGCGGCGAGTGCGTCCTCGCCGGGAAAGACCACGACCTGTCCGCGGTCTCTATCTGGGTCGTCGGGCAGCACGCGCAGCGTCGGGTCGACGACGCCGGCCCAATCGATGCACCCCTCGGAGTCGAAGTAGACCCATAAATTCCCGAGCCCCGGATCCCAGGCGCGTCCCTCCAAGACGACCAGCGCCACCAATCGGCCGACCACGGTGTGGACCAGGGCGTCCGCGAGCTGATGGACGGCGACCGCATCGCTGCCGGTCTCCTCGATGGCGCGGGCGTACATCTGCTCAAGGCGATCGGTGTTCAGTGCGCGCGCCAGCGGCCACCATCGGCGGCGTCCGACATCGGACATCACGGCGACACCATAGGCACGTGGGCATTCCGGGTACAGCTCACGAAGCCGGGCGCTCGATTCGTGCAGTGCCAGTGATTGGCGGATGGACATCCCCGCGATCAGCGGATCATCAATGGCCAGCGTCACGATTGGCAGCCTCCTTCACGTAGATAAGATAGGTAAGCCTAACCACATGTAGGATGACATTGCCAGGTGCGGGTGTTGTGAGAGCCCTCACCAAAGCTCCTGATCATCGGGCTGTGCCGGTAGATACGGCCCACATGGTGAGATCGATTCGGCGGCCGGAACAAAGGTCGTACCCCGGATCGTTGGCTGTCAGGATCAGTACGACTCCATGTAGTACGGCATTGCGTCGGAGGTGAACGTAGAATGTTCGGAATGGCACGCCTGGGCGAACTTGAACGCGCGGTGATGGATCATCTGTGGTCCTCCCCCGAGCCCCAGACTGTCCGCCAGGTCCACGAGGCACTGTCGACACGGCGCGACCTTGCCTATACGACCGTGATGACCGTCCTGCAGCGCCTCGCCAAAAAAGATCTGGTGGTGCAGCACCGCGATGACCGTGCGCACCGCTACGCGCCTGTGCACGGCCGTGACGAACTTGTTGCGGGCCTGATGGTGGACGCGCTGGCACAGGCCAACAACTCGGGCGCCCGCGAGGCCGCGTTGGTGCACTTCGTGGAGCGTGTTGGCCCCGATGAGGCCGACGCATTGCGCCGGGCTCTGGCCGATCTCGAAGCGAAAGATCCATCTGCTGGCGGTCGCCCCACCCCGTAAGGGACACTAGTGATGTGTCCGCCGTGGCGTTTGCGATCCTCGCGCTGCTCCTGACCGGTCCTGTACCGGCATTGCTTGCGCATGCGCAGTGGACCTACCGTGCACCACGTGCCGCCATGGTCTTGTGGCAAGCCATTGCCGTGGCCGCTGTGCTCTCGGCATTCAGCGCCGGGCTGGCGGTGGCGAGCAGGCTTCTCGTCCCGGGCCCAGACGGCCACCCGACTGCCACGATTACCGGCGAAATCGACCGTCTCGGTTGGGGTTTGTGGCTCCTCTACGTGGTGGTGTTCGCGATCACCATTCTCATCGGCATCCGGCTGATGGTGTCGGTCATTCGGGTCGCTGTCCGTACCCGCCGCCGTCGTGCCCGCCACCGGGCGATCGTCGATCTGCTCGATCACAGCCGATATTGCGAGAACTGGCGTGGCGGCTACGACATCCATCGCCGCCGGGATCACGACCTGCGGGTGATTGAAGTCGACGAGCCACTCGCCTACTGCTTACCGGGTGTACGCAGCCGGGTGGTCGTCAGTGAGGGAACGCTGAGCACGCTGGGGCACAACGAGGTCGCCGCGATCGTCGCGCACGAGCGTGCCCACCTGCGTGCGCGTCATGACCTGGTGCTGGAGGCATTCACCGCCGTCCACGACGCGTTCCCCGTGATCGTCCGCAGCAGGAATGCGCTGGACGCGGTCAAACTGCTGGTAGAGCTGCTGGCCGATGATGCCGCAGTGCGCACGGCGGGGCCCACACCCCTGGCACGTGCGCTGGTCGCGTGCGCGGGCGGCCCAACGCCGGTCGGCGCGATGGCCGCGGGTGGACCCACCACGCTTATCCGGGTCCGCCGCCTGGGCGGGCGCGGAAACAGTCTTCTCCTGTCGTGCGGCGCCTATGCCGCCGCTGCGGCGATATTGGTGGTGCCGACGTTGGCTGTCGTCATTCCATGGTTCACCGAACTACAGCGTCTGTTCGGTAGATAACCCACGAGTAGGTGACCCGCGCTCGCGGGCCGAATGTGCCTGCGCGAGAATCCGTGGAGCACAACACGTCAACGAAAGGATGTGCCGGTGACGGCTGCAGAGGGCGCTGCGCGCGGAAGCGCGCAAGGATTGGCACAGATCGGCGTGACGGGTTTGGCCGTCATGGGCTCGAATATCGCGCGGAACTTCGCACGGCACGGATATACCGTCGCCCTGCACAACCGGTCGGTCGCGAAGACCGACACGCTGCTGGCCGATCATGGATCCGACGGCAACTTCATCCGCAGTGAGACGGTCGAGGAGTTCGTCGCGGCCCTCGAACGCCCGCGCCGCGTCCTGATCATGGTGAAGGCCGGCGACCCCACCGACGCGGTCATCGAAGAGCTCGCGGCCGCGATGGAGCCCGGTGACATCATCATCGACGGCGGCAACGCGCTGTACACCGACACCATCCGTCGTGAGGCCGCGCTGGCCGCTCGCGGGCTGCTTTTCGTCGGCGCCGGAATCTCGGGCGGCGAAGAGGGTGCGCTGAACGGTCCGGCCATCATGCCGGGCGGCCCGGTCGAGTCCTACAAGGCGCTGGGTCCGCTGCTGGAATCCATTGCGGCCCAGGTCGATGGCACGCCCTGCTGCACCCATATCGGCCCGGACGGTTCTGGGCATTTCGTGAAGATGGTGCACAACGGTATCGAATACTCCGATATGCAGCTGATCGGCGAGGCCTACCAGCTGCTGCGTGACGCGCTGGATATGTCGGCACCGCAGATCGCCGAGGTGTTCACCGACTGGAACGGCGGTGAGCTGGAGAGCTACCTCATCGAGATCACCGCGGATGTGTTGGCCCACACCGATGCCAAGACCGGTAAGCCGCTGGTCGATGTCATCGTCGACGCCGCCGAGCAGAAGGGCACCGGCCGCTGGACGGTGAAATCTGCCTTGGACCTCGGGGTACCGGTGACGGGCATCGCCGAGGCGGTTTTCGCCCGTGCGCTGTCCGGTTCACGGCCGCAACGTGCCGCCGCCGCAGGGTTCACCTCCGGAGCGCTTGGCCAGAAGCCGAGCGATGCAAAGCAATTCGTCGAAGACGTGCGGCAGGCCCTGTATGCGTCGAAGATCGTCGCGTATGCGCAGGGGTTCAACCAGATCGCCGCGGGCAGTGCCGAGTACGGCTGGAACGTCCATCCCGGTGACCTGGCCACCATCTGGCGAGGCGGCTGCATCATTCGAGCGCAGTTCCTCAACCGCGTCAGGGAGGCGTTCGCCGACGAGCCGGACCTCGCCACGCTGATCGCCGCACCGTACTTCCGGGCCGCCGTCGAAAACGGAATCGACAGTTGGCGCCGCGTCGTGGTGACGGCCACGCAGTTGGGAATTCCGGTTCCCGGTTTCGCCTCGTCGCTGTCGTACTACGACGGTCTGCGCACCGATCGCCTGCCCGCCGCCCTCACCCAGGCGCAACGCGACTTCTTCGGCGCACACACCTATGAGCGTGTCGACTCCCCCGGCAAGTTCCATACGCTATGGAGTGGTGACCGTTCGGAAGTGTCTGCCTAACAGGGCGGTTGGCTCATGAGATTTCTTGACGGGCAACAGCCGCCATACGACCTCACCTACGACGACGTCTTCGTGGTGCCGAACCATTCGGATGTCGTCTCGCGCTTCGATGTCGACCTGACCACCGCCGACGGCACCGGCACCACGATCCCGATCGTGGTCGCCAATATGACGGCGGTGGCAGGACGGCGGATGGCCGAGACCGTCGCTCGCCGTGGCGGTATCACGGTGTTACCGCAGGATCTTCCGGTGCAAGCGGTGGCGCAGACCGTCGAGTTCGTCAAGAGCCGTGATCTGGTCTACGACACCCCGGTGACCCTGGCGCCGGACGATTCGGCCGGCGAGGCGATGGCGCTGATTCACATGCGGTCGCATGGGGCCGCGGTGGTGGTCGAGCACGGCAAGCCGTTGGGGCTCGTCACCGAGCTGGCATGTACCGGTATCGACAGGTTTACCCGTGTGCACGACATCGCGGCCATCGACTTTGTGACAGCTCCGGTGGGGACCGATCCGCGGGCAATCTTCGATCGCCTGGAGGGTGCGCACATCCCGGTTGCGGTACTGACACGTCCGGACGGAACCATGGCGGGAATCCTCACCCGCACCGGGGCGATCCGGGCGGGTCTGTACACCCCTGCCGTCGACACGAATGGGCGCTTACGCATCGCCGGTGCGGTCGGTATCAACGGAGATGTCCGGGCCAAGGCGACCGCTTTGGTGGAGGCCGGGGTGGACCTGCTGGTCATCGACACCGCGCACGGTCATCAGCAGAAGATGATCGAGATGCTCACCTCGGTCGCGGGGTTGTCGCTGGGTGTGCCGATCGCCGCGGGCAATGTGGTGTCGGCCGAGGGTACCCGTGATCTGATCGAGGCCGGTGCCGGCATCGTCAAGGTGGGCGTGGGCCCGGGCGCCATGTGCACTACCCGGATGATGACCGGGGTGGGACGTCCACAGCTCTCGGCAGTCATCGAATGTGCAGCCGCGGCAAGGGAACTCGGTGCGAACGTGTGGGCCGACGGCGGGGTTCGTCATCCGCGGGATGTTGCGCTGGCGCTCGCCGCGGGTGCCGCCAATGTGATGATCGGTTCCTGGTTCGCAGGCACTCACGAATCTCCCGGAGACCTGCAGCTCTCGGCCAGCGGCCGCCGCTACAAGGACAGCTTCGGCATGGCGTCGAAACGCGCGGTGGCCGCCCGCACCTCGGGCGACAGCGCCTTCGACCAGGCACGCAAGACCCTCTTCGAGGAGGGTATTTCCACCTCGAGGATCGAATTGGACCCGCAACGTCCCGGTGTCGAGGACCTGATCGATCACATCATCTCGGGGGTGCGCAGTACCTGCACCTATGTAGGCGCACGCACGTTGGCCGAGCTGCACGAGCGGGTGGTTCTGGGTGTCCAGTCCGCCGCCGGATTCGCCGAGGGACGTCCGCTTCCCGAAGGTTGGTGACCGCCCTCCGCGACGGTTGAGTACCTGCCGGCCACCTGCACCGTTACCATGAGCCTCACGCCGGTCACACCGTGTGACCACTCAACTTAAGGGGCCCGCCAGCGGTGACGGTCTTACTCACCGGGCTGAGCTTGCTTGCGTTCGTCGCCCTGACCGCAGGGACCGCGCTCTTTGTAGCGGCAGAGTTCTCCCTGACCGCGTTGGAACGAAGCGCCATCGAGGCCCGTGCCAAGACCGGTGACAGCCGGGACAGGATGGTCAAACGGGCGCACGGCACGCTGTCGTTCCAGCTGTCGGGGGCCCAGCTCGGTATCACCATCACCACGCTCGTCACCGGCTACCTGGCCGAGCCGGTGATCGCGCGCCTGCTCACGCAGTTGTTCGGCTACACCGGAGTGGCGGTAAGCAGTGCGATATCGCTGGCGCTGGCGCTGATCATCGCCACCTCGGTATCGATGATCTTCGGTGAGCTGGTCCCCAAGAATTTCGCGCTGGCCCGCCCCATCTGGACCTCACGCGCCACCTCGGGTCCCATGGTGCTGTTCTCGGCGATGTTCAGCTTCGCGATCCGGGCATTGAACGGCATCGCCAATTGGGTGTTGCGCCGCATGGGTATCGAACCCGCCGAAGAGCTGCGGTCGGCGCGATCACCGCAGGAGCTGGGGTCGTTGGTGCGAACCTCGGCTCGCAGCGGCGCGTTGGACGAAACCACCGCGCTGCTGGTCGACCGGTCGCTGCGATTCGGGAGTCGCACCGCCGAGGAGCTCATGACGCCGCGCACCGAGATCGAATCGCTCGAGGCCACCGACACGGTCGCCGATCTGGTCGCCCTTGCCGTCGACACCGGCTTTTCTCGATTCCCGATCACCGAAGGCGATCTCGACGCAACGATCGGCATCGTCCACGTCAAGCAGATCTTCGAGGTGCCACCGGGTCAGCGCGCCACGACCACGTTGGCCAGTCTCGCCCGGCCGGTCGCGGTGGTGCCCTCGACCCTCGACGGTGACGCGGTGATGGAGCAGGTCAGGGCCAACGGTATGCAAACTGCGCTGGTGGTCGACGAATACGGAGGCACCGCAGGCCTGGTGACGGTCGAGGACATGATCGAGGAGATCGTCGGCGACGTCCGGGACGAGCACGATGACGCGACCCCCGACGTGGTGTCCTCCGGCGGAGGTTGGGTGGTATCGGGTCTGCTGCGCATCGACGAGGTCTCCGCGGCGACCGGTTACCGGGCCCCCGAAGGTGAGTACGAGACGATCGGCGGCCTGGTGCTGCAGGAGCTCGGCCACATCCCGACGGTCGGCGAGACTGTCGAGTTGTCGGCGGTGGTGCCCGACCATCCGTTTGCCGAACTGCCGCGATGGCGTGCACGGGTGGCGAGTATGGACGGACGCCGGATCGACCAGATCGAGCTCACCGAGATGACCGACACCGCCGGTCGGGGGGCATGACCACGATGGGTGGCGACATACTTGGTGTACTCCTCACCGCGGCATTGCTTTTGGCGAACGCCTTCTTTGTCGGTGCCGAATTCGCGCTGATCTCGGCCCGCAGGGACCGGCTGGAGGCGCTGGCGGAGGCGGGCAAGAAGCACGCGGTCACCGTCATGATGGCCGGCCAGAAGCTGTCGCTCATGCTTGCGGGCGCCCAGCTTGGCATCACGATCTGTTCAATTCTGTTGGGCCGCATCGGAGAACCGGCCGTCGCCCACCTGCTTGAGAAGCCGTTCGAGCTGTTGGGCGCGCCCTCTGCGGTGACGCACACCGTCGCGTTCGTGATCTCACTGTCGATCGTGGTGCTGCTGCACGTGCTGTTCGGCGAAATGGTGCCCAAGAACATCGCCATCGCGGGCCCGGAATCGGCGGCCATGCTCTTGATTCCGCCGTACCTGGTCTACATCCGGTTGGCGCGGCCGCTGATCGGCTTCTACAACTGGTGCGCCAACACCGTGCTGCGGCTCGGCAAGGTGCCGGTGAAGGACGAACTTGAGATCACGGTGTCCACCGTGGAGCTATCGGAGATGATCGCGGAGTCGCTGTCCGAGGGCCTTCTTGATGAGGAAGAACACACCCGGTTACGTCGCGCATTGCAGATCCAGCACCGTGTGGTCGCCGACGTGGTCGTGCCCGCTAACCAGATTCGATCGATTGCCGTATCGGGCGCCGCGCAGGGGCCGTCGGTGGCGACCGTGGAGCGCGCGGTGGCCGAAACCGGGTATTCACGATTCCCAGTTATTGGACCCGGCGGGGATTACCTGGGCTATCTGCACATAAAGGACGTCTTGACCATGGGCGACGATCCGGAAGCGATCGTGGACCCCGCATTCATTCGGCCACTGCCTCGGTTGCACGGTTCGGTTCCGCTAGCGGAAGCGCTGTCGACGCTTCGCCGCAGCAACAGTCATCTGGCCCTCATGTCGACCACCGACGGGAGCGTCGTGGGCCTCGTCACACTTGAGGACTTGGTGGAGGATCTTGTCGGCACCGTACGTGACGGAACGCACCGCATTTAACGCGGTTTCGAGGTTGATCACTACCAGTGAGTAGGATCAATATCCACCGAATCGCACCAGAGCGACCGACCAAACTCAGAAGGAGCTGCGATGAGTGATCGCGTCGATGTTGGCAACCTGCGCGTGGCACGGGTGCTGTACGACTTCATCACCAATGAGGCGCTGCCGGGCACCGGTGTGGATGCCGACGCGTTCTGGGGCGGGGTCGACAAGGTAGTCGCCGATTTGGCTCCGCGGAACCGGGAGCTCCTCGAGCGACGGGACGACCTGCAAACCCAGGTCGATCGCTGGCACCGGCTGCGCGCACTCGAGCCCCTGGATCATTCGGCGTATCGGGAGTTTCTCACCGAGATCGGGTACCTCGTTCCCGAACCCGAGGATTTCACCATCACCACCGCCAACGTGGACGACGAGATCACCACAACGGCCGGCCCGCAGCTGGTCGTTCCGATCCTGAACGCCCGCTTCGCGCTCAACGCCGCCAACGCGCGCTGGGGCTCTCTGTATGACGCGCTGTACGGCACCGATGTCATCCCGGAAGCCGATGGTGCCGAGAAGGGCTCGTCGTACAACAAGATCCGCGGAGACAAGGTCATTGCCTACGCCCGCGAGGTCCTCGACGTCGCCACACCGCTGGCGGCCGGAACGTGGAAGGACGCGACCGGCCTGAAGATCGACGAGGGGCAGCTGCTCATCACACTGGGCGACGGTCTCTCGACAGGGCTCAAGGACCCCGGGCAGTTCATCGGCTACACGGGCAAGCTCGGGAAGCCGCAATGGTCGGTGCTGCTGGTCAATCACGGTCTGCATCTGGAAATCCTGATCGACCCCGACTCCCCCGTCGGATCCACCGACAAGGCCGGCATCAAGGACGTCGTGCTGGAGTCGGCGATCACCACGATCATGGACTTCGAGGACTCGGTGGCCGCCGTGGACGCCGAAGACAAGGTGCTCGGGTACCGAAACTGGTTGGGGCTCAACAGGGGCGACCTGGCAGAGCAGGTCTCCAAGGGTGGCAAGACGTTCACCCGGGTGCTCAACGTGGACCGCGTGTTCACCACCCCGGACGGTAAGGGCGAACTGACCCTGCCCGGCCGCAGCCTGTTGTTTGTCCGCAATGTCGGTCACCTGATGACCAACGACGCGATCGTCGACGCTGAAGGGAACGAGATCCCCGAGGGCATCCAGGACGCGTTGTTCACCAGTCTCATCGCCATCCATGGGCTGCGCTCCGGTAAGAAGAACGGCGTTCTGAAGAACAGCCGTACCGGGTCCGTCTACATCGTGAAGCCCAAGATGCACGGCCCCGAAGAGGTGGCGTTCACCGCCGAACTTTTCGGCCGCGTCGAAGAGGTGCTCGGACTTCCGAATGCGACTCTCAAGGTCGGCATCATGGACGAAGAGCGTCGTACCACCGTCAACCTGAAGGCCGCCATCAAGGCCGCCGCCGACCGCGTCGTGTTCATTAATACCGGCTTCCTGGATCGCACCGGCGACGAGATCCACACCTCGATGGAGGCCGGGCCGATGTGCCGCAAGGCCGTCATGAAGTCGCAGCCGTGGATCCTGGCGTACGAGGACCACAACGTCGACACCGGACTGGGCGCCGGCCTGGCGGGTAAAGCGCAGATCGGTAAGGGCATGTGGGCCATGCCCGACTTGATGGCCGATATGGTCGCGCAGAAGATCGCGCAGCCTCGTGCAGGGGCCACCACCGCCTGGGTGCCTTCCCCCACCGCGGCCACCTTGCACGCACTGCATTACCACCAGGTCGACGTTAAGGCGGTGGACCAGGAGCTGGCCGGTAAGCACCGCGCCGAACTGGATTCTTTGCTCACCATCCCGCTGGCCGAGTCGCGCCGCGACTGGACGGCAGAGGACATCCGTGAGGAGATCGACAACAACTGCCAATCGATCCTGGGCTACGTCGTCCGCTGGATCGATCATGGTGTCGGCTGCTCCAAGGTCCCGGATATCCATGATGTGGCGCTCATGGAGGACCGCGCCACCCTGCGTATCTCCAGCCAGCTGCTGGCCAACTGGCTGCGTCACGACGTGATCACCGAGGACGAGGTTGTCGAGGGCCTCCAGCGGATGGCTCCGGTTGTCGATCGGCAGAACGCCGGCGACAGGGACTACAGCCCGATGGCCCCGGACTTCGACAGCAACATCGCCTTCCAGGCCGCCAAGGAGCTCATCCTGGAAGGTAAGGATCAGCCGAACGGATACACCGAGCCGATCCTGCACCGCCGCCGCCGCGAGTACAAGGCAGCTGCGGCCAAGTAGCGGATGGCGATCTGACATGCCCCAATCCCCCAGCGACGCTGGGTACGGCGCCATGTCGATTTGGGTGCGGTTTGGTTGCGCGTGCCGTGGTAACGGTGGCCTGGGACAGTAGACTCGGGCGGACGCGGGGCGGGTCTCGCAGTAGCCGAAAGACAGCACGAAGAAAGGTCGCGACGACACCATGGGCAGGCACAGCGCATCTGGGTCGGATAGCCCAAGCGGCGGAGACGACAACGACGGTTGGGATGCGGACCAGGAGCCGGAGCACGAGTCGAGTTCCGGCTCAGAGTTCGACACGGGCAGCTTGCAGCGTTCGCATCGCAGCAGCGACGGCAGTAACTGGGGTGTCAGTAAGGGGCTGATCGGCGCGATCGCCGCCGTGCTCGTGGTGGCCGTATCCATCGGACTGTGGTGGTACTTCGATGGGCGGACCTCCGACAATCAAGCTGAAGCCTCGGCCACCTGTGTACACGGGGACAACACCATCGCCGTGGTTGCCGACCCCTCCATCGCCGACAGGATCGGCGAGTTCTCCGAGCGGTTCAACAAGACGCACGAGGTGATCGGCGACTACTGCTTCACCGTGTCGGTCCGTCCGGCCGATGCCACCAATGTGATCAAGGGGCTGACGGGCCAGTGGCCCGCCGAGCTCGGCGGGCAGCCGGCGTTGTGGATCCCGGGGAGCTCGGTCTCGTCGGCACGTCTGAAGGCGGCATCGAAGACCAATATCGTGAGCGACAGCCGGTCGTTGGTGAGTACGCCCGTCGTGATCGCGGTGACGCCGAGACTGCGCCAGGCCATTCCCAACGACAAGAGCTGGGCGGATCTGCCTGCACTGCAGAGTGTTCCGAACTCGCTGGACGGCTTTGGCCTCCCCGGTTGGGGCTCGTTGCGGTTGGCGCTGCCATCGAGCGGTAACGCCGACGCGGCGCAGCTCGCCGGTGAGGCGGTGGCGGCGGCCAGTGTCCGCCCCGGAGAGTCGCCCGAGCTCGGCGCGGGTGCGGCCGCTTCGCTGGCCGCGACGGCCCCCAAGCTGCCTGCGAACAGTCTGTCCGATGCCATGGGCGCGCTGCTGGACGCCGGCGAGCAGCCCGGTGCCGCTGTGCACTCGGTGGTGACCACCGAGCAGCAGCTCTATGTCCGCACCCGCAGTAACCCCGATGCCAAGAAGGTCATCGCCGCGTGGCAGCCCGCCGGTGCGACTCCGGTGGCCGACTACCCCACCGTCCAGCTGGACGGTCCGTGGCTGTCCGAAGAACAGCACACCGCGGCAAGCCAATTCGCGCGGTTCCTGGGAGAAAAGGATCAGCTCAAGGCGCTGGCCGACGTCGGCTTCCGCGCCGAGGGTGCGGATCTGCCCAGTAGCGATGTGGTGAGCTTCGCCACGATCGAGAAGCCGCTGAGTATCGAGGACAAGGTGCGCGTCGCGCTGGCCGACGGCACCGCGGCCACGCCCGGGACTACCACGATCATGCTTTCTTCCTCCCCTGCTCCCGACATCAAGCTGTCGGATATCACCGGGGCGCTGGCCAGTCGAGTTCGCGCGATCTCCCCGAATTCGGGTGTGGGCCTGTGGGTCTACGACGGCAAGGAGGGCAATACCGTGGTGCGGCTCGGTGGCGCCGGCGACGACGTCGAAGGGATGCCACGCTCACAGAGTGTTGCCGATTCGCTGGCCGCGCTGCAGCCGACCGGCAATGGAGCCGTGGCGTACACGACACTCCGAGCGCTATACCAGGACGCTGTCGGTGGTTTCCGCCCGAATCAGGTCAACTCGGTGTTGGTGGTGGCCGGGCGATCGCATACGGACCAATCCCTGGACGGGCCGGGTCTGATCGACACCATCAACCGCCTCAAAGATCCGGCGAAACCGGTGCGCATCAACGTGATCGACTTCGGTAACGACTCCGATCAGCAGACCTGGCAGGCGCTGGCTCAGCAGACTGGTGGCGTGTACCAGAACCTGGCGGTCTCGAACAGCCCGGAGCTCACTGCGGCCATCACGCGGTTCGTCTCTTAGTCACGAGCAGTCCCCCGCAAGCGGGGAGACTGCTCGTGACGAGTTTCTACTCTGCGAAGGCCTCGATCGGTGGGCAGGAGCACACCAGGTTCCGGTCACCGTAGGCACCGTCGATGCGGCGCACGGGCGGCCACACCTTGGGGCGGAAGCCCTTTCCGAGCGGGTAGGCGGCCTCGGTCCGGCTGTAGGGGTGATTCCACTCGTCGGCAGTAAGCGATTCGGCGGTGTGGGGCGCCCCGCGCAGCGGATTGTCCTCCACCGGCCACACTCCGGAGCCGACCTTGTCGATCTCCGCCTTGATCGCGATCATCGCCTCGCAGAAGGCATCCACCTCGGCCAGGCTCTCGCTCTCGGTGGGCTCCACCATGAGCGTGCCTGCCACCGGGAAACTCATCGTGGGTGCGTGGAAACCATAGTCGGCCAAGCGCTTTGCCACATCGTCGACGGTGACGCCGGTGTTCTTGGTGATCTCCCGCAGATCCAGGATGCATTCGTGTGCCACCATGCCGGTATCGCCGGTGTAGAGCACCGGGTAGTACTCGTCGAGACGGCGCGCCAGGTAGTTTGCCGAGGCGATGGCCGTCAGCGATGCGGCGCGCAGGCCGTCCGGCCCCATCATCCGGATGTAAGCCCAGGTGATCGGCAGGATCGATGCCGAACCGTAGGGGGCCGAGGACACCGGAGGTCCGTCGGGTAGCTCCGCGGCGTACGGGTGTCCGGGCAGATACTGCGCGAGGTGGCTGCGCACCGCGACGGGTCCGACACCAGGCCCGCCACCGCCATGGGGAATGCAGAAGGTCTTGTGCAGATTCAGGTGGCTCACATCGCCGCCGAAACGCCCGGGACGGGCAAGTCCGACAAGGGCGTTGAGATTCGCGCCGTCGACGTACACCTGCCCCCCGGCATCATGCACGGCCGCGCAGATATCGGCGATGTCGTGCTCGTAGACGCCGTGGGTGGACGGATAGGTGATCATGATCGCGGCCAGCGTGCTGGCATTCGCGGCGATCTTGGCACGCAGGTCGTCCAGGTCGACATCGCCGTTCTCGCGGCATGCCACCACCACGACGCGCATCCCGGCCAGCGCAGCGGAGGCGGCATTGGTGCCGTGGGCGCTCGACGGGATCAGGCACACCTCGCGGTCGCTCTCGCCGCGATCGATGTGGTACTGCCGGATGGCCAGCAGCCCCGCGTATTCGCCCTGTGATCCAGCGTTGGGCTGCAGGCTCACCTTGTCGTATCCGGTGATATCGGCCAGCCAGCCTTCGAGATCGGCGATCAGGGTGCGCAGTCCGCGCGAATCACCGGCCGGGGCGAACGGATGCTGTGCGGCGAACTGCGGCCAGGTGATGGGTTCCATCTCGGCGGCGGCGTTGAGCTTCATGGTGCACGATCCAAGTGGAATCATGCTGCGGTCCAGCGCAATATCCTTGTCGGACAGCGCTCGCAGGTATCGCATCATCTCGGTTTCGCTGTGATAGCGGTTGAACGCCGGATGCGTCAGGTAATCCGAGCTGCGGGTCGCGATATCCGAGGTGCTCAGGGACCCCGCCGTACCCTCGTCAATTTCGGTACCGAATGCACGCAGGACCGACACCAGGTGTGGCAGCGTCGTCGCCTCGTCGCAGGCGATCGAGACATGGTCACCGTCGGGGCTCCAGATGTTGATGCCCTCGGCCTTGGCGGCGGCCTGGATCTCTGCGGCCTTACCGGGGACGTGCACCAGCACGGTGTCGAAGAATTCGTCGTGCACCACGGTGTGGCCGCCGCGAGTCAGCCCGGAGGCCAGCAGCTGTGCGTTGCGGTGGACGCGGGTGGCGATGGCGCGCAATCCCTCTGGGCCGTGGTAGCTCGCGTACATGGCGGCCATGATCGCCAGCAGCACCTGTGCGGTACAGATATTGCTGGTGGCCTTGTCACGGCGGATGTGCTGTTCGCGGGTCTGCAGTGAGAGCCGGTACGCCGGGGCGCCATCGGCGTCCACCGACACCCCCACGAGGCGTCCCGGCAGCTGTCGGGCGTGAGCGGTGTGCACCGCGAGGTAACCGGCATGTGGTCCGCCGAATCCCATGGGTACACCGAAGCGTTGGGTGGTACCGAAGGCGACGTCGGCGCCGATGTCACCGGGCGGCGCGTTGAGGGTGAGCGCCAGCAGGTCGGCGCCCACAGATACCAGTGCGCCGCGGGCATGAGCCTCGGCGATGAGCTGTGTCCAATCGCGAACAGCCCCGGATGCGCCGGGCAGCTGCACGATCACCCCGAAGAAGTCGCCGTCAGGCAATCCTTGGGCGAGGTCAACGGTCACCACCTCGATGCCCAGCGGCGCGGCGCGGGTGCCGATAACGGCGGCGGTCTGCGCGTATAGATCGGCGTCGACAACCAGACGGTTGGATGCGGACTTCCCGGCGCGATGCATGAGCGTCATCGCCTCGGCGGCGGCGGTGCCCTCGTCGAGCATGGAGGCGTTCGCAATATCGAGGCCCGTGAGCTCGGCGACCATGGTCTGGAAGTTCAGCAGCGCCTCAAGGCGTCCCTGACTGATCTCCGGCTGGTACGGCGTGTAGGCGGTGTACCAAGCCGGGTTTTCCAGGATGTGGCGGCGCAGCACGGGCGGCGTCAGCGTTTCGAAATAGCCCTGTCCGATCATGGACACGGCAATCGTGTTGTGGCTAGCGAGCTTTCGCAGCGCGTCCAAGGCCTCGTGTTCGGAAGCTGCTGCCGGCAGCGCGTCGAGACCGGTGGCGATGCCACCGTGAAGTGTGTCCAGGATGCTGGCCGGAACTGCCTTATCGGCGAGTTCGTTGAGACTGGCCACCCCGATGGTGGTGAGCATGGTGTCGATATCGGCGGCGGTGGGACCGATATGGCGGTCGGCGAAAGTGGCTGATGAGCCGGTTGCGCGAAGAGAGCTGGACACGTTACTCCCGGAGGGCCGAGTCGCGCGGCTGGCACGCGACAAAATCTCCCCTCCCTCTGTCATCGACCCGCTAGGGGCGCCTGAGAGATTCAGCGTCAAAATCTGGCAAAAAAAGCCAGTTCAGAAGCCTTTCCCCGTCGGCGGGCGGTCCGGGCGTAGGCCAGATCACCGCTTTCCAGAGGCATCGGGGCCGAGAGCGGTTCGGGGGCCTGAGAGATTGGCGGAGAGGTGTTGCTCCTTCGGCGGTCATGACTGGCGGTCATGACACTCTCCCGCCCACGGGCGATGCGGAACCAGTTTACGCGAGTACAGCCTCTGGTCCAGACCGGTAAGGCGGTAGAGCTGGATCAGCCGATTTTGCGGGCGCGATCCTTGCGACGGGAGGCCAGTTCGTCCTCGGGCGCCTCGATGGCCTCGCCACCGTCGGCACGCTCCCCCGGAAACTCGGCGATGGCGCCGGTCAGCTCGCGCATGGCGCCGCTGACCGCGATGCCGAACACACCCTGTCCGCCCTGCAGGAGGTCGACAACCTCCTCAGCGGAGGTGCATTCATAGACGGTGGTGCCGTCCGAGAACAGCGTGATGTTCGCAAGGTCTTCGACCCCGCGCTGACGCAGGTGTTCGACGGCAACCCGGATGTTCTGTAGGGAGATCCCGGTGTCCAGCAGTCGCTTGACGATCTTGAGAACCAGGATGTCCTTGAACGAGTACAGGCGCTGGCTACCCGAACCGGCGGCGCCGCGAATCGAGGGAACCACGAGTGAGGTGCGGGCCCAGTAGTCCAGTTGGCGATAGGTGATGCCAGCAACCTGGCAGGCGCTGGGACCGCGGTAGCCGACGAGCTGATCTGGAAGTGAGTCATCCGGGAAGAGGCCCGGCTGGACAGGCCCAGGCGACACGGAGGACCCAGCGGAACCCGCTACGCCAGTGTCCAGCGTCATATCCAGCTGCCCCTGCTCCGGCTGTTCGACCACTTCTGCTCCCTCTCGCCGATCGCTTCCCCGGTTGTCTGTCCCGTGGGTTCCTTGAGAACCTCAGGAATCCGAGTCCGCCGGTAGTGCGTTCGTCCAAGCACGAATTCTCCGAGCATACGCCCCTTGCGTTGCCCCGTGCCGGCCGCTGAGTCAAATTATGGCCCCCGTGAAATCCCGGTCAACGCGACGCGCCCGGGCGGTGACTGTCAAGGTCAGGTTGAGACTTAGTCGTTACTTAAGGCCTGTTACGGGCCTTCTGTGGCCTTGAAGTCGTCGGGCGACACGCTATCGAGAAATTCTTTGAACTTCTCTACCTCGTCTTCTCGCAGCGCTCCGCCCGAGTCCTCGTCGTCCTCGTCGGGAATGATCAAACCTGCCTCGGCGAGTACGGCCTCCTCGACGTAGATCGGAACCCCGACCCGCAGCGCGATTGCCACCGAATCCGAGGGTCTTGCCGACACCCGGATATCGCTATCGAAGACCAGATCCGCGTAGAACGTACCCTCCTGCAGATCCACGATCCGCACTTCCTTGAGCGAATGCCCAAGGGCCGCTATCAGATCACGGATCAGATCATGGGTAAGCGGCCGCGCCGGCTCTACTCCCTGTTGCTCCAGGGCAATGGCCGCCGCCTCCGACTGACCGATCCAAATAGGCAGGTATCGATCACCGCCGGACTCCCGCAACAACAACACCGGCTGGTTCTGGGGCTGTTCCACGCGGATTCCCACGACTCGAACTTCGCTCATCGTGCCTCCAACACCAGTACGTCCGTCGTACCGCGAGTCTAGTACTCAGCGATCGAGGACGCCGCGCACCGCGGACTTGATCATGGCGCCGTGGAGCGCGATCGACAGCGCCGCCACCTCCCGGATCAGGTCATCGGCGCGGTCGCGGGCCCCTGCCTTGTTGGCCTTGACGGTCGGGCCGACGATCTGGGCGATCAAATCGGTCTCCCGATCGACGGCCGATCGGAAGGTGCGCAGATGCCGTGGCTCGACGCCGTAGTCGGCCAGCTCAGCGGCGCACTGGACGATCAGGACCGTGTATTCGTCGAAGAAACCGCCAGGTCCGGCGGTGATGATTCCCGCTTTGATGAGCGAAGTCAGCAGCACCTCGTCCGCACCCGAACGCGAGAGCAGGTCCTCGCGGCTGAGCCGCGTGGGTCGGACAGGCGGAAATCCTTGACGGGCAACACTGTTGGTGCTGTCGCCATCGGTGATGGCAAAAAGACGAGGACCGCCGGTAAACCCCGTCGCATCGGGCAGCGCTCCGTCTGGTTGCGCGTCGAGCTGTTCCTTGATCACCTTCAAGGGCAGATAGTGATCGCGCTGCGCAGTCAGGATGAACCGAAGCCGCTCGGCGTCATAGGCCGAAAACCGGCGATACCCCGACGCGCTACGCGACGGGGTAACCAGTCCCTCCGATTCGAGAAACCGAATCTTCGAGATCGTGACGTCGGGAAACTCCGGACGCAACAGGTCGAGTACCGACCCGATCGACATTCCGGTGAGAGCCGGCCGGTCGGGAGCTGTCACGTGCTGATCACTGCCCGCCCGCGGCGTCGTCGCCGGCCGACTTGGGGCCCGTCAGGAAAACCAGACGGAACTTCCCGATCTGCACTTCGTCGCCGTTGGCGAGGACAGCTGAATCCACGGGCTCGCGGTTTACGTAGGTGCCGTTGAGGCTGCCCACGTCGACGACCTGGAATTCGTCACTGTCAAGGCGGAATTCGGCGTGACGACGGCTCACCGTGACGTCATCGAGGAAAATGTCGCTGTCCGGATGGCGTCCAGCCGAAGTGGTTGCCTGATCCAGCAGAAAACGCGATCCCGCATTGGGTCCGCGCTTGACGACCAACAGTGCCGATCCGGCGGGCAATCCCTCGACACCGGACACGTCGGAACCGGCCTGTGCGGGCGCTTCCAGCTCGGTGGCGAAATCGGCGCGGAACACCGAAGTCGTTTCCGCGGTGACCTCGCCTGACGTGTCGTCCTTGTCGTTATCGGTCACCATGGCTCCTTCTTCCTCGCCCCTGGAGGATTCGATTGTCAGTGCGGATCTCGTTGAGCATGACGCTCTTCACGACCCTCATCGCCGCTCATTTTCGACCGTACCGTCTGACTGCCCATAACGGGCCACCTCTGCCGTATCCGCAGGCGGTCGGTCAGAAATTTTCGTCATCGGACTGGATGGAGAACAGGTGCCCTCCTAGTCGGTGGCGTCACCATATCCCGATGCGTCTAAGAGGTCATTAAGAGCCGCGTCGAGGTCTGCCGCACTGGCGACCTCAAGATCGACCAACCAGCCCTCACCATACGGATCGGAATTGACCAGTTGCGGGTTGGAATCCAAATCGCCATTCGCGCCAACGACTTTCGCTGTGATGGGCGCAAACAGGTCCGATACCGACTTGGTGGATTCGACCTCGCCGAACGTGGAGCCAACCGCGAGATCGGCGCCGACATCCGGCAGTTGGACGAACACCACGTCACCGAGCTGCGACTGCGCGTAGTCGGTGATCCCGATTCGCACGGTCGTGTCACCCGTGCGCCGCACCCACTCGTGTTCCTCGGTGTAGTGCAGGTCGGCAGGAATTTCGGTCACGGTGAGTCATCCTTGCTCTCGGTGAGTGGTCTGTGGTCGCTGGGCACGGAGGTTACTTGCCGGGCTGAGCGTATTGGCGCGGTTTCGGTTCTCGCAAGGTGGTGATGTCCACGCGCGCCGGCTGGTCGATGGTAACGCTCCCACCTACCCGCGAAACAGTATCGACAGCGCCACCCGGAATGTTCATCGCGGCCGCGAGTGTCGGCGGATCGCCTATCGCGAGAACCGAATACGGCGGGCTCAATGGCACACCATCGACGGTGAGTTGTCCGGGGGTCCCGGTGACCCACGAATCGGCACCGATACGCACCGATTGGTTGTTCGCTTTGATCTCGATGGCCTCGGCGCCGGCCGCCCGTAGTTCGTTGATGATGTCGAGCAGGGATTCCGGTCCGAGACCCTGTCCGGGGTCGTTGACGGTGAGAATGACGCCCGGTCCGGTGGCACCGACGGTCCCCACCATGATCGACAGTGCGGACAGGCGAGCCTTGGCGTCGTTGATCACCGCCTGATTGCCGGTTCCACTGGCGCGCATGGTAATAAGGCCCTGCTGCAGGTCCGCAATTTCCTTGTTCAGGTTGGCGTCCCGCTGTTGCAATGAGTCGAGCAGTACCAGCAGGTCGGCCGGTCGCGCGGTATCGAGGCCATCACCCGATTCGGTCTGACGAACCTGGGTGGTGATCGCCAGGCCGAGCAGCGCGCATAACACCACGCCGAGCACTCCGAAAGTGATCTGGGTGCGCGTAGTCGGCCGGCGCGTTTTGGGCATCTCGTGCTTGCCGGGGTGTGCAGCGCTGTCTGCGGCCTTCCCCGGGGGCTGGTCCGGGGAAGGAGTCTGACCGTGCGGCGCGTTAGACGAATCGGTCACCGGCTCACGCTCCAAACAACCTGCGCCGCAAGGCGGCAGCGTTTCCGAAGATGCGAATGCCGAGTACGACGATGATGGCCGTGGACAATTGCGTGCCGACCCCGAGCTGGTCGCCGACGAACACGATCAGGGCCGCCACCAAGACGTTGAACACGAAGGACACCACGAAGACCTTCGAATCGAATATCTGGTCCAGATATGCGCGAGCACCGCCGAACAGTGCGTCGAGCGCAGCCACCACCGCGATCGGCAAGTACGGGGCGACGGCGTCAGGAACGTTCGGGTGAAACACCAGCCCCAAAACCACGCCGATCGCCAGCGCGACTATGCCGATCATCGTCTACTTCCTCTCCACATCACGGTATGGGTCACGTCACCGGTTACCCGTCGGAATTTCTTTGGCATACTTCACATCCCGATTGGCCGCCGGCGCCATGTGCACGTCTTCTTCGGTGGCGAGGGTGAGCCTGATGCCGTAGGACTTCTGCAGTAACCGCATCCGGGCCATTCCCGGGCTGCGTTCGAAGGAGGATTTCATCGTGTTGGCCGGACCGATCGCCACGATCCGGTACGGCGAGCTGGTCGGCTGGTTGTCGACCAGGATCGCTCCCCCGGCCTGACGCATCGTCACATTCGGGCCGATGCGTAGGTCGGAGACCGAAATCGCCTCTGCGCCACTGGTCCACAACGAGTTCACGACAAGCTGCATGTCACGGTCCAGAATGACCTGCTGGCTGCGCGGGACACGTTCCTTTGAGACGTCCGACAGATCGCCGGCGCTGCCCGGGTCCGCCAGCGTGACGATGAGCGCAGGCCCACGTACCTCGGTGCTCGCTGCCGCAAGACCCAACTGGTCCAACCGATTCAGCAGCTCCTTGCCCTGTGTGTTGCCTTCCAGCTGAGTGCGTCGAGCGCCGGCCACCTCGGCTGACAGACGGTCACGAGTGGATTCCAGCGCGCTCGAATCGCGCTGTTCACCGCGGATGCTCACCAGCAGCCCCTGCTTCTCTTGCTTCATGCCGGGTGCGATACGGGTGGTCTGGGCGACGGCCGCCGCGAAAACAGCGGCGATGGTGATGGCAGCGATTGCCTGCCAACCCCATTCGGCCCAGCGTGAGCGCGGAATGGCTCCGCTCCGACGGGCGGCAGCGGCCTCGGCGTATCCGGCATCCAGATGATCGGAGAGCAACGTGCGCAGCAGCGAGGGCACCGGATTGCGCTTGGGTCGGTTGGCGGTGTGGTGTCCCAGGCCCTCCTCGGGTTCGAAACCACCCATGAGATGTGTCCCGTTGCCACGCACCGGGTCGGGGGTACTGCTCTCATCGGTCATGTCATGTGCTCACTTTGGGCAGCTGACGTACCACCATGACAATCTGCGCGATGTAGAGCACGAACGTCCACAGGTAAATCCCGAGTCCCCACATGAGGAACGCCCACCCGCACGGGCCGATCACCCTGCCCCACAACGAGTCCCATTCGCCGATGAGGATGAGTGGGAATGCGGACATCAACGCGAAGGTCGCGGCCTTGCCGAGGTAGATGACCGGGAGCGCCTCGATTCCACGCCGGCGCACGATCGGCAGCCCGAGGGTGAGAATGACGTCGCGGGCCAGCAGCGTGATGACGATCCACCACGGCACAATGTCTCGGATCGCGAGGGCGATCGGGGTGGTCACCATGTAGAGCCGGTCGGCCGCTGGGTCCAGGAGTGCCCCGAGATGAGACGACTGGTTCATCAGCCGGGCGATCTTGCCGTCGGCCCAGTCGGTGAAGCCGCTGAGCATCAGGATGGCGACAGCCCAACCGTCAGCGTGCTTTACCAGCACCAAATACAGGAACAGTGGGATGAACGCCAGCCGAATGACGCTTAGCACGTTCGGGACCGTCAGAATCCGATCGTCTGCGTCCGATGTTCTTCGCCCAAGAGGCTCATCGCCGGTGGAGGGCTCTGCGCTTCCCATCCGGCCAGCCTCTCATATCCGCGCAGTGATACCGCGCGCAAACAGACAGCCCGTTATCAGCTGAAGACGCCCGGCAGGTTCAGGATCGAGAGACTGTCGTTCTTGCGCGGGTCGTCGTGGATCATGTACGTCCACGTCGACGTCGGCCGCGCGAGCTTCGACAGATCCAATCCCTGTTCCTCGTCAACCAGATTCGCGGTGTCGAAGGTCTGCTGTGCCGCTTCCACGGCGTCCGCCGCCAGCGATGCGAAGGCGTCGACGGCCAACCGGTGGAACTCATCGATCGGGTTCTGCCGTCCGAGCGCCCGCAGATGGATGCTTTCGCGCACATCGGAGAGGTACGCCAGGTGGTCCGCCCACCCGCGGTCGAGGTGGTACAGCATGATCTGCCGCGAGATGCGTTCCAGCCGCTCGTCGGAAAGTTCCTCAGCCAGCTCGTCGTAGCGTTCCGACGAACGCTCCTGTAGCTCCTTGCGTGCGGTGTCGGTGCGCAGCAGGGTCTCGCGACGGTCGGCGATGATGGCCCGCTGCTGGGCGATCAGCTGGTTGTATCGCCAGGTGTTGGCGTGCAGGTCGAGCATTGCGCCCTCGGCGACGCGCTGCGCGTGGTCGATGAGGCTGCCGGCCTTGGTGCTGACGATCTGGCCGTCATCATCGGTTTCGGTGGGGAGTTTGGCCGAATCCAGGTGTGCCACAACGACCTCGTCCTCCCAGCTGGAGAAGAAGACCGACGATCCGGGGTCGCCCTGACGTCCCGCACGTCCGCGTAGCTGGTTGTCGAGCCGTTCGGTGCGGTGCCGGCCTGTGCCGACGACGTGCAGCCCACCGACCTCCACGACCGCGTCGTAGTCGGACTCGTCGGAGCCGCCCAGGCGGATATCGGTACCACGGCCCGCCATCTGTGTGGAGACCGTGACGACATTGAGCGCGCCGGCCTCGGCGATGACGCGGGCCTCCTCGGCATCGTTCTTGGCGTTTAGCACGACTGCGGGAACGCCCGAGCGCACCAAACGATGATGCAGCGCCTCGGATTCGGCGACATCGTGGGTGCCGACGAGTACTGGCTGGCCGGTGGCGTGGATCTCGGCGATATGCGCGACGATGGCGTCGTTCTTGCTCGCCTCGGTGATGTACACGCGGTCGGGCTGGTCCTCGCGGATGTTTGGCGTATTGGGCGGGATCGGTGAGACGCCCAGCTTGTAGAACTGCCGAAGCTGTTCGCCGGCCGCGAGCGCCGTACCGGTCATACCGGAGACGCGCGGGTACCTGTTGACGAGCGCCTGCACGGTGATGGTGTCGAGAACCTCACCGGTGTCGGTGGTTTCGATGCCCTCCTTGGCTTCGACCGCTGCCTGCAGGCCGTCGGGCCAGCGTTGCAGGGTGGCGATGCGGCCACGTGAGGCGTTGACCAGATGCACGGCCCCGTCGCGCACGATGTAGTGCACATCGCGCTCCAGGAGCACATGCGCGTGTAGGGCCACGTTGACCTCGGTGAGGGTGGTCCCGACGTGATGCTCGGAGTACAGGTCGATGTTCCCGAGCCGCTTTTCGAGCTTCCGTGCACCAATGTCGGTCAGGAAGATATTGCGTCGATCGTTATCGGCCTCATAGTCCTCGCCTGCGGTCAGGTCGCGAATCGCCTCGATAACCTCGAAGCTCGGGGCCTCCCGGTGGCTCGTGCCTGCCAGCACCAGGGGCACCAATGCCTCGTCGACCAAAACCGAGTCGGCCTCATCGACGACCGCGACATCGGGGCTCGGTGACACCAGGTCGTCGACGTCGATGGCCAGCTGGTCGCGGAGCACGTCGAAACCGATCTCGTTGACTGAGCCATAGGTGACGTCGGCGGCATAGGCCTCACGACGTTCGTCGGCGGTGGATTCCTCGGTGATCCACCCAACCGTCAACCCGAGCCGTTCCAGGAACGGTCCCATCCATTCGGCGTCACGGCGGGCTAGGTAGTCGTTGACGGAGATGACGTGCACGCTGCGCCCGCCCAACGCGTATCCCGCGGCGGTGATCGCACCGGTAAGCGTCTTGCCCTCGCCGGTGGCCATTTCGATGACGTCGCCGTCGAGCATGCGCAACGCGCCCAGCAGCTGTACGTCGAACGGCCGCTGTTCGATGGTTCGGTCGGCGGCCTCGCGCACGATCGCGAGGAACTGGCCGATGTCCTTGGACTCGACGCCGTCAGTCAGGTCGAGTTTTTTAGCCGCCTTGGTGAGCTGCTCGTCGGTGAGGTCCTTGGCCTTCTCGTCGTACTTCTTCGAGGCGTCCACGAGGGCCAGTGACTGGCTCTGGTCTTTATCGGTGGTCGCACCGAGCAGCTTCCAGAACTTCTCGGTGAACCGTGAGGCGGTGTTCGACTTGCGCACATGGACACGGTACGCGGTGTGGTGGCAGGGCCCGGCGCAGCCGCGTGCCGACTCTGCCAGAAGTTGCGGCCACGTCTTCGCCGAGTGCTCGTCCACGCAGAAAATCTCGCTCGAATCTCTGTTTGAACGCACACTCGGCGAAGTAGCCAGGGGCCTGGGCCCCTGGGCCCTATCCGGAGAGCAGGCCCTTGGCGATATGGGTGATCTGCACCTCGTTGCTGCCGGCGTAGATCATGAGCGACTTGGCGTCACGCGCCAGCTGCTCGACCCGGTACTCGGTCATGTAGCCGTTGCCGCCGAAGAGCTGTACGGCGTCCATCGCGACGTCAGTGGCAGCCTCCGAGCAGTAGAGCTTGATGGCCGATGCTTCCGAAAGCGAGGGTGTCTTTCCCTCAGACATGCTCTCGATGGCGTGGAACATCATGTTCCGTACGTTAATCCGGGCCACTTCCATCTTGGCGAGCTTGAGCTGGATGAGCTGGAACTGGGCGATCTCCTTGCCCCACAGGGTGCGTGTCTTCGCGTAATCCAGTGAGAGCCGCAGGCACTCTTCGATGACGCCGAGCGCCAGTGCGGCCACGCCGATGCGCTCCATCGAGAAGTTCGCGCGTGCACTGTCTCGGCCGTCGCCCTGGTCGCTGGTCTCGGTTTCGCCGAGAAGACGGTCCTTGCCGAGCCGGACATTCTCAAAGAACAACTGGCCGGTGCGCGAGCTGTGAATGCCCATCTTGCGGAACGGCTTTGACTGCGCGAAGCCCTCCATGCCCTTATCCAGTACGAAGGTCAGCACCTTGCGGTCCCTCTTGTCGACCGAAGGGTCCTTTTCATCCAATTTGGCGTAGACGACGATCACATCGGCATCGGGCCCATTGGTGATGAAGGTCTTCTGTCCGTTGAGGATGTAGTCCTCACCATCGCGCGTGACATAGGTCTTCATACCGCCGAACGCATCAGAGCCCGAATCGGGTTCGGTGATGGCCCACGCCCCCACCTTCTCGTAGGTGACGAGCTCGGGCAGCCAGCGCTCCATTTGGGCTGCGGTGCCGCGGGAGGCGATGGTCGGCACGGTGAGGCCCATGCTGACACCCATCCCCGTGACCAAACCCATACAGACGCGGGAGATTTCACTGGTCAGTACGAATCCCATACTGGCCGACCCCCCCGCCATGCCCATGGCGCCCCCGTCATCGGACTTCTTGGATTCCTCGAGGGGTTGCCCGGCCGCTAGTGCGGCCTCGCGAGCCTTCTTCTTCTCGATCTGCTTCTGCAAGCCCTCTTTGGCGAGAGCGTCGATACCGAAGGTGGCGAACATTTTCCGGATGACGGGGTACGGCTCCATCTCGCCGGACTCGAGCGCGTCGACGTGAGGCCTGACCTCCTTGTCGATGAACTGGCGAACGGCGTCGCGTACCGCAAGGTCAATGGGTGACCAGTCGAGCATGAGTCCTGCTTTCTCCGTTGAAAGTGGTTGAGGTCAACGAGTCCGGTTAGCCGAGCTCCTTGGCCAGAAATTCCTTGAGGCGGGTGACGGAGTTCTCGAGTTCCTCCTGGACGGCCTTGTCGATGGCCGTACCGATGGCTCCGGTGAGCATCTGCCCGCTGAAGGACGAGTCGACGTTCACTCTGGTGTTGTCGCCGTCGATCTCTTCGACGCTGGACTTGATGATGGCCTCGACTCCAGCCATGCCGGTGCCGCCCAGCTTGAAGGAGCCCTTCTTGGCCGACAGCACCTCGTCGGCGGGGGTGAACTCCTGCACGGTCCACTCGACCGTGTTGGCCATGCCCATCAGGGTGACGATTTCGGAGAACTTGGTGCCGACCTTGATGTCCTCGATCGCGGGGACATCGCCCTTGAATCCGGTGTGGATGGTCATCCACTCGTCGTACTTGTTGAGGTCCGGCAACACCGACCAGAGCTTGTCGATGCTGTACGGGAGGTCGATGCTGGAGTGCAGCTCGGACATGGGCGAAGACTCCTTTGTCAATGGTCTGGCGTGGATTGATACCAACGGTTCCGAACGTAACATACATACCCTCGTGTATGTAAGATGCAATTACCGCAGATCCCGACCGGAGTTACGACTAAATGCAGGTGTATAGCGGTTAGATACCGACAGGCCTGTGGGTGGTTGCCTCGGAATCGACAGCTACTTGACGGTAACCCAGCGCAGGTTACATACATCTGTGCTCGTATGTATTACAGTGGCGCTCATGAGCACCCCCGAGGGCGCGGGCAATGACGCGGCGCTGCTCGCTTCCGGATTGCCCGAGAACGGGAAACAACGACCCACCTCGGAATCTACCGCGGAATCACCCGTGGCGGCGGCGGATTCGCGACCTGTACGTGGGTCGATCGATATCGAGATCACCCGCCCGAAGGTCAAGCTGAATCCACCGCCGCTGCGGGTTGAGGCCCGGCGTTTTGGCCTCACGGTTACCCGGCTGATTGGGTCGGGAGCACGCCTGCTGGCGAGGCCTCGACGTGGAAGGTCGCTGGAGGTGCGCGCGGCGCACGAGCTGCGCCGGACGTTCGCACTCATGGGGCCGACGTACGTGAAGTTGGGGCAGCTCATCGCTTCCTCCCCCGGTGTCTTCCCCGAAACGCTGTCCAATGAGTTCCGCACGCTGCTCGACAGGGTGCCCCCTGCGTCGTCACAGCTGATTCACCAGAGCGTGCGGGAGCAGTTAGGTGCTCATCCCGCAGCGATATTCGCGACATTCGACGACAAACCGTTCGCCTCGGCGTCCATCGCTCAGGTGCACCACGCGACACTCAAGACGGGTGAGCGGGTGGTGGTGAAGATCCAGCGGCCGAAGATCCGCACCAGGTTGGCCGCCGATGTCCGCATCATCGGTCGTCTCGCGCGTGTGATCGTCAAGACCGATCTGGGCCGGGCAACCAATGCCACGGAGATCGTGGAGGACTTCGAGCAGAACCTCAATGAGGAGCTAGATTTCGCGGCCGAGGGTCACGCCATGGAACAGTGGATGGCAAGCCTGGCCGACACCGAGTACGGCGACAAGGTGCGAGTCCCCAAGGTCTTCTGGGAGTACACCACCGAACGCGTACTCACCATGGAATACGTCGAAGGCATACGGATCGACAATGTCGCGGAGCTGGCGAAGGCCGGCTTCGATGGTGTCGCGCTGGTGAAGGCAATCGTGTACTCGCTGTTCGAGACGGGCTTTCACAAGGGCCTTTTCCACGGGGACCTCCATGCGGGGAACCTGCTGGTCGACTCTGACGGCCGGATCGTCTTCCTGGACTTTGGAATCGTCGGCCGGATCGACGAGCGCAGCCGGAGGATCTTCACCGAGATCATGGTCGATCTGTTTGTGAAGAACGATCATGCGGCGGTGAGTCGGGGCATCTACAAGCTTGGTGCCATTGGCGACCGGGGTAAATCCGTCGACCCCAATACTGCTGCCAAGACGATCTCCGATTTCACCAATCCCCTGCAGCAGTCAAAACTTTCGGCCATCGAGTACGGCCAGCTTGGCAAGCAGCTGGCGACGATGGCCAAGCAGTACGACGTTCGGTTGCCCCGCGAGCTGGTGTTGATCTCCAAGCAGCTGCTGTATGTCGAGCGCTACATGAAGCTGCTGGCGCCCGACTGGGCACTGCTGTCGGACCCGTCGTTCATCGGCTTCTTCGGCAACATGGTGATCGCGGCAGAGGAAGCTCGGGCCGCGGAAGCCGCCAGTGCGGCAGGTGAGTCCGCTCCGAAGGCGAACTAGGGTCGGCCGGGCGGGAGCGGAGCGACTTTGGGGATCTAGTCGGACAGGGTCAGCTTTCCGGTGTCCATCGTGCGCAACGCGGAGTCGAGCGGCGCACCGACCGTCGGTGACTCGACGATGGTCAACAGCATCGCCTTGGCGCGCGCCCAGCGTTGATCGCGGACCTCCTGCGGTGCGGTCATGCTGTTCACCAGTATTCCGCGAACAGCATCCATTGCGGTGAGGGTGACATTGCGGATCACGCGAACTTCCTCATCGGTCTGGCCCACCGACTGGCCCAGTGTCGAGAACTGCTGCATGACGATGAATTCGAATTGATCCATCTGCGCTGATAGTTCGGTGTCGGTGCGCGCGGCTATCCACAGCTCCATGGTGGCGATGAACATCGACCCCTGGTGCATCCGCCAGAGGGCGTCCAGGCAGCGGCTGACGAAGTCGGCGTCGCTTTCGCGGTCCAGGGCGATCAGCTCGGAGAGTATCTCCTGCCCCTGTTTGAACGCCAAGTGCCGCACCGATTCTCCGAGCAGCTCGGATTTCGATTGGAAATGGTGCACCAGCGCACCGCGCGTGACGCCGGCGCGTTGTGCCACCCGCGTGGTTGTCGTACCCGCGTATCCGTACTTGACCAGGCAGTCCACCGTGGCGTCCAGTAGCCGTCCACGCATCGCGGCGCTGCGCTCCTCCTGGGTTCGCCGTTCTCCGCGATGATTGCGGGTAGTCGACTGTGCTGGACTACCAACGGTCCGTGTCATTCTCCGAGCCCGTCCTTGCTGTCGTTGATTTCTTCGCGGGCTTGCTGGTACTCCGATATCAAGGTGCCGAAGTAGGTGAGAATCTCCGGGTCCCCCACCGGCTGCCAGTCGGGCGCAAGTAGTTTGGTGTACCGCTCGACGTAGAGCAGCTGCTTGCCCACCAGGATGAACTCCTTGGGGAGGATGGCGTCGTGTTCGCGCCCCAATGCGGTGAGCTGCCGACCGATCGTGCCGTAAGAGATCTTGCCCAATGAGGTGCCCATGGGGCGAGTCACCTTTCGGAGCGACTCGGCAACCTTGGCGGGGTCGGCGCCGGGGTCGATGGCACCCAGTCTGATCAGCGTTCGCGCGGCCGACTCATCATCGGGTTCGATGATGAGGGCGCCGATCAGCTCGCGCAGTGTCTTGCGGGTCCGCTCATCGAGTCGGCCGACAATTCCGAAGTCCAGGAAGACAATTCGCCCTTCCGGGTCCACCA
Organism: Mycobacterium sp. NPDC050853; assembly: GCF_040653875.1. Taxonomy (NCBI): domain Bacteria; kingdom Bacillati; phylum Actinomycetota; class Actinomycetes; order Mycobacteriales; family Mycobacteriaceae; genus Mycobacterium; species Mycobacterium sp. NPDC050853. Next base: position 179,550 of record NZ_JBFAGW010000009.1, read on the forward strand.
TCAGGTTTCCGGCGTGGAGATCGCCATGGAAGGTGCCCGCGGCGAATGCCGAGTCGAAGAGGGTGAGCATCAGAGTCTTGACTACCGCGGGACCGTCGAATCCCGCCGCGCGGATCTCGTCCGCGCGGTCGATCCTGATGCCTTCCACGTATTCCATGGTGAGCACCTTGTCGGTGGACAGATCCGAATAAACTTGGGGTACGCGCACTTTCGGCGCGTACTTGGAGTCTGCCAGGCCCGCCGTCCAATCGCTCATGGCTTGGGCTTCCAAGGTGAAGTCGAGTTCCTCGGCGAGGTTGGCCTCGAAATCTTCCATCACCTCGTAGATGTTGGACATCCGACCCATTTCGGTGAGTTCGAGACCGCGGGCGATTTGTTTGAGGATCTGCAGATCGGCCGCGAGCCGGGTGCGGATCGCGGGGCGCTGGATCTTGACGACAACCGAGGTGCCGTCCTGCAGCGTTGCCTTGTGTACCTGGGCGATTGAGGCCGATGCGAACGGGACCGCGTCGAACGAGGCAAATACATCCTCGGGTGGTGCGCCGAGCTCGTCGGTGAGCATCGAACGGATGGTCTGCGGGTTCGCGGCGGGCACCTGATCGAGCAACGACCGGAACTCGGCGGAGAGGTCCTCGGGGAACATGCCCGGGGAGGACGCGATGAGCTGCCCGAACTTGACGTAGGCGGGTCCGAGCTCGGCGAATGACCGGCGCATCTCCCTGGCGACCACTTGGCGCAGGTCGCGCTCGCTGGGGCGTTGACTCAGGATCCGGGTACCGGCCTTGAGGAGTTGACCTGCGGTCGCGGCGAGCCGATCGAACTGGATCTCGGCGGAAACCGGATCGAGTTTGCGGGGCCGCCGGGGCTGATCGGAACCGTCGCTCACGGCGACTCCCTTCGTCGTACCTGGCCATCCAAGTCGTTTAACATTACCGACAAACTTGTATGTATGTTAATCGAACGCCGACTGCGGCGGGCGATGACCAGCGAGGGAGCGTCTTATTTATGTAAGGCGCGTTCGACCTGGGCGATCCGGTCGTCGGCGAAGTCCAGCACGATCTTCGTCGGGTACAGCGCGACCTTGAGGACCCGAATCAGGGGGTCCACGACGCCGATGAGCGTTTCGAGGCTCGTCATCGTTCTGGCCAGCGTCGTAGTGGTTTCGGCCAGGTTGTTCAACGTGAGGTTTAGCGAATCCAGGGAGTCATCGAGGCGCTCCAGGCTCGAATCGAGGTGATCGAGCATGCCGCCGACCCGATCGGTGAGATCGTGCACCTGGACGGCCATCGACTCGATGCTTCCGACGGTGCCGTCGATGTTCAGCGCGACGTTGGCCAGCTTGCGGATCTTGCCGGTCGGCGCGGACCGATGCCCGTTGCTGGTATAGACCTCCGCCATTGGAGTCACCTTTCCGTTGCTGACAGCCTAGGCGACGGGTTTGTGGGGGTCGATGAGCTATTCCGCCACGTGGTCATTTGATGCTCTTTTGTGACGTAGCACACAGGTCCTGCTCAATGCGCCGATGCATGCTGTGAGGCGTGCGATCCGGCCCGTCGGCCGAAGAACGAGGCTTCGCCGAGCCGGGTTCCACTGCTGTAGCCCTTGCCGTCCTGAGCAATGTTTGACGCGCTGGCGCCCGCCGCATAGAGGCCGGATATCGCTTGCCCGGATTCGGTAAGCACACATCCGTCGGAGTCAGTGCGGAGCCCGCCGAGTGTGAACCCCGCGTAGATCGCCTTACCAAGGGTGAGGTCGAATGCGCCCCACGGCCCGGTTCCCTGCGGTGCAAGGTATTTCGGGTACTTGTGAAAGTCGGGGTCCTCTCCCCTGGCGGCGTGCTCGTTGTATCGCTGCAGCGTCTTCTCCAGATTGCCGGGCGGGATGCCCAGGGCTTTCTCCATTTCAGCCACGGTCTCCCAGCCGTCGATGAATGGTGTCAACGGCAGCGTCGGGCGATCCATATGTTCGGAATCGACGATCAGATAGGCGGCACTCTCGGGCTGGTCCATCACGAACCCGGAGGTTCGCGAGTGGTAGGAGTCCTCGGCGACGAACCGTTCACCGTTCTTGTTGACGATGATTCCGGTGAGCAGGCCCGAGGGCGGGTACACCGGTGCGGTCACGAAGATCTGATTCATGTTGCGGGTGTCCGCACCCGCGGACACCCCGAGCCTGATGCCGAGTCCGTCGTCATAGGTGCTCCCCAGCACGAAGGGCTTCTCGGCGAGCTTGGGGGTGTATTCGGCCACCATGGCGGGGTTCATCACGAATCCACCCGCCGCGATGATCACCGACTTGGCCCGTATCGCACCGGTTTCGGAGAAGCGCTTCCACGTGGCACCGACGACTGCGCCCTGCTCGTCGAGGATGAGCGCGGTGGCGCCGGTCTCGTAGCGGATGGGAACGCCGAGCTCGCCGGCACGCTGGGCGAGTAGTTCCACCACCATGCCTGCGCCGCCGGTATCTCCGGGCCTGGGGACCTTGTGACCGCGGGGTGCCGGGACTGCTTCATCGCGGTACGGCCAGACCAGCTCGTTACCCGTGAACATCAGCCCTTCGGTATTGGGCTGGATGACGGCCTTCTCCGGGTAGAAGCTGCGCTCGAACTGAAATCCCAGTGCCTCAAGCCAATTGAAATGCTCGACGCTCCCGTCGCAGTACAGCCGGATCTTCTCTGGATCGGGGTCGGGCGATACCGCTATGAGGTACTTGTACATCTCGTCGGCGCTGTCTGCGTGCCCGGTGGCCTCCTGCACCGCAGTGCCGCCGCCGAGGTAGAAGTGCCCGCCGGCCATCGCGGTGGTACCGCCCGCGGCGGCGGCACGTTCGAGCGCGAGCACCTGCGCACCGGATTCGGCAGCCGAGACGGCGGCGCACCCGCCTCCCATGCCGAAGCCGATGACGAGCACGTCTACGTCATCCGACCACTCGGTGATGTCTTGGACCGCCACGGTTTCCGGTATCGCTGTCGTCATGCCTGCTCACTCTTGATGTAGTCGTAGAACGCCCGTATCTCGGGCGGGACGAAGGCCAGTTCCATATACGGCAAGGCGGCCGTGGGCGCCGACAGGTAGGCAAAGCGCATGCCACCGGGCATCACACCGTCCTGAATCACCTCCATGCCGTGTGCCTTGGCATGGTCGAGCGCGGCGTCAAGGTCGGGTGGTTCCACGCACACGTGGTGCAAGCCTGCGGGATTGCGATCCAAGTACTCGGTGTAAATGCTCGTCCCGCTGACCGGGAGGATCAGTTCGAGCTGCATGTCGTCGAGATAGCTCAGCGCGATGGTCGCGGTGAAATCAGCAGGTGTGCCACGGTAGGTGCAACTGTCCGGGCCGAAGTGCACATCTGGTATTCGCGTCCATTTCTTGACCCCGAATACGGTGCTAAGCATGCCTTCGGTGGCATCGAGATCGTCAGTAACCCAAGCAATTTGGGTAACGGGTCCAAATCCAGGTACATCCGGCGACACTGCCGATGTGGTCATGGGCCGATAGTAGCGTCCGCTGTGGCGTGCGCCACGTCAGCCCGCGGTATAGGCCTCCGTGGTGCGATCGGCCATGCGGCGGGCTTGCGCTGGATCCATACCCGAGGCGATCGCGGCCTCGTACCACCGCTCGCTGGAGCCCGCCATGAAGGCGCGCCCCTCATCGCTGGCCGCCCACGCCATACCCTCCTCGGGGGTAATGCGGTCTTCGGGCGACGCGAGATATCCGGCCAGCCCGAGAAGTCCGGAATCCCAACCGACTCCGACGGCACCCGGCCCGAACTGCAGCCAGTGTTCGTCGTCATCGCTGATATCGGATATGTGTTCGAGGGTGAAAGTGGCCCGGTCGCCGGATTCCGGTGCGATCGTCACCTCGATCCAGCTCATGCCGCCGCATTCCCATGTCGCCGTGAACGAATGAGGTGCATCGCAGGTCAGTACTGTGCCAGAAGCGTTACCTTCCAACGAATAATGTCCACCCATGCGCAAGTCTCCCGCGATCGGCAGGAACCAGCGCGGGATGCGCTCGAGGCTGGTACAGGCATCCCAGAGGTCCTCTGCGTCGGTGTCATAGGTCTGACTGACCGTCACGACGCGTGCCGCGCGGGCCTCGAATGTCTTGGTGCCCAGGGTGCGGCGGACGGAGTTGAGCTGGTGCTGAACATCGATCATGTGGCGTTCTCCTTCTGGGTGTCAGTGGTCCGGCGTTGCCGCTTGCCACGGGCGATCTCGGTGGCCAATGCGTCCAAGTGTGGTGTCCAGTTGCTACGGAAGGTGTCGAGCCAGCGGTCCACCTCGCGCAGCGGAGCGGTATCAACGCTGTACAAGCGGCGGGTCCCCTCGGCACGTACGAGGGCAAAGCCGTTGTTGCGCAATACCTTGAGATGCTGCGACACGGCCGGTTGGCTGATCAAGAACTCTGATCGGATCACGTCGGTGATGGCGCCGGAGGACATCTCCCCCTTGTGGATCAGTTCCAGAATGCGCCGGCGCACCGGGTCTCCGAGTATGTCGAAGGCATGCACGTTCGCATATTAAAAGGAATGACTTATATAAATCAAGAGCGAAATACTAACCCCAGGTCAGCGGGTCGAGCTGCAGGTAAAAGCCCAGACGCTCGGGATCGGCCCGTGTTCCATAGACCTGCTCGAATCGCGCATGAGCGTTGGCGGCGCGGGTGTCTTCGGGCCAGGTTTCTCGGGAGTTGGCGAACAAGAGCGCGAGATCGGCGTGCCGGTCGGCGAGCCCGAGCCTGCCGAGGTCGATGAAACCGGCTACCGAGAAGTCCTTCGGCGAGATGACGATGTTCGGCAGGCACAGATCCCCGTGACACACCACCAGATCGGATTGTTCCTGGCCGAGGCGTTCGGGCAGAGTGCTTTCCACCCGCACCAGGAGGTCACGCGCCGGAACCGAACGATCCGCGTCCGGCAGGAAATCCGGGTTGACGGCTTCACGAGCCACCACGGCGCGCGCCGTGGCCATCATCGCGCCCAGAGTTCGCGTGAAAGGGCAGCCGGACGTCGGCAGCGCATGCAGCCGCCGCACCGCGTCCGCGATAGCGGGCCAGGCTTTGTCGAGATCGTCCGCATCGAGCTGGTCGGCGGAGATGCCCTGAACGGCCGAGGTCACCAATACCGGACCGTTCGGCCCCGTTGACCAGTCGAGCACCGTGGGGCTCGGGATGTGTTGAGCGCTTAACCATTCGATCCGGTCGCGCTCCGCCTGAAGGTCCGTCTCAAGATCCGCCAGAAGGTTGACGCTTCCCGTTTTCGCATAACGAGCGCCGTCGGGTGACCGGTAGACCACGGCGCCGGACTCCCCCGTCGTGACGGAGTACCAGGCCGAGAGGTCGATCAAACGCCCGTCCAGGCCGAATCGAGTCGGTGTGCGACGTCAATTGTGCGCGCCGCCATGGCCTTGGGGTTGTCAACCTCGTTGGCGACGTACTTGGCGATGAACCGGCTGATCAGCTGGTCAACCCCCGCCAAGATGCGCAGCAGCTCCCCACGGATGGTGGTCGAGGACACATCGACCGTGATATCCGAGGGTCCGGGCGGCGCGACGTCGATGATCAGCTGCAGCGGCGCGGCGGCGCGGGCGGTGGCCTTCAAGTTGATATTGCCCGCGACCTTGAAACGGCTCTTGTCGAGCTTCAGGTCGATCAGCAAATCGATGGCCAGCGGCACCTGGATATCGAAGGTGATGATGTCGCCCGCGTTCCGGGTGACGATCGGGTCCTGGATCTGGACTTTTGCGGTCACCTTCGCGATCTTTCCCGGCCCTTGAGCCATGGGGCCGACCTCGAACGGTTCGCCGGCGATCGACGCGACCGCGGCCCTCACCCGGGCTTCGCTGACGGCTATCTCGAAGAACGCCCGACCGAACTCCTCGTAAGAGAGGTACTGATGGCTATCCGTGCCCATGATGAGAACTACGTTCTCATGGACCGGCGCCGAAGTGTTAACTGCCGGCGCCTCCGTGTGTCGAGAATCGTGTGCCTTGAGCTGCGGCAACCGCCGTCGCTTCCACAGCAAATAGGTGACAGTGGTTACAGGGCCTAATCAGGTATTCATGCTTTGCGCCGTGGCCATGCTCAAGCAGTAGATCGTGTCGAGCCAGAAATCTCCGACAAGCTCGCGGAACACCTTCCTTCGACCGAGACTCCACCCGCTACAGGATGTAGAGCAGTTCCTGGTAGGTCGGCAGCGGCCACAGATCGTCGGCCACTATTCCCTCAAGCACATCAGCAGCCGCGCGCACCGCATCCATTCCGGGCAGCAGGCTCTTCGCATGCTCTGCCTCCTCCAGCGCGCTGGTCGCGGAATCACTCTCGATTCCCTTCCGTAGATCGGCAAGCGCGTTGACCAGATCGGAGATCGGAGCTGACACGTCCTCCAGCAATGTGGTGCTGGGTTCCATCCCGGCGGCCTTCAGCGCAGCGACATTCTGTGCGAGCTCGGTCTGATAGCGCAGTGCCGCGGGCAGCACCACGGTCGAACCCAGCTCCAAGGACAGCTTCGCCTCGACATGAATGGTCAGCGCGTACTGCTCAAGACTGATCTCGTATCGGCTGTGCATCTCGCGATCGTTGAAGACCTTGTACTTATCGAACAGCTCAAGTGCATCCGGCTTGATCAGCTCAGGCAGCGCGTCCAATGTGGTCTTCAGATTCGGCAGACCACGAACGGCAGCCTCGCTCTGCCACTCGTCCGAATACCCGTCTCCGTTGAACACCACCGCACCGTGTTCGGTGATGATGTCGGTGAGGAGCTGCTGAACGGCCTTGTCGAAGTCGGTGCCGTCGGCGACCTCCTTCTCCAGGATGGTCGCAATGTAGTCCAGCGAATCGGCCATGATGGTGTTGATCGTGACCATCGGTGCCGCCACGGTCTGCATCGAGCCTGGTGCGCGGAATTCGAAGCGGTTGCCGGTGAAGGCGAACGGGCTGGTGCGGTTGCGGTCGCCCGGATCGGTAGGCAGGACCGGCAGCGTGTCGACGCCGATGATCATGCTGCCCTTGCCCTTTGATGATGTCGCCGCGCCCTTAGCGATCTGCTCGAACACGTCGGCCAGCTGGTCCCCGAGGAAGATCGAGATAATGGCCGGCGGGGCCTCGTTCGCGCCGAGGCGGTGATCGTTGGTGGCTGAGGCCACTGAGACCCGAAGCAGCCCGCCGAACTTGTGCACGGCGCGGATCACCGCGGCGCAGAAGACCAGGAACTGGGCGTTCTCGTGCGGGGTATCCCCCGGCACCAACAGACTGCCGAACTGCGAGTTGCCCAGCGAGAAGTTGACGTGCTTGCCCGAACCGTTGACACCGGCGAAGGGTTTCTCGTGGAACAGGCACTCCATGCCGTGCTTCTTGGCGATCGTCTTGAACGTCGTCATGAGCAGCTGTTGGTGGTCGGAGGCGATGTTGGCGCGCTCGAACATCGGAGCGATCTCGAACTGGCCGGGGGCGACCTCGTTGTGTCGGGTCTTGGCCGGGATACCGAGCTTGAACAGCTCACGTTCGGTATCCATCATAAAACCGAGAACGCGCTCGGGCACCGCACCGAAATAGTGGTCGTCGAACTCCTGGCCCTTCGGGGGCTTTGCGCCGAACAGCGTGCGACCGGCGTTGATCAGGTCGGGGCGGGCCAGGAAGAAGTGGCGATCCACCAGGAAGTACTCCTGCTCAGGACCGCAGAACGACACGATGTGGTCGAAATTGCTGTGGCCGAACAGTTTCAGGATGCGCTCGGCGTGCTCGCCCATCGCCTGCTGGCTGCGCAGCAGCGGGGTCTTGTGGTCCAGCGCCTCACCGGTCATCGACACGAACACGGTTGGGATACACAGCGTGTTGCCATTGGGATTTTCGAGGATGTAGGCGGGGCTGGTGACGTCCCAGCCGGTGTAGCCGCGAGCCTCGAAGGTATTGCGCAAGCCGCCGCTGGGAAAACTGGAGGCATCCGGTTCGCCCTGGATTAGAGTCTTGCCCGCGAACTCAGCCAGCGTCGCACCGTCGCTGACCGGCTCGAGGAAGCTGTCATGCTTCTCGGCGGTCAGACCGGTAAGCGGGTAGAAGACGTGGGCGTAGTGCGTTGCGCCCTTCTCAAGTGCCCAGTCCTTCATCGCTGAGGCGACGGCGTCAGCCACGGCCGGGTCCAGCTTGGCGCCCTTTTCGATAGTGGCGGTTACGGATTTGAAGACAGACTTGGGGAGGCGCTGTTGCATGACAGCCTTGCTGAAGACGTTCGCGCCGAACACTTCACCCGGCTCTTCGCCGACCACAAAGCTGATCGCTGGAGGCACATAGGCCTCGACATTGTTGATTGCCTGCAGACGGACAGCATTTCCGCTCAATTGAGTTCCTATCGCTATGAGGGGCCCGCAGCCGATTCGTGGCCGACGAACGTGGCTACGTTAGAGACGACCGATATCCGGCATGTTTCCCGCACATCAACAGCAGAATGCCGAGCAGCGGAACGCCACCGGCGTGCTGTTCCAATTTCGGCTCACGCTGATTGCTTCACGGAGATGCAACACGCCCGCGCCGTGTTCGACACATCTGCTGCGCATTGTTCTGGCCGCGGCTCTTACGCCGTACGCCCCTGAGATCAGTCGAGAGGAATGCCGCTAGTGGATGGTTTCCCAGTAATGGGTGTCCCGAATACCGGGGACACCGCGTGGATGTTGGCCAGCGCTG
>NZ_JBFAGW010000010.1:0-31314 GCF_040653875.1 Mycobacterium sp. NPDC050853
GTGAAGTCCGCATGAGCGGGGCACACGGCAGCGGGGAGCCCACCTTCCTGGCCAAATGGATCCGACGACTCTCCATCCCCATCATCATCATCTGGATAGCGGTTGTCATCGGCCTCGGCCTGGCAGCACCTCAGTTGGAGCAGGTGGCCCAAGCGAACACCGTCTCGCTGAGCCCCGCCGACGCGCCGTCCATGAAGGCGATGAAGAACATGGGCCGGCTGTTCCAGGAGTCCGACTCCAACAGCGCAGCCATGATCGTCCTCGAGGCCGATAAACCACTCGGCGCCGGCGCACACAAGTTCTACGACGAATTGGTGTCGAAGCTGCGCGCCGACACCAAACATGTTCAGCACGTTCAGGACTTCTGGGGCGATCCCCTCACCGAGTCCGGCGCGCAGAGCACCGACGGCAAGTCGGCCTACGTTCAGCTGAACCTCGCCGGAGACATGGGCGAGACGCTCGCGAACGAATCGATCGAATCCGTCCGTAAGACCGTTGCGGACCTCTCGATGGACGAACACGGCAATCCGAAGCCGATGCCGGACGGGCTCAAGGTGTACGTCACCGGTGCGGCCGCACTTCAGGCCGATATGGCCCATGCCGGCGACAGCAGCATGATCAAGATCACCGGACTGACCTTCATCGTCATCATCGTGATGCTGCTGTTCTTCTACCGATCGATCTTCACCGTGCTGTTGGTGCTCCTCATGGTGGGCATCCAACTGGGCGCCGCGCGCGGCATGATCTCGGTGCTGGGCGACAACCACATCATCGGACTGTCCACCTTCGCGGTGAATCTCCTTGTGGTGCTGGTCATCGCGGCGGGCACCGACTACGCGATCTTCTTGATCGGGCGATATCAGGAAGCCCGAGTCAGCGGGCTGGACCGCGAAGCCGCGTACTACGAGATGTTCCATGGCACAGCACATGTCATCTTGGGTACGGGGTCGACGATCGCGGGCGCCATGTACTGCCTGAGCTTCACCCGTATGCCGTACTTCCAAACCATGGGCGTCCCCTGTGCCGTGGCGGTCCTGACGGCGGTGGCCGTCGCCCTCACGTTGGGGCCTTCACTGATCACCATCGGCAGCCGGTTTGGGCTGTTCGAACCCAAGCGCGCCATGCGAATTCGCACCTGGCGCCGCATCGGCGCCGCTATCACGCGCTGGCCCGGCCCGATCCTGGCGGCCTCGCTGGCGATCGCCATCATCGGCTTGGCCGCACTTCCCGGATACAAGACCAGCTACGACGACAAGAAGTACATCCCCAAGGACATCCCCGCGAATCAGGGATTCCAAGCCGCTGACCGACACTTCGATCCGGCCCGGATGAACCCCGAGATGCTCGTCGTGGAATCTGACCACGATATGCGGAACTCCACAGACTTCCTGGTCATCGACAAGCTCGCCAAGGCCGTCTACCGCGTACCGGGAATTGCTCGCGTGCAAGCGATCACCCGCCCGCAGGGCACACCGATCGAGCACAGCTCCATTCCATTCCTCATCAGCGCGCAGGGCGTCGGCCAGATTCAGAACATGAAGCTGATGAAGGACCGTATGGCCGATATGAAGGTCCAGTCCGACCAAATGGGCGTCATGGTCGGCGTCATGAAAAAGATGCTGGCCAGCATGACCGAGCTCACCGGTGTGATGCACAGCGTGGTGAGCGATATGCACAAACTTCAGGGCACCATCCACGACATGCGGGACAGTATCGAGAATTTCGATGACTGGTTCCGGCCCATCCGTAACTACTTCTATTGGGAGAAGCACTGCTTCGATATCCCGATCTGCCAGGCATTCCGGTCGATCTTTGATGTGCTGGACAAGATCGACGAGTTGACCGAGACCATGGACGTGATGGTCACGACCATGGACAAGATGGATCTCCTGATGCCGCAGATGGTCGCGGACATGCGGGACATGATCCCCCTCATGGAATCCATGCAGAACATGATGGCGACGATGCACAGCACCATGGGCGGCATGTACGACCAGATGGACGAGATGAGCAAGGACTCGACCGCCATGGGCAAGGCGTTCGACAAGGCCAAGAACGACGACTCGTTCTATCTACCGCCGGAGATATTCGACAACCCCGATTTCAAACGCGGCCTCAAGATGTTCTTGTCCCCCGATGGCAAGACACTGCGCATGATCATCTCGCATCGCGGTGACCCCACGTCACCCGAAGGACTTTCACATATCGAGCCGATCAAGCTGGCGGCTGTCGAGGCGGTCAAGGGCACACCGCTGGAGGACGCCAAGATCGAACTCGGCGGCACTGCAGCGACATTCAAGGACATGGCCGACGGCGCCCGCTACGACTTGCTCATCGCCGGCATATCCGCGCTGTGCCTGATCTTCCTGATCATGCTGCTCATCACCCGCAGCTTCGTCGCGTCGCTGGTGATCGTCGGCACCGTACTGCTGTCCCTGGGCGCATCGTTCGGCCTGTCGGTCATCATCTGGCAGTACATCCTGGGCAAAGAATTGCACTGGATGGTCATGCAGATGGCGATCATCGTGCTGCTCGCCGTGGGCTCCGACTACAACCTGCTACTGGTTTCCCGACTCAAGGAAGAACTCCCGGGTGGCTTGAAGACGGGCATGATCCGGGCCATGGGCGGCACCGGCAGTGTGGTGACCTCCGCGGGCCTGGTCTTCGCCTTCACGATGATGGCCATGGCCATCAGCGATCTCACCATTATCGGTCAGGTGGGTACCACCATCGGTCTTGGCCTGTTGTTCGACACCCTGGTGGTGCGGTCCTTCATGACACCGGCCATCGCGACCCTGCTGGGCCGCTGGTTCTGGTGGCCGCTGAATGTGCGCGCCAGGCCGCTGCCCCCGCCGAGAACACCTCGGGCACCGGCATCCGCCCAGCCTGTACCGCCTCCCCCGGCGCCGGCACCCGTCGGCGCGGGACCGGATCCAGTGACTGGAGTGTCTTCGGAGTTTCCCAGACACGCGTACTAGGGTGAAATCCACCACCGCGCTGGGTGACTCATGACACCCTCGGTGCATGCCTGCACCGGGTGACGAATTCAACGGCTACGTCATCGACTCAATTGCGGGCCGCGGCGGGACTGCACAGGTCTACCTGGCACACCGGGCTGCCGGCGATGACACCGGTACGGTTGCGCTGAAGGTACTGGACCCACGGCATCGCAACCCGGAGAACATCGACCGGCTGCACCGAGAGTTCGATCTGGCCCAACGGTTTTCGCATCCCCGCATCATCACGGTCTACGAACGCGGTGACGACTGGCTAACCATGCAGGCACTCGACGGCGGCTCGGCGAAAGACCTGGTGGGAACGGATCAGAGCTGGGTCATCCCGATCAAAATGACTGCCCTGCAACAGATCGCCGGAGCACTCGATTACATCCATGAAGCCCAAGTGGTGCATTGCGATGTCAAGCCGTCCAACATCATGCGCACTCGCTCAGGTAATGCCGTGCTCACCGATTTCGGTATCGCGCAGGAGCGTGCGGACGGGCCCAAGGTGCCCGTTGTGCAAACCTCGCTGCCCTACGCGGCGCCTGAGGTGCTGCGAGGACTGCCCGTGACGGCAGCCACCGATCAGTACGCGCTGGCCTGCACAGCAGTCGAGCTATTCGACGGCAAACCCCCGTTCACCGCACACACGGCGATGAAACTCGCCGACCTGCATCTCAACGCCACCCCCTGGCCGATCTCCTACCGCCATAAGTACATCCCCCGAGCTTTCGATTCCATCGTGGCCAAGGCCATGGCCAAGGATCCGTTAAGCCGCTACCCGACATGCACCGAATTCATAACACTTTTGACACACGCGATGACCTAATCCCCGGTACCGTCGCCCCATGGCGTCCCCGGCTAACTACGACATGTCCGCCCTCGCCCGTGAGGACGAGGGCTATCACAAGGGCCTGAAGAACCGGCAAGTCCAGATGATCGGTATCGGTGGGGCCATTGGCACCGGTCTGTTCATGGGTGCGGGTAAGCGCTTGCACGAGGCCGGACCGGCGTTGTTCATCGTCTATGCCGTCTGCGGCATATTCGTCTTCTTCATGCTGCGCGCCCTCGGCGAGCTGGTGCTCCACCGCCCGTCCTCGGGATCCTTTGTCTCTTATGCCCGCGAATTCCTTGGCGAGAAGGCCGCATACGTCGCAGGATGGATGTACTTCGTCAACTGGGCAGCCACCTCGATCGTGGACGTCACCGCCATCGCCCTGTACATGCACTACTGGGGTGCGTTCAAGGCTGTCCCGCAGTGGACCATCGCGCTCATCGCACTTGTCATCGTGCTGACCATGAACATGATCAGCGTCAAGGTCTTCGGCGAGATGGAATTCTGGGCAGCACTCATCAAAGTCGTTGCGCTGGTGACCTTCTTGATCGTCGGCATCGTGTTCCTCGCCGGCCGATACACCGTCGAGGGCGCCACCACCGGCCCATCCGTGATTGCCGACAACGGTGGGCTCTTTCCCACCGGTGTGCTGGCGCTGGTCGTCATCACCTCCGGGGTGGTATTCGCCTATGCCTCAGTGGAGTTGGTGGGCACCGCCGCAGGCGAGACCGAGAACCCCGACAAGGTCATGCCGAAGGCGATCAATGCGGTGGTCATCCGCATCGCCGTATTTTATGTCGGCTCACTGGTTCTCCTGGCATTGCTGCTGCCGTACACCACCTACAAGTCCGGGGAGAGTCCATTCGTCACCTTCTTCTCGCGGGTGGGGCTGCCGCACGCCGGTGACATCATGAACTTCGTGGTGCTCACCGCCGCACTGTCGAGTCTCAATGCGGGCCTGTACAGCACCGGCCGGATTCTGCGCTCCATGTCCATGAACGGCAGCGCACCACAAGTGTTGTCACGCATGACATCCAACGGAGTTCCGTTCGCGGGTATCGCACTCACCGGATGCTTCACCGTGGCCGGCGTCTTCATGAACATGGTGATCCCCGAGCAGGCCTTCGAGACCGCGCTGGATGTCGCCGCACTCGGGATCATCGCTTCCTGGGCCACCATCGTCATCTGCCAACTGCGGCTGTACCAATGGTCACAGCGGGGCATCCTGCAGCGCGGCAAGTTTCAGATGCCAGGCGCCCCGTACACCGGGTACGCGACGCTCGTCTTCCTGGTCGTGGTGCTGTTGCTCATGTGTTACGAAAACTATTGGAACCTGGTGGCTCTGGCGATCTTTACGCCCCTGCTCATCATCGGCTGGTACCTGTCGAAGGAGCGCGTCCTGCAGCTGGCGCGCGAGCGGGTCGGCTACACCGGGCAGTATCCGGTGATCGCAGAGACTCCCATGATGGACGACCCGCCCAACCTCGGCGATAAATAGTCGGGCGCGGAGGCTCGAGTGTGCGAATTCTGTCGAGAATTCGCACAAAACCAACACAATCCGCACACTCAGCGCGGAAGTGAGACAGCGCGGGGAAACCCGGACGCTAGACGGACTCCGAACGCTCCAGCAGCCTCGCGAAATCGGCGACATCCAACGTCTCCCCGCGACGCGCCGGGTCGATGCTGGCGGCCAGCAGCCGACGTGCCGACTCGTCACCCGAGCCCGCCCATTCGGCGAACGCATTACGAGATGTCTTGCGGCGCTGCGCGAACGAGATATCGATGAGATCGAAAAGCTCGCGGCGGAACTGGGCGTCGGACGGCCATGTCGCGTCCGGGTGCCGATCGATACGCACCAGACCCGAATACACCCGCGGAATCGGCCAGAACACCGCCGGGGACACCGTGCCGAGGCGCTTCACCTTCCCGAAGTAGCGCACCTTGACGCTCGGCACACCGTAGATCCGCGAACCGGGCTCGGCCGTCAGTCGATCGGCCACCTCGGACTGGACCATCACCAAAAGTGTCTTCACCGAGTCGAATTCGGTCAGAATCCGCAACAGTGCCGGGACTGCGACGTTGTAAGGCAGGTTGGCCACCATCGCCGTCGGCTCGCCCGGAATATCGGCGGGGGTGAGCTTCAGTACATCCTGGTGAATCACCGAGAATCGGTTGAATTCGCTGTGCGAGTGCTCCTTGATGGTGGCCGGCAGCCGCCGCGCCAGCACCGGATCCACCTCGACCGCGGTCACCTCGCACCCCTTGTCGAGCAACCCCAACGTCAGCGAGCCCAGACCGGGCCCCACCTCGATGACGTGATCGCCCTTACCGACACCCGATACCGACACAATGCGGCGAATGGTGTTGGCGTCGTGAACGAAATTCTGGCCCAGAGTCTTCGTCGGTCGGAAGTCGAGATCCTTCGCCAGTTGTCGAATCTCGGTACGGCCGAGCAGCGTGATGGTCAGCGGGCACCGACTCTCGCGCTGCACACCGGCCATGCGCCCCAACCCTGCACGGCCAATGTCTTCTCGGCGATGGCGATCTGCTCCTCACGCGTCGCGAGGTCAGCACGCGGCGCGTACTTGTCGCCACCGTGCGCCAGCCAGGTGCCGTAATCGAACTGCACACCACCGTAGAAACCGTTACCCGTATTAATGGCCCAGTTGCCACCGGCCTCACAGGAGGCCAGTGCATCCCAAGCGGATCCGCGAGTGATCGTGGGCACCTCGGTGCCCGGCTTCGCACCAACCCGCAGCACCGAGTCGCGAGCGGGGGTGAGCACGTTGTTCGATACAGGCATGCGGCCGGTTTCGCGACCGTTGATCGTCAACACCGAGTACACGATGTCCTGGGATCCGGGCGCACCCGGATCCTCGACCACCGAGCGGCTCATGTTCATGCTGGCGTCTTGGATCTTCTGAGGAGTCGGTATCAACGAGGCCTGCTCGGTCACCTGGCTGACCCGGATGCGCGTCACGGTGATCGGCATATCAGCGGTCACCGGCGTGCTAGCCGAAGGCTCGACGGTGTCGAACTGCTGCAGCGGGTTGCCGCTGGCCTCCAGGAGCTTCCCCACGGTGGGGGCGGCGATCCGCGGTGTGCTGATAGCGCCACCATCGTTGAGCTGCACCGTCTTGGCGCTGACGACCGGCAGGGCCATGCCTTCCAGCGGGAGGCGGCTGCCACGGGTGGCAGCGGTCGGCGCGGTGTCGGTCATCGACAGGTCGGACAATGCCTCGTTCACCGTGGTGGCAGTGGTCCAGACCTGCTGGGCGCCCTGCCCGTCCACCGAGATGTCCAGCGGCCGAGAACGCTTCAGAACAATCGTGTCGCCATCGCGGACCGCGTCGTGCTTGGCGGGGGCGACATCGTCGCGCTCGGAGAGCGCATATCCGTAATCGGAGAGAACGTCGGACACCTGCGACTTGACGGTCGTGACCGTCATCGCGTTTCCGTCGACGCTGAGAGTCAGAGTTTTGTGCGCAGCGATGGCGTAGCCGCCGCCGGCGCCGATCACTACCAGCAGAGCGGCCACCAGGGCGCGTAGCAACGGCGATCGCGTTGCGTTGAGCTTTGTCAGTGCATTCACGAGTAGGAGATTCCTGCGTTCGTTTCGGTGCCTTGATACCGGACGTCAACGGTGACCAGCCCCGGCAATGTGATCACGACACGGTAACGAAAGCATCGCACGGAGGCAACTCATCAACAATCTTGAACACCCTGATGGCCGTCGCGGTGGATGCGGCGGCTAATCGCTCGGCACGTTGCCCGGTTATTTCCGCGAGCGCACGAACGGTGTACGGCAGGCAATACGACTCGTTGGGCGCACCCCGATACGGATGCGGTGTCAGGTAGGGCGCGTCCGTCTCTACCAGCAGTTGTTCGTCGGGAATGAGCGCAGCTGCCTCGCGCAGGGCGCGTGCATTCTTGAAACTCACCGTCCCCGACAGACTCAAGATCCAACCCTCAGCGACGCACTTTTTCGCCATTTCGGCGTCCGATGAAAAGCAGTGGAAGATAACCGAGGGCGGCGCGCCCTCCGACTTCAGCACGTCGAGCACTTCGGCATCGGCGTCACGGTTGTGAATCATCAGCGGCTTGCCCGTCCGCTTAGCCAGCTCGATATGCCAAGCAAATGCTTCGCGCTGAACCGACGGCTCCGCACAACCCTCCAATCGACCCGGCCAATACAGATCCAAACCGGTCTCCCCGATCGCCACGACGCGAGGATGTCCAGCGAGCTTTTCCAGTTCATCGCGTGCGCTGTCGGTGAGATCGCCCGCGCGCGTGGGATGCAGGGCGACGGCGGCATACACCCGCGCATCGCCCTCGGCGGCCGACACCGCCCACCGCGCCGACTCCAGGTCATCGGCCACGGTCACCACACGCCCCACTCCGACCGCCGCGGCGTGGTCGACGATGGCACGGACGTCCTCGACGGTGTCGGCACCGCAGGCATCTAAATGGGTGTGGGCATCGATGAGGGGCGCGAGCGGCAACGGGTCGGGCGGGCGGGAACGAACGCGGTCGGGCGGGGCTTGCCGTTTATCGCCGGGCGTCATGGTGTTCCCAGTCTATAAAGTGACAGCCACTATGGCCGATCCGTTCTACATCACCACTGCTATCGCGTATCCGAACGGCGAGCCGCACGTCGGCCACGCATACGAGTACGTCGCAACCGACGCCGTCGCTCGCTTCAAGCGGCTGGACGGCTTCGATGTGCGGTACCTCACCGGCACCGACGAGCACGGTTTGAAGGTGGAGCAGGCGGCCGCGGCGGCCGGAATCCTCCCGGCGCAGCTCGCGCGCCGCAATTCCGATGTCTTCGAGGCGTTACAGCGCAAGCTCAACATCTCCTTCGACCGATTCATCCGTACTACCGACCCGGATCACTACGAGGCATCCAAGGCGCTCTGGCGCAAGATGGCCGATAACGGCGACATTTACCTCGACACCTACTCCGGCTGGTACTCGGTGCGCGACGAGGCGTACTACACAGACGCCGAGACCACCGTCGCCCCCGATGGCACTCGCACCGCCACCGCGACGGGTACCCCCGTCGACTGGACCGAGGAGCATTCCTACTTCTTCAAGCTGTCGGCCTACCAGGACAAGCTGCTGGCGCATTACGAGGCGCATCCGGAGTTCATCGGGCCGGTGGTGCGTCGCAACGAGGTCGTCAGCTTCGTCTCGGGCGGGCTGCGCGATCTGTCCATCTCCCGCACCACCTTCGACTGGGGGGTTCCGGTACCCGACCATCCCGATCACGTCATGTACGTGTGGGTGGACGCCCTCACTAACTATTTGACGGGGGTGGGCTTCCCAGACACCTCATCGGAGTCGTTCAGGCGGTACTGGCCGGCCGACGTACACATGATCGGCAAGGACATCATCCGATTCCACACCGTGTACTGGCCCGCCTTCTTGATGTCGGCCGGAATCGAGCTGCCCAAGCGGGTTTTCGCGCACGGCTTCCTCACCAACAAGGGCGAGAAGATGAGCAAGTCGATCGGCAACGTCGTTGACCCGATCAACCTCGTCGACACGTTCGGCCTGGACCAGGTGCGCTACTTCCTACTGCGCGAAGTGCCCTTCGGGCAGGACGGCAGCTACAGCGAGGACGGGCTGATCGGGCGGATCAACGCCGACCTCGCCAACGAGCTGGGCAACCTGGCTCAGCGGTCCCTTTCCATGGTGGCCAAGAATCTCGGCGGAATCGTGCCGGAGCCAGGCGAATTCACCGTCCACGACACCGAGCTCCTCGGCGCTGCCGACGCGCTGCTGGAACAGGCACGTACGCATTTCGATGTACCCGCCATGCATCTTGCGCTGGAGGCGATCTGGCAAGTACTCGGCGCAAGTAACCGGTACTTCTCTTCCCACGAACCCTGGGTGCTCGGGAAGAGTGACGATGCGGCCGATAAGAAGCGCTTCGACACGGTGCTGTTCACGACGCTCGAGGTGGTGCGGATAGTCGCGCTGCTGGTGCAACCGGTGATGCCCGATTCGGCCGCCAAGCTGCTGGATCTCTTGGGCCAGTCCGAGGATCAGCGCGACTTTGCGTCCATCGGTGAACGCCTGAAGCCGGGGCTGAGCCTGCCCGCGCCCACGGGAGTTTTCCCCAAGTATCAGGTGGCCAAGTAGTTCGCCAAGGGTGATCCCAGTCACGGTCTGTCACAGATTTCGTTCCACCGGTGTCTTGAGGGCATCCAGGATGAAAGGAGTGCACCATGACCACACAAACCAATGTCATCGTGATCGGCGGGGGTTACGCGGGAACCCTGGCGGCGAATCAGCTGCGGGCTAACCAAGACGTGACCGTAACGCTGGTCAATCCGCGGCCCCATTTCGTCGAGCGGATCCGTTTGCACCAAATGGTCGCCGGTAACCGGGGCGCGACGGTCGACTACAACCAGCTGCTCAATCCGGCGATCCAGCTCGTCGTCGACAAGGTCACCCGCATCGACGCCGGCGGTCAAAAGCTGGAACTGGCCTCGGGTGCAGTGCTGCCATACGACTACCTGGTGTACGCCGTGGGAAGTACCGCGACGGCCCCCAACATCCCGGGTGCGGCCGAGTACGCGTTCTCCATCAATGAGTTCGAGCACGCGCAGCAGGTGCGAGCACGGTACGAGCGGCTGGCACCGGACGCACCGATCGTCGTGGTGGGCGCGGGACTTACCGGCGTGGAGCTGGCCGGAGAACTCGCCGAGGCTGGACGACGGGTAACCCTGATCTGCGGCTCACAATTGGTGCCCTCGATGGGCGAACCCGCCCGGCGCGCGGTGGCCAAGCGGCTGGCCAAGCTGGGCGTGGAGGTGCTGTTGCCCGCGACCGTCACCCGGGTGGACGAGCATGCGGTGATCCTGTCCGACGGACGCGAACTACCGAGCGCACTGACCGTATGGACCGCAGGTTTCGGTGTGCCGCAACTGGCTGCGGACAGCGGACTACACACAGACGCGCTCGGGAGGCTGATCACCGACGAGACCCTGGTGAGCGTCGACGATCCGCGCATTGTCGCGGCCGGTGACGCCGCCAGCCCGTCGGGCGTGCCACTGCGGATGAGCTGCCAGGCCGCCAGTCCGCTTGCCGCGCGGGCGGTCAAGACGGTGCTGGCGTTGGTCGACGGGCTGCAGCCGGTAGCAGGCGGGCAGATCTTCGTCGGGCAGAATGTCAGCATCGGACGCCGCGCCGCTGTCATCCAGACCTCACGAGCCGATGACACGCCGCGCAAGCTGTTCATCGGTGGCCGTGCCGGTGCCGCCATCAAGGAAATGGTATGCCGCGGAACGGTTTACTTCCTGACGCAGGCCGCCAAGCATCCGAAGGCCTACTACTGGCCCCAGGGCGGCGTACGCACCGAAGCACTGCTCTCTGAGGCCTAACGCCATGAATCACGCCGACCTGTTCACCCACCTGCGCCCACTGCTGTTCACCATCGCGTACGAGATGCTCGGGTCGGCAACCGAAGCCGATGATGTCCTGCAGGAGAGCTATCTGCGGTGGGCGCAGGTGGACCTGGACACGGTGACAGACACCAAGGCGTATCTGGCACAGATCGTCAGCCGCCAATCGCTGAACACCTTGCGTGCCAATAGCCGTCGGCGCGAGGAATACGTGGGGCCGTGGCTGCCCGAACCCATGCGGGTGGCCGAGGACGACGCCTCGACCGATGTCGTCCTGGCCGAATCGGTGTCGATGGCGATGCTCGTGGTGTTAGAAACCCTGACACCGGACGAGCGTGCGGTATTCGTCATGCGAGAGGTCTTCGGCTTCGACTACAGCGAAATCGCTTCCACCGTATGCAAATCGGAGGCCGCGGTGCGTCAGATGGCGCACCGCGCCCGAGAGCATGTGCAGTCACGCCGGCGCCGGTTCACCCCCACCGACCAGCAGACCGAAGAACTAACCACCAAGTTCCTGCTGGCCGCCGCCGGCGGCGATGTCGAGGCGCTGGTGGAAATGCTGGCCCCCGACGCGGTGTGGACATCCGACGGCGGCGGCAAGGTCAGTGCCGCACGGCGTCCGGTGTACGGGGCCGACAGAGTGGCACGCGTCGCGATCGGGCTCTCGCGGGCGGCCGCCTCATTCCCCGATGTCCGCCTGGAGCTGAGCACCTACAACAGCACGCCCGCCCTGCTGATCTACAGCGAAGGACGTCTTGACGCCGTACTTGCCGTCTCGATCACGGATGGCAAGGTGGCGCATGTTTTCGCGATCCGCAATCCCGACAAGCTGGCCACCGCCGAAACAGCGCGCCACATCAGCAGATAACCGGTGGCGGTCGGGGCGGATCTTCGGACACAATCACCCACATGTTCTGTGATATCGAGATGGCTGCGCGCATCGAACGCGCCGAAGCCGACACCATTGCCGCGGGAACCGCGAGGTACGAGAACGGCCTTGTGATGTCGCTGGCCGGCGGCGTCGCGTCGTTCGCCGCGCCGGACGCGCCCCTGAACAAGATCGCCGGGCTCGGGTTCAACGGTGTGCCAACAGAATCCGAGCTGGACGCCATTGAGCAGGAGTTCGCCGCGCGCCACACCCCGGTTCAGGCCGAGGTGGCGAGCCTGGGCGATCCCGCCGTCTGCGAGCTGCTGACCCGTCGAGGCTATCGACTGGTGTCCTTCGAGGACGTACTGGGCCTGACACTCCGCGACATTGCGGCGCCGGTGGTTCCCGACGGCATCACGGTGCGGCACAGCGGGAACGATGAGCTGTCCAGCTGGCTCGATGTCGTGGTCGAAGGATTTGCCGTACCCGATGAGCAAGGGGTCCCGTCCCACGAATCGTTCCCGCGGGAGGTGCTATCCCGCGCCATCGAGGCGCTCTCCACCGTTGCGGGGGAGCAGCGCTACATCGCACTACGTGACGGAGCGATTGCCGGCGGCGCCAGCATGCGTGTCCTCGACGGCATCGCACAGCTCAACGGTGCGGCCACCGCTGCCCCACATCGTCGTCGCGGTATCCAGACAGCTCTGCTGACAACCCGGCTGCACGACGCCGCGCAGGCCGGTGCGGACTTGGCGGTGGTCACCACCCAGCCCGGTTCCGCATCCCAGCAGAACACCCAGCGCCAGGGCTTCTCCCTGTTGTACACCCGCGCGATCCTGGTGAAGGGTCTGCGAAACTAGACCGATGCGCGTTCAGCAGCTCGGCGACCTCGGCCCCGCGCCGACCGTGCTGCGCGCCATCGCCGTCGCGGCAGCCGAGACGGGCCGACCATCACCGGCGGCATTGACCGGATCCTGGTTCGGCTCTCAGGCAATCATCGCGCCCTCACTGTCCGCTCGCCCTGTGCTGCCGCGACAAGCGTTCAGCGACAAAGTGTCTGACGTGGGCCCTGTTCCGCCGGGCGCCGTGGGGGGCGGCTGGATCGGCTACCTCGAATATCCGGACCTGACCTCAAGGGGCGAGGCTCGACGACTCCCAGCGGCGGCCGGCGGCTGGACCGAAGCGGTACTACGCCTCGACAGTGACGAATGCTGGTGGTACGAAAGCCTTCTCGATAGAGACTGTCCTGAGTGGATACTCCACGCACTCACGCAATCTCAAGATCCACTGCCGTGGTGCATCGACTGGACGGCACCTGAGCGCGAACACCATCGCATCGCGGTCGGCCGCTGCCTGGAAGCCATCTCGGCCGGCGAGGTGTACCAAGCCTGTGTCTGCACCCAGTTCCGCGGCGCGCTCGCGGGCGACCCGCTGGACTTCTTCGCCGACGCGGTCGCCCAGACCGCACCGGCGCGCGCGGCCTTCGTATCCGGCGCATGGGGTGCAGTCGCTTCGTTGTCCCCCGAACTGTTCTTGCAACGCAACGGTGTCGATGTTCGGTCCAGCCCCATCAAGGGCACACTGGCCGCGACCGAGAATCCCGCAGCACTGTTGACCTCGGTCAAGGATGTCGCCGAGAACATCATGATCACCGATCTGGTGCGCAACGACCTGGGGCGCATCGCCGTCACCGGAACCGTCACGGTCCCCGAACTTCTCGCGGTCTACCCAGCGCCCGGCGTGTGGCACTTGATGTCCACCGTCGCAGCCCAGGTGCCTTTGGAAACCACCGCCGGCGACCTCCTTACCGCCACATTCCCACCCGCGTCGGTGACCGGAACACCGAAAACCCGTGCACGCCAGCTGCTTCGCCAATGGGAAACACAGCATCGGGGGGTGTACTGCGGCACCGTCGGCATGATGTCTCCCGCAGCCGGCCTAGAACTCAACGTCGCGATCCGCACCGTGGAAATCGCACCCGACGGCACCGCCGTTCTCGGCGTGGGCGGGGGCATCACCGCCGACTCCGACGTCGACGCCGAATGGCAGGAATGTCTACACAAGGCGGCCGCCACCGTCGACCTCACGGCGATCGCGGCGCTTAAACCCGCGCTTTGACGACCGCGTCGTAAAGGTCGCGTCGCGACAGCGTCGCGCCGGACTCCCCGATGGCCTTCGCGCAGGACTCACGCAGCCCCATCCCGTCGTCCGTCAACTCCTCCACCCTGGCCACCAGGACGTCGATTTCGGGAACCGGGGGCCCGCCGCCGTCGAGCACCACGGTGATCTCCCCCAGCACGTCACCCTCGGCCCACGCGGCCAACTCGCGCAGCGTGCCACGCAGCACCTCTTCATGCGTTTTGGTCAGCTCGCGACATACCGCCGCGCGGCGCTCCGGCCCCAGCACCTCCACCGCATCGGCCAGGGTGTCGGCCAGCCGTCGCGGCGACTCGAAGAACACGCAGGTGCGTGGCTCGGTCACAAGTGCGGCCAACCAGCGCTTGCGGGGTCCCTGCTTGCGGGGCGCAAATCCCTCGAAACAGAATCGGTCCACCGGGAGCCCCGATACGGCCAACGCCGTCGTCACCGCCGAAGGCCCGGGCAGACACTTGATCGTTATCCCCTCTTTGACGCATGCCGCGACCAAGCGGTAACCCGGGTCGCTGATCGACGGCATCCCCGCATCGGTGACCACCAGCACGTCATACCCGGCGTGTAGATCGGCCAGCAGCGGTTCGATGCGGCTGGCCTCGTTCTGGTCGTAGAAGCTGATGATCTGCCCGCTGATCTGTACGTCCAGCGACTTGGCGAGCGCCCGAACACGCCGGGTGTCCTCGGCGGCCACCACCGAGGTCTTGGCCAGCGCCTCACGCAGTCGAGGCGATGCATCCCCAGGCTCCCCCAGCGGTGTCGCCGCCAACAGCAAGTTCCCCATCCCGGCAGTTTAGATCCCCAGGTCGCTGCGCTCCTGCCCGCCGGACCTAGATTGCCGCACCGGAGTCCTCCCCTACGATCGACCGTGTGACCGCGCCCGCAACCCTGCCCCCCTCGGGGGAGACGTGTCGGAGCTCAGGCAGCACCGAGTCCCCCGGGCCCCGCATACCGGCCGCGGACTTCGGACCCACCGACCGGCTGCAGGGCTGGGTGATGACCGCCGTCATCACGGCGATCGCGGCGCTCACCCGGTTCATCAATCTCGGAGCGCTCACCGACCGCGGCACCCCCGTCTTCGACGAGAAGCACTACGTGCCGCAGGGCTGGCAGGTCGTCACCAATAACGGCGTCGAGGACAATCCCGGCTACGGGCTCGTGGTGCATCCGCCCATCGGCAAACAGATGATCGCCATCGGCGAATGGCTGTTCGGATACAACTCCTTCGGCTGGCGATTCGCGGCAGCCCTCTCGGGCACCATCCTTGTGCTGCTGGTCGCCCGGATTGCCCGACGGATCGGCCGGTCCACGATGGTGGGCGCCATCGCCGGGGTGCTGCTGATCGCGGACGGGGTCAGCTTCGTCACCGCACGCACCGCGCTGCTCGACGCGTACCAGGTGCTCTTCGTGGTCGCCGCCTTTGGCGCGCTGATCGTCGACCGGGATCAAGTTCGCGAACGGCTGTACAACGCGTATCTCGACGGACGCATTGGCGAGACGGCGTGGGGCCCACGCCTCGGTGTGCGCTGGTGGCGTTTCGGCGCCGGAATCCTGCTCGGATTGGCCTGCGGCACAAAGTGGTCGGGGCTGTACTTCATCGCGTTCTTCGGGGTGCTGTGCATCGCGTTCGACATCGCGGCGCGGCGCGCGTATGGGGTACAGCGACCATGGGCCGGCACCGTGCTGCGCGATCTGGGACCCGCCCTGTATGCGCTGCTGGTCATTCCATTCGTCGTGTACCTGGCCTCGTATTGGTCGTGGTTCGCTTCCGAGACGGGTATCAACCGGCACGCCGAGGGACGCCAGATCGGCCTCGGCGGCTGGCTGCCCGATGCCATCCGATCCCTCTGGTACTACACGCACAGCGTGTACACATTCCATTCGACGCTGACCAATGCCAATGGGAATCACCATCCGTGGGAATCGAAACCGTGGACGTGGCCGATGTCGCTGCGACCGCTGCTCTATGCCATCGAGGAAAAGAACATCCCCGGCTGTGGCGCCAATTCCTGTGTGCGCGCGGTGCTGCTGGTCGGCACC
This sequence comes from Mycobacterium sp. NPDC050853, assembly GCF_040653875.1. Classification (NCBI taxonomy): domain Bacteria; kingdom Bacillati; phylum Actinomycetota; class Actinomycetes; order Mycobacteriales; family Mycobacteriaceae; genus Mycobacterium; species Mycobacterium sp. NPDC050853. The sequence goes on from NZ_JBFAGW010000010.1 coordinate 16,306, forward strand.
CCGGCCATCTGGTGGTTGGCGGTTCCGGTGCTGTTGTGGGCCTTGTGGGCGGCACTGGTCCGGCGCGACTGGCGCTATGCGGCAGCACTCGTCGGATACTGCGCGGGGTGGCTGCCGTGGTTCATCAATATCGACCGGCAGATGTACTTCTTCTATGCCACCCCGATGATCCCGTTCCTGGTGATGATGATCGCGTTCATCATCGGCGACTTCTTGCGTAAACCTGTTGCCAACCCAGAGCGAAAATCGTTGCGAATGTTCATCGCAACGTTCTATCTGGCGGTGGTGGTCACCAACTTCGCGTGGCTCTATCCCATCCTCACCGGGGCCGCCATCTCACAGTTCATGTGGAACATGGAGATGTGGCTGCCCAGCTGGCGCTGATTTCCGACGCCGCCGAAAAGGGGCCGCGCTAGAAGCGGCCGCCCCAACCGCCGACACGCCGTGTTGCGGCGTGTTCGTCTCGCACAAGTTCGCCATAAGACGGCGTGTCGGCATCAGATGAAGTCGCGGGATACCGGGCAGGACATGCACCGCGGCCCACCCCGGCCGGTGCCCAGCTCCGATGCCGAGATGGCCAGCACCTCAACACCCGAGGCCTCGAGGCGCGCATTCGTTTCCACGTTGCGCTCGTAGGCGACGACGACACCGGGCGCCAACGCCAGGGTGTTGTTGCCGTCATCCCACTGCTCGCGCTCAGCGGTAACGGGATCCAGCCCGGTATCGATGACGCGCAGCTTGCCGATGCCCATCGCATCGGCCGCCGCTTCCACGAATGGCGCCGAGCCCGAGATGCTGACACCAGCATCGGAGCGACGGATGGTAAACGCCGACAGCGAATCCTGTATTGCCGGATACATCACGACGGCATCGGTGTCGACCATGGTGCAGACGGTGTCCAGATGCATGGACGCACGTTCCTGCGTGATGGGCACCGCGAGCACAGTGTGCGCCAGGTCATCATCGAACAGACTGCGCGCCAAGGCTTCCGCACCGGCAGGGGTGGTGCGCTCCCCCACACCGACCGCCACCACACCGGGACCCAACAGCAACACGTCGCCGCCCTCGACGGGAGCCGAATGCGACTCGTAGGCGCGACGCACCCCAAGGAACCGCGGGTGGTGGGCATAGATTAGGTCGGTGAGCGATGTCTCGCGCACCCGGGCCAGCAACGCGAGCGAGGTGATCGCGAACTTGCGACCGATCCAGAACGACGAGTCGCGGGTGAACAGCAGGTTCGGAAGAGGCTCGATGACGAAATCCGATCCGTGGTGCATAGTGCGCACCAGCGACGGCTGCGCCACCTTGCCGCCAACCGGCAGCTCGTCGAACGTCATCCCGGACATCAGCACGTATGCGAGATCGGCGGCACCCAGTGACCTCAGGTACTCCGAAAGATCTTGCGCCAGAACATAACCCAGCCTGCGCGCGTTGACCGCCGCAGAGATGCCCTGCACTCGGGCGGCACCGCTGGCGAGCGCCTCGCGCAATAGCTCGGAGAGCAGCAGCACCTCGACACCACGGGACCGCAACACCTCAGCGAAGGCGTCGTGCTCCTCCTGCGCACGCGCCACCCACGGCAGACCGTCGAACAGCAGTTGGTCATTGTTGCGCGGAGTCAGCCGCTTGAGCTCGTCACCGGGTCGGTGCAACACAACCGCCCGCAGCCGTCCGACCTCTGAATTGGCACCCAGCACTGGCGCATCCGTCATGAGATGACGCTAGCTTGCCATGCAATCGAACATGTGTGCGATACGATGTGGAGGTGACACGCGCAGCACAACACGCTGTTCAGGCATCGCTGTTCGGCGCCCCACCGGTCCCTCGCCGCCAATTGACAGGCAACGCTTGGCTTGAGGTGCACCACGAATGGCTGGGACGTGCAGACAATCTCATGGGCCAGCTCATGACACAGGTGCCGTGGCGGGCGGAGCGTCGCCGCATGTACGACCGCACCCTCGACGTCCCCCGGCTGGTCAGCTTCCACGATCTGACCGCGGGCGCACCACCACACCCGGTACTGGAGACGATCTGCGATCGGCTCAACGGCGAGTACACCGACGAGCTCGGCGAGCCGTTCACCACCGTGGGCCTGTGTCAGTACCGCGACGGCACCGACAGCGTCGCCTGGCACGGCGATACCATCGGTCGCGGCCTGCGCGAAGACACCATGGTGGCGATCGTAAGCATCGGCGCCACACGCACTTTCGCGCTACGACCACGACTTGGCGGTGACTCGATCCGCGTCAACGTGGGTCACGGCGACCTCTTGGTGATGGGCGGCTCCTGCCAACGAACCTGGGAACACGCGATCCCCAAGACCTCCAAACCGGTCGGGCCGCGCATCAGCCTGCAATACCGGCCGCGCGACGTACGCTAGGTCCGGACGGCGGCAACCGCCTTGACCAGCAGATCCGATGCACGTTTACCGTCGGGTGGTGCGGGCGGAACATTTCCAACGGCGACCGGGCTGACCGTGACCACCACCATGTACCGGCCGAGATAGGCCGAGTAGTTCAGCACCTCCTGGCCGACCGTCTTGCCGGAGGTTCCACTGAGTACGTCGCGCTTCATGCCGAGCGTGCGCGCGCCGTCAATGGCGGGCGCGTCGATCACCTCGGTGCGTCCCACAATCCCATTGCCGCGGAAGTCGACCTTCTTGCATTGCTCGGACACTGCGGGGTCGAAGGGAACCTCCTGCGAGGTTTCCACCGCGACCGCCACATATTGATTGCCCGCACCGGTCGCGGTCAGCGCGGCCATGTTCCCCTTGAGCCCACCCGGGACGGCGCTGCCGCCGCTGTACTTGGCACAGTCAGCGGGGTCGACCGTCATACCCGGCGGCAGTGGAGCGGGCGAGAGCATCCTGGGGTCCATCCCCGCCGGTTCCATCGCCTTGACCGTGAACTCCGGCCCGAACTGGCTTTTCAGCGAGGCGATGTTCCCGATCTTCACATGGTGATTGACGGGATCCTGAACGGTTCGGCTGCACCCCGACACGACTAGCGCAAGCGCACAGGCGCCCCAAACTCCGCATCTCTTGACGGTCACCGGCTTCAGCACCCGGCCACTGTATCGATTCGGAACGAAAAAACGATTGCACCTATGAGGAACAATGCTTGTGTGGCCCAGCGTTAAAATCTGTGAGGATGGTGTGTGGGATGAAGACGGTGGTTCGGCTGAGTCAGTTGTGCCTGACAGCATTGGGCGTCGGCGCATTGATGGCCATTACCCCCGGGACGGCACTCGCCGATGACGCACAGTCGGTCATCAACCAGTACCAATCGCAGGGCTACCAGGTCATCGTCGACCGAAACGGCTCCGCCCCCACCAACAAGTGCACCGTGTCGAACATCCGCAACGGGCAGGATGTCTACCGCACCGAGTATCAGCGGACCTGGATGCCCAGCGGTAAATGGTTAGTGCTGCCGGTCCGGGTACTCGACCATCGATTGGTGTACATCTCACTTAACTGCAACGTGTAGTTAGCCTTACCTAACTAGATTTGCCAGTTCGCTGGCTGCTTCCTGCACGCAGCCCCTGTAGCCGCGCCGCCTGAGAGAGTGCGCAGACCCGGCTATGAATTCGACGTTAATTTCCCCGAGTGGGAATCATTCCGAGTATTACCGCGTTGGACTGGATAGATTCACGAACGTTGATGATTCAGAGCCGGTTTTCAGCGTCGGGGGTCAGGCCTTTGAGTGGTACGCGGATACATTGCCGTAACACCTGGGGCACGGGGAACGAGGCAAAGAGGAGTGAAATTGTGAAGAAATTGTTATTTGCAGGTATTGCGGCAGCTGGCATCATCGGGGCGTCGCTGGGATCGGCAAGTGTTGCGCTCGCCGGACCGACAGGATCGGGCGATGCCAACACCGTCATCAATGACCTCAAGTCCAACGGGTACCGAGTGATCGTCTCCAAGACGGGCGCCGGTGACCTGACCAAGTGCACCGTCGAGTCGGTCACACAAGAGTCGCCCGTCAACAACGTGCAGGCGGCCCGGGATGTGCGGAACAACCCCACCACCGTGCCGACGGTCGATCGCAAGGTCGCGCACGTCGCACTGAGCTGCTGAACCGCAGCAGAAACCAACAATGACCCGGGCCACAAGCCCGGGTCATTGTTGTCTCTACTTCAAATGATCAACCAAGGTGCCCTCGGCACCGAATAACTCGGCGCTCCACCGGTCCAGCAGCGCATCGGTGTTGAGATCGTCGGGATGGAAGTCCTTCTTCATGTAGACGGCCAGCCGAAGGATCATCCCGTCGTTGAGCAGGGGGCCACGGATCAACCCGACCGTCTCGCGGACCACCCGCCCCAGCTGGCGACGTCCGTCCGGATCGCTCCACGCGATGGAGAACCACGAGCCACCTGTGGCGAAAGGAACGGTTCCGGCCCAGATGACGGCCATCACCGCGCGCCGCAGCCATTCAGGTCCGCCGACCGCACGATAGACGTCGAAGGCGACCGATTTGTGCTCCAGCTCCTCGATCGCGTGCCAGTACAACAGATTCCGCACCTCGTCGTCGGTCACCATGGCTTGGAGCTCCCCGCTTTCCAACAGGCGCTCGGCCAGGACCGCGGTGTAATGCTCAAGGGCCGCGGTGACGGCAAGCATGGTCAGCCTGGCGTACTTCAGGCGGTCCATGTTCGGCAGGTACTTGTCGACGTAGTCCTCGACCTTGCCTGCGCGGCGACCAATCGTCTCGACCATCTTGCTGCGATAGCCCATTTCTGTGAGCTTCTCGTTGAGCTCACGATGATGCAGGCCGTGGGTGACCTCCTGACCGATGAATCCGGCGACGCGTTTCTTCAACGTCGGCTCGGTGATCCTGTCGGCGTAGCGACGCACCGATCGGACGAAGAACTCCTCCCCCGGCGGGAACACCGCCGAAGCGCCCGCGAGGACATGACTCAACGCGATGTCGTTATCGGCGAAGTGCCTTCGCATCGGAACCGGGTCGCCGAACCAGAATTTGATGCGTCGAGTCTTCGGATATGAGGCCGTTACCGGAGCAGCCATGTCGCACCACCTCCACTTTGATCGTGTAACTCAGTGTTACACGAATCGCTTACGTTTTGAAGTAGTGCGTAAAAGCGGGGGCCTAGGTCCCTACAGCAGCCCAGGAACGATAGCCCTGCGCTCGCGCGGGTACTCGTCAGGGAACGTCTCCCGGTACCAGCGATGGATCGAGAGCGCGCGCGGCAGCAGATTGGCGATCGAGAACACCACGAAAATCAGGCCGGGCAGCGTCCACGCCATCAGCGCCCAGCCTGCCCACAGGATGATCTCGCCGAAGTAGTTGGCCGCCGACACCCAACGGAACGCGCCGCCATACGGGATCCGGTAACCATCGAATCCGTCGGCCCGCAGGTTGATGAGAATGCGGTCGGCCTGGAAGTTCACGATCCATCCGGTGACGGCGACGATCACCCCCAGGATGAACCGGGGGTCGGTGAACCAGGCCGCGGTCTGCAGATGCGCGGCGAACGCGACCGCACATCCGTTGGCGAAACCATTGACCGCGTTGAAGACGAAGCCAAACGCAATCCCGCTGTAAGGAAAGCGTTTTCCGCTGTCTTTACGGGAGAGTGGATAGATCAGTCCGCGGTACAGATAGTGACACTGCCACAACACATACAACACCAGCGCCGGTGCGCCGTGGTGGTGCGCGACAGTCCAGAAGGTGACAGTGAACGCCCACCACTGCGGGCATTCGAAGGTCAACCACCCGATCTTCGCGGGCGCGGTGAACTTCTCACCGGGCTTGGCGAAACGACCATAGGGATTGGTCAACCAGAAGCCGCTGATGAAGGTGACGACGGCCAGCACGATCAGGAAGATGATCGCACCGTGATACAGCTCTGTAAGCACACCGGGACAGTACCTACTCCAGCGGTGGTTCTAAGCAGGGTCGATGATGTTGGTCTTCATCTGGTTGGCCACCTGGCCGGCGACCTCGGGGTTATCGGTTGCCCCCGAGGAGGTCACCTCATACACCACGTTTCCGGTGGTATGTACGTCCGTGGCGCCCGCGTTATCGGCCCACTCGAGTGTGATCGGGTTGTGCATACCGAACGCGTTCGGGTCAGCAGACTGCGCCTTGCATTTGCTGAATGCCTCTGTCAGCCGGTGAAATTCGGTTTGGGCGGCGGGCTTGTCCGGAAAGATCGCGATGGCTTCGCGCAGCACCTGAGACCGGTTCGTCGTGCTGCCGATGGACAACTGACGGAATGCCTGCCAACCATCGCCCAGGTCACCCTGCGACGTCACGGCACGCAACAACCCACAAGGCTGCCGGGGGTCGATGCCGGGTCCGGAGATCGGTGCGGTCTCGGTGTGCGTCGTGTCTGCCGTCGGGAAACCCAGGAACTTGACCTCGTCGAGCCCGGCGAACAGTGAATCCGCTGCCGCCGCACTGACATTGAGTTCGGCAATCTCCGGGGTGGGCGGCTGTTCCGCGACCGGACTCGCCGGATGCGCACACCCGGCCACCCAAGCCATTGCAATGAGACCCAACCCGGCCCAACGCGTCCGCGTCATCTGCAGAGTGTGAACTGCCAACCTGGGAAAAACCTGGACGGTGCCGGCTATTTGAAGGCGTCGATGGCCGCGGCGATCCGATCGCCGGCGTTCTCCAGTACGGCCTCACCATGGCCGAAACCGGCGATCTGGGCGCCCGTGACAGCGAGCCTGGCCAGGGAGTTCATCGCGGCTTCCCGGTCGGTGTTGAAGACGCCGAGGATGACCTGCCCGTTGAACTCGGCCACCGAATCGCCCGTCAGCACGGCATCGGCTTCCGGCAAGTAGAGCGCGATACTGCCCGGAGTGTGACCGGGCACCTCGATGACGCGCGCACCGCCGGCGAAGTCCATAACGTCACCATCGCGCACGGGACGGTCGACACGGCACGCCGGACCGTGCGGCGGCTCGTCGAATCCCGGGTGCAGGGCCCGCTCCCCTTCGGTCAGCACTGGCACCGGTCCGCGACCGTCTCCCGTCACGAAGGCCGAGTCAGCCCCTCCCGCAATCACATCGGCCGTCGACCAGCTGGCTATCTCCGCGGCAGCGCCGACGTGGTCCTCGTGAAAATGCGTGAGCACAATGCGCTTGACGTCTGCGCGGTCCTTACCAAGACGGTGCAGCGCCTGTTCGATCAACGCTGCGCTGTCTGGCCACCCGGTATCGACGAGCGTCACGCCGTCGGAACCGAGCCACAAGTAGCAATTCAGCAGGTGCGCCCGGCCGCCCGGAATACGCAGGCGGTACAGCGCGGGCGCGAGCTGCTGCAGATCGGGAGTCGGCACGCACGCAACGCTACGTGGCGGGGGACATGATGTTGCCCCGTCGAGCATCACATGACCTAAGGTTCATCGCTATGAGCCGGACCGCGATCATCATCATCGTCGGAGTTATCGCAGCACTGGCGTTCCTTGCCGTCGGCGCCTTGGTCAAGAAGGTAGGGATACAGAGCGCCGTCACGCACTTCCTGGTCGCCTGGGCCGGCGTTGCTGTGTTCAACATGGGCGTCGGAGTCTTCGAGGCGGGGTACGGAGTCGCCGAGGAGCTCCCGGTCCTGCTAGCAATATTTGCCGTCCCCGCCGCGGTGGCCGGGATCGGCTGGCTAGGGGCTCGGCGCCTCTATCAGTCCTGATCGCCAGCACCAACAGCTCGGGGCGCAGGTCAGCGCATGACGATACTGTGGGGCGTATGACGACAACGTTCGTCGGGATAGCAGTGATCGTGGCGATGACACTTATCGGTGTCGGCATGAATTCAGGGCTCTTCAACACCCGCAGAGCAAGACAGGCGATACCACCCCTGGTGGCACGGGCGGCGGGGCCCGTATTTGCGCTCAACCGCCGTATTGGCAATCCTGGCCGCACTACGAAGCCCAACACTGAGGAAAAGCCCGAATCTGTTGGCGAACCCGACGAGTGAATGAGCACTGCCACGAGCGCTGGACCCGTCGGCCAAAGAAAAACCCCCGACTAGCGGGGGCTTCATGGTGGAGCTAGGGAGAATCGAACTCCCGACCTTCTCGATGCGAACGAGACGCGCTACCAACTGCGCTATAGCCCCAAGACCGGTAAGACCTTACCAGCCGTCCCGCGTCTGACCGAATCAGATAACTACTGACCCACCGCATGCGGCATGCGTTGCGGCCGCGGCTCGTCGTAGTAGTCCAGGTGCTCGAAAACCGGGTCCTCATCATCGATTTCGAGGACAGCGGCCCCCGGCCGACGCAGGCGCTGAGGTACCACATCAAGCTCACGATCGGCCACGTTCTCCACACCCACCACGCGCGCACGCTGGTAACGCGCGGCGCGGCGCCGGCGCAGCTGCTCCTCGATGCGTGTCTGACGGCGCAGGTAACCCAGGTAGAGCGTTGCCACCACAGCAAGACCGCCGCACGCCCACCAGGCGCCCGCAGTCGCGGTCGCGGCCACCACACCGACGAGGACCATCGCCCCCACCAGACCCATCAACACCCGCTTACGGAAAGCGAACTTGCGTGCGTTCTCCTTGGCCATCGTCTCGGGGTCAAACCGGCGGCGGCGTGACGAGCTGTACACGGGCGGGGCCTGATGGCGCTCCCGCGAAGGCTCGGCGGGAATGGTCAGACCGGAGGTGTCGTCGATGTATTCGTACGTGCCCGAATCGGTTTCGGCGACAGGCGCCTCCTCCAGATCCTCAAGGTCATCGGACAGTGTGACTTCGCCCGCAGGCAGCGCGGTCGCGTCCTCGTCGACGACATCAACGTCGACGGGCTCATCACCCTCGCTCGATTCGGACCGAACCTTCTCGACCCTGCGGACAGCCATGGCCTTCACGGCCCGCGCGGCGTCGTGGTCTTCTTCGGTGAGCGCACTCGCGATCACTCCAGTCGAGGTTTCGTCTTCCTCGTCCTCAAGTTCGTCGATGTCCTCACGACGGAAGTCCGGGTCGCTGCGGTGACCCGCGGCGGGACCGGTACGACGCAGCAGTTTGGCGGCTTTCCCGTTGAGAACCCGGGTCGCCAGGGCGACATCGCTGGTGCGTTTCACCACGTCACGTTTGTTGATCAGCATCGGTACCAGGACGAACAGCCACAGCACGACCAGTCCGATCCACAGCACCGATTGGGGGATGCTAGGCATGTCAGCCTGCTCCTTTCTCTGTGCGCGTCTTTCGTGCTTGGCCCCGAGCCTCAGGTCAAGGCTAGGTTGGCGATCTGCGCACGTTACGAGGCGCGCCGATACCAATTACACACCTGTAATTCTACAGGGGCAAGCATCACAGGCCCCAATAGTCACATCTGTCTCAGTAATATCTCGGCGAGCAGACGCTTAGTGCACAGAAAACCCAGGACCCGCGTGCAGTACGCGTCTGCTCGCGGGGAGAAACGAAGTGACCTCTAGGCCCAGCTGGCGTTGCCGGAACGCACCAGCATCGCGGCCACCGAACCCCGCACCTCTTCAACCGTCATCGCCACCAGCAGGTGATCGCGCCACGCACCGTCGACGTCGAGGTACCGCTTGAGCAGGCCTTCCTCGCGAAAGCCGACCTTGGACAGCACTGCGCGGCTGGCCCCGTTCTCCGGCCGCACCGTCGCCTCTACCCGGTGCAGAGTGACGGGCCCGAAACAGTGATCCAGCCCCAGCGCAAGCGCCGCGGTCGCCACCCCCTGCCGGGTTACCGTGCTGACCACCCAATATCCGATCCACGCCGAACGCAGCGCGCCGTGCGCGACATTGCCGATCGTCAGCTGTCCGACGAAATTCCCGTTCAGCTCGATCGCGCACGGAATCATCCGCCCCTTACGCGCCTCGGCGCGCAGGCCCGAACACAGCGCCGGCCACGACGACACACCGTGTCTCGCCATCCAGTCAACCTCAGAGGACGGCTCCCACGGCTGCAGATGCGACTGATCGGCCAGCCTCGCCCGGCTCCACGCCATCCCGTCCCGCAACCGGATGGGCCGCACCGACACCACCCCCGCAGGCACACGCAGCTTCCCGAGCGGCATCGGCCAGCCTGGGTGCGCACTCTCCTGACGCCAGACGCTCATCCGCGCCCCCGGCCTTCGCGCAAGCGGCTCATCCGCGCTGTGCCAGGAACGCGACCTCGACGATCTCCCCGGTGCGGACCTGCTCAACCTCGGCGGGCACTATCACGAGGCAATTCGCTTCAGCGAGCGTCGCGAGTAGATGCGACGACGCACCCGGGGCGCCAAGAACCTGCACCAGATACTCGCCGGTGTCCTGGTCGCGCATCAGCTGTCCGCGCAGGAAGCCCTTGCGCCCCGCAATGGACGTAATAGGAGACACGGCACGCGCCCGCACAATTCGACGTTGCGAGTGCCGGCGTCCCAACGCCAGCCGAATCAGCGGCCGCACCATCACCTCGAAGACCACCAGGGCACCGACCGGGTTCGCGGGCAGCAAGAAGGTCGGCACCGCATCGCGGCCCAACTGACCGAAGCCCTGCACCGAACCCGGATGCATAGCGATACGCCCGACCTCCATATCGCCCAATGCCGAAAGCGCCTCGCGAATCCCCTCGGCAGCGGCACCGCCTACCGCACCCGAGATGACAACCACCTCGGCCCGGTTCAGTTGGCCCTCGACCACCTCACGGAACGCAGCGGGCTCGGCGCTGACGATGCCCACCCGGTTGACATCGGCTCCGGCATCGCGCGCCGCGGCAGCCAGCGCATAGGAATTCACGTCGTACACCTGGCCGTTCCCCGGCGTCCGGTCGACGTCGACAAGCTCGCCACCGACACTGATCACCGACAGCCGTGGCCTCGGATGCACGAGCACCCGATCACGTCCCACCGCCGCCAGCAACCCGACCTGGGCCGCGCCGATGATCGTGCCCGCCCGCACGGCGACATCGCCGGGTTGCACGTCATCGCCGGCGCGCCGCACATAGTCACCCGAACGCACCGCGCGCAGTACCTTGACCCGCGCCTCGCCGCCTTCAGACCACCGCAATGGCAGCACCGCGTCCGCCAACGTCGGCATGGGGGCGCCGGTTTGCACCCGCACCGCCTGACGCGGTTGCAGACGGGTGGGCGTGCGCTCCCCCACCCGCACCGTGCCGACGACCGGCAGCTCGACCGTTCCGATCTCGCCGCTGGATTCCTCGCCGTCGTCTTCTTCATCCGGACCGCCGCCCTCACCCGGGCTGATAACACGCACCACACCACCGGCGGCCTGCACGTCGACACTGCGCACGGCGTACCCGTCGATGGCGGCCTGATCGAACCCGGGCAGCGGCCGAACCGTCACCACTTCCTCAGCGCACAACAAACCCTGGGCTTCGGCGATCGCCACCCGAACCGGGCGCGGCGCAACCGCAGCCGCCGTCACTCTGGCCTGCTGCTCCTCGACCGAACGCACTGGTCCCTCTCGTTAAAAGCCCTCGCGGACCGCCTACTCGGATTCAGGCAGGACGGCCGGCCCCAGGCCGAGCCGTTCGACTAGCCACTGCCGCAAGCCTGGACCGTAATCGTCGCGGTCCAACGCAAAGTCAACAGCAGCCTTGAGATAGCCGCCGGGATTTCCCAGGTCGTGTCGTGATCCGCGATGCACAACCACATGCACCGGGTGCCCCTCGTCGATCAGCAGCGCGATGGCATCGGTGAGCTGTATCTCGCCACCGGCGCCACGTGGGGTGCGCTTGAGCGCGTCGAATATCACCCGGTCCAGCAGGTAGCGCCCCGCCGCCGCATAATTCGATGGGGCGTCCTCGGCCTTGGGCTTCTCGACCATTCCCTTGACGCGCAACACATTCGGGTTGGCGGCATCGGGGACGATCTCAACATCGAAGGCGCCGTAGGAACTGATCTCCTCAGGCTTGACCTCGATGGCACACAGCACAGAGCCGCCTCGCTTGGCCCGGACCTTAGCCATGGTCTGCAGCACTCCGCGCGGCCACACCAGGTCATCGGGCAGCAGCACCGCGATGGCGTCCTCGTCGTCATCGAGTACCGACTCAACACAGCCCACGGCATGCCCGAGGCCTAGCGGCTCGGCCTGCACCACCGATTGCACCTTGATGATCCCGGGCGCACGGCGGACCTTCGCGAGCATCGCGTGCTTACCGCGGTCCTCGAGAGTGCCCTCGAGCACCAGGTCCTCGACGAAGTGCGCGACGACGCCGTCCTTCCCTTCGGAGGTGACGATCACCAGCCGCTGCGCCCCGGCCTCGGCGGCCTCCTCGGCCACCAGCTCGATACCGGGGGTGTCGACAACCGGTAGCAGCTCCTTGGGCACCGTCTTGGTGGCCGGCAGAAATCGGGTTCCCAGGCCGGCCGCGGGAACCACCGCGGTGCGGGGGATCGACACCTCGGCGGGAGATGAGCCGCTTGCGGGAAGACCGTCTGGCGTCGTCATAGCCACTCACCCTAACCACTGACCACGGAATTGCACTGGCAAGGCGGTACCGTCACGGAATCGGCGCCTCTCAGAACATCAAGCACGTCCTGCGGCAACAGATTGTGCAGGCACGACGCGCGATGTCGTGCGCCGAGCGCGAAAAGCAGAACGACGCGCTCACCGCGCATGTCCTGACGGCGACCTCGGGATTGTCGACTATCGCCGCGTACCTCCCCGTGGGATCCGAGCCCGGATCGGTCGAGATGCTCGACGCCCTGGTCACCCGCGGCGTACAGGTTCTGTTGCCGGTCGCGCGCAATGACGAGACGGGAACGCCAACGGCGCTGGCCTGGGGGCAATACCGTCCCGGAGAACTGGTGGATGCCCCGTTCGGCCTGCGGGAACCCGGCCCCCCGGTCTCCGGTCCGGCCACCCTCGTGGAAGCCGAGCTCGTTCTGATTCCCGCGCTCGCGGTGGATGGGAGGGGCAACCGGCTGGGCCGTGGCGCGGGGTTCTACGACCGATCACTGGGGTTCGTCGCCGCCTCCGTGGCCCTGATCGCACCCCTTTATGTCGGCGAGATCCTCGACAAGATCCCCGCGGGCCCGCACGATGTGCCGGTGACGCATGCGCTGACCGCCGACGGATTGGTCACACTCGGCTGACCGATGTGGCGGCCCTGGCACTCCAAACGGTAGAGTGCTAGTGGCGATTCATCTTCCGGAGGACCCATGCCCACCTATTCCTATGCGTGTACCGACTGTGGCGACAAGTTCGACATCGTCCAGGCGTTCACTGACAATGCCCTGACCGTGTGCCAGAAGTGCTCGGGCACGCTGCGCAAGTTGTTCAACTCGGTGGGCATCGTGTTCAAGGGCAGCGGCTTCTACCGCACCGACAGCCGCTCAGGCGGCGTGGACGCCGCCGCGAAGAGCGATTCCGGTGCCAAAACCGAATCCAAGACCTCGTCCGCGGAGACTTCGGCGAGCAGCTCCTCGTCGACTTCGAGCACATCCGGTGCAGGTTCTTCCTCGTCGCCCGCCACCGCTTCCGCGGCAGCCGGCTGACGGGTTATCCACAGCAGCGAATTGGGTGCTGACACAGCGATAGGCGCAGCCCTAGCGTGGGAGCATGGCCCACTCGCCCCTTGATCCCACTGCGCTGCAACGCATATCGGCAGCACTTCGCCCCGATTGGGCACGCACAGCGCTCGCCCGCAGAATCACGGCGGCGATCCTGGTGCTCTTTGCGGCAGTGCTGGCATTCCGCCCCGACCCGGCCAACGATCGCTCCGATGTCGTAGTTGCCGCCCACGACCTGCCCCCTGGCACGATCCTGGCCGGCGATGACGTGAAGCTCGAAAAGCGGTCGGCATCGACCCTTCCTGATGGCGCCCGTACCGAAGCCGGGTCCGTCGTGGGCGCGACGCTGGCCGGACCGGTTCGGCGCGGGGAAATGCTGACCGATTTACGTGTGCTGGGCCCGAGGTTGGCCGAGTCGGCCGCGGGCAAGGACGCCCGCATCGTCCCGGTGCCACTGGCCGATGCCACTGTCCTCGACATGATCCGCACCGGCGATATCGTCGACATCCTGACGGTGGCCGACCGTGGACCGGGCACGTCCAGCGACTCTCCGCCCGAACCCACGGTGCTGGCTACCGGCGCCGTGGTCGTGCTGGTGTCACCGAAACCCGCCACCAAAGGCGTTGGGACGCAGCGGGCCGTAATGGTCGCTCTGCCACCACAGCAGGCAAATCGTGTTGCCGCAATCGCGTTGGTGCAGGCGGTAACGCTGACCTTCCGTTAAGGTCGGACCATGCTCAAGGGATTCAGAGATTTTCTACTGCGTGGCAACGTCATTGACCTCGCGGTCGCGGTGGTCATCGGTGCCGCCTTCACCGCGGTGGTCACCAAGTTCAGCGATGCCATCATCCAGCCATTGATCAATCGGATTGGCACCGGCTCCAATTCCGATCACCCTGCGCTCAGAGTCGGCATCGGTGGCGGGCAGTACCTGGACTTCAACGTCCTGATCACCGCCACTATCAATTTCATCCTCATCGCGGCGGTCGTCTACTTCGTTGTCGTCCTGCCGTACAACACGCTCAAAGATCGCCTGGCCAAGTCCGGTGAGGAGCCTGCGGCGGCAACCGAAGCGGAGCTGCTCGTCGAGATTCGCGATCTGCTGGCCGAGCAGAAGAAGGCGTCCTAACTTCTGCCCGACCCTGCCTGGGTCGTCACTTCATGTCCCAGGTCTCGCCGTAGGTGGTGACGCTGTCGCCCGCGCTGCTGATGAGGCGCGCAAAGGGGCGTAGCAGCACACCGCCGGCCGCGCCGGTCACGGTGCCGTGTGCGTTGCTCACCGCGACGGCACCCTTGGGGCCGGCGATGGCAACGGAGAAGGTGGCAACTTCCTGGATACCGGGGCCATTGCCCAGGTCCACGTTGATACCGGCCGATGGCAGCAGGTTGGTGGTCTGAATGTACGAGGCTTCCGGCGCACCGTTCGGGAACACGTTCGGGATGCCGTACAGCACCGAGACATTCGGGGTCGTGTAGTTGAAGTTAAGCCCCACGCCCAACGACCACGGGTAACCCACCTGGTAGCCCAGCTCCAGGGTGCCCTCGAAGGCATCGGCAC
>NZ_JBFAGW010000010.1:31411-116483 GCF_040653875.1 Mycobacterium sp. NPDC050853
AGGCGGTTGCGGTCCAACGGAAACACACCATTCAAGAAGGTGTCCCACTGCTGAACCCTGAGCGTGCGCCCCTTGCCATCCACCAGAGTCAGCTCGTCATCCAGACCGGCCTGCGCAGTCGCCGCCGTCGCAAAGAGAGCAACAAGAGTCATGACTAAGGCGCCAGCCGCCAACACACCACGGCGGGCCCCGCCCGATACCTTGCCCAACAGCTTCATTCGGTTCCTATCAGTCTCCTCATGGCGAACATGAGAAATTCCTAAGCGACGGACAGGATGGACGATATCGGCACGGTGACGGCGCGGCAATCTGAACCAGCGTTCTGTTTACCCTTAGATCGCCGCACTCCGGGCAGGCCCACCAACCGGAAGTTAGCCGAACCCAAGACATCCCAGAGTTAACAATTGCGTGAACGAGGGGTTTGCCAGGAAACAGCTGGCGACTTCGGGGGAACCGTCACCCCGGATGGGTATCGGAGATCTGCCACCTGCCGTATTTACGTGTCCTATATGCGGGGATTACTTAGCGGTGGTGGGGCGGAACGTTATCGCGCAACCACCGATCGCCCTCATGAGTGCCGTGCGAATCGTTCATGTCGCGTTCATCTGGCCCCAAGGACGGCATGGTCTGGCCAAAAATTTGCTCGATATCCACATTGCTGGCGCTTGTTCCCCCTTCGCCACTTTCGTGGTGAAGGTCACATCTACGGCCCTCAGGGGACGGCACCCGGTCAGATCTCCAAGCTAGATAGCTGCTCGATGATCTGAATCGCCATCGGCGTGAGCGTGGCCATCCCGTCGCGCACCGCAGCACGGGTTCCCGCAATGTTGACCACCAGGGTGCTCCCAGAAATGCCCGCCACTCCACGCGACAGACCTGCCTCGGTGACACCGGCCGCGAGCCCGGAAGACCGGATGGCCTCGGCAATGCCGAGCAGCTCACGGTCGAGCAGCGGCTGAGTGGCCTCGGGGGTGACATCGCGCGGGGTGACACCGGTGCCACCCACGGTCACCACCAGATCAACACCGCCGATGACCGCGAGATTGACGGCGTTCTGAATCTCAGCCAGGTCCCCCTCGACAGCCACCACACCGTCGACCACGATTCTGGCCTCGGAGAGCAGCTCGGTAACGAGCGGACCGGTGGTGTCCTGGTCACCATGCGCCGTCCTGTCGTTGACAATGACGACCAGAGATCGCCCCACCGGTCCCGCCTCAAGCTCTGACATGGAAGCAACGGTAACCGCTCGCGCGGACATCTGAGTCATCGGGCGACCTCACCCAGTATCACGTCGGCCGTCTTCTCCGGTCCGCCGTTGCCGTCGGAGTACGTCAGCGTCACCTTGTCACCGGGAGCCTTGGATCGCACGGCCGCGACAAGTCCGTCGGCGCTGCTCACCGCGCGGTTGTCCACCTTCGTCACAACCGAACCGTTGGGTATCCCGGCCTTTTCGGCGGCACCACCGGCGACCACCTCGACGATCCTGGCACCCTGGATTTCCTTCTCGTTGCCCACCCGGACGCCCAGCGACGCGTGGGTGGCGTGGCCGCTTGCGATGAGCTGATCGGCGATCCGCTTCGCCTGGTCGACCGGGATCGCGAAGCCCAGACCGATCGATCCGCCCTGCGTCTCTCCGCTGGAATCACCGCCCATGGTGGCGATGGCGGAGTTGATCCCCACCAGCTCACCGTTCAGGTTGACCAAGGCGCCACCGGAGTTGCCCGGGTTGATGGCGGCATCGGTCTGGATGGCGTCCAGCACGGTGTCCTGGTTGCCCGCTTGTCCCGCCGTGAACACCGGGCGGTTCAGCGAGCTGACGATGCCGGTGGTCACCGTGCCATCGAGGCCAAGCGGGGAACCGATCGCGACAACCGACTGTCCCACAACCAGATTCGCGGAAGATCCGATCGCCACGGGCGTCAGACCCGAGGCTCCGCCGATCCGCACGACGGCGATATCCGTGGCGGGATCGATCCCGACCACGGTGAAGGGTGAGTGCTTTCCGCCCGCGACGGTGGCGGTGGTCTTGGCGCCGGGCTCCACGGCCGCCTGGACGACATGCGCGTTGGTGAGCACCAAGCCATCGGCGGAGAGGATCACCCCGGATCCCTCCTCGCTCGACCGCCCCATGATCGTTTCCAGCTTGACGACGCTCGGAAGCACCTTGGCCGCAACCTGTTCCACCGATCCGGCAGGTAGCGCGGAGACCGGCTGCGCGGCCGACGAGCGCCCGGGCGAGATGGGGGTCAGACCGGTACTACTGCTGGTGACGGCAGGTGACTTGTGCTGGCGGTCGGCGACAACGGCACCCACTGTCCCGCCCAGGCCACCCGACACCACGGCCAGGGCGACGGCACCCACGATGAGCCCGCCGGTGCGCCTCCCCCGCGGCTGCTCGGCTTGCTGCTGACGCGGCGGCTGCCCCGCCGGGCGATGCTGATTCGGCGGCTGGCCGGCCCCCTGCTGCGGGTAGCCGTAAGGCTGTCCCTGGTAGTGATGACCGGATTGGGCGTGGTGGGTCGGCGCCTGGTGCCCCTGTTGCCCGGAGTAGGGGCCGGACGGCCGGTAGGCCCAGCTGCCGTGGGGGTCGTTGGTCATAGCTGCTTCCTCACACGTCCTTCATAGGCGTTCAAGATCGACTAGCTCGAGTGCCACGCTGCCGGAGCGGACTGAGAATCCACTGAGATCTGTCTCGTCTTTGGCACAGAGTTCCGGCGCCCGCTCGCGTCTCCCATATCTCCAGACCCGACGTGCCCGGGCCGGCCTGGAAGAAGCACGTGCATTGACGTTCCCGGAGCCGGGTTATCGTCCACCAGCGCGCCCGGCTCTGTCTCCTCGACCTTGATGGCACCACCATGTTTCAGCACAACCTGTTTCACAATGGCCAACCCCAAACCGGATCCCGGCATTCCCCGGGCCGGGGTGGCCCGGTAGAACCGCTCGAAGACCAGATCACGTTCAGCAGGCGGGATCCCGGGGCCCCGATCGGAAATCACCAGCTCGGCATGCGCGGCGTCAACCTGGGCCAGCCGCACCGACACCGCAGTTCCCGATGGGCTCCACTTCGCCGCGTTGTCGAGCAGGTTGAGAACCGCCCGTGACAATCCCGCCGCATCGCCGTACACCTGCCAGGGCTGCATGACGACATCGAATTCGATGTCGTTGCGGCGGCGGCGAACTCGTTCCAAAGTTCCCTCCACCACCTCGACCAGGTCCACCGGCTCGTGCACAATATCGGCGCCGTCGCCACGCGCGAGATCGACCAAATCGCCCACCAACGTAGACAATTCCTCGATCTGGGCCATCACATCGGTCTGCAGCGCCTCCATCTCCTCATCGGGCAGCCGCGGGGCGCCCGGCTGCATCGAGGCCATCAGCAGCTCCGTATTGGTGCGCAGCGAGGTCAACGGGGTGCGCAGCTCATGGCCTGCGTCGGTCACCAGCCGTGCCTGGCGGTCTCGCGACTCTGCCAGTGCGCGCAACATCGTGTTGAAACTGACTGTGAGTCGTGCCAGTTCGTCGCTGCCGGTGACGGCAATGGGTCTCAGGTCGTCGGTTCTTGCCACCCGCTCGGCGGCATCGGTAAGCCTGGCCACCGGACGCAACCCGGTGCCGGCCACCATGGCTCCGGCCGCAGCTGCCACCGCGACACCCACGCCGCCGACGATCAGCAGCACCCAGCCCAGCCGCCGCAGCACCGTATCGGTGGGGTCGAGCGATTTCGCCATGATTAGCGTGCTGCCATTGTCGAGCCGGAGGGCAAGCACGCGTTGGTGATTAACGGTGCGCAGCGACTGATCCAGCTCGCCGCGAGTCACCGCCTGCTCGGGCGCACCGTAGGGAATGGTCTGTCCCTGCTGGGTGGCCGAGAACGTGATGAGCCCCGGGAAGATCAGTTTGGCGTTGACGTCCGCCGAATACGCGGTGCCCTCGATGGCGCGGCGTGGGTCCACCGACAACAACCCGCTACCGATGAGCAGGTTGGCGCGATCGTTGAGCTGCTTGTCGACATCGCGATACAACGCCGTCGACACCAATAGATAGGAAGCAACGGCCATGAGCACCACGACCATGGCCACCATCGACATGGCGAGCAGCATCACGCGCCAGCGCAGCGATACCGATGAGCTGGTGGCCCGCAGCGGTGAGAACAGAGCGGAAGTTGGTCTACGCATCCTTAGTGTCGCCATGGGGATTACGGAGGGGTCTCCCGAAGCACATAGCCGACACCGCGGACGGTGTGGATGAGCCGGAGCTCCCCTTCGGCTTCTGTCTTGCGCCGCAGATAACCGACGTACACCTCGAGTGCGTTACCGGATGTCGGGAAGTCGAATCCCCACACCTCTTCGAGGATCCGGCTGCGCGTGAGCACCCGCCGCGGATTGGCCATGAGCATTTCCAGCAGTGCGAATTCGGTGCGCGTCAGGCTGATCGACCGGGTGCCGCGGTGCACTTCGCGGGTGACAGGGTCGAGCGTGAGGTCACCGAAGCTCAGCATGGCAGCGTCCGCTGATTCGTCGACGGTCCTCCGGCGCAGCAGGGCACGCATCCGGGCAAGAAGTTCCTCGAGCGCGAAGGGCTTAGGGAGGTAGTCGTCTGCGCCCGCATCCAGACCGGCCACCCGCTCGGATACCGAGTCGCGGGCAGTCAATACCAGAATCGGCAGATCGTCTCCGGTGCTGCGCAGCCGGCGGCACACCTCAAGACCGTCGAGCTTGGGCATCATCACGTCGAGAACCAGCGCATCGGGACGATCGTTGGCGATGACGTTCAGCGCATCGACACCGTCTTCGGCGAGGGCTACCGAATAGCCATTGAAGGACAGGGACCGTCGTAACGACTCGCGCACCGCACGATCGTCATCGACTACAAGAATTCGCACAGGCACCAGTGTTAACCGTGCGGCTGAGATATTACTGAGGAAGCCTGAGAATCAGCTCGCGCAGCGTTCAGCGACGGTCGAAATCGATGAGCCCGAGGCGCGCAGCCTTGAGCAGACGACGGGGAACCTTGTGGTTCTGTCCGCCGACAGTGACGTTCACCAGCTCAGTGGCGGTGGCCTTCCACTGCGCACGCCGACTACGGGTGTTGGAGCGGGACATTCTCCGCTTGGGGACGGCCATGTTTGAGCCCTCTCCTTAATTCTCAGGTTTGTGTGTCATTCGCCCGCGCCGCGCGAACATGTCGGGCGCAGCGAGCGACAATCAACATACGATAGCCGGTAGCTGGCATGAGCTGCAAATTCGCTCCCCAACTGGGTGTGTGATCAGGCCACTGAGGCCGATCCGCCCTGCGCACACATCACAGATCCCGTCCACCAATCACGGCAGGATCCGCTCCTTCCGGTCGACGATATCGCCGGGCCGCTGCAGGCGGAAGGTGAACCTCCCGCACGGGTCGACTGCCACGACCGCGCAGTCGTATCTGCCGATACTCCCGGTGCCCAGGACTATCTGCCGGCGGAGGGTGAAGCGGTTCCCGACGACCAACGCGAACCCGAGGGGATGAATCCACCAGGTATCGGGGTCTGCAATGGAATCCCACATTTCGGCTGGTAGGTGCGGGTAAAAATGCGCCACAAAGATCTGACCAACCACTTGGTTGGACCCACTGATTGACGTTTCCGACGGTGGGGTAACTTAACAGCGCACGAGCGCCATGGTGGCCTGTGTCACTGGGCGCGGCATTCCTAATAAGGACATCCCGAAAGGAAGAGCTCGGTGACTTCTCCAGTTCGGATCGGCAACTGTTCAGGCTTCTACGGTGACCGGATCTCGGCCATGCACGAGATGCTCTCGGGCGGTGAACTCGACTACCTGACCGGCGATTACCTGGCCGAGCTGACGATGCTGATCCTCGGGCGTGACCGGGCCAAGGCCCCCGAGCGCGGCTACGCCAAGACCTTCCTACGCCAGCTCGAGCAGTGCCTGGGTCTGGCTCAGGACAAGGGCGTGACGATCGTGGCCAACGCGGGCGGCCTCAATCCCGCGGGCCTGGCGGATGCGATCCGCGGGCTCGCCGAGAAACTGGGTGTCACCACCAAGGTCGCGCATGTCGAGGGCGATGACCTGCTGCCCCGCGCCACCGAGCTCGGCCTGGGCGCCCCACTGACCGCCAACGCCTACCTGGGCGCCTGGGGCATCGTCGAATGCGTCAACTCGGGTGCCAATATCGTGGTCACCGGCCGGGTCACCGACGCCTCGGTGATCGTCGGACCGGCGGCGGCTCACTTCGGCTGGCGCCGCGACGAGTACGACAAGCTCGCCGGGGCCGTGGCCGCCGGGCACATCATCGAATGCGGCACCCAGGCAACCGGCGGTAACTACGCCTTCTTTACCGAGATCCCAGACCTCGCGCATGCCGGATTCCCTCTCGCCGAGGTGTACGCCGACGGGTCATCGGTAATCACCAAGCACGCGGGAACCGGCGGCGCGGTCAGTGTCGGCACAGTGACAGCGCAGCTGCTGTACGAGATCACCGGTGCTCGCTACGCCAATCCGGATGTCACCACGCGCATCGACACCATCGAGCTGACGCAGGAGGCACCGGACAGGGTGCGCGTCTCCGGCGTTACCGGCGAGGCACCGCCACCCGATCTCAAGGTGTCGCTCAACGCGTTGGGCGGATTCCGCAATCAGATGACCTTCGTGCTGACCGGGCTGGATATCGACGCCAAAGCCGACCTCACCCGCAAGCAGCTGGAGTCGTCGATGTCCACGGCGCCCGAGGACATCCAGTGGACGCTCGCGCGCACCGATCACCCGAACGCCGACACCGAAGAGGCCGCGAGCGCGCTACTGCGCGTCGTGGTCCGCGATTCGGATCCCAACAAGGTGGGCCGCCAGTTCTCCAATGCTGTTGTGGAGCTGGCCCTGGCCAGCTTCCCCGGTTTCCACGTCACCACCCAACCCAAGGATGGCGAGCCGTACGGCGTGTTTACCCCGGGATACGTTCCCGCCGTGAAGGTTCCGCATATCGCGGTACTGGCCGACGGCAGCCGGGTTGATATCGCGCAGGCGACGCAGACCCAGCCGCTGGCGGAGGCGCCCGCCGCCGCATTGCCCGAACCGCTACCTGCCGAGCCGGTACGACGGGTCCCGTTGGGCACCATCGCCGGTGCGCGCAGCGGCGACAAGGGCGGTAGCGCCAATGTTGGCGTCTGGGTGCGCACCGACGAGGAATACCGTTGGCTTGCAAACGCATTGACGGTCGATGCGCTGCGGGAGCTGCTACCGGAGACCGAGCACCTGGAAGTCGCGCGCTACCTGCTACCCAAACTGCGGGCCGTGAACTTCGTCATCCAGGGCATCCTCGGCAAGGGCGTGGCCTACCAGGCCCGCTTTGACCCGCAGGCCAAGGGCATTGGCGAATGGCTCCGTTCACGTGAGATCGATATCCCCGAATCGCTCCTAGAGGAGACACAACAGTGAGTCAGTGGAACAGCCCGGAGCGCAAGGCGCTTCGGGAGACGGTGCGCGACTTCGCCGAGCGCGAGATTCTGCCCCATGTCAACGAGTGGGAGCGCGAAGGGCTGATCCCCCGCGAATTGCACCGCAAGGCGGGCGATCTGGGACTGCTCGGACCGGGCGCCCCAGAGGAGGCGGGCGGTGGCGGTGGCGATGCCATCGACCCGGTGATCGTGTGCGAAGAACTGCATTACGCCGGTGTGCCCGGTGGTGTATTTGCCTCACTATTCACCTGCGGGATCTCCACACCGCACATGATCGCCTCCGGCGACCAGCGGCTCATCGACACCTATGTGAAGCCCACCCTGCGAGGTGATCTCATTGGCTCCCTGGCCATCACCGAACCCGGTGGTGGATCCGATGTGGGACATCTGGCCACGTCAGCCAAGCGAGACGGCGACCATTACATCGTCAACGGCTCCAAGACCTTCATCACCTCCGGGGTGCGCGCCGACTATGTGGTGACCGCGGTGCGTACCGGCGGACCGGGTGCGGCAGGGGTGTCGCTGCTGCTGGTGGACCGGGATACTCCAGGTTTTGAAGTCGCGCGCAAGCTCGACAAGATGGGCTGGCGCTCCTCGGATACCGCCGAGCTGTCCTTCACCGATGCACGCGTACCCGCCGAGAATCTGGTGGGCGGCGAGAACACCGGCTTCGCGCAGATCGCCGGGGCCTTCGTCTCCGAGCGCATCGGCCTTGCCGCCCAGGCGTATTCCAGCGCGCAGCGCTGCCTGGACCTCACCGTGCAGTGGTGTCGGGACCGGGAGACCTTCGGTCGCCCCCTTATCTCCCGGCAGTCTGTGCAGAACACGCTCGCGGAGATGGCACGCAGGACCGACGTGGCGCGGGTCTACACCCATGCCCTCGTGGACCGCGCGATCGCGGGCGAGACAAATCTGATCGCCGAGGTGTGCTTCGCCAAGAACACCGCCGTCGAGGCCGGAGAGTGGGTAGCCAACCAGGGCGTCCAGCTGTTCGGCGGTATGGGCTACATGACCGAGAGCGAGATCGAACGCCAGTACCGCGATATGCGCATCATCGGCATCGGTGGCGGCACCACCGAGATCCTCACCTCGCTGGCCGCCAAGCTCCTGGGGTACCAGTCGTGACCATCCTTCGTACCGCCGTCAACACCGGCTCCCCCGAGTACATCGCCGCGGCCGAAGCCATGACAACCAAATTGGCCGAGGTCAGTGCCGAAACCGCCAAGGCCCTCGCAGGTGGCGGTGCCAAGTACGTCGCCCGCCATCATGAACGCGACAAGCTGCTGGCGCGTGAGCGCATCGAGCTGTTGATCGACCCCGATTCCCCGTTCCTGGAGCTGTGCCCGCTCGCGGCCTGGGGTAGCGACTTCACCGTCGGTGCCTCACTGGTGACCGGCATCGGCGTGGTCGAAGGCGTCGAGTGCATGATCGTGGCCAACGACCCCACCGTCAAGGGCGGCACAAGCAACCCCTGGACGTTGCGTAAAGTACTGCGGGCCAATGATGTTGCCTTCCGGAATCGCCTACCCGTGATCTCGCTGGTGGAGTCCGGCGGTGCCGACCTGCCCACCCAGAAGGAAGTATTCGTACCCGGCGGGCAGATGTTCCGCGACCTCACCCGGCTCTCGGCGGCGGGCATCCCCACGATCGCCCTGGTGTTCGGAAACTCGACCGCCGGTGGCGCCTACATCCCAGGCATGTCGGACCACGTGGTGATGATCAAGGAACGCTCCAAGGTCTTCTTGGCCGGTCCCCCGTTGGTCAAGATGGCCACCGGCGAGGAATCGGATGACGAATCCCTGGGCGGTGCCGAAATGCACTCCCGTATTTCCGGTTTGGGCGATTACCTGGCCGTCGACGAGCAGGATGCGGTGCGTCTTGGGCGGCAGATCGTGTCGCACCTGAACTGGGTCAAGAAGGGTCCCACGCCCGCGGCGGTGATCGAACCGATCGCCGACCAGGAGGAGCTCCTCGGCATCGTTCCCGGAGATCTGCGCATCCCGTTCGATCCGCGCGAGATCATCGCCCGCATCGTCGACGGTTCCGAGTTCGACGAATTCAAGGAGCAGTACGGCTCGTCGTTGGTCACCGGATGGGCGCGTCTACACGGATATCCGATTGGCATCCTCGCCAATGCGCGCGGTGTGCTGTTCAGCGAGGAATCGCAGAAAGCCACCCAGTTCATCCAGCTGGCCAACCGGACCAATACGCCACTTCTTTTCGTGCACAACACCACTGGATACATGGTGGGCAAGGAATACGAAGAGGGTGGGATGATCAAGCACGGGTCGATGATGATCAATGCCGTGTCCAACTCGACGGTGCCACATCTGTCCCTGATCGTCGGCGCCTCGTACGGCGCCGGGCATTACGGCATGTGCGGCCGCGCCTACGATCCCCGCTTCCTGTTCGCGTGGCCCAGCGCCAAATCAGCGGTGATGGGCGGCACCCAGCTGGCCGGTGTCATCTCCATTGTGAGCCGTGCCGCCGCGGCGGCACGCGGCCAGGCCGTCAACGAGGACGCCGACGCTGCTATGCGGGCTGCCATCGAGGCGCAGATCGAAGCCGAGTCACTGCCCATGTTCATGTCCGGGCGGCTCTACGACGACGGGGTCATCGATCCCCGCGACACCCGGGCCGTACTAGGTATGTGCCTGTCTGCCATCGCCAATGGACCGATCGAGGGGACGTCGAACTTCGGCGTCTTCCGGATGTGAGGTTAAGAATCAGATGACTATCACCTCCGTACTTGTCGCCAACCGTGGTGAGATCGCTCGCCGCGTCTTCGCCACCTGTCGCAAACTCGGCCTGGGCACGGTCGCCGTCTACTCGGACGCCGACGCCGACAGCCCACATGTATCCGAGGCCGATGCCGCAGTCCATCTGCCCGGCACCTCCAGCGCCGACACCTATCTGCGCGGTGAACTGATCATCGCCGCGGCCAAGGCCACCGGTGCCGACGCCATCCACCCCGGCTACGGATTCCTCTCCGAGAATGCGGCTTTCGCTCGGGCTGTGGCCGATGCCGGCCTCAGCTGGATCGGCCCGCCCGTCGCGGCCATCGAGTCAATGGGTTCGAAGATCGAGTCCAAGAAGCTCATGGACGCTGCCGGTGTACCGGTGCTGGGGCAACTCGACCCGGATACGGTCACCGCCGATCAGCTGCCGGTGCTCGTCAAGGCCTCCGCCGGCGGCGGTGGGCGCGGCATGCGAGTTGTCGACAAACTTGCTGACCTGCCACACGAAATCGCTGCCGCACAGCGGGAAGCCCAATCGGCGTTCGGTGATCCGACGGTCTTCTGCGAGCGCTACCTGGGCACCGGCCGCCACATCGAGGTACAGGTGATGGCCGATACCCACGGCACGGTGTGGGCCGTGGGAGAGCGCGAATGCTCCATCCAGCGCCGCCACCAAAAGGTCATCGAAGAGGCCCCCTCCCCGCTGGTGACTCGGATCGCCGGTATGCGGGAGCACCTGTTCGAGGCGTCGCGCACCGCCGCGGCGGCCATCGGATACGTCGGCGCGGGAACCATGGAGTTCTTGGCCACCGAGGACGGGGAGTTCTTCTTCCTGGAGATGAACACACGCCTGCAGGTGGAGCACCCGGTCACCGAATGCACCACAGGCCTGGACCTGGTGGCATTGCAGATCCAGGTAGCCGACGGTGCCGAGCTGCCCGCCGAACCTCCTGCCATTCACGGGCATTCGATCGAAGCGCGCCTGTACGCGGAGAATCCCGCGGCAGGGTGGCAGCCACAAAGCGGCACCGTGCACACATTTTGCCTGCCAGACACAGCACCGGGCTCCGTCGCGCAGTTCCATGTTCCCGGGCACCCGGGAACCAACGGGATCCGCCTGGACTCGACCATCGTCGGCGGCAGTGTGGTGTCGGTGCATTACGACCCGATGCTCGCCAAGGTCATCGCGGTGGCACCGACACGCACCGAAGCCTCGCGGCTGCTGGCATCGACCTTGGAGCGCACCCGCCTGCACGGCCTGACCACCAATCGCGATCTGCTGGTCAACGTGCTGCGGCACCCGGCGTTCCTCGACGGCGACACCGACACGTCGTTCCTGAACAAGCATGGGCTCGATACCCTCGCCAAACCCTTGGCCGATGAAGCGGCGCAACAGTATTCAGCCCTCGCGGCGGCGCTTGCCGATGCGGCCGCGAACCGCTCCGCAGCCCGCTCTTCGGGAGTTTGCGGCGATCTGCCCAGCGGCTGGCGCAACCTCGTATCCGGATACCAGACCAAGGAATACGCAGCAGGCGAAAGCACCATCGATGTGCGGTACCGCCTTGCCCGGACCTGCCTGGAGCTCGACGGGGAATGGCCTGCCATCGAGTTGGTATCGGCCACACCCGATCACGTGATCTTGGTCATCGACGGGGTTCGACGGGGCTTTGATATCGCCCGCTACGGCGAAACCGTCGACGTCGATTCACCGCTCGGCCCGGTGGCACTCACCGTGGTGCCCCGGTTCACCGATCCCAGTACTGAGGTGGCCGCGGGCTCGCTCATCGCGCCGATGCCGGGTGTGGTGCTGCGGGTGGGTGCTGCTGTTGGCGACATCGTCTCCGCGGGCACGCCCATCGTCTGGCTGGAGGCCATGAAGATGGAGCACACCATCACCGCGCCCGCTGACGGTGTCATCGAAAGCCTCAATGTCGAACCGGGACAACAAGTCGAGCTCGGCACGGTACTCGCCCAACTTGCATCCACCGATGCCGCCAACGAAGGAGAGCCAGCATGAGCAGCACCGCTACCCAAACCAATCCCTATACCGAGTCCGACGAACGCAAGGCGCTCCGCCAGGCGGTAGCCGCCCTGGCTTCCAACTACGGTCACGAGTACTACCTGGAGAAGGCCAAGACCCATACCCCCTTGACCGAATTGTGGAATGAGGCAGGGAAGCTCGGCTTCCTGGGCGTCAATATCCCCGAGGAGTACGGCGGCGGCGGCGCTGGCATGTACGAGCTGTCGCTGGTGTTCGAGGAACTCTCGGCAGCCGGATGCGCGCTGCTGATGATGGTCGTCTCCCCCGCCATCAATGCCACCATCATCGCCCGGTACGGCACCGAGGAGCAGAAGAAGAATTGGCTCCCGGCGATGGCCGATGGCACCTTCACCATGGCCTTCGCCATCACCGAGCCCGATGCCGGATCCAACTCGCACAACATCATCACCACCGCCAAGCGCGACGGTGGCGACTGGATTCTCAATGGGCGCAAGGTCTTCATCTCAGGTGTCAACGAGGCGAACGCGGTTCTCGTGGTGGCCCGCACCGAGGAGGCCAAGACCGGCAAGCTCAAGCCCGCGCTCTTCGTGGTGCCCACCGACACCAAGGGATTCGAGTACACCCCGATCGATATGCAGCTGACATTGGCCGAACAGCAGTTCCAGGTGTTCCTCGACGATGTGCGGGTACCCGGTAACGCCCTCGTCGGATCCGAGGACGCCGCCCTCATGCAGCTGTTCGCGGGTCTCAATCCGGAGCGGATCATGGGAGCCGCCAGTGGCGTCGGCCTCACCCGGCTGGCGCTCGGCAAGGCTACCGACTACGTGAAGACCCGCCAGGTATGGAAGACACCCATCGGTGCGCACCAGGCCATCGCGCACCCGCTCGCCGAGATCAAGGTCGAACTGGAGCTGTCCAAGCTGATGATGCAGAAGGCCGCCACTCTGTACGACTGCGGTGACGACTGGGGTGCGGCAGAGGCTGCCAATATGGCCAAGTACGCCGCCGCCGATGTGGCATGCCGCGCCGCCGACCGCGCCGTACAGTCCTTGGGCGGCAACGGGTTGACCACCGAGTACGGGGTGGCACCGCTGCTGAATCTGTCACGGTTCGGGCGCATCGCACCGGTAAGCCGGGAGATGATCCTCAACTTCGTCGCGCAGACATCCCTCGGCCTGCCCCGTTCGTACTAAGGAAAGGACCCGCCGAATGGCGAAAGAATCCGAGACTCTGGTCCAGTACGAGGTAGAAGGCCGCGCGGCCCGCCTAACGCTTGACTCGCCGCACAACCGCAATGCGTTGTCCAGCGGGTTGGTGCTGCAATTACGGGACGGACTGAAGCGGGCCGCGGCCGACAAGACGGTGCGGGCCGTGGTGCTCAGCCACACCGGCAACACCTTCTGCGCGGGTGCCGATCTGTCGGAAAGCTCAGCGGCCCCATCCGGCAGCACCGATCCCCAGGACATTGCCAAGGATCGGGCCGGCCAGCTGACCGCGCTGTTACGCGACATTCTGGAGCTGCCGCTGCCCGTCATCATCGCCGTCAACGGCCATGTGCGCGCCGGTGGTTTCGGTTTGGTGGGCGCCGCGGATATCGCGGTCGCGGGACCGGATAGCACCTTCGCACTGACCGAGGCACGCATCGGAGTGGCTCCGTCGATCATCTCGCTGACGCTGCTGCCCCGGCTCACCGGCCGGGCAGCGGCGCGCTATTTCGTCACCGGCGAGAAGTTCGATGCACGGGTGGCCGCCGAAATCGGTTTGGTGACCAAGTCCGTCGACAGTTCCGAGGCTGTAGAGGCCGCGGTCACCTCATTGGTGGATGACATCGCGCTCGGTTCGCCGCAGGGGCTCGCCGAGTCCAAGAAGCTCACCACCGCGCCGATACTCGCCGATTTCGATGCGCGTGCCGACGAGTTGACGGAAACCTCGGCGCGATTGTTCGTGTCGCCGGAGGCACAAGAGGGCATGTTGGCATTCCTGCAGAAGCGTCCTCCCGCCTGGCAGGTGTGAACCATGCAGCACTACAGACGTAGTGCGCTGAGCAACACTATTGAACCGCGTGCCTTTAAGCGCAGTTCGTCGTAGGCTCGGCGATGATGAGCAACCTCCCTGAGCGGGTTACCGCGTCGATGCGGGCCGCGGACGCCGATCGTATGCGCGTCGCACAGCTGTTATCTGATGCTGCCGCGCAGGGTCGGCTGGAGCTCTCCGAGTTCGAAGAGCGCCTCGCAAAAGTGTACTCAGCAAACACATATGGTGAGCTTGATCAGCTCAGTGCGGACCTTCCTGCCGTTGCCACATCCCAGGTTAGGGGCCAAGGCAGCAAGCCAGCACCCGCGACAGTTCTCATGGCGATCATGAGTGGCTTCGAGCGCCGTGGCCGCTGGAACGTTCCTAGCAAGCTCACCTCGTTCGCGCTATGGGGTGGCGGCGTGCTGGACCTGCGCTACGCCGACTTCACCTCCAGTGAGGTCGAGATCCGTTCCTTCTCCATTATGGGCGGGCAGACGATCCTGTTGCCGCCGGAGCTCAACGTGGAAGTCACGGGCGTCGCCGTGATGGGTGGCTTCGATCACTCGGCGAGTGGCAGTGGCGTGCAGGGCGCACCGCATGTGACGGTCAAGGGGTTCTCGCTGTGGGGTGGCGTGAACGTCAAGCGGAAGCGGCGCAAGCGGCGCGAGTCGCTGGAAGAGCGTTAACCAGATCCAGAGCGCCGAAGCGCCACAGTGCTTTCACCACCTGCCGGCGCCGATCGACATCGATTCCCGCCGCTAGGGCGGCGTCAAGATCATCCAGGGTGAACTCCCCGACGAGCGCTAGAACTTCGTCAAGGTCCACAACCTCACCGAACGCGATATCCCGACCACGGGCCAGTAAGTGGCTGCGGCCGGCTCCGACCACGGACTCCACCACCCCGGGGTACGCCCAGCCGAAGGTGGCATCGGCGGGAGGATCACCGGCACGCAGGGCCGCCACCTTCGGCGGCCGCAGATACCCGGTGGTGCGCTGTTTCGCCGCCGCCAATTCCACGGTGGTCGACAGTCCGGATAGCGTCTCGGGATCGCGGAGCGTCTCCATCACCAACCGCCGGACATCATCGAAGCTGCACGGCTCATCCGCCGCGTCGAGCCTTGCGCCGACGTGGTCGATCATCAAGTCTGAGAACGATTTCCGGGCGTCGGCCGGAAAGAGCGTGACCCCCAGGAACATCGAGCGGCCCTCGTTGCGGAACAGGTGGTAGTGCCCCCGGGGAATGCATACGAAGTCGCCCGGTCGCAGGGTGTACCGGCTCGCACCGGGAAGCAGTCGGTCGAAGTCGAACGACACTCGCCCCAACGATGGGTTCTCGAACAACTGATGCCGGTCAATTCCATCGGCGGGCCACACCCACAGCTCCTTGACGCCGGGGCCCAGATGGAAGATCAGCGACGGTTCGTCGTCCTTGTGGATTCCGAAGGGCGTCCATTCCACATCGGCAATAAATGTGTAGATATCCGCGCCTGAGACCAAATCCCGGCCAGGAACAAGGCTGCGCACCACCGACTGCGCCAGTGCGGCAAGCCCCAGATCCCACGAGGACACGTCGTTGATGGCGACGCACGCAGGGCGGTCTTCAGCGTTGTCGGCGAGCCACTCGGTCAACGACTGCCCGTCCTGCGGCGCGGTGCGTGAGAGCCGCTCGGTCAGCTTGAAATCGAACTCGCTGCCCCGGAAACCGCGCAGCCGTAGTCCTTTTCCGTTCGTGGCGGTCGCCGCGGCAACCGCCGCCGCTATCCGGTCCGCGATCGCGTTAGGGTCCGAGACCAGCGCGGGTAAGAAGATTGTTTCCTCGTAACGAGGGCCGTGGTCGGCGACGAACTGTCGCCATCGGGGGTCATTGACGAACACTTCTCTGCCTCCATGTTTGCGCCCGGGCGTGCGCGACCAGTGGCTCGGTCGCCCACGCCCGGGCTCCACTGTTAGTGGCTGGCAACCATTTCCGTCGCAGCGACGATCTCGTCATCCTCGACAACGATCTCTACAGCAATATCGCGCATGGTGATCCTTTCATCGGCGGTTAACTGCCCAACTCAACAGAAGAGCAGCAGAAACACCGTGGTGACATCCGTCGCGTGGCGCCACCGCAGTGGACGCGCGCCCAGCCCGCAGGCGCCGTCACTACATCAGTCGCACGACGGTCACCAGAAGTTCCCACTCTGCGGGATTCACACCGTCGATAGTTTCCAGGAACCGCCGCCGGTGAGCTGCAGCCGTGATTGATGATGGCGGTCGATCGTGGATCGATGCCCGACGCTGACGATCACGCAATCGGGCAACCGCTCCCGCACCAGGGCATACATCGCGTCCTCCAGGCCCTCATCCAACGCCGAGGTGGACTCATCGAGGAACACCACCTTCGGGCGGACCAGCAGCACCCGCGCGAAGGACACGCGTTGCTGCTCCCCCAGTGACAGCACGGAGGCCCAATCTGCCTCCTCATCGAGCCGCGCGGTCAGGTGCCCGAGGGCGACGTCACGCAGGGTCTGCATCAAATGCTCCTTCGAAACGTCCTCCACCGGCAGGGGGTACACCACCGTGGCACGCAGATCCCCCAGCGGGAGGTAGGGCAGCTGAGGCAGGAACAATGTGTCCCAACCGCTGGGTCTGGCCACCAAACCCGATGCCTGCGGCCACAGCTGGGCCAGGCTGCGCAACAGGGTGGTCTTCCCGCATCCCGACGGCCCCTTCACCACGACGCTGCCACCCGGGGGCAGCGCCAGATTCAGGTTTGCAATCATGTCCAGTCCCTGCAGATCGCGGACCTGAACATCCGTGAGAGTCAGGGCATCCTCCGCGTCCGCCACATCGATTCGCGGCAGCTCGCGGGCACGGTGATCACTGTCCAGCATCTGGTCGATTCGCAGCAGGGCGGCCCGATACACGGTGAACTCGTCATAGCTGTCTCGGAAGAATTGCATTGCCCCACAAACACTCCCGAACGCACCAACTGTTTGCAACAGATCACCGATCTTAATCTGACCCGCGAAGAACCGTGGCGCCTGCACGATGTACGGGATCATCCCCGTCGTTACGTCACCGACACCACGATTCCAGCCGTTGAGCCGAAGTTGCGCGAACACGATGTGCCACATGTTGGAGATGATCTGGCTGAACCGTGAATGCAGCAGCAGGCGTTCGCGTTCACCGCCGCGATAGAAGGCAACCCGCTCGGCGCTGTCACGTAGTCGTACGAGTGCGTAACGGAAGCTCGCGCTGAATCTCTCGTTGAGAAAGTTCAGCCGCACCAGCGGCCGCCCAATCCAGAACGCGATGACGGTCACCGCGATGGAGAAGACGTACGCCACGATCACCATGGCCCGCGGAATCTCGAAGCCCCACAGCTGCAAGGGCCCCGAGAGCTGCCACAGCACACCGGTGAACATGACGATGAGCAGCGTCTTGCTGATCGCCCCAAGGGTCAGGTCCACCGATTTGGTGGTGTGGGTCTCGATATCGATCTGGATGCGCTGGTCGGGGTTCTCCACCGGAGTGTCCAGAAAACGGTTGCGGTAGAACGCATCCTTGGCCATCCAGTCGTCGACCAACCGCGTATTGAGCCATACCCGCCACCGAATGGCGAACACCCGCCGCAGAAACAGATCGACCACGGTGTACGTCACCGTGAGCGCCACCAGGACGCCGCTGATCGCAAAGGAGCTGAAGAACGCCTGACGCGCATCCTCCAGCTTTGCCGCATCGTGGGTGACCAGCGCCTCGGAACCAACCTGCAAGGCATTCATCAGGTCCCGGTACTGGTAGGTGAAGATCACCACCACTCGCGCCGCATACACGGTGTGCCACACCATGAACGCCAGCAGTGGCCAGGTACGCAGACTCTCCCGACCCCAGAAGAAGGGCGCGTTGACCCGCCAGAACTGCTGACCCCACCGGGTGAATCTAGCGATGAGAAAGGCCACCGCGACAAAGGCGACCATGGTGATCGCCCATGCCTGCAGCGTCCACAACAGCGAGCGCAACAGCTCGCCCGACCAATCGATACTGGGCTGAACCATTGGCTTCCTTCTTATTGCGCCCTAGTGAGCGAAGTGGCGAGCTCCGGTGGCGTACAACGTGATTCCTGCAGCCTTGGCGGCATCAGCCACCAGCTCATCACGCATCGACCCGCCCGGGTGCACCACCGCACGCACTCCCGCCTGCGTCAGGACCTCGAGGCCGTCAGGGAAGGGGAAGAAGGCGTCCGAGGACGCTACCGCCCCGGAGACCCGGTCCCCGCCACGAGACACCGCAAGCCGTGCCGCATCGACCCGATTGACCTGGCCCATTCCCACGCCGATGGTGGCACCACCGGAGGCAATGACGATCGCATTGGACTTCACGGCCCGCCCGACCTTCCAGGCGAACACCAAGTCCGCCAACGTGTCCGCATTTGCGGCGGTGCCGGCCACCAGGGTCCAGTTGTCCGGGTCATCGCCCTCAGCGTCGAGCGCATCACGCTCCTGCACGAGCAGGCCGCCACTGATCTGCCGCCACTCGGTGCACCCGGACTCGGGCTCGGCGGCACGCAACAACCGCACGTTCTTCTTGCGGCTCAGCACCTCGACGGCACCGTCCGCGTAACCCGGGGCGACGATCACCTCGGTGAAGATCTCGGCGACCCGCTCGGCCATCTCCACGCTCACCTCGCGGTTGACGGCGATCACGCCTCCGAACGCACTCAGCGGATCACACTCGTGTGCCTTGAGATGCGCGTCGGCAATCGAGATGTCCGACACCGCGATACCGCACGGGTTGGCATGTTTGATGATTGCCGCGCATGCCTTGTCCTGGTCCCACGCGGCACGCCAGGCGGCGTCGGCATCCGTGTAGTTGTTGTACGACATCTCTTTTCCGTGCAGCTGCTCGGCCTGGGCCAGGCCGTGCCCCGTGGCACCGGTGTACAAGGCCGCCTGCTGATGCGGGTTCTCCCCGTAGCGGAGCACAGCCGAACGGTTCCACGTCCCGCCGATCCACGCGGGCAGCGCCTCGCTCTCAGACTCCGCGACGACGGACAGCCAGCCGGCGACGGCCACATCGTATTCCGCGGTGTGACGGAATGCCTTTGCCGCAAGCACCTTCCGAGCCTCCAGGGTGAATCCCCCGGCGTCCACCGCGGCCAGCACCTCACCGTACGAAGCTGGGTCGACAACTACCGCCACACTCGGGTGGTTCTTGGCAGCGGCACGCACCATCGAGGGCCCACCGATATCGATCTGTTCGACGCATTCGTCCTCGGAGGCGCCCGAGGCCACCGTGGCGGCGAAGGGGTACAGGTTGACCACCACCAGCTCGAAGCCCTTGACGCCCAGCTCCTCGAGTTGGGTGAGGTGCTCCTCGCGGCGAGTATCGGCCAGGACGCCGGCGTGTACGTGCGGGTGCAGCGTCTTCACCCGCCCGTCCAGCACCTCCGGGAAACCGGTGACCTCTTCCACTGGTGTCACCGGAATCGACGCGGCAGCAATTGTTTTCGCGGTGGATCCGGTGGACACCAGCTCCACACCCGCGGCGTGCAGCCCGCTGGCGAGCTCCTCCAGTCCGGTCTTGTCGTAGACACTGATCAATGCCCGCCGTACGGGTCGCTGCGTACTCACTTGATGGAGGCCCTTCTTCCGTTCCAAATCAAACCTTTGGTGGCCACTGCGGCCAGCACGTCTACCAGCAGCGCCCGCTCCACCACCTTGATGCGTTCGTGCAGGCTCGCCTCGTCGTCGTCCACGTGCACGGGGACGGCCTGCTGGGCAAGGATCGGCCCGGTATCCATCCCGGCATCCACCAGGTGCACCGTGCAACCGGTGACCTTGACTCCGTGCGCCAGCGCATCGGGCACGGCGCGCGCGCCGGGGAAGGACGGCAGCAGCGCCGGGTGGGTGTTGATCACCCGACCTAGGAACTGCGAAAGAAACTGTGGTCCAAGCATCTTCATAAATCCGGCAGATACCACGAGATCGGGCCGGTGTGCCGTGGTGGCGTCGGTGATCGCGGCATCCCACTGTTCGCGGGTGTCGTACTCGCCGAGCCGCACGGTGTAGCTGGGGAGCTGCGCGTCGGCGGCGATATCGACGGCGGCGCATTGCCGGTCGGTGCCTACCGCGACGATCCGAGCGGGAAAGTCGTCGGTGGCCGCGTCGAGCAGGGAACGCAGCAAGGTGCCGGTACCGGAAGCCAAGACCACAACCCGCGCGGGGGCAGAGGGGGCGATCTCGACCGATTGGTTAGGCACCGACACGCCGCTGAGCGTAGCCGGGCGAGTCACTTGGCCGGTTCCGGAGGGTCGCTCGGCTGGTCGTCGGCGATAGCGTCATCGGGTTCCGGCACCGATTCCGGTTCAGTTTCCGGTGCCGTAGCTTGCTCCGTCGGCTCCTCGGAAGCCTCGGATTCATCCGTCACGGAATCAGTCCCGAGCTCCTCGGGCTCCCCCGCGGGCTCGGGCTCTTCCTCCGGGACCGACCGCTTCACCACGCGGAGCCGCGTCGCGCCACCCAACATGAACACCGTCAATAGGCCGATGACCAGGAACCAGAAGAACACCCCGGGCCCGAACGTGCCCTGGTCGATTCCCAAGCGTCCGAAGTTGCCCAGCTGCCCACCACTGAGTTTCCCGACGATCGCCAGGAACGTTGCCGCGAGCAGTGCCGCGGCCACCACCTTGTGGATCGCGGTGGGCCACGGCGCCGGTCTGCGCGCGCACTGCTGGCCGACGGCCACTCCGGACACCGCACCGATGATCATCAGCGCCACCCACGAGGGACCGAGAGGTGGCGTGGGAACCGCCGCCAGGATCGGCACCGCCGGCAGCTGACCACCGAACACCGCGAACGCACTGAAAGCCGCGGTGCCCACATAGGCGCTGGACCCGACCGCCAGCGCGCATGCACCCAGAATCACGTTGGGTGCGTACAGGATCGCCAGCATGGTCAGGCTCAGCTGGCCCACGAAATCGTTGGTGACCGAGTACAGCTGGTCCATCGTCGCCCAGTGGACTACCAGCGACCCGGCCGTGACGGCCGCGGACAACCCGAACAACGCGAGCACGCCCGCGACGGCGCCGCGGGCGGCCTCTATCGGCCATGCCGGCAGCTCTAGAAACACCGCGAGCCGACTGCCGACCCGCATGCCGACGCCGACGAGCGCACCAACCAGGTGGATGCCGAGTACAGAACCGAATGCGCGCAGCGCATTCGGTGACTGCAGCTGGGTCAGCACCGTCGACGCGTCGTGGATGATCGCCAGCGATATCGCCGTCATCAGCAGTGGCCCGGCGAGCGCGGAAGCGATCACCCACCGCACCACGTACCAGGAAGCGGTTGGCGCGATTGTCGAGGCAACCGTTCGGGCAACGCCCCAGACCATCGCCGCCGCCGGCAGTAGCGGCAGCACCTCGATGACTCGTCCACCGATCGAGATCGGTACCAGGTGGGTGCCCAGCCACATGCTGGCCACCGCACCGAACGTCCCGGTCATATCGCTGTTGGCGATCACCAACTGCACCAAGACGATTGCCGCAATGACTACCAACGCAACTGCTGACGGGCCAAAGGCAACCGTCAGCAGTGCGCGAGCCTGTGCGGGATTGGCGCGCGAAGGTTGAGTCACGCGCCGATCACGGCAGTGATCACCGTCTAGCTAGAGGGACGCGAGGTGCCGAACAGATCGTCACCACTGGCCGAGGCGGATCCACCGCCGGCACCTGTGCCGCCCTGCTGCTCGCCACCGGCCGGCTGGCCGCTGGTTCCACCAAAGGTGGGGTACTGCTGGGTCGGCTGCGAGGAACCAGCCTGCTGGGTCGGCTGCGACGACGGCGGGGTGAAGCCGGAGCTGCTGAATCCCTGCGGCGGAGTCGGAGGCGCTGACTGCGGGGGCTGCTGACCGTAGCCGGCGTATGACGGCGGGGCCGCGGGAGCGGCCTGCTGCGGCTGGCCGTAACCCTGGCCGTAGCCCGGGGCTGCCTGCTGGCCGTAGCCCTGTGCCTGGCCGTAACCCTGGGCTGCCTGCTGGCCGTAGCCCTGCCCCGGCGCCTGGCCTTGACCCTGCTTGGGCAGCTGCTGCTGCGACTGCTGCGCCGGGGTGTAGTACTGGCTCTGCTGCGGCTGGTACTGGTTACCGAACGGATTGGTCGCCGGGGACGCGGCCCTGGCCTTGATGACACCCACCTCGGTGAGCAGCGCGTAGACCGCGGCCGCGGCCTGCAGACCGGAGACGACGGCGAGAGTGATCAGACCCCACCCGATGCCGACCTCACCGAAGGCGGCTGCGAACGGGTTG
This sequence comes from Mycobacterium sp. NPDC050853, assembly GCF_040653875.1. Classification (NCBI taxonomy): domain Bacteria; kingdom Bacillati; phylum Actinomycetota; class Actinomycetes; order Mycobacteriales; family Mycobacteriaceae; genus Mycobacterium; species Mycobacterium sp. NPDC050853. Next base: position 53,904 of record NZ_JBFAGW010000010.1, read on the forward strand.
CCGAACAGGCCGCCGAGCACGAAGAGGAATCCGACGATCGAGAGGATCGCGACGGGAGCTTGCTTGTCATCCTTACCGGAGAGAAGCGAGACACCCGCGGTCAGACCGGCAATCAGCAGGGCGAACTGCGCGAAGCCGAAGACCGGGGACAGGGCCAGCAGGTCGAACCCGCCGAAGCTTCCCGAGGTTCCGGAGCTGACCTTCCCGGTGTAGAACGGCCCGAAGCCGGCGATGAAGCCGATCAGGCTGAGCACCAGGACGCCACCGGGCAGGTAAACCCCCAGCGCGCCCGTGTTGGGCTCGGCCACAAAGGACGGGGTGCCGTACGGGTTGGACGGCTGCGCGGGCTGGTATCCGGGCCCACCGGTGGAATACGTCATCACATCTCCTACATCACGGTTTCGGTCGTGGTCTCGGTGTAGATCGCCTCCACGCTACTGCACTGCCGGCCCGTCAGGGGCCAGGACAAGCCGAGACAAGGCCAGACACGACGGAGACGGCATCGGTTAGCTCGATACCGGTACCAGGTCTTCGCTGAGGGTTTCCTGAGCGTCGGCGGCTTCGATCTCGCGGACCAGCGGCAGCACCTTGGACCCGAAGTATTCGATCTCCTCCTGGAAGTGCAGGAAGCCTCCCAGGATCAGGTCCACGCCGCGGCGCCGGTAGTCCGTGATCCGCTCGGCGATCTGTTCCGGGGTGCCGATGAGCTGGGTGCGGAATCCGTCGTTGTATTGCACGAGATCCTCGAATGAGGAATCTGCCCACATTCCTTTCTTATCGCCGGTGGAGCCGCCTGCCTGCTGAACGGCGGCGCGGAAACCCTCGACGGCGGGGCGGTTGGCCTTCGCGATGATTTCCCGCAGGACCTCGCGCGCTTCGGCCTCGGTGTCCCTGGCGATGATGAAACCGTTGAGCCCGACCTTGACTTCGCGGCCGACGGTGCGGGCGTGGTCGCGCACCTCCACGATCTGATCGGTGATGCCGGCGAAGTCCTTGCCGTTGGAGAAGTACCAATCGGAGTACAACCCGCCGTTGCGGCGCGCGGCCGAGGAGTTGCCACCCTGAAATAGCTCGGGTGTGTGAATCGGCTTGGGTTTCAACGTGAAGTCGTGGATTCGATAGAAGTCGCCTCGGAAGTCGACGTCATCCTCGGTCCAGATCTTGCGCAACACCTGGAGGAACTCGGCGCTTCGCCGGTACCGCTCGTCGTGCTCCAGCCAGGGTTCGCCCAGGTGAGTGAACTCGTCCTTGAACCATCCGGAGACGACGTTGACGGCAAAGCGGCCCTTGCTCAGCTGGTCGGCGGTGGCGCCGAGTTTGGCAAGCACACCCGGCTGCCAGAGCCCGGGGTGGACGGCGGCTATCACCTTGAGACGCTCGGTGGCCAGCAGCAACGCGAGCGAGAAGCTGGTGGATTCGTGCTGGTACTCGGCGCCGTAGCTGGACTCATAGCGCACCTGGGTGAGCGCGTACTCGAAACCGTTGTTCTCCGCGGTCTGTGCGAGTTTGACGTTGTAGTCGTAGCCCCAGTCCGTGCGCTGCTCGATGGTGCTGGTGACCAGCCCACCGCTGACATTGGGGACCCAATAGGCGAACTTGATGTGGTCGGCGATCCGTTCGGTCGTCATGGGGGTATGCAAACAGCGGACCCGTTCGGCGGTCATCCGTCTGGCTCATGGTGATTCCTCCGCTTGGGCACCGAGTACCGAGGAGATTTGGCCCCCACTCTCGACATCAAAACTGGAACACGTTCTAATTGATGGATGGACTACGGGCTCGTTCTGTTCACCAGTGACCGCGGCATCTCGCCGGCCATCGCCGCCAAGGCGGCCGAGGACGGCGGGTTCAGCACCTTCTACGTTCCCGAACACACGCATATCCCCATCAAGCGCGAGGCCGCCCACCCCGGCACCGGTAGTGCGGACCTGCCCGATGACCGCTACATGCGCACGCTCGATCCCTGGGTATCCCTCGGTGCCGCCTGCGCGGTGACGTCGAAGATCCGGCTGGCCACCGCCGTCGCGATCCCGGTCGAGCACGATCCCATCACTCTCGCCAAATCCATTGCCACCCTTGACCACATGAGCGACGGACGGGTCACCGTGGGCGTTGGATACGGTTGGAACACCGACGAACTGGCCGATCACAACGTTCCCGCGGGCCGTCGCCGCACCATGTTGCGCGAGTACATCGAGGCGATGCGCAAGCTCTGGGAAGACGAAGAAGCCAGCTACTCAGGCGAATTCGTAAACTTCGGCCCCAGTTGGGCTTGGCCCAAGACCGTGCAGAAGCATGTGCCGGTGATCGTGGGCGCGGGCGGTACCGAGAAGAACTTCGCATGGATCGCCAAGAACGCCGACGGCTGGATGTCCACCCCTCGCGACGAGGACATCACCGGAAAGATCGTGGCACTCAAGGAAGCATGGAGGGCGGCCGGGCGCGACGGCGACCCACTGATCTACGTGCTGGCAGGCAAGCCGGACCCCGAGCAGCTGGCCTCGTGGCGCGAGCTAGGTGTCACCGAGGCGATCTTCGGGATGCCCGACCGCTCCGAGGAAGAGGTGCGGGCGTACATCGAGCGGCTGTCCGGAAAACTCGCCGCATTCGCTTAACGTACAGAGAACGGCGGCAGGGCGGCGAACCGCTGCTCAATCCTGATCGTCGGCGTCACCCTTGCCACCCATCGACGTAGACGCGATAGCGGATGATCGGGAAACCTTTTGTCCCAACTTATTTCATCGGCGATGCTGTACGGGATTCTTGGTTCGAGGTCGGGTGCGTACGGATGTCGGGGCCACATTTCCGATGACGCGTCGCCGGCCGCCGGCAGTTCATGGAGCACCGTCGACTCCCTGATGCCCGTCGTCGGGCCCTCCGCAAATGCCCCACAGAGCATCGTGTACGAATACGCACGCGGGACCACTATCGAGGCGATAAACGTGAGCCCTTGCCGGGTATCAGCTTTCGGCACCTTCACCACGTACAGCAGACCCGGGAGCGCATCGACGCCGACGACGAACGCCTCGATGACGCCGGCGCGCCGATTGAGCACCGTCTCGACGAGCGCACGACGCACCGCGCTCAGATCATCCAGCGGCACTGACAAATAGGCTCCCCGCGCATGCGATACCCAGAACTGATCGCTGGTTGCGGGGTCGTACCAACCGTCCTCGCTCGGCACAAGACCCGATGTGTCGTACGTGAGGTCCACGAATCGAAAAACTAGCCGCCCATCAGGGGTTCCGAGACCGAGTACTCCCATTGTTCATGCGTACGTCACACAATCTCGCTGAATGAATCGCAGAGTCGTCTGGCAGTAGATTCGAGACCTCCAGACAGGCGAAATACCCTCCTGGAGGGACGGTTTCGGTGGGGACCTACGTCGCCGAGTGTGCGCACTTGCGCTCACGTTCGACGACAGTGAGCGAAACGACAAGGGCCCCAACCGGAAAACCAGTCAGGGCCCCTCGCGTTGAAATATTTACAGGCGCTCGAGGATCTCCCGGGCCAGCTTGGCAGTCTCGGACGGCGTCTTGCCGACCTTCACGCCAGCAGCCTCCAGAGCTTCCTTCTTGCCCTGTGCGGTGCCTGCGCCGTCGGACACGATGGCACCGGCGTGACCCATGGTCTTACCCTCGGGTGCGGTGAAGCCCGCGACGTAGCCGACGACCGGCTTGGAGACGTTGGCCTTGATGTAGGCGCCCGCCTTCTCCTCGGCGTCGCCGCCGATTTCACCGATCATCACGATGATCTTGGTCTCGGGATCCTTCTCGAACGCCTCGATGGCGTCGATGTGGGTGGTGCCGATGACCGGGTCGCCACCGATACCGATGGCGGTCGAGAAGCCGAGATCGCGCAGCTCGTACATCATCTGGTAGGTCAGCGTGCCGGATTTGGACACCAGGCCAATCGGGCCCTTGCCGGTGATGTTGTTCGGCGTGATGCCGACAAGCGACTCACCGGGGGTGATGATGCCCGGGCAGTTGGGCCCGATGATGCGGGTCTTGTTGCCCTTTTCCAGGTTGTAGGCCCAGGCATAGGCGCTGTCCTGCACCGGGATTCCCTCGGTGATGACCACTAGCAGCGGAATCTCCGCGTCGATGGCCTCGATGATCGCGTCCTTGGAGAAGGCGGGCGGCACGAAGGCGATCGACACGTCGGCGCCGGTCTCCTTGATGGCCTCAGCCACCGAACCGAACACCGGCAGCTCGATGTCGTTGCCGTCCTTATCCACATGGGAGACGGTTGTTCCGGCCTTGCGGGCGTTCACACCACCGACCACCTGGGTACCGGCCTTGAGCATCAGCTTGGTGTGCTTGGTGCCCTCACCACCGGTGATGCCCTGGACGATGACCTTGGAGTCCTTGTTCAGAAAAATCGACATTTCAAGTCTCCCTTACTTGTTGGCCAGCTCGGCGGCTTTGTCGGCGCCGGCGTCCATGGTCTCGGCCTGGATCACCAGCGGGTGGTTCGCTTCGGCCAGGATGCGACGGCCCTCTTCAACGTTGTTACCGTCGAGACGCACGACGAGCGGCTTGGATGCCGTGTCGCCGAGGGTCTTCAAGGCACCGACGATGCCGTTGGCGACCGCGTCACACGCGGTGATTCCGCCGAACACATTCACGAACACGCTCTTGACCTGTGAGTCACCCAGGATGACGTCGAGACCTGCGGCCATCACCTCGGCGGAGGCACCGCCACCGATGTCCAGGAAGTTGGCGGGCTTCACGCCGCCATGGTTCTCGCCCGCGTAGGCGACCACGTCGAGCGTCGACATGACCAGACCCGCGCCGTTACCGATGATGCCGACCTCGCCGTCGAGCTTGACGTAGTTGAGGTCGTTCTCCTTGGCCTTGAGCTCCAGCGGATCGGTGGCGTCCTTGTCCTCGAACTCGGCGTGGCCGGCCTGACGGAAGTCCGCGTTGGCGTCCAGGGTGACCTTGCCGTCCAGCGCCAGGATCTGATCGTCGGGCGTGCGCACCAGCGGGTTCACCTCTACCAAGGTGGCGTCCTCGCCGACGAAGACCTCCCACAACTTCTGGATGGTCACTGCGGCGGCGTCGAGCACCTCGGCCGGCAGGTGACCCTGCTCGGCGATCGAGCGAGCGAAGGCCAGGTCGACACCCTCAACAGCGTCGACGGGCACCTTGGCTAGGCGCTCAGGCTTGGTGGCGGCGACCTCTTCGATCTCCATACCGCCCTCGACCGAGCACATGGCCAGGTAGGTGCGGTTGGACCGGTCCAGCAGGAAGGAGATGTAGTACTCCTCGGCAATATCGCTGGCCTCGGCGACGAGGATCTTCTTGACGATGTGGCCCTTGATGTCCAGGCCCAGGATGTTCTGCGCGTGAGTGAATGCGTCCTCGGGGGTGGCGGCGTACTTCACACCACCGGCCTTGCCACGTCCGCCAACTTTGACCTGCGCCTTGATCATCACCGGCTTGCCGATTTCCTCGGCGATCGCCTTGGCGTCCTCGGCGGTGTTGGTAACCCGGCCCGGCGTCGTCGGCACGTTGTGCTTAGCGAACAGCTCCTTGGCCTGGTACTCGAATAGATCCATCTACTAGCCCTCATCTTCGATCGGCACTATTGCACTAGGGACTGTAGCCAAGGCCACAGCTGGACCCGTCACTACTTCTGAGTAAGTGGTCGAATTCACCCCCTGGTCACTCGCAGAATTCACCGCGCGGCCATCCGCCGGTAGGACTCGAACCCGTCTGTAACCGGTTTCAGTTCGGTCACGGGGGCTCGCCATACGCACGTGATCTGTGATGAGGTAGCGCAGCGTGATTCGGCAACGATTCGACGGCGCGGGAGCCCTATCAGCGACTTCGTGACACAAGTCACATTTCAATGCGTATCGGCGCATTGAGTTGCGACTCCCCTTGCCTAACCGTTACCTTCTCTTGGGTTAGATCACGTTTTGGTCACGCTAGGTCGTGACGTCGAACGGAAGACTGGCGAGGGTTTTGACACAGCATCGAACAACACGCACGCGTGGTGATCGGAGCGCGGCACCGAGCGCGAACGAAATCACCAATATCGTGCCGATCGACGAGTTCGGCCTGAGTGATGCGCTGGAGCGCCCCGACCTTGAGGACTACGACGTCTACGAGGACGCGCCCCTTGAGAGCACCGAGCCGGAGAACAAGGCGGCACTCGACCAGATCGAGCACGACTGGGTCCAAGACACCGACGAAGCGGATCGGATCCGCGCGTCCATCGAGGCCACAGCCGACTGGTTCGCCGCCTCCGCCGCACGCACCAGAGACCCCCGCGATACCCCCACAGACAAGCTGCCCAGGATCAGCAGCGGCGGCGCACACCGTCGCCGTGAGATCGGCCAGGTAGGCAAGACGCGCATCGCCCTAGCCGCCATGGCCGCTGGTGCCGCTGCCGCCGCCGGATACACCGCGCTGAGTGAGCACGATGCCGCGACGACTGCGGATCGCCATAGCCTCGCGTTGGGTAACTCCGCAGCGGTGATGGCCACCCACGGACCACAGCTGATCTCCGCTCCGCTGGCCACCGACACCTCGATCACCGATGAGCAGCTGGCGAAGGCCACGGCCTTCGCTTCCGAGCGTGCGGACCGCGAGAAGCGTCTACTGGCTCCACGCTTCGTGATGCCCGCGAATGGCACCTTCACCTCCGGCTTCGGATACCGCTGGGGTGCCCTGCACGGCGGCATCGATATCGCCAACAGCATCGGTACTCCGATCGTGGCGGCCGCCGACGGCGTCGTCATCGCGACCGGCCCGACCGCCGGTTACGGCGCCTGGGTCAAGATCCGCCACTCGGACGGCACCGTGACCCTGTACGGCCACATCAACACCTGGGAAGTGGCAGTGGGTGAGCGTGTGATGGCGGGTGATCGCATCGCCACCATCGGCAACCGCGGTAACTCCACCGGACCGCACCTGCATTTCGAGGTGCTACTCGGCGGCTCCCAGCGCATCGACCCGCAGGGCTGGTTGGCCAACAAGGGCATCACCTTCAGCCGCTTCGGCGACTAATTCAAAAGCTTCCAACGCCGAGTGTGAGTAGCAATGCTCACGCTCGGCGTTTTTTGTAATGCACTCGCGCCGATGGGTGGCCCGCAGAGCAAGTTCGGCCAATCAGAGCTTTTGTACGGGTGCGAAGTTGTGCATCAACTTCACGCGCCCGTCACTGCCGAAGTCGATGAGCGATGTGGCGCTCTCGCCGACACCGGCCACCTCCATGACCTTGCCCAGCCCGTACTTATCGTGGCTCACCCGATCACCGGGCTCTAGCACCAGCAGCGGCTTGGTGCGCTTCTTGGACGGAGCACCCACCGAGCCGCCGCCTCCGCGTGATCCACTGGACCCGTAGCCACCGCCGCCGTAGCTTCCGGCACCGGACGCAATTCGCCCCGGCAGCGGATCGGTACGGCGCCAGTCGATGAGCTCCTGCGGAATCTCTTGCAGGAAACGCGATTCCGGGTTCATCATGGGCTGCCCCCACGATGAGCGCACCTTGGCCCGGCTCAAGTACAGACGCTGACGGGCCCGAGTGATTCCGACGTAGGCAAGCCGCCGTTCCTCGGCCAGCTCCACCGGGTCACCCAGTGCCCGCATATGCGGGAACATGCCGTCCTCCCAGCCGGTGACGAAGACCACCGGGAATTCCAGCCCCTTCGCGGTGTGCAGCGTCATCAGCGTGACCACACCGGCGGTGGATTCGGGCAGCTCGTCGGCATCGGCGACCAGCGACACCCGCTCCAGGAAGGCTTCAAGGCTTCCCGGGGGTGCGCCGACATCCTCGTCCTCGACAGGCTGGTCTTCGCCTGCGGCCTGCGCGTTGGCGGCGTCGGCACTGAATTCGTGTGCGACGCTTACCAATTCGTTGAGGTTGTCGAGACGCGCCAGCTCCTGCGGGTCGCTGCTGTTCTCCAGTTCGTATCGATACCCGCTGTGGTTGAGCGCAGCCTCCACCACATCGCCGATATCGGGTAGTGCTCCCGGATCGGTGCGCAGCGTGGCACGGATCTGGTCGAGCATGTCCATAAAGGCGGCAATTGCCTTCTCGGAGCGAGAATTCAGCATGGCGACCTTGCCGGCGGCGGCGTCGGCAAGCGCCTGACCGAAGCCGATGCCGGCGGTCTCCGCGTGCACGGCGACGCATGCCTCGGCACGGTCTCCGATACCACGACGAGGAGTATTGAGGATCCGCCGCAGGCTCACCGCATCGCCGGGATTGGTCAGCACCCGCAGATAGGCGACGATGTCGCGGATTTCCTTGCGCTCGTAGAACCGCACCCCGCCAATGACTTTGTACGGGATACCGGTTCGGATGAAGATCTCTTCCAGTGACCGGGAGTTGTTGTTGGTGCGGTAGAACACCGCGACATCGCCGTAGTTGGCGTCGCCGCGATCGAAGAGCCCGTCGATCTCCCGTGCAATAAAGGATGCCTCGTCGTGTTCGTTGTCCGCGACATAGCCGACGATCAGCTCGCCTTCACCGGAGTCGGTCCACAACCGCTTTTCCCGACGGTTCGTGTTCTTAGCGATAACAGAGTTGGCGGCGCTCAATATGTTCTGCGTGGACCGATAGTTCTGTTCCAGCAGAATGGTTTTCGCGTTGGGGTAATCGCGCTCGAATTCCTCGATGTTGCGAATGGTGGCACCGCGGAACGCGTAGATGGACTGGTCGGCGTCACCCACGACACACAGCTCCGCCGGCTCCGGGCCGTCCGGATCAACTTCCCGGTCCACATGGGCACCCGCCAGCTCTCGCACCAGCATGTACTGGGCGTGGTTGGTGTCCTGGTACTCGTCGACAAGGATGTGCCGGAACTTGCGGCGATAGAACTGCGCGATCTGCGGGAACTGCTGCAGCACCGCCACCGTCTCGCCGATGAGGTCGTCGAAGTCCAGGGCGTTGGCCGTGCGCAGGCGCCGCTGGTACTCGCCGTACACATCGGCGACGATGCGGCGCAGCTCGCCGCCCTCGTCATCGACGGTGAGATTGGCGACGGCTTGCTCGGGCGAGATGAGCTCATTCTTCAGGTTGGAGATCGCGGTGGCGAGCAGTCGCGGCGAGTACCGCTTGATGTCCAGGCTCATATCGCGGCCGATCATCTGCAGCAACCGCCGGGAGTCGTCGGCGTCGTAGATCGAAAAGTTGGAGTTCAGGCCGGGCAGCAGCGAGGCCTGGTTCCGCAGGATGCGCACGCAGCTGGAGTGGAATGTCGACACCCACATGGAGTTGGCACGCCGGCCGACGAGGTTCGCGACACGCTCGCGCATCTCGGCGGCGGCCTTATTGGTGAAGGTGATGGCCAGGATCTGCCCCGGGCCGACGTCCCGCGCGGCCAGCAGATACGCGATTCTGCGGGTCAGCACCGCCGTCTTCCCGGATCCGGCACCGGCGACAATCAGCAGCGGCGACCCCTGATGTGCGACGGCGGCCCGCTGCTGCGGGTTCAGGCCGTCGAGCAACGCATCGCTGGAGGATGTCGAGTCGCTGGGCATATCAAAAAGTGCTGGTTCGGAAAGATTCGCCATGACCGGTCTAACTTACCGCTGACGGGGGACAACCTTCGTCAGCTACAATCTTCGGTGTGCTTGACCACCAACAGCGATTTTTTTACGGGTACCGGACTCCGGCGCCCGTGGTCTAGCCGATTCACGAGCCCCGCAGTCCGCTACCGGACTTCGGGGCTCATCTCTTGTGAGGCCGGATTCCGGGGTGGCATGCGGGGCGACCGCCGCAAGAGAAAGTGTGAGAAAGAATGACGACTCAAATGACCGAGAACGCCGCCGATCCCACCCCTGACATCGACGCGCTGCGCACGGAGATCGACCGGCTCGACGCGGAGATCCTCGCCGCGATCAGGCGCCGCACCGAGGTCTCCCAAACGATCGGCAAGGCGCGGATGGCTTCTGGTGGCCCCCGTCTGGTGCACAGCCGCGAAATGAAAGTTCTGGAACGCTACAGCGAGCTGGGCCAGGAAGGTCACACTCTCGCGATGCTGCTGCTGCGCCTGGGTCGCGGCAGATTGGGACACTAAACCCCGGCCGGGAACCGATGAGGGAGGGAACCGTTGAGCAACGAAGACAAGGGTGAAAACAAGCCCAGCTCTAAGGACAGCGCCAAGGACACGGATGCGGACGTCCCTGCCAAGGACGACACCCCCGACAAACCGGTCCCGAAGGACGACGAGCCGGTGGACTATGAGCTGGAGGCGGCCGTCGCTTCCGAGCCGACGCCGACCCGGAAGTTCGTCACCAGGCATGCCACCAAGATGGTCATCGGCGTGTTGGCGGTCTGCCTCGCCGCAGTGACGGCGGTCGCCGCGGGCCTCTGGGTGGAGAACAACCGGACCGTCGAAGACACCCCGCAATCGCGCCCCACCGTGAAGCTCGGCGTCCCCCTGGTGAACCCGGAAGCGACGACAACCAGCACGACCACAACCACCACGAAGTCGCGGACCACGACAAGCAGCGCCACGACCAGCTCCTCCATTAGCAGCACGTCGACCAGCGGCAGCACCGCCACGACGACGGGGACCACCACCAGCATCTCGGTGCCCGGTCCCACCACCTCGTCGGCGCCGCGTGAGGCGACCAAGGATGAGCAGCGCGAGCTGACGAACGTGCTCAACGCGTTCTATGCCGCGCTCGGCGCCAAGAACCTCGACGTGCTCAACGCACTGTCCTGCGTGAAGATCACGGACGAGGACCTCCAAGGTCAGCCCGTTGATCTGCAGATCAACGTGGACAAGGTGGAGAAGTCGGTCGTCGATGGCGATACCGCTTCGTCACGGGTGACGATCACGGCAACGGCAGGCGGGAAGACGGAGACCAAAACGGGTATCGCCGGGTTCGCGCGGATCAGCAAGAGATGGGTCACCTGCGCCAACCAATAGGCAGCCCTGCAGCCTCCGAGCGCCACTACTAGGCTCGGTCGCATGACACTCGCAGCGGCGTGGCAGGCACTGGAAACTCATCACAAGCAGATCGCCTCCACTCACCTTCGAGAATTCTTCGCCGACGACCCGACTCGGGGAAGTGACCTGACCGTCACGGTCGGTGACCTGTACATCGATTACAGTAAGCACCGCTTGACCCGCGAAACCCTTTCGCTGCTGGTCGATTTGGCCAAGGCAGCCAACCTCGAGCAGCGCCGCGACGCCATGTTCGCGGGGGCGCACATCAACACCTCCGAGGACCGCGCGGTATTGCACACCGCGCTGCGCCTGCCCCGCGACGCGCAGCTGGTGGTCGACGGGCAGGACGTGGTCGCCGACGTGCACCAGGTACTCGATGCCATGGGCGACTTCACTGACCGGCTACGCAGCGGCGAGTGGAGCGGGGCCACTGGGCAGCGCATCACCGCCGTCGTCAACATCGGGATCGGCGGTTCGGACCTGGGACCGGTGATGGTCTACCAGGCACTGCGCCACTACGCCGACGCCGGGATTTCGGCGCGATTTGTGTCCAACGTCGACCCGGCCGATTTGGTGGCCACACTCGCCGACCTGGACCCGGCGACAACGCTTTTCATCGTCGCCTCGAAGACGTTCTCGACGCTGGAGACACTGACGAACGCGACGGCGGCACGGCGCTGGCTCGTGGACGCACTCGGCGAGGACGCCGTCTCCAAGCACTTCGTCGCGGTATCCACCAATGCGAAGCTGGTGTCGGAGTTCGGAATCGACACCGCCAACATGTTCGGCTTCTGGGATTGGGTCGGCGGTCGCTACTCGGTGGACTCGGCGATCGGCCTTTCGGTGATGGCAGTGATCGGACGCAAGGCATTCGGTGAATTCCTGGCCGGGTTCCACACCGTCGATGAGCACTTCCGCACGGCACCCCTGGAAGAGAATGCGCCGGCTCTGTTGGGCCTCATCGGTCTGTGGTACTCGAATTTCTTTGGCGCACAATCGCGTGGGGTGCTTCCCTACTCGAACGACTTGGCAAGATTCGCGGCCTATCTGCAGCAGCTGACCATGGAATCCAATGGCAAGTCGGTGAAAGCCGACGGCGCACCCGTGACCGTCGATACCGGCGACATCTACTGGGGCGAGCCCGGAACCAACGGTCAGCATGCCTTCTACCAACTGCTACACCAGGGCACCCGGCTGATTCCGGCGGACTTCATCGGCTTCAGCGAGCCCACCGATGATCTGCCCACCGCCGACGGCACCGGCAGCATGCACGACCTGCTGATGAGTAACTTCTTCGCACAGACGCAGGTGCTGGCCTTCGGCAAGACCGCCGAGGAGATCGCCGCCGAGGGCACCGCGCCGAGTGTCGTCCCCCACAAGGTGATGCCGGGAAATCGGCCCAGCACAACAATTCTCGCCACCAAGCTGACACCGTCGGCGGTCGGGCAGCTGATCGCGCTCTACGAGCACGAGGTGTTCACCGCGGGCACGGTCTGGGGGATCGACTCATTTGACCAGTGGGGAGTGGAGCTGGGCAAGAAGCAGGCCGTCGCCCTGCTGCCCGTCATCACCGACGACGCCTCGCCGGCACGGCAGACCGATAGCTCCACCGATGCGCTGGTGCGCTATTACCGCGGAGCACGGGGAAGAGCCAAGTAACCGCGAGAGCTTTCACGCGGGTCGTGGGCGGCCTACTCTGACTCTATGCGGCACTGGTTGCCTTCGGCCGCTGACCCGGCCCTCACCCGGCGGCAGCTGCTCGCCGGTGTGGCGGCAGTGTGCGCTCTTACGGGCTGGGGCACGCTCGCTCCCGCGGTGGCCGATCCGACGACTCCGCCGTCACCGAATCCGGCGATCTCCCACACCGACGCCGAGTGGCGCCAGCTGCTGACCCCCGACCAGTACCGGATCCTCCGGCAGGCCGGCACCGAGACCCCGTACAGCAGCCCCCTCAACAACGAGCATCGTGCTGGCGTCTTCAGCTGTGCCGGTTGCGGTTTGGACTTGTTCTCATCGGCGACCAAGTTCGACAGCGGCACGGGATGGCCGAGCTTCTGGCAGCCGCTGCCGCACACCGTGTCGGAAAGACCCGACAACAGCTTGGGGATGAGTCGCACCGAAGTGCTCTGCGGCCGGTGCGCGGGACATCTGGGCCACGTCTTCGACGACGGCCCCAAACCCACAGGGTTGCGCTATTGCATAAACGGCGCCGCGATGAGCTTCCGCGCCACGTAGTCGCTAGGTCGCGGCGATGATGACCACCAGCGCCGGCGTCTTCGACGTACGGCGTATCCGGTGGGTGCGGGTGGCATCGAGGTAGGCGCTGTCCCCCTCGTTCAGGACATGGCTAACATCCTCGTACTGCAGCTCGATCGACCCGCGGTGCACGAACAGAAATTCTTGCCCCTCGTGGGAAGGCTTATGCACCGCGAACTCCGTCGACGGGCTCGCCAGGAACGGCGTCATGATCTTGCCGAGCATCTCGGTGCTCAGCGCGTGAAACTTGCTGTCGTCCCAGGCATCTGCGGCACGGTCCACCACTACCCGGGACTCGTGGGCGTCATTGGTAAAGAGCCGAGTGACGTCGACATCGAGGGCCTGGGCAATGCGCATCGCGACGGACACAGACGGGGTGCTGTGTTCCCGCTCGACTTTCGACAGGTAGCTCTTGGTCAGACCCGTGCGACCGCCCAGCTCCTCGAGCGTCAGGCCACGTTCCCGGCGCAGCGCACGAACCAGCGATGTCATCCGGCCAGTGTGACACGAGGGTTCCTATTAACAACCGATGACAACCTACAGACACATGGTTGACCATATGACACATTGTGTCCTATGGTGGTGATCGAACACTCGAGACCCGAAAGGAGCACGGAAATGGCGAGCACACTCCACGACACCAAGTCGGACTTGATGGATCGCGCCGAACGCAGCATGGAGACTCACTTCTCCGACTCGGAATGGACAACACGACAGAAGGTCGCGCTCACCTGCCGAGCACTCTTCGACCGCGGGCACGACTCCGGCCTTGCCGGACAAATCACCGCACGCGCCGAGAAACCGGGCACCTTCTACACGCAGCGGCTCGGACTCGGGTTCGACGAGATCACCGAGGAGAATCTGCTTCTCGTCGACGAGGACCTGAACGTTCTCGAGGGATCCGGAATGGCCAACCCCGCCAACCGCTTCCACAGCTGGATCTATCGGGCACGCCCAGATGTGCAGTGCATCGTGCACACCCACCCGTTCCACGTTGCGGCGCTGTCCATGCTGGAGACCCCACTGATCGTGTCCCAGATGGATATCGCGCCGTTGTATGACGACTGCGCCTTCCTCCCGGACTGGCCCGGCGTACCCGTCGGAAACGAAGAGGGCGAAATCATCTCGGCCGCGTTGGGAGACAAAAAGGCGATATTGCTCGCCCACCACGGCCATGTCGTCGCCGGCGCCTCCGTTGAAGAATCCTGCTCATTGGCGGTATTGATCGAACGTGGCGCCAAGCTGCAGCTGGCCGCCATGGCAGCGGGCACCATCGCCCCCCTTCCCGACCGACTGGCCCGTGAGGCTCACGACTGGACGCTGACCCCCAAACGCAGCATCGCCAACTTCGGCTACTACGCCCGTACCGCGCTCGCCAATCACCCTGAGACCCTGAGGAATACCAAATGACGTCCACACCCCAGTTTCACGGAATCATCGCGTACCCCATCACCCCCTTCCTTCTCGATGACACCGTGGACACCGACCGGCTTGCCGAGCTGGTCTCCCGGCTCGTCGAGGACGGAGCCCACGCGATCGCACCATTGGGCAGCACCGGGGAGGCCGCCTACCTTGAGGAACGCGAGTTCGACGCCGTCGTGGACACCACGGTGGCAGCGGTGAACAAGCGGCTGCCCGTGATCGTCGGAGCCTCGGACCTCACCACCGCGAACACCATTCGCCGAGCACGCCACGCCGAGCAGGCCGGGGCCGACGCGGTGATGGTGCTGCCGGTGTCGTATTGGAAGCTCAGTGATCGCGAGATCGCACAGCACTACGCATCCGTCGCGGCAGCCATCGACATCCCGGTGATGGCCTACAACAACCCCGCCACCAGCGGCGTGGACATGAAACCCGAGCTCCTCGTCTCGATGTTCCGCGATATCGACAACTTCACCATGTTCAAGGAGTCGACGGGCGACCTGAGCCGGATGCTCGACATCCAACGACTGAGCGACGCACAGCTCCCCTTCTACAACGGCAGCAACCCGCTGGTGCTCGACGCACTCAACGCGGGTGCATCCGGGTGGTGCACTGCCGCACCGTGTTTGGCTCCCCAGCCGTGCCTGGATCTCTACAGCGCCGTGCGCGACGGCCGCGACGACGAGGCTAAGGCCATCTACGAGGGGCTCAAGCCGCTGCTGCAGTTCATCGTTGCGGGTGGGCTGCCCACCACCGTCAAGGCCGGTCTCGAACTGCAGGGGCGGGCCGTCGGCGACCCGAGGCGCCCGCTGCTCCCCCTGGATTCCGAGGGCCGCGAGACGCTACGGGGTATCCTCGCGTCGATATCTTAATAGTAATGGTTATCATTATCATGTGACCTCAGCCGAATCTTCACTCCTGCCCGTAACCGTGCTCTCCGGATTCCTCGGAGCAGGCAAAACCACCCTGCTCAACCACATCCTGGCCAACACCGAGGGACGCCGGGTCGCGGTGATCGTCAACGATATGAGCGAGGTGAATATCGACGCCGCCCTCGTTGCGGGCACCGGATATCTGGACCGCACCGAGGAGCGGCTCGTCGAACTCACCAACGGCTGTATCTGCTGCACGTTGCGCGAGGACTTAATCGAAGCCGTCGGAAACCTGGCCCGGCAGAATCGATTTGACCAGCTGGTCATCGAATCGACCGGCATCTCCGAACCCATGCCGGTCGCGGCGTCGTTCAGCTGGGAGTTCGAGGACGGATCCAGCCTGGGCCGGGTCGCCCGGCTGGACACCATGGTCACGGTCGTCGACGCCGCCACTTTCCTACCCGAATTGGCGCGCGGTGAGGCACTGGCCGACCGCGATATGGCCGCGGCAGACGGAGACGGCCGCTCCATCGCCGAGCTGCTCACCGATCAGGTCGAGTTCGCCGACGTATTGATCCTCAACAAGGTGGATCTGGTGAACGAACGCACCCTCGGGATGGTGGAGACGCTGCTGCGCCGCCTCAATCCGACAGCGACGATCGTGCGGTCCACCGGCGGCATCGTCGACCTCGACCTCGTGCTGCAGACCGGATTGTTCGATCCCGATCTGGCCGCCCAGACACCGGGCTGGGATGAGGAGATCGCCGCCGGGCACGCCCCGGAAACCGAGGAATACGGCATCAGCAGTATGACCTTCCGATCCGACCGCCCGTTCCATCCGCAACGGCTCAATGCCGCGCTGGAGAATCTGCAGGGACTGTTGCGCAGCAAGGGATTCTGCTGGATCGCCAGCCGCCCCGATATCGCCGCGATCTGGTCGCAGGCCGGGCCGAACCTGACCATCGAACCCGCCCAATTCTGGCAGGGCACCGAGATCGCCCCGGGACAGGAGATCGTCTTCATCGGCGTGCGACTGGACCGGCCCCGCGTGCAGCACCTTCTGGAGTCGGCAGTACTCACCGACGACGAGCTCGCCGCCGGTGTGGAGACTTGGCGGGAGTACACCGACCCCCTACCGAGCTGGGGTGTTATGCACGCCCACTAGCGGCGGGCAAGGGCCGCCTTCTTGGCACGGTTCCCGCAGGTATTCATGTTGCACCACCGTCGGTTGTTCGCGCGGGTCGTATCGACATAGAGGCCGTGGCAGTGCTCATCGGAACATGCCTTCACCCGGTCACGACCGGGGCCGCCCAAGGTATAGATGGCGTCGGCGGCGATCACGGACAGGGCATCGGCGGTACTCGCACCCCGCCACCGCACCTCGCCCTTCTCCAACACGCGGTATGGATTTCCGTTTCGGGACAGCGCATTCAACGCCCGAACATCGGCGGCCACAATCTGCCCGCCATCCGCGACGGCCGCCCCCGCACGATGAATGCATTCCCGCAACGCCTTAGCCGCAGTGAGGTCGTCGGCCATCACCTCATCGGAGAAGTCCAGCCCGCTGGCGTGCAACCACAACCGCAGGCGTCCCGGGTCGGTGAGCCGCTCGATTGCGGCACCTGCACGATCGAAGATGGTCGCGGTGAACCGGAATGCGAGCACTGCGTTGTCCAGCCGGAAAATCGTCCGAATATCCAGCGAGGCACCCTGAGTCATGCGAACCAGTCTAACCGGTTCGACAGATCGGAGGAGTTGATCTACGGTGGAACCATCTAAACCGGTTCGCTTGGAGGAGAGATGTCCGTCAATCACATCGGGATCACCGTTCCCGATATCGCAGCGGCAATCGACTGGTACCGCGAGGTATTCGGATTCGAATGCATCATGGGCCCACGAGCACTCGAATCCGGACCGGATGGCGAGCACCCGCCTGGACTGGACACCCGTTTCACCAAGGCGCGAATGGCCGGTCTGCAGACCGGAAACGGAGTGGGTGTCGAGCTCTTCGAGTTCATCGATCCCGTGACGGACCCACCACCGGATAGACCCGTCGAGTACACCCGGCGTGGCACCTGGCACCTCTGTCTAACGGTTCCCGATGTGGCGGAGCAGACACGCGCCGTCGCCCGGAGCGGCGGAAGGGTGATCACCGCACCGCGACCGGTCGTCACCGGCAGACCCTGGACGATGTCATATCTCACCGATCCATGGGGCACCGTCATCGAATTGATGAGCCACGACTACACCGAGATCTTCGCCAACTGGCCCACTGAAACAGGAGCACAGCAATGAGCACAATCGCCGTTATTGGACTAGGAGCCATGGGAAAGGCCATGGCCCACAATCTTGTTGCTGCGGGCCACGAGGTCTCGGTATGGAATCGATCTCCCCAACCCGTCCAAGAACTCACCGCCGCAGGCGCCCGCCCGCTCGGGTCGGTCGCGCAGGCATTCGAGTCCGGGGTGGTGTTCTCGATGCTGGCCGATGACCACGCCGTCGCCGAAACCTTCCTCGAATCAGAGGTTCTCGCCGCGGCGCGGGGAGCCCTGCACGTCAACCTGGCCACGGTCAGCACACAGCTGGCCGACCGTGCGGCGGCGTTTCACGCCGAGCACGGTGTCGGATACGTCGCCGCTCCGGTGTTCGGGCGGGTCGCCGTCGCGCAGGCCGGGCAGCTGCAGGTGCTGGCGGCAGGTACCGGTGACCACATCGACAGGGCACAAACATTTTTCGATGTCATCGGGGCGCGTACCTGGCGACTGGGCGATGCGCCGCGACAAGCCAACGTCGTCAAGATCATCGGGAACTTCCTCATCGCATCGGCCATCCAGTCGTTGAGCGAGGCCGTCAGCATGGCCGAACGTTCCGGAGTGAACTCCGAACTGCTGGTGGACTTGCTGACCAGCACCCTGTTTCAGGGACCGGCGTACAGCAGCTACGGCAAGCTCATCGCCACCTCCACCTACCAACCCGCCGGGTTCACAACTACCCTGGGCCGCAAGGATGTTGGGCTGGCACTCGATGTTGCGGCGGACACCGGCCTGCGACTGCCGATCGGCGAGGTACTGCGAGCGGTTCTCGATGAGGCGCTGGCCAACGGAAAGGCCGAGCTGGACTGGTCGTCCATCGCCGATCTACAGCGGGCGCGCGACGCGACGTGACTATGGCATGATGTCGGCAGGGAAAGCCTCACGTACACAGGCGACTAACGCTCGTTCATACGGAGGTTCCCTGTGGCTATCGATGCATCCCCAACACTGTCGGCGCGGCGTCCGTTCCCCGCCCGTCTAGGGCCGAAAGGCTCTTTGATCTACCGACTTGTGTCCACCACCGATCACAAGTTGATCGGAATCATGTATCTGGTCACATGTTTCGCGTTCTTCATGGTGGGCGGGCTGATGGCGCTGCTCATCCGCGCAGAGCTGACCACCCCGGGTCTGGCATTCCTGTCCAATGAGCAGTACAACCAACTGTTCACGATGCACGGCACGGCGATGCTGCTGTTCTACGCGACGCCCATCGTGTTCGGCTTCGCGAACGTAGTACTGCCGCTGCAGATCGGCGCACCCGATGTCGCCTTCCCGAGATTGAACGCGTTGTCGTTCTGGCTCTTCCTTTTCGGCGCGCTCATCGCGATGGCGGGATTCATCACTCCCGGTGGTGCGGCAGACTTCGGCTGGACCGCCTACACACCCCTCTCCGACGCCATCCACTCACCGGGAGCCGGTTCTGATCTATGGATCTTGGGCGTCGCGGTAGGCGGTCTGGGCACGATCCTCGGCGCTGTCAACATGATCACCACGGTGGTGTGTATGCGTGCACCTGGCATGGTGATGTTCCGGATGCCGATTTTCACCTGGAACATCCTGGTAGTCAGCGTGTTAGTGCTACTGGTGTTTCCTTTGTTGGCGGCCGCCGCCATCGGATTGGAGGCGGACCGCAGGCTGGGTGCGCACCTGTACGACCCTGCCAACGGTGGTGTCCTGTTGTGGCAGCATCTTTTCTGGTTCTTTGGGCACCCCGAGGTGTATGTGCTCGCACTGCCATTCTTCGGTGTGGTGTCCGAGATCTTCCCGGTGTTCAGCCGCAAGCCGATCTTCGGCTACACCACTCTTGTGTATGCCACATTGGGCATCGGAGCACTGTCTATCGCGGTGTGGGCGCACCACATGTATGCGACGGGAGCTGTACTCCTGCCGTTCTTCTCCTTCATGACGTTCCTGATCGCGGTTCCGACCGGTATCAAGTTCTTCAACTGGATCGGGACCATGTGGAAGGGGCAGTTGACCTTCGAGACGCCGATGCTGTTCTCGATCGGCTTCCTGGTCACCTTCCTGTTCGGCGGCCTGACCGGCGTCCTCCTTGCGGCTCCGCCCATAGACTTCCACGTGACAGACTCGTACTTCGTGGTGGCCCATTTCCACTACACGTTGTTCGGCACCATCGTGTTCGCGACCTACGCCGGTGTCTACTTCTGGTTCCCGAAGATGACGGGTCGCCTGCTCGACGAGCGTCTCGGCAAGTTCCACTTCTGGTTGACCTTCATCGGGTTCCACGCCACGTTCCTTGTGCAGCACTGGCTGGGGAACCAAGGCATGCCACGTCGCTACGCCGACTACCTACCGTCCGACGGTTTCACGGAGTTGAACATTGTCTCCACCGTTGGCGCGCTGCTGCTGGGCGCCTCGATGCTGCCGTTCGTATGGAACGTGTTCAAGAGCTACCGGTACGGCGAGGTCGTCACGGTCGACGACCCGTGGGGTTACGGCAACTCCCTGGAGTGGGCCACCAGCTGCCCGCCGCCGCGGCACAACTTCACCGAGCTGCCCCAAATACGTTCGGAGCGGCCCGCATTCGAGCTGCACTATCCGCACATGTCCGAACGCATGCGCGCCGAGTCGCACGTCGGGCACTAGCCCGGTACGTGACCGCCCTCGGGTTCACGCCCGAACACGAAGCGCCGGCCGTTGATCTGCGACGGGATGATCCGAACATAATGGAGCTTCACGGTGGGTATCCACGGGTACAGGCCGGCGCGGTCCGCCTCGTCGATGTCCACAGAGGTGTTGAGTACCTGTGCGGCGCCACGCACGACAACGCTCCAGCCTCCGATGTCGTTGTGATCGTCCGCCTCGAACAGCACCTGATCGCTCACCACGGAGCCGAAGAGCTTGGTGCCCTCTGCGGTTCGGAATAACACAGTGCCGCGCTGGGTAACGAAGTTGATCGGGAAGATCTCGGGTCTGTCGTCGATCACAACCACCAGCCTGCCCAGCGCAACACTCGACAGCAGGGTCCAGCTTTCATACTTGTCGAGCAGGGTCATCGACTTGGATTCGGGCGTCATGACTGGATGATCGCCAGTCATGACGCCCGAGAATAGATCCGAATGTCACCGATCGAGATGACTAAGCGACGAAACCTGTTGTCAGGCAGCGTCCTTATGCTCCTGGTGCGATGTGCCGCTAGCGCGAGCCGGCCTTCTCGCCCTCCTCGAAGACCGCAGACGCGGGTCCCACGATCAGCGGATCCGGCGTACCCAGGATCTTCGCGTCCTTGTTGTCGTAGTCGAACTGCGACAAGACGTGGCGCATCGCCTCTAGCCGGGCACGCTTCTTGTCATTGCTCTTGACCACCGTCCACGGTGCGAATTCGGTGTCGGTGTAGAAGAACATCGCTTCCTTGGCCTCGGTGTAGGCGTCCCACTTGTCGAGGGAAGCGAGGTCGGTGGGCGAGAGCTTCCAGTGGCGAACAGGATCTGTACGTCTGGCCGCAAACCGCGCGAGCTGCTCGTCCCTACTCACCGAGAACCACAGCTTGATCAGATGTGTCCCCGAATTCACCAGCATCCGTTCATATTCCGGAGCCTCACGCAAAAATTCGGCACACTGCGCGGGAGTGCAGTAACCCATGACACGCTCGACGCCCGCCCGGTTGTACCAGGAGCGGTCCATCAACACGATCTCCCCGCCGCTGGGCAGGTGCGCGGTGTAGCGCTGGAAGTACCACTGCGTCTGCTCCACCGAGGTCGGCTTCTCCAGCGCCACCACGCGGGCACCGCGGGGATTGAGGTGTTCGGTGAACCTCTTGATCGATCCACCCTTACCGGCGGCGTCTCGGCCCTCGAAGACGATGCAAATCTTCTCGCCGCGTTCCTTCACCCACAACTGCAGCTTGAGCAGCTCGATCTGCAGCTTGCGTTTGGCCTTCTCGTACTCCTTGCGGCTGAG
The DNA here is from genome assembly GCF_040653875.1 of Mycobacterium sp. NPDC050853. Taxonomy (NCBI): domain Bacteria; kingdom Bacillati; phylum Actinomycetota; class Actinomycetes; order Mycobacteriales; family Mycobacteriaceae; genus Mycobacterium; species Mycobacterium sp. NPDC050853. The sequence goes on from NZ_JBFAGW010000010.1 coordinate 75,599, forward strand.
CTTTTCGTCGTAGGGATAGCCCTGCTTCCAGGCATCCTTGGCCTCTTTGTCGCGTTTGATCCCGCCACGCAGGCTTGCCAGCTCATCGAGTTCTGCGGCGTAGTCCACCGTGACCGAAGCGTTGTGCTTGTCTTCATCACCCATGGATGAAGCATCCCACGTGGGCACAAAGTCCCACGTGGGAAACCCTGACGCCAGTTAGGCTAAGCGGCCCGCCAAACGGGGCGGAATCAGGCGCATGATCAACGTCACCGGTGCCCACGGCCAGCGCGGCACCGCGGCACGGCCGGGCTCCCTCTCAATGGCATCCACCATCGCCGTCACGCCGGTCAGCGTGTCGACCATCATCGGCGTGGTGGGCGACTTGGCGCTCAGATCGGTCTGAATGTAACCGGGCTCGATGGTGCTTACTTTGATTGGGCCGGTGGCATATTCGGCGCGCAGCGACTCCCCCAACGAGGAAAGTCCAGCCTTGCTGGCTGCGTAGGCGGCCTTGGTACCGGGCAGCCCCTTGGCGGCCGTCACCGATGAGATGAGAACAAGGTGCCCTGCATTCTGTTCCTTGAACAGTGCCAGCGCCGCCTCGATCTGCACCAGTGCACCAATGAGATTGGTTTCGATGGTCTGGATATTGGCCCATGACTTGCCACCTCCCAGATGCCAGCCCTTGGCGATACCGGCGTTCACCACCACGCGGTCCAGGCCACCGAGCTCATCGCGCAGCTCACCGAAGACCACCGGCACAGCGTCGTGGTCGGTGACGTCCAGAGTCCGCACGGCGACCTTGATTCCCGCGTTGGCCGCCAGCAGCTCCGCCTTGAGTTCTTCCAGTGCCTCGGCGCGGCGGGCGCACAGGGCCAGATCGCGTCCCTTCGCGGCGAACTGACGGGCCATCTCGGCGCCCAGGCCGGAACTCGCCCCGGTGATGAGTATCTTCTGTCGCGTCACGTGGTCACCTTATTTGAGGAGCCGCGAGAGACGACGGTCGGCCAGCACCTTGCCGCCGGTCTGACACGTCGGGCAGTACTGGAACGATTTGTCGGCGAACGACACCTCGCGCACCACGTCACCGCATACCGGGCAGGGCATTCCTGTTCGGGCATGCACCCGCAAACCAGATCGCTTCTCCCCCTTGAGAGTCGCCGCCTGTTGCCCCACACTGCGCTGCACCGCGTCGGCCAGGACCGACTGCATCGCCTCATACAACGCCGTCAGTTGGCCCTCCGTGAGCGCCTTTCCGCTAGCGAAAGGGGACAGCTTGGCCACGTGCAGGATCTCGTCGCTGTAGGCGTTTCCGATCCCGGCGATCACCCGTTGGTCGGTGATCACATTCTTCAGGCGCGCACTGGTACCGGACAGGATGTCGGCCAATCCGTCGGCGGTCAGCGAGAGGGCGTCGGGCCCCAATGAGGCGATCTGCGGAACCTTGGACGGGTCGTCAACAATCCATACCGCCAGCCGCTTCTGGGTGCCGGCTTCGGTGAGATCGAATCCCGCTGCATCACCTGGTGTTCCGAGGTGTACCCGTAGCGCTATCGGACCCTTACCCGGTTTCAGCGGCGCCGCAGCCAGCTTGTCGGACCAGCGCAGCCAGCCGGCCCGCGACAGATGCGTGATGAGGTACAGGTTTCCGGCCTGCAGGCCCAGGTACTTGCCCCAGCGCGTCGCACCCGTCACCGTCAGGCCATACAGGGCGGTGATCGGCGGATCGAATGTCTTGAGTACCGAGAACGCCGAGACGTCGATGCGGCCGATAGTGGCCCCGGTGGCGCGGCGACGCAGGTGATCGGCGAGCGCCTCGACCTCCGGTAGTTCGGGCATGGGGTCAGTCTGCCCCTACTCGCCGACACTCCGCAGCAGGTAGGTGTCCATGATCCAGCCGTGTTCGGCCCGAGCCGCGGCACGAACTTCGGCGATCCGGGCGCCCACCTTCCCGACCGTCCCAGATACCAGCAGTTCGTGCTCGGTGCCCAGGTAGGCGCCCCACCAGATCTGCGTGGACGGATCCAGCTGCCGGAACGCACAATCGCCGTCGAGCATCACCACGACGGTTCCTGCGTGGGGCCATTCGTCCAGCAGCCGCCGCCCCGTCGTGATGAGCACCGGTTCTCCGATGCCGTTCAGCACAATCCTGTGCCGGGCGGTCAGCGCGGAAATCGCCGTGATACCCGGCAGCACGTCGTATTCGAATGCGTTCGGATCGTCAGCCAGGATCGCGTCGAGAATCCTCAGCGTGCTGTCGTAGAGGGACGGATCACCCCACGCGAGAAACGCTCCGGTACCACCTTCGGCCAGTTCAGAAGCAATTGCCTTGCCCCACAAGACAGCCCGCTCGGCGTGCCACTGCCGCACCACACCGCGGTACTCGCCCCTACCGCGCACCGGATCGGCCAACTCAACGAAACGATAGTCAGGGTCGGCGACGTACCGTTCACAGATGTGGCGGCGCAGTTCGACCAGATCGCCCTTGGTGTCGCCCTTGTCGGCGACAAAGAAGACGTCGACCTCATTGAGCGCCGCGATTGCCTGCACGGTCAGGTACTCGGGATGGCCTGCGCCGATCCCGATGACGCGAATCCGTCGCATTCAGACCTAGGAAGCAGCCGACTTGGAGGCCAATACCGGTGAGATCTCCTGATCGGTAATGACTGAGACGGTGAGCAGATCGCCGATGAAAGCGCCCAACTGTTCGTCGCTCTGCGTCTCCACGACACCGGGGGTCACCAGCAGCGACGCCGCGATCCGGAAGCTCCATTCGGCGGCGGCCTTGACGTTGATGACGGCGAGCTGTTCCTCGGTGAGTAGCTTGCGGAAGTACGGAGCCAGCAACACGGCGGTCTGGTCGATGAACGGGCGGGCCTTCACCGTCAGGTACGGCAACACCTGCTCGGGGTTCTCCTTCAGGCCCTTCTGCAGCAACGGGTGGTGGCGACCATGCTGGACGATGCGCACGATGGCGTCGATGAACCCGGTACGAGGACTCTTGGCGGTCGCGAAGACGGGCTCCAGTATTTCCCCAAACCGAAGAAACTCGCGGTGGAATAGTGCCTCGATGATCGCGGCCTGGTCCCCCACATGCTTATAGACGGTGGGCCTCGACAGACCGGCCTTCTTGGCGATCAGTGCATGCAAACGGGCTTCGTACCCATGTTCCAGCAAGCATTCTTCAGCGGCATCGAGGATGCGGCGGCGAATCTCGCCGTGGTCGCGGGTACGGCCGCGATGGCTCGATCGGCTCACTTTCATCGGTGCCTTCCTTCATGCGCCACGCCATTTACGTGGTACTTCGCGTCTCACTTGACGCCTCAACCTGCAACGTTTACGTTTGACATCTTAACGGAAAGGACGGTCGACGGTGACTGCCACCCTTAATAACGGGTCAGCTCGGACCCCAAACCGGGAGGAATACTCCGACCGGTTGCTCAAAGGCTCGGTACGCCGGTCTTACCAGCCAATGGTCGACCTGGACTGGGACGCACCGTTAGATCCCGACAAATACTTCCTTCCCCCGAAGGCAATTTCGCTCTACGGCACCGACATCTGGAACAACATGTCTCGCGCCGAACAGATTGAGCTGTCTAAGCACGAGATGGCCAACGTCCTGTCTGTCGGCATCTGGTTCGAGAACATTCTCAATCAGAGCCTGCTGCGCGCTCTCATGCATGCCAACCCGAGCAGCAACGAGACTTTTTACTCGCTGACCGAGATCGGTGACGAGACCCGGCACATGACGATGTTCGGCAAGGCGATATCGCAAGCCGGGATTGAGCCCTACCGACTGCCGCTCTACCAGCGGTGGCTGGCCAACGCCCTGCCGCTGGTCCTCAAGGGTCCCATGCTGTGGGTGGCCGCGCTGATCGGCGAGGAGATCTTCGACGCCATCCAGCGCGAGATGATGGACGATCCAGAACTGCAACCAATGGTCGCGCGGCTCATGCGAATTCACGTCACCGAGGAAGCTCGGCACATCCAGTTCGCCCGCGACGGCCTACGCCAGCGTATTGGCAAACTGCCGCGGTACGCGCGCTTCATCGTCCGGCATGTCAACGGCTTCGGCGGTCCCATCTTCATGTACCTGTTCACGAATCCGAGGATGTACCGCAATGTCGGGTTACCCGGATATCAAACCCAGAAGATCGCGTTCCGCAACGAGAGCTTCCGCGCGACACAACAGCTCGGCTTCGCACCGCTGTACAAGTTCCTCACTGATATCGGGCTGATGGGCGGAACTTCACGCTGGCTGTGGCGCAAAGCGAAGTTCGTCGCCTGATGGAAGACGACGAGGTCTTCGACGGCACCGCAACGATCACCGCCGGGGAGTTCACCGTGGAGTCCCGGGTCCGGCTGATGAGTTTCTTCAACCCACTGGACGGCAAGTTCCATTGGCAGGGAACGATTTATGCCAAGCCCGAGGGTGGCGAGCTCAGGGGCGGGACGCAGGTGGTCATCGCCATCGGTGCGACCAGCGCCCAGGGACGGATCACCGAGCAGACCCCGTGGGGCCACTTCTCGGTGGCAGGAGTCGGCGCACCGCCGTATCCGTTAGCCGAGATCGAGCTCGACGTCGCCAACTGATTTGTCGGTACGCAGGCCACGCCAGCTGGAATGCTTCAGAATCCCTCCCGGCGTGCGGTCCCCGTAGCGGACCTCGGCCACCAGGACCGGCTCGACGAACTGCACGTTCTTGGCCTCGACCGCGGAAAGCGATGCGCTGAAAGGCGATTCATCGCGGTGCAACGGTTCTAACCGCTCCTTGAGAGAAGCCAGTTCCTTCTCGGTGAACCCGGTGCCCACCCGGCCTGCATAACGCAGTCCGCTCTCGTCCGGTATCCCCATGAGCAGGGCTCCGATCCCGCTGCTGCGTCCGCCTTGCCCCGTGCGCCAGCCACCGATGACGATCTCCTGGCTGCTCCAGTTCTTCGCCTTGATCCACGACTGGGTGCGGCCAGGAGCGTAGGTGGAATCCAGCCTCTTCGCGACAACGCCCTCCCATCCCTGGGCGTGTGAATGCGCAAGTGCCCCGCTGCCGTCGCCGTTCAGTTTCTCCGGAACGGTCATCGACTCGGTACCGGCACCCAACACGTCGAGCAGTCGACGCCGGTCATGATACTTGGTGCGCAGCAAGGATTTTCCGTCCAGATACAGCAAATCGAAGGCCCAGAACTCCGTCTGCGTGCCCGACGTCCGGTGCTGCAGCAGCGAGAAGCTTGGCAGCCCTTTCGGGTCCAGCACAACGACCTCCCCATCCAGAACCACACGGTGTTCGGCCAATTCGAGGGCTAGCCGCTGCAATGCCGGGAACTCCGCGGTGACATCACGCCCGCTGCGCGCGAGTGCCCGCAGCTGCCCGTGGTCACATTCGAGGATGAGCCGGTAGCCGTCCCACTTGCCCTCGAAGGCCCACTCATCGGCAGCCAGGCCCGCGACGGATCCGGTGCTCGGCAGCATGGGCGCGAGGCCCACCGGCATCGTGGTCGGTGATCGCTGATCCTTCATCCGGTGGGCCAGCCATTGCTTGCCGTTGGTTCGGATCAGTGCGTACCGCCCAGAGATTCGCTTACCGTGCAGGGTGACGATGACCTCCCCCTTGGACATGCCGTCGGCGCCTGCGTCGTCGCGGGGATCGATGAACTTCTCAGTGTCGTAGGTGCCCGAGTCCCAAATGGTCACTTCGCCGGCCCCGTACTCCCCCTTCGGAATGACGCCCTCGAAGGTGCCGTATTCCAGCGGGTGGTCCTCGGTATGCACCGCCAGATGATTGACCGACGGTTCCATGGGCAGATTCTTGGGAACGGCCCACGAGACCAGCACACCGTCGCGCTCCAACCGGAAATCGTAGTGCAGCGCCGTGGCGTGATGCTCCTGAATGACAAACGAATTATTCTGACTTGCTTCGGGTTTGAAGGCAGGAACGGGCTCGGGGGTGCGCGCGGGGTCGCGCATGCTGCGGTAGGCGGACAGCCTGTCCTCGATGATCTCGACGTCGTCGAGCCCGGCCAACAAGTCACCGTCGCGCTCGGCACGTGCCAGCACCTCGTCGAACCGCAACTGGCGCAGATCCGGATCGTCCAGCTCCTCCCAGGTGCGCGGCGCGGCAACGGTCGGCGTCTCGCGGCCACGCAGCGAGTACGGGGCCACCGTCGTTTTGGAACCGCTGTTCTGACTCCAGTCCACGAAAACCTTGCCCGCACGCAGTTGACGTGTCATGGTCGCGGTCACCAGGTCCGGCATCTCCTGTTCCAGCTGAACCGCGACCTTCTTCGCGACAGCCACCGCACCGGATGAGCTGACCGGTTGCGCCAGCGGCACATACAGGTGAATGCCCTTGCTCCCACTGGTCAACGGGTAGGTCGTCAGGCCGATATCGTCGAGCACATCACGCACCGCACGGGCGACTTTCGCCAGCTGCGGCATGCTCACTCCCTCGCCGGGGTCCAGATCGAAGACCAATCGAGAAGCAGGACCAGGATTTTCGCCGACGAAACGCCACTGCGGCACGTGCACCTCCAGTGCCGCCTGCTGAGCGATCCACGCCAGCGCAACCGAGGTATCGATCAACGGATAGGCGACGTACCGGGACTTGTGCTCGATGCGCCGCCGCGGCAGCCAATCGGGCGCCGATGAAGCCAGGTCCTTCTCGAAGAATGACGGCTGGTCAACCCCATTGGGCCACCGTTTGCGGGTGACCGGACGCCCGGCGACATGCGGCAGCATGAACGATGCGATCGCGGTGTAGTAGCCGAAGACATCCGCCTTGGTAACGGCCGCAGTGGTCCCGGTTTCCGGGTACAGCACCTTTTCCGCATTGGTGAGACGCACAGAGGGGCCCGAATCTGGCGCCGATGAGCCGCTTGCGCGAAGAGAATCGGGCCTGGTGGGCCATACTTGGGGTATGCGTTCCATCTGGAAGGGCTCCCTCGCCTTCGGGCTGGTGAACGTCCCTGTCAAGGTATACAGCGCGACCGAGGACCATGACCTCAAGTTCCATCAGGTCCACAACAAGGACAACGGTCGGATCCGCTACAAACGCACCTGCGAAGAATGCGGCGAGGTCGTCGAGTTCCGGGATATCAACAAGGCCTACGAGGCCGAGGACGGCCGCACGGTCATCATCACCGACGAGGATATGGCGAGCCTGCCCGCCGAGTCGAGCCGCGAGATCGAGGTGCTGGAGTTCGTGCCCCTGGCCGAGCTGGATCCGCTGATGTACGACAAGAGCTATTACCTGGAGCCGGACAGCAAGTCATCGAAATCCTATGTGCTGCTGGCACAGACGCTGGCGCAGACCGAACGGGTAGCGATCGTGCACTTCGCGCTGCGTAACAAGACTCGGCTGGCGGCATTGCGGGTCAAGGACTTTGGTAAACGTCAGGTGATGATCATCCACACCCTGCTGTGGCCGGACGAGATTCGCGAGCCCGACTTCCCGGTGTTGGACAACGAAGTCGCCATCAAACCGGCCGAACTGTCGATGGCCGGGCAGGTGGTGGAGTCGATGGCCGACGATTTCGACCCGAGCCGATACAACGACACCTATCAGTCGCAGCTGCTGGAGATGGTGGAGGCCAAACTCGAAGGTGGCGAGGCGTTCACCAAGGAGGATGCGCCCACCGAACTCGACGCCACCGATGTCTCGGATCTATTGGCCGCGCTGGAAGCCAGCGTCAAGAAGCGGCAGGCAGAAAAGGCCAGCACCAACTAATCACCGAGCGCGGGGCTCACGCGAATTTCGCGACGAATTCCCACGCTGGGCTCGGACTCGCCGCGGCGCAAAGTTTCGGGTACTCTAACTTTTCTATTCGGGTAACTGGAACAAGGAGACGTGATGCTGGAGCGGCCCAAGCAGACGAGCTCGTCGCGCGGGCTATATCTACTGGGGCCCGCATTCGTCGCATCCATCGCCTATGTCGATCCCGGAAACGTCGCGTCGAACGTCAGCGCAGGCGCGAAGTTCGGCTTCCTACTGGTGTGGGTGATCGTCACCGCCAATGCGATGGCGGGATTGGTGCAGTACCTCTCGGCGAAGCTCGGCCTCGTCACCGGGCAGTCACTACCCGAGGCGGTCGGTGACCGCATGTCGCGCCGCACTCGGATCGCCTATTGGATACAGGCCGAATTGGTCGCCATGGCAACGGATCTGGCCGAAGTTGTCGGCGGGGCAATCGCGCTCTATCTCCTGTTCGATCTGCCGCTGCTGATTGGCGGTGTTATCACCGGCGTGGTCTCGATGGTGCTGCTAGCCGTACAGGATCGGCGCGGGCAGCGGACCTTCGAGTACGTGATCTCGGCGCTACTGGCGATCATCGCGGTCGGGTTCCTCGCCAGTGTGGTGGTGCAACCGCCGCCGCTCGCCGAGACCGCCGCGGGTCTCATCCCCCGCTTCCAGGGCGCCGAGAGCCTGCTGTTGGCCACAGCCATGCTGGGCGCAACGGTCATGCCACACGCGGTGTATCTGCACTCTGGCCTGGCCCGAGACCGTCATGGACACCCTGCGGCCGGCGAGCCGCGCCGCAGGCTGCTGCGCATTACCCGCTGGGACGTGAGCCTCGCGATGGTGTTCGCCGGGGCCGTCAACATGGCGATGCTGCTGGTCGCCGCGACAAATCTGCAGGGCCGCGACGGAGTCGACACCATCGAGGGCGCGCATGCCGCGGTTCGCGACAGCCTCGGCCCAACGGTGGCCTTGCTCTTCGCGATTGGCCTACTGGCATCGGGGCTGGCGTCATCCTCGGTGGGCGCCTATGCGGGAGCAATGATCATGCAGGGTCTCTTGCGCCGGTCAATCCCCATCGTGACGCGGCGGCTCGTGACACTGCTGCCCGCCTTGGCAATCCTCGCGACGGGTATCGACCCCACCCGTGCGCTGGTGGTATCCCAGGTGGTGCTGTCCTTCGGCATCCCCTTTGCACTCATCCCCTTGATCCGGCTGACCAGCGACCGTCGGCTGATGGGCGCCGATGTGAACCACCGCATCACGACGGCGCTCGGCTGGATCATCGCCGCGCTCATCTCGGCGCTCAACGTCGTCCTCATCTTCCTTACCCTTGCGAACTAGTTTTCTCTGGGAGTACGCTGTGAGACATGAAACGAATCCTGCCCTCAGCCTTGGCAATTGGAGTCGTTGCTAGTGGTTTGTTCGTTGGAGGTATCGCCTCTGCAGCCCCAGCAAAGGCCGATCCTGACATTTGCGGTTCCGTAGACACCTACCCGCGGGTCACCGTGTGTGCTGACGGTGGCTGGGACCGTGGTTGGGATCGCGGCTGGCGTGGTGGACACGGCAACGGCTGGGGCAAGGGCCACTGGAAGCACGGCGACTGGGACTGACCTAGACGGTCCCCTACCCCTTACCCCGCAGCATCACCGCGGGGCGTAGTACTAGTTCCCCGCGGCGCCTTTAGATGGGGCCGCTGCTGGAGTATCCGTCACCGGAACGCGGCCCGAAACGCCGCGCATAGTCCTCGTGGATATGCGCGTCTTTCTGACGCTTGAGCACATCGACCAGACCCGGATCCAGATCGTGCTGAACCAGCCGGTGTCGGCGCCACACCTTGTTGAGGGCATGCGCCATGATCAGCACCCAGGCGTAGATGGGCACCGTCATTTCAAGATGCACGTAGAGCGAGGCGGGTAGCAGCCAAAACGGCGCGAGGATGAACAGCGGCGGAATCGCACATCGGAAGATGTGCCGCCGCACGGCACCCTTGCCCGCCAGGTCATAGGCAACCCAGTTTTTCATCGAGTCAGGCAGACGTCGCCCGTAGCAGTAGGCGATGTACTGGAGAAGATTCGGACGGTCCGCGGCCATAACTAGATTGTAGACTAATAGTTAGTGCACTAACTAACAGCTAGGATGGTGCGAATGACCGCAGTCTCGCCGGATATAGACCCCCTAGCCCTGGAACGGCAAGTGTGCTTCGCGCTGGCCGTCACCAACCGCGCAGTGCTCGCGATATACCGACCGCTGCTCGCACCGCTGGGCCTGACACACCCCCAGTATCTGGTGATGCTCGCGCTCTGGGATCACGCCAAGGAGGGCCAAGAACCGGCCCGAGAAGCCCCGTCCGTCAAGGAGATAGCCGCCCTGCTGCAGACAGATTCGGCCACCATCTCCCCCATGCTTAAGCGACTCGAAACGTTGGGGCTCATTACCCGTCCGCGCAGCGCCGTCGACGAGCGCACCACGAACGTCACCCTGACCAAGGATGGCGCCGCGCTGCGCCGGAAGGCGCTCAAGGTTCCGGGCGCCGTGGTGGAGCGCCTGGGTGTCAACCTCCGCGAACTCGAACACCTGCATGAGGTGCTGACCAGGATCAACACCGCCGCAATTGCCGCAGGCGCCTTGGACACGGAGTAATCCAACCCCGCCTGGTCCAACCGCTTTGTGGCGTCCGCCACATTTCCTATACACCGATCGGTCTACATGCTGGAATCGAAGGTAGACCGATCGATGTACCAAGGAGGCCATCATGTGGACAGAATCAATGGTGTTCATCGTCCCGCTGATCGTGATCATCGCAGCGCTCTGGACGGCGAACGGGGAGCACTCGATGAACTACTACGAACGCGATGCGCAGAAAGGCATGTGGCAGCACTAGTTTGCGTCCCCACCCGGCGTCTGTTTGTCTGACGTCATGACCAAGGACGAAGCCGCAGAACTGATCACCGCCCGCCGCGTCGAGAAGAACCTGACATGGCAGCAGATCGCGGAAGCGATTGATTCACCGCTGATTTGGACGATCGCCGCACTATTGGGCCAACATCCGGTCCCCGAGGCCAAGGCCACCAAGGTGGCCGAGCTTCTGGAGCTGGGGCCGCAGCTCATCACGGCACTGCGCGCTCAGCCGTACCGCGGCACGCTGGACGGCGTGGCGCCCTCCGACCCGACGATCTACCGGCTCTACGAGGCGTTGAGCGTCTACGGCCCGGCGATCAAGGAGGCCATCCATGAGGAGTTCGGCGACGGCATCATGAGCGCCATCAACTTCAAGGTCGATATCGCACGTCGTCCGGATCCCGATGGGGACCGGGTAGTGCTCACCTTCGACGGGAAGTTTCTCGACTACCGCTGGTAACCGCTCACAGCAGGCCGCGGATGTTGCGGCCTGTGATGGCACCCCATTTGGTGTCGAGTGCGTTCATGAGCAGCTGCCAGTACGGCGCCCACAGCGTGCGTTGTGCCGTGGCCGGAGGCATCGTCTTGTATGTGGCCGCCTGCTGCGTCCACCGCCACGCCAGTCCCCTGGCGACATCGTCGATGCACCAATAGATGAGCTCGTTCGGGTTGTTCGTGGTCTTCCAGAGGAAACCCTTCTTCGGATCACGCGTGTGGTACCAGAACTGGGCGCCATCAAGCACATACTGCGGCGCGGTGTTGGAGTGACGCTCGCCCTTGGCCAGCTCGGTCGGCACCGGCACCTCGGAGATGGCCACCTCCCCCGCGAGGCGGCTCAGCACCGCGATACGCACGTCGAGCTGCTCGCGGATCCACTCCGAGCTCCCCGGGCTCCCCGGCTCGGCCGATGCCGCTACCGGACCGGTCGCGGGCACGGGCACGGGAGCCGGCTGCTTATCTGCCTGTCCCTCGGCAGCGTCGGCCGGTTGGTCGGCGGGTGCCTCTCCAGCGACATCGACGAGTACCCCTCCCGCCCAGTCGACCTTGGCGGGATTGAGCACGCCGTCTTCTTCCAGCGACAGATCGACGACATACGCGATATCGACAAGCACCCCGCGGGCTCCGGGTGTCAGGGCGTCTTCGGGGCGTCGGGGGCCCAGCAGCGCCACATGCACCATGAAGAACTCGCCATCGTCGTCCCGGTCGCAATACTCCATCTCGTACCTGGCGGCATTTGATACGTCGAAGCGGTGCTTGACGGGCGGTTCCAGCAGCACGCTGCAGAACTGCACCGGGTGGTTGACATCCCCGTCCAGCATGCCGAGTTCTGTTGCGGTAATGGGTAGTTCGGCGGCCAGGCCAGGTGCGGCATCGTCCGCTGCCGCACGGATCGTGAACATGCGCGCGTCGGGCGGCCAGTCGTCTGGCTCCGGCGCGGCCCCCTGGTGACCGGTGGTATCAACCGTCATGTTCTTAACCGTATGGCAATCCCATACTTCGGGCGACGATGGTGCACCCAGACCTGTTAGTTTTACCCACAGACCGTCCCCGCTGGGGGGAGCACATTGGACGTCAAGGAGAGCACCATCGTGAAGATCAATCTGCCCATTATTGCCGCGGCGGCGGCCGCCGTAGCGGCCACCGGACTAGCCCTGATGCCGACCGCCGGAGCCGATACCGCGCTGGGCCAGCAGGGTCGCCTGACCAACGGCGATGTCGTACAGGCATGGACCATCAGCGACCTCAAGGTCAGCTCGGACCAGCTGCCGTACCAGGCCAAGGGCACTCTGTGGGAAGCCACCGCCACCGACGAGGCGATCGAGGGCAGCGTTATCCCGATTGTCGCCAACTTCAACGCGAAGGCCAAGGACGGGGAGACCTACCGCGTGCTCTACGGGGTGGCCACCGACCAGGGCGTGAACCCGGGGACTCTGTCGCAGGGTGAAAAGACCACCGGCAAGATCTATTTCGATGTGACCGGTGCCGCCCCTGAAACGGTGACCTACACCTCCAGTGACGAGGATCTGCTCACCTGGAAGGCTGCTCCCGCCGCGGCACCGCGTTCGGGTGGTTCGAGCCAGTCACATGGCACCGCCCCCGCACCGGCCACCAGCACCACAGCCACGCCGGCGCCTGCCGCCGTTCCGGCCGGAAGCCAGGGCACCCCGCTGCCCGCCGGAAGCCAGGGCACTCCGGTGGACGGGCAGCAGCCCGCTGCGACTCCCACCCCGACGGTGGCACCGGTGACCGCGACGCCGGCTCCGACACCTGCTACCCCGGCGCCCGGTGCTGAGGGCACCCCCCTGAGCGCCACCGCCACCCCGGCACCCGGCGCCCCGGCACCTGCCGCCGAAGGCACGCCGCTGAACGCCACTGCCACCCCGGCGCCTGCGGCACCCGCAGCTCCCGGGGCCGAGGGCGCTCCGCAGATCGCCAACCCGCCTGCGGCCGCCGTGCCCGCGATTCCCGCCGTTCCGGCGTCCGACAGCGCCCCACACGGACAGCGCTCGGCAGGCAGCCAGGGCACACCCACCGAGGGATAGTTCAGCAGCTCGTCAACGACCGCCGGCCGCGTCATGCGGCCGGCGGTTTTTGTTATGAGTGCAAAGACCACCAAGAGAACAGCTGGTCCAGCGTCGGGCCGGTTGCACCCGAACGCGTCTCGCTGAGCAGAAGCCGCTCCTCATCGGTCCAGCCGACCATGGGACGCCCTTGCGCCGAGCCGCAGAACACCGTGCCGCTCACCTGATCCGGCGCCGTGTTGCGATGCCACGCCCCCGGCGACTGGATCTTTCCCGGGCACACCACCACAGCGCTGCGCTTCATCAGGCGGCTCAGTCCGGACGCAAGCGCGGACTTGTCGCGCACCAATGAATAGCTGGCCTCGGTTGGCCCGTCCGGATCATCACTAGGGCCGCACTTGATTTGTGCCACTGCCTCATTGGCGGGTTCGACGGCCTTGCACGCCGACGCCGAATATCCCGCCGGGAGCATCGAGATCAAACGACTCTCCGCATCGGAATTCCGGCTGGATACCGGCGTCGACGGGGCAGCGGTGGCGTCCCCGGGGACGTCGTCGGTGCCTCGGCCCATGAATATAGCGACGATACCTCCGACAACCACCACGGCCGCGAGCACCGCGCCGCCAATCATCAACGGCCGCTTGCTTCTTTCGGGCTTCTCTTCCCACGATGAGAAATCGACCGGGCTCGAAGACTTCACGGGTTGTGAGGCCTGCCCAGATGCGGTAGGCGTGGTGTCACCGAAGAGCTCGTGGCTCGGCCACTGCATATACGGCGCGGACGGCGGCATACCGAGGCCGCCCGCATACGAGTCCGTCGATACCGGCTGCTCGATGAACGGAGGCAGATCGAAGTCCTGCTCCGTCGGCGCGAACGGCCCGGAGTCGGAGGTCATCCCGGGAAGGGCGTTGAGGACCGGCAGCGGCGCGGTGTCCGCAGCGTCAGACGAGTCCTCGGCCGCCGATGAGCCCGCTCCGATATCCATCCGCTACCCCCAATGAGTGTGGTCGCCGTATTCCCCGTGTATCAACCGCGTGGTCAATGCACAAAGACTAGTCGGCCCCGCTGCCCACCGGCCGAAAGCACGCATCGTGGGTCTCTCAGTTCCAGCCAAGGCAAGCTCCAGCGCGTGGCGCGCGCTATCGGTCACAGCCGACATGTTGGCACATGCCGTCATTCACTCGCGGCGGATATCGCCAGTCGCTACCGGACTGCCTTGCTCGGCTCCGGCACCAACGCCCGTGCGATAGGCAGAATGTACTGACGGGCGTACCGTTCGGTGTCTTCCCTGGTGGCAAGCTCCCGCCGGGTGCTGGGCGCGAGTATGAGCGAATGCGTCAGGCGCACAAATACTTCCGCGACACCGTAGGAGTCATCGACGAGATCACCGGCACTTCGGCTCACATGGCCGGCCAGGTATGTCGTCGCCATATCCAGGGCTGGGCCCGCCCCACTTGTCAGCACCGGCAGCACCGACTCCGGATCGGTCTCCACCGCTCGATGCATCAGCGGATGTGTGTGCACATACCAATAGATCCCGGTGAAGCCCGCCACGAGCTTGTCTTCGGGGCTGTCCAACGCGGCGATTTCGCGATCTATGGCGGAGAACATCGTCTGCGCCTCCCGCATGAGGACCGCGAGCACGAGCTCGGTCTTGTTGGGCCAGCGACGGTACACCGTCATATGCGATACGCCCGCGCGCCTTGCGATCTCGTCGACTGTCGCACGGCGGATACCGAAGCTGAGCAGGGTCTGCAGCGCGGCCTCCAGGATGCGCTCGCCGGTCGGGTCCGGATCTACAGACACAGCTCAGTCTCTCACGCGCAGGTACTTCCCAACCCGATGTTGTGATGTTACGGTTTACCTCAGTTACTAACACCCACGGAGGCTGCAATGACGCAGGTACTGCCGCACGACACCGATTCCGCCCGCGATTCGGATCCACACCTCCAGGAAGACGGGCTGGCCCTCCTGCGCGCGGACGGGGTTCGCCCCCGCGTCATGGCCGAATTCCGCAAGCACCTCGGCAGTCCCCTGGTCGGCGTCTTCGGCGGTGTGCTGTTCGACGAGGTGGCCGTGATACCGATAGCCGCGTCCGTCGACCGTACGGGCCGATTCCGCCAGAACTTCACCGACCGCGGCATCCGCAGCGGGCTGAGCGCTCTGACCCTGATTAGCGGCAATCGACAACAGCGCGCCGACACCGCACGGTGGCTCAAGGAGCAGCACCGCGCAGTGCGGGGCACCGGCGTCGGCGAGTACGAGGGGGTCCGTTACAGCGCATTAGATCCGGAGCTATGGATATGGATAGCGGCCAGCGCCATGAACGCCATCCTGGAGTCATTCCCGCACTGCACGGGTTATGCGATGACTCCCGTGGAGAAGGAGGCCGCGTACCAGTATCAGCGGCATCTGCTCATTGACCTCGAATTGCCGAGCGCCAATGGCAAGCTCCCGGCGACGTATGCCGCCTTTGTCGACTACTACGACGACATGGTGGAAAACAAATCGCAGTCCAACGGCTTTCTCCGCGAACAGTTCACCGGTTTGATGCGACTGCCGCTGCCGACGCTGCTGCTCCCCGGCGCGCTACGCCCAGCCCTGATGCCGCTCTGGCTCGCGATTCGCCCCATTGCTGGCCGCATGATTCAAGTGTGCTCGGCTAAGGCCATGCATCCGGCGCTGCGCCAGATGATCGGATTCGAGCTCAAATCTCACCACAACGTCGAGTTCGCGCTGTATACGCGACTGTTGCAGTTGGTATGGCGGGTGACGCCCGACCGGTTGCTGGTAGAACCCGTGCTGTACAACAACATTCGCATCGACACGGCGCGCTCACAGCTCGACGGTTCGCCTGCGGCACAGCGCAAATTCGACAAACTTGAGCGGTCGTTGACACGGCGAAACGAGCGGCTGGCGGACTTTTACCACAGCCATCGCCTTGACACCTTCGCCGCTCCGGAACGCCCCACTGGAACCTGCCCGTTCGGCTGAGGGTCGTCGACACCGCGGCCCGATAGACTCCTGCGCTGCTCCCCAGTCCTCGGGTCCGGGCCTCGATCGCATTTTACGGACCGCCGTGCGGCCGTGTTGGTGTGCGGTGTTAACGCCGCCAGTCGTCGTCTCGGTGATTACCGCGATCGTCTCGGTGGTTGCCGCGATCGTCCCGGTGGTCACCGCGGTCATCATGACGGTCACCGTCCCGCCAATCCCGCTGACGGCCGTCGCGCCCCCAGCCGTTTCGATCCCAGCCGTCACGGTCTCGGCCGTCACGGTCAAAACCGTTACGATCCCAACCGCTATCGCGCCAGTTGTCATCGTGACATTCGCGGTCAAACCAGTTGAAGCCCCAGAACGGGTTCCAGAACTCGCCAGGGCACCAGTGATAGCTCGGCGCCGGGATGGCCGGGGCAGGGGCTGCGTTAGCGGAGGCCGCAAGACCCAAACCGCTAGCAGCAATCGCTGCTGATGCTGCAATACCTACGAGAATCTTCACAATCAGACATCGAATCAAAGGACACAATCGTTACGTGCGCTAAACACCGACTTGAGACAGGTCTGACACACGATCGTGCCCAAACTAGGCGGAAGCCCAGAGCGCACCACTACAAATACCTTGTTAGACATACCTTTTTCGCACTCGGGGATCGGTTGGTCGACGCGGGTCCGGCCAAGTGCGCCAGAACGCGTCACCCCAGATCTGAGAATGCGGGGCGGGACTCGGCTCGCTTTCGCTCGATCAGCAGCATGACGAGGCACAAGCCAGAGGGGATAAGCTCGCCGAGGAGGTCGCCGCTGGCGATCGGATTGATCCGCCAGTGGGATGCGCCTACACGCGCGAGGCCAGGCCCATCCCAACGAGGGCAAGCTAACTCGGATGACTGCGTGTACGGGAGGTACCCGATCCTGCGATCAGTGCATTATCTAGCGGCGAGGCAATCTTCGTCCAAAACACTCATGTTCATCACTGCCCTGGCGATCACATCATGACCGCCGGGCCTCGCGGCCTATCGCAGGTCGCCCCTACCCAGACGGCCGATCACACACCAGCGGCCACAGCCAAGACAACGCCGCGCAAATGGATGGCGGTCGCCACAGTAGGAGTGGCGGTATTCGCCGTCACCACAACGGAAATGACACCGATGGGGCTGCTGCCCTCCATCGCGGGCGACCTGCACGTCTCCGAAGGTCAGGCCGGGCTCAGCGTCACCCTGTACGGCGTCCTCGCCGGGCTCCTGGCCCCCGCCACCACTGTTCTCACCGGCCGCATCGATCGCCGGACACTACTTCTCACGATCCTGGCAGTGTTCACCGTCGGCAATGCGCTGTCCGCCGCCTCTCACAACTACGCCCTGTTCATGGTCTCGCGGTTCACCTGCGGCCTGATCCACGGACTCATGTGGGCCATCGTCGCCAGCGTGGCGATCCGCCTCGTCGCCGACCGCGATGCAGTACGAGCCACCGCGGTCGTCTTCTCCGGGATCTCCCTGGCGCTCGTACTCGGCGTCCCCTGCAGCGCATTCCTGGGCAGCATCCTGGGATGGCGCTGGGCATTCGCGCTCCTGTCGGCACTGTGCGCCCTCACGTTCGTTCTCGTACGTTTACTGCTTCCAGCCCTCCCGTCTCAACGATCCTTTGCCTTCTCCGACCTCGTGCCATTGTTGAAGTCCAAGTCCGTTCGCAGAGCGCTGATCGTCACCGCCGGCGTCGTCATCGGCAACTACAGCGCCTATACCTACATCGCCCCGTTTCTGAGCGGAGCACGCGGGATCAATGACGGGCTGATCGGAGCACTCCTGCTGTCCTACGGCATCGCCGGCGTCGCCGGAAACTTCGCATCAGCCGCACTGCTCAACAGGTTTCGCACGATTCGGCCCGTCCTGGCGGGGCTCACCGTGGTAATGACCGCCGGCGTACTGCTGATGATGATCCCCACATATTCGCTCTTAGCGATAGCGCTCTGGATGGCCGTATGGGGAGCGGCCTATTCGGCATTGCCCGTCGCGCTGCAAACCCTCGTGCTACGGGTCAGCGACAAGCGGAGCGGCGAAGCAACGACATCTCTCTACGTCCTGGTGTTCAACTGCGCAATCGCCGTCGGCGCCCTGTTCGGCGGAATCGCCATTGATAGCGGCGGCCCCCGTATGCCCATGCTGGCTGGCGCGATGTTCTGTGCGGCAAGCCTCGTCGCAATCTGCGTCATCAGGGAGGCCACCGAAACCGTTCGGCCTGAGAGGTTTATCCCTCAAGACCGGTGATGCCGCCGCGCAACTGGCGCGCAACCACCGGCGACAGCAACACTTCTGAGCTGTGGGCGCTCGAGGTCGTAGAAGTGGCAGCCGACGGCATTAACGGCTCGATGACAGTCACTAGCTGGAGTTGACGGCGTCGAGGTGTTCGTCTCGGTCGGTGTGTTCCGGCGTACGACCACAGCCCACCAGTCCGGCAGCAACCGCGACCACAGCGGTCAACCAGGACACGCCTTCCCAGTGCCCAAGGACGTCGATAACACTGCGCTGAGTCTGGATCGTGTTGATCAAGCTGGCGACCGACAGCGGAACGAGAGTCAACGTGATGTACGCGAGTGCGGAGTAGCGCGCATGGAATCGGCGCGCAATGGTCGCGATGACGACCGTAAGGATCATGAAGGCGACGATCACCGCGATTCGGCCACCGGGGAATCCGACAAGGGTCATTGATTTTTCCAGCACGTGAAATGGGCCCTCGCTCAACATCAACTCGGGTCTCCACCATGCGAAGACCCCATAAAGGCCGATGCTCATAAGACACGCAAAAGCGGCAAGTGGTCTTGTAAAACTCCGATATTCACGCAAGCGGGGCGTATCGAGTGGAATCGCCGCGGGTAGCAGTACAAAGGGCAAGCGGAACTGCGAGAGAGCGATAGCGCCGACAGCGGCCAACCAACGTTGCATGCGCCCGTTGGCCGTTGCAAGCGCTGACACCGCGGCGACGCAAACTCCGAATGTGACGAAGTCGTTTCCATTGGCATATGCCAGCCAGAATCCGGGGGTAATTGCCAGCAAGACAACGAAGTTGGCTGCACTCTTAAATCCGTGTACCAGATACACGACCACTACGGCACAGGTGAACAGCATGGCCATCGTTGCCGGATACCCGATGATGACCGTAGGCGCATGAGTCACCAACCATCCCGGACCGCAGCTCATGGGGTTGTGACTCCACATTAGATCGCGGTCGTACGGCCATGATCGATGAAGGAGTCGTCCTACACCCACGGTGATGCAGTCGCCCTGATCGGTGCCGCGCCCCTGGCTATGGAGGTGGCTGAGAAGGCGGGATTGCACGACAACTGCGGTCAGCCACACCGCCGCCAGGATCGGGACCACCAAGAAGTGCGACACCTTCAGAAACTTCTTGTACAGCAACGGCATCAGGCAGCTGACGCCACAGAAAACGTAAATGATGCCGGGGCGCACGGGAACGATTTCCCCGATGAGCGGCGCCTTGCCCACCACCGCTAGCCCGGTGAAAATTGCTGACGCAACGTAAAGCCAGCCGGATGAGACGGCCAGCGGCTCTGGCGAATGCAAAGATCTGTCGCAGCGTGAAATGAATCTGCCTGCCGCAACGAGCTTCCCATGTTTCATGAGCGACGATTGCGATTTCATTGCGTTTCCCTCCCCGAGGGCTGGCTGTGTGCCTTGACCCCAGCAGTAGACACGGGAATGTGGTTAGACAGCTTCGGGCAGCCTAGCGGTCCGCAAAACAGGCGGTCCCCTGCGCACCACCGACAACGCCACTCGACTCACTGCCAACCACGTCCGAAGCATCCCCGCCGACCCGCTAGAGTTTTAGACACCTATTCACACAGGTCCCCCGCCCTCGGGGACCGGTTGAAAACCCCTTCGTAGCTCTTCAGCGGTAGTGCTGTTTTCGGTTCCGGAACGCGATAGTGCCGATTTCGGAACGCGTGCACCCCCGCATGCCATCCGCTGCGCGATGCAGCGTCACGCATTTGGTGCACGAAAGACTGAGCGGGATCGGTAAGTTCTGGATTCATGCATACAGTGCGGTCGGGGGGGCCTGCTGGTGGCCCAGAACAGGCGTCCAATCCGCCGAGTCGTGAGACCGCTCGCTGGGCCGCGATCTTGTGTTTCATTGCGGCGTTCATGTGCCTGGTGGGTACCGGTTGGTCGATGTACGCACAGTGGGCGACCGATGATTCGTTTGGTCGCCTTGGTGGGCATCTACCCCAGGACGCGACCTCGGCGCTCGGCGCGTTGGACACCCTGAACACGGTGGTCGCGGTGCTCAACGCGATATTGGCGGTGGCCTTGGTTGTCGGCGGGATCATGCTGTTTCGCCGCAAACCGGCCGGCCGCATGGTCGTCGCAGTGGCCGGCGCTATCTTGCTGCTGGCACCGGTCGTCACCTACATCCTCTCCACCCAGATTTGGAGCAGGCTCGTCGCCGCGATGAGCGAGACCTCCGATGTGGAAGTCGTGCGATTCGGTCCTGGGGTGGGCACGGTGATCCGCGGTGTGCTCGTCGCGTTGGTGATGCTGGGGCTGGTGCTTGCTCCGTCGACCAAACGTTGGTTGACCTACCAGGGCCAGTCGGACGGACAAGGGCAGCCGGCAGCGGCGCCCGGTCCGGTTCTGGACCCTTCGCTGCCACCTCCCACCCGCGGCACCACGCTCGGCGCGGCAGTGCTGACTCTGCTGGGCGCTGCAGTGCTCCTATTTCTCGTTGTCACGGGTGTGGCGGAGGCACTCGATTCGGGTGCGTCTCCGACGATCCAGATTGTCGCCGCGATCGTCGCGGCCGTCATGACACCGCTCGCCGCTGGGCTGATCGTCGGCACGATCCTGTTGTTCCGCCGACGGCTCTCGGGGCGTACCACCGTTGTCGTTTGTTGGGCGGGCGTCGTCATGGCGGCACTCGGTTTGCTTTCGGCAGTGTCGGAAAACGACCACCGTCGAGCTGGAGTCCTCTCGATCGTCATTTTGGCGGTGGTGCTTACGGTGGCCTATGCCGCCGCGGCAATCGCGTTGGCTCTGGCCCGGTCCACCCGACGCTGGTGTGAGGCGCGGACGAGCTTCACGAACCTCCCGGCGTCCACACCTCCCAGCGCTGGATGGACATCGGAGCAACCCAACGCGGTCGGCGTCGCCACCTCAGCGACTCCGACAGCAGGCCACCCGAATCCTATTCATTCGCAGCCGAATCCAGTGGAAGATGTTCATGCGCCGGGAGCCGACGACACCGACCGGGGAAGCGGACCGCCTCGGCGGCGGGTGCGTTGGATGGCGTTGGCGTGCGCGGTGGTCGTCGCCATGGTGGCTGGTGGCGTGGCCGTGGTGCACTGGTGGCCACGCAGCAGTCCGGGCGGGCCGAGCAACGCGCAGGACGCGCCGGTTGGGACGCCGAAAGACCGGTTGATTGGTTTCACACTGGATCGCCAACCGGTACCTGCCTGGCAGGTCTCGGTGACCGATCTCGGGTTCACGCCGGAGACTCGAGTGGGCGACCTTTTCGCCGCCGTCTCGGACAGGGCGTACTTTGCGACGCTGCGCAACGATCCTGACAAACCGGTCGCCGGATTGGTGTACGGCCTGGACACCAAGACTGGCAAGCCGCTGTTCCCGACGATCGAGATGCCCGGATGGTCGGGAGTCACGTGTTCGACCAACGGCCCGTCGGTGGCCGTATGCGTCACCGATAGTTGCCCGGATTCGATAATTTCCTGCACGGGCCAGCACGAGCAGCTCTGGGTGATCGATCTGGACGAGGGCAAGGTGACCTACACCGGTGACCCCAAGGTCCAGGGCGCGGGCAACCTCGAGTCCCGTAGTCACCCAGGTCGCCCGGTTCTGGTCCCGCTCGGGCCCTCCCACGGGGCGAGCTGGCTGGTCGCGGCGGCGGAAGGCAAGGGTGTCTACGGGGTGGGCTCCCAAGGAGAACCGACGTGGTTTCTTCCCGGCAACGGGGATCTGGTCAGTGTTGAGATCAATGACCCGCGAGTGGACGACATCGCGCCGCTGACAGTGGGGATACAGAAGTCCAGCTCCGGGAACGACTTTCGTGTGTTTTCCGTCGATGGGCGTGATCTGACACCCACCCCACCGCAGGGGCAGCGGGTAGCCGAGGTGCGAGTGTATGTCGGTGGTTTCGCCGTCGAGTTCGACGGGGGGCCGCGCCCCCGGGGCGTGGGGTTGTATGACAGCGACGGCAAACAGGTGGCCATGCTGACCGGGTTCTATGCGATGGCCAATCCGGCGATGCCGATCATTGCGCAGAACCGGCCGGGCAAGAACTATGACACCGGCGGGCTGCAGGTTTACACCGCGGCGGGCAAGCCCCAGGTCAACGTACCTGCATCGATACTCGACCACTTCCGCATGATCGGCACCAAGCTCTACGCTGGCGAACCGCCAGGGGCGTGGCGGTCATGGGACCTGTTCACCGGCCAACAGGGCCCAGCCTGCGACATGCAGCTCGACAGCGGCGAATACGTGGGATCTGACGGCACCACCATCATCTGGCGGGACATCAGCAATCAAGAGTTCATCGCCGTCGACCCAGCAACCTGCCAAACCCTGTGGAAAGTACCCGTCAAGACCGGGGACGATTCCTTCGAGGTCATGCAGAAGGCCGGAACCAGCCTGCTGCGGTTGACCGAACACACCATCGCCGGGCTGCGCCCTCCTGCATAGATGTCGCAACCCGGGAGGTTGTTGACGGCGTGCCTGCTTGAAGCGAGAAAACCTCCTGACGGAGTGACCGTGTCTGGCATTCACGCGATAGACCCTCATCGCACGACAAGCCGACGCCCGAAGCATCCCGACGCACCCGCTAGAGTTTTAGACACCTATTCATATAGGTCCCCCGCCCTCGGGGACCTGGGCGGAACTGCATAGACGCTGTTCAGGGCTGGTGCATCTGACGCGACTGGAACGCGAGATGTGGTTTTCTGGAACGCCTGAATCCACCTTTTACAGCGGATGCCGTGAGATCTTGGATGGCCTCAGTTCCCTCGCCTAGATTCGCTCGCCAGCTCGAGGTGTGCTGATGTCCTGTCAACAGAATCAGAGCAGACCGACAATAAGCTGCCGCACTGCCGGGGCTTCCCCAGATTACAGATGGCCCCTAGAAGATCAACGCCAAACCATCAAGCTACTGCGTAGCCACATGGCCAACCTGCTACGCGATACACGTCAAAACATCTCCGACGAGTTGCTCTGGCAACAAGCCAACGAAACACACCAGCCCGCCGAAAAGCACTACGCCGAACTCACCGCCCGCGCAGGCGCCAAGCATGCCCGGCGCCGAAGGTGGCGGAGCGCTGAGATGACAAAGGTGCCTCCGCGCCCGAACCATTGGGGGTGTGAGGGAGCGCGGGGGCCGCCGAAGACATTTTGGTTATTGACCACTGCGCCAGTTGCGGATCTGGCAGCCAATCAATCGGCGGGGCCGCACATTTGGACGGCCCCGAACCGCCGGGCGATTCACCCGCAACTGCTTGGGTAACAATCTCCAACATATAAGTCAATCTGAACCTCGGCGATCCAAGTTGAGAAGCATTCTCATCTCGCCGATAGCTCTTTCAACCAGCGCATCATCTTCCTGAATTCTGTCGGCCGTAAGACGCTCACCTTTCTCAAGATCGTAGAGTTGCATCGCATTTACTGTTTCTATAGCGATCCATGTTCCCCGAAAAATGATGGCCACATGGTCATCGGTCGCTTCAAGCAAAGACGCCACACGCTCGAGACGGTCAGCTAACTTGTACAAGTCGATTGCTCCAGCCTCGTACTGTTCCAACAGTTCGCGTGTTATCTCTCGGGGAGATGGTCGACTAGCATTCATTTAGGATTTCCCATAACTAACAGTGACGACATCGCCTTTCGTGTTTGTAACAACCCAAATCTTGTTGACAGGGTCTATGTAGAGGAGCGTTCCCGGCTTATTACCTGCGACCGGTTTGACAGTAGACACGATACTATCAACAACGGTTGGCGGTATGCCTCTCGCTTGCATCTGATCCAGGGCGTGTCCAGTGAAGTATCTTCCATTAATGGTTGCTGGTGGATTAGTCCCACGGGGGACGCTGAGTTCGTAGCCCTTGCGGCCACTCCATCCCTTGATGAGTCTCTGATCTGCGTCTGCAGCTCTTGCCTCTGCAGCTTCTATTCCCTTTGCTATGGCCGACCGTTCGGCTCGCCCTCGCCACCACCCGGCGATCATTCGCACTATCCCCTTAGCCGCAGAGGCAGTGAGGTCAAGGCCCAGGCTAACCAGTGCGTTGAGAAGTTCTTCAGATACTTCGTCGGGATAGACAAACCCAACATCCGGAGGAGGTACAGACTTGGTGAATACATACGAGTGACAACTCTGTACATATAGGTACTGCACCATTCCTTCGGCGCCAAACACCCTGACCGTCAGTCCTTGCCCATTGGGAGTAGCTGTCGCTCTATTCGTTTCCCCAAATTCATCGACGTAACTAAACGAGAATTCGCCGTTATCGCCGTTTACTAACGAGCTGGGGTCATATCGCGAAAAATCTGGAACGTCGCCAATATCGGCCAGTCCTCTCGTGCTCGCAGCGTCCCGTTCGCGCTTATTTACAGGATCCAACCCCACAGAATCCAAGCGCTGGTTCATATCCTTAAAGCGGTCGATGACCGCTTTACTGTTCAGTTGCTCCAAATCGTCCGGCGAGCTGGGGGGCCCTCCACCATCTCTCGGGCACCCCAGGGGGTCCTTCCAATCCGGTTCTTGGCGAGAGGGTTGTTCATGTGTAGTTACTGCTGTTTCGCGTTGCGCCAATTCCACTTCCGCAGCCGCTGGCTCCTGGCAGTCCTCCAAGCTGAGATTGTTTTCTGCGAGCTTGTTCTCAAAAATCTGCTGCAATATCACCTTGCGTGCTATTTCAACTGGATCCTCCGCTGCAGGATCCAGGGCCGTAGGGTCATAAAATGAGGGCACTGCTGGCTGCCCTATCGGCCCACCTGAATTAGCGTCTCCGTATGACGGGGTTTGCTGCACCCACGTTTCTATGGATTGTCGCGCTTGTTCGATTTCTTCAGGAGACGGAATGATGGAGTCCCGCTGGACTTCTAACGATTCCATAATCGAACTACAATCCTGTTGATCGCGTTCCTCTTTGTTCTGACTGTTTTGATTGCCACCGTCTTGGTTCGTACTACTTTGTTGTTTGTTGAGTTGGTCGGAGAGTTTTTGCCAGTCGTTGTTGATTTGTTGGTTGTTGGGGGCCTGTTGGTAGTTGTTGGGTTGTTGTTCGCCGTTCGCGGCGCGGTTGTAGCTGCCGTCCTGGTTTTGGGCGGACTGTTGGTTGGGTTGTGCGGCTTGGCTGGGTTGGGGTGCGGCGCTGTTGTAGATGGAGACGCTGTTGTTTTGGTCGGGGGCGGGGTAGCCGCGGCCGGGCTCGTAGGAGGGCGTGGCTGGCATGGAGGGTGGGACGAACTCGGTGCCGCCGCCGGGCGGGCCGGAGGGGTTGCCGCCGCCACCGGGTCCGCAGTCGGGTGGGCAGTCAGCGCGGGCGATCGCCAAAACTGGGCTGACGCCGGCGGGGTTGGGTGTGATGACCGGAAGTCCAATCGCCGCAGCCACGACGGCAAGAATCGCCACCACGGACGTGACGCGTTTCAACCACTCGCGATTGAACACTGTTGTTGACATGGCGATTTGATGCGTGTTCGTCACTATGTACCCTTAGTTCGTGCCGCAGTAGGTGTTGCCGTTAGAGGGCAATCTGCGGCTATCGGTGGCTGGTGTGATGGGCTGGCATAGGGGTCCGGTGAGCATGTTGGCTTTGACCCAGGCCACTTCATCGCTGGCGGTGCGTAGGCAGGTGTCGTATTGATCGCCGGTCTGCCCGAATGCGGCGGTGCAGTTGGTGGACATGTTGGCGAACAGGGTGTTGTTGCAGACGTCGACCGAGGTGCCCTGGGGTGCGGCGTCGAGGCACATTTGTTGGCGCATGCACGCGGGTGCGAAGTCCGCGGTGCGCCCGTCGGGTGAGCGGTATTGGCTGGGTCCGCCCGGGCACATACCTGAATGCCGTTCGGCATACAGCACGGGGTCAACACCGGCGGGCCGGTACTTGCCATCAATGTCAGTCACGTAATCGGCTGGGACAGTGATGACTTGGGGTGCGTTGACTCCGTTGGGCATACCATCCCAGTCGGCGGTCAGCGCACCGGAGGTGGGGGTGTTGGAGGCCCGGTAGGACAGCGTGATCTCGATGGGGAAGGCGAAAATGTTGGCCTGGCCCAGGTTGATCAGGATGTTGGTCTGTTTCGGGAAGCCCGGCCCGATACCCGGAGTCACGTCGATCGCGGCGCGATTGGTGTCGCGGGCCACTGGGATGGAGAAGGTGCCGATTACCCGTGATGGGGCGCCGGGGTGTGCGTCAGATTCCACCAAGACGACGTTGGTGTCCTGGCGTAGATGGGTGCCTTCGGGGATCTTCACACCGACGGCCATATCCGAGGGCGAGAAGATGGTTTTGCGGCGGATGATGATGTCGCCGCCGCCGCCGGAGAACGGGACCACCTGGTAATCCACATCATTGGAGGCGTAGGTGGCGCCACCGTCGCCAGACCAGGCTGCGGCCTGCAGCGTCATCTCGCCGGGTAGGTGGATGGCGATGTTCTTGCCGGCCCAGGTGGTGGGGAAGAAGATGCCGTCCTTGGCGAACATCGGCACCGTGAAATTCGACAGCTCGCGTGCGGCCGCCAGTGGTTGCCCCATGCCGTTGCCCTCCCCTTGCGGGGCGCTTGAGGAGACTTTGGCGCCGCCAATGTTGTTGATACGCGGCGCGTCTTGGGGCATTTCCCGCGGCGCCGGCAACGGCGGCGGAGTCGGTGCGCTCGGGTCCGCGGAGGCGGCGGGTGTGAACACCGTGGTGCGCAGTGCTGGAGCCAGCGCCAGTCCGAACAATGCGACGAGCACTAGCAGGTATTTGACTGCGGCCGTAGAGAACGGAGCAGGGGTTCGGGGATGTGTTGTCATTAGAGGTCTTTCGGTTCGCCGTAGACGGTTTGGGTGTCGTTGCCGTTTTCGGTGCGGATCCGGAACGTCGCGAACGACTGGATCTTCACCTGGCCACCGCACCCGTCGGCCTCCACGTTTTGGTTACGTACTTGGGAGACGGCGTGCATGTTGCGGAAGTTGATGCGGTCCATCGGCAACTGCGCCAACCCGCCGGGCTTCAACACGACACGCATGTATCCGCCGATATGTTCCTGAGCGCCGGCCGATGCGCCCACCGAACCACCACCAAAGCCGCCACCCTGACCACCGCCACCCCCAGCGCCGCCATTGCCACCGCCATACGCGCCGCCATAGGCCTGCCCGTTGACCTGCTGGCTAAGTGTCAGACCTAAGTCGCCGCCGAGTTCCACACCCGAGGACGAATCGGTGCGGCAGCCCACGAAATATCCGGTTTCTAGCTGCGCGTCCTGAATGACCGCCGAACCAGCGCCCGAGATGGTGGCCTCGGCCCGGTACGACACGCGTGCTTGCCACGAGTTGGAAGCCCCGGCGATGTTGTCGATGTGATCAATCACCTCATTGGTCATCGTCAACCCGACCGTCCAGCCGTCATCGGTCACAAACTGCTGCTGCTGATCGGGCATCACCTGCGGATCAGCGCTAGCCAGACCCGCCATAAGCAGCGCCGCCGTAGCACCGAGAGCAACACCAAATGTTGACCCACCTATGGCGGGCCGAAACGGGCGGCGTGAACTTATCTGCATGTCTAACAGGCCCTCTCGCGGAAGGAAACTGGCTCGCGGCGATCACCACTGCACCCAACTTGTCCTGACAAGTTACGGGGACTGTACTGTTAGTAAAACTTAACTGTCAAGTTATGCCCGTGAGACATGCGGGGAGGTGTGTGCGGTAGTCTGCGTAAAGAACAGACACTGTGGGGACAAGACCGTTACGCAGGCAGATACGCAAAGGCAAGGTTTGTGGCACAGTTTTCCGAGCGGCTAGCTCACCTGATGGAGACCGTGCACCCGGCTGGCCGCGGCACATACACCCTTGGCGAGGTGGTGGCCGGGATCGCCGAACACGACGTCAAGATCTCAGTGCCCTACCTCTCGCACCTGCGCAACGGCACCCGCACCAACCCCAAACCCGAAATCGTCACCGCACTAGCGGCATTCTTCAAGGTCAGCCCCGCCTACTTCTACGACGCCACCTACGCCAAAAAAATCGACCAAGACCTGGATCTGATTGTGCAGCTGCGTGATTCAAAAGTCCGTGAGATCGCCGAACGCAGCTACGGCCTCTCCGAAGGCGCCCGCCAAGTCATCGCCGACATGGTTAATCACCTACGCACCGCCGAAGGACTACCAGACAAACCTGCACCCGAGGCGTAGCGCCGATACGCCGCGGCGACTGCCAACATCCAATCCTGACCAGTCACCGCTTCTGGTGTAGTCAGCCACTGACAGTTCAGGTTTGGTTCCACAACACCTGTTAGCCAGCGGGCCACCGCGTCGGCCCGCTCACTCAACACCGCCGACGGCTCATCGCCCTGCAGTGGCGTGTGGTATTGCTGTGCGGTCAGGGTCAGCCCGTCCTGAATCTGGCTGCACCACTCATGAACCACATCGGTGCGGCTAGCCCCGGGAGCAAGCGGGGCATCCAGGGCGGGAAACACGGTGATCAAGTGTTGGCGGATCTGGTTGAGCAAGAACAGCTTTCGCCGGGCCTGCCAATACAGCATCAGCGGCGGCGTGGTGAGCCCGGCCAGCACACATATCGCGCACACACCCGAGGGCACCACGGTAAGCCACATACTGTGCGGAGCCACCACCACACCGGTGTGATTCAGGATTCCGCCGTGGACCACCGACACCAAGCACGCCGCGGCAGCAGTAGCCAAAAGCCCCAGACCCCACCCCGCAGGGGTGTTATTTGCGCGGCGGACCCCTAGCCGCACCATCTGCACCAATATCGCCGCCATATAGATATTGGCGATAACCGTCGCCGCCGCTAACCCGGGATTGGTCAGCTCAGGGGACAGATTGAACCGGTACGGGCGCAAGTCCACCGAGGTGGCCCCGCCCATCACCACCACAACCGTCATGACCGCAAGCACACACGCCGCCGCTGCCGCCACAGTCCACGCGTCACGACCGAACCTAGCCCTCGAGGTGCCGCGCAAGCTCATCACGATCAGCTGCAGCACCGAGAGCAGCATGACCCCCGGACCCCCGGATATCTCAACAGCTTTCACCACCGGCGGCAGCATGTCCCAACCCCAGGCCAGTGCCATCTGCAACCACAACATCGCCACCGTCAGCGCCGTGGCAGCCGCCGCCGGGGACGAGCGGCGATGCCACCAACGCCACACCCGGTACACCATCAGCGGAGTCAGGCACACCAACACCGCGACATTGGCCGCCGGAACAAAACCCCACCCAGGGGGCAGATAGTCCCACGTCGGAAAGCTGATCATCCCAACGCGTCATCGAGGTCATAACCCCAACGAGCCCCACCCCGGTATGTGGCCTCCACGCGGCGCGTCAACAATCCCGCAAACCATTCGGCCGCCAACTCGTCCCGCTGCCACACCCCCGGCATCCCCTGATTGTCATCACAGCATGCCCGCTGCAACATATGCGCGATCAAGTCCGAAGAGGCCGCCTGCACCAGCCCCTCCACATACTCGGTCACCGGGCGGCCCCGATGCCCCAGCACCATATGACCCAACTCATGAGCAATCGTGCGATCCCGGCCCACCACACCCACACCCACCTGCACAACATCCCGATCCGGCAACGACAGCCACCGCCCGAACACCCCCGCAGGCAACACCACATCCTGGATCACCAACTCCCGGCCCTGCGCCCGCACCCACGCCCGTGTCACCGAACTCACCGAACAATCCGACACCTGAGCCGCCGCCAACACCCCTTCCACCGCAGCAACAACCACCAACCGCTCATCGTTTGCCCAGGGCTGACCCGTGCGGCGTCGCCGACCCAACCAACCCGACATTTCCATAAATTAGCCGCCAGTCGGTACCGCGAACAACCCGAACACCCAAAATGCCCTGTAGATAGCGGACGGGACCAGTTGCCGAGCCACCTACGCTACCGGCGGTGTCCTGTAGGGACAGAACGGTTTCTTTGTCCCAGGCTTTCTCGATCGTGACTGCCAAATCTCCCGACGGTTGGAAATGCTTGTTCACGATCGTGCGCTCATTACGCAGGTAGTAGTCGGTCTCGATGGTGTATGCCTGCACCTGGCGACCGCTTTGAGTCAGCTCGCGGATGGTGACCACGAGTTCGCGCGAGGGAAGCCGGAGCCAAAGATCGTGGATGTGCTCGCCTCGACTCCTAGCCCTGTTGCCCGGATTCGACGGTATCTTCCAGCCAACCTCGGTCACTGCCGATATCAAGGCTTGCAGGAAGCGCACAGCACGACCCATCTCAGCCTTGGACACCAACGCCTTCTTGTTCTGGAACTCCACAACAGCAGAGTGCGGGTCTCGGAGCTGGCGGGGAACGCCAAACGAGCGCACCGCGGTCACTGTCTCGAAATCTGGCTCTAGATAAACCGTCACTCCAAGGACCGGATCCATGCGTGTGGGCTCCTGGGCCAAGCGTTGTCCCTCTGGCAGACAGCCTGACTGAGCAAGAACGTTCTGGATCGCCCGAACGTCATTGGCATCGGCGCCGGGACCGAGGTCGAGTCGTCCGCCTGCCGCGACAACATCGTGCAGCAATTTCATCGCCCGGTCACGCAGTTGCTGTCTCTCACGTTCGCGCTCGGCCCGGGCTTGTTCCTCTCGTCTAGCGCGTTCTTGTTCTGTTTCAATGTGTTTGGCTTCTTGTTGCAGGCGTCGGGTGCCGTCCGGGGTGATCTGGACGGCCCACGTCGTGCCGCTGCCTGAGACCTGAAGGAAGCCGCGGTTATGGAGCGCACGCGCCGAAACGCGATGCGAGCCGCCTTCGTACACACCGTCTTTGCACCCGTCAGCGACCCACCGCAGCAGATCAAACTGGGCCACGCTCAGATGATTCGTACCTCGTCCCACCGCGACTCCCGTCGTCGAGCCCTACCGGACCATTCTCACCATCCCAGGAGCGATTCGGTCAAGGTTCAGGAATGCCAGCCGCGGGGCCCCAGCCGTGTCGAACTCGCCCAGATCTCAGCGTGGCATCGGCAAGCAATTCAACTGGAACGATACGTCGGGGTACACGGAGCACCGTCGCCTTCAGCGCCTGAGGACTCCCCAGACTGTGTTGGCCTGACGATTGTCATGCCGGGGTTCTCTCGGCGGCGAACCGCGCATCGACCACGGCTTTCACTTCGATATCGTTGGGGATCAATTCCAGCTGTTCTGCGTCGACTGCGCCAGATCGGGGCCGCATAGACCCCGCGGAAGCCTCGCCCGCGGGAGACAGCCCGGCAATGAGCATTCCGGCATCAGCAATCGAGTCCGGGCTCACCGTGCCTAACCCCAGAGCGTCGGCGTATTGCTGGGCGCGTGTTACCGCATCTTGGACGGCACGCGTGCGGACTTCGTGGAGCAACTCGTCTTTGCGTTTCACTGTCAGCGCCCATTCCACCCGTGTCACCCGGAACCCCTCAATTGATACGGTGCGGTGGCCAACCCACCGCGATAGCGCAGCGAAGTCGCGGAATTTCACCTCCACGGCAACGGCTGCGTGATGCACAAGCGGCTTTTGCTTGCCATCTTTGTTCCACGGCCGCGTCGACCAGGTCCGCAACTGCTCGGCGGACCACCACGTGACCGGGCCTTGATCTGGATCATGCAAGGTCATGATCGACGCCTTCACCGTGTCCAGGTCACCAACGAGCCGCTGATAGACCGGCTCCATCTGTGAGTCCTCATACGTAATCGTCGCGTGAACGGTCCCCCGCTCGGGGCGTTGGAACATCGAAAATGATCCCCGCACAGTAATTTCAGTCGCCATGCCGCCCACCGTAAACTTCCCCGCAGCCTCCAGCGGGGATTCACGGCCCTGCGATCAGCCCGGGGATAGGCGATCTGCGCACAGAAATCTGGCAGCGAATGAAGGAAAACACGAACACCTGCTAGTTGGCCGTGTAACGTCCGCTACTCACCAGCGGGCCCCGCTCATACTGGGCCGTTAGGCGCAGCAAGGCATATTTTCGCGAGGTGTGCGGCCAGGCACACGATGTGGTCATCGCTGGTGTTGACCTCTGGCGCTGGCAGGGCAAACTGCTCTTCGCTGGCCTCTGGACCACATCTTCTGGGCGTGCCCGTCATACTTGGAAGGTGCTCCGTACAGATTTGCTGGTCGCGGTGGGGATCCTGACGGGTTCATCCCTGCTGGCTGCGGGCGGATGTGTGGCGGGTCAAACCGACCCGTCCCGTTCGATCGCACAAGCGATCAACGGCCTACCCGGTGTGGAGAACACTACTCACAACTTCTCAATCGACTGGTATGACACATTCACGGTGTATCTGGATGCCAACGTGCGGCCTGGCATCACGCCAGAACAGCTCACTGCAATCTGGGAGGTCTTCACTCGTCAAGCGAAGACCTCCGGGGCCGGCCACGCACATTTCAACGTCCGGTTGACCATCAACGACTGCCCGTCCACAGTCGCTGCGCCGGATCGTCACTGCGGTGGAATCTCCGCGACTACCGACATGCAAAGTGCCGAACCCGTGCCCGACTGGCAAGAATGGCGGGCGCTCATCCGGGGGCATTATGGAAACGACATCCAGGTGAATACCAGTCACGTGAAGGGGCAGTCTCACAAACAGATCACGGTGACGCTAGCCCCATCGACCGATGGGAAGCCGAGAGAAGCCCGCGCACAAGACTTCTCGTCCCTCTTCCGTCGACTCGCCACCGACTTCCCGGGCCTGCGCGAGGCAGCATGGACCGCTACCGCCACCGGTAGGCAGAAACCGGCAAACGTGAGCAATCTGGAACTCGGTACCTCGCGGGGATTACCCACCGACACCGAGGTCGGTCTCTGGGAAGCACTTTCTGCCATTGCCCCGGTGAAGATGAGCCTCATCAGGGACTCAGGGACTCAGGACGAGAAGTCATTGGTTACCGTCACGCTCCCGGGCACCGGTGAGACCGCCTGGCGACGCGCAGCACTGAGCCAGCTGATGCTGCTCAAGGCGTATCAGCATCGAGTCAAGTACGAGGCGACATATGGCAAGGACACGCTGACCGTCATCGTCGGCGGCTGCTCGCCAGAGTTCGATACCGGGTCCCCGTTGCAGAACGAGCTTCGCCGGTGGTTCGAGACCTGCTCCTAGTGATCTGCCCCGATCAGCCGATGCTTCCGCTTCGCGGGAACAACGGACGTGCGACCTCCCCGATTCCGGGCGGAACGGCCGGTCGTAGACCGGCCAGTAAACCCGAAATCGTGAGCAGTCAGAGCGCGTAGGCTGGAAAGGCCAACGGGCGCTGGCAATGACGGCTGGGCGTCTGGCAATTCGCGACACCCGCCTGGTCAGAACTGAGGCAAATTCGCATCGAGCTAGGAACTACGCCTCGGTCTGCGCAAGCAGGGCGGGGCAGCTGCTGGCGCCGGTGTAGTCGACCTGCCAGTGCTTGATGGCGTTGAGCCAGCCCGAGCGCAGCCGTTCTGGCTCGCTGGCTGATACCAGGTCGGGCATGTGGTCGGCGATGGCGTTGAACATCAGGTTGATGGTCATGCGGGCTAGGTTGGCGCCGATGCAGTAGTGCGCGCCGCTTCCGCCGAATCCCATGTGCGGGTTGGGGTTACGCATGATGTTGAAGCTGAACGGGTCTTCGAAGACCTCTTCGTCGAAGTTGGCGCTGCGGTACATCATGACGACGCGCTGGCCCTTCTTGATCTGCACGCCTCCGAGTTCGGTGTCCTCCAGCGCCGTCCGCTGGAAGGAGGTGACGGGGGTGGCCCAGCGGACGATCTCATCGGCAGCGGTCTCCGGGCGCTCCTTCTTGTAGAGCTCCCACTGCTGCGGGAACTGGGTGAAGGCCATCATGCCCTGGGTGATCGAGTTGCGGGTGGTCTCGTTGCCTGCCACCGCCAGCGCGATGACGAAGAAGCCAAACTCGTCGTCGGAGAGTTTGTCGCCGTCGACTTCGGCGTTGATGAGCGTGGTCACGATGTCTTCGCCGGGGTTCTGCGCCTTCTGCTTGGCCATCTCCATCGCATAGGAGAGCACCTCGAACGATGACTGTTTAGCGTCGATATGCGCGTACGCGGGATCGTCGTACGAGGTCATCTCGTTGGACCAGTTGAAGACTTTTGCGCGATCTTCCTGCGGAATCCCCAGCAGGCCGGCGATGGCCTGCAGCGGCAATTCGCACGACACCTGCTCAACAAAGTCGCCGGTGCCCTGGGCCGCAGCGGCCTTGGCGATAGTCTGTGCGCGCTCGTTGAGCTCATCGCGCAGCCGGCCGATGGCACGTGGGGTGAAGCCGCGCGAGATGATCTTGCGCAGCCGGGTGTGGTGCGGGGCGTCCATGTTCAAGATAACGAACCGTTGGACCTCGATGTCCTCCCGTTTCATATCGTCGCTGAACCGCGGAATCGCACCATTTTCCCAGCTGGAAAAGGTATCGCTGCGCAGAGATACCTCCTTGACGTCCTTGTGCTTGGAGATCACCCAGTAGCCGCCGTCATTGAAGCCGCCGACTCCGTCGGGCTGTTCGTTCCACCAAATCGGAGCCGTATGCCGGAGCTCCTTGAACTCCTCGATAGGAAGCCGCTGGGCATAGATCTCCGGGTCGGTGAAGTCGAAACCGGCGGGAAGGCTGGGGTGCACCACGTTGAACTCCTATGGCCTTTCGGGGCGTCTTTCAGGGACGATCTGGTTAGAGCATCTAGTGACAGTTGAGTGAGCTAAGACACTGTCAATCCTCATTGAAGCACACGGTCAACGCAAAGAAATACGACAGGAGCAGGAGGCGGGCGCACCTATCCTGAAATAAAACTGAAACGCGTTCTACCGTGATCGGCCGCTGCCATTCGGCGCCGGCGAACAATGCAGGCTGTGTGCGGTGTGGGTCGTCGTCGCAGAACTCGATGATGACCGCGAGCAGCGATAGGGTCGCTAACGCTGCAAGGGCGCGTTGCGCCGAATAGCTTGTGCGAGTTCGGTGCCCGGAACATGTCGGCGTTAGCTGCTACCGCGCGCCGCCGTGGGCGGCAGCACGGCATGCCCCTTTCTTCAGGCCCGTATTCAGTCTTCGACGACCATCGAGGAAGGTTCGCGCCTCGAACTTGCCTTAAAGCCGCGGGCTGCCCTGGCGGTCCTTGTCCACCCAATTGCCCAACGCGCCAGGGTTCAGATCAAGATCCCGGGCGACTTCGGCAATCGGTTTGCCGGTCTCCCGCACGATCCGGACCGCTCCCTGGCGAAACTCCGGATCGAACTTCCTGCGTGTTTCTGACATGACACTCCTCATGGTGCATGCCTTCATGCTTTCAGGGGAACCTCATCGCGCTGCGACGGCGTTCGCCGGTGGCCCCTACCCTGGAGCGCAACGCCACAGGTATCTAGACGCGTGTTCCAGTTGGCGGGCAAGGTGTTACACGTCGGTGACCGGGTTAGTAGGGTGCCCTGTTGTGGCGGTTCATGGGGTTGCCGGGTATGCGGCGGGGTGCCGTTGTCAGGAGTGTGTGTCGGCGCAGCGTGCCCGTGAGCGGCAGATCGCGGCGGCCGAACGGACCCGGTGGGGATCGGTGGCGCGGGCGTTTGGTGATGGCCGGGCCGGTAGCGCTGGGCATCAATGGAGTGCTGCGGAGTATGCGGTGGCTGCGGACGAGTCGCTCACGGTGGGGCAGGTGGCGGTAATCACCGGGCGCTCGGTGCGTGCGGTGAACGCAGCGCGCAAACGGCTGCGACGCGACCAAGTGTCTGTGCCCGAGCTTCCCAAACATGGGCGGCGTTGGACGCACGCCGAACGGGCGGTCGCGGTGAATCCGGCGCTGAGTCTGGAGCAGGCCGCGGCACGGCTGGGCCGCTCCGCCAAAGCGGTGCACGAGATCCGGCGCGTGCACCGGGCGCGGGAACTACGGGAACATGCCACCGGCGAGCGTGAAGACCACTAGCTAACCATGCCCGGCTCGGGCGGAGATTTCCTGCGGCCGGAGTTCGAACCTCGGATGGACATGCACCGTGCGGGCTCGGTACACGCCGTGCGTCAGCTGCCTGTTTTCTAGGCTTTTACTGCGGCGACTGCAGTGCGGAATAGTTGCTGCAAGGCTGCGTTGTCGACTCCCGCGGTGCCGACTGCGGTTACCGCATGGGTGGAATCGATCCGGGCCACATACATCGTCATGTCCTCGGTTTGTTCGCCGCCGGGCTTGGTGATGTGGATGACCGTGTGGACACCGCGGGTACGCACCCCACTGATCTGGGGCGCCGCAACCGACTCACCGCTGCCCTCGAACTGCCCGGGTACCGACATCGTGAACGCCTCGCACCCATTGTCCGAAGAACGGGTGGACATCGGCGCTGGGGTTTGGACCGCGGCAAGCACAATCTGATCGGCATCCCTGGCCGCAATCACCATGTCCACGGTGCTGCCCGCCATAGTGGGAATACCGCCATGGGCGGCCGGCTGACACTCGGGCGGCGTGACCTCAGCGTTGTCCAGGGCGTCTTTGATGGCCGAGTCGAACGCGCCGGAAGCAATCGTGGTCTTGGAGACGATCTGCGCCTCGTAGCCCGCCGGAAGCTGATCCTTGAGCCGCTCGATCCTGGCGATATCGGTGCCCGGAGCAGCTCCTGCCACAGCTGGTGTTGCCAGTATGGTCACACCAGCGAGCACCCCGGCAGTGCCCTTCAACCACAATCGCACCAAAATCTCCCATTCATCTAGAGGCTGCGCGGGACAACAAGACCAGAGGTCACTACCGTGAGCACTACCGGCGAAACCGGCATGCTCAACTACCGATGCGGCGGCGAGTGTGGCGACCTGCTTGGCCAGCGACACGTTGGCCATCAGGCCGATGTTGGTGAGGTAGCGCCCGCGGCGATCGATATCGCCACGATGGAGTCGAGGCTTATATAGACCAACCGGTCGATCGCTGTCAGTTCAGCGAAACCGCGGCGTTCGGTGCCGGTGGGCCCACTGGGGTGGTCAGCGACCCCGGCATGTGCGCGATATGGCTGGCCACTCCGATTCCAACGGGATGGGTGTTTAGGATTGGGGGTTTTCGCCGGCCTGCCCGCCGTTCTTTCGATTCAGTACCGGTGTTCCATTACGACCTGGGACGAACTCTGCGGCATCCCCCCACCCAGACATAGACCGAGCTGCGTCCTGACGGCCCCGCCGCCGATACAACTAGCTCCACCACATGTGTAGATATCGCCCAGGGAACGGCCACCATACTGGTGCGCCACTGGGAGAACCTCCCCATGCGAGCAGCGTACGGGTCGCACTCGCCGGCAAGCTAACTATCCCGGCAGCCGCAGCCGCGGCTTGCAGCACGGTCATAGTTAATTCCGCACGCTAACCCGGCGGCAAACAGGGATCAGCGCCATCTATTTGCTTTGTAAGACCCGATACTGTGCTGCGGCCAGCTGCTGCGCGTCCAGCAGGTCGCGTTGTCCTGCCTCAATGACGTCGCGGCCTGCTGCCGCGTAACAGGTGTTGCTGTTCTCGTCGGCCACGCATTGGCTACCCGGCAGATTCGGCACCGCGTCAGTGGGTGTGGCTCCGGCCTGCCCGGGGCGGCCCTTGGCTGCCAACTGGACCAATCCAGTCACCATGCGTGCCGCCGCGGCGGCATCTTTGGTTTGGAAAACCGTCGCCGCGCCACCAGACATCAACTCAACACCGGCGTCATCTTCGATCGCCGCCATCGCCAGCGGATCGAGCGTGAAGTTCAGCGAGCCACGCCGGTCGTATGCGTAGCCGGAGTTGATGCTTTTCTGTTCCTTCTGCCCGATGGTGCGTGCCACCAATCCCGACGGATCGCGGGGCAGGTTCACCAATTTCGCGACATCGGTGGGCTTGAACGCGTCGATCGCGGGAAGCTGCTTGTCCAACGTTGCGCTCACGAGCTGTACAGCGATGTCCGCCGATGATGCTTCCCCCCACTGGTACAAGACAAATGGGCCGTGTCCGGTGAAGGCCGCCACCACCTGCTTGCCCTTGTCGCTCGCCCCTGCGATGGCGCGTGTGTCCGGATGACTTGGCAGGGCAATCGGGGCGAGGGGCCCGGGACCAAACCGGTCCGCGGCCGCCAATAACGGGGCGGCAGCTGTGGCAGCATCAGCGTCGGGAAACCTCATGACGAAATTCTTCAGACGTCTGTCATGCGGTATCGCAGAATCGTTGGTGGACCGCGCATTTGCGAATCCCGTCACATAGCCGTGGCCGATTGCGATCCGTGCAGCCTCTTGACCGAAGACGTCACTCAGTGCCTCGGCCTTCATCACCGCGTTCGGCATATCCTTGCGGTTCAGACCGGAGTCGACCTCCCAGGGGCCGACCACCGCGCTCGACATCCGTTGCGCCTCAATGCGCCGCCCAATTATCTCCGACCCAGCCTCGCCCAGCGCGGGCCCGGGCGTCACCGGATACGTTCCGGTGTCGAGCGGTCCAGAAGGAGCCGACTTCGTGGAATCGGCCGCCGGTGCACCCGTTGACGCATCAGAACAAGCCGGTGCGGCAAACGATACCGCCGCCAACACCGCCACCAGCCAGAAAAACTTCACCCTGTGCTCCCAAGCTAGATGGCCTGTATCAATGGTCCTCACCCCTAAGTCAGTCGCACCAATGGGTTCGGTCGTACCCTGGGTCCTTCGCGGTGCTCTGATCAGCCACTGCGAGTTCAGATTATCGCGGCTGATTCCCGGTTATGTGTCGCTCTCGTGTCATGTCACGCCCTGGGTACCGCCTACCGTCGGCACCGAACATCGCCGCCACGTGACTTGTTCAGCCACCTTGCGGAGACAGATCTTTCCCGATGCTCGCCAGATCGGAATCACCAACATGCGCGGTCTTTCACAGAGTAAGCCGCTCCACCGCCCCACCCGACATCAATTCGGCGACACCGCTCTCAACCGTTGTCGGCAGGGCGGAACAGAGTCCAGTTTCACTGACACACTGTGGCGCTTCGGTTCAAAGTCGGCTACAACGCCCGCACACTACGTCCCACAGCGCCTGGCGCCATCGTTGTGGTAGTAATCAAAAAGCGTTACCGCCACTCCCCCCGCTGTGGTACAAAACTGCTGTTTCCCCCATTCCTTCCCGACATTTGTGACCGCGTCGCTCCAAGCGTTTTGTGTGCCGATTTTTTGGGCTTTGCGTAGTTCATCTAGGGTGAATTTTGCGAAATCGTCATTTTGTACAAAATCTTGGCCGCCGCAATTCTGCGCCACTTCTTCTTGCATCTGCATCTTTAGCAAATGCGCATGCGCTTCAACATATTCGCCGCCCCGGCTGTCTTGTATTCCGTCTGCATCGTCCTTCGCGTTTGATATCTCGTGCATCAAGAATCGTGCGATCTGGGCCGGATCACCCGTATCGACCAACCACTGACTGATTCTGATCACCCAGTTTTTGGATCCGTCGTTTCCTGGAGTTAGATCGACGTCAGGCATCGGACCAGATTCGTAAGATGCAGCAGTTTGGTAGGGGTTGAAATTTCCCTGAAAATCCCACTTGGGTATAAGCCCGGCTACATCCGTAGTATTAGGATACTTTTGTAGTTCTTTCCAAGTATTCACCAAAGTGGGAGATAAGGACATAAGCCTCTGCGCCTCTTCGAGCATATCGTTGAACTCTTGCTGCTGCGGAGTGAGGACGCTTGGGCCGTCATTAGGATCAGCGAAAGTCTGCTCCCCGCCCGCACTCCCATGCGACAGCAGATGGCTGAACGGAAGCTTGGAGCCCCAATCATACGGACCACGACACTGATCAGATTGTTCGTTCGTCTGATCAGTGTCGTGGCCGTTTTGCCCTGGTTGGTTTTGTTGGTTGAGTTGGTCGGAGAGTTTTTGCCAGTTGTTGTTGAGTTGTTGGTTGTTGGGTGCGTTGTGGTTGATGGGTTGTTGTTCGCCGTTGGCGGCGCGGTTGTAGGTGCCGTCTTGGTTTTGGGTGGGGGCTTGGCTGGGTTGTGCGGCTTGGCTGGGTTGGGGTGCGGCGCTGTTGTAGATGGAGACGCCGTTGTTCTGATCCAGGGGTGGCTGTCCGCGGCCGGGGTCGTAGGACGGCATGGCGGGTATGGAGGGCGGTACGAATTCGGTTCCGCCTCCGGGAGGGCCGGTGGGGGTGCCTCCGTTACCGGGTCCGCCGCCGCAGTCTGGTGGGCAGTCGGCGCGCGCGGTCGCCAACAAGGGGCTGGTGCCTGAATCGGGTTCGGGGCCCATGACCGGAACGCCGATAGCGGCCGCAAGGACAGCGAGAACAGCAGCTGTACTGGAGGCTCGGCGAAGGACCTTGCGTGTGGACTCTTGTGCAGGCCAGCGAGTTTGGCTTGATGCGATCTTCATTGTGCGCCTTTAGTTCGTTGCGCAGTAGGTGTTGCCGTTGGAGGGCAGCCGGCGTCTATCGACGTTGGGTCCCACGGGTTGGCAGAGTGCTCCGGTGAGCATGTTGGCTTTGACCCAGGCGACCTCATCGCTGGCAGCGCGCAGGCAGGTGTCGTATTGATCGCCGGTCTGCCCGAATGCGGCGGTGCAGTTAGTGGACATGTTCGCGAACAAGGTGTTGTTGCAGACGTCGATCGAGGTGCCTGACGGTGCGGCATCGAGGCA
>NZ_JBFAGW010000011.1:0-89376 GCF_040653875.1 Mycobacterium sp. NPDC050853
CGACGGTGTTTGTGGCGTTCCAGTTGATGTTCGCGATCATCACGGTGGCTCTGATCTCGGGTGCGGTGGCGGATCGGTTGAAGTTCGGGTCCTGGTTGTTGTTTTCGGGGTTGTGGGTCACGGTGGTGTATTTCCCGGTCGCGCACTGGGTGTTCGCGTTCGATAAGGCATCGGCTGAACACGGTGGCTGGATCGCCAATAAACTTCTTGCGGTCGACTTCGCCGGTGGTACCGCGGTGCATATCAATGCCGGTACCGCGGGTTTGGTGTTGGCGCTGATTTTGGGTAAGCGCAAGGGTTGGCCGGGTACCCCGATGCGGCCGCATAATCTGCCGTTCGTGATGTTGGGTGCCGGGCTGCTGTGGTTCGGTTGGTATGGGTTTAACGCCGGATCGGCAACCAGCGCTAATGGTTTGGCCGGAGCCACGTTCGTGACGACCACGGTGGCCACGGCGGCGGCGATGCTGGGCTGGCTGCTTACCGAACGTATCCGTGATGGGCATGCGACCTCGTTGGGTGCGGCCTCGGGGATCGTGGCCGGTCTGGTGGCTATCACGCCGTCGTGTTCTTCGGTCAATGTTGTTGGCGCCCTTGCCATCGGCACCATCGCAGGCATCGTGTGTGCGTTGGCGGTGGGTTTGAAGTACAAGCTGGGATTTGATGACTCGCTCGATGTGGTGGGCGTGCATCTGGTCGGTGGCATCATCGGTACGTTGTTGATCGGGTTGTTCCTTGCACCCGGTACCGGGGCGGCGGGCACCACCGGGGTCAAACTTGGCTTGTTCTATGGCGGCGGACTAGAACAGTTGGGCCGTCAAGCCATTGGCGCCGGGGCGGTCCTGCTCTATTCGGCGATAGGCACCGCTATCGTTGCCTTTATCGTGAAGTACACCATTGGCCTGCGCATCAGCGACGAGGGAGAGGCGGCTGGCGCCGACGAATCCCAACACGCTGAAGGCGCATACGATTTCGTCGCGCTCGGCGTCGGATCAGTTATAGGGAATTCCGGAGTCTCCCACTCAGAGGGACGCCCCCTCATCTCCAACAGAGAGGCATGAGGGACATGAAACTCGTCACCGCGATCGTCAAACCATTCACCCTCGAGGACATCAAGACGCAACTCGAACAAACCGGCAATCCCAGCATGACGGTCAGCGAGGTGCAGGGCTACGGCCGGCAAAAGGGCCACACCGAGGTGTACCGCGGCGCCGAGTACCAGGTCGACTTCGTCCCGAAGGTCAAGATCGAGGTCCTTGTCGACGACAGTGCCGTCGACAAGGTGGTGGAGATCATCGTGACCGCCGCACGCACCGGCAAGATCGGCGACGGCAAGGTATGGGTGAGCCCCGTCGAGTCTGTGGTGCGGGTGCGCACCGGCGAACAGGGCGCCGAGGCCCTCTAGTATTTCTTCTAACACCCGATGGACATCCGGGCGGCTGGACAATGGCCGCACAGTAGACAGATGGTGTTTCGGCTCAATTGATTTCGTCTGAATGCAGCTCTTCGCGTTGTTTGGCGTGTACAGCGGGTGTAGCACGGATAGCCGTGCGTTCCGGCTTAGCATCCTCGGCCGCAAGATAATTCCGAATTTGCGGTCCGGAGTGTGAAGCTGCCTTCTACGCGCTAACGTCATCAAGAGTGGAGAGACATACCATCGTCTACGGCAAGGACGCGCTAGCGATCCGGATCGCCGAAGAACTCTGGACCGCCGGTGTTGCCGTCGCCGCTTTAGACAGTGTTGACGGTCTGGGCGCGGTGGGGATAGCGGGTGCCGCCGCGATTGTGTGCGCCGGGTCCGATGATGCGCAAAACCTCGAAATTGCGCTGCTGGCAAGACAACTCAACCCGACAGTGCGCGTTGTTACCCGTATGGTCAACGACGTACTTCGCGAGGCCGTCGCGGTGGACGGCGGGCCGGGTGCGGTGCTCGGTGTCGCCGACCTCGCCGCTCCGTCGGTAGTGGAGGCGTGCCTGCGCCGTACCACCCACACCATCTCAGCGGCCGGCACCGACTTCATCATTTCCGGTACTGATGCACCGCGCGACGGCACGTTACGCGAGTTGTACGGCGACCTCGCTCCGGTCGCCGTTGTGCACGGGCACAGCTCGCCCACACCCGACCAGGTGGTGGCGTGTCCCGGACGAGACTTGCAGGTGCGCCGCGGAGACTGGACAGCCATGATCGGAACCGTCGAGGAGATTGCCGCCCAGGGAATTACGCCAACGTCGGGCACGGCACCTTCCCGGTGGCGGCGCTCGCGAGTGTCACGGTTACTGCTCGGGATACGGGCATTCCGGGAGGATATGAATCCGATCTTTTTCCGCGCGCTGGGGACCGCGATGGCGTTGTTGGCCG
This sequence comes from Mycobacterium sp. NPDC050853, assembly GCF_040653875.1. NCBI lineage: Bacteria > Bacillati > Actinomycetota > Actinomycetes > Mycobacteriales > Mycobacteriaceae > Mycobacterium > Mycobacterium sp. NPDC050853. The sequence goes on from NZ_JBFAGW010000011.1 coordinate 2,357, forward strand.
GGGCTACAGTGCTGCTGCGGTACACGTATCAGCGGCCTGGGATGAGTTACGTGGACGCGCTGTACTTTTCGACCGAAACCATCGCGACTGTGGGCTATGGGGATTTCAGTTTCGCTAACCAGCCGACCTGGCTGAGGTTATTCAGCATCTTCCTGATGTTCGCTGGGATCGCGACGACGGCGGTGGTCATGGCATTCGTCGTGGACCTGCTGTTATCGCAGCGCATCGCCCAGAACTCGGGACGGCGCAAGGTTCGGAACCTCACCAACCATGTGATCGTGGTTGGCCTCGGGTCATTCGGCATCCGGGTGGCCCAAGATTTGAAGGCCGCCGGGCACGATGTCGCCGTGATCGAACAGTCCGAGAACAACAGGTATCTGGCGACTGTCGCCAATCTGGGGATCCCGGTGATATTCGGCGATGCGAGCCTGCCGCAGACATGGGATGCAGCACAGATCGACGAGGCGCAGGCGGTTGCGGTGCTCACCCACGACGATATGGTCAATATCGAGACGGGCATCGTGTTGCGGAACCGGTTGGGCGCCAGATGGTCCGATGTCCCCGTGGTGCTGCGGATCTTCGACCGCAATCTGGGCACTGCGGTGGCTCAGCGGTTCGGGTTCGGCAACGTCCGCTCGACCGTCGATCTTGCGGCGCCATGGTTTATCGGTGCTGCGATGGGGCTGCACGTGCTGAGCACCTTCTCGGTCGGTCGGCAATCCTTCACCGTTGGTGGGGTCTTCGTGGAGGCGGACAGTGAGCTGGACGGCATGCGGATGGCCGATTTATCCACGCAAACAAGGGTTATCGCGATCAACCGGAGTGGCGGGCCAATTCGGTTGCGCCCCCGTCGAGAAACGCAGCTAGCTGCCGGGGATACCGCCTACATCGTTGGACCGTATCGTGAGCTGCTGGAGACGCTTCGGAAGGGGCGTGCGGCCAGCGCCGCGTGAGGGACCGGTCTCACCGGTGCGTTTCGGGAGAGACCGGCCCGCTTTTGGACCGACACCGCGGTAGGCCGGCCTTCCTGCGACGCCGGACTTGTGTTCGCATCCGAGTTCGGTACTCCAGTCGATCCCCGGAACATCTTGCGGACGATTCAGATCGCGGCGGAGAAGGCAGGCATGACGGGATCGGCGTTCCCACGTTCCGGCACTCTGCTGCGGTCGCTTGGCTCGAGGCCGGTGTCGGTATCAAGGCTGTCGCTGATCTGCTCGGGCGAACGGTCCCCGGCAACATGTCCGTGAGACGTTGCCATCCACGCTCCTCCGGGTAGCAGAAAAGGCGGTCCGGATTTCTCCGAAACCGCCCCTCAACTGCAAGAACTCTGGTCGGGCTGACAGGATTTGAACCTGCGACCACTTGACCCCCAGTCAAGTGCGCTACCAAGCTGCGCCACAGCCCGCCGCCGTTGTTAACGGCAGACGGAAGCCTACCGTAGGTCTAGTCAGATCCCGAACTCGGTTTCGGTGCCGCGACGACGGTTCTTCGAAATCACTTGTGTCACAACAAAATCATCCGCAACATTTGGCGGTTACTTGTCGGAGTGGCGACCTACTATTCGAACATGAGTTCGATAATCGACGTTGACGCAGATCAGGTCCTTGCCGGGCTCGCCTCCGCTGTCGATGCGCTGCAGGCAATCGATGCTCAGACGCTCACGCAATATGACCGCCTCGTCGTTCTTCGCGACGTAGAGACGCTTATGCGACGAATTCCCGCGGCCACACATTCGATCGTCAACGAGCTTGTGGTCGAGCATGTTCCGGGGCGATTCGGTGGCGCCAATCTGGCGGATGTGCTGGCCGACGCCCTGCTGATCACCCGTTCGGACGCGCGCAGGCGCATGCGGGATGCCGCGGAGTTGGCTCCGAGTGCCGCCCTAAGCGGCGAACCGATCGAACCGGTGCTCGCGGCTACCGCCGCGGCGGTAGCGTGCGGGCACTGCCGGGCACGATCACATTGCGGTCATTCGCCAGTTCTGGGACCGGCTCCCCCGTGCCGTCGATATGGAGACCCGGGTGGCCGCTGAGAAGCAGCTTGCCGAGCTCGCGGGAACGCTCCGGCCGGATGAGCTCCGCAAGGCTGCGGACAGGCTCCTGGCGTATCTCGACCCCGACGGCGGCCTCACCGAAGATGCCGACCGCGCCCGACGGCGCGGGTTCCGCATGGGGCGCCAAGGCGCGGACCTCATGACGCCCGGGACATTCGACCTCGACCCGGAGCTGCGCTCCTATCTTGACGCGATCTTCGCAAAGTACGCCGCGCCGGGTGCGGGTAACCCGGACGATGAAACACCCTGTGTGGATGATGATCCCGATGTTGACGCAGCGAAACGCGATACGAGATCCGTCGCGCAACGTCAGCATGATGCCCTCAAGGCGGTCTGCCGGTCCGCATTGTCTTCGGGTGGGCTTGGGCACCATCGCGGGCTGCCGGTGACGGCGGTAGTCACCATGACGCTGCGGGAGCTCGAGGCGGGCGCGGGAGTGGTGGTGACCGGCGGTGGCTCGCTGTTGCCGATACCGGATCTCATTCGGATGGCAAGCCACGCTCACCACTATCTGGCGATCTTCGATGACGACGGCCGTGCGCTCCATCTCGGGCGCACGAAACGGATCGCCACCGAGGATCAGCGAATTGTGTTGACCGCCAAGGACCGTGGCTGCACCTATCCGGGGTGCGACCGGCCCGCGTATCACTGCCAGGTGCACCACATGAACGAGTGGGCGGTCGGCGGCAAGACCGATATCGACGATCTCACGCTTGGCTGCGAAGAGCATCACAAACTGCTAGGGACCGAGGATTGCCACTGGCAGGCCGTTCGTGGCCCAGACGGCCGAACGTGGTGGATCCCGCCGGCACACGTCGATCCGTCCCGCATTCCGCGCGCCAACCGGTTCCACCACCCCGACGGCTATCTGCGGGAGTAGAACGACATCGGCCCCGCCGGGGGTTAACCCGACGGGGCCGATGGGGCCAAGAGGCTTAGAACTGCCAGGCCGGAGTGGTTACTCCGGGACGGTCAGCACCTGACCCGGCTGGATCAGGTCGGGGTTGGAGATCCCGCTTGCATCCGCGATCTTCTGGTACTGGTTGCCGTCGCCGTAGAAACGCTCGGAGATGGCCCACAGAGTGTCACCCGAGACCACGGTGTAGGTGCGGGGCTCCGGGGCGGGAGCCGGCGTCTCAACGGCTGCGGGAGCAACCTCGACAGACTCGGCAGCGGGAGCGGCCGGGGTGTCGGTCTGGGTGCCCGAAGACCAGACGGAGTCCGCGCCTGCGTAGAGAACCAGGTTGCGGTCGTCCTGCAGAACCAGCTTCACGTCGGAGCGACCCTCGGTGTTGCTGCTCCACAGCGCGCCACCACCGTTGTCGTAGACGACGAAGTTGCCGTCGCCCTGTACCTCTGCGTGGCCAGCGGTGTGTCCACTGGTGTCTGAGGCCCAAACGGGGCTACCGCCGTCGTTCAGGACCAGGTTGCCGTCGTCCTGCAGAGTCAGCGAGTACGCGCCGTTGTTCGACGTGAGGCTTTGACCGGCTTCCAGCTTCTGGCCTCCGGTAAGTGTGTCCGCCACTGTGTTGCGCCTTTCGGTAGGTGGTTTTGGTACCGCCGCAGGATGGTAGACGGTTAAACCAGCCTAGGTCGGCAAACCGGAAAAGTGGGCGATTCGGATCGGGTAGATCTCAACGTGAACGCGAATATTCGGTGAACAGAGCCTGAGAGGGCAATGTGCATGAGGTCTTTTGGCTTGTGCCCGTTGCTATCTCATTGACAGTTAGCGTTTGGGTCCGCGCTTCTCGCGCATCCGAATGTTGATCCGGATGGGAGTTCCGTCAAAACCGAAACTTTCGCGCAACCTGCGTTCTAGGAAACGCCGGTATCCCGCTTCGAGGAAACCGGTGGTAAATAGCACGAATGTGGGTGGTCGGGAGGTGGCCTGCGTCGCGAACAACACTCGCGGCTGTTTCCCGCCACGCACCGGGGGTGGCGTCGCGGCAACCACTTCCTTGACCCAGGTATTCAGCTGACCGGTGGAAATCCGTCTATCCCATGATTGCAGCGCAGCCTCTAAGGCTGGCACGAGCTTCTGCACGGCGCGCCCGCTCTTGGCCGAGATATTCACGCGTTGTGCCCATTTCAGCTGTGAAAGCTGAAGGTCTACTTCACGTTCAAGGAGGTCGAGACGGTCTTCGTCAACCAAGTCCCATTTGTTGAACACGAGCACCAATGCACGTCCGGTCTCGATCACCATGGACAGCACCCGTTGGTCCTGCTCGGTGATGGGCTGCGATCCGTCGAGGAGAACGATCGCGACCTCGGCGGCCTCGATGGCTCCATGGGTCCGTAGTGAGGCGTAGTACTCGTGACCGGAGGCTTGCCCCACCTTGCGACGCAGTCCCGCCGTATCGATGAAACGCCAAGTCTTGCCGCCGAGTTCGATCAATGTGTCCACCGGGTCGACGGTGGTCCCCGCGGTCTCGTGCACCACCGCGCGTTGGTCTCCGGAGAGTCGATTGAGTAGAGAGCTCTTGCCCACGTTGGGTTTTCCGACGAGCGCCACGCGGCGGGGGCCGCCCTCGGCGGATCCCCGCGCGGAAACCTTGGGCAGGTCGGCAACGACGCGGTCGAGCAGATCCGCCACGCCGCGACCGTGCATCGCGCTGATCGCCATGGGCTCCCCCAGTCCCAGCGACCACAGTGTGGCGGCGTCGGCCTCGGCGCGGTCGCTGTCAACCTTGTTGGCCGCCAGGAAGACTGGCTTACCGGAGCGGCGCAGCAGCTTGGCCGCGTCTTCGTCGGTGGAGGTTGCACCAACTGTGGCATCTACCACCAGGATGATCAGGTCGGCAGTCAACATCGCGTGGCGCGCCTGTTCGGCGACGAGCTGCTGCAGGCCGGTCGCATCGGCTTCCCACCCGCCAGTGTCCTGCACGGTGAAGCGGTGATCCAGCCACTGGGCGTCATAGGAAACTCGGTCGCGGGTCACCCCGGGGATGTCCTGGACGACGGCTTCGCGCCGCCCGATGATCCGGTTCACCAATGTCGACTTGCCGACATTCGGTCGACCGACCACGGCCACCACCGCGGGCGGTGCCGACGGCTCTTCTGATTCCTCACCGTCTTCGAATTCGGTCAGTTCCCAATCATTTTCGTCAACCCATGTGCCATCGGTCATCGTGATACCCCTGCTCTGCTCTGGACCAGTTCCAGCAGGTGGGCCACCACTTGGTCCTGCGTCATCTCGCTGGTGTCGATTTCTACCGCGTCCTCGGCCGGGCGTAATGGCGACACCGCCCGCGTGGAGTCCAAGTGGTCGCGGCATTGGACGTCGGCCAGGACCCGGTCGTATTCGTCGGCCTTGCCGTCGGAAACGTTCTGCGCATTGCGGCGCCGTGCCCGTGCCTGTGCCGATGCGGTCAGGTAGATCTTCACGTCGGCCTCCGGCAGTACCACGGTGCCGATATCGCGGCCCTCGACAACGACCGCTTCGGGACCTTCGGCCAGCTCGCGCTGCCGCTGTACCAGGCGCTCGCGCACCGCGGGCACCGCTGAGACCGCCGAGACCGAGCCGGTCACCTCCGTGCCGCGGATGGGCACCGAAACATCCTCGTCGGCAAGCAGAGCCGTCTCCACATCGGGATCGGAGCCGACGGACATCGGAACCTGTTCGGTTGCCGCCGCAATGGCCTCAGGGTCGGTGAGGTCGACGCCGGCGCGCAGCACCCAGAGCGTGACGATCCGGTACATCGCACCGGTATCCAGGTATGCGGCACCGAGTTGCCGCGCCAATTCCTTGGCTACCGACGACTTGCCGGTGCCGGACGGGCCGTCAATGGCGACCACAACACGGGTCGGTACGCGATGTTCTTCGCGCGAGTCGCTCGTCACAGTCCCACCGCTTTGTACAGCGAGCCGATCTCGTCACGGCCGAGGGCGCGCAGGCTCCCCGGGCGCTGATCGCCCAGCGTTACTTCGCCAATCTTGGTGCGCACCAATTCCAATACCGGATGGCCGACGGCGTCGAACATGCGTCGCACGATTCGGTTGCGACCCTCGTGGAGAGTCACCTGAAGCATCGTTCTGCCGCCTATTTCCCCGCCGAACTTGAAGTCGTCCACCTTGACGGGCCCGTCGTCCAGGGTCACACCCGCCCGCAGCCGTTTGCCCAGGCCCCGCGGGACGGTTCCCGCCACGGTTGCCACGTAGGTCTTGGGCACCTCGAACGACGGGTGCATGAGCCGATGCGTCAGCTCTCCGTCATTGGTCAACAGGATCAGTCCCACGGTGTCGGCGTCCAGGCGTCCCACGTTGCGGACGCCCTGATTCTTGCGGACGCGCTCCTCGATCAGCTTCCCGATGCACGGGCGCCCCTGCTCGTCGGACATCGTCGACAGCATGCCGAAGGGCTTGTTGAGGGCCAGATACACCAGCTCGGAGTTCATCACCACGCGCACACCGTCGACGCGAACCACGCTGGTTGCCGGGTCGATTCGCCTGCCCTGTTCGGTGACGATCTTGCCGTCCACCTCGACGCGGCCCTCGTAGATCATCCGCTCAGCTACCCGGCGTGACGCAATTCCCGCTTGCGACAACACCTTTTGTAGCCGAATGCCTTCTTCTTCGCTCATTGGTCAGTCCTGATCCACAGTAAAGGCGGGCGCTGCAACAGTGGCAGGCGCGCGGTTCAGCCGCGCGAATCGCGGTTCTTCAGCCAGATTCTGCGACAGGTCGTCGATGACGTCGATATCCGGAAGTAGCGGTGCGATATCGGGAAGGTCCGACAGCGAGGTCAGCCCGAGGCGCTCGAGGAACAGCTCGGTGGTGCGGAACATCACAGCGCCGGAATCGTCGTCCGTACCCGCCTCCGCGATCAGCCCGCGCATCAGCAGAGTCCGCATGACGGCGTCGACGTTGACACCACGCACAGCGCTGACGCGCGACCTCGTCACGGGCTGCCGATAGGCCACCACGGCCAGCGTCTCCAGTGCGGCGCGGGTCAGCTTGGAACGTGCTCCGTCAAGCAGCAGCTTCTCGACGTACGGGGCGTACTGGGCGCGCGTATACATCCGCCAGCCATCGGCACTCTCGCGCAGGTCGATACCGCTGGCGCGGTCGGTCAGAATCTCGGAAACCCGTTGCAGCGCTTCGGTTACGCGATCGAGCGGCTGGGAAACCAGAGAAGCCAGGGTCGGGGCGTTGATGGGTGTATCCACCACGAGCAGCAGCGCTTCGAGGGTGCTGGTCAGTTCGTCATCGGACATCGGGACGAATTCGTCCTCGCGACGCTCTTCACCGGAATCGACGGGGTCGTCGAGCTCGGTGGACTCCCCTGACCCCTCGACCGAGGTCGTCTGCTCGCTCATGTGTAGTCCACTGCCTTTTCCAGATCATCCTGCGCCGGACGCTCACCGGTCCACGAAACTTGGAGCGGTCCAAGCGGTTCAGATTGCTCGAATAGTACCGCCTTGGACCGGTACAACTCGAGCACGCCCAGGAAGCGGGCAACGATCTCGATGGGCGCCGAGCATTCGGCCACCAGCTCGGTGAACGTCATCCACTGTCCTGCACCACGTCCGGAGAGTAATTCGACCATCCGTTTGGCGTGTTCGGGCACCGAGACGCGCTGTACATGCAGGTGTCCCAGCCCCACCGTCGGCACCGGCCGGGGCGTGAACGCGCCCGCCGCGAGCTCAGCGAACTGTGCCCCGTCCAAGCCGAGGTGGACCGGCGGCAGCAGCTCACTGAACCGCTCTTCCAGCGCCACCGCACGCGGATACGACCGCAAGGCAGCGGCCTCCAGTTCGGCGAACATCTCGGCCACATGCTTGAAGGCCCGGTACTGCAGCAAGCGAGCGAACAGCAGGTCGCGGATCTCCAGGAAGGCCAGATCGTCGTTGTCCTCGACCTGGCCGGAGGGCAGCAGGCGGGCGGCCTTGAGGTCCAACAATGTGGCCGCCACCACCAGGAACGCGGTGACCTCATCCAGGCTGTACGTATCGCCCAGCGACTTGGTGTAGGCGATGAACTCGTCTGTCACCCGATGCAACGCCACCTCGGTGACGTCGAGCCGGTGCTGCGAAATCAGTTGCAGCAGAAGGTCGAAAGGACCCTCGAAGTTCGAGAGCCGAATCCGGAAGCCACGAGTATCGGCATCAGGTTCCGGAGCCGCGGAGTCGGCGACGACGGGATCTGTGTGGGTCTCGGCGACGTCTGGCTCCTGGTCCAAACCAATCGTCACGATTCGAACCGGGCGATTACCTCGCGGGCCAACGAGATGTACGCCAGCGCGCCGGAGGACTTGGGCGCCCAGGTGGTGATCGGCTCCCCCGCCACGCTGGTCTCCGGGAAGCGGACGGTGCGGGTGATGACGGTGTGGAAGACCTGATCGCCGAACACCTCGATGACCCGGGCCATCACCTCACGTGCGTGCAGGGTGCGGGCATCGAACATGGTGATGACGATTCCGGACACCGACAGTTTCGGGTTGAGCCGGTCGCGCACCTTGGCGACGGTGTCGGTCAGCAACGCCAGCCCGCGCAGCGAGAAAAATGCGCATTCCATTGGGATGACCACGCCCTCGGCGCAAGCCAACGCATTCACGGTCAACAGACCCAGCGACGGCTGACAGTCGATGAGCACGTAGTCGTAGCGGTCGAGCACCGGATGCAGCGCGCGAGCCAGTGAGTGTTCCCTGCCCACCTCGTTGACCAGCTGAATCTCGGCCGCAGAGAGGTCGATGTTGCTCGGGATCAGGTCCAGTCCCTCGACGCGGGTGCGCATGAGGACCTCGTCCACCGACACCCTGGGCTCCACCAGCAGGTTGTGCACAGTGGTCTCCAGCTCGTGGTGCGCGATTCCCAAACCGGCCGACAGGGCCCCCTGCGGGTCAAGGTCAACAAGCAGGACCCGTCGGCCGTACCCAGCCAACGCGGCACCCAGATTGATAGTCGACGTGGTCTTACCCACCCCGCCCTTCTGGTTGCACATGGCGATGACCTTGGCCAGCCCATGGCTGGTCAGCGGCTTTGGTTCGGGAATGTCTTTGTGAGGACGCCCGGTGAGATCAAGGTCGGTGTCTTCGGCGGGAAGATCCTCGTCCGTCACGTCACCTCCCGATCCACCGTTGATCCTCTTCGCGCAAGCGGCTCATCGGCCAGCATTCGGGCAAGTCTAGTGGGGTTGCGGCGTCTGGTAGCGGCAACCCGCGCATGCGATCGCTACTACCGGGCACGGGGATGCGCACCGGCCCACACTTCGCGCAGCGAACTCACCGTCACCAGGGTGTAGATCTGCGTGGTCGTCACCGAGGCATGGCCAAGTAACTCCTGGACGACGCGGACATCGGCACCGCCCTCGAGAAGGTGCGTTGCAAAGGAATGCCGCAGGGTGTGCGGGGACACCGCCGCGCTGATCTTCGCGCGCTCGGCGGCATCGGCGAGCACCTGCCAGGCACTCTGGCGAGACAACCGCCCGCCCCGAGAGTTCAAGAACAGCGCGGGAACGCCACCTCGTCCTCTTCGTGCCAGGTCGGGACGGCCACGCACCAGATATGCCTGGAGCGCTTCCACCGCGGGCCGCCCGACCGGGACCAGCCGCTGCTTACCGCCCTTGCCCCAGAGCAGGGCCGAGCGGGCGTGGACGTCGACGTCGTCGACATCGAGCCCCACGGCCTCGGAGATGCGGGCACCGGTCGAATACAGGAGCTCCAGCAGTGCGCGGTTGCGGAGATCGAGAGGGCCGTCGGCAGCGCTGCCGGGACCACCGCCGGCGGCGACCAGCAGTGCCTCCACCTGGTCGACGGTCAAGCTCTTGGGCAGCCGTCGGTTAGGAGTGGGCGGTTTCACGGCGCGGGCGACATCCGTCGGCACCAGACCCTCGACGGCTGCGAAGCGGTGCAGTCCGCGGACGGCGATCAGCGCGCGGGCGGCCGAGGATGCGGACAGCTCGGGCACGCCGTTATCGGGGTCACCCCTGCGCAGTGTCACGACGAAATCGCTGACATCGGGTTCGGAGACGTCCGCCAGTCGGCTGATCTTGCGTTCGGCGAGATGCTGTTGATAGCGGCGCAGGTCACGACGGTATGAGCTGAGTGTGTTGGCGGCGACGCCGCGTTCCACGTCCAGGTGATCCAGATAGGACTGGATCTCGCCATCGAGGAGCCCAGCGATGAGCCTCTCGGGCGAAGAGCCAGGGGCCAGAGCCGGAGTCACGTCTTGCTCTTGCGTTGTGTGAATGCTGTCGGTCGGTCTGGCCAAGGGGCGTCGGAGGGGCGAGAGTGGTGGCCCTCGAGTGCGACGTGTGCGGCCAGAATGCCCGCCGCGGCAATGGCATTCACCACATCACCGGTGAGCACCATGGAGACCGCCTCAGGCAGCGGTAGCCAGTGCACCGTCATATCGGCCTCTTCGTCATGGCTTTCACCGCGGCCGGGATGCGATAGTCCCGTCGCCAGGAACACCCTGACCACCTCGTCGGTGAATCCGGGCGAAGCGGCGGCATCCACGAGCACCCGCCAGGTGGTGGCTTCGACTCCGGCCTCCTCCAGCAGCTCCCGTGCGGCCGCCTGCTGGACGTCCTCGCCTGCGATATCCAGTAGCCCCGCGGGCAGCTCCCACAGTCGGTGCCCGAGCGGATGGCGGTACTGATGCACCAGCGCGATACGTCCGTTCTCGTCGATGGCGGCGACAGCCACCGCCCCATAGTGTTCGACGACCTCCCGGATCGCACTGCCGCCGCCGGGCATCGCAACACGGTCACGGCGTAGCGCCAAAATGCCGCCCAGGTAGATGGGCTCGGACTCCAGGGTGACGAACTCGTGGCGTTCGCCCTCCCCGGAAGCCCCGTCACTCACTGTCGGGGTCCAACGGAAGACGTTCGGCTGCCTTGTATTCCATTGCGGCGCGGATGAATGCGACGAACAACGGGTGCGGACGGGTCGGACGGCTCTTGAGTTCCGGGTGAGCCTGGGTGGCCACCGCGAAGGGGTGGATATCTCGCGGATATTCCACGAACTCCACCAGATGTCCGTCGGGCGATGTTCCGGAGAACCGGAGGCCGCTCTCGGAGATCTTGTCGCGGTAGGGGTTGTTCACCTCGTAGCGATGCCGGTGCCGTTCGGACACCTCCGTCGTTCCGTAGGCCTCGGCGACGATTGAGCCGGCCTCCAGGACGGCGGGATAGGCGCCGAGACGCATCGTTCCGCCGAGATCCGCCTCGCCGGCCACCGCCCGCACCTGATCGGCCATGGTGGCGATTACCGGGCTCGGGGTGTCGGGATCGAACTCGGCCGAGTTGGCATCGGCGAGACCCGCCGAGCGCGCCGCCTCGATCACCATGCACTGCAACCCCAGGCACAGGCCCAGCATCGGGAGGCGCCGCTTACGGGCGTACCGGATGGCGCCGAGCTTGCCTTCGATGCCTCGGATGCCGAAACCGCCGGGGATCAGTACCCCGTCGGTGTCCCCGAGCGCGGCCTGCGCACCGGCCTCGGTCTCGCAGTCGTCCGACGGCACCCATTTGATGTCGACCTTGGTGTGGTGCCGGAAGCCTCCGGCCCGCAGCGCCTCGGTGACCGACAGGTAGGCGTCGGGCAGGTCGATGTACTTGCCCACCAGGGCGATGCGCACCGACTCGCTGGGTTCGTGGACTCGTTGCAGCAGATCGCCCCATTCCGTCCAATCGACGTCGCGGAACGGCAGATTGAGCCGGCGCACCACATACGCGTCGAGCTCCTCGCGATGCAGCACCTTGGGGATGTCGTAGATGGACGGAGCGTCCGGTGTGGAGATGACTCCGTCGATATCGACGTCGCACATGAGCGCGATCTTGTTCTTGAGCGGCTCTGGGACATCGCGATCACAGCGCAGGATCAGGGCATCGGGGGTGATACCGATACTGCGCAGCGCGGCGACGGAGTGTTGAGTGGGCTTGGTCTTGAGTTCACCGGACGGGCCTAGGTACGGCACGAGCGAGACGTGCAGGAAAAAGACGTTGTCGCGACCGACGTCATGGCGGATCTGGCGCGCCGCTTCCAGGAAGGGTTGCGATTCGATGTCGCCGACGGTGCCGCCGATCTCGGTGATGACGATGTCAGGCCGTTGTCCCTTTTCGTTGGGTTCGGCCATCGCCAGGATGCGACGCTTGATCTCATCGGTGATATGCGGAATCACCTGGACGGTGTCGCCGAGATACTCGCCACGCCGTTCCTTGGCAATGACCGCCGAATAGACCTGTCCGGTAGTGACATTCGCAAATCCGGAGAGGTTGCGGTCCAGGAAGCGCTCGTAATGCCCGACGTCGAGATCGGTCTCGGCCCCGTCCTCGGTGACGAACACCTCACCGTGCTGGAACGGGTTCATGGTGCCCGGATCCACGTTGAGGTACGGATCGAGTTTCTGCATGGTCACTTGCAAACCGCGCGAGGTGAGGAGTTGCCCCAGGCTGGAGGCGGTCAGACCCTTGCCCAGCGAGGAGGCGACTCCGCCGCTGACAAAGAGATGCTTGGTAGCGGTTTGAGGATGCTTGCGTAGAGCTGGCAAGAAGACTCCCGTGACGACTGCGCAGGGCAATTCTTGATTGCTCGGGGCCCTGCTGACCCACGGAACCTCACCCTAACAAAGACGCCGACAGCCGGCACTGAACACGCCGCGCAGTGTGAGCTTGATCCGTGTTTTACGGCACCGTGATGGCGGTAGCACCGGGGCCCAGTCCGTACCGGCCCGAGTGGCCGTCGGACTGTTCACGCAGCGCGAGGACGGTGGTGACGCGCCCCGACGCCATCTCGATATCGTCGACCGTGCTGGCCGCCGAGGCCATGGATCCGTCGGCCCGGGTGACCGCGATCGACGCGATACCGCTGGCTGATCCGCTGCGTCCGGCCAGCACGGTGCCGGAGCCGCGCCGGTCCAGTGCGGCAGCGAAGCGCGCGACGGTCGAGCCCTTGTTCCCGGCGTCGTCGGGCAGTGCTCCCCCGGTCACGACCACCGCGAGATTCCCCGCCGACACCTGCCCATCGGTGTAGGTGATGAATCCGCTTTGACGCAGCGCCGACAGCGCGGTGTCCCGCTGCATATCGGTTACCGGCGGTGCCGGCTCTTCTGGGCGGTTCGGTGCGATCTGCAGCACGATGCCCACCAGGTCACCCGCCTGCGATCCCTGGTCGACGGCATCGGTGCGCAGCTGCGTTCCGGCGGGCAGGATCGATGAATTCACGATGGTGCGCAGCCGTTCGCCCTGGTTGGCGTCGGTGAACTGATCCGTCAATCCGATCCGGCCCGATACAGCCCCGCCTGCCGTGGAGATCAGTTGTGCGATCCCCTCCACGTCCGAGCGGTCGGCCTCGGGGGTGGTGATCAGGACCACCTTGCGATCGTTCAGGGCGCCGGAGAGCATGCGAGGTGCCATGGTGGCATCGAAATTGCTTGCCGCGTTGAGTTTCTCATTGAGCGCGTTCTTGTCTTGATTCAGATCCTCGATCTGCCGCTGCTGGCTGCGTTTGTCCTCACGCAGGCCCGAGAGCAGGGTGTCGTTGAGCAGGCCGGAGCCGAGTACAACGCCTATCGCGAGGGCGAGGAACACCGCGGCTAGGGATATTGCGTGCTGGCGCAGGGTAATCACGTGTGGTCCCTTATGGAATGTGGCGGGCTCGTCAGCTGACTAGGTTCTGCGCCCAGACCGTGAGCCGGTTCCAGTAGGCGAGTAGCCATTCGGCCGCGCTGTCGCCTGCGCTGGTTACCCACAGCATGGTGATCACGGCCACCAGCACCGCGAGGATCAGCAATGCGATCGCACCGCCCGAGAATCGGTTGCGGTACAGCGTCGCAACAGCTTTGGAGTCGACGAGCTTGGCGCCGACCTTGAGTCGGGTCAGGAAGGTCGATGGATTGGACAGCTGGCGTTCGCGATCGAAGAACTCCTCGATGGATGCGGTATGCCCGACGGTGACGATCAGCGATGCCCCGTGATGATCGGCCAGCAGCAATGCCAGGTCGGCGGCCGAACCTGCCGCAGGGAAGGTCACAGCCCCAACTCCGAGGTCCTGGATGCGTTCGAGCCCGGCCGCATGTCCGTCGGCGTCGGCCGGAAGGACGACCTGCGCACCGGATTTCAGAACATCGGTGCTCATCAGCAGCGGATCGCCGACGACAATGAGCGGCCGATACCCGGACTTGCGCAGGATATCGGCACCGCCACCGACACCGATGAGAACCGGTTGGTACTCCTTGATGAACGGTTTGAGATTCTTCAGGTCCTGGGCAGTGCCCACGCCATCGGACACGACAACGACGTGCCGGTTGCGCAGGTCGATGTCGACGTCGGGGATGCCGATGCCGTCGATAAGCAACGGGCTTTCACTACGGATGAATTCGATGGTGTTACCGGAGAACGCTTCCAGATGTGCCACGAGACCGGTCTTGGCCTCAGTCATCAGATCGTGGACGTCCGCGTCGGTGCGCGGAGTCCCCGCGATGAGTCGGCGGTCACCGCTGTAGATGCCGCCGTTGTGTACCCGAACCGTGGAGCCGTCCTTGACTTTTTTGAAGACCTCCGGACCGATGCTGTCGATCAGGGTGATGCCGTTGGCGACCAGCACCTCGGGTCCGAGATTCGGGTAGCGCCCGGAGATCGATGGCGAGGCATTCACCACGGCGCTGACGCGAGCGTCGACCAGAGCATCCGCCGTGACGCGGTCCAGATCGAGAATGTCGATGACGGCGATATCACCCGGGTTCAGGCGTTGTAGCAGCCGGTTGATGTCCTTGTCGGTGCGCACTGTTCCGACGATGCCGGGTCGAGAGCTGCTGCTTCGCGTGAGCATCGTGGTCAAGTTCATACAGGTCATGATGGCCCGAGGGCCTGCTGAGGCTGTGGAGGCGCGCCGTAACACCTGTCACATTAGTCACTCCCGTCACCCCCGCTTTTCCCCGGAGCGACGGGTTCAGGCGCGCTCGGAACGGGCGGCGTCGAGTAGCTCGCGAGCGTGCGCCCGGCCCGTGTCGGAGTCCCCCAGACCGGCCAACATCCGAGCCAGCTCGGCAACCCGGTCCTCGTCATCAAGGCGTCGGACACCGCTGCCCTTGCTGTTCACCCGATCAACAGTGAGGTGGATATCCGCGAAGGCGGCCACCTGCGGCAGGTGGGTCACCACGATGACCTGGTGGGTGTGCGCCAATTTGGCGAGCCGTCGCCCGATCTGTACCGCCGCGCGGCCACCCACACCGGCATCGACCTCGTCGAACACCATGGTGGTTCCGGCGGTCGAGGCGGCGAGCACCACCTCGAGCGCCAGCATCACGCGCGAGAGCTCACCGCCGGAGGCGCTCTTGGCCAACGGCAGCATCGGGTTATCGCGATGCGCGGCAAAACCGAACTCGACGGCGTCGGTACCCGATGACCCCGCGTGCACGGCCTGTCCAGGCGACAGTTGCAGCGGCGCCGAATCATCCGCCCTGGCCGGAATCGGCTCGACGGCGATGGTGAATGCGGCCCGGTCCATCGCCAGGCCGGCGAGCTCGCCGGTGACGGCCTTGCCCAGCGCCTTGGCGGCCTTCGTGCGCGCCTTGGTCAGACCCGTTGCGGCGGCCGCCAGCTCACCGGCAAGTCGATCCACGCGTTGTGAGAGGGCGGCTAGAGTTTCCTCGGAGGTGTCGACCTCGGCCAGCCTGCTGCGCGCCTCCTGCGCCCACGCCATCACCCCGTTCAAATCGGCGGCGTACTTACGGGTCAGCGTGCGAAGCTGTCCCTGGCGTGCCAGCTTTCCCTCGAGCGTGCTTGCATCGCTGGGCAATTCATCGGTGAAGGCGGTGAGCTCACGGGAGACGTCACTGACCACGGCCAGCGCCTCGGCCAGTTGAGGTGCCAGGGTCCGCAGGGCCGCTTCATCGGTTCCCTCCAGCAGTGCCTTGGCCTTCGCAATGCGATCGATCGCCGAATCGGATCCACCATCAGCGTCGTCGGCGCCGGCGAGAGCGCTACGAGCCGAGGCTGCGGCATCGCGCAGCGCATCGAGCTCGGAGAGGCGATGGATATCGGCGGTGAGCTGGTCGTCCTCCCCCAGTTTGGGGTCGACGGCGTCGATCTCGTTGAGCGCGAACCCGAGTCGATCGGCTTCCTGAGCCAGCTCGCGGGCCCGGTGGGTGCGGTCGATGAGATCACGCCGCGCGGTGAGCCACTCCTCGCGCCGCTTGCGATATGTGGTGAGCAGCGCCTCGATGCCGGCTGGACCTTCCGAGGCGAACCTGTCCAGCGCGGCAAGCTGCTGGTCCGGGCGCATCAGCCGCAGCTGGTCGTTCTGGCCGTGCACCGTGAGCAGTCCCGCGGTGAAGCCGGCCAGCGATTTGGCGGGCACGCTGCGCCCGCCGAGGTACGCCCGCGAGCGGCCGTCGGTGGTGACGGATCGGGTGGCGATCACGCTGCCGTCATCGTCGCGTTGCGCCCCTGAGGAGTCCAGGATGTCGGTGACCTCCGCGGGTTCGGCGCCAAGCGGGTCGACGGTGAGAAATCGACCCTCGACGACGGCGCGGTCGGCGCCCACGCGCACCCGGTTGGCGTCGGCGCGAGCACCACCGAGCAGATGGAGACCGGTGACCACCATCGTCTTGCCGGCACCTGTCTCGCCGGTCAGCACGGTCAGTCCGCTGTCGAATTCCGCGGTAGCAGAGGGTATGGCGCCAAGGGACTCGATGCGAATCTCGGTAAGCACGGCTACCGTCCCCGCCAACCCTTGACGGGCAACTGGAACTTGCGCACCACTCGGTCGGCGAACGGGTTGCTGTCCAGACGTGCCCACAGCACCGGCTGATGGCCGCGCACCACCTCGACCCGTCCACCCGGCGGTACCCGGATCTCGCGGCGGCCGTCACAGAACAGCAGCGCGTGATGTCCGTCGGCCTCGATCTCGACGGCCACGGTGGCAGCGGGGCTGGTCACCATCGGC
This sequence comes from Mycobacterium sp. NPDC050853, assembly GCF_040653875.1. Classification (NCBI taxonomy): domain Bacteria; kingdom Bacillati; phylum Actinomycetota; class Actinomycetes; order Mycobacteriales; family Mycobacteriaceae; genus Mycobacterium; species Mycobacterium sp. NPDC050853. The sequence continues at coordinate 19,297 of NZ_JBFAGW010000011.1, forward strand.
CGAGCGAACAGGGCGTGAGCGTTGTTGGGCACCACCAGGATCGCATCCAGATCGGGCCACACGACCGGTCCGCCGGCCGAGAATGCGTAGGCGGTAGAACCCGTGGGTGTCGAGATGAGCACGCCATCGCATCCGAAGGCCGATACGGGACGGGCATCAACTTCCAACACCACTCCGAGCACGCCCAGTCGGGGGCCCTTTTCGATACTCACCTCGTTGAGCGCCCAGCCGCGCTCGACTATCTCACCACCGATGCGGACCTGGACGTCCAGTGTCATGCGTGTCTCGACGCGGTAGGTGCCCTCCACCACGTGAGTGAGTACGGCGTCGATCGCCTCGGCCTCGACCTCGGCGAGAAATCCGATACGGCCCAGGTTGACGCCGAGTACGGGTGCGGTAGCGCTGCGCGCCAGATCGGCCGCGCGCAGGAAGGTGCCATCCCCGCCCAGTACCAACACCAGCTCGCAGCCGGTGGCGGCATCCTGATCCGCATCGACAACCTCGACATCCACACCGAGGGAACGGAACTCGGTGGGGTCCAGGTGCACGGGGCCGCTATCGATGGCCTCTGCGGTTAGCACCCGGAGCGCGATACCGTTCTCCCCCAGTGTTTTCGCCACGCGTCGGGCGGTTTCGGTTACCTCATCGCGTCCGGTGTGTGCGACAAGCAGAATCTTGCGTTCGGTCACTGGGGTCCCTTTGTGACGGCTTCGGTGACGGCGGCCTCGAGGTCCAGGCCTGAATCTGTGTTCCGCAGCCACAGGAAGTACTCGACGTTTCCGGATGGCCCGGGTAGCGGACTGGCGGTTACACCCGCGGTATGCCAACCGTGTGCCTGGGCGCGACGGGCGACGGACACGACGGTATCGGCGCGTAGCTGCGGATCGCGCACCACACCTCCCGCGCCGACGAGCTCCTTGCCCACCTCGAACTGAGGCTTCACCATCGGCACGATATCGGCATCCGTTGTGGCACAGGCAATCAACGCGTCAAGCACCAGCGCGAGTGAAATGAAGGACAGGTCGGCGACGATCAGTTGGACAGCTCCGCCGATCAGTTCCGGCGTCAAGGTGCGCACATTGGTGCGATCGAGAACCGTGACTCGGTCGTCGGACTGAAGTGACCAGGCCAGCTGTCCGTACCCGACATCGGCAGCGACCACTTCGCGGGCGCCTGAGCGCAGCAGCACCTCGGTGAAACCACCCGTCGAGGCGCCCGCATCCAAACACCGTCTGCCGTCGACGGAAAGTCCCTGTGGACCAAAGGCATCAAGCGCGCCGAGGAGTTTGTGGGCACCGCGCGATACCCATCGCTCGTCGGATTCCCCTTGCACCACAAGAGAAGCCGTCGCCGACACCGCGGTGGCGGCTTTCGCGGCGGGGATACCGTCGATACGGACCAGCCCCGCGTCGATGAGTTCGGCCGCCTGTTGGCGAGAGCGAGCGAGCCCACGGCGCACCAACTCGGCGTCCACCCTGGCGTGCCGGGCCATGGCTATCCGTTCTCCGCGGATTCCAGTGCTCGGACCAGAACGTCATGTGCCTGCTCCAGAACCTGTGCCTGGGTCTCCAGATCGAGCTCGCTCTGGCCCTCTGGTCCGGCCGGCGGGTCGAGCTGACCCAGCAGGGCCTGCACCTGCGACCTGACCGCATCAGGGTCGGGGCCGGAGGTGTGGCGGGCGACATCGTTCGGAGTGGTCATCGCGGTCAAGGCTAGTTGATGGGCCCCGAGCCGCAGGGCCGGCGACACACTATCCGGCGGAAAGCTGCTGCAAGATCTGTTCGGCCAGGTCGTCCGTGGCCACGACGGGCCGGATCGCTGGGGCGGGACCGGTAGCCCAGACCGCGGCCGCCAACGCCTGTGCCAGCGATAGCACCGATCCCGTGCTGTCGAGTGATGCGACCGAAACCTGGTCTGCATCCACCGTGATCTGCCAGGAATCCTTGGGTTCGATGCGCACATCGGTCTCTGGGAGGTGCAGGGAGCTCAGATCCGTCCCCAAGAAGGTGGGTCGATGCGCGGTATCGGCCCAGATCGCGTCGATGGCGTCGTTCACGCCGGTGAGCACCATGAGACTGGGCAGGCCCGCGGCATTGGCTCCGGCGATATCGGTATCGAGGCGGTCGCCGACAACTAGCGGGCGCGCGAAATTGCCGCGTGCCAACGCATCCTCCATCAGCGCGCGTCCGGGCTTGCCTGCCACAACCGGATCGGCATCGGTGGCAGTGCGCAGTGCGGCGACCATCGACCCGTTTCCGGGTAGTAGACCGCGCTCGGTGGGCAGGGTTGCGTCGATATTGGCTGCCACCCAGTAGGCACCCGACCGAATGGCGAGTGCGGCCTCGGCGAGGATGGTCCAGCAGGTATCGGGTGAATGCCCCTGCACGACGGCGCGCGGCGCCTTATCGAAGGTGCGCACGGGCGTAAGGCCGACCGCCGATACCTCGGCGGCCAGTGCCTCGGTGCCTACGACCAGGACGGTGTCATCGCGCCGGAGTGCCTCCGCGAGCAGTCTCGCTGCACTCTGAGCGCTCGTCACAACGTCACCGGCGATCGCCGTGAAACCCAATGAGATGAGGTGTTCGGCCACCTCAGGTGCGGACCGGCTGGCGTTGTTGGTGACATACAGCTGCCGCGCGTCGCCGGCAGCCGCCAATGCTGCGATGGCATTCGGGGTGGGTTCGGAGCCCCGGAATACGGTGCCGTCGAGGTCTAGGAGCAGGCAGTCGTACGAGTTGGCGAGTGTGTCAGGCAAGCTCGGCGGCCCGATCCTCGGCGTCGGTGTGACCCTCGACATCGGCATCGGCGGCGTGTAGGAACCATTGCACCGCTTCCGGTTTGCGATCCAGGGCCAGGAGAATATCGGCGTACGCGTAGAACAGCCGCGCTGCGATCTCGCCGACACGCGTCGGATCGGGTGCGGGAGTGGAGAGCACCGCCAGCGCCTGCTCGAGCTGTCCCAGATCGGCGCGCGCTCCGGCGGCGACTATGCGCAGTTCGTCGGCGGCATCACCGGTGAGTGCCTTGGCCTCATCGCTGCGGGCGAGTTCGATGGCGCGTTCCGGCCGACCCACTCCGCGTTCGCAGTCGGCAACCAATGCCAGCAGTGGCGACCTGCTGCCCATTCGACGGGCCGCACGCAGCTCAGACAGCGCCTGCGCCCAGTCTCCGCAGTGATATGCGGCGATGCCGACCGCTTCGCGGACGCCCGCGATGCGAGCGGCGCGGGTCTTGGCGGCCTTCGCGTGATCCAACGCGGCCTGCGGATCCTCGTCGAGCAGGTTGCCCGCGGTGACCAGGTGCCTGGCCACCGTGTCCGCGGTGTTCTTATCGAGTGTCCGCAGCTCAGCTCGCACGTCCGGAGCGAGCTGCTTGGCCACTACCTCATCGGGGATATGCGGGCCGAAGTTTTGTGAGGGCTGTATCTGCCCCCTCGGGGAGCGGTCGTCGGTGCGACGGGGCCTGCTGGGACGGTCGCCGGCGCGATCTTCCGACCGGCGCGGCTGTGCGGGGCTGCCGCCACGCTCGTCGCCGGCGCCGGGACGGCCGCGCTCATCGGGCCGATGCGGCCGGGCTGGGCCGCCACCGCGGTCGTCGCGCCGGGCGCCAGAATCGCGCGCAGGCCGACTCGGCCCCTGCCTCTTGGGCCCCTGCTGCCTGGGACCTCGCTGGCTGGCGTCTTGCCCCACGGGCGCCTCCTTCTATCGATGAGCCGCATGCGTGAAGACCATCGGTTACAGCGCGAGTATGCCGGTACGGGGGCCAACCTCGGAAATTCGGTGGCACTCAACACGGCGGGTTGCGCAGACTTAGCCGTATGAGCCATGTGCAGCTCGATGCCATCGGCTACCACCTCCCGGACGGCAGAGCGCTACTTCACGATGTGAGCCTGCGGGTCGGCGAGGGCAGCAAAACCGCGCTGATCGGCCCTAACGGGACCGGTAAGACGACGTTGTTACGGATCATCGCGGGCGATATCGACCCACACGACGGGGCCGTCACCCGCGGCGGTCAGCTTGGCGTGATGCGGCAGTTCATCGGTTCCGTTCGAGACGATTCGACGGTCCGCGATCTGCTGCTATCGGTCGCACCCGATCGAATCAGGCTGGCTGCCGACCGCCTGGACCGAGCCGAGCTGGCGCTGATGGAGCGCGATAGCGAGCAGGATCAGCTGAAGTACGCACAGGCGCTGGCCGACTGGGCCGATGTCGGCGGCTATGAGTTCGAGACCGAGTGCGATGTGCACACCATGGCCGCGCTGGGAATTCCGTTTGACCTGGCCAGGTTTCGCGGTGTCAACACGCTCTCGGGTGGCCAGCAGAAACGTCTGGTTCTCGAATCGCTGCTGCGCGGGCCGCATGAGGTGCTGCTGCTGGACGAGCCCGACAACTATCTCGATGTGCCGGCGAAACGCTAGCTTGAGGAGCGACTCGCGGAGTCGCCCAAGACGGTGTTGTTCGTCAGCCATGATCGGGAGCTGATCAACCGGGCGGCCGGCCAGGTCGCCACCTTGGAGCCCACGCGGTCCGGGTCGACCCTGTGGGTGCACCCGGGTTCGTTCGCGACGTATCACCAGGCCCGGGCGGACCGGAACGCCAGACTCGCCGAATTGCGCCGTCGCTGGGACGAACAGCGGGCGGCACTGCGCGATCTGGTGTTGATGTACCGGCAGAAAGCTGCCTACAACTCCGATATGGCCAGCCGGCTGCAGGCCGCCGATACTCGGCTACGCCGATTCGACGAGGCGGGGCCGCCCGAAGCGGTGCCGCTGCGGCAGAACGTTCGCATGCGCCTTGCCGGCGGTCGCACCGCCAAGCGTGCCGTGATCGCGGAGAGTCTTGAATTGACCGGTCTCACAAGGCCGTTCGATGCCGAAGTGTGGTACGGAGATCGAGTGGCGGTGCTGGGCGGCAACGGCACCGGCAAGTCACATTTCCTGCGCCTGCTGGCCTGTGGCGGCACTGACCCGGAACCGGATCAGCTGCCGGTGGGCGACATGATTCCCGAACCCGTGCGGCACGACGGTCAACTACGGCTGGGGGCGCGGGTCCGTCCCGGCTGGTTTGCGCAGACGCACCATCACGAGGGGCTGATGGATCGGACGCTGCTGGGCATCCTGCATCACGGGGATGAGCGGCGCGCGGGGCATGGGCGAGAGCAGGCATCGCGGATCCTGGACCGCTACGGGCTGGCGCGGTCGGCCGAGCAGACCTTCGGCTCGCTGTCCGGCGGCCAGCAGGGCCGCTTTCAGATCCTGCTCTTGGAGTTGATGGGGTCCACCCTGCTGTTACTCGACGAGCCGACCGACAATCTGGACCTGCATTCGGCTGAGGCGCTGGAGGATGCGTTGGCGGCCTTCGACGGCACTGTCGTCGCGGTCACCCACGATCGGTGGTTCGCCCGGGCATTCACCCGTTTCCTCATTTTCGGTGAGGATGGCAAGGTGAAGGAATCCGTTGAGCCCCAATGGAACTAATCTAGCGGATGCGCTGAACTCCTGCGATGTTGCGCTTTCCGCGGCGAAGTACCAGCCAGCCGCCGGTGAGGTAGTCGCTATCGGTCGGAGTCCAGTCCTCGGCGTCAACCCGGGTGTTGTTGACGTAGACGCCGCCCTCTTTGATGGTGCGGCGTGCGGCACCCTTGCTATCCGAAAGCCCGCTGCTCACCAGAAGATCCACGATGGTGTCGGGTTCGCCGCCCGCGAGCCGGGCGGGCTCTCCGTTGCCGGCCTCGGTGAGGGCCGCTGTCAGTGTGCCCTCGTCGAGCCGGTCCAGCTCGCCGCGACCGAATAGTGCTCCGCTGGCGAGTTCGACAGCCTGGGTGGCACTTTCGCCGTGCACCAGGGTGGTGACCTCGACGGCCAATCGACGCTGAGCGGCACGCTCGTGTGCCCGTTCCGCTGTCGACGTCGCCAGCTCGCCGATTTCTTCGGCGGACAGGAAGGTGAACCAGCGCAGGTATCGCACCACGTCGGCGTCGGCAGTGTTGATGAAGTACTGGTACCAGGCGTACGGACTCGTCATCTCGGGGTCGAGCCAGAGGTTGCCGCCGCCGGTGGACTTACCGAACTTGGCGCCGTCGGCCGATGTCACCAGCGGAACGGTTAAGGCGTGCACCGCCGCGCTGTCTTGCTGGCGAGCCAGCCGAACTCCGGCCACGATATTGCCCCACTGATCCGAACCGCCGATTTGCAGCGAGCAGCCGTACTTGCGGTGCAGCTGCACGTAATCGTTGGCCTGCAACAACATGTAGGAGAACTCGGTGTAGGAGATGCCATCGCCGTCCAGGCGTCGGCGAATCGTGTCGCGCTCGAGCATGACATTGACCGAGAAGTGCTTGCCCAGATCGCGCAGGAATTCCAGGGCGGTGAGTTGGCCGGTCCAGTCGAGGTTATTCGCGACGATGGCTCCGGTTGGCGTGTCGTTGAATTCGACGAACCGCTCCAGCTGCCCGCGAATTCGGTCGGCCCATTCGGCGACGAGGTCGGCCCCGTGCAGGTTGCGTTCGGAGGTGTCGCGCGGATCTCCGATGAGGCCCGTCGCTCCCCCGGCCAGCACGATGGGCCGGTGGCCCGCCCGCTGGAATCGGCTCAAGGTGAGCAGGGGCACCAGATGCCCTGCGTGCAGACTCGCGGCGGTGGGATCGAAACCCCCGTAAACGCTGATCGGTCCCTTCGCGATATCGGCCGCGAGCGCGTCACGGTCCGTCGTCTGCGCGATAAGGCCGCGCCAGGTCAGCTCGTCGAGAATGTTGGAAACCACGGTATCGATTATCCCTTATGGGGTTTTGTGCGCCGGGTACCGCTCTTCCCAGTCCGGTCCCGGGCTGCCGATGAGGTCATCGGCGACGGTGGTAGAGCACGGGGGCTACGCCGGTACACGGAAACCTCCGGACACTCGGGCAGCCAGAACCGCCAGGGACGGTCCGCCGCCACGCTGACACCCACCCGTGGCCCGGAGAGCGCCTGCTGTTTCCGGTTCAACGTGATCCGTACCGGGCTGGAAGCGGAGAAGACGTCGACGCCGTTGTCCTCCGGTGTGATTCCGAGGGCGGCGCCCAGATTTCCTGGCCCGCGGGCCAAACCCGCATCGTCGCGAGCGGTGGGCCGCCGCTCCCAACACACGGGTGCGCCGTCGATGATCGCGGCGGCGCGGATCAGCACTCCGCCGGCGGTACCGTCCGGGCCGCAGACCACGTTGGCGCACAGGTGAATTCCATGGCTTCGGTATACATACAGGCGGCCCGCGGGTCCGAACATCACCCGATTGCGATTGGTCGGTCCGCGAAACGAATGTGAGGCGGGATCGGGCCACGGCCCATCTGGCACCCCGCCGTATGCCTCCACCTCGACGATGACCGCACGCACCCCGCGAGATTCGATGACCGCTCCGAGTAGGCGCTGCGCGGCCTTTATCGGATGGGTCGTCAGGATCTGGGCGCTCACTCCACGATTGTCCTTGACAGTCGGATCGGCCGGGTCCATTATTCATCACATGATGAGTTCATTGGGTGGTGAATTAACCAATGGTCGGCATCAGGCCGTCATCGAGGTCGAGAGTCTCCGCGTGGTTCGCGGCGGTTTCAAAGCCCTTGACGATGTGTCGCTACGGATCGGCCGCGGCACCATCACGGGACTGTTGGGGCCCTCCGGATGCGGTAAGACAACGCTGATGCGCTGCATTGTAGGCACCCAGATCATCGAGTCAGGGACAGTCCGCGTACTAGGTTTGGAGGCGGGCTCGCCCGCCCTGCGGCACCGCATCGGCTACGTGACGCAGAATCCGACGATCTACAACGATCTACGGTCGATCGATAACGTGCGGTACTTTGCCGCGCTATACGGTCGCAGCAAGTCCGACGCCGATGCGGCACTCGATGCCGTCGGATTGCGGTCACATCGCCTGGCCTACTGCGGCGATCTTTCGGGTGGACAACGCGGACGTGTCTCGCTCGCGTGTGCACTGGTCACCCGGCCCGAGCTGTTGGTGCTCGACGAGCCCACGGTGGGCCTGGACCCGGTGATGCGCGCAGAGCTCTGGGAACAGTTCGAAGGCCTCGCGGCGGGTGGCACCACGCTTCTCGTCTCCAGTCATGTCATGGACGAGGCCGATCATTGTGGCGACCTGGTGCTTATCCGCGAGGGCCGCGTGCTCGCCCACACCACACCCCTGCAGCTGCGCCGCGATACCGAATGCGATGGCTTGGAAGAGGCGTTTCTCGCCGTTATCCGACGCACCGAAACTACGGCCGCGTAGCGGCGAGACGGAGCGGAATCCCATGTACGCCAACGGTTATGTGGCCACCACCGGACGCGTGTTGCGACAGCTTCGCGCCGATCATCGCAGCTTGGCGATGATCCTGGTCGTTCCCAGCGTGCTGATCACCCTGTTGTATTTCCTCTACCGGGACCTGCCGACTCTCCCAAACCGCCCATCGCCGTTCAACATCGCCTGTCTGTTCGTGCTTGGGCTCATCCCGTTCGTGGTCATGTTCCTCATAACCTCGATATCGATGCAGCGCGAACGGGTTTCGGGGACCCTGGAACGCATTCTCACCACTCCCCTAAGGCGGTTCGACCTATTGGCCAGCTACGGCACCGCCTTCTCGTTGGCGGCCGCGGCCCAGGCCACGATCGCCTGCCTGGTCTCCTACGGGCTGCTGGATCTCACCACCGCTGCCGGCGCGCAATGGGTCTTTCTGATCGCCATCGGAAACGCCATCCTCGGTGTCGGTCTTGGCTTGCTGTGTAGCGCGTTCGCGCGCACCGAATTTCAAGCCGTGCAGTTCATGCCGGTGGTGGTGATTCCGCAGCTGCTGCTCTGCGGGATTCTGGTCCCCCGCGCGGCAATGCCGGAATGGCTGCAGTGGTTCAGTAACGTGATGCCGGTGAGTTATGCGGTAGAGGCGTTGCAGCAGCTGGGGAGTCACCCGGAACTGACGGGTGTGGCGGCACGGGATATCGCAGTCGTCTTCGGATGCGCGGCGGTGGCGCTGGGCTTGGCCGCAGCCACCCTGCGCCGTCGGACACCATGACGCCAAAGCGGCCGGGCCGTCGGCCGGGTGGGGCAAACACTCGCGAGGATATCCTCGCAAGTGCTCGAAAGCTTTTTTCGGTCAACGGAATCGACAAGACGTCGATCCGCTCCATTGCCGCCGACGCGGGCGTTGACCCGGCCCTCATTCACCACTACTTCGGGACGAAGCTCGATCTTTTCCGTGAGGTGGTGCAGCTGCCGGTCGATCCGAGTGTGGTGTTGCAGCCGCTGCGGGATATGCCCGTCGAGGAGCTTGGACTCGCGATTCCGAGGCTGATCATCCCGTTCTGGGATTCGGAGTTCGGGGCCAACGTGCTGGCGCTCTTCCGGTCGGCCCTTACCGGCGCCGATGATGGGCTGGTGCGCGTCTTCTTCCGTGAGGTCCTGGTCAATATCATCGCCGACCGGGTGGACAATCCAGTCGGGAGCGGAGTGTTGCGTGCCGAGTTCGCGATCACCCAGATGGCGGGGATATTGGTGGGCCGCTACATCATGGAAGTCGAGCCGCTGGCCTCGCTGACGGCGGAACAGATTGCCCTCACCGTGGGGCCGAATATTCAGCGGTATTTGACGGGTGAGCTGCCGGGCATCGCTACTCGGTGAAGCGCTGGTGTTCCTCGTCGGACACCTCACGCGCCTCATCGGGTAAGAGCACCGGGATGGTGGAGTTCTCGATCCGGTAGGCCTTACGCAGCCGCGGGTTGTAGAGGAGGCCGTTAGTGTCGTCGCCGACGAGCAGGAGCGGCCCGCGGTCGATCGGGCAGACCAGGATGTCTAGAAGCGCAGCGTCAAGGGGCATATCGGTGATATCAGCCGACCGGGATGTTCTCGTTGAAGATCTGCTGCCCGCCACCACCGGTGACACCGATTCCGTTGCCCGGGTTAACGTTCGGAGGTCCGCCGTTGGGGTTGCCGCCCCCGTTGATGGGGCCCACCCCGATATGTACGGGCTGCTGTGGCTTCTGAGCGGCCTTGAGGAATTGGGACTGCGTCGCGATAACCGACTTCAGCGAGTTGATCAGCGGCATCTGGCTGGGACGTTTGTCCAGCGCGGCCTTGAGAGCATCGTTCTGAGCTGAGCTCACCTGGGCACCCTTCGCGCGCAGCTGGAGCGCGGTGCGGACCAGATTCGAGACCTGGCCGCCGCTGGTCCCGAGGGAGTATTCGTGCGCTATATCGTCCAAAACGTCGGCGCTGGCAGTGCCGACACCGGGCCCGAACACCAGGGCTGCGGAGAGGCCGGTGGTGGCCAGTGCGGTACCAGCGAGGGCACGTAGGCGTGACGGCATGACGAGATCCTTCCGGTGTTCCCGGGCATTACGAATGGTCAGCCTAACAACATGCAGCCACATCAGCAGCGGAAGGTGATGGGAACGTGTGGTGGCCCGCGAATGGCGGGGGTGTCTCGCCATTCTGGTTGACCTGCCAGAACGGGATCGCGATCACCGTCAACGGCTCGTGCCTGCAGTGGGCTTTCTGGCCGCGGCCGGCTTCTCGTCGTACCGGCGGGTCGTTGGATTGAACAGCCACACCCCAGCCCCGGAACGCGGCAGCGTGCGCATCTTGGGTGGCAAGGGCCGATACGACGCGCTGAGCGCGATCTCCTTGACGACGCGCACGCAGCGGGGACGCTGGTGCGGGTCCAACGTGGACATCGCCATATTGAGATCGATGGTCGTCAATGACTTTCCGCTGCGCAGTGAGACAACCGACATAGCCTCGGGCTCGCGATTCGCCGTTATCTGGAATGTCACGGCCAGGTCGACGGCGCCCATCGTGTTAAGGGCGTCGGTGATGGGCTGGGTGAACACGGGCCCGCGCGCGGTGTGCACAACCCCGGACAGCGAGTCGGCGAGCCAATAGTCCCCGTCGGCATCGCGCGAGAACAGAAAGTCCGTTGTCACCCAGCTATCCCCGGCTTCGAAGACCCCGTGTCGGGTGGCGGTGCCGGCGTCGAGCCGGCCACGGGGCTTGGCCAGCAGCAGGCCCACCTCTCCCCGTTCGGGTATGGCCGCGAGACCGTTGGCGTCGTCGATGATCTGTCCCGCCGTCACGTCGTATTTCGCGAGCTTGACGCGCCCCGAGCCCGGGAGCGAGCGACCCTTGCTGCCGATCTTTCGGCTCGCCACATTGGCCAGTACGGCCTCGCCCTCGGTGGTCGTGAAAAACTCCAGAACCCTTGCAGGGGCAAAGGTGTCGAGAACCCGCTGCCACAGCCCGATCGGCATGCCCGAGCCGATGAACATTCGAACCGGATGATTCGGATCGACTGTCAGTGCCGGGTGGTCGAGTATCTCACGCAGCATCGCCCAGGTGTAGCAGACCACGGTCACGCCGTACCGGCGTATCTCGGCTCCGAACTGCGCGGGATCAAGGCTGCGGGCCAAGGCTATTCGCGCTCCCCCGGCTACTGCTCCGCCAAGGCTGACCAGTAAGCCGGCTTGGTGATGCAGCGGCGTGAGGCAGTACACGGTGTCGTTGGAAGTCAAGGCTGCTGCCGACGCGGTACCGAACGCCGATAGAGCCCACCGCTGATTGGTGATGTGCTTGGCTGCGATCTGCCCTCCGGCCGAGCTGAACATGACGAAAGCGAGGTCCTGGGCCTTGCCCGGGTTCGGTCGGTACCACCCGGGAAGAGTGACCGCGCCTGGGCGGATCTTTTCCATATCCACCACGGAGCCGTTTGCCGGTAGCGCCAGCTCGCGGGTCTCCCCGCCTCCCAAGACCAAGACGGGCACGGAAACTCGCCGAGCACCTTCGAGGTTGGGCGGATCGCAGAGGAGTGTCGTGATCTCGCCGAGCCGTGCGCATTCGGCGAGATCGCCGTCGGGGGCCAGAAGAACCGCAACGGCCCCCAATCGAGACAGCGCCGCGATGGCGACGAGCGCGCTGGGCCGGGTGTCCATCAGTACACCGACCCGGGTCTGCTGGCGGACACCGCTATGAATCAAGCCTTTGACCACATTGTCGACGCGACGGTGAACCGATTCATTGGTGTGCACTCGGTCCTCGAAGAGGAAGCACTCCCCGGAGGGTGCGCGTTGTGCCTGTTCGGATAGCAAGCGTCCCAACGAGATCTGGGTACTGGGATGTATCTGGTCCAGTCGATTGAGCCGCGGGAGAGTACGCACGGCCTCCACGGCCAGCCGCGTAAAACCCACTTGCCGGAGGCGACGCGGCGCGCCCAGAAGTAGCGGAAAGAGAACCCTCGACGTCTGTGCGGCGCTGTCGTACACCGCCGACAACGCGGCGCTCACGCGTTTGGTGATGGTTACCCCGGAGCCGGTCACGGGACCGGTTGGCATCGGCACGATGCCGGCAGGCTTGCTGGTACTGCCCTGTACCCACGGTATCCACTGGGCGACGGTCGGCCAGGTCGAGGTGGTAGCGCCGGATCCGACGATGAGGCCGAAATGCCCAACGGGCAGCGTGGATTCGTATACCTCCGCGCGCGGTGCGGCACGCCCGATACCACGGACCGACACCGGCTGTCCGATGTCGTCGGCGTCACCGATGAATGCCAGCACCGGACAGGTGATGTCGGTGAGGGTCACCAGCTGATCGTCGATCACGAAGCCACCGCTCATCATCCGGTTCTGCGTCACGAACTGCCGCAAGAATTCCGCGACCGCCGGCCCGGACCACGCGATCCAGCCCTCCCCGCCCAGGAAGCGGCGTTGTTGCTCTCGAGGCAGCAGTGCCTCGCGGTTGTGCAACTGAAAGAGGAATCCCAGCCTGTTGCGCAGCGTCTTGATCGGGGTCATCAGTTCAAACCCGATACGGGCCAACCATCCTGGGATGCTCAGCCAACCGAACAATCCGAATATGCCGGCGAGCAGGCTCGCGCCGCGGGCGCCAAGGTCGGCCGGGATCCCCATGGGAAGTGCCGCCACCGCGTCGACAGGCGCACCAAACGTGATGACGCTGGCGATGTCCTGGCACTTGCGCAATGCTGCCGCCGTGTAACAGAACATGCCGCCCTGGGAGTATCCCGCCAGGTGAATCGGGCGGCCCGTGAGCCGGTGCACCGTGTCGACGGCCGCGCTGACCGCGACGACGTGATCGGCGAAGGTACGTTTCATACCGCCGCGGATCCGGTTGGGGTTCCCGAAGTCGATCACCCATACGTCTGTGCCGCGCGCATGCAGGATGCCGACTGCTCCGTCCTGCCGATTGACATCGAACATGTTGGCCGACACCATCATTGGATGCGCCAGTAGCACCACGGGGCGGTTGACGCCAGCACTGCCCGGGAAGTAGTGCCGTAGTCGATACATCGAAGTCTGTTCAACTACAGAGAATGGCGATGGCTGGGTATCGCCGCGTAGCCCGCCAAGCCGGAGCACCTCAAAGCCGTTCTGCATCGTGGCCATGAGGCGTGCCCCGGCGCGTGTCACGACATAGCCTCCTGTAATGCCTCGTAGGTCGCGGCGGTAAGTCGGTGGTACACACCCGACTCCGGGTCGAGGTGCCAGGTCTGCCGTCCCGGCTTTGGCAACCCGAATGTCCGTAGGTGCGTGGTGGACGGCCGATATGTCGCACTGAGCGGCAGTGTGGGCACCACCTTGATAATGCCGGGACGCTCCGAGATAGATACGGCGGCAAAGGCTTCCGATAGGTCAGCGGGCGATATTGCCTCGCCAGGTCGGAGCACCACGGCAGTCACTGCAATGTTGGTCTCGCCGACCTCCACGGGATAGGTCGCGACTAGGTCGATGGCACCCACGGAGCCCAGCGCGTGACTCGTGGCTTCGGCGTACACCACGCCGTGTGCGGTCCGGATCGCGGAACTACGTCCATCGAGCATCCAGAAGTCACCGTCGTCATCACGGCGGAAGAGAGACTCCGAAGAGACCCAGGTGTCACCCGGGGCGAAGACGCCGCGCCGAACCGCGGCGGCGGGGTCCACATCGCCAGGTGGCTTCGCAAGTAGCAGACCGACCTCGCCGGGCTTGGCGATCTGAACGAAACCGTCTTCCCCCTCGATGATTACATCGTCGATCGGGTCATACGCGGCGAGTCGAACCTGACCGCCGCCGGGCAGCGGGCGCCCCTTACTACCGATCTTGGTACCGGACACATTCGCCAGCACCGCCTCCCCATCGGTGGTTGCGAAGAACTCAACGACACGAGCGGGCGCGAATCTCTCGGTGACCCGCCGCCACAGCCCAGAGGGCATACCGGAGCCGATGAACAGCCGCACTGGGTGATGCGCACCCAAGGCCAACCCGGGATCGTCGATCACCTCGTGCATCATCGCCCAGGTATAGGAGACGACGGTCACGCCGTACTGGTGGATCTCCTGGACGAATCGATCGGGATTGAGACCGCGCGACAGGGCAATTCGTGCGCCGCCGGCGACGGCCCCGCCCAGGCTCACCAAGAGCCCGGACTGGTGGTGCAGCGGGGTGAGGCAATACACGGTGTCGTTGGAGCTCAGTGCGGCCGCCGATGCGGTACCAAAGGCAGACAGTGCCCATCGATGGTTGGTGATTTGCTTGGGTACCAGACGGGATCCGTATCCGCTGAACATCACGAAGGCGAGATCGCGAGCCTGCCCGGGATCGGGCCGGTACCAGCCGGGTAGCTCGACCGCATCGGGGTCGATCTTCTCCATGTCGATAATCGAGCCATCGTCGGGTATCGACACGTCGCGGTTAGCGGTGGCGCCGAGTACCAGCACATGCACGGAAAGACCTTGTGCAGCAGGAAGATTCGGAGGGTCGGTGAGCAGCTCGGAGATCTCCCCCAGCTTCACGGCGAGCTCGAGATCTGCGTCCGGCGGCAGTAGCACCGCGACGGCGCCCAGACGGGACAGTGCGGCGATCGCCACCAGGGCGCTGGGACGGGTCTCCATGAGAATGCCCACCCGGACACCCTGGCGGACGCCCACCTCGATGAGGCCCCTCACCACATTGTTGATGCGTCGATCCACCGCTTCGTAGGTGTGTACCCGGCCGTCGAAGAGGAAGCTCTCTCCATTGGGAGTGCGGCGTGCCTGTTCGGCCATCAACCGGCCCAAAGAGATTCGGGTGTGATCGTGAATCTGACCCAGACGTGTCAACCGTGGAAGGGTGCGAACCGCTTCGATGGCAATGGATTTCACCGACTTGTTGGCGGCGGCCGCAGCCATTCCGGCCGTGCGCGCGGCGGCGATCGCGACCTCGGTGGTGGTGCTCAACCCATGCGCGACCCGCGAGGTGATGGGCACACCCCCATCGAGCTGGCCACTTTCGTGTTCGTACATCAGGTCGACCGCCGGCGGTTTAGGTCCCTCACCGTCGCGCCACTGCACCCATTGGCCTACCGTCGGCCAGGTCTGGGCCACGGCAGTGGAGCCGACCACGAGACCAAAGTGTCCTGCCCGGATCAGGTATTCGTAGACATCGGCCTTCGGGGCTGCCCGCAGGATGCCGCGCACCGAAGCGGGTTGCCCGATGTCATCGACCTCGCCGACGACCGCGAGAACCGGGCAGGTGATATCGCTGAGGGTGACGACGCGGTCGTTGACGGTGAACCCGCCGGTGGTCATACGGTTGTGCACCACGAACTGGCGCAGCAGCTCGGCGATGGCGGGGCCAGACCAGGCGATCCAGCCGTCGTTGGCCAGGAACTTGCGCTGCTGTTCCCGGGGCAGCAGGGCGTCACGGTCGTGCAGCTGTCGGAGGAAGTCGAGGCGGCCCTTGATGGTCTTGACCGGGTCGAGCATCTGAAACCCGATCCGAGCCGACCAGGCCGGGATGGAGAATCGACTGAACACGTGGTCTGCCATGAACTCGGCGATATCCGCGGACAGCCCGGCGGGCATCCCCATGGGCATCGCGGCGGTGGCGTCGACCGGCGAGCCGAAGGTGATGATGCTCGCGATGGTGCGTGATTTACGCAGGGCCGCAGTCTGATAGCAGAACATGCCGCCCTGGGAGTATCCGGCCAGATGCACCTGGCGGCCGGTGATGCGATGCACGGTCTCGATGGCGTCACTGACGGCGACGATGTGATCTGACAGGGTGCGTTCCATGCCGCCGGCAATCCGGTCGGGGCTCCCGAAGTCGATGACCCATGGATCGATACCGGCCCGGTGCAGGATGCCGACGGCACCAGCGTCCTGGGCGACGTCCCACATATCGGCGGCCATCATCATCGGGTGCACCATCAGGACCACGGGGCCGGCGTCCTCGCCCGGCGAGCTCGGTGCGAAGTAGCGGCGCAGCCGGTACATGGGGACGCTCTCGACGATCTGATGCGGTGACGCCGTGTTGTCGGTTTCGAGCCCGCCGAGGCGCAGGACCTCCAGGCCGTTCTGCGCGGTGGCTGCCAGACGTGCCACGGGTTTGGTCAAGGAGGAGAGATTAAAGGCCACAGCTGCTCCTAGATACCGGTCGTTTACCCGTGCCGCCCAGGTGAGGGCCCGCTCATCCTGTCACAACGGGTGTGCCGGACTGGCCGAATCGTCTATCGCATGATCGAGCGAAACAGACTGCAGCGAACCTCTACGATGACCCGGTGGGGAATCTGTTACTGCGGCCTCTGCGCCTCTGGCTCACCTATCTTCCGCAGCTGGCTGCGTGTTACCTGCTGGGGCTATTGGGGCGCAATATCGTCATCGAACTCGCCGCCAAATACGGCTGGAACAACTATCTAGTAGTCGATCTGCTCATGCCATTCGCCGGTCTGGCCCGCCTTGGGTCGATCATCGCGATGTTCCTGGTGCTGAGACCGGCCATCCCGGTGCTCGCGGGGATGCCCAAGATCTCGCTGCGCAATATCGATCTGTTCGCCAGTATCGTGCTGCCATTCTTCGTTATCTACCTCGCGTGGAAGATGTTCCAGGACGACTGGTTGACCTACGAGCAGAAGGTGATGTGGCACCGCATCGGCGCGCGGATGACCACTGGCGACCAGATAGCCGACTTGGGGAATGTTCCGGTAACCAGTTATGTCTGGGTTCTTATTACCGGTGCCTTTATCCTCCGGCTAGCGTTGAACCTCGGGCCGATCAAGAAGAGATTGCCGGGGTGGTTTGTCTTCATCAGGGTGTATCTGGATGCCCTGTGGGTCTTCCTGGTGCTCTCCTTCTCGGCCAGTAAGGGTGTGAGCTTCTTCCTCAGTCCGTCGGCCTGGTTTAAGGAACGCCGCATCGTGGTCTGGGCTGAGGACATGCGTCGCGAGTTGTTCTCGCATTTTCGCCCGCTGGAAGTTCTGTGGAGCATTGTGGGCGACGTGTGGCATATCGTCTGGGGCGCTGCGGCAGTACCGCTGGTCTGGTTGGCCATCGCAGGCATCATCTACGGCTCGTCCGACAAGGCCAGCTGGCGTGGAGTGCTTCGCCGATTAGCTGGTAGGCAGGCCGATGCGGCGGCCGACAAGCTGGCTCCCGCCCGGGACCGGGTGCAGCGCCAAGTGAGCGGCAGGCTGTCCGAGCAGACCAGAAGTAAGGCTAAGGATTGGCTGTTGTCCCAATTCGGCAGCGCCAAACCCGTTATCGATTCGGCACGCCTGGTGCTGCACGGCGGTTTGGTGGTGCTGTCAAGCTACGTACTGGTTTACCTGTGTCTGTCGTGGTTAGACATGTCCGATAGTTTCTTGACGACACAAATGCAGGTTGGCGGGTATTTGACGCGTGGCTTCGCCTGGATATTGGGGCCCCATCCCCTGTCGTTCTGGAATGGTGTCGCCCCCATACTTACGGCGATTTCGGGTGTTCTTGTTGCCTCACTACGTATTTGCGTCATTGCGTCAGTCTTCGCCCACTGCGTTGAACGAGTCGAGGCAGAATCGTCCGTGCCGTACGAGCCCGCGACGCACGAGAATGAGATTTTTGACTATCCGGGCGACCCGGATGATTCCCGCCCGGCAAATCCTGCAGTCTCCGGGGCGTAAAAACTCAGGGAATTTCAAGCCTGACCAGAATTTGGTTTCCGCCGCCCACCGGGTTCACTATGTCGACTGCCTTCATAGTGACATCGTCGGGCACCAGGAAGGTGAGCTGGAGGTTCCCCGGTTTGTCACAGTGATCGACGACACCGTCGGGAGGCGGCACCGTGTACGTCAGGAATGGAGCCTCCGGCCATAAACGCGCACCGTCGGTGAGTCTTCCGTCGCAGAAAAAATCTTCTGGAACCGCACCCGAACGTTCGATCGTGACCACCGCCAGCTCTGCCCCCTTCGGCACAATCCCGTTGGCTCCGTGCGGGGCCTTGCCGAGGTGTTTGATCCCGGCAAGACGCCAGCTCTGTCCGTAGGCATCACCGGACTGGCCGGCAGGAATTAGATGAAGAGGCGTCACGCTGGCTCGATAGTCACGCCAGGGGCCACGGAGCGAGATAGCCCACACTCCGGTGAACACGGCGATAACGACCACTCCTGCGATGGCGTTGCGAAACCACAATCGTGACCGCAACGGCAGCTGATCTGTAGCGTTGTCACGCCGATGGCGTGGGCCCTCGGTACTGGTTGCCATATCACTCATTGCTTGCCCACCACCGTTATCGGAAGCGCGATAACGGACGAACGTGGCGCATGCTCGATGTCAAGCGGAATGTCGATGACAAGCCGCGAGTCCCATTTGTATTGCCCAGCAGCGTAGAAAATGTACAGCTTCGCCGAGCTGGCATGCTCGAGTACACCCGAGCTGACCTCGAAAACGAAAACACCGGTCTGAGGGATCAGCGGAGTCAGCTGTGCGCCAAGCAATGTGGAACCTCGAAGCCGGTCGTCGGGCGTGTAGCCCTTCTCGCCAAATGCCAGTATCGCATCGGCCTGAGGGGCTTCGGTCATGGACGTGATGTTGAGCTTGACGACCACCCACTGGCCGACGGACTTGATATTCCGTTGCCGAGGGGAGTAACCCGTGTGTTTGACCACCGGCGCCACCCCGACTTTCGTCACTGTGGCAGAGAACAGCCGCCCGGTGACGGAACTTCCCATCGAGCCATGAACGTCAAAGGCATTCTGCGTCGCGGCGGCATTCGGCAGACGATTCCAGACGAATACCGACGCGGACAAGATGACGGCGACCACGACGGCCGTGCTGGAGAGGCGCAATAGCGGTGAAGAGGCGCGTAATGCCGCGAGATCTTTCGACAAGATCATGATGGAACCTCCACCGGTACAGTGGCTGTCGCTGTCTTGCCGTTGTCAATCCAGCCCTCGCCATAGTTCACGAAGCCACGGCTGAAAGCTCGATACGGCACCTGAACCGATACCTGGGAGCCCGGTGGTACGGCGGCTGTAGGAACGCTCCACACGACCGCCACCTTCTCGGTCAGATCAGGTTGCAGCTCAATCAGATTGCTGCCGTCCTCGATCCGGAAAACCGTAGCGTTCTGTAGCTTCGGCAGGAAGATGTCCTGCGCATCTGTCATATCTGGCAGGGCGAAGTTGCCGGCGACAAGACCCACCCTATCGGCATGATTGGTAACCTCCGCGACGACGGCAAGGTACATCCGCCCGGGCTTTTCCTTCGCAATCACCGCGCCACCGCCGGCGATTTGCGGCCGCAGAATGGCCTTCTGCACCGTGATGGTGAATTCACCATTATCGAACGGCGTGCCCAGCTCGAAGGTCTGTGGAGTCGTGTCGACGGCATCCAATCCGCCGAACCCTGCGGTAGCGGCAACCGCGATCACGGCGACCACATGCCACATCTGTACAAACTCGAGGTCGTTCCACCAGCTGCCTACCGTGTGGGCAGTTCGGGCGAGGACTCCTTGTTCGGGCGGCGTTCCGGCAGGCTCAGCGGCATCGGAGCCTGGCGGCTCGGCGGAAACAGCCTCCACAACCCCCGGACGGCGCCAGGCCGCATTCGGGTCGTCCGGTATGTCGCCCCCCGGACCGGGGCCCGATGACATCGGGTCCGGCTCGCCGTCCATGGCTACGGATGTTAGCCGCTCTGACCGCGCAGCAGGTTTAGACGTGCCAACACCAGCTCGCGCTGCTCGCTCACCCGTTCGGGTGCAGTACCACCGCGCGCGTTGCGAGACGCGACAGATCCGGAGGTGGTGAGCACTGCACGCACCTCCCCGGTCAGGTCCGGGTGAATGCCCGCAAGTTCGTTGTCTGTGAGGTCCTGCAGGCCGACACCACGAGCCTCGGCCACCCGCACCGCCTCCCCCGCTGCCTCGTGCGCAATACGGAACGGCACGCCCTGGCGCACCATCCATTCCGCCAGGTCGGTGGCCAGCGTGAACCCGGCCGGGGCCAGCTCGGCCATGCGGTCTATCTGGAACCGCAGCGTTGCGACCAACCCGGCCATCGCGGGCAACAGCATCTCCAGCTGGGCCACCGAATCGAACAGCGGCTCCTTGTCTTCCTGCAGGTCCCGGTTATAGGCCAGCGGCTGAGCCTTCAGCGTGGCGAGCAGGCCGGTGAGATTGCCGATCAGTCGCCCCGACTTCCCCCGGGCCAGCTCCGCGATATCGGGGTTCTTCTTCTGCGGCATGATCGAACTGCCGGTTGACCAGGAGTCATCGAGCTCCGCATATCCGAATTCTGTTGTGCTCCAGAGGATAATATCCTCAGACAGCCGCGACAGGTCGACCGCGATCATCGCGAAAACGAAGGCGGCTTCGGCCGCGAAATCGCGTGCCGAGGTCGCATCGATCGAATTATCCGCGGCCGCGGTGAATCCTAGGTCCAATGCGATGACGTCGGGGTCCAGGCCCAACGAAGAGCCTGCCAGCGCGCCGGCCCCGTAGGGCGAGACGGCGGTCCGTCGGTCCCAGTCGATAAGTCGGTCCACATCGCGCAGCAGTGGCTGCGCGTGCGCAAGTAGGTGGTGTGCGAGCAGCACCGGTTGGGCGGCCTGCAGGTGGGTCTTGCCCGGCATGATCGCCTCGGGGTGCGCGCCGGCCTGATCGGCCAGTGCCTGCACCACGTCGAGCACGCCTTCGGAGACCCGCCCGGCCGCATCGCGCAGCCACATCCGAAACAGCGTGGCCACCTGATCATTTCGAGACCGGCCGGCACGCAGTCGGCCGCCGTTATCGGGTCCGACACGTTCGATCAACCCGCGTTCGAGCGCGCCGTGTACATCCTCGTCGGTATCGGCCGGGACGAACTGCCCAGACGCCACATCGCGGTCTAACTGCCGCAATCCGTCGACCAGAGCCGACAGCTGCTCATCGGTGAGCAGGTCAGCCTTGCGAAGCACTCGGGCATGCGCGATCGAGGCGCGGATGTCGTAACGGGCCAGCGCCCAGTCGAAGTGGGTCGACTTGCTCAGCGCCGCCAGCGCGGGTGCCGGGCCGCCGGCGAACCGGCCGCCCCACAGGGATCCCTCGTTGGTGCTCACTTCCCCGACAGGTCCCGCTGGGCGGAGATCTTCGACGAGAGACCATGAATATGCACGAAACCCTTGGCGCTCGACTGATCGAAGCTGTCGCCTTCGTCGTAGGTGGCCAGGTTGAAGTCGTAAAGGGATTCGGCGCTGCGGCGACCGTTCACCGAGATGTTTCCGCCGTGCAGCACCAGTCGGATGTCGCCGGAGACATGCTGCTGGGTATCCGCGACAAACGCTTCCAGCGAGCGCTTCAGCGGTGAGTACCACAGGCCGTCATACACCAGCTCGGCCCACTTCTGGTCGGTGTGCCGCTTGTACCGGCCGAGCTCGCGCTCCAGGGTGACGTGCTCCAGCTCCTCGTGTGCGGTGATGAGAACCATCGCGCCTGGGGCCTCGTAGATTTCGCGGCTCTTGATGCCGACCAGTCGATCCTCGACGACGTCGAGGCGGCCCACGCCCTGGGCCCCCGCACGCCGGTTGAGCTCGACGATGGCCTCCAGCACTGTGACCGGGTTGCCGTCGATCGCGGTCGGCACACCCTTGTCGAAGGTGACGATCAGCTCGTCGGGTGCACCCCAGTTGAGGGTCGGGTCCTCGGTGTAGTCGTACACGTCCTTGGTCGGAGCGTTCCAAAGATCTTCCAGGAAGCCGGTTTCCACCGCGCGGCCCCATACGTTCTGGTCGACGGAGAACGGTGACTTCTTGGTCACGTTGATCGGGATCGCGTTCTCGGAGGCGAACGTGATGGCCTTCTCGCGGGTCCAGGCGTAGTCGCGGACCGGCGCCAGCACCTCCAGATCCGGTGCCAGCGAAGCGAATCCGACCTCGAACCGCACCTGGTCGTTACCCTTACCGGTGCAGCCGTGGGCGACGATACCGCCGCCGTGCTCGCGAGCGGCGGCAACCAGGTGCTTGACGATCAGCGGGCGGCTGATCGCCGACACCAGCGGGTACCGATCCATGTACAGCGCATTGGATTGCACGGTCGGCAGGCAGTACTCGTCGGCGAATTCGTCACGGGCATCGACGACAACCGCTTCGACGGCGCCGCAGTCGATGGCACGCTGGCGCACCACCTCCATGTCCTCGCCACCCTGGCCGAGGTCGATCGCGACGGCGACGACCTCGCGGCCGGTCTCCTTGCCGATCCAGCTGATCGCCACCGACGTATCGAGCCCGCCCGAGTAGGCCAGGATTACGCGGTCACTGCTAGTCATGATTCTCCTTATTAAGCAAGCTGTTCGAACTGTGCGGCGAGCTGGGCTCCGGTCAACGGTTCGCGGGCGATCACCGCAATGGTGTCATCCCCCGCGATGGTCCCGACAATGTCGGGTAGTGCAGCGCGGTCGATCGCGCTGGCGAGATAGTGCGCGGCACCGGGAGGCGTGCGCAGTACCGCGAGATTACCGCTGGCATCGGTGGATACCAGCAGCTCCCCCAGCAACCGGGAGAGCCGGTCGGTGCCGCCCGATACACCGCGGACGGGACTACCGTCCTCGGGTACTACGTACACCCCCACCCCGCCGTCGGCCGCACGGAGTTTGACGGCACCGAGCTCATCGAGATCCCTGGACAAGGTGGCCTGGGTGATTTCGATGCCCTCGGCCGCCAACAGGGCCGCCAATTCGCCTTGGCTGCGCACTGATTGGGTGGATAGGAGCGCCACGATGCGGGCCTGGCGTCCCGCCCGGGTATCGGCCGCGTGTGCGGCTGTCATCGCCTGTTCTCCAACAACCAGACCAGCAATGCCTTTTGTGCGTGCAGACGGTTCTCGGCCTCATCCCACACCGCACTCTGCGGACCATCGAGCACCTCGTCGGTGATCTCGTGGCCGCGATGCGCGGGAAGGCAGTGCAGTACAACGGCTTCGGTATCCGCGAGACCAAGGAGCTCGTCGTTGATCTGGAACGGCCGGAATGGGCGGACCCTGTCGAGCCCGTCGTTCTCCTGTCCCATGGAGGTCCAGGCGTCGGTGACGAGTACGTCGGCACCGGCCGCGGCCGCCGCCGGGTCAGCCGTCACCGTCACCGTCGCTCCGGTGTTTGTGGCGATCTTCTGAGCCTCGGACACGTACTTGGGGTGGGGCGCAAACCCGCTCGGTGCGGCGACCGTGACATGGATACCGGCAGTGACCCCGCCGATCATCAAAGAGTGCGCCATATTGTTCGCGCCGTCACCGAGATAGGTCAGACGCAGCCCTGCCAGGGAGCCCTTGCGCTCTGCGAGCGTTTGCAGATCCGCAAGGACCTGGCAGGGGTGGAAGTCGTCGGACAGGGCGTTGACGATCGGCACCGTGGAACCGGAGGCCATGGCGGTCAGGCGTTCCTGCGCGTAGGTGCGCCACACGATGGCTTCTACGTAGCGGGACAGCACCTGTCCGGTGTCTTCGAGGGTCTCCTCGCGGCCCAGCTGGGTGGTGCGACTGTCGACGACCACCGCGTGCCCGCCCAGCTGGGCGATGCCCATCTCGAAAGAGAAGCGGGTTCGGGTGGAGTTCTTCTCGAAGATGACGGCCACCCCATGCGGGCCCTCAAGCGGCCGCCGCGAGAACGGCGCCTTCTTGAGTTCGGCGGCCAGCGTGAGGACTTCGGCCTGTTCGGCAGGTGACAGATCGTCATCCCTCAGAAAATGCCTGATGTTTCCCGCCGGGTTCATGCCAGCTCCTGTTCTGCTGCGGTGTCGAGGATGCCAGGCAATGCGGCGACAAACTCCTCGATCTGTTCGTCACTGATGATCAGCGGTGGGGCCAGCCGCAGCACATCGGGTGCCGCGGCATTGAGAAGGAAGCCGGCATCGCGTGCCGCGGCCTCGGCGGCCTTGGCGCGCTGTTCGTTCAGGACGATGCCAAGGAGTAGACCGGCACCGCGTACCCGCGCGACCAACGGATGGTGCAGCCCTTCGATGGCGTGGCTCAAGGACTTCCCCGCCGCAGCGGCGTGGTCGACGAGATTCTTCTCATCGAGGACGCGCAGTACCGCCAGGGCCGCCGCGGCACAGACGGGATTGCCCCCGAATGTGCTGCCGTGCAAGCCCGGAGTGAGCAGATCCGCGGCCGCTCCGGTCGCGATGCAGGCACCGATGGGCAACCCGCCGCCGAGTCCCTTGGCCAGGGTGACGACATCGGGGGTGATACCCACCTGTTGGTGGGCGAAGAATGTTCCGGTGCGTCCGATTCCGGTTTGCACCTCATCGAGCACCAGGAGTGCACCGTGGCGCATGGTGATCTCTCGTACGCCAGCGAGGTAACCCTCCGGCGGGACCACCACACCGCCTTCGCCCATGATCGGTTCCAGGAAGACGGCGGCGGTATCGCCGTCGACTGCCGCCTCGATGACGGCCAGGTCGCCGTACGGTACGTGTACTACCCCGGCGGGCAGTGGCTCGAACGGCGCCTGCTTGGTCGGCTGGCCGGTGAGTGCAAGCGAACCCATGGTACGGCCGTGGAAAGCACCTTCGGCCGCTATGACTTTGGTGCGTCCGGTGAGCCGGGTCAGCTTGAACGCGGCCTCATTGGCCTCGGTACCGGAATTGCAGAGGAACACCCTGCCGGGCACGCCCAATCGTGCGATCAGCGCCTCGGAGAGCTCGATGCCGGGCCCCGTCGCGTACAGATTGGAGGTGTGGCCGAGCGTGGAGAGCTGGTGCGTGACGGCGTCGATGACGGCTTGATTGCGGTGGCCCAGAACATTGACGGCGATGCCGCCCAACAGATCCAGGTATCGCTTGCCGTCGACGTCGGTGACGACGGCGCCATCGCCCTCGGCAAGAACAACCGGTGGTGTCCCGTAGTTGTTCATCATGACGTGTTCCCAGCGCTGCTGAGTCTGACTGGTGTTGCTCATGATTGGCTCCTGACGATCGTCCCGATGCCCTCGTCGGTGAATAGCTCGACCAGCACGCAATGTTCGACGCGTCCGTCGATGATGTGGGCACTGGGAACCCCGCCGTCCACCGCCCGCAGACATGCCTCGATCTTGGGGATCATCCCCGACTCCAGACCGGGGGCGAGCTCGCGCAGATCCTCAGCCCCGATCTCGGTGACAAGTGAGGTGCGGTCGGGCCAGTCGGTGTACAGACCCTCGATATCGGTGAGCATCAGGAGACGTTCGGCGCCAAGGGCTTCGGCGAGCGCGCCGGCCGCGGTATCGGCATTGAGGTTGTGCACCACACCGTCGGCGTCGGGTGCGAGGGTGGACACCACGGGGATCCGCCCGGCGTCGATCAGGTCGAGGATCGCTTCCGGATTCACCTGTGCCACATCGCCGACCAGGCCAATATCGGTCTCTACGCCGTCGATGGTCGCGGTACGCCGGACCGCCGTGAACAGTTGTGCGTCCTCGCCGGTGATGCCGACCGCATACGGTCCGTGACCGTTGATCAACCCGACGAGCTCACGACCGACCTGGCCGAACAGCACCATGCGCACGATATCGAGGACTTCTGGTGTGGTGACCCGGAATCCGCCCTTGAACTCGCCCGATATGCCGAGCTTTTTCAGCATCGACGTGATCTGGGGGCCGCCGCCATGCACGACGACCGGGTGGATACCGCAGTTACGCAGGAACACCATGTCCTCGGCGAAGGCATTCTTCAGCGCATCGTCGGTCATCGCGTTACCGCCGTATTTGATGACGACGATGGTGCCGTGCAGCTTCTTGAGCCACGGCAGCGCGGCCGCTAGGACTTCTGCTTTTTCTTGGGAAGCCTTCATGAGCTGTACGCCGAATTCTCTTCGACATAGGCGTGCGACAGATCGGTGGTACGGATGGTCGCCGTCTGGTCTCCCGCCGCGAGGTCGATGAGCACCTCGACATCCGGCCCGGACAAATCGATGTCGCGGGCACCCGGCACGCCGGTGCAGTTGGCACACACCAGATTTCCGTTGAACGATACCGTGACACGATCCGGGTCCAGGTCCACCGGCGCCATCCCCACCGCGGCGAGCACCCGGCCCCAGTTGGGGTCGGAACCGAACAGGGCGGTCTTGACGAGGCTGTCGCGGGCGACGGTCCGGGCGGTGGCGACAGCGTCGTCCTCGCTGACCGCGCCGGTGACGGTGATCAGGATCCGTTTGGTGACGCCTTCGGCATCGGACTGCAGCTGCGCGGCGAGGTCGTCGCAGACCTGGAAGACCGCCTCGGCGAATTCTTGAGCGTCAGGTGCGATCTCGCTTGCGCCGGAGGCCAGGAGAAGCACGGTGTCGTTGGTGGAGCAGCTGCCGTCGACATCGAGCCGGTCGAAGGTGCGTGCAGTTGCTGCCCGCAGCGCGGAATCGAGCTGCCGGGCGGGCACGGCGGCATCGGTGGTGATGACCACCAGCATGGTGGCCAGGGAGGGCGCCAACATGCCCGCGCCCTTGGCCATACCACCTACTGTCCAGCCGGCTTTATGGTGTAGTGCAACCTCTTTGGGCACGGTATCGGTGGTCATGATGGCGTGCGCGGCATCGGTCCCGCCGCCCAGGCCGCCGGCCAGTTCGTGCACGATTTCCTGCACTCCGGCCAGCACCTTGTCCATGGGCAGCCGATCGCCGATGAGGCCGGTGGAACACACGGCGACCTCGATGGCGCCGGTCTCGGTGCCCCAGTCGCTGAGGGTCTTCGCGACCTCTTCGGCGGTGGCGTGGCTGTCCTGGAATCCCTGCGGTCCGGTACAGGCATTGGCCCCACCGGAATTGAGAATCACGGCGCGCAGGCGGCTCGTGGTGAGTACCTGCTGCGTCCACAGCACCGGGGCCGCCTTCACCTTGTTGCGGGTGAACACTCCTGCCGCGGCATAATCCGGCCCCTCGTTGAAGACCAGCGCGAGATCTGGCTTGCCAGAAAGCTTGATACCAGCGGTGATTCCAGCCGCCTTGAATCCTGCGGGCGCGGTGACGCCCTGGGTGCGCAGCAGTGGTGATGTCATGGCATCAGTCGTGGATGAGCCGCTCGCGGGAAGACCATCGGTCGTGGATGAGCCGCTTGCGGGAAGACCATCGGTCACGGTGCCACTCCTACGATGGTCAGACCATCGCCCTCGGGCCACCCGAGTGCGAGGTTCATGGATTGAATCGCGGCGCCGGCGGTGCCCTTCACCAGGTTGTCGATGGCCGCGATCGCGACGAGTACGCCGGCGTCGGGGTCCACGGCGAGGCCGATATGGACGGCGTTGCTCCCCGAGACCGCCTTAGTGGTCGGTAACTTTCCCTCGGGCAGCAGATGGATGAACGGTTCGTCGCGGTACGCCTCTTCGTACGCCTCGCGGATCTTGGCTTGGGTTGCGGTAGTCGGCGCGGTGCAGGTGGCGAGGATCCCGCGGGGCATGGGGACGAGGACGGGGGTGAACGAGACCGTCATCGGCTTGCCCGATGGATGATTCAGTCCCTGTGCGATTTCCGGGGTGTGGCGGTGCGCACCGGCGATGTTGTAGGCGCGCGCCGATCCCATCACTTCGGAGGCGAGCAGGTCGGCCTTGGGGGCGCGTCCCGCACCGGTGGTGCCGCTGACGGCCACCACGGTGACCGACGGCTCCACCAGACCCGCCGTCACCGCAGGGGACAACGCCAGTAGCGCCGCTGTCGGATAGCAGCCGGGAACCGCGACGCGTTTGGTGCCGTGCAAGGCGTTCCGTGCGCCCGGAAGTTCGGGAAGCCCATAGGGCCAGCTGCCCGCGTGCTTTGACCCGTAGTACCGCTCCCACGCCGCGGTATCGGTCAGCCGAAAGTCGGCGCCGCAGTCGATGATGAGGGTCTGTGGCCCCAGCTCGTCGGCGATCTTCGCCGAAGATCCGTGCGGTAGCGCGAGGAACACCACGTCATGGCCCCGCAACAGTGTGGGATCGGTGGGCTGTAGTTTGTAGTCAGCCAGCGGTGTCAGGTTGGGATGATGCTCGAGGACGTCGGTTCCGGCATTCGAACCGGCGGTCAACACCCCGATCCGCAGGCGGCCCGCAGCGTATGCCGGATGCGACAGCAGTAGGCGCAGGATCTCACCTCCGGCGTATCCGCTGGCACCGGCGACCGCGACCGAGAACCCACTAGTCATAGCGACAATTCTGTATCTTTATGCAGAAGAACGCAAGTTTATTCGTCACGGGTTCTCGCCAAAAGGTATCTACGCAGGCGAATCGCCGAAAACCGCAGCATGAGTAGGTTCTCGCCGAGAAATGTTCACGTAAACCTCAAGTTGAGCTCAACGGTGTAATGCGCGGTGGCCACAGTTACGGTGGAGATAGCTGGCGAATGTGCCGGCAGTCAGAAACGAACGAGAAGGGAGCCTTCCATGTCGGATCGTGCCGATCGTCAGCGCCAGGAGCAGCACCGCGAGCAGGCTGACCAGCGAGGCAAGTAGACCCGCTACGCGCGTTGGGTCGCCCCGACGCGCGAAGCCGCAGAAGCCACCGCCGCCACCCGTGCGGCGGTGGCTTCGTCTTCTGTGAGGGTGCGATCCGCTGCACGGAAACGTAGCCGGAAGTTCAGCGATTTGTTGCCCTCGCCAATCTGCGGTCCGGTGTAGATCTCCACCAGCCGCACATCTTCGAGCAACTCCCCCGCCCCGTCGCGCAACGCATCGGTGACGGCATCTGCCGGCACCGTCTCGGCGACTACCAGTGAGACATCCTGAAGAACCACCGGAAACGGCGAGATCCTTGGCGCAGGAAGAGGATTGGTGACAGGAAGCGCATCAAGACTCAATTCCAGGGCGCAGGTGCGCTTGGGCAGTCCGAGACGCTCGATCACTGCAGGATGCAGCTCGCCGGCATGGCCGATCACCTGGCCGTCGGCCACAATCTCTGCGCAGCGCCCGGGATGCCAGGGCAGTACCGCACCGGCCCGCAACGACACGTCGACGTACGCGGCACGCCCGATGATCCGGGCCGCCTCTAGTGCATCGGTGACATCGGCGGCACGTCCGCGGCCCCAAGGTCCGCTCGGCTCGCGGGCCCCGGCCAGCACGAGTGCCACGTGGACGGGCTGTGCGGGCAGGGATTCGAATAGTGCCTTCAGCTCGGCATCGGACGGGCGGTCGGTGACGTCGAGCAACGGGATGGCGCGGGTCGTCTCGGTTGGCCGTACGACCTGGCCGATGGTGAACAACGCGATATCAGTGGCACCACGAGAGATATTGCGTGACAACGCCTCCAGTACACCGGGCAACAGGGTGCTGGCCAGCTCCGGGCGATCGGATTCCAGTGGGTTGAGCACCTTTGTGGTGCGTCGCCGTGGATCCTCGCTGTCCAGACCCCACGCGTCGAATATCCCGGCCGGTAGAAACGGCATCGGCAAGATCTCGGTGTACCCGTTGAGCGCCAACGACTTCCCCACCGCACGGCGACGCTGTTGTGCGGGCGTGAGACCACCGCCCTGAGGTGCGGCGGGCAGGATCGATGGGATGTCCTCCAAACCTTCGAGTCGCAGCACCTCCTCGACCAGGTCTGCGCCCTCGATGATGTCCGGGCGCCAGCTCGGCGGCGTCACCCGCAGTGTGTCGCCCTCGGCTGTCTTGTCTCGGCTGACCACGGCGCCGATCTGGCGGAGCCGGCGTTCCACCACGCCATCGGCGTATTCCACGCCGGCGACACGCGCCGGCAGTTCGACCGGGATGGAAATGATCCTGTTTGCGCTGTCGTCCAGGTCTTCGGCGGTCCAGTCCGTCAGTTCGGGGGGCGTGGTTCCACCGGCGATATCGCGTAGCAGCGA
This sequence comes from Mycobacterium sp. NPDC050853, assembly GCF_040653875.1. Taxonomy (NCBI): domain Bacteria; kingdom Bacillati; phylum Actinomycetota; class Actinomycetes; order Mycobacteriales; family Mycobacteriaceae; genus Mycobacterium; species Mycobacterium sp. NPDC050853. The sequence goes on from NZ_JBFAGW010000011.1 coordinate 49,292, forward strand.
GGCGCAACGGTCAAGCGCGGCAGCCGATATCGCAGGATCCACGGAGCGTTCATAGCGACGCCCGGCCTCGCTGTGCAGGTGTAGCCGGCGTTGGGTGCGCAGCACTGAGGCCGGGTCCCATACCGCGGCCTCGAGGAGCACATCGGTGGAGTCGTCGCGCATCTCGGTGCTTCCGGCGCCCATGACACCACCGATGGCGGTGACCCCGGCGTCATCGACGATCAGGACATCTCCAGGCTCGAGCTTGCGTTCCGCGTCGTCGAGCGTGACCACCGTTTCATCCGGGGTCGCGAACCGCACCCGGAAATCGCCCTTGATCCGCGCCTTGTCGTGAGCATGCATCGGGTGCCCGATTTCGAGCATCACGTAGTTGGTGACGTCGACGGCGGGCGAGATCGCACGGATACCGCAGAGCATGAGCCGCCGCTGCAACCACCATGGCGATACCGCCGACGGATCGATACCGATGACCGGGCGTAACCCGAAGCGCTTGACCCCGGTTCCGGTATCGATATGTACGGGCAGCGACGGCCTATCGGCCGCAAGTGGCGTTACAGCAGCGGGATCGGCGAATTCGAGGTCGTACGCGCACGCTAGATCGCGTGCCAGCCCGCGAACGGATAGGCAATATCCCCGATCGGGGGTGATCGACAGATCGAAGACCGCGTCGTCCAGCCCGACCACCTCGGTGGCGTCGGCGCCGGGCTCGGCGGTGCCCGGTGGCAACACCAGAATTCCAGAGGATTCAGGGCCCAAACCCAGCTCCGTCGTCGAGCAGATCATCCCGTCGGATGTGTGTCCGTAGGTCTTGCGGGTCGCAATGGTGAAGTCGCCGGGCAGGGTGGCACCCGGAAGTGCCACCACCACGAGGTCGTCGACAACGAAGTTGGTAGCACCACAGACGATTTCACGCGGCTGGGACTCTCCCACATCCACCAGGCAGAAGCGGATCGGCTTCTTGAACTCGGCAAGTTCGGTGATCTCGGCGACCCGTCCCACCACGAGCGGTCCCTTCACAGGGCCGGGAACGATCACCTCTTCGACCTCGTGGCCGATGCGAATCAGTGTTTCCTCGATACCGGCCGGGGGGGCCGAGAATTCCGGAGCGCCGACGCGGAGGACCTCGATCAGCCAGCTGTAGGGAATGCGCATCAGGCACTCACCCCGAACGGGAGGCTGAAGCGCACATCGCCCTCGATCATGTCGCGCATATCGGGTAAGCCGTTGCGGAACTGCAGGGTGCGCTCCAGGCCCATGCCGAACGCGAAACCGCTGTATTCAACGGGGTCAATACCGCTGGCCCGCAGGACATTTGGATTGACCATCCCGCAACCACCCCATTCGACCCAGCCGGCGCCGCCCTTCTTGTTCTCGAACCAGACGTCAACTTCGGCGGAGGGTTCGGTGAAGGGGAAGAAGTGCGGCCGCATCCGGGTGTGTGCCTGTGCCCCGAACATCGCCCGGGCGAAGGCGTCAAGGGTGCCCTTGAGGTTGGCCAGGGTCAGCCCGCGGTCCACGGCGATCCCCTCTACCTGATGGAAGGCCGGCAGATGGGTGGCGTCGATTTCGTCGGTCCGGAAGGCGCGCCCCAGGGAGATCACGTACACGGGCAGGTCGCGCGCCAACAGGGTGCGTACCTGAACCGGTGAGGTGTGCGTGCGCAGCACCTGTCGGGAGTCCTCGGGTGCGACGTAGAAGGTGTCCTGGGTACTGCGTGCCGGGTGATCCGGCAGAAAGTTCAGGGCGTCGAAATTGAAATGTTCGGTCTCGACCTCGGGACCATCGGCCACCTCCCACCCCATCGCGACGAAGGTGTCGGCGATGTGTTCGGACAGAATAGTGATGGGATGGCGCGCTCCGATGGCCTGACGCGTCGAGGGCAGCGTCACGTCGAAGCGTTCTGCCACGAGCACAGCAGCATCGCGCTCGGCGCGCAGCGCCTCCAGTCTGTCGTCATACGCTTGTTGTGCCTGTGTGCGTGCGGTGTTGACGAGCTTTCCGGCCTCGGACCGTTGATCCTTCGGCAGCGCGCCCAATGCCTGGCGGGCCAGCGCCAGCGGGGACTTCTCCCCCAGATGGTCGATCTTCGCCTGCGCGAGGGCGTCTAGGTCGCCTGCGGCGTCGAATGCGGCGCGAGCAGCACCAACGGCGCTGTTCAAGGATTCCTCAGAGTGATCAGCCACGGATGCCGATCATAGGGTAAGGCGAGTTAACCACCTTCCGGTCATACCGGACGGGCACCATGGCAGTCGCCTAATGTCGAGATGTGAATGGCGCCGCAGTACGCCGCTGGATCTTCGACAGGCATTGCCACCCGGTGAGCGCGTGGTCACGCTGGGCGACAACACCGCTGTTGCTCTTCCCGGTGTGGACCCGGCGGTGGCGCTGGTCGCTCCCCATCATTGTCTGGCTGGTGATCAACCCCATCGTCACGCCAACGCCCCGCGATGGCAGCTCCTTCGCCACCCGAGCGATACGTGGCGAGGAAATCTGGATGACCAAACCCACATCGGATGCCGCACTCACCGGTTTGAGCCTCCTCGGAGGTATTGCGCTGTTATCGGCGCTTGCGGCCGCCTGGCGGCGCTCGGCGATCGGTGCGATAGCGGGAACAGCGATGTCGATGACGATCACCTTGCTGGCGTGGCGCCGCTACGCCCTGATCTGGGACGAGAACCAGTCCCAACGGTAATGTCCGATTTCCGCTAGCACTCCGCCGTGGGCGCGGGCATGCTCAAAGCATGGAGCTTGAAGCGGAGGCCTGTTATCGGGCAGTTCAGTCCCGCGATACCCGATTCGACGGACAGTTCTACACAGCGGTTCGCACCACCGGTATCTACTGCCGACCGTCCTGCCCGGCCATCACACCGAAACGTCAGAACGTCTCCTTCCATCCCACCGCGGCCTCCGCACAAGCCGCCGGATATCGCGCTTGCCGGCGGTGCCTACCGGATGCGGCGCCTGGATCTCCACTGTGGAACATCAAGTCCGACTTGGCTATCCGCGCGATGCGCCTCATCGGCGACGGCGTGGTCGAGCGTGATGGAGTCGACGGATTGTCGCGTGCGCTCGGATACTCGAGTCGCCAGCTCAACCGGGTACTGCTCGGCGAGCTGGGCGCGGGCCCACTGGCGCTGGCGCGGGCGAACCGGGCCACCACGGCTCGTTTGCTGATTCAGCGCACCGATCTGTCTATGTCTGATATCGCATTCGCCGCAGGCTTTTCCAGCATTCGGCAGTTCAACGACACGATCGCGGCCGTTTTCGCGACGACACCCTCGAAGCTGCGTACTGAAGTCCCCCGCAAAGACACTGCCGCGGCGGCGCCAATCCCTGGTGGAGTCAGCCTCAAACTCCCTCTGCGGCTGCCCCATAACGTCGCATGGTCAACGTGGCTGTTGGAACATCATTGCGCTCGTGGGGTCGAGGATTTCTCCGACGGGCGGTACACGCGAGCGCTGCGGATGCCGCATGGCCCGGTCATCGCGACCTTGACGGTGTCGACGGATCAGGTGCGGGCGGACCTGCAGCTCACCGATATGCGGGACCTTGCTCCCTCGGTGGCGCGACTGCGTCACCTCCTCGACCTCGATGCCGATCCTGCCGCCGTCGACGACGCTCTGCTGTCCAATCCCGCACTGGCGCCCCTCGTCGCCGATGCGCCCGGTGTCAGGGTTCCCGGCACCGTCGATGGGTCAGAACTGCTGTTGCGCACCATGATCGGTCAGCAAATCTCCGTAGCCGCGGCCAATACCGCGACGGGATCTCTGGTTGCCGCGCTCGGTGAGCAGGTGACCGACACGACGGGTCGGGTGACGCACCTCTTTCCCACAGCCGACGCTGTCGCCGCGGCCGGAGCTGGGGTGATGGCGGGTCCCGCCGCGCGGATCGAGGCTGTCATACGGGCCGCCGAGAGTCTCGCGGCAGGCAAGCTGGAGCTGCATCACGGGATGACCGCCACAGATCTGCGTCGGCAGCTGTTGGACATCAAGGGAATTGGGCCGTGGACTGCCGACTACGTGGTGATGCGTCAACTCGCGGATCCCGACGTGCTGCTCGAACACGATCTGGTGCTGCGCCGCGGCGCAGCCGCCGAGGGTATCGACATCGCCGCCGCCCGCGGCTGCTCGCCGTGGCGGTCCTATGTGTCCATGCACCTGTGGCGCAAGGGAATCGCGGCCCAAGCTCGTCCACGCACCCGTAAGCCGAAAGGAACCTCATGAGCGACTACGCGACCCTTACCACCCCGGTGGGGCCATTCACCGCAATCGTCGACGGTGCGGGGACCGTTCTCGCATCGGGATGGACGGACTCCCCCGAACTGCTGCGCTCGCTGATTCATCCGACGTTGCGGCCGCAGACCCTGAGCCACAGGCGTGACCTCGGAAAGGTCACCAAGGCGGTCACGGACTACCACGCGGGCGATCTGACGGCCATCGACCCGATCCCCGTCGCCCAGCATTCCGGGGACTTTCTCGTGCATGCCTGGGACGTGCTGCGGATGGTCGGCCCGGAAGCGCCCATCACCTATAGCGAGTTCGCGGTGCGCGCCGGGCGGCCCGCCGCCATCCGCGCCGCCGCTAGCGCCTGTGCGCGCAACGCCGCAGCGTTGTTCGTCCCGTGCCACCGGGTCTTACGTATCGGCGGTGCACTGGGCGGCTTCCGCTACGGCCTTCCCGTCAAGCGATGGCTACTTGATCACGAGGCCGCCGCCGCGCGTTGACCCACTGGGTGACGAGCACGGCGGCAATAGCGGTGGGTGCCGCCGCCGCCAGCGTCGGGCCGTCCTCCGCGAACATCATCAGAGCAAAGAGGCCGCCGAAAGCCAGCAGCGACAAGCGAAGTGCGGTCCAGTGCGGGGCGCGCCGCGGAAGAGGCGGCAGGGTCCTTGCGACCAGCATCCCGAGGATCAGCGCTATCAGGTGTCCGACCTCGGTGAACATCTGGTTGCACGCGATGGACACCACGCCCACCGTGATCCATCCGATCACCCAGGACGCACGCCATCGCGATGGAATCGACGGCGTCAACGCCCCGAGGACTGCCGCGGTGCCGTAGCTCATCCCCACATCGCTGACCCGCGCGATGGATACCGGAGCCCAATGCAACCAGATCGCCAGGGCCAACCCGAGGCCGACGATGAGGGTTGTTCCGATATGCCCCAGCGCGAAGGTCAGTGCCAATCGTCCACTGTGCCATTGCAGTTCAGCGAGGGCGAGGATGCAGACAAGGCCTGGAAGCCACAGGTAGATCGGTCCGGCGTCGGTGACAAACGCGCTGCCGATAAGAGTGCCCAGGCGTCCCTGATGGAGATTGTGCAGATTGGTGCTCGCGTGCGCGACGACACGGTCCTGCATCCGCGGCCCCTCCAGGACCAGCACGGTGGCGACCGCGACCAGGGCGGCCGCATAACCGATGGTCACTCGTAGCCGGACTAGCGCGGCCCAGACTCTCCGCATGACCCATGATCGCACCGGCTAGACGCGACCGTCATCCCCCGCGGCTGGCAGTTCCCTGCGAGTTTCGAGCAGGTACATCTTCATGTTCTCGGGCACTCCGGCCGGCCTACTGGAGAACAGCGGGCGTCGTACGGGCGTCGGTGTGAGTCCCAGGTGATCGAGAAGCGCCAGGGGCACCTTGGCCAGCGCGGGTTGCGAGATGGCCAGCCCGCCCTTCGCGGCACTCTCCATGACACGGGCCGCGATGTTCACGTCGACTCCAAGCCAGTCCGAACCGATCCGCTGGGGCGTGCCCGAGTGGATACCAATCCGCATCACCGGCGTATATCCCTGGATCTCAACGTTTCTCAATGCCTCGCGGGCGGGAATGATTGCGCGCAGGGCGGTCACCGGGTCGTCGAAGACCGCCATGATGCCGTCGCCCATGCGCTTGACGACCTGGCCACCGGCATTGAGGATGGGCGGCTCGGCGACGGATGCGACGCGGCGCAGCAATTTGAGTGTCGCGTCGTCACCGGCTTCGAGTGCCCACCCCGAGAACCCGACGAGATCGGTGAAGACCAGCGTGACCTCGCGATTCGCCGGTTGCTTGCTGACCCTCTCGGTGAGGGCCTGCCAGAGCTGTAGGGCACCGAACCCGAACTCTCGGACCGCGGTATCCCTGTCGGTCACCAGCCGGTCCGCGGCGCGCGCGACGGCACTCGCCCCGCCAAAACCGCTGGTGGACAGCGGATCACCGAAATACGGATCGCCAGGCAGTGAACGCCGGGCACGACGTACCGCCGCCACCACTGCGGGGTCCCGATCCATCTTGCGAAACCAGATACCGGCTCGTGCGATATGGCGGGACGCGGGCTCCCCGGGGGTAACGGAGCCGTCCTCGGCCTCATCTGCATCTAGCGAGTCCAGGACGTGGTCATGCCGCACAGGCCCACGGGTGCGACCTCGCCTGCGCTTACGGACCTCAGAGTCATGCTCTCGGTCCGGTTCGGCATCGAGGCCTGACGGCTCGACATCCACGGGATCAGCCTATGTGCTGGGGTGGGTAGCGGCAATCTTGTAGTTGCCAGTGTCGCTATGTCCGCGCGCGTCTCCCCAACCACCCGGTCGCTATCTGTCGGTGCTGGTAGCGGCGACGTGGAGCTTCGGACACGGTTAACAAACGGTTCTCACCACCGTTGACGTACTCATTGACAACGTCAGTTGTCACCAATAACGTGCGTGATAGGCACCACAAAGGAGGGTCAACGATGACATCCGCCACTGCCGATCGGGGTACCCACAGGTCCGCGCCTGCGCGCTCGCCCGACAGGCGTTCGATCGCAGAACCGTTGCGCGAAATCGATCAGGACGATGTTCCGCAACCACTTGGTCCAGATTCGCTAACGTGGAAGTACTTTGCGGATCTGCGCACCGGATTGCTCGGTGTGTGGATCGGGTCCATCCAGAACATGTATCCGGAGCTGGGTGCCGGTGTGGAGAACCATTCGATACTGCTCCGCGAACCCTTGCAGCGAGTGACACGCTCCGTCTTCCCCATTATGGGCGTGGTCTACGACGGTGATCGTGCCGCGGACACCGGACGTCAGATTCGCGGCTACCACGACACCATCAAGGGCGTCGATACGAAGGGGCGGCGATACCACGCCCTCAACCCCGAGACCTTCTACTGGGCGCACGCGACGTTCTTCATGCTCATCATCAACACCGCGGAGTACTTCTGCGGCGGGCTCACCGAGGCCGAGAAACGTCAGCTCTTTGCCGAGCACGTCCAGTGGTACCGGATGTACGGCATGAGCATGCGACCGGTGCCGAAATCGTGGGAGGAGTTCCAGGAGTATTGGGAGCGGGTTTGCATCGACGAACTGGAGATCAACCGCGCGACGCTGGATATCTTCCAGATCCAGATCCCCAAGCCGAGATACGTACTGATGCCGGACTTCCTCTGGCATCAGATGTGGGCGCCGGCCCGAGCATTCCAAAACTGGGTTGCCGCCGGGGTGTTCAATCCGTCGGTGCGTGAGAAGGCCGGAATGCGTTGGACACCAGGTGACGAAGTGCTGCTACGGCTGTTCGGTAAGGCGGTGCAGCTGGCGTTCAGCCCGCTGCCCGACGATATCCGGCTGCACCCCCGCGCGGTATCGGCATACAAGCGCTCCCGCGGCGAGTTGCCTCCCGATGCGCCCCTCGTAGAGGCGCCGAAGATCACCGCGCCGCCCAGGGACCGACGGGGGCTGCCGATGCACTACCTGCCGCAGTCAGCCCAGCCCAGGTCACTCATGGCACGCGCCGGCGAGTTGTTACATGCCACCTTTTCGCTGGCATCTCCCCCTTGGGCAATTCGGGGTGCTCGCGAAGTCCCGTAACACCTGTTTACGCAGCTTTTACAGGGCCAAACTATGGCGTAGACCACATTTTCGCGGTAGGTATTTCTGTCGCCTGACAGACGAAATTAGCTCGTCCGGACAAGGGGTTTACTCCCCTGTGGGCGGTTCGACACCCGCCGTTCACTGGGTGATTGACGCAGCATAAGAACACATTCGGACAGCCTGTCCTTTGTTGATCGCCGGCGTCCAGCAACGCGTCATCAACTCACAATGAACGAAACTAGAAAGTGAGCACGAGTGTTCCCGACGGCGATTCCTGTGAGTGGCCTGTGAAAAACGATCTGCGGCGCCGTTTGAGCAGGCGTATCTTTCCGTCAGCTCACATAACGGACTCATCACACCGACACGTAATCGACGACGCTGCGATAGCTCCCAAACTCAGGTACCGGTCCATATCCGCAAGGGGAAACGAGGCACTCACATGGCAGTACTCCCACGCACGGCCGCCGTCATGGCGCTGTTCACCGCGATCTGCACTCTGGGAACGGCAACCGCGCACGCCGATCCGGTGACGATGGCGCCCCAGACCTACACCAAGGTAACTCGTGACGGGTGGACTCTGGTTATCCGGAGCGACCACGAGACGATCAACTCGGTGCCCAACCTGGCCGAGGCCTCCAACTCTCGGGAGGCGTTCGTGACCTTCGACGCGACCGCAATCGCCACCGGTGGGTCCGCGCCGATCACCGACAGCCTCTTTATCGCGGGATATCAACTCGGTTGTCAGACAGACGTTTCCAGCGGTCTGCAGATCGGCGGCACCGGAGGCCTGGCGGGATCGGCGGGCTATAGCGGCGGCCCGAGCGTCGGCGGCTCCGGCGGTGTGGCTGGTTTCGTGCAGACCATCCTGCAGCCCGGTGTGATCACCGATCTCCCCTTGGCCAATATGGCTCTGAGCGACGGTGGCAAGGCTATGCTCGATGTCGATAACCTGCACATCAAGGCGGATGCCTGCGGCGGCGATGTCACCATCCGGTCGTACGTCTACTTGCGGATCTCGACAGCCTCCGCCCACACCTCGTTCGCCGTTTACGGCGACCCGATGAAGATCTAGGGAGGGCTCTCGTGCCGAAACGAAAGATTATCGTCACTGCGGCCGGTGTGGCCGGGGCCCTGGCGCTGGCAGGGCTCACCGCGCCGATGGCGGCGGCCGACCCGCCAGGCATCCCATTTGTGCCTGGCGTCCCCGCTCCCCTGCCCGCCACTCCGGGAAGTTATACGTACATCTATAACAACTTCCCGGCCGTCGCTCCTGCCGCCGTGGACGCACGCGGTGTGAAGATCGCGGCCAACGCCGATCCTGCGGCGGGCGCTACTGGGCTCCCCGGGAGCAAGCTGGGCAATAGTGCCCACCCCGCCAACGTGTTGACCTCGTCCAGTACGCGATACGGAATCCAGGGCGGCGCAACGCCGGCCGCGCCGGCAAGCACCACGGGCGTCCAATTCGGCGCAGGGAACGAGAATCCGGCTTTGGAGGATCCGCATGGCCAGGCGCCAGAGAGCGCCGCAGCGGTCGAGCCCACGGCTCCCACAGTGATGCCAGGGGCACCAGCCGCTCCAACGCTGGAGTCCGCTGACGGACAGCCGCCGAAAGCGGCGGAAGCGCCCGCCGGCGGTTAGATCTTTAGATCTGGAGCCAGTGACCAACAGTTACGAATCATCGGGTCAGCCTATCGGCTGACCCGATGATTCGTTGGAGCGAGTGACGGGACTCGAACCCGTGTGAACGGCTTTGCAGGCCGGTGCCTAGCCTCTCAGCCACACCCGCGTCGAGCAACGATGATGCCGAACTGCGGTGCGCGACACGAGTGTTGGACTCAGGGTGATCCCAGTGCGTCCTATCCGGTGAGGCGGGAGTAATCCGCGCCGGTGAGCTCCACCGACTTCTCCCATAACCGGGCCGCCAGCTGCGCGTCGCGTGACTCACCGGAACGGGGCGCGCGCCTCACCGGTCCACGCATACCCTGAAGCTGCGTGGGTCCGAGGTAATCGTCGGGCCGAACATCGGGCATGGACGCCGCGTACAGCTCGGACTCGGCGCCCTGGCGCTCGTCCTGCAGCACCACGCCCATGCCGAAGTAGAAGGCCTTCTGCAGCCCCGGAATCTTCGGGATCATGGAATCGAACAGGTTCGTCGCGGCCACACCGGGGTGCACATTCACCGACACCAGCGAGGACCCGGCGGTCGCGGCCTTGCGGGCCAACTCGGAGCCGAACAGCATGCACGCGAGCTTCGAGGCCCGGTAGGCCGTCATCCGGTTGTACCGACGCTTGGTGAAGTTCAGGTCATCGACCTTCAGGTTGTTGCGCCCTTGCGCGTGTGCGACGCTGCCCAGCGAGATGACCCGCGGTGCGTCAGCGGCCAGCAGCGAGGGCAGCAGCGCGTCCGTCAGCACGAAATGACCGAGGTGATTGACACCGATCTGCATCTCGAATCCTTCGGCGGTGCGCCGCAGCGGGATCGCCATGACGCCGGCGTTGTTGAGCAGCACGTCAATTGTGGGTGCCTGCGTGCGGATTGCATCCGCGGCGGAGCGCACGGACGCAAGGCTGGTGAGGTCCAGCTCCACGAGCGCATGGTCGGCATTCGGTCCGAGGGCGCGCACCTTGTCCAGGGCGGCTTTACCGGTCTCCTGGTTGCGGCAGGCCAGCACCACGCGGGCGCCGGCGCGGGCCAGGGCCTCGGCGGCCACGAGTCCCAGGCCGTTATTGGCGCCGGTGATGACGTGGGTCTTGCCGGACTGGTTGGGGACGTCCGACTCGCGGAAGCGCGTGATCTTCAGGGGCTCCGACATCAACATTCCTCAATCCATGGAAGTTACTAGTACTGGTTGTTACGGCTTTGTGGATAGTACTGGAGGCTATTGACCGCGGTGCATCCGAGCCGTGGCGTACAGGCAAATCGACGCAGCGCTGGCCAGATTGAGGCTCTCAGCTCCCCCGCGCATCGGGATGGTGATTCGGTGTGTGGCCAATGCGACCGTCCCCGCGTCCAATCCGTGCGCCTCATTCCCGAAGATCCACGCGCACGGGCCGGACAGGACGGTTTCGGCATCGTCGAGGGAGAGATCACCGTCGAGCGTGGTGGCTAGAATCGAAATATCCTGCCCCGAAAGCTCTTTGAGGATGCTGTCGACGCTGTCTTCGGCCACCACGGGGATATTGAAGATGCTGCCTGCCGAGGCGCGCAGGGTCTTGCCGTTGAACGGGTCGACGCTGTTTCCTGCGAGAATGACCGCGTCGGCGCCCATCGCGTCGGCAACCCTGATCAGCGTGCCTGCGTTGCCTGGTTCCGAAATATCAACCGCGACAACGATTAGTCGCGGGGAAAGTGCCGCGATCTCGGGCCATTGCCTCGCAATGGAGTGGCACACCGCCACCAACCCGACTGGGGTAACGGTGTCGGACAACGCCTTGGCGGCCCGATCGGTGACGAGACGGATGGGAGCTGCGGACAGCAGGTCTGCAAATCGATCTGCCGCGGACTCGGTGACGAAGACCTGTTCGACCGCGCCGGACCGCAGCGCGGCCTCAATGAGGTTCGGCCCTTCCGCCAGAAAAAGACCGGCCCGCCGACGCGCGGCGGGCCGGTGCAATTTGACCGCGTCGATCACTGTCTGTGATCGCTCGGTCAGAAGTGCGTCGCTCAGGCGGCTTCCCCGGCCGGAGCATTGACATCCTCGGGCAGCGCAGCCTTGGCGACCTCGACCAGCGCGGTGAACGCGGCCGCATCGCTGACGGCCAGCTCGGCGAGGATCTTGCGGTCGACCTCGACACCGGCGATCTTCAGGCCCTGAATGAAGCGGTTGTAGGTGATGTCGTTGGCGCGGGCCCCGGCGTTGATGCGCGAGATCCACAGCTTGCGGAACTCACCCTTGCGGGCGCGACGGTCCCGGTAGGCGTAGGTCAGCGAATGGAGCTGCTGCTCCTTGGCCTTCCGGTACAGGCGTGACCGCTGACCGCGGTAGCCCTTGGAGGCCTTCAGGATTGTCCGGCGCTTCTTCTGGGCGTTGACGGCCCTTTTCACGCGTGCCATATGTTTGTTCCTTCTAGTGATGCAGTGTGGTGCTGTGTGTTGGGGTGGTCGTGAACGCGACTGCTAGCCGGTCAGCATCTTCTTGACACGCTTGGTGTCGTTCGCCGCTACCACGGCACGGCCGTCGAGACGGCGGGTGCGAGTGGTGGACTTGTGCTCCATCAGGTGGCGACGGTTCGCCTTCTGGCGCACGATCTTTCCGCTGCCGGTAGTGCGGAAGCGCTTCGACGCACCGCTGTGGGTCTTGGCCTTAGGCATCTTGGTGTTCCCTGTTCTTCGTTGTGTCGGTACTTAGGTACTACGCCTGTTGAGTGGGCGCCTGGTCAACTGGCGTTTGCTCGACGGGCGCTTGCTCAGCCGGCGGGGCCGCCTGGGCCGGGGCCGGCCCTGCAGGAGCCTCTGCTTGCTGAGCCGCCTTGGCCCGGGTCTTCGCGCCCCGGTGCGGCGCCAGCACCATCGTCATATTGCGGCCGTCCTGCTTCGCGGAGGTCTCGACGAAGCCGAAGTCGGCGACGTCCGCGCCGAGCCGCTGCAGCAGCCGGTAGCCCAGCTCGGGCCGCGACTGCTCGCGTCCGCGGAACATGATCGTCACCTTGACCTTAGATCCGGCTTCCAAGAAGCGGACCACATGGCCCTTCTTGGTTTCGTAGTCGTGATCGTCGATCTTCGGCCGAAGCTTTTGTTCCTTGACGACTGTCTGCTGCTGGTTCTTGCGAGACTCGCGCTCCTTCAGAGCCGTCTCGTACTTGAACTTGCCGTAGTCCATGATCTTGCAGACCGGAGGCCTGGCGTCTGGGGCTACCTCGACAAGGTCGAGATCGGCGTCTGCGGCGACGCGAAGCGCATCTTCGATCCGAACGATTCCGACCTGCTCGCCTTTAGGGCCGATCAAGCGGACTTCGGGTACGCGGATGCGTTCGTTAATGCGGGTCTCAGTGCTGATGTGGCCTCCCTGGCTCGTCCTCTACTGTCTTAACCGAAACACAGGTCGACGGGGACAAAAAGCGGGTCCATCAGCACTCTGCTCATATCGAACAGACTCTGCTCCCGTAGAACAGAGAAGCCCTGCGCATGGCAGGGCCCGTAGCCGACCGGTCACGACGAAAAACGCCGTTCTGCACCCCAAATGTTGAGGCAGAACAATCACCCGAGAGTGATTGCGACCGGACCGCGAGACCTTATGGTCAGCGGTGGGAGCGGGACTCCACTTGGTGTCCCCGGCGTTACCGGGAACGGTCGTGCATGGAAGTCTAGCAGCCGTGACCGATGACCTCGAAATTCACGACACCTCGTCCCGAGATGACGCCCCGAATGACGGCTCCGTGCGGGACCTGGCAGATATCCCTGCAATCGAGGTAGTCACCAAGGCCATCGTGATGCTGATGAGCTCCAGTGCCGAAAAACTGGGACTGTCCTCCCCCGATCCCGACGAAAGTCCTCACCGCGACCTGGACGAGGCACGCCGGCTGATCACCGCGCTTGCCGGGCTGGTGGCCGCCTCGGTGGAGTACCTGGGCCCGCATGCCGCGCCGATCCGCGACGGGTTGCAGAGCCTGCAAAAGGCGTTCCGTGAAGCCAGCGCCGTCCCGGACGAGCCGGGCCAAGGCCCCGGTGAGAAGTACCTGAGATAAACGCCCGGAACTCGTAACTCGCAGGGAACGTCAAGGCATGCCACTTATTCTCGCAAGGTGACATCCACCAAACCGGCAGCTGAACCACCCGCCCCGGAGCAATCCGCTGTCACAGCGCTCCCGGGTATAGGCGCGCGCCCAGCGGCGCGACCACCTATAACGTCGAGGTGGCGGTGGGTTCCGCCCTTCTTCGGCTGGCTCGTCGGCGTTCTGGCGATCCTGAATTTCCTCTCGAGCTTCTCCCCATTTGTTCGTATGGCGACCAGGCTGCCCCGGGAGTTCGTTGATGAGTATCTGTTCGGGTGGCCCGATAGCAGCCTGTCGTGGGCATGTGTGCTTGCGCTGCTGGCCGCTGCCCTCGCAGTGCGCAAGAGCATCGCGTGGTGGGTGCTGCTGATCGACTTGGTAGGTCGGTCGGCATTGAATGTCGGCGGCTTTATCGAGCACCGCGACACCGTGGAACTGATGGGCCTCGTCGTGCACGGCGCATTCATCCTGCTGCTGTTGCTTGCTCGAAAGGAGTTCTACGCGAAAGTACGACGGGGTGCGATCGTCAAGGCGGCGGTGGTGCTGGTCAGCGGGATGGCGGCGGGAACGCTGGTCGCGTGGGGCCTGCTGGAGCTCTTCCCCCGCACCCTGGTTCCTGACGATCGATTCTGGTGGGCGCTCAACCGTGTCGCGGGCTTCTCCATCGCATCACATCGCGATTTTGACGGCGTTCCACCGCATTTCCTGAACTGGTTGTTCGGATTGTTCGGCGCACTCGCGCTGATCACCGCGGCCATCGTGTTGTTCCGCTCACAACGAGCCGTCAACGCGTTGACAGGTGATGACGAATCACTGATCCGGGGTCTCCTGGAGCGTTATGGACAGGACGACTCCCTCGGATACTTCGCGACGCGCCGAGACAAGGCGGTCATCTTCGCGCCCAACGGTCGTGCGGCCGTCACCTATCGGGTTGAGGTTGGCGTCTGCCTCGTCAGCGCGGATCCCATCGGGGACAAATCGGCCTGGAGCCAAGCAATTTCGGCGTGGCTGCGGGTCTGCCAGGCCTACGGCTGGGCGCCGGCGGTGATGGGCGCGAGCGCCGAGGGTGCGCTGGCCTATCGCGAACATGGCCTGAACGCACTGGAACTCGGTGACGAGGCAATCCTGTACCCGCGCACCTTCTCGATCTCAGGTCCGCACATGGCGACAGTCCGCCAAGCCGTCAACCGTGCCCGGCGGTCCGGGCTCTCGGTGCGTATCCGCCGCCATCGCGAACTGTCGGCGGAGGAGACCAAACAAATCATCACCAACACCGACCTGTGGCGCGATGGCAATACCGAGCGTGGGTTCTCCATGGCGCTGGGCAGACTGGGTGACTCCACCGATGGCGACTGCCTGCTGGTGGAGGCCGTCGACCCCGATGGCAACGCCGTCGCCATGCTCTCGCTGGTGCCCTGGGGTCCCAATGGCGTGTCGCTCGAACTCATGCGCAGATCACGTCAGTCACCCAACGGCACAATCGAATTCATGGTGACCGAGCTGCTTACCCAGGCAGAGGGTATGGGCATTACCCGGGTCTCGTTGAACTTCGTGATGTTCCGCTCGGTGTACGCCGATGGCTCCCGGATTGGAGCCGGACCGGTGTTGCGGCTGTGGCGCTCGGTGTTGATGTTCGCTTCACGGTTCTGGCAGTTTGAGCAGTTGTACCGCTCGAACGTCAAATACCAGCCCGAATGGGTGCCCCGGTTCGTCTGCTACGAGGATGCTCGGCTCATCCCCCGAATCGGCATTGCGTCCGTGATCGCCGAGGGCTTCCTGGTGCTGCCCTTTGGCAACCGCGCCGAACCGCGGCACACCGGCCAATACAGCGCGGTGCCCCAATCGATCGTGGCGACCGGACTGCTGCACCACGACGGAAGCACCCCCGACCTGCTTCCACACGAGAAGCCGCAACAGCGGGTGCCCGAGCAGGTCAAGGTGCGACTGGGCAAGCTCGCCGCCTTGCAGGAACGGGGAATCGACGCATACCCGGTGGGTTCACCGCCGTCTCACACGGTCACCGAGGCGCTGGTGGCCGCCGACGGTACCGAGGTCATCATCAGTGGCCGCCTGCTGCGGATCCGCGACTACGGCGGCGTGCTGTTCGCGCAACTACGCGATTGGTCGGGAGAGGTGCAGCTGCTTATCGACGATCCGCTGCTGCACGACGAGTTCACCGCGACAATCGATCTGGGCGACCTGGTAGAGGCCAGTGGAGTCATGGGCCAGTCGCAGAACGGCACCCGGTCTGTGCTGGTGCGGTCCTGGCGAATCATCGGCAAGTGCCTGCACCCGCTACCCGACAAGCGCAAGGGTCTCATCGACCCGGAGGCCAGGGTCCGCGCCCGGTACCTCGACCTGGCGATCAATCCCGAGGCCCGCGATCAGATCGCGGCGCGTAGCGCGATCGTCACATCGCTGCGCAGTACCCTGCTCTCTCAAGGATTTCTGGAGGTCGAGACACCCATCCTGCAGCAGGTGCACGGCGGGGCCAATGCGCGTCCCTTCCTCACGCATATCAACGCGTACAACTTGGACCTATATCTGCGTATCGCGCCCGAGCTGTACCTCAAGAGGCTCTGCGTGGGTGGCGTGGAGAGGGTCTTCGAGCTCGGCCGAGCCTTCCGCAACGAGGGGGTCGACTTCAGTCATAACCCCGAATTCACGCTGCTGGAGGCCTACCAGGCCCACGCCGACTACCTGGTCTGGGCTAAGACGACCCAACGCCTCATCCAGAACGCCGCCAAGGCGGCGCACGGCAGCGAGGTGGTGATGCGGCAGGGTGAGGACGGGAAACTGGCGCCGATTGACATCAGCGGCGAATGGCCGATCATCCCTGTGCACGAGGCGGTCTCACGCGCACTCGGTCAACCGGTCGACTCGACAACGGAAGTACCTGCGTTGCGACGGCTCTGTGAATCGGTGGAGGTGCAGTTCAATCCACGATGGGACGCAGGCCATTTGGTGCTCGAACTTTACGAGCGGCTTGTCGAGAAGCGCACCACGACGCCCACCTTCTACAGCGACTTTCCAGTCTCGGTATCCCCGCTGACCCGCCCGCACCGAAGCACGCCAGGGCTTGCCGAGCGGTGGGACCTGGTGGCCTGGGGTGTCGAACTTGGCACCGCCTACACCGAATTGACCGATCCGGTAGAGCAGCGTCGACGCCTGTACGAGCAGTCGCTACTCGCAGCGGGCGGCGACGCCGAGGCCATGGAACTCGACGAGGATTTCCTGCGCGCCATGGAGTACGCGATGGCGCCCACGGGTGGGATGGGCATGGGTGTCGACCGTGTGGTCATGCTCATTACCGGGCGCAGCATTCGTGAGACGCTGCCATTCCCGCTAGCCAAACCGCGGTAACCGACACGTCGGAAGCCTGACAGACAATTCACAGGAACCTACTCCATCATAGGTGTCGTGTCCGGACATGACATCTCCCTGTTACATGGGACTTTTCCCGTCTCCATGCAGGTCATTGCCGGTTTCGCGCTCGTCATCGCCATCGGGCTACGCACCCGGCGGTGGTTTCTGCGCTGGTTACCCATGGCGGTAGGCGTTGGTGCCGCGCTGGCCGGTTGGGCCTACTGGTACATCCAGTCAGAGGGTTGGGCCGACGGCGGAAACCCGGCTCCGCCGATGCTGTGGGTATGGATCGCGCTCATCGGTGTGGCCGCCACGGTCCTGGTGGTCGGCTGGGGATCGGCGCGCTGGTGGCGTCGCGCGATCGCGCTCAGCGCGGTGCCGCTCACGATCCTGTCCGGGTCACTGATGCTGAATCAGTGGACTGGATATGTGCGCAGCATCCAGTCCGGATGGGCACAGTTGACCGCAGGCCCGCTGCCCAACCAGGCCGATATGGCCACAGTGACGGCCGCCCGCGAGGAGCGCCGCGGACCGGCGATGACCAAGGGCAAGCTCGTACCCGTGGATATCCCGGCCGACGCCAGCGGATTCCGCCATCGCCAGGAGATCGTCTACCTGCCGCCGGCCTGGTTCGACTCCACCCGTACAGAGCTGCCGACGATCATGATGATCGGCGGCGAATTCAACACACCGAGCGACTGGATCCGTAGCGGAAACGCGGTCGATGTGGCCGATACCTTCGCGAGTCAGCACGGTGGAAACGCGCCGGTGATGGTGTTCGTCGACGCCGGCGGTTCGTTCAACAACGACACCGAATGCGTGAACGGTCCGCGCGGCAACTCCGCCGACCATCTGACCAAGGACGTCATCCCGTTCATGGTGTCGCGCTTCGGGGTTAGTCCCCGGCCGCAGAACTGGGGCGTCGTGGGCTGGTCGATGGGTGGCACCTGTGCGGTGACGCTGGCCGTCAAACACCCGGAGTCATTCAGCGCCTTCGAGGACATCGCCGGTGATATGTCACCGAACTCCGGTAACAAGACCCAGACCATCGCTCGGCTTTTTGGCGGCGACGCTGCCGCGTGGGAACAATTCGATCCGGCGACGCTGATGTCGCGCCACGGGCGGTACACGAACACCACCGGCTGGTTCGATGTCAACGGTCTGCACCGAGCGGGGTCCGGAGCCATCACCAGCACGGGTGCCGCGCCGGGCGCCGCGGCAGCCGCGCCGTTGAGCGACCAGGACCGCGCTGCCCACCGATTGTGTGAGCTTGGTGCGGCACAAGGAATCTCATGCACGGTGCAGCATAAGCCGGGTGAGCACAAATGGCCCTTCGCGCAGACGGCGTTCACCTCGGCGCTGCCATGGATGGCGGGACGGATCGGCACACCGACGGTGCCGGATATCCCGTTGCCGCGCTAGTCGACCGGAGTAGCGTCGACCGGTATGTCCGACAGACCTGATCCGGGATACACCGACGGTGGTGTGCCGACATTCGAATCGGTACGCGAGAAGATCGAAACCCGGTCCGGCACGGCCGCCGGGTCCGCCGAGTTGGACGCCGAAAGCGATGAGGGTCGCCAGCTCGAAGAGCAATTCGAGGCGCGAGCCCGGGCGGCGGCCGAGCGGCTCGAAGAAATCCGCAAGTCGATGCGCGAGGAAACCTAGCGAGCACCGGTCCGGCGGGCGATCGCCTGCTCGCGGACGAGGCTGCGCCGCACCTTTCCGGAGTCCTCACGCAGGGGCTCTGCCACGAATTCCACCGCGCGTGGAACCTTGTACCGGACAATCTGGTCGAGCAGGTAGTCGCGCAGCTGATCCTCGGTCACGTTCGAGTCGGCTTGGACCACGGCGTGCACAATCTGTCCGAGGTCGTCGTCTGGTAGGCCGACGACGACGCTGTCGATCACGCCGGGGTATCCATTGATGATCGATTCCACTTCTGCGGGAAACACATTCGCGCCACCGGTCACGATCATGTCGGTGCGGCGGTCGCTCATGTAGAGGTAGCCGTCGTCGTCTAGCCAGCCGAGATCGCCGATGGATTCCCAGGTACCGACCCGCTTGATCTCGGCGCCGAGGTACTTATACGGCTTGGGCATCCCCTCCCATGGGCGCATGAAGATCTCCCCCACCTCGCCGGGAGGCAACGGGTTTCCTTCATCGTCGAGGATCGTCAGTTCACCCAGGGCCGGCTTGCCGACGGAGCCGCGATGGGCCAGCCATTCCTGTCCGGTGATGATGGTGCCACCGATGGCCTCGGTGCCCGCGTACAGCTCCCAAATCACATTCGGGCCCAGCAGGTCGATCCATGCTTGTTTCAGCCATACCGGGCACGGAGCGGCCATATGCCAGAGCACTCGAATGGTGGACAGATCGAATCGTCCGGGGTGTTGCCGGAACTCGCGCAACATCCGCGACATCATCGTCGGCACCACCTGCAACCAGGTGACCTTATGCGAGTCGATGAGCTCAAGTGCCTGTAGGGCGTCGAACTTCGGCTGGACCACGAGGTGATGCCCCATGAGCAGGCCATACGACGAAAACATCAGTGGCGCATTGTGATACAGCGGACCGGCAACGAGTTGGGCATCCTCGGACTGCATGCCCATGACCTCACCCGCGGCGGTGCCGGTGATCGCCGCGGGGCTGGGTGCGAGGATGATCTTGGGTCGGCCGGTGCTGCCCCCGGATGTGGGCGCCTTCCAGGCGGGCGATACCAGCTCTGGCAGCGGCGGAGCGGCGATGTCTGCAGCCGTAGGCTCGAATCCCGCTGGGAGACATACCCGATCCGGATGGTCGGCCGCCTCCACCCCCACTACAAGCGCTGAATCGGCAAGCTCGACGATCGCGCGACGTTCGGCAAGCGGTAGCCGCCATGACACGGGCTGTGGAGTGGCGCCGACCTTCCACACCGCGATCTGCGCGGCGAAGAATTCCACCGAGTTGGGTAGTCCGATGGTGACGAGGTCACCCTGCCGCACGCCGAGACGCTGATAGGCATGCGCCAAAGCCGTGGCACGTCGCTCTAGTTCGGCCCTGGTCACCGACTCGGTACCGCAGGTGACCGCCGGGGCGTCGGGTGCGGCTTTCGCGAGGTTGGCGAGGATACGAACAAACGGTTCACCAACAGCCGCGTCATTCATGAGTGCCACCCTAGACCGGCGCAACAACCTTCCTGGTCCGCGACTTGGTGGGAGTCTTTCCGGTGGCCTTGCCGGGAGTCTTTCCGTTCCGGACCGGCTTGGGCAGTAAACCCACCAGGAACTCGCCGGTGTAGCTGCCCGGCGTCTGGGCCACCGTTTCGGGCGTGCCCTGTGCCACCACTGTACCGCCACCGGAACCGCCCTCGGGCCCCATGTCGATGACCCAGTCCGACGTCTTGACGACGTCCAGGTTGTGCTCGATGACGATGACGGTGTTGCCCTTGTCGATCAGGCCGTTGATCACGGTAAGCAGCTTGCGGATGTCCTCGAAATGCAGCCCGGTGGTGGGTTCGTCGAGGATGTAGACCGTCTTGCCGGTGGATCTCTTCTGCAGTTCGGCAGCGAGCTTGACGCGTTGTGCCTCACCACCGGAGAGCGTCGGGGCGGGCTGGCCCAGTCGCACGTAACCCAGGCCGACCTCGACCAAGGTCTTGAGGTAGCGGTGGATCGAGGTGATGGCTTCGAAGAATTCGGCGGCCTCCTCGATGGGCATATCGAGCACCTGGGCGATGGTCTTGCCCTTGTAGTGCACCTCGAGTGTTTCCCTGTTGTAGCGGGCCCCGTGGCACACCTCGCAAGGCACGTACACATCCGGCAGGAAGTTCATCTCGATCTTGATCGTGCCGTCGCCGGTGCAGGCCTCGCACCGTCCGCCCTTGACGTTGAACGAGAACCGGCCCGGCTGGTATCCGCGGACCTTCGCCTCGGTGGTCGCCGCGAAAAGTGTGCGGATCTTGTCGAAAACCCCGGTGTAGGTGGCCGCGTTGGACCGCGGGGTGCGGCCGATCGGCGACTGGTCCACCCGCACCAACTTGTCGACCCTGTCCAGACCTGTCACTCGGGTGTGTCGGCCGGGCACCTGCCGTGCACCGTTGAGCTTGTTGGCCAGCACCGTCGCCAGGATGTCGTTGACGAGCGTCGACTTTCCCGAGCCGGAGACACCGGTAACAGAGGTCAGCACGCCGAGCGGGAACGCGACGTCGATGTCCTTGAGGTTGTGCTCGCGCGCACCGACCACGGTGACTTCACGCTTGGCGTCAACCGTGCGGCGCATCAAGGGCAGCGGGATGCTCTCCGCCCCAGACAGATAGGCACCGGTGATGGACTTCTTGTTCTTGAGTAGTTCGGCGTAGGTGCCGCTGTGCACCACCTGGCCGCCGTGCTCCCCCGCAGCCGGGCCGATGTCGACGACCCAGTCGGCATGCTTGATGGTGTCCTCGTCGTGCTCGACCACGATCAGGGTGTTACCGAGATCCCTTAGTCGAGTAAGAGTTTCGATGAGTCTGCGGTTATCGCGCTGATGCAGGCCGATCGACGGCTCATCGAGCACGTACAGCACGCCCACCAGTCCCGATCCGATCTGGGTGGCGAGCCGGATGCGCTGTGCCTCACCGCCGGACAGTGTGCCCGCCGCTCGCGCCAGCGACAGGTACTGCAGACCGACATCGAGCAGGAAGCCAAGCCGAAACTGGACCTCCTTGAGAACCTGCCCGGCAATGGCCTGCTCGCGGTGGCCCAGCGTCAGCGAGTTCAAGAACTGAGCGCAGTCGGCGATCGACAGGTCACACACCTGCGCGATCGACTTGGTGCCGTGCTCCCCGGCGGTCAACGTGACGGAGAGGATCTCCGGCTTGAGGCGGGTGCCGTTGCACTCAGGACACGGGATGTCCCGCATGAAGCCCTCGTACCGCTCCTTGGCCCACTCGGACTCGGTCTGCTCCATGCGACGCTGCAGGAAGGCCAGCACGCCCTCGAATTCGGCGTAGTACGAGCGGGTGCGGCCATACCTGTTCTTGTATCTGACATGGACCTGCTCGGAGGATCCGTCCAGGATCGCCTTCTTGGCGGCCGCCGGGAGCTTCTTCCACGGGGTGTCCACATCGAAGCCGAGGGCATCCCCCAGCCCAGCCATGAGCCGGACGAAGTAGTCGGCGTTCTGTCCCATCGACCAGGGCGCGATGGCGCCCTCCGCGAGCGTCATATCCGGGTCGGGGACCACCAGCTCGGGGTCGACTTCCTTCTTGATTCCCAGACCGGTGCACTCGGGGCAGGCGCCGTAGGGTGAGTTGAACGAAAACGACCGCGGTTCAAGATCATCCACGGCGAGCGGGTGACCATTGGGGCAGGCGAGTTTCTCGGAGAACCTGCGCTCGCGCTGCGGGGAATCCTCGTCGGCGTCCACGAACTCCAGCACCACGATGCCGTCGGCGAGCCGCAGTGCGGTTTCCACCGAGTCCGTCAGCCGCTGTTTGGAGCTGGCCTTGACGGCGAGGCGGTCGATCACGACCTCGATATCGTGTTTTTCCTGCTTCTTGAGCTTGGGTGGGTCGGTGAGCGAATGCACCACACCGTCAACCCGAATACGGCTGTATCCCTGCGAGTTCAGCTGCTCGAACAGGTCGACGAACTCACCCTTGCGCGTGCGCACCACGGGAGCGAGCACCTGGAACCGCAGGCCCTCCTCCATGTCCAGCACCTGGTCGACGATCTGCTGCGGCGTCTGCTTGGCGATCTTCTCCCCGCACACCGGGCAGTGCGGGGTTCCGGCACGGGCGTACAGCAGACGCAAGTAGTCGTAGACCTCGGTGATGGTGCCTACCGTGGATCGGGGGTTGCGGTTGGTCGACTTCTGGTCGATCGACACCGCGGGCGAGAGACCCTCGATGAAATCGACATCGGGCTTGTCCATTTGCCCCAGGAACTGGCGGGCGTACGCCGAGAGCGATTCGACGTATCGCCGTTGGCCCTCGGCGAAAATGGTGTCAAAGGCAAGGCTCGATTTCCCGGAACCCGAGAGGCCCGTGAAGACGATAAGGCTGTCCCGGGGCAGGTCAAGGTCGATACCACGCAGGTTGTGCTCACGCGCGCCTCGCACGATCAGACGGTCGGCCACCTGTGTCCTTTCACGCTGCACCTTCCGGGTGTTTTCGCAAAGCTCAGCGGCTGTGTTCCCAAGCAGGAACCACGCCGGTTGAGTCGTCGACTCCATGCTAGGGCGAGGCACCGACAACCCTCGCGTCGATGTGCCTGGCCGACGCTCTTCGCGCCGAGCGCACATCACAACTACGGTGTGGACCTATGACCTCCATCACCATCGACGACAACTACTCCGGTCACATCGAACCCGGTTCCGGCGTGGCACGTCGCACCGTGGACGGCGCGACCATCATCAAGGCCTCGGTGGGGCCGATGGACAACAACGCATACATCGTGACCTGCACGAACACCGGAAAGTCGCTGCTGATCGACGCAGCCAACGACGCCGTGCGGTTGGCCACCCTGCTGGACGAGAACGCCCCGAACATCGATCTCATCGTCACCACACATCAGCATTTCGATCACTGGCAGGCCCTTGAGGCGATCGTCGACAAGACCCAATCCGCGAGTGCCGCACATGATTTGGACGCTGGACCGCTACCTGTGCAGCCCACGACGCTACTGGCCGGAGGCGACAGCTTCGATATCGGTGACCTGCACTTCGACGTGATTCACCTGCGCGGACACACACCGGGCTCAGTAGCGCTGGCGTTCACGGCAGGTGGTGTCACACACCTGTTCACCGGGGATTCGCTGTTCCCCGGTGGCGTCGGCAAGACATTCAATCCCGGAGACTTCGATCAGCTGCTCGACGATGTGAGCGAGCGGCTGTTCGGCGCGTATCCCGATTCCACGATCGTGTACCCCGGACACGGTGATGACACCACTGTGGGCACCGAACGTGGATCGCTCGGCGAATGGCGCGAACGAGGCTGGTGAGCTCGCCCCGTTCGCGCTGGCCGGATTTACGTGGTGTGAACGATCAGCACATCGCACTTGGAGCGACGCGCCACATCTGAAGGAACCGATCCCAGAAGACGTCCGGCGATGGTGTTCAGACCGACATTGCCGACTACCAGCAAATCGGCCTTGGAATCCACCACCAGCTGCAGCAGCGCATCCACCGGCGCTCCCTCGATCGAGCGTTCTTCCACGCTCGTCGCACCCGCGGTCGCCGCGCGCTCGCGGGCGGTGCGCAGGATGTCGTAGACGGGTGCCTTGCCGGTGACCTTGTAGGCGTCATCCTTCAGGACATCGGCCGTTTGGGCGTTGTTCTCCGGGAAATACGCGGTTGCGACGATGAGCTTGGCGCCCGCCGCACCCGCGATGGCTCCAGCGCGGGCGACCGCCCGGTACGACGAATCCGATCCGTCAGTACCGACAACGACAGTGCTGTATGCGCTCATGAAAGGTCCTCCAGTTCCGTTTGACCAGGCCACGTGAGATTAGCCGGGAAGGACCCCGGCCATGCGCCATTTGGCTGATTGTGTCTGGCTATGCCCGTGATTTTCCCTTGTCGACTGCGCGGGTCGGTATGGCCTGCGCCTCAATCTGGTTATGAGCACCGTCACGCGGCGAGCATCAGGAACCGTTCGCGTACAGCTTGATGACTTGATAGAGAAATGCCCGACCGTCGTACAGCGACTTCACCTGGATGCGTTCGTCCAGGCCGTGTGCATGCGTCTCTCCCGGCTTGGCGAATATCCCACTGAGGCCGTAGACCGGGGTCTTCCCGAAGTAGATGGCATCGGTCGCTCCGGTCGACATGGTGGGTACAAGCGGCACACCCGGCCAGATCGATCCAGCGACGGCCTTGATGGGATCGACGATCTGTGGGGTCAAGGGCGGGACACTCGCGACGTTGGTGCGGAACGGTTCGGTGGGCTTCACCGCGATCTTGGGGTCGTTGATGGCCTTCACGATGGTCTCTTGAACGGCCGCTTGAACAGCCCCGGCGCTGCTGTCGGGCAGTATCCGGCAGTTCACATTCGCGGTAGCGCGCTGCGGCAGCGCATTGTTGGCATGCCCGCCTTCGATTTTCGTGGGGACACAGGTGGTTCGGAGCATCGCGTTGTACAGCGGGTTCTTGGACAGCACCGACGTCGCGGCCGGATCTTGCGGATTGGCGACGATTGCCGACATGGCCCGACCCACTTCACCCGGCTGCAGCGGAGCCTGCGCCGTGAAATATGCGCGGGTGATGTCGTTGAGCTGAACCGGGAACGGTGCGGCGGCGAGCCGGTCCAGACCGGCACCGAGTGCCCGTATTGCGTTGAACGGGCCGGGCTGGCTGCTGTGTCCGCCCTCGTCGGTGACCTCGAGGGTGAAGTCTTGATAAATCTTCTGGCCTGCCTGAATTTCGAGCAGGATGGGTTTGTTGTCTTCGCTCAGATCGCCGCCCGCGCCTTCGTTGACGACGAACTCGGCATCGACGAGCTCGGGTCGGTTTTGGTGCAGCCACTCGGCGCCGTTGACCTGCCCGCCGCCTTCTTCACCGCAGGTGAGCGCGACTCGGATCGGGCGCTTCGGGACGAACTTCTCTACGCGGTAACGAATGAGGTTATCGATGAAAATCGCGGCCATGGCCTTGTCGTCCTCGGCCCCGCGCGCGTAGAAGTATCCATTCTCCTCGACGAGGGTGAACGGATCGCGCTTCCAGTCCTCACGTTTGGCTTCGACCACGTCGATATGCGCCAGCTGCAGAATGGGTTTGGTTATCTGGCCCCCGGCATTACTCGCCCCGTCGAGTGTCGCTACCAGGCCGCCATCCTTGGGGCGATCAGGTGGGCTGAAAAGCACTAGGTCTTTGTCGGAGTACCCGGCGGCCTTGAGGCGATTGGCCATCTTCTGTGCGGCCTCGGTGCAACTCCCCTGCGACGCGGTCGTATTGGTCTCGATGAGTTCCCGATATACGTCACGAAACGCGCCACGATCATCAGTGCCCGACGGGGTGCCGGTGGCCGGCGAGCTGTGGTTCTCGGTTGTCCCACAGGCGGCGAGGGTAAGCACGGCGGCGGTAAGCGCGAGGATACGTTGCATGGTTTCGTTCATACACCGCGACCGTTACAAGGGAGCGCGAACTGTGTCTTCCTTGAACCCATCTGTCATCTCGGCCGCGGTGCCGGCGCGGAACACTCTGGAGGACACGAGAACACCCAGTACCACGACGGCGGCGAACCCCAGGAACAGCAGATGTGCGCCGTGCGTGGAGGATCCACCGAGATTGACGAGCACTCCCGCCAGTCCCGCACCGAATGCTCCCGCGATCAGTTGCACCGTGCTGATGGCAGCGGCGGCCGCCCCGCTCTCGGCCGGGTCGGAAGACACCGACATTGCCGCGGATGCCAGGTGTGGCCAGGCCATCCCGATACCGGCACCGGTGACTGCGAAACCAAGCGCCCACATGCTGATCTCGAGGCCAGTCGCGCCGTCGCGCTGCAATGTGCCGGCGAGGACCAGTCCCGCAGCCACCACGATGGGAGCGAACGTCACCACGCGTGCCACGCTCCTCGCGTCCGCCGACGCGCTAACCATCTCGCCGGCGGTCCACCCGAATGCCAACGTGGCGCCGAGGAATCCGGCGGCGACCGGGACCAGGTGGCCGAGGTGCTGGCCGAAGAACGGAATGAACGTCTCAACCATCGAGGCCAGCGCCAGCACAGCGATCGTCAGGTAGATCCACTTCAGGGGATTGCGCGCGAATACCGCCTTGGGCAGTACCCACGCCGACGAGCGGCGATCGAGGGCGACAAACACGACGACCAGAGCGGCCGCGCCGACGATCAACCCCACCATGATCGGCAGTGTCGATTGGACCGCGGCCACGGCCACCATGCCGGTCGCCGTCGTGAGCACGAGCAATGACCGCACGGGAATGCGGTGCCGAGCAGCATCGGAGTTCATACCCTCGGCTCGCGTCAACACCATGGGCACCATCATGGCGATACCCACGGTGATCAGCATCAGCGAGACGAATGCCCACCGCCAGAGTCCGAACTGAGCGAACAGCCCGCCGGCCGCGGGACCCACAAAGGTTCCGACACCCCACATGGCCGAGGTGAGTGCTGAGGCACGCGTCCATAGTCTTTGTGGCAGTGCAAGATTGATAACCGCATAGGCGAGGCCGGCCAGCAGCCCGCCCGCCGCGCCTTGCACCGCACGTCCGGCAAGCATGACCTGCATGCCCGGTGACACCGCGCACATCAGAGTGCCCGCGGCGAATGCGCCGAACGCGAAGAGGTATGCACGCCGCGGACCTGCCCAGCCGAGCAGTGGGCTCACCACCGTGGCCGTGCTCACCGAGGCGATCAGGTACACCGTTGTCACCCATGCGTAGAAACGCTCCCCACCAATGTCTGCGACCGCACTGGGCAGCAGACTGGTGGTGAGATACACATTGGTCGCGTACAGCGCCACCCCGCCTGCGAGCACCGTGATGATGCCGAGCTGCCTCCCGCCCAACAGATCCCGCCAACTGCCGGATTCCAGGTCTTCTGTCATGCCGACACGGTACGATCTAAAGTCCACTTGAGATCAACTCAGTATGGATCAACTCAGTGCGGCGATCGGAGGAGGCCTGGTGAAAGACAAGGCCGAGCTGCTGCCGATAGGTGAGGTGGCCAGACGTACCGGGATCGCGGTGTCCGCGGTTCGCTACTACGCCGATATCGGTCTGATCCCCGCCGAACGCACGTCGGGTAATGTGCGGGTGTTCCGCCGTCACGCGTTGCGCCGCATCTCGCTGATCCGTGTCGCCACCGGATTCGGCATCCCATTGTCGGAAGTCGCGGACGTACTGTCGAGCCTCCCGGACGGACGGACGCCCAATACCCGTGACTGGCAACGAATCTCCCGGCAGTGGCACGCACATCTGGAAGCACGGAAGAATGCCATCGCCGACATGCAGGAGAAGCTCACCGGGTGTATCGGCTGCGGTTGCCTGTCGATGACGAAATGCACGCTGTTCAACCCCGGCGACGTCCTCGCCGAGGATGGCTCGACAGGTGCGCGGCTGCTCGCCGATCCGGACTGACTACTTGAGGCCCGCCGCGTCCATGCCGCGCAGCTCCTTCTTGAGATCGGCGATCTCGTCACGGAACCGGGCGGCCAGCTCGAACTGCAGATCGCGCGCCGCCGTCATCATCTGCTCGGTCATGTTCTTGATCAAATCCGCCAGCTCCGCCCGCGGCATGCTCGTGGTATCGCGGCCCTCGAACACCCCTGCGCTGACCGCGCGACCGGGCTCTCCCTGTGCCCGCCGGCCGCGACTGGAGTTGCGGCCGGATCCGCCGATTTGGATCGCCTCACTGCTCTCCGTGTCAGAGGCTTCGCGGTACACCTGATCGAGAATGTCGGCGATCTTCTTGCGCAAAGGCTTTGGGTCGATACCGTTCGCCTCGTTGTAGGCGACCTGTTTGGCACGCCGTCGGTCGGTCTCGTCGATCGCTTCCCTCATGGAGTCCGTGATCTTGTCGGCGTACATGTGCACTTCGCCCGACACGTTGCGCGCGGCACGGCCGATGGTCTGGATAAGGCTGCGACTGGAGCGCAGAAACCCCTCCTTGTCGGCGTCGAGGATGGCGACAAGCGATACCTCGGGCAGGTCTAGGCCCTCACGGAGCAGGTTGATGCCCACGAGCACGTCATACTCGCCGAGCCGAAGCTGACGCAGCAGCTCCACGCGCCGCAGGGTGTCCACCTCGGAGTGCAGGTACCGGACCCGGATTCCCATCTCGAGCAGGTAATCGGTGAGATCTTCGGCCATCTTCTTGGTCAGCGTCGTCACCAGCACGCGCTCATCGACCTCGGTGCGCTGCCGGATCGAGGCGATGAGATCGTCGATCTGCCCCTTGGTCGGCTTGACGACGACCTGCGGATCCACCAGACCGGTAGGCCTGATCACCTGCTCGACGAACTCGCCTCCCGCCGCGCTGCGTTCATAGTTCCCAGGTGTCGCCGACAGATACAGGGTCTGCCCGATCCTCCCGGAGAACTCCTCCCAGGTGAGAGGCCGGTTATCGACCGCAGAGGGCAGCCGGAAACCGAAGTCCACGAGATTGCGCTTGCGGGACATGTCCCCCTCGTACATGGCGCCGATCTGCGGGACCGTCACATGCGACTCGTCGATGACAAGCAGGAAATCGTCGGGGAAATAGTCCAACAGGGTGGCAGGTGGCGTTCCCGCGCCTCGCCCGTCGATATGCCGTGAATAGTTTTCGATACCCGAGCAGAAGCCCACATTGCGCATCATCTCGATGTCGTAGTTGGTGCGCATGCGCAGCCGCTGAGCCTCCAGCAGCTTGCCGTGGCTCTCCAGGTCCGACAGCCGGTCCTCGAGCTCCTGCTCGATACCGACGAGAGCCTTCTCCATCCGGTCCGGACCCGCCACATAGTGAGTGGCAGGGAAGATCCGCAGGGAATTGGTCTGCCGGACAACGTCTCCGGTCAACGGATGCAGGTAATACAGCGCCTCGACCTCATCGCCGAAGAACTCGATGCGGACCGCCAGCTCCTCATACGACGGGATGATCTCGACGGTGTCGCCGCGCACCCGGAAGGTGCCCCGAGTGAACGACAGGTCGTTGCGGTTGTACTGCATTTCCACCAGCAGCCGCAGCAATGCGTCCCGTGGCACTTCAAGACCGACGTCGAGCTGCACGGACCGATCCATATACGACTGCGGGGTGCCGAGGCCGTAGATGCAGGACACGGATGCGACCACCACGACGTCACGCCGGGAGAGCAGATTCGACGTCGCCGAATGCCGTAGGCGTTCCACATCGTCGTTGATCGAGCTGTCCTTCTCGATATAGGTATCGGTCTGCGCGATGTACGCTTCCGGCTGGTAGTAGTCGTAGTACGACACGAAGTACTCGACAGCATTGTGCGGCAACATCTCCCGAAGCTCATTGGCGAGCTGCGCGGCGAGCGTCTTGTTGGGTGCCATCACCAGCGTCGGCCGCTGCAGCCGTTCGATCAGCCATGCTGTGGTCGCCGACTTGCCGGTACCCGTGGCGCCCAGCAGCACCACATCCTTCTCCCCCGCCCGGATCCTGCGCTCGAGGTCATCGATCGCGCCGGGTTGGTCCCCCGCGGGTTCGTATTCGCTGACCACCTCGAACCGCCCGTCGGTCCGCAGCACGTCGGTTACCGGGCGGTACTCGGAATGCGCAACGATGGGGTGTTCTGTTGCGAAAGCCATGCGCTCAGGGTAAGCCGAGGGTCTGACACGCGCCCGAAACCAACCCGGGAACCAACAAGGAAAGGGCGACTTAGACACGGTGCACCCACCCAAACGCGAGATCTTCGACGTCGACGCCATGACCAACACCGATCCCAAGGGGATTGTGCGGTCGGTGGACGAATACCGGGTAGAGCCGTGGGGGCTGTACATGGCCCGCTCGACGCCGGGGCGGGCACAGTTCCGTTACCTGGAGTCGTGGCTGCTCCC
Organism: Mycobacterium sp. NPDC050853; assembly: GCF_040653875.1. NCBI lineage: Bacteria > Bacillati > Actinomycetota > Actinomycetes > Mycobacteriales > Mycobacteriaceae > Mycobacterium > Mycobacterium sp. NPDC050853. The sequence goes on from NZ_JBFAGW010000011.1 coordinate 79,671, forward strand.
CACGCTGGGGCTGCGAGCGAATATCTTTCACTTCAACCCGGGGCATGAACGTGATCAGGACTTCTACCTGGACGTCGGTGAGTTCGTCGCCGGGCCATCGCAATGGACAGCCGTCGACCACTATCTTGACCTGGTGGTGCGCTGCGGACACGAAACCGAACTGGCGGATGTCGACGAGTTGCTCGACGCGCATAAGGACGGTCTGTTATCCACTGCCGCAACGGAACTCGCCATCCGTCGCGCAGCCGGTGCCATCGACGAGCTCGCCCAGCACGGACATGACTTGAACTCATGGCTCGCCGATGCCGGAATGCCGTTGACCTGGCGCGACCCGAACGGAGACGCCCATGTCTGAGACCATCCGCTGGGGAATCATCGGACCCGGCCGCATCGCCGGCAATGTGGCCCGCGACTTCCCGCTCACACCGGGTGCGGAGCTCGTCGCGGTCGCGTCCCGTTCGGCCGAACGGGCCCAGGCCTTCGCGGCGACACATGGGATTCCCGATGCCTACGGCTCCTATCGGGAGGTGCTCGCCGCCCCGGACGTCGATGCCGTGTACATCGCGACCCCGCATCCCCAGCATCGACAGATTGCCATCGCGGCGCTCACCGCCGGGAAAGCCATCCTGGTCGAGAAGGCCTTCACCGCAACGGTATCCGGGGCGCAAGAGGTCATCGATATTGCTAGGGCTCGTGGAGTTTTCGCGATGGAGGCGATGTGGACGCGATTTCAGCCCGCCATCGTCGCGGCCAAGGCCCTTGTCGACGACGGCGTTATCGGCGAGGTCCGGCAGGTCCAGGCAGACCTCGGTGTAGACCGCCCGTTCGATCCCGACGACCGATTGTTCAACCCCGCGCTAGGAGGCGGAGCGCTGCTGGATCTCGGTGTCTACGTCGTCTCGCTGGCCCAATACTTTCTGGGGGATCCGGCGGCGGTGGTGGCCCACGGTTCGTTGTTTCCCACCAATGTGGACGCCGAGGCCGGGTTGCTGCTGCGGTACGACGATGGTCGCGCCGCGACATTGCTGTGCTCGCTCTTGCATCCCACCCCCGGCCAGGCGCGCATATTCGGCACCGAGGGCTGGATCGACATCCTTCCCCGTTTCCATCACCCCCGCGAGATCGTGCTGCACCGCAAGGGATCTGATCCCGAACCGATGGTGAAGCCACCCGTCGGCGGGGGCTACAGCCACGAACTCGCCGAGGTCACCCAATGTCTGCTCGGCGGCAGAGCACAGAGCGCGGTGATGCCGCTCGCCGACACATTGGCGGTACAGCGGGTGCTCAACACGGCCTGCGAACAACTAGGGGTGCATCACACCGAAGACCCCATTGACCTGGACTAATCGTGTTGCCGCCGTGTTCAGGGCACCGGTAGGATGCCGGTATGCGCCCCCACCTCCGCGGGCTAGGGGCTGCCGGGACAGCGGCGATAACTCTCGCGCTTCTGGCAGCACCAGCCTCCGCAGCCGAGCTGCACAACATCAGCTACATCGCCCGTGTCGACGGACTCGGCCGCGGTATCTCCGTCACGTTCAAAACCGATCCGGTGGAACGGCGGACCGAACAACCTCGCCTCTCCCCGGGTGAGACCTGGGAAGTGGACCTGGTGATGGACGACGCCCAGCAGGCCGGGATGACCGTTCGTGTGCTGCCTCCGTACGGTGTCGGATTGCACTGCGAGGTACAGGTCGACGATGTGGTGGTCGACTCCCAAGACCTGACCGTCCCGCCCGCCCTCGGGATCTTCAACGGGCCCGTCAACGACACCGTCACCTGCGGTCACTTCAACTCGTAACCGCGAGTCAAATTAGTCACTTCTGCACCCCGGACCTGCACGAAAACCGCTACAATAGCGCCATGCGCCTGAACTCCATTCGCCGTCCAATTCGCGCGGCGGGAATTGCGATAGTCACCGCGGGAATCGCCGCGAGCACCTTCCCCGCGATTGCCTCCGCCGACTCCACCGATGACTACCCAATTCCCCGGCGAATGCTGAAGACCACGTGTACCGCCGAGCAGTACCTTGCCGCGGTCCGCGATTATGACCCGATCTACTACACGCGGTACATGATCGACAAGAACAACAAACCCGATTATGTGCAGCAGTCGACGATCGACCGGATCCACGAGTTCTTCGCCAAGGACTACACCGGCCGTCGTGCGGAGTCCGAGGTCTTTGCGGTGAACTACCCGCCGGAGGCATTGACATCGCAATGGCCCAACTGGGGCAAGATCTTCTTCAACAACAAGGGTGTCGTTGCCAAGGGCACCGAGAATTGCAGCAAGTACCCGTCCGATATGTCGGTCTGGGACGGGCCCTAACCAGGACAACAGAGAAACGCCCCGCGGTGACCACACACCGGCGGGGCGTTTTTTTTGCGCTGTTCACCGTGCGGCATGGAACACCCCACTAACGAGTTCGGCCCCCATGCACCAGGCATGGGGGCCGAACTCGTTAGTTGCTAGACCGAGGGTCTCGGGAACTCCGCGGTCACCGCGTCGTCATGCGCGGGACCTGGAGCGGGGCCGACCGGAACGGGTGCCGGAGGCGGCGGAACCGGTTGCTGTGCCGGGACCGGAGGTGCCGGCGGATCTGTGGCGTACTTGCTGACCTTCATGGGCCACCAGAACCACCGACCCATAAGCGCGGCGATCGCGGGTGTCATGAATGCCCGGATGATGAAGGTGTCGAAGAGCAGACCGAGACAGATCGCCGATCCCGCCTGGCCGATCGCGATCAGATCGCTGGTGATCATCGATCCCATCGTGAACGCGAACACGAGACCGGCCTGGGTGGCCACGCTCCCGGATCCACCGACACCTCGAAGGATCGCGGTGTTCAGACCACCGTGTAGCTCTTCCTTGAATCTGGACACGAGCAGCAGGTTGTAGTCCGATCCGACCGCCAACAGGATGATGACGGTGAACGGCAGCACGAACCAGTGCAGCTGCAACCCGAGGATGTGCTGCCACAACAACACCGACAGACCGAAGGATGCTCCGAGCGATATCGCGATGGTCCCGACGATCGTGAACGCCGCCACGATGCTTCGCGTGATGACCAGCATGATGACGAAGATCAGGCACAGCGATGCGATGACCGCGATCATCAGGTCGTACTTCACCATCTCGCCGATGTCGTGATACGTCGGTGCCGTGCCGCCGAGATAGAGCTTGGCCTCGTCCAGCGGGGTGCCCTTGATGGCGTTCTTGGCGGCCTTGAGCTCGACCTCCGTATTGGCCAGGGAATCTTTGCTGGCGTAGTCGCCCTCATGCGTGATGATGAACTGCGCGGCCTTACCGTCCGGCGCCATCATCAGCTTGACGCCCTTCTTGAAGTCCTCGTTATCGAAGGCTTCCGGCGGAAGGTAGAAGAAGTCGTCGTTCTTCGCCTCGTCGAACGCTTGACCCATCACCGTTGCGGTGTCGGTCATGCGATCCATCTGGGTGATCATGCCGTTCATCGTGCTGTACATGGTCAGCATGGTGTTTCGCATGTTCTTGGTGATGGCGATCATGGGCGGCAGCTGTTCCACCATCTGCGGCATCAGCTTGTCCATGTTGTTCATGTCCTTGAGTAATCCCTGCATGCTCTCGGCAAGTTTGTCGATGCCATCGATGGTGTCGAATAGCGAGCGCATGGACCAGCACATTGGGATGTCGAAGCAGTGCTTATCCCAATAGAAGTAGTTGCGTAACGGACGGAATTGATCGTCGAAATTGGCGATGTTGTCCCGCATTTGATTGGTGACACTGATCATGTCAGGAGTGGTCACGGTCGCCATATTGTGCGTCACCGCGACAAGCTCTTTCATGATGCTGTACATGCGTTCCATGATCGCGATCATGGAACCCATATCGTCGGCCATTTTCAACATGTCCGACATGCTGTTCTTCAGATAATTCATGTTCTCGGTCATCGACACCGATTGCATACTCACCTGGAACGGCACGGAACTGTGATCGATGGGTGCGCCCATCGGTCGGGTCATGCTCTGCACCTTGTTGATGCCCTCGGTGCGGAAGACGTTCTTGGCGATCCGGTCCAGCACCAACATGTTTGCCGGAGTGCGAAGATCCTTGTCCGCCTCGACGATCAGGATGTCGGGGTTCATTCTGGCCTTCGAGAAGTGCCTGTCGGAGGCCTGGAAGCCTTGAATCGACGGCAGGCCAGTCGGGATGTAATACCGGTCGTTGTAGTTCACCGAGTACGTCGGCAGGATGCCCAAGCCGACGATCGCGATGATCATCGTGACCGCCAGAATCGGTCCCGGCCAGCGCACGATGGCGGTGCCGATCTTGCGCCATCCCCGGCTCTTGATGGTGCGCTTGGATTCGAGCAGCCCGAACTTCGTCGCTATCAGGATCACCGAGGGGCCGATGGTGAGCGAGGCGGCCACCACCACCAGCATGCCGATCGCACACGGCACACCCAGAGATTCGAAATACGGCAGTCGCGTGAACTTCAGGCAGAACGTGGCGCCCGCGATGGTGAGACCCGAACCCAAGATCACGTGCGAGACACTGTGATACATGATGTAGAAGGATTCGAGCCGGTCCTTACCCTCGGCCCGCAATTCGTGATAGCGCCCGATTTGGAAGATCGCATAGTCGGTACCCGCGGCGATCGCCAGCGAGGTCAGCAGGTTCACCGCGAATGTCGACAGACCGATGATCTGGGCGTTGCCGAGGATCGCGACCACCCCGCGAGCGGCCCCCAATTCGACAAAGACCATGAACAGGATGAGCAGCACCGTGGTGATGGAGCGGTAGATGATCAACAGCATCACGGCAATGACCACGAACGTGATTGCCGTCATCTTGAGCATGCTCTTGTCGCCGGCGTCGTTCATGTCCATCGTCAGGGCGGCCTGGCCGGTGACGAAGACCTTGAGTCCGTCGGGGTAGGTCCCGGCCTTCTTGCTCTCGTCGATGAGCTTGCTGACGAGATCCTGGACCGCCGTGACGGATTCCTTACCCTCCGTCGTGCCTTGGTCTCCACGGAGATTCAGCTGAACGTAGGCGGATTTCTCATCGACGCTCTGCGCGCCGCCGGCGGTGATGCGGTCGCCCCAGAAGTCCTGGGCGTATTCCACATGCTTGGTCTCTGCCCGTAGGCGCTTGACCATCTCGCGGTAGAACGTGTGCGCCTTGTCGTTCATGTCGGTGGAGAACTTGGTGTCGCTCTCCATCAGGACCATGACCATGCTGTCGTCCTTGAACTGCTGGAACAGTTCACCTTGACGCTTGATGGCCTGATATGACGGTGCATCCTTGGAAGCCAGCGATACCGAGTGCGCTTTACCGACCTCTTCGAGCTGCGGCACCACCACGTTGACGATGACGGTCAGCACCAACCAGCCGAGAATGATCGGCACGGAGAACGTGTGGATGAATCGCGCTATGCGCGAGGGCTTCTGGGGAGCGCCGGGCGTAGGGGCGCTATGTGTACTCATGCGGATTTCACCATGCAGAAGACTTGGGCGTTGCGGTTGGACACGGTTTGTTCGTCCTTGACTTCGCCGTTGGACAGGATGCGGCAGCCGATTTCGTCGCTATCCCCCATTGCGACGACATTGGCGAAAACCGAGGTCATGGTCGTCGTGATGGTCAGTGACCACGGGAGGGTGGTGAACTGGGCGCGCTGCGGCTGCGCCCTGTCGTCGAGGTAGTTGACTTCACCCTTTGTCCCTGCGGGACCGAAGATCTCGTAGACGATGTCCTTCGGGATGATGTTCTTCGAATCATCCTTGATGCCGATCGCCTGATTGATATTGGTGGAGCCAAACACGCCATGAAGTCGATAGACCCCGAAACCAGCGGCCGAGATGACCACTAGAACGACGAGCGGGACCCATACCCGCGCTAAGACCTTGAAAATCGTCCAACCCCTTCACCCGTGTGGCCCGGAGGCCAACAACTCGACTCTCTATTTGTGTGCGGCGACACGTGACCGCGATCCACGCGCAAATAGTTACCGGCCAGTACGACACTGTCTTGTTTTTGCGGAGTCAGCGCGCATATGGGGTGTCCGCTCACATCGTCGGTTCATCCCACTTGGCTCCGCTCATGCCCGTTTTCTTAGTAATTCGTAAGGGATACTACATATGTTTGTCAGGGAACCGTACATGTGTTGTCGGTCACAACTTGCACATTTGTTCGCATGAACACCTGCAATAGCCTAGTTAGCTACAAGAAAATGTCAACAACCGATGACACGGTTCTATTCCCCGGTTCTTTTCGGGCATGTTACGAAACTGCCAGCTCGCACACCTAAGTTGGTGACTGATCGGAGAATCACACCAGCTACCGGACCTACCCGGTATTTGCCATCGCTATCTTTTGACAGACTGCTGCATTGCGGCTTCCGTGCCCGAATGACCGTCACCCTCGCGTGCGCTGTGGCGATCAAAAGTGATGCACGTCCACAGGCTCCTCCGGGCGTGTCCTTCGCCACAATATGAGACATTTGTTCAGTAGTGGCGGGCGGCTGAGGGTCGCACACCGTGGGCGACATCAGCTCCAGCAAACAATTTGGCACGTCATTCAGCGCCCGCCGCCCGGTGATGTCGGCGATGCGTCGAGAAGTCCGAGTATTCGCATAGGGCGAATTACTCAAGCGCCTTTACTTATTCTGGTAAACACCAGTCTAGTGGGCCTCGGCGCCCGGGCAACGGTGTTTGAATCGCCCGTGAACGACCGATCGCCGCACCTCAGACGGAGGTACGGCGATCGGCATCACGCAATTAGACCGCGGGCCTAGGGAATTCGGTCGTCACCGGATCATCCCCTAGTCCGGAGCCGACCGGCACCGGACCAGGTGGGACGGGCTCCGAGGCCGTTGACACGCGGGGCGGCGGCACCGGCCTGGTCCGCACGTTCAGTGGCCACCAGAACCAACGACCGAGGATGGTCGCGATAGCCGGTGTCATGAAGGACCGCACGATCAGGGTGTCGAATAGCAGGCCGAGCGCGATCGTCGTACCGACCTGCCCGATGATGCGCAGGTCGCTGACCACCATCACCGCCATGGTGAAGGCGAACACCAGGCCTGCCGAGGTCACCACACTGCCCGTGCCACCCATCGACCGGATGATGCCCGTCTTCAGGCCGCCGTGCAGCTCCTCCTTGAGGCGGGATACCAGCAGCAGGTTGTAGTCGGACCCCACCGCCAGCAGCACGATGATCGCCATCTGCATGACGAGCCAGTGCAGTTCGATGCCCAGGATGTATTGCCAGATAATGACCGATAGGCCGAACGATGCACCCAGGGACAGCGCCACCGTGCCCACGATCACCAGCGATGCCACAAAGCTACGGGTGATGAGCAGCATGATCAGGAAGATCAGGCACAGCGCGGAAATGCCGGCGATCATTAGGTCATATCGAGCACCGTCGGACATGTCCTTGAACACGGCCGCAGTGCCGCCAAGTTCGATCTTGGCGTTCTCCAGTGGGGTGCCCTTGACCGCCTCGATCGCTGCTTGCTTGATCGGCTCCACATGCGCAAGCCCTTCGGGCGTAGCGGGATCCCCGCGATGCGAGATGATCATCCGGACCGCCTTACCGTCCGGTGAAAGGAACGACTTAAGGCCGCGCTTGAAGTCGGCATTGTCGAAGATCTCGGGTGGCAGATAGAACGAGTCATCATTCTTCGCGGCATCGAACGCCTTGCCCATGGCGGTCGAGTCCTTGCTCATCTCGTCCATCTGGTTATAGAACCCAGACATGGTGCTGTACTGCGTCAGCATCATCTTCTGCATGTCTTCCATGATCGGAATCATCTGCGACATGTCCGACACCATCTTGGGCATCAGCTGATCCATCCGCTCCATATTGACGACCATGCCGTCCATGGTTTCGGTCATCTCGTCGATCTTGTCCAGCACATCAAAGATTGATCGAATGGACCAGCACATCGGGATGTCGAAGCAGTGCTTCTCCCAATACAGATAGTTACGGATCGGCCGGAACCAGTCATCGAAATTCTCGATACTGTCCCGCATTTCGTGAATGGTGCCCTGCAAGGTGTGCATATCGCCGACCAGTGAGTGCGTGATACCCGCCATCGCGCTCATGTTGGCGAGGGTTCGCTTCATGATGACGACGTTCTCGCCCATCTTGTCGGACTGAACCTTCATATCGGCCATGCGGTCCTTCATCAGCTTCATGTTCTGTAGCTGGCCGACGCTCTGCATGCTGATGAGGAATGGGATGGAGCTGTGCTCGATCGGTGTGCCCTGCGGGCGGGTGATCGCTTGCACGCGAGCAATTCCCGGTACGCGGAACACCGCCTTGGCCACCTTGTCGATGACCAGGAAATCCGCCGAGTTCCGCATATCGTGATCGGCTTGGATGAGCAGCATCTCGGGGCTCATGCGGGCCTGCGAGAAATGCCGTCCCGCGGCCTCGAATCCGGCATTGGCGGGGATGTCCTTGGGGATGTACTTCTTGTCGTCGTAACTGGTCCGGTATCCGGGAAGTGCCGCCAGGCCGATGATGGCGATCGACAACGCGGCCGCGAGCACCGGGCCCGGCCACCGCACGATGGTGGTCCCGATCTTTCGCCAGGCGCGAATTCGCATGGCGCGCTTGGGCTCGAACAACCCGAATCGACTTCCAATGGTGACCAGCGCGGGCCCCAGGGTCAGCGACACCAGCACACCGGAGAGCAGACCGACGGAGCAAGGCACACCCAGGCTTTGGAAATACGGCATGCGCGTAAAACTGAGGCAGTACATAGCGCCGGCGATCGTCAGGCCGGAGCCCAGAATGACATGGGCCGTGCCGTGGAACATCTCGTAGTACGCGGCCTCTTTGTCGGCACCCATCGACCGGGCCTCTTGATATCGGCCGATGAGGAAGATGGCGTAGTCGGTGCCGGCGGCGATGGAAAGCATCACGAGCAGGTTCACGGCGAATGTCGACAGACCGATGATCTGGTGATCACCCAGGAACGCGATGACACCTCGTGCCACGCTCAACTGGACGCCCACGAAGAGGAACACCATCAGCACCGTGAAGATCGACCGATAGAAGAACAACAGCATCACCACGATGACCAGGAAGGTCAGTGCGGTGATCAGCTTGAGGCTGCCGTCACCCGCGTGGTTCATATCGGTCTGCAACGCGCCCGGGCCGGTGACGTAGACCGTGAGACCGTCCGGGAGCTTCGTGCCGTCCTTCGTCCAGTCCGCTTCGATCTTCTTGACGATGTCGCGAACCGCTTCGGTGGACTCGTTGGACAACGTCTCGCCCATGTTTCCGGCGAGGTTTACCTGAACGTAGGTGGCCTTGCCGTCGGTGCTCTGCGCACCTGCCTCGGTGAGCGGGTCACCCCAGAAGTCCTGGACGTGTTGAACATGTTTGGTGTCGGCGCGCAGCCGCACCATCAATTCGTCGTAGAACTTGTGCGAGCCGGGGCCGAGGCGCTCCTGGCCCTCGAGCACGATCATGGCGACGCTGTCGGAATCGGACTCTTTGAACATCGAGCCCATGGTCTTCATCGCCTGCATCGACGGCGCGCTCTGCGGGCTTAGTGAGACGGTTTGTTCTTTCGCCACCGTGTCGAGAGATTTCTGGGCGCCAAAGGCAACTACCAGCAGCACCCAGATGATGATGATGGGGATGGAGAGTCGTCGGATCCATTTGGCCAGGAAGGTGGGCTCCCCGCTGCCGTGTGCCCCGCTCATGCGGACTTCAC
>NZ_JBFAGW010000012.1:0-82317 GCF_040653875.1 Mycobacterium sp. NPDC050853
GCGGCGTCTTCGGCGACGTAGGTTGCGGCGGCATCACCGAGGTTGAGCTGGGCGATATCGAGTAGGGCGTTGACTTTGGCGGCGACTTCCACGAACCGGGCGTGTGCGGCCTGGAAGGCCAGCGAGGATTCCCCGACGTGGAAGGCCTGTGCGGACATCGCGGCGGTCTCGGCTTGGGAAATCGTGGAACGCATCAGTGCGGTCTTGGCCCCGAAGGTGCCCTCAGCGGCCACCAAAGCCGGAATGTGTGCATCAAGCAAACTCATATGAACCTCTCCTCAATCATGTTGTGTTGGAACGATCTCTATGCGATTCCCGGCATATACGTTGCGGCGGCCTGCATATCGCCAACGGTGTAACTCGTGGCGGCCTCGGTGACCCCCACCCCTGCCCGGCCCAGCTCGTAGACGGCACCGGTGCCGGCGCCACTGCGCTCGACCCCATGAGCGCTGAACACCGCCGCACTCTGGATCGATACGGGGTCAGCGGCCGGTGGCACCACCATGCTGATCACGGGCGCGGCAGCGGCATGAACCGCAGCAAGCCGTGCGGTCAGGGCCTCGACCGCGGCACTGGCGGCGGCCAGTCCCTCGGGAACGACGTTGAGGTTCATCGCGAGTTCTCCTCCTCTGAGTGCATTTCGGTCATCGAGAACGTCCCTGCGCGAGCAGATCCCGGATCGACTCCGGGACCGCGGCGAGCTCCGTCACGGGCGCTGCGCCGAGGGAAATGGTCGGATACTCGGCAAGATAGTCCGCATAGGTGCGGGAGCCGAGCCTCATCCCGAGGCCCGACCAAGCGTCGATCACAGACCATCTCCGCGGATTCCGTTTGGCCCAATCGCTGAGGTCCAGTCGGCGCTTCCATTCCCGGAGTTCGAGTTCGTCAAGACCGAACCCGCCGAGGAATTCAGCGTACGGAACGGCCATGCCGCGCACCACGATGATGCCCCGGCCGAGTGCGGACGGTTCTCCCACCCTGCCGAGGATGGACTTCGCCGCGACACTGCCCGTGGTGACCTCCTCGGTCAGCGCCACAGAAGGGAAGGACCGCAAGGCCATACATGCATCGACGATCGACACCAACACGTCGGCACCGTCGCCCAACTGGCCGGCCTCACCGAGCACCCGGGGCAGCCGCACGAGCGTGAAGTCGAGCCCGCCCGGCGCCCCCGCGACAATCAGTTCGGCCAGCGCCTTGGACGCCGCATAGGGATAGACGGCTTCACGCGGATCGGTGACGCGTGCATCCGCGGCGTCCGCGTTGACGACGAACGTCGACATATGAACCAACCGAGCGCCGCGGTCCGCACACACCTGCGCGGCCGCAGAGACCCACTTCACGTTGGCATCTCGGATATCCCGGTAGGGCGCCAGCATGTTCGTGTTTCCGATGCAGTTGACCAGGGTGCGGGCACCGGTCTCGCACATCAGCGCGTCCAGTGCCCCCGGGCCGAACCCGGGCCCGGCATGCTGAACCCGGACACCGGCGACGTCCCGGAGGGCGGGCCAGGGTCCACTGTCGGGGAGCTCTGACCTCGTCACCAAGATCACATCGGGGCGCAGCACGTGTCCCCGTTTCAGGTCGAGCACCGCGCGGGCGAACCCGGTTCCAACGATCCCCGATGCACCCAGCACCACGATTGGTCCGTCGCGGTGGTCTTGAGAGTTACTGCTGTTCAACGACGTAACGTGTCGACTCGCCATCAGTCGTTCGAGGTCCGCGGCTATCTCGGTTGCGGTTTCTGTGGCCGCGAGCTCCTCGGCCGCCGCACCCGCCGCGGCAAGGTAGGCAGCACTGTCGGCACTGATCAGGTCCAGGACGGAGAGCTGGCGGCCGAGATACCTGCGGGTGTCCGGGAGGATTCTGATGAGATCGAGTGAGCCGATCCCCTCAGCCAGGAGCGACGACTCCGCGTGAATCACCCGTCCGAGATGTCGGCTCCAGATCCGTGCGAGTCCCGCGGCAGTCTCCCCGGTCTCCGCCTCGTCCGGTATGGCGTCCACGAATTGCGGTATCGCCCGCAGGCCGTCATTGTCGACTTTGCCGTTCGGCAAACGCGGAATGCTCGGCACACCCACCACGAAGAATGACGAGACACCGAGGCTCACCAGCAGGCGTCTGATCCGCACTGCTACCTCGTTCTCCTCCAGGTCTTTACGAAGGCTCCGGGCCCGGAACCACACCGCGAGGGCGCCGTTGTGCGGTCCCACGCCGATATCGGCGACCGCAGGGTCCGCGGAGATGCGGCGGATCACCTCGGCAGTGTCAATCCGCTTACCGGAGATCTTCACGATCGCATCGCGGCGCCCAGCGAAGACGGGGAAACCGTCCTCGTCGAACACCACGCGGTCCGCCGTGGCGAATGCCCGATGAGACGCGCCGGCGGCGGTGCTCACCACACCGAAGCCATCGCTCTGTGTCCCGAGATAACCCGCCGAAACGGTGTTTCCCACGATGACCACTTCGCCGAAAGCGACGAAGACTGTGTTGGGTACGACCGGCAGTCCCACCCGGAGCCGCTCGGTACCGTCTCCGGGTTGCTCACCTGCGATGGGCAGATACGTGACGACGACTGTGGTTTCGGTCGGCCCGTAGGTCGAGATCAGTGAGACATCCCGGGAAGCAGCGGACGCTATCCACTTGTCGACCGCACTGGAACGGATGGCCTCACCGCCAACGACAACCTGACGCAGACCAGAAGCACCGATTACGGCCAGCGCCTTGGCGTCCTCACACAGCAGGTGCCACACGGCGGTCGGCAGGTCGATCAGGGTTGGCTTGTGCTCACGGATATCCCGGGTGAGTGCGCCCAGGTCACCGGATTTCATTGCGGCGGAACGGACCAGCCGCGATCCACAGACCGCGGCACCGAAGATTTCCTCGACGCTGATATCCGATGTCAGTGGCGCACATTGGAGAATGCTGTCCTGCGCCCCCCAGCCGTAGGCATCTCTGATCGCGCCGACGAACAGCGCGAGCGCACCGTGAGAAACCGGCACAAGTTTAGGCCGCCCAGTCGACCCCGAGGTCGCCATGATGTACGCCGTCCTGGTGCCTAGATCGCCGTCACGCGCCAGCCGGTCGACGCGCTCGTCGACGAGCCGCTGTAGTTCACCGTCCAGATCCACCGCGGTCAGGTCCGCGGTGACGTCGACTACCCGTACCGCGGCTCCACCGCCATGTTCGAAAATCGAATCGGCGCGCAGGGGCAGCTCTTCCGAGCTGTCGCACACGCTGTATCCACAGCCGACGAGATGGCATGCGATCAGGAGATCGATGGCCTGGTCGGTGTCGTCGTCGACACAGACCACGATGTCACCCGGCGCGACGCCATCGCCCACCAGCCACGCAATCCAAGGCTCGACGAATCGCCGCCGGTGCAGGAACTGTTCCACACCACCGGTGGTGTCCAGGAACCAAGCGGGCGCCGTCGCAGACTCTGTCGGCAAGCAATCATCGCCTCTACGCCGGGTGCCGTCGGCGCCGATCCCGAACCATTCGTTCACGGTCAGGGCAATGGGCTTGTGCCACATGGATTCCATCGAGCCGAGCGCCGCGGCGATGCGCTCGGCAACCCACGGGTGTGCGGCCACCTCGGGCAGGTCCGCTCGGTGCCAGATGGACAGGGTGAGGGTGCGGTGGTCCTCGTCCAATACGCACGACACGGTCATACCCTCCACCGGGCCGATATCCGTCGCATATGGTGCGGCCGACAAAAACGGGCGTAGGGCAGGTGCACATGTCTCGCGGATGAAGTTGAAGGTTAACGATTCGACATGCGATGTCCTGTTTATTGCCAAGTACATTCGGCGGTACTGTTCCTCGCGGAGCCACCGGCGTCTCGACGCCTTGACATAGTCTCGATCGAGCGCACGCACGACATCCCGCACGGACGCAAAGGCCGGGAAACGGACGGGATGTGCGATCGAATTGACCAGGCAGGTCGCAACTTCCAGGTCGGGATCGCCGAACCTGTTGTCCACCGCGTGGACCAACAGCGTTGCTGTGCTCTGCCGCAGACTCGCGTCCACCGCAACCGAGGCCGTGGCCACCAGGATGTTCAGCGGCACCTGTTTGGCCTCGGAGAGCGCCTCAATCGCGTCGAATACCTTGCCCGACAGGGTGACCGATTCGCGCAGGACGCCCTTGGCCGCGCCCAACGGTGCGTCGCCCAGGCTCTGTCCGTGTCCGCCGTCTCGCGACGCATCGGCAAGCTCACGCTGAATCGTCTCGGCGAATCGCTGCAGCGATTCATCCGTCCTTTTCGTCTCGCGGCTGTGTGCTGCCGAGAGCTTCGCAAGACCCTCACTGATACAAGGAACTTCGGACTCACAGGTCCGCGCGAGACGCTGGCCGAGATCTGTCTCGATCATCCCCATGGCGCCGCCATCGAGCAGCAGATGGTGCGCATGGATATCGAGCCCCGACACCCGCCCGTCCGCCTCGGTGCGCACGGTATAGCGTACGAGCGGCTTGGTGACGAGATCCTGGGACCACCTGTGCACCAGCTCGCCTGTGGACCCAAACGTCTGATCCGCTCCGGCCGGAACCACCGACACAATGTCGCTGAACTGCAAACGCTGCACCAGTTCTGGGTAGTCTGTTCCCTCCTGCGCCGCCTCCATGACGCAGAGCTGGACGGGGTTCGCGGCGATCGACGCTTCCAAAGCGGACAGGAACACCGGCACCTCGAGCGGGTGGAACCGATAGCTCTTCCCAATCAGATACAACCCGGGATCGTCGGCCTGCAGCGCGCCGTTGTACATGTTCTGCTGGGACCTGCTCAACGGCACACGGTCCACTCGAGGTTCCATCGCCACCGTCATGTGGCATGCTCCCGCTGGGGCTGCTCGAGTACCCGGGTCCAGCCTGCGATGGATAGGTCTGCCACCAGACACTTCTGCAGTCCGGATCCGCGAGCCACACCAAGCTGCTTCATCAAGAGCACGAACCGAACCGAATCGAGCCCCAGGTCGCGCAGGTCGGTGACGTCACCGTCGAAGAGTTCCGATTCCGAGATGTACAGCACCTCGCAGACTGCCGCCAGGATCCGGTTCCGCGTGGTGTCAGGCACGTGACGGCGCTCCAATCACCATGGCGGCCAATGACGAACGCATGACCTTGCCTGACTTCGTCCGAGGGATATCCTCGACAAGGGCGATGGTGGCCGGTCTGGCCATCGACTCCGACTCGCGCCGATAGTTGGCTGCGATCCGCCGCTTGAGCTCGGCTGTGCCCGGCCCGTCGAGCTGTACGGCGGACACCACCGCCAACCCGACGAGTGCCCCGAACTCCTCATCCGGTATCTCATAGCACGCGGCTTCGCGAACGCCCGCAATGCTTTCGGCAATCCGGTCAACCTCGTCGGGTACCACGTTGACTCCTCCGGAGATGATTATCTCCGAGGAGCGTCCCCTGATGTAGAAGAAGCCATCGTCACGGCGCTCCACCAGGTCGCCGGTGTTCACCCATCCGTCGGCCAGTACCTTCCGGGTGCGATCGGCATTGTTCCAGTACCCCAGCATGTTCGCGGGCGACTTGATCCACAATGTGCCGTAAGAAGCAGAGGCTCCGCCGCGGATCGGCCCACCGGACTCGTCATCGGACAGAAAGGTCTGCACCCCCGGATACGGGCGTCCGACGGCACCCTCCTCGATCCTGGCGATCGACTCGCCATCGGTCGGCAGGCACAGTGCGGTACAGCCGGTTTCGCTCAGACCGTAGACCTGGGCCGTGCGCACCCCCGCTGCTTCGATGAACTGCACATCGGCCGGGATTGCCCGTGAGCCGCCATACGCAATCAACCGCAAGGAAGGAATTTCGACGCCGGTGACCTTGAGCTCGGACACCAACCTGGTGAGGAGGGTTGGCACCAGGCACGCCGTGGCCACCTCGTTCGTGACGAGCAGCTCCCGCAGCGATGCCCAGCCCTCACCACCGGTGATACACGATGCGCCATGCATCAGCCCGTTGAGGATCCACCAGAGCCCCCCGATATGCGTCGCGGGTAACGGAGAGTAGGTCGTCTCCCCCGTCACCCAGTCGATCCAGCTCAATCCCTCGTCACGCAGGATATCGGGGATGGCGAAGAACGTACGGTTGGGAAGCACCACGGCCTTCGGTTCGCCGGTTGTGCCACTGGTGAAGATCATGGCGAGCGCGTCGTCTGCTTGCCCTGTAACCCAATCTGTTTCGCCATTCGGGGAACTATCCGCGGCATCCTCCTCTGCAGCAGCACCCGTAGTCGCCGGAAGGATCGCGGTCGGGGCCGTGATCTCACAGAAGCGCGCGATGGCCGCCGGGGGCAGGGTGTTGTCCACCATGACGGCGATGGCCCCGAGCTGTGCGCACGCCAGTACCGAGAGATATGTCTCGGGTCCGTCGTCGGACAGAACCACAACACGGGATCCCCGGGTAACCGACTCGGCACGAAGTCTCGCGGCAAGCCTTCCGACCGCAACGACGAGCTGACCGTAGCTGACGGCACCGGTGCCGTCGCTGCGGCGCAACGCAATTGAATTCGGTTGGGCTCGAGCCTGGCTGAAGACCCGTTCCAGCACGGTGGGCGGTCGCTGAGACATGGCGGTGAAGTGTGCTTCCTGTCGGCGGCTACGGGATGTTGAGGACCGCGATGTCGAACTCTCCGGCCGCGGATCCTCCGTCCTGGTCCCAGAACTCGATGGTGCTGTGGAACTGGAGGTAACGCCACGACCGTTCGACGATATGAAAGTCGCGGGCCTGTAAGCGTGCGGAGAACTGCTGCGCATTGACCAGCCGCCGGAATCGCGATGACGTGCTCTTGATCAACATGCTGGCGAGTTGGTTTTGGCAGTAGTCGTCGACCGACCAGCCCCGGAATGCCCAGATATCGTCGTTGACAACACTTTGAGCGAATGCGCTGTACGCCAGCTGGTTGAAACACAGCACGAGCTCCACGGCGTTGAAATGCCCAGTGCTCCGGATATAGGCAGACTCGTTGATCGCGAAGTTTCCCTGCGCGTGGACCGCGTCGGCAGTGACTCCGTACTCCGCGTCGGCGAGATAGCGGCATCCCTTGTACGAATACGGCTCGAGGACCCTGCTGAGGAGATCCTCGGCGATGGGGGCCATGCCCGCAGAAGGCAACCCGGTCTGTACCGACAGGGTGGCCGCGACCGCACTCACGCCGCGAATCCCGGCGTCTCGAGGCCGTCCAGCATGGTGAGGCGATGGGTCGTCAGCGTGCCCGACGCCGTCCCGTGCTTCGCGCGGTGCACCAGGGACCGGTTGTCCCACAAAACAATATCCCCCACCTCGTAGTGCTGAGTGTGGATAAACGGCGATGCATAATCGGGGTCGAGCTGTCCCGACGCCTCTAGCAGCTGCCGGAGCAGCACTGCGTCCATGGGTCCCCCATTACCGTCCTCGATCGTTTCGGTACCGGCCTCGCAGATATAGAGGATCTCTTCCCCGGTCTTCGGGTGCTTGATCACCGTCGGCCATTTCTGTGGTGGCGTGATCTGCTCGATCTCTGCCAGGATTTCCCCGATGGGCCGGTAGACATCGCTCGGGCGGATCTTGATGTAGCGCCGTGGGGTATGCGTGCTGAATGTCCCCAGCGCCGCGTCCTTTGTCTTGGCGGGCAACGATTCCCACACCTTGTTGAGATCGATGAAATACGTGCCGCGGTCGCGCCCCGGCACCGCCAGCGGCACCACCATGGAGAACGCGAACGGCTTCGGCATAAACATGTAGTCGACATGCCAGAACGCACCGGTCCGCGGAACCCCTTGGCCCTCTTCGGTTGAAGACACGAAGATCTCCGGGTGATCCTGGTGGTGATACACGGGCTCGTAATAGGGCACGATCTCGCCGAGCAACCGTCCGAGCTGGATGAATTCCTCGGGTGAGGGATGTACGTCCTTGAGGACGACGAGCTTGTTCCGGTAGACGAGTTCGCGGATCTCCTGTGTGGTGATGCCCTCCAGGTTCCCCGGATCGATCCCTGTGACGTGCGCCCCCAGTCCCTCGCCCTTCACGTTGAGCGTCATCGACTCCCTGTTCTTTGTGCTGATCGGCCAACTGATGCGACTAAAGGAAGAGTCGAGCCAGGCTCGTGAAAAGTTCCCGAGAACGTGAAACCCGTTTCGGGCACCCGCGGCGCGAATGTGCGACTGCCGAGCTCGCGGCGGGTAAACCGTTGGAAAACAATGCAATTAGTGGTTGACATCACGCCCGGCGTCGAGAGTCGGCGATGTCAGCAGAACAGATTCCGCCCGACCCCGGCGCCGCGGTACGGCAGGGCAATCCGGGCAATGACTCAGGCCAACGCGTGAGCGACGCAAGGCCACCCCTACCGGTCGAGATCGCGCACCAGAACACACCTTTGGCCATACTGCACATATCTCATCCAGCAAACACATCCGCTGCTAGCCTTATTTGGTGACTTACCCACCGCAAGAACCGCCCGCATCGGGCGATCCCTCCGCGTACAACCCGAATCAGCCGCCACCGGGATATCCGCAGGCACCCCCGCCCGGATTCCAGCCCGGTCCGCCGCCGGGATATGCCCCGCAGCCCGGGTATCAGGCAGGTCCTCCGGGAGCTCCTCAGTACCCAGGTGGACAGTTCCCACCGCCGCCTGCCGGATACCCGCCCGCCGGATACGGCTACCCACCGCCGCAGGCGCCGTGGCCGCCACAGGGCCCGTTCTCAGCCGGCGAGGCGTGGAGCTGGTCGTGGGCTCAAGTCACCAAACGCTTCGGCACGATCGTTCCCCCATACATCGTCTGGATGTTGATCATTGCCATCCCGCAGGTACTGATCCAGGCGGTCGGCACGAGCATGGTGGCGGTGCCTGACTCAGACGATGTACTCGCCGTGTACACCGCGACGTCCCCGGTCGTCTCGTTGTTCACCACCATTGTGGCGATTGCTGTTGGACTAGTCGCAATGAACTGCCTCGTCGGCGCGAATCTTGAGATAGCCGACGGTAGACCCGTTGGGTTCGGCAGTTTCTTCCAGTTCCGGAATTTTGGCCAGTTCGCCGGAGCCGTGGTGTTGACCGCCGTCCCAGGCTTTGTGACGCAGTTGATCTCGTTCGGCGCGGCCCTTACCGGGAGTATTCCTCTAATCCTCCTGGCCGGCCTGCTGTCGCTCGTCGTGGGAATTGCGGTGTTTGTGTTCACCCAGTTCACCGGCTACTTCGCGTTGGAGCGTGGACTGTCCGGTCTTGCCGCTGTAAAAGCAGGTATCGAATTGGTCAAGAGCAACGTAGGTTCTGTGCTCCTTGTCGACCTCATCGCGATCGGGATCGCATTTGCCGCGGCACTCGCCACTGGGATCACCTGCGGATTGGGTGGAATCATTTTCCTGCCGTTCGCCATGGCTGTATGCGCTCTGATGCACGCCTACACCTACCGGCGTCTCACCGGAGGCGTCATCGCACCGCCACCGGTGTAAGCGAAGACGCTCCCGAAAACGAAAGAGGCCCGGCCTGCGTGATGCAGACCGGGCCTTTTCCGTTGGGGGACTTAGAAGTCCATACCGCCCATGCCACCGGTCGGGTCGCCCGCAGGTGCGGCCGACTTCTCCGGCTTGTCGGCAACGACGGCCTCGGTGGTGAGGAACAGTGCCGCGATCGACGCTGCGTTCTGCAGCGCCGAGCGGGTCACCTTCACGGGGTCGGCAACGCCGGCCGCGAGTAGATCCTCGTACACGTTGGTCGCCGCGTTGAGGCCGTGGCCCGCAGGAAGGTTCGCGACCTTCTCTGCGACGACACCCGGCTCCAGACCACCGTTGAAGGCGATCTGCTTCAGCGGAGCCGACAGCGCCACACGCACGATGTTGGCACCCGTGGCCTCGTCACCCTCGAGCGAGAGCGCATCCAGCGCGGGGGCAGCCTGCAGCAGGGCGACGCCACCACCGGCGACGATGCCCTCTTCGACGGCGGCCTTCGCGTTACGAACGGCGTCCTCGATGCGGTGCTTGCGCTCCTTGAGCTCCACCTCGGTGGCAGCTCCGGCCTTGATCACCGCAACACCGCCGGCCAGCTTGGCCAGGCGCTCCTGCAGCTTCTCGCGGTCGTAGTCGGAGTCGCTGTTCTCGATCTCGGCACGGATCTGGGCCACACGGCCCTGGATCGCGTCGGCATCGCCTGCACCCTCGATGACGGTGGTCTCGTCCTTGGTGACGACGACCTTGCGCGCGGTACCGAGCAGCTCGACGCCGGCGGTCTCCAGGGAGAGGCCGACCTCTTCGCTGACGACCTGGCCACCGGTGAGGATGGCGATGTCCTGCAGCATTGCCTTACGGCGATCTCCGAAGCCCGGGGCCTTGACGGCGACGGACTTGAAGGTGCCACGGATCTTGTTGACGACCAGGGTCGAAAGTGCTTCGCCCTCAACGTCTTCAGCAATAATCAGCAGCGGCTTGCCGGCCTGAATGACCTTCTCCAGCAAGGGCAGCAGGTCCTTGACAGTCGACACCTTGGAGCTGACCAGCAGGATGTAGGGATCCTCCAGGACGGCTTCCTGACGCTCGGCGTCGGTCACGAAGTAACCCGAGATGTAGCCCTTGTCGAAGCGCATGCCTTCGGTGAGCTCCAGCTGCAGGCCGAAGGTGTTGGACTCCTCGACGGTGATGACACCCTCGTTGCCAACCTTGTCCATGGCCTCGGCGATCAGATCGCCGATGGACTGGTCGCCCGCGGAGATACCGGCCGTGGCCGCGATCTGCTCCTTGGTGTCGATCTCCTTCGCAGAAGCGAGCAGGGCGGTGGTGATTGCTTCCACTGCCTTCTCGATGCCGCGCTTCAGGCCGAGCGGGTTGGCGCCGGCGGCAACGTTACGCAGGCCTTCCTTCACGAGAGCCTGAGCGAGCACGGTGGCGGTAGTGGTGCCGTCACCTGCGACGTCGTCGGTCTTCTTGGCAACTTCCTTGACCAGCTCAGCGCCGATCTTCTCGTACGGGTCCTCCAGCTCGATCTCCTTGGCGATGGACACACCATCGTTGGTGATCGTGGGGGCGCCCCACTTCTTCTCCAAGACGACATTGCGACCCTTGGGCCCCAGCGTCACCTTGACCGCGTCAGCGAGGGCGTTAAGGCCCCGCTCCAGGCCGCGGCGAGCCTCTTCGTCATACGCAATTATCTTGGCCATTGCGAAGTGATTCCTCCGTATAGGGGGTTGCACGTTCTTGGCCGGGCTCAGTGCCCGCGACGGACGGACGCAGCTGTGTGGGCTGCGGCCTCACCGTCCCGGCCTAGCACTCACCGGTCGTGAGTGCCAATCCCATTTTTAGCACTCGGACATGGCGAGTGCAAGGTCGATCTGGATGCAATACCCCGAGGACAACCGCCCTGTCGGCTCTTATGGACGGAATCGCTTACCCGCCGCGGCGGCCACGTCCTTGATGTCGTCACAGGACGAAGTTCCCCGCAATACGGCACCGGGCACCCGAACATCCTCCGGGCGAGCCCTTTCCGGCGTGAAGTACGTCGGCCGGTATTCCGAACCGAGGAACACGTAGACCTCGCAGAACGGCTTGTCGTACCTCCGAGTGACGGTGCTGACATGCAGCTCGACACCATCTCGCTGCTCGACCACCGAATGCCTCTCGTCCCCGTACGACGAGGTGTCGGGCTCATGTGGGTCCACCGGCCGCAGCGTCATCCGAACCCTGTGTGTCTTCGGGTCGCCGGGCGGGCCAGAACTAAATAGGCAGCCATATAGGCCCCTCCCCATTCCGGTGCCGCCGGGACTGTAGTTGGAGAAATCACGCAGATCGGGAAACAGCGCGCACGGGTCCTGCCCAGCGGGGAATGGAACGGAATCGGACCTGCCGGGCAGCTGCCGCGACCTGATCTGCGCAGCCCCGGAGGCGATCGCGATCGCCTCCTTGCAGGGATAGATCGGCCGACCCGGACCCGGGTCGTTCGACAGGCTGGCCCTCACCTCGACGCGCACCCGCTTCATCAAATCGGCGACGCCACCACGGGATGACGGATCGGGAACGTCACCGACACCCAGATTGAAGACATACCGGCACCATCCGCGATTGCTAGTCGGCCCCAACATATGGATGATCGTTATTCCGCCGACCTGCACCGCGTCAGTGGGCTGCTCCACCATCCCACCTGGATCAGGCGTGAAATCGAACCCGATGGTCGCCGAGACATCACTGGTGAAATCGCCGTCGTACGCGCCGAGCCGAAGGGTGCACCGGTCGAAACCCTCGGCGTATCCGTAGGAGATCGCACGCGGAATCTTGGCCTTGATCGATTCCGCGTCCACGAATCCGCACGGATCGATATCCCGCAGCACCGTGTTGATCGCCAGCTCCGCGGAATCCACGTCGGTCCGACCGCGCCAGTCGTCAGCGTGCTGCGACCCGAAGTACGAGCACCCGGTCACCAGCAGCGGCGCTGCCGCGACTGCCATCCACCGACGCATCAACATTTGCTACCTCCGACCCACTAAAGGTATCGAAGCTAATCACCCATGACTACCGGCGCGGCCGCAGCCCGTCGAACACGACGTTGGTCACCTGCTGCGAGACTTCCTTGTTGTAGCTCTGCATGGCCTGACAACCGACCATGAGCGCCTTGACCTCGTGCACACCGACATCGGGGCGCACCGTGCCCGCCTTCTGTGCGGCCTGCAGTAGGTCACCAAGGACGGCGTAGAAGGACTCCTCGATATGCGGTATGAGTGCCTGAACATCAATACCAGCGCCCGATAACGCGTCCACCAATCCTTGATCGGCGCTACTCCAGTCCATCACCACACGCAAGAATCCGAACAGCGCCTCACCCGGACTGGCAGATTCCAGCAGCTCGCGCCCCTTGCCAATCACGCTGCCCATTTGATCCTCCGCGACCGCGCGATACAGGTCCTCCTTGGCCGGAAAATGCCGGTAGACGGTCCCGGCACCTACCCCCGCGCGCCGCGCGATCTCGTCGATCGGGACGCCAAGGCCCTCCTCGGCGAATGTCTGATAAGCGACTTCCAACACCCGCGCGCGGTTGCGGGCGGCATCGGCGCGCAAGGGACGGGCGGGTTGATCCATCTCACAGTCCTCCGGGTGTTGACAAAACGGGGCGTACGTTCCGTATATTCGTAAGCGGAGTAACCGCCCCGGTTGCTGAAATACTACTCAAGGAATCCCCATGGCATCGACAACCAAATGGAACACCACCGACATACCCGATCAGGCCGGCCGCGTCGCGGTCATCACGGGCGCCAACACCGGCCTCGGGCTGGAAACCGCCAAGGCACTGGCCGCACACGGCGCCCACGTCGTGCTCGCGGTGCGCAATACGGAGAAGGGAAAGGCCGCGGCCGACGAGATCACCGCGGCGCATTCGAGTGCCGACGTCACCCTGCAGACATTGGACCTGTCATCACTCGATTCCATTCAGCGAGCCAGTGACGAACTCAAGTCGCGCTACGAGAAGATCGATCTGCTGATCAACAATGCCGGTGTCATGTGGACGGAGAAGTCCACCACCGCCGATGGCTTCGAGCTTCAGTTCGGCACCAACCACCTGGGCCACTACGCCTTCACCGGTCTGCTGCTGGATCGCCTACTGCCGGTCGAGGGGTCACGCGTCGTCACCGTCTCCAGCATCGGGCACCGTTTACGCGCAGCCATCCACTTCGATGATCTGCAGTGGGAACGCAGCTACGACCGGGTGGCGGCGTATGGGCAGTCGAAGCTGGCCAATCTGTTGTTCACCTACGAACTGCAGCGGCGCTTGGTGGGCACCAATACCGTCGCCCTGGCCGCGCACCCGGGCGGCTCCAACACCGAGCTGGCACGCAACTCACCGCTGTGGGTCCGCGCAATCTTCGGCGTGGTGGCTCCGCTGCTGACCCAGGGCGCCGATATGGGCGCCCTTCCCACTCTGCGAGCCGCCACCGACCCTGCCGTCCTGGGCGGCCAGTACTACGGCCCGGACGGATTCGCCGAGCAACGCGGGAACCCCAAGGTTGTCGCATCGAGCGAGCAGTCCTATGACCTCGATTTGCAGCGCCGGCTGTGGTCGGTGTCTGAGGGACTCACCGGAGTGATCTTCCCGGTCAAGTGAGCTAAACGGCAGGAAGCGGGCACCGTATCGACTGTCACGCCCGTGGCACGACACGCGGTGCCCGCCACGCCCGCCGGGATGCACTCTCGTAATCCGTTGCGCTAGTCTGCGACTCAATCATCGAATCAGAACGGAGTCGATAGGGTGCGGGCTGTAGAGGCGCCCAGCACCCATACATTGCGGGGCTGGCAGCGTAGGGCTTTGGTGCGGTATCTGGCCGCCAAACCCCGGGATTTCCTGGCCGTGGCGACCCCGGGATCAGGGAAAACGAGATTT
The DNA here is from genome assembly GCF_040653875.1 of Mycobacterium sp. NPDC050853. Classification (NCBI taxonomy): domain Bacteria; kingdom Bacillati; phylum Actinomycetota; class Actinomycetes; order Mycobacteriales; family Mycobacteriaceae; genus Mycobacterium; species Mycobacterium sp. NPDC050853. The sequence goes on from NZ_JBFAGW010000012.1 coordinate 14,348, forward strand.
GCCCTGCGCATTGCTACCGAGCTGCTGGCCGATGGCACCGTCGACAAGATCACCGTCGTCGTACCAACCGAACACCTCAAGGTGCAGTGGGCGCAGGCGGCAACGTCCTTCGGCCTGGCCCTAGACCCGAGGTTCAGCAACTCCGATGCACAGACCTCCTCGGAGTACCACGGCGTGGTCGTCACCTATGCACAGATCGCCAGCCACCCCACCCGACATCGGGTGCGCACTGAGAATCACCGCACCCTGGTGATCTTCGACGAGATCCACCACACCGGAGACGCCAAGACCTGGGGTGAGGCAGTCCGCGAGGCGTTCGACGACGCCACCCGACGCCTTGCATTGACCGGGACGCCCTTCCGCAGCGACGACAGCCCCATCCCGTTCGTCGACTATGAGCCCGACGGCGCGGGCTTCCAGCGCTCGCGGGCCGACCACACCTACGGCTACTCCGAGGCACTGGCCGACGGTGTGGTGCGCCCCGTGGTCTTCATGGCCTACTCGGGCGAGGCCCGCTGGCGTGACAGTGCCGGCGAGGAACACGCCGCCCGCCTCGGCGAGCCGCTGTCCGCCGAGCAGACCGCACGCGCCTGGCGCACCACCTTGGACCCCAACGGTGACTGGATGCCTGCGGTGCTGCGCGCCGCCCATGCGCGGCTGCAGCAGAAACGCAACGGCGGCATGACCGATGCCGGGGCCATGATCATCGCCTCCGATCAGAAGGCCGCACGCGCCTACGCGAAGCTGCTGACCACGATCACCGGCACGGAACCCACCGTGGTGCTCTCCGACGATCCGAAATCCTCGGACCGCATCTCCCAGTTCGCCGCCGATAGCAGCGAGTGGCTGGTGGCCGTGCGCATGGTGTCCGAGGGGGTCGACGTGCCACGTCTGGCCGTCGGCGTCTACGCGACGAGTGCCTCGACGCCGCTGTTCTTCGCCCAGGCAATCGGGCGGTACGTCCGCTCACGGGCCCCGGGCGAGACGGCGAGCATCTTCCTGCCCTCGGTGCCGACGCTGCTGGAGCTCGCCAGCCTGCTCGAAGAGCAGCGCAATCACGTGCTCGGTAAGCCGCATCGCGAACCGATGGATGGTGAAGAGCAGGAGGAGCGCAAGCGCACCGAGCCCGGCGAGGAAGAAAAGGGATTCGAATCGCTGAGCGCCAGCGCCGAGCTGGACCAGGTGATCTTCGATGGGGCATCCTTCGGCACCGCGACACCCGCAGGCAGCGAGGAGGAGGCCGAGTATCTCGGCATTCCCGGCCTGCTCGATCCAAACCAGATGCGAGATCTGTTGCGGCGCAGGCAGGAAGAGCAGCTCACCAAGCGCACCGCATCGGGCGAGGTGCCACCGGAGATCACCTCGACACACGGCCAGCTGCGCGAGCTGCGACGCGAGCTCAATGCGCTGGTGTCGGCCACTCACTTCAAGTCGGGTAAGCCGCACGGCTGGATCCACAACGAGCTGCGCCGCCGGTGCGGCGGCCCCCCGATCGCGGCGGCCACCCGCGATCAACTCAAGGAGCGCATCGTCGCGGTCCGCACCCTTCACCGGGAGCTGTAACGCGCGTAGCGTGAATCGCATGTCACTGCTCGTTTCTGGATATCCCGAACCGCGATATCAGGGCGATACCGGCGAGATCAGCGCGATATTCAAACCGGCCACCGATCCGCCCGATTACGCCCCGGGGTGACGGCAACGTCGTCCAGTACCACTACCTGGCCACCCAACAGTCGACGGCTGGCGACTACGGGTTGTACCGAATCGACGCCGGGCCGGTGAAAGGCTTCGGTGCCGCGACACATTTCCACAAGGCGATGTCGGAGGCGTTCTTCGTGCTGTCCGGCACCTGGCGGTTGTACAACGGTGAAAATTGGGTCGACGCCACCCCTGGCGACTTCTTGTTCGTCCCCCCGGGCGGACTCCACGCATTCCAAAACGATTCGGGCGAAACAGCTTCCATGCTGATGCTGTTCGCTCCGGGCGCGCCCCGCGAGAAGTATTTCGAGGGCTTCGGCACACTCGCCGATATGACCGATGAACAACGCACCCAGTGGTTCATCGACCACGACAACTTCTTCGTCTAGACGGGGAACCGCACTCCGGTCAGCTCCTCAGAGACTGACCAAAGCCGTTGTTGCAGAGCCTTATCATGTGACTGCTTGCTCGACTTGACCACCTTCGGATATCCGCGGAGCTCGCCGAAACCTGAAGGCCCGTAGTACTGGCCACCCAACGCTGTCGGGTCGGCGGCGGCGCGCAGACTGGGCAACGCTCCCATCGCCGGGCTCTGCGCGAGTTTCAACACTGCTGCACTAAACGCCTCCGGGCCGAATGCGATGTGGCGCATCAGCTCAGTACCCGATGCGCCAGGATGTGCGGCCAGTGCCGCGGTCTCGGTCCCGGCGGCCTCAAGGCGCCGCTGCAGCTCGTAGGTGAACAAAAGATTCGCGAGCTTGGACTGAGCGTATGCCCCCACGCGACTGTAACTGCGCTCCCACTGCAGATCATCGAAATGTATTGCTGCCCTGATCTTATGCCCGTTGCTGCTGACGGTGACGACGCGGGACCCGCGCACGGCGGCGAGATTCTCCAGCAGCAGACCGGTGAGGGCGAAATGACCCAGATGGTTGGTGCCGAACTGCAGCTCGAACCCGTCCGCAGTGCTGCCCTTCGGCGGGTACATCACCCCTGCGTTGTTGATGAGCAGATCGATCTGTGGGTATTCGGTGCTCAGCTGTCCGGCGGCGGACTTGATATCCGCCAGCGACGACAGATCCAGCCGCTGCAGCGCCAGGTTGCCCTCAGGCGCGGTTTTTTTGATCTCGTCAACAGCGGCGGCGCCCTTTTCGAGATCGCGAACCGCAAGGACTACCTGGGCGCCAGCGCCTGCCAGTGCACGGGCCGTCTCCAGGCCCAGGCCGGTATTGGCGCCGGTAATGACGGCGACACGTCCGGTCTGGTCAGGGATATCGGCGGTGGTCCATTTATCGGTCACGACTGCATCCTGCCGCAGATCCACCGCGCTGCCCACCCGGTGCATTCACAGTTCTCCCGGTGTTCGGTACCAGGTATCCCACAGCCGGGGTCAATACGCTCGGCGCCGGATAACCGAGTTTGGCCATCTACTCCATATAAGGCGGGTTCGTGCGCAGAATTATTTCTGTTGTCACTCTTGTCATTTCACTTTTCTGTGTGGGCATCGCGGTAGCGGGGGCCGATCCGCTGCCGGTGGCCGACGTGACCCAGTCCGCAGTTACCGACGATGGCTGGCATCTGAGCGCATCACTGACACGGATGACAATCAACTCGGTGCCGAACATGGCCGCGACGGCATTCACTCGCGAGGGTTTTGTCACCGGTAAGTCAGCCGCCGGCATCGATGGCAACGGAGCTATCCCGGTCAACTCGGGCACCCTCGTCATGGGCTTGCAGCTGGGCTGTCAGATCGACCTCAGCGAGGGCGGCAGCGTCGACGTCGGCGCCGACGCGGGAATCAATCCCGGCTTCTCGGGCGGCACCAATCTACTGGGGATGATCGGCCCCTACGCGGAAGTGAACGGGAGCATTTCGATCAACCTACTTCCGGGAACGATCAAGAACATCGTGCTGGGCAAGAAGGCACTCAAGGGCCGCACCGGCGAGATCGTGGTGCATGACGCGCACGTCAAAGTGGACGCCTGCGGCGGGCCAGTCTCCGTCCGGTTCTTCACGACGGCGATGATCGACACCGACAAGTCCGATGACAGCGTCAACGTCTACGGGGACATTCTCTCGCTGTGAGCAGCCCCGCGAAATCTCGTCTGGTCATCCGCATTACTTGCGCCGCGGCCCTGTCTCTGTGTCTGGCCCTGCCACCGATCCCCGCCGCACGTGCCGATAACTGCAGCCCAGGGGATTTCGGCGCTTCGGCGGGATGCGCTCCCCCGGCGGCGGCAGGCGGCGATAAGGCCGAAAGTTGGCCCCCGACAAGCGTGGATTGGCCGCCCGATGCGGATTCGGACGCCGACTCCGAAAATTCCAGTCAACGCGGCACCGCGCGGGCACCGATCGTGATACCCGATGGTGCAGCATCGGTCACCCCCGCGCACTCGACCGAAGAATCGACGACGCCACCGGCGCCAATCGTCCCGGCGGGTTCTGTTCCGACAAAGTCCGCGCCGACCGTGATCGTTACACCGGGCTCCTAGGCAGGCGCTGCCCCGTGGAACACCGCCTCGACGTTGTTCCCATCGGGGTCGCGCACAAACGCCCCGTAATAGCCGGGGTGATATTCGGGCCACAGCCGGGGCGCATGGAGCACCTCGGCGCCCTCACCGGTCGCCGTCGCGAAGAACTCGTCAACCTTCTCGATACTCGCAGCCGAAAAGGCAACGTGGATCTCACGATTGGGACCCGTCGATGCCTGTCCATCAGGGTCGCCGCCGATCCAGAAGTCGGGTTTTCCTGCCGTTCCGTACCCGATAGCGACACCGAAATCCATTTGGCGGGTGTACCCGAGAACCTCGAGCACCTTGTCGTAGAACGCGGCTGCTGCCGGTAGGTCCGCACAGTTGATACCAAAGTGATCGATCATGTCGCCGATTCTGGTCTACAGGTCCGACAACAAGTGCGGTAAATCCGCGACAGAGTCGATGACGTACGCCGGTTGCATCGTGTACTGGTCGGCCGCCCACCTGTCGAGAGTGTCCTGACGGAACTTCCCGGTGCGCACCAGCACGCCGGTCATTCCCACCACCTGCGCAGCCAACACGTCGACAATCAAATCGTCACCCACCATCACGACTTGATCCGGGTCGCAGCCCATCCGCTCGGCCGCCAGCTGAAATCCCGCCGGAGCCGGCTTGCCGACGGCGACGGCCTTACGTCCCGACACCTGCTCCATCCCCGCCAGGTACACACCGGTATCGACTCGCAATCCCTCGCGGGTGCTCCATACCGCGTTGCGATGCATCGCGACCACCGGAATCCCCTGAGCCATGAGGTCGTACACCCGGCTCAGCGCGACGTGGTCGAACTGCTGGCCGGCGCCACCCAGAATGATCACATCGGGGTCATCGGAGAGGGATTCGACGAAGTCGACCCCCGGCATATCCGCGGTGATATCCCCATCGTTCAACAGATAGCACCGTGCACCCGGATGCTGGGCGATCACATGGTCCGCGGTCAGCATGGCTGCGGTGATCACCTCGTCGGCGGGTACAGCCAGCCCGGCGGCGGTGAGCAGTTCCGCGATCTGCACCCGGGTCCGCGAGGTGGTGTTGGTCAAGAAACAACGACGAACATCTTCGTCGTGAAGTGCGTTGAGGGCCTCGGCCGCGCCGTCGATCGGCTCCCACGAGGTCACCAAGACCCCGTCGATATCGAAGAGCACTCCACCGACGGTCATGGCGCCATTTTGCTGCCACGCCGTGGACACCGCACGTCGAGGGCCTACCCGGTACACGGTATGCGGCTAAACCCCTGCGTGCGGTACGCCCTCGGCGGCGTAGCAGGTTGTCGCTCGAATGCGGGCAACTCTGCGATGGATAGAGTTAGCCGATGCGTTCCGTCGCAGAACACCAGCAGGTTGTCGCCGGATTGATCTCCGCTCCGGTACCCGTACGGGTACCGGTCGGGGCCGCCGAACGGCTGGTACTGGCCGCCGATGTCATCGCGCCACTGAATCTGCCGGTGTTCGACAACTCGGCGATGGACGGTTATGCGGTTTACCGCGACGACCTCGTGGGGGCTTCGCCCGCTCACCCGATAACGCTGCCGGTCACCGAGGACATCCCCGCCGGGCGCACCGACGAGCTGACATTGACCCCGTGCACCGCACACCGGATCATGACGGGCGCACCGGTTCCGTCAGGTGCCACCGCGGTGGTGCCCGTCGAGGTCACCGACGGAGGCACCGTCACCGTCACCATTACCGAGGAACCCCGTGCCGGGCAACACATCCGGTGCGCCGGTGAGGATGTGCGTGCCGGTGACACCGTGTTGACCACCGGCACCCGCCTCAACGCACCGGCATTGGGACTTGCCGCGGCGCTCGGCCTGGAAGAACTCACCGTGCATCCCCGTCTGCGGGTGGTCATCGCTTCCACCGGCAGCGAGCTGGTATCCCCCGGCACCGACCTCAAGCCGGGACAGATCTACGAATCCAATGCGGTCATGCTGGCCGCGGCCGTCCAGGAGGCCGGAGCCGATGCCGTCGTGGCACCGACAGTCGCCGATGACGTCGACCAATTCCTGTCCGTGCTGGATGAATTCGGTGCGCAGGCCGACCTGGTGATCACCACCGGCGGGGTGAGCGCCGGAGCGTATGAGGTGGTCAAGGACGCGCTCACCAACGCGGGGGTCCAGTTCCTCTCGGTGGCCATGCAACCCGGTAAGCCGCAAGGAGCGGGTCGCGTCAACGGCGTCCCAGTACTCACCCTGCCCGGGAATCCCGTCAGCGCACTGGTGTCGTTCGAGGTGTTCATTCGTGAACCGCTGCGCGCTGCCATGGGATTGGCCCCGGCGAGGGAGCGCCATGAGGCGGTCCTCACCGATCCTATCTCCGCCCCCGCCGGTAAGCGGCAATTCCGGCGGGGATGCTGGGACGCGCAGAAAGGCACCGTGACGGCCGTGGGCCCTCCCGCGTCGCACCATCTGCGCTGGCTGGCGGCATCGAACTGCCTGCTGGACATACCCGAGGACGTCACCGAGCTGGCCGCGGGAACGACGGTCAGCGTCTGGAACCTGACCTAGCGGGCCACCGCGCTCCGCTGCAATCACTAGGATGGTCCAGTGGCAAGACGTCCCCGCCCCGTAGGTTCAGAGCCCGATTCCGGGATCCCGCATATCGTCGAACTGTTCCGCTCGACCATTCCACCGATCCATCCCGCAGGCCTTCCGTTCATCGCAGGCGGATTGGGACTGGCCGGCCTTGGGTTCAAGAACCGCTGGATTCGCGGTACCGGGCTGGCACTCGCCGGCGCGTGTGCCGGTTTCTTCCGGCATCCGGCGCGCATCCCACCCAATCGCGCCGATGTGGTGGTCGCCGCCGCCGATGGCCAGATCTGCCTCGTCGACCGTGCGGTGCCGCCGCCGGAGCTCGGGCTGCCCGCCGAACCGCTCCCCCGCATCAGCATTTTCCTCTCGGTATTCGACGTTCACGTTCAGCGTGTTCCGGTGGCCGGCGCAGCGACCGCAGTCATCCACCGCAGCGGACAGTTCTTGTCCGCGGATCGCGCCGAGGCGAGCGTCGCCAACGAACGCAATAGCGTGCAGATCCGCACCCGTACCGGGCACGATGTGGTGGTGGTTCAGATCGCCGGGCTCATCGCGCGTCGCATCATCTGCCACGCGAGGGTGGGTGACCAGCTGTCGATCGGCGATACCTACGGATTGATCCGATTCGGTTCTCGGGTCGACACCTACCTGCCCGAGGGGTCGAAAATTCTTGTCCAGCAAGGACAACGGGCCGTCGGCGCCGAGACGGTGCTGGCCGAGCTACCCTCCTCGCCGGACATCGCGTAAGCGGCTCGTCCATGAACCAAGCCGCCTCGAAGCGTCCCGTCCACATCCGGATCCTGCCGAGTGTCATGACGGTGCTGGCGATCTGCGGTGGCCTGTCCTCGATCAAGTTCGCGTTCGACGGAAAGCCGTATATCTCGCTGACCTTGATCGCCGCAGCCGCGATCCTCGACGGTCTCGACGGCAGGATCGCCCGGCTCCTGGACGCGACGTCTCGGATGGGCGCCGAGATCGACTCGCTCGCCGACGCGGTGAATTTCGGTGTCGCTCCCGCCGTGGTGCTGTACATCTCGATGCTGTCGGATACCCCTACGGCGTGGGTCTTTTCGCTTCTCTACGCGGTGTGCATCGTGCTGCGGCTGGCGCGCTTCAACACGCTGCTGGACGACGATTCCCAGCCCGCGTTCACCAAGGAGTATTTCGTCGGGGTGCCCTCCCCGGCAGGGGCGTTGATGGTGCTGGCACCATTGGCCGCCTATCTGCAGTTCGGCGACGGATGGTGGTCGTCGGTATGGGCGATATGCGGATGGATGGTGGTCGTATCCATGCTCATCGTCAGCCAGATCCCCACCGCAGCCATGAAATCCGTCTCGGTGCCACCCCGCATGGTGGTGTTGCTGCTCGCTCTGGTGACGGTGGCCGCCGCCTTACTGCTGCAGTACCCATATGTGCTGCTACTGGTCCTGATCGTCGTCTACCTGGCGCATATCCCGTTCGCCTGGCGCGGTCAGCGCTGGGTGGCCGCACGGCCCGAGTCCTGGGATGCCAAGCCCAAGGAACGCCGGGATCTTCGTCGCGACCAGCGTCGGGACCAGCGACGCTCATTCCGACGGGGCTCGCTGCCCAAAAGGCGAACCGCGGCACGTCTTGGCCTGCGACGGCCCGGCAGGCCACGCTAGGGCGCCATGAGCTCCTCTCCCAATGCTCTTCGCGCAAGCGGCTCATCGCTCACCCTCACTGTCCGTCTCAACACATCGGCCGTCGACTCGCGGCGCGGTGTTGTCCGGTTGCATCCGGAAGCAATTGCCGCCCTAGGGATCCGAGAATGGGATGCGATATCACTGACCGGATCGCGGACGACCACGGCGGTGGTGGGTATCGCCCCTCGCTCGGTTCCCGCCGGCACCGCCCTGCTCGACGATGTCACGCTGTCGAATGCGGGTCTGCGTGAGGACGCGTCGGTCGTCATCGCGCCAGTAGTGGTGTATGGCGCGCGGTCGGTCACCGTGAGCGGCTCCTCCCTTGCCACCCAATCCGTTTCGTCGGCGACGCTACGGATGGCGCTGTTGGGCAAGGTCATGACCGTCGGGGATACCGTGTCACTGCTGCCGCGAGACCTCGGGCCGGGCACCTCCACCTCGGAGGCGACATCGGCACTGGCCCGATCGGTGGGCATCACCTGGACCTCCGAACTACTGACGGTGACCGCGGTCGATCCGGTCGGTCCGGTCAGCGTGCAACCCAATTCTCTTGTCAGCTGGCAGGGTTCGACACCATCCACCCAGCCTCCGACCCCGGCTGCCGAGGCGGCCCCGCCGACCGAACCCGTCGCAGCGGTATCCGTGGAGGACCTCAAGGGCTCCCAGGCGCAGGTCGCACGCCTCACCGAGTGGCTAAAACTTGCCCTCGACGAACCCGGTCTACTGAAGACACTGGGCGCCCAGCCCAATCTGGGCGTGCTGATTTCCGGGCCCGCCGGTGTCGGCAAGGCGACATTGGCGCGCGCGGTCTGCGCGTCGCGCACACTCCTCGAACTGGACGGGCCGGAAGTGGGAGCCACGACCGCGGATGGACGCCTCAATGCGATCCGCGGCGCCGTGAGTCGGGTCCGGCAGTCCGGTGGAGTTCTGCTCATCTCCGATGTCGACGCACTATTGCCTGCCACCGCCGAACCGGTGGCGACACTCATTCTCGCTGAGTTGCGCTCTGCGGTAGCCACTTCCGGCGTTGCATTCATCGCGACCACCGCCCATCCCAATGCGATCGATGTGCGGCTGCGTGCTCCCGAGCTGTGTGACCGCGAGCTGGGCCTGAGCCTGCCCGACGGCGCCACCCGCAAGGCACTGCTAGAGGTCCTGCTAGCGAAAGTGCCTTCGCAGGATTTGCAGCTCGACGAGATCGCAGCACGGACACCGGGTTTCGTGGTGGCCGATCTGGCCGCCCTGGTACGCGAGGCCGCATTGCGGGCGGCCGCACGCGCCAGCGAGCAGGCCAGCGCACCAGCGCTCAGCCAGGAAGATCTCGTCGGTGCGCTGTCCGTGATTCGTCCGCTCTCGCGGTCCAGCACCGAAGAGGTGGCCGTCGGGTCCATAACCCTCGATGACGTCGGCGACATGGTAACCACCAAACAGGCGCTGACAGAAGCTGTTCTGTGGCCTTTGCAGCATCCGGACACCTTCGAGCGGCTGGGCGTGGATCCGCCCCGCGGGGTGCTGCTGTACGGGCCGCCCGGCTGCGGGAAGACATTTGTGGTGCGGGCGCTGGCCAGCTCGGGCAGGCTTTCGGTCCATGCCGTCAAGGGTGCCGAGCTGATGGACAAATGGGTCGGCGCCTCCGAACAGGCGGTGCGCGATCTGTTCCGGCGTGCCCGGGATTCCGCGCCCTCATTGGTGTTCCTCGACGAGGTGGATGCGCTGGCCCCGCGACGCGGGCAGAGCTTCGACTCGGGAGTCACCGACAGAGTGGTGGCGGCCCTGCTCACCGAGCTGGACGGGGTGGAACCGCTGCGCGACGTGGTGGTACTCGGTGCCACCAACCGGCCCGAGCTCATCGACCCGGCACTGCTTCGTCCCGGTCGGATGGAACGCCTGGTGTTCGTCGAGCCTCCGGACGCGCAAGCCCGCAAAGACATTCTCAAGACCGCCGCCCGATCGGTGCCGCTTGACGCCGATGTGGATCTGGATGCCCTCGCCACCGAACTCGAGGGCTTCTCGGCCGCCGATTGCGCGGCGCTGTTGCGTGAGGCGGCGATGGCGGCAATGCGGCGTTCCATCGATGCCGCCGACGTGACCGTCGCCGATGTCGAAACGGCCCGGGCCACCGTGCGCCCCTCGCTGGACCCGGTGCAGGTGGCTTCGCTGCGCGCGTTTGCTGACAACCGCTGAGGCTAGAAGGAGTGCTACACGTGCCGACAGAGGAGCCAGTATGTCCCAGTCCCATTTAGCTAATCACGGGTTGAAAGCGCTCATGGATCACCAAGGGTGTGACGATGCCAGCCTCGCTAAAGCAGCGGGTGTAGATGCGACCACAGTCGACTCTTGGGTACGGGGCGAATCCATGCCCCCACCAAGCAACGCCCGACGCGCCGCGGAGGCGCTGGACTGCGACCCCCAGGACCTATGGCCCGACATCTTCCCAACAATGGAGCCTCCTAGCACAGGGACGGCCGCCGTCAGTGTCTACGCCAGGCGAGCAGACATGCCAGCTAGCGCATGGACCTCATTTTTCAACAAGGCAGCCAAAGCGATCGACATCCTCGTCTACAGCGGTACATTCCTCTTTGAGAACGTTCCGCGCTTTGCGAAGACGCTCTCGAACGCGGCCTCAGATGGTGCTCAGATCCGATTCCTTACCGGCGATCCCACTACATCCACCGCCGAACTACACGGCCTTGATGAACAGAGCGATAAAGAACTAACGGGGCGCCGACGAATGACCTTCTCCCGTGTGCGGGCACTGGCCAACATCGACGGGCTCAGCGTTCGTGTGCACAACAACCCCGCCTATACACCGCTGTTCCGCGCTGATGACACCCTCATCACCACACCACATCTTTACGGCGCTCCCGCCAGTAACAATCCAGCCATCCTTATCCGGCGTGAAGACACCCCGGACCTGTGGCACAACTACCAACAAACCTTCGAACGCGCATGGAACGATGCGCGTTCTATTACCAGTACAGACAAATAAAGCTGTTCCCCGATCATCCTCTCGTCCTTAGCGACGAGTCCATCCGAAAGTTATCGCAGGCGAGGCGATTTCCCAAACCTCGGCCGAGGTCAGACATTCAGTCGGCAGATGTTTATCGCGAAGCGTTTAGCTCCGGCTTCCATCGGACTGCCAGCGTTGCTGGCCGGGTCCCCGCGAGCCCGGACCGAACCAGCTCCCGCGCGGTCACCAACTCTTCCGGGCCGACGAGCTGACCCTCTGCACATCATCACTTGAAATGTTTACGGCAGTCACAGCGCCCATCGCTTCGGTAACCATCTTCCGCGTTTCCGCGGCATCTGATCTCGGGGTTCGGAAGCCTGCCGACCAACCTCGTGGAGACCTATTACTCGCTGTCACGGCGCTGGAGACGTTCGAGTTCGGCGCTTAGCGCTTCCTCCAGTGCGGTCGGATGGACCGCGGGCGCTCCGCTATTTTCCATCACGTCACGCATCATTTTCAGCATTGATAGTTCTGACTCGATATCAGCTGCGGTGCGGTGACCTGTCGGTGTGTGCGAGGGGTAGGCGCAGCAACCGTCGCACTCATGCACCGCTAATATTTCGCCCCCTTGGGACAGCCACAACGTGAACTGGTCTGGGTCAGGATGGGCCTGCCCGTGTTCACAGATCCGGTCCAGAATGCCGTTTGCCCGCCACCGCTGCGGCCAGTCCTGTATGTGGTGGCCACTAGGGTTGTGGATTACGCAATCTGTTCCCACGCAATCATCGAGTGGATGTCCACCAGCGAACCCGTACATGCCCCTATCGTCGCCCCTATAGCCACATATAGCAAGTATTGGGATACGTGTGGCCGGCGTAAGTGGCCACCCACCATCGGGTCCTGCACAATGACGTGGTGGATGATCCGTTTTATGGCGAGTTTGCCGGTGCACCTGATCCAAGGGCGTTCGCTAGCGCGGACCCGGCTGTAAGCCTTGCACTCTCCCGACAGCCATTAAAAGTACGGATCCTGCCCCTCGCGGAGTGCCAGAACACCTGTTGCTGGTGAGCACGGCGACGATCACGACTGCCCACCGACCATCGTCTAAGATCCTGGGCGAACACATGAGGATCGCGATCAGTGCCACTTGAGGGACCTAGAAACGTTTCGGAGCCATTGGCAAATATTCCATGCTGCCTTACCTGACGCCACTAGCTACAATGGTATCGACTCTTGCCATTGAGTTGGCGCCCGCTCAGGCTCTCTACGAGAACGAGAACATCAATGCCGACTACAGGGACGATGTTCTGGACCGTGTACGCCAGGTCGGTAACAGCTTCGCAGACACCGCACGTGAAACGTTCACCGAATTGGTCAGCCACGAACTGCCTGTCGGCGAACTGGTTGATGCCATCGAGGTGACGGTGGTTGAGCACACACGCATTACCACCGACCTGACCGTCGCGCTCCGGCACGATTTGCACCAATTCACCAACGCCATCGAGACCAGCTAACAGGACCATCGGGACGCCGACCTGTGCCCCCCTGGTCACGATCACGGCCTCAGCGGGGACCGATGCATCAACTCCACCGAGCTCAACATGAGGATGCCGAGGGACAGCGAACAAGATCTACCGCGACAGTTTTCGTCGGGCTGTGAACCGCGACGCTGAGATCCCCGAACTACCTAAGGGGTCACACATGTGGCCGCAGCTCTCCTCGGGCCACAGCATCGCGCCGCCGATCGAACTCTGCCGGGCTATAAGTGTCCCGCGCCGCGGACCCCGGCCCGGTAGTAAATCGCGCATATCGCGCTAGACGAAGACGCTTGGCACGGCAGCCAATGGGCGTGTACATCTACGTTTGCCACTTGATACGGCTCGAGACCCTCGCGGGAACATCGAACCTCCGCCCCGTAAACTAGCCACCACGACACCCCGCCCAACAACAGATAGACGGGAGTGCCTTTGCTTGCGATTCTGCTTGCGCACGCCCTGGCGGCCGCGTTGGCGCCGCTACTTGTGGCGCGCGTTGGCCGACTGGCGTTCTACCCCCTTGCCCTTGTCCCGCTGGGTTCGCTGATCTGGGTCTTGGCAAGGTGGCCGGGCAACGCTACGGACGTTCGGGTGGACCTTCCTTGGGTCCCCGAACTGGCAATGGATATCGCGCTGCGCTTCGACTCACTCGCCGCAATCATGAGTGTGCTGGTGCTCGGCATCGGGTCGCTGGTCCTGTTCTACTGTGCGAGCTACTTCCGGCATCGCGACGGGCACACCGAACCGCGGCTACCGAGCTTCGCTGCCGAGTTGGTGGCATTCTCCGGCGCGATGTTCGGCTTGGTGGTCAGCGACAATCTGCTGCTGCTCTACATCTTCTGGGAACTGACAACCGTGCTGTCCTTCCTCCTCGTGGGGCACTACGCCGAGCGGCTCGCAAGTCGTCGGGCAGCGGTGCAGGCACTGCTGGTGACAACCGCCGGTGGTCTGGCGATGCTGGTCGGGGTCATCGTGCTCGGTCATGTGGGTGGCAGCTTCTTGCTGTCCGACCTCATCACACATCCCCCGTCGGGTATGGCCGCCAACGTCGGCCTGGTGCTGGTGCTGATCGGCGCGCTGAGTAAATCCGCCATTGTGCCCCTGCACTTTTGGCTTCCCGGCGCGATGGCGGCACCTACTCCGGTCAGCGCCTACCTGCACGCTGCGGCAATGGTGAAGGCCGGTATCTATCTGTTGGCCCGCATGTCGCCGGGGTTCGCCGAGGCGACGCCGTGGCGGCCCATCGTGCTGGTATTGGGCATCGCCACGATGATCCTGGCAGGCTGGCGGGCCCTGCGTGAGTACGACCTGAAGTTGATCCTCGCCTTTGGCACGGTGAGCCAGCTCGGGTTCCTCGTTGCGCTCACCGGTACTGGCGATCCCGACATCCTGCTGGCCGGGCTGGTGATGTTGTGCGCACATGCGTTGTTCAAGGCCGCACTGTTCATGGTGGTCGGGGTCATCGACCACACGGTCGGCACCCGCGATATCCGCAAGCTGGCCTGGCTCGGAAATCGCGAACCGTCACTTCTCGTAGTCGCCATGCTCGCCGCGGCGAGCATGGCCGGAGTGCCACTGACCCTCGGGTTCGTCGGTAAGGAGCTTGCCTTCGCCACCGTCCTGCACAGCCGGGTGCTCGGTTCGGCGGCACCGTGGGTGCTGGCCGGGATCGTCATCGGTTCGATGTTCACCATCACCTACAGCATGCGATTCATGTGGGGAGCATTCGCGCGGAAGGGATTACCCGAGCCCAGCGCTCGCGTTCAGGGAAGGCATGCTCCGGCCTCGACTTTCGTGGCAGCGCCCGCGCTACTGGCAGTGGCGGGCGTCGCGGCCGGGGTGCTACCCGACTGGCTCAACTGGGTGCTCGGCAGTTACGCCAATCCTGTTGACGCACATATCGCGATCTGGGAGGGCTTCGGGGTTCCACTGTTGCTCACCGCGCTGGCCTTCGCGGTCGGTATCTTTGCGTTCTTCTCGCGGGGGCGCCTACGACGGGCACGGCTCGCCGTCAATCCGCTGGGGAATGCCGACCGCGGCTACGACGCGGCACTACGTGGCGCCGATGTGCTGTCCCAGCGACTGACCGCGCTGACCCAGCGAGGCTCAATCCCGTTCACCCAGGCCACCATTCTGGTGACCCTCGTGATGCTGCCGACGATCATGCTGGCCCTTGGCGCCCGCGACCAAGCACATCTGAAACTGTGGGATTCCCCATTGCAACCTGTGGTGGGTGTGCTGATGCTGGCGGCCGCCATCGGCGCGACGCTCATGCGTAACCGTCTCGCGGCGGTGCTGCTGGTGGGTATCACCGGGTACGGGACGGGCACGATCTTCGCCCTGCACGGTGCGCCCGACCTGGCGCTGACCCAGTTTCTCGTCGAGACCCTGACCTTAGTGATCTTTGTGTTGGTGCTGCGCGCCCTGCCCGCCGAATCGAATATCGAGCAGGCCAACAGGTTCCGGCTTCCTCGTGCTGTGCTCGCGATCGCCGTCGGATGCACCGTCACCACACTCGGGGTGTATGCGATGGCGGCGCGACGTGATCGGCCCATCGCCGACCTCCTCCCCGAGGCGGCATATCTGCGCGGGCACGGAGCCAATACGGTAAACGTCTTGTTGGTGGATATCCGCGCCTGGGACACCCTCGGCGAAATCTCGGTGCTGCTGGTCGCCGCCACGGGTGTGGCCTCGTTAATGTTCCGGCACCGGCGTTTTGGCAGAGCTCCGCGCGTCTCGGATGAGCCGCTTGCGCGAAGATCATGGGTATCGGATGAGCCGCTTGCGCGAAGACCATGGGACACGGCCGGTCAGCCCGATATCGTAGTAGCTTCCAGTATCTGGCTGCGCGGCACCGAGTTACGCGATCCCAAGCACCGGTCGTTGGTTCTCGAAGTGGCGACGCGGCTGATTTTCCCCCTCGTCATGGCGCTGTCGATCTACTTTTTCTTCGCCGGGCACAACGTTCCGGGCGGCGGGTTCGCGGGCGGCCTGACTGCCGGTCTGGCGCTGGTGCTGCGCTATCTCGCAGGCGGGCGCTACGAGCTGGGTGAGACCCTGCCCTTCGACGCCGGAAAGATCCTCGGTCTCGGACTGGCCTTCTCCGGCGGCACCGCACTGATGTCGTTGCTGCTAGGGGCACCCGTGCTGTCTTCGGCCACAATCCAATTCGACATGTTCGGATTCGGGCACGTCAAGATCGTGACGGCATTGTTCTTCGATCTGGGTGTGTACCTGGTGGTGGTCGGCCTGGTACTCGACGTGCTGCGCAGCCTTGGCGCGCGCCTGGATGTCGAGCTCGAGGAGTCTCCACGTCCCCGGGGAGGGGTGCGTGGAGCATGACAAATCTCGGACTGCTCATCATCATCGGCGCTCTCACCGCGTGTGGCGTGTACCTAATGCTGGAACGCAACCTGACACGTATGGTGTTGGGCCTGCTCCTCGTCGGTAACGCCGTGAACCTGCTAATCCTCACGGTAGGCGGCCCGTCGGGTAACCCACCGATCATGGGGCGGCAGTCGGCCGGTCGCGATACCGACGCAGATCCGTTGGCACAGGGCATGATCCTCACCGCAATCGTCATCACCATGGGTGTTGCCGCTTTCGCCCTCGCACTGATCTATCGGATGTTCACCCTGGAAGCCGATGATGTCGTGGACGATGACGCTGAAGACGCGCGCGTCGCCCAGGAGCCTCTCGAACCGGTCACCGACGACCGGGACGAACGCACGGAGCCATCCGAATCTCCCGATGAAGACTCCCCCGCCGAGCTCGATGCACTACCGGCGGGGGAAAAGTCATGAGTGCCATTGCCGTTCTCACACCACTGCCGGTGCTCGTGCCGACGGCGGCGGCCGCCTTGACCCTCATCGCGGGGCGTCGTCCCCGGCTACAACTGCTGATCACCGTGACGGCGTTGACCGCTGTCCTCGGTGTCTGCTTCGCACTGCTGTACCTGGCGGATCGCGACGGCACCTTCGCGCTGGCCGTCGGTGGCTGGGGGCCGACCCCGGAGCGGCTGGGACCTCTCGGGATAACCCTTGTGGTAGATCGCCTTTCGGCGTTGATGCTGGTGGTGTCGGCCATCGTGCTGCTGGCGGTGGTGCTGTACGCGGCAGCTCAGGGTATCCGTGACGGTGACGACCGGCAGCCGGTGTCGATCTTCCTGCCCACCTATCTGGCGCTGTCGGCGGGTGTGTGCAACGCCTTCTTGGCAGGCGACTTGTTCAACCTGTACGTCGGCTTCGAGGTGCTGCTGTCCGCGAGTTTTGTCCTACTCACCATCGGGGCCAGTGCCGACCGGGTGCGTGCGGGCATCTCGTACGTGATGGTCTCGATGATGTCCTCGGTGGTTTTCCTGCTGGGCATCGCCTTTGTCTACGCGGCGACCGGAACGCTGAACATGGCCGAAATCGCCCTCCGCGCAGACGGTATCCCGTCGGGCACCCGGATGGCGATCTTCGCGGTACTGCTCATAGGTTTCGCCATCAAGGCGGCCATCTTCCCCCTGTCGACCTGGCTGCCCGACTCCTACCCCACCGCCCCCGCGCCCGTGACCGCCGTGTTCGCGGGCTTGCTCACCAAGGTGGGCGTGTACGCCATCATTCGCGCGCATTCCCTGTTGTTCCCCGGCGGTGGCCTGAATACGGTGCTGCTGGTGGCGGCACTGCTCACCATGATCGTCGGAATCCTGGGCGCCATCGCGCAAAGCGATATCAAGCGGCTGCTGTCCTTCACCCTGGTCAGCCATATCGGGTACATGGTTTTCGGTATCGCGTTGTCCAACGAGCTGGGCATGTCGGGCGCCATTTATTACGTGGCACACCACATCATCGTGCAGACGACGTTGTTCCTGGTTGTCGGCCTCATCGAGCGCCAGGCCGGCTCATCGTCATTGAATCGTCTGGGTGGCCTTGCCGCTGCTAGCCCGCTGCTGGCCTTCGCGTTCGTGGTGCCCGCGCTGAACCTCGCCGGCATCCCGCCGTTCTCGGGGTTTATCGGCAAGGTCGCACTGCTGGAGGCAGGGTCGCTGCAGGGCTCGGTGCTGGCCTGGATACTCGTGGCCGGGGGCACAGTGACGAGTCTGCTGACCCTGTACGCGGTGGCGCGGGTATGGACCAAGGCATTCTGGCGGCCGCGTATCGATGCGCCGGAGGGTGATCTGGCCGCGGCGACACCGTCGGCACTTCTCGACGATGCCGTAGAGGTGGCCTTTGTCGATCGTGAAGATGTGGGCCGGATGCCGGTCGGCATGCTGGCGCCCACATTGGGTTTGATCGCGGTCGGGGTGGCCCTAACGGTCTTCGCGGGGCCCATCATCGGGATAAGCGACCGCGCCGCCGCCGAGGTCCGTGACCGTGCGGTCTACATCAACGCAGTGCTCGGGGGTGGCGCACGGTGAAAGATCTGGTGATGCACGGCCCGCGGGAGCTCGCGCTGCGGGCCTGGATCGTGGTGTGGCTCGTACTGGTCTGGACAATGCTGTGGGGCAATTTCTCGGTCGCCAATACCATCACCGGGCTGCTGGTGGCTCTGGTCATCACGGTCCTGATGCCGATGCCACGCCTCCCGGTCGAGGGACGTCTCCACGTGGTGTCCATGATCCGGCTGGCGTTTACAGTCGCCTGGTACATGGTGCTGTCCAGCCTGCAGGTGGCCTGGCTGGCGATCAGGCCCGGCCCACCACCGTTGAGTGCCGTGCTGCGAGCACAGATTTCGGTGAAGTCCGATCTGGTGATGGCACTTCTGCTCAACACACTGACGATCATTCCGGGTTCGGTGGTCCTGGAAATAGACCAGGAGCGCCGACTGGCATATGTGCACGTCTTGGATGTCGGCTCGCCGAAGGCCGTGGCCAGCTTCTACGCTCAATTGAGGCAATTGGAGCGACTTTTCATCGCCGCCTTCGAGCGGGAGAGCGACTGGCACCCGGAAAACGACATCGTCGACGGGTCCGCGGCGAGGGAGGGACTATGAACCTCGTGTGGCATATCGCGGCGGTGCTACTCATCGCCGCGGCCACCGTCACGATGTACCGGCTACTCGCCGGGCCCAACACGCTGGACCGACTGGTCGCTGTCGACACTCTGGTGGCCGTCACCATGTGCGCACTGGCCGCGTGGGCGGCCTACAGCCTGGATTCCACTGTGCTGTACGGGATTGTCGCGCTGTCCCTGATCAGTTTCCTCGGCTCGGTGAGCGTGACCCGATACCGCGTGCCGGATACCGCGATCGACCCGCGAGATGAAAGGCGCCGCCCATGAACGCATTCCTCGACGGCATCTCCGGCGCGTTGGTGTTGTTGGGTTCTGTGCTGGCATTGACCGCCGCGATCGGCGTGGTGCGATTCCCCGACACATTGGCGCGCATGCATGCCGCCTCCAAGCCCCAGGTGTTGGGGCTGCTCCTGGTGCTGGCCGGCGCCGCGCTGCGGCTTCGTGGGCATGCCGATGTCAGCATGATCGTGCTCGCCGGACTGTTCACCATCATCACCGCCCCGGTGGTCGCACACCGGGTGGCGCGGTTGGCATATCGCGAGCGCAGCGTCCGCGATGATCTGATGACTACCGACGAACTGGAACGTTAAGGGAACCTGGGCAATTACCTGCGCGTGTTCCGACGATTCCCAAAAGGGGCCGCAGACACGTTGGCCGTCGGCTCTCCGCGGGCCGGCCATGCCTTCGTCTGGTGCTCCGCAGCGAAACCGCTCGGCAATCCGCTATTCGACTGCCCGAGTGCCGCAGACGGCGCGCTGGTCGACGGCTCATCTGGATAAGCGGGAGGCAGGGGATCAGGCATGGGATCTGGAACGTAGTACGACTCGTGTTCCACGCTGGCGACCACCGGAATTGGAACGGTTGCCGCTGTGTCTTCGAATTCATAACCGCCTGCCAAAGGGAGGTGCGGAGCCCGCCTACGGACACGACTTGACCTGCGACGAAACACAGAAACCTCCCGATATCTCATCTGAAGTATTCCACCTCGTCCTCGCGTAAAGAGACGCTGACACGTGAGCTCAGCAGCTAGGGCAATCACGGCAACCCGGCTCTGCCAAGCATCAGCCAAGACTCAAGTTGTCTGGTCGACTACTCAAAGTTCGATTGACATGGCCAAATAATCGCCCGCTGCCGAACCAGGCGATTTGCCATAAGTTTCCCCAGAGTTCGGATGCACTTCCTGAGCTACTCAACCGAGCCACCAGACTGGGGGTGCATTCACGCGTGACCCCTGATAGCCTTGAGCAAAGACTTGACCGTCAGGAAAGGGAGGGACTATGGGGGACATGAAGGTAGTACCCGTCGGCTTGGAAGCGTTCGCGGGCGTCCAGGAGGGCGCAGCGACAGCAATTACCACTGCGGGCTCGGTGAATGCAACCGGAATGATGAGTGCTGCGGCGGCAGCCGTAGGGCCGATCGGTGCCATCTACCTGGCCGCATACGGCCCTGCGCAGGCGGTCAACCTCGCCGGAACCCTACTGCTCGGAGCGGTGCACGCAGGTACCGGAGTCGGCACCGTGGTGTCCAAGGCGTCCTATGCCGCTGTCGACTCCGAGCTGTAACTGGCAATTGCGCGTCAGTACCTAAATCCCATGGCCGATGTAAATCCATCGTCACCGTCGGATTCCTCCTCGGCAGGTCCCTCACTCCAGGTAGCCCAACAAGTGCCGGGATACGACCCGACCCCACATATCAATGCACAGGAGCAGGGTCTTGCGGACTACCTCAATATTCCTGTCCATGAGGTTCTGACGCAGCTAGGCATCCAGCCACCGCCCCCTGGCACTCCACTCCTTCCGCCGACCCCGGGCGTGCACGCTGCCGGAGCCGCAGGAAGTCCGTTCAATCCGGGGTCGATGATCAAGCCCGTGACCGATGCGCTCGGCACTCTGGGTACTGGGAAGTTCGACGAGGGGTCCGATCCTCCGAAGATGTACGACGGGATATCCAAGACCTTCGAAACCACTGGTCAAGCGGTGCAACAAGCCACCAGCATGCTCGGTGGCATCTGGCAGGGTCTCGCGGGAATTGCGACGATGGCCAAGTCGTTGGAGGCTGTGCTCAACGGTGTCGAGGTAGCTCTACAGTCCAGCGGAATCGGCGGCAGCCTCACCTCGTCTGCTACGGACGTGACGCAAGCGGAAACTCGACTTATGGAAATCCTGCACGAGTGGGAAGCCAAAATGGCGGCGCTGTCGCCTGGGCTTCCCTGGACCGCACCAGGGATTGCCGAGGCATGTACCCAGGCTGTTGAAATGGCCGTTCAGTGCATGACCGAACTACAAAGTTCGCTGGGTGCCGAATCCGGGATCGTTTCCGCGATCGGTGCTCCGCTATCGCTCACGTCAATACCGCAAGCCGGTTCACAGGCCCTCTCCCCTGTCGTTCAGATGGCGAGCAGCACGGCGTCTCAGCTCTCATCGCTCCTTGGCAACTCGTCGTCTGGGGGTGCCGGGCGCTCCGCCGGTGCCTCTCACGGCATGGCAGCCAGACCAGTGACAAAGGGGGCCCTCACTGGATCTTCAGGCCGGGCAGCTGGTCTGACCCCGAACAGTAATCTGTCCAATTCTGTGAACAACGGTGGAGGACTACTCAGGGGAGGACTCGCCGCACCGCCCGGGTCGAACTCGGGAGCGCCTCGTGCCGCTGCGGCGCCCCCTCCCGCCAGTGCCGCACCCGCCAAAGCACCCACAGGTGGCGGCATGGTGGGCCGCGCGGAAAATGCCCGAATCGCCAAAGGCGGAAGTGCCGGAGTCGGATCCAAAGCCGGTGCGGGTAGTGACGATCATGAAACCGCCTCGTTCCTGCAGACCGCACTTCAGGGCACTGAGGTAGTTGGCGACCAGGGAACTGCTAGTCCGGCGGTTCTCGGAGACGAAGTGGCTCAGGACGAGCCGGGAACAAGCTCGCCGAAGTAGTTTCTCGCTACCCGCCCGGCCGTCCGGGTGTGAACATCGTGCCGTCCCATCGCCGTAGGGGTTCTTGCTGTAACACGGCTAACCGCTGGGAAAACTCCGCGTTGACGAACTGCTGGCGCTGTAGAACCAGTTGCGCTGCCGCAGAGGCTGTTTCCAGGACGCGCTGAGCAAGGAGATCAGGTCCGAGGCGCTGGCCCTGGCTCGTTATCTTCAGGCCCGTCATGGCACCGTGCGCATCAACCGTGACCTTGACCGATTGGTCCTGACTACTGACCTCCACAGACGTCGACTGGCTTTCGTCGTTCATCGCATGAAGAAGGTCGCGCTGCTTTCGCATTCGCGCGACCACGGAGTCTGCGAGGCTTCTCGTTGGCTCAGTCATCCGCGAACTGGGCTTCCTCAGCATCGGACAACTGCTGTTCGGTCGCTAATCGCAGGCTTCGACATACCGCTGCCGCATAGGGCGATCCCTCGAATTGCTTACGTCGTGCGACCTGTTGGCGCATCGCAGAAAGTTGACACAGTTCAAGGATGGTCTGTGCGAGAAGCTCTGGAGCCCTGGACATTTCGCTTGCGTCGAGCTTGAGCCTGATCGGTAGACCTCGCTCGTTGGCGAGAACGACGACGCTGTCGTTGCGCGACGACGCAATGAAGTGTGCGGGCACTTGGGGCAATGCCATCTAAGTTCTCAATTCGATCAGTTCCACCTGCGATGCGGGTCGCGCCCTCCGTATTGGAACCCGTCGGCCACTGCGGCCGCCAGTTCCGTGAATGCCATTCGAGTCTTTCTACTGATCAGATCCAACGAGATCTCCGAGCCTTCCGACAGATGGTTGTCGAACGGAACGATATGCACGGCGCGGGCCCGGGTGAGGAAATGTCGACTCAACTGTTCCAGGTCGACCGAAGACGCACCCGGACGCGACGAGCTAATCACCACCACGGACTGCCGCACTAAATGCGAATAACCATGGTGGTCAAGCCAATCCAGCGTCGCCAGGGCGCTGCGGGCTCCATCGATGGCCGGCGATGTGACCAGCACGATGGCGTTGGCTTCGTCCAGCACTCCGGCCATCGCCGAGTGCATCAGTCCAGTGCCGCAGTCGGTCAGAATGATGTTGTAGAAGCGCTGTAGAATGCGCATGACCGCGCGATAGTCGGCCTCCGAAAACAGCTCGGATGCCGCCGGATCACGTTCGGATGCAAGTATTTCAAGCCTGCTCGCGCTTTGCGAGGTATGCCGCCGTACGTCGGAGTAGCGATGAATATCGTTGTCCATGAGTAGATCTCGAACGGTAGAGCGTGTCTCGTCCGGGCCACGCTGGGCCAGGGTGCCGAAGTCCGGATTCGCATCTACAGCGATCACCCTGTCACCGCGCAATGATGCGAAGGTGGCACCAATCGAGAACGTCGTAGTCGTCTTACCGACGCCACCCTTCAGTGACAGAACAGCAATCCGGTAGTCGCCGCGCACCGGAGCATTGATGCGCTCGATAAGTGCGGAACGGGTTGTCTCCTCTGACGATTCACCGGGGTTGATAGCGCCGCCGGACAACCGGTGAACAACCTTGCGCCATCCCGATTTTGGTAGCGGCTTGGCAGACCGGATCAACCCGAGCTGATCAACCGAAGGACCCTGCGAGCGGTGGTGTGGCGACTGCTGGTAGCCGATCGTTTCCGGCTGCGCTGTTGTGAAAGGGGTAGCAACGGGGATATGGGGCGCATGCCCCTGCGGCTGCGGGGCTGTCGCGGGAGCGTTCCAGTCTGCACGCGGGAATGCTGGCGGCGGCACGCTTACCGAGGGCGGCGGGGGTACCGCATGTCGGGTCGGTAGCAGCTGCGGCGTCGGGACAAACGGCGCCGGGGCGGCCCCGGGTGATGTAGGCGCCACCTTCACCGGCGGCGGTGTGCTTACGAGATGAGGTGCGACCTCCGTTGGCGGTATCGACATATCGAGCGGTTGACTCGACGCTTGCGGTCCGG
The DNA here is from genome assembly GCF_040653875.1 of Mycobacterium sp. NPDC050853. Taxonomy (NCBI): domain Bacteria; kingdom Bacillati; phylum Actinomycetota; class Actinomycetes; order Mycobacteriales; family Mycobacteriaceae; genus Mycobacterium; species Mycobacterium sp. NPDC050853. The sequence continues at coordinate 38,153 of NZ_JBFAGW010000012.1, forward strand.
CGATCGGTGCCTCCGGCGTCAACTCATTGACCTCGGGCCGGGTGAACCCCTTATCTCGCTGCGGCGCCGATACCACTTGAGGCCCTGAAACCTGTTGGTCAACGTTGACCTGGCTCGGCGGAGGTATGTAGTAATTATTTTGCGGCACAACAGGATTTGCCGGCGGCTGGTACTGCGGAGGCGGAGGCGGCTGCTGATACTGCATCGGCGGCGACTGCTGATACTGCACAGGACCAGGCGACTGCTGCGGAGGCGGCCCCGGCTGCTGATACTGCATCGGCGGCGACTGCTGGTACTGCACAGGACCAGGCGACTGCTGCGGAGGCGGCCCCGGCTGCTGATACTGCGGCATTCCGTATGCGCTGAGCGGATCAGGCTCCCACGTAGGCGTCAGCGGGCGCTGATGCTCGCGTTGACGACGACTGAGCTTGGGCGCCTTGGGCAACGGGGGCGGCGGCGTTGGCTTGAGCGTCGGGAAGTAGTCGGCGCTCGGGGGTACAAAGTTCTGGGCCTGCTGCTTGGCGGCACGACGGCGCGGCACACCCCCCGAGTCCTGGCCCAACCCGTCGGGAATGGGCTCGCGCCACGGGCCACTCGTCGGCGGGCCATCGCTCTGATTGCTGGGCTGTTCAGCCATGGCGGATCACTTGGCCAGCATCCCAAGCACATTGGCGAGTGCCGCACGCATGTCGGCCGCTTCGATACGCATCAATGCACTCTCGTCAAGATCTTCTAAACCTGCCCCGTGTTCTTCACTGAGCCTGAATTCCCGCTCCTCCTCTGCAGACTCGATGACATTTCGAACGAAGCGGCCGTTGCCGGCGAGGTCGATGTTCCGGCGGGCATGCCCGGCCTGGTCGACCGACTCACCTTCGTACAGAGTTGTACATGCTGCTACCAGCTCGTTGTACGCCTCTTCGGCAAGATCCGAATCACGCGCCTTCGCGATCACCCGCCCGATGTCACCCAACTCCGCCGACGTATACGACGCGAACCTGATCCGCTTGGTGAAACGGGATGCCAAACCATCATTGGAGGCCAGGAAACGATCGATCTCACCGTCGTATCCGGCGATGATCACCACAAGGCGGTCGCGATCGTTCTCCATGCGTGCCAGCAGAGTGTCAACAGCCTCGCGGCCGAATGCGTCTCCACCCGACAAGCCGGTCTGAATAAGCGCGTAGGCTTCGTCAATGAACAGCACTCCATCCATAGCGCTATCGATCAGCGCATCTGCCTTGATGGCGGTACTGCCCAGGTGCTGTCCAACAAAGTCCTGCCGCTTAGCCTCCACCACCGTCGGCGTCTTGAGAAGACCTAAACCACAATAAGTTTGGGCGACAACTCGGGCGATGCTGGTCTTACCGGTTCCCGGAGGGCCAGTGAAGGCCAGGTGCAGGCTACGTGAGGCCGCGTTGAGCCCCTTGTCCCCGCGTATCTTGGCAAGCTTGGCCGCCGAACGTAGCTTGGCGACCTGAGTCTTGACCTCTGCCATGCCAATCTGGCGATCCAGTTCCTCCTGCGCGGCCCGCAGGTATTGGTTGTTGCGCTCTTCCAGGCCCTCGGCATCGATCTGGTCACCGGTACGCGCGGTACTGGGATCCCATTTGTCGGTACGCGAGTCGATGATCTCTTGAGTTGTGATGATCAGCCGGTACTTCGGGTCACGCAGTGCAGCCGCATTGGCCTCGAACCCCGGCTCCTCGCTGTAGAGCCGCTCGAAGATGACCCGTGCCTCGTCCTCCTTACCCATCTCTCGCAGGGTCAGTCCCTTGCAGAATTCGGCGGCCCGCTTGGCGGCAGGAATCGGCCCTTCGGCCGCCTGGTCAAGGCGCCGAATCCCCTCACCGAACAGTCCCATCTGCGCGCAGGCCGAACCGACCATCAAGTGCGCACCTGCAGCGATGTATGAATCAGTAAAAGAGGCTGAATTAGCAAGTGCGGTAAGGACATCCGGCCAACGCTGCGTCGTGAAATGTAGAACACCTCGTATATAGGCACAGATCTCCTGCGCGTCCTTGTTGCCGTCAGCCATCCGCGCCCGGCGCTTGTCCAGCTCATCGAGCACATGTTCGGCCTCGCCGAAATCCTTACCCCCGATCAGACTTGCCGCATACGCCAGCCATACCTCGGTGAATGTCGCCAAGGTGTAGTTGATGTACAAGCCAGTTTCGAAAAGCCCCGCCAAGGCACGAGGCTGCAACCCCAACCTGCGTTGTTCGCGGAACATCGATGATTCGCTGGTGCGGTAAAGGTTGAAGTACACCTCGGGGCTGGTATCCCCGGCCGCCGCACGACCAAGCCACGCGTCACACATCTCGGCGTCGTATTCGGTCGCGCGTTGGAAGGCAAGCTTGGCGTACTCGACATCGCGATCGGTCTCTAGCCCATCGATCGGCATGCCAAGCGAGAGCACCCCCGCGTCGAACACCCGCTGAGCGTCCCTGCTGTCAACCATGATGTTTCCCTGCCTCTTTCGTATTACATTTGCTGTTCGCGCGTACGCAGTCGAGGAAAGTTCTCCGCGATCGCCCCGGCCAAGCCTAGATATGCCTCATTGGTAGCTAGGCCCAACAGGTTGAAGTCGACATCAGCGCCCTCAGCGAGGTGCGGATCGAACGGCACCAAGTGGATGGACCTACAACGCGCCTCGAAATGCTCATACACCTTGTCGAGTTTGATACCGGCCGTCCCGGGTCGCGAAGCGCTAAGCACCACGTGAGCCTCTCGAACCAGGCCCGAATGTCCGTGCTGCATCAACCAATCCAGCGTCGCCGAGGCACTTCGTGCCGCGTCCATGGCCGGCGAGCTGACTAACACGATGGTGTGCGCGAGGTCCAGTACGCCGGTCATGGCCGAGTGCATAATGCCTGTCCCGCAGTCGGTCAGGATGATGTTGTAGTACCGCTGCAAGATCTCGATCGTATGGCGGTAGTCCACCTCTCCGTACGCCTCAGATACTGCCGGATCCTGCTCACTGGCAAGCACTTCCAAACGGCTCGTGGCCATTCTTGTGTGGTTTCGGACGTCCGCATAGCTGTTGATGTGGTCGTCGTTGAGCAGGTCGCGCACCGTGGAATGGGTCGACTGGTTGCGAACGCGCTCGGCTAAAGTGCCACGGTCAGGGTTGGCATCGACGGCGATGATGCGGTCGGTGCGAACCGTAGCGAAGGCCGACCCGAGACCTAACGTTGTGGTGGTTTTTCCCACTCCGCCTTTGATTGACAGAACTGCAATCCGATAGTCACCCAGGATCGGCTGCCGGATACGCGCGAGCAAGTCTTCGTGATCCCGGTCCTTGCGAGAGTCGCCGGGGTTGACGTGTCCAGCACTAGCGCGGTGGACTGCACGGCGCCATCCCGACCGCGGGGCATGCAGACCACGGTTAATGATCGCGGCTTCGTCGAGCGAGGGCGGCATCCTATATGCCTGTGGCGCTTGATAGTTCGCAGGCGGCACATTGAACTGAGGTGGCGGCACGTGGCCGGGCGGCAGTGGCGGCACCTCCTGGCGCATCGGATACCCAGGCTGCGGCGGCTGTTGTTGCGGCATCGGCGCCGGGACCCAACCGAGCGGCGGCATCTGGTTGACCTGTTGAGGGGGCGGACCCGCTGGCTGCCCATGCCCCCAAGGCATCTCATGACCGGGCACCTGCAATGCGGCGGGATGCTGCCCGGCATACGGATTCGGCGCCTGGGGAGGAGCAGCCATTGGGGGCGGCTGAGGCCCCTGCTGCTGCGGCGGCCATTGCTGCGGTTGTTCCGGCCCCTGCGTCCAGCCGGGAGGTGGCACTACCGCCGCAGACTGCTGCGGCGGTACGTAGTAGGCGGGACCCGGAGGGGGTTCGACTGCCGGTGCCTGCTGCACCGCGTTTGGGATCTGCCAAGGCGGCGTCGCCAACCTGCGGCCAACCGGCCGCGGCGGCCGAGCCTCTTCGCCTGGTTCCTTCACCCCTTCAGGTGGCGAAGGCTCCTGCGGTCCAACAGACTCAGGCGTTACAGCGGGCGACTCCGCTTCTGTCGGCACATGGGCCTGTTGGGGCTCGGGTCCCACAGTCTGCTCAGGTTGTACATGCGCTACCAGGACCGATTCGTCGGGCAGCTCCGACACCGCTTCGGCGATAGCTTCCGGCTCCCGCGCCTCACCGACCGAAACGTCAGGCTCTGGTTGCGCCACAGCAACGGGCTCCACCTCTACCGGCTGCGGCTGCCAATCGTGCTCCACCGCCGAAACTTCCACCACCGACTCAGGCGCCACCGCAATAGGCTCCGGTTCCGGTTCAGACACCGCCGCAACGGGCTCCACCTCTACCGGCTGCGGCTCCCGCTCCGGTTCCACCGCCGAAACTTCCACTACCGACTCAGGCGCAAGTTCCACTTCGGCGTTCGGCTCGGACTCTGGAACGAACGGCGCTGGGGCCGTCATCACCGGCGCGAAGTCTTCCGAATTCTGCTCAGCAGCAACCCGTTCCGACTCGGCATCAGGCTCACTGATCGCGGCCATATCCCTGTTGAGCTCTGCTCGTTTGGCTTCGATCCGTTGAAGCAATGCCGCCGCACGAGCGTCGATATCGTCGGCTTCGCTGCTCCGAGGAATCTCAACTGGCGGCAACTGCGCGAGGGCTGGCTCAGGTTCCGGTTCCGGTTCCGGTTCAACAGAATCGGCGATGCCATCGTCCGGTTCGCCAATTTCCACTTCATCGCATGCCGCATGCCGCGACTGTGGTGGCTCATGTACATCCGGTACGACAACAGCCGCCGACTTCTCCGCACGAACAAACGAAACCGGCTCAGGCACAGCCGGTTCCGGATCGACCATAGAGACCAGTTGCTCAGGGGGGATAAACTTCCTCAGCTGACTTTCGTCCACCCCAGAGTCCAGCGCAAGCGCATTCTGCCGAACCTCTTCCGGGATGCTCTCGTCGAGCCCCATCTGCCGTAGCTTGGCCTCAAGTTCGCTGAACCGAGAGAACGGGTCCGATCCGATCGACTCATCTGGAGCCTCTAAAGCCTGCGCGGCCGGCGCAACGAACTCGCTGGACCTCACCGGTTCCGGATCAGGTGCCTCCGGCTGCGATATTGACCCAACGACAGGCGTAACTGACTCAAGGGCGACAGCTTCGGTTGTCGCCGTCTCCGGTGACAAGTCGTCCAGCTCCCTCAGGGATTCGGACTCGGGTCCGGAGACGCCCGGCAATACTTCTGGCGTCGACACCGGCTGACTGTCCCTGGCTGGCGGTGTGTCAATCGGTTCAGAAAGCGGAGCGGGTGTCGGTAGTGCCAGCGGAACCGACTGCGTGACGATTTTTGGTGGCGCTGAATCTGATTCGGGCCCTAGGCTTTCCGGTTCCGGCTCCGCCCGCGCAGATTCAACCGGCTCGATCTCGGCGGATTCAGAACGCGCCGGAACGAAGTAGTTCGCCGCTCCGAGCTTGTTTGCCGAGGCGTCGACCGTCTGCTCCTCGACCGAACGTTTTGGTGCCAAGCCGTTGCTCTTGTCGGCCTTCAACGATGATGCCGCTGGCGCCGGTGTTGCCGCTGTTTTCTCGCGGCTTACCGGGGTGGCTTCGTGCTCCGATTCGGATTTGCGGCGCCGCCTGAACAACCCCTTGCGATGATCATCCTCTTCGGGCAGCCACGGAGGACGGACTGGAGCAACACGGTCCTGCTTGGGCAACGTCCCCCTCCCCTTCCTCAATCGCCATACGGTCGTAGAGTTTGATGGTACTCAGTAGTTAGCACACAGGTATCCAGACCGGTCAGACGACCGACCCAACCCCCGTAGTCAACAATCAGCCTAAGGGAGATAGCGATGGCCGCGCAGCGTTCGGTGCGATCACGGACCGGCTCGATTTCGGTGACCACAACCGAGCAGGGTCTGCCGATGAGCCTCAAGATCGACCAACGCGAGATGAAGCGGTCACCGCAGGCCCTCGCGGACGAGATTTTAGCGCTGTGCAAGCTCTCGGCCCTCCGCCAACAGGTTGCTCGACGACGAGAGATCCTCCAGGAGCCTTTCGGCGCGGAGATTGTTCGGACGCTGGAACTGCCCACCGAGGCCGAACTGGCAGCGGCCGAGGAAACAGTCCTTGGCCAGGAGGAAGACGACCAGCCGCAGACATGGATGAGAAGCGTATGAGCGGTCTAGCAGAATCCCTAATGGCGCGTATCCGCAAGCAACGCGACCTCATGCAGGCCATGACTGACGAGTGTCACTCGATCTCGGTGAGCATGGTCAGTCAAGACCAGGCGGTAAAGGTCCAGGTCGACGGACTCGGGGCGATGACGGGTCTCTGGTTGAGCAGTCAGGCTCAGAAGCTGTCGGCCGAGGCGTTGGCCAAGCTCATCGTGGAGACCGCGCAGGCCGCCGCCCAACACGCTCTGGAACGCCAGCGATTCCTTGGGGACCACTTCGACAAAAAGTTCAACGAGCTGCGGAAAACGCCGCTCACTCGATGGGACGGCACAATTTTCGTACCAGGCCAGCATTAACCGTCGCGAGATCGACAGGCAACGATCGTTGACATCAATGCCGCCGCTTGGCAGCTCGCGCCCAGCGACGTAGGGAGCGCCGGGAATACGCCCCTGCACAGCCCGGCTGCTGGCTATTTGCCAGACGCCGGCGTTCGGCAGGCGTAAAGGGATCTAGGGACTCCTGTTACGAGGGCCACAGGAAATCCCACTATGTGCGTAGTGCGGCTACTGGACGACTGTCAATTGACCAGCAGCCGCCGAACCTGCAGGTAGTACCCGCATATTCCGACACCACCCGCCCCTTCGGCACAACGTTGGGGCCGAAACCGGTGCCGAGGCTGACGCTGGCAACCATTCTTCACCCCAATTTTTCCCTTGACAACTCGCGTCGTCAGAACGTTCCAGCTATGCTGACGATCAACTGCAGGGGAAGGGGCCGGCCCGAGTCGGTTCATCGGAGTCAGGAGGCGGGAATATGGCTAAGGACGTAGAAGCAGTCTGGACCACGCTCAGCAAGTTTGCGATGACGGCAGCCGAAGGAGGCTCGCAGGTCACTGAGGCCGCCTCTGTCGATACAGCACAGTCCGTGGCCGAGGTCTCTCAAGCCGTCGGGCCATTTGGAGTGCAGTTTCTTGCTGCGTTTGGACCTGCGCAGGCGAGCCATATCGCCGGTGCGCTGCAGCAAGCCGCTCTGCACACCGGCATTGCCGTGGCAACGGAAGGCACAAACGCAGCCTTCCAAGTCACAGACATGGGTGCCTAGGTCGTCATGGCTGAGATCACCCCACCGCCCGGCCCGGCCGCGAGCGGTCCAACGGCAGTCTTAGCGCACCAGGTCCCAGGTTACGACCCTGGTCCGGTGATCAATGCGTCCGAGCAGAACCTCGCCGACTTTCTCAACACGCCGGTCCACGACATCCTCAACAAGCTCGGGGTTCCCGCAATGCCAGGGCACGGGACCCAGCCGGGCCAAGATCGTCAAGAGCAGGGTGCTCAAGATGGGCAGGCCGATGCGGGCCAAGGCAATCCAATGGATCCATCGTCACTCATCTCACCTGTCACAGAGGCCCTGAGTTCACTGGGTACCGGCATCTTCCAGGCTCTCGATCCTACGAAGATGTTCGAATCGGTGTCCAAGGCCATCGAGGGTGCGACCTCGGCCCTAAGCTCGGCCTCCAAGTCCAACTCGGGCGGAGGCTGGTCGGGCCAGGCATCCGACGCTACCGCTAACAAGACTGCTCAGGCGGCAAAGAGTGGTGCCAACCTGTCGAACCAGGGCCAAAAGCTGGGTTCGGAGACTCAATCAGCCGCGGACACTACAGCGAAAACACGCCAAAAGGTTCAACAAATTCTGCAGGAATACCAAAAAACGGTGCAGTCGGTCGGCGGGGATATCGCCACCCCGTGGGGCTACGCCAAGGTGATGGCAGCCGCGACCAAAGCGACCACAGAGACTTCCCAGGTCATGGCCGAAGCCGAGGGCAAACTATCGGGCAACGCGGCAGCCACAACTGCGGCCGGAGCCCCGGTTGATGTCGCCAGCATCGGAATGCAGATGATGGGCCCCGCGCTCCAGGCCGTGACCGGACTCCTCACTTCTGGATTAGGCATGGTCACCCAGGGCGTGGGCACTGGCGTCCAGACCGGTACCGGAATGATCAGCAAGATGATGTCGGCGACAAAAGGCACCTCGAAAGACGCTGCGAAGAAGGCAGTCAGCACCGCCAAGCCACTGTCCACCGGTGGTAGTCATGCCGTTAAAGCAGGAGGCGGTGGAGGCGGTGGTGCCTCGACATCGAAGCAGAGTCTCAGCGCTCGCAGCGCTACCGCAATGCCCGGCGCCGGTTCCGGCGGTGGTGAATCCGCTGCCAAACTGGGCTCGTCCGGCGCTCGCGTTTCCGCAGCAGGCTCGACGGGCGGCATGGGCGGAGGCGGCATGGGCATGGCGCCCGGCGCCGGTGGCAGTCGAGGAGGCAGCAGCGGCGAGGGCGGCGGCCACACGTCGGCGGACTTCCTGCATACCAGCGACCAGGGCGGGGAGATCATCGGCGATCTCGGCAGCGTGGCTCCACCGGTCATCGGTGAAGCCGATCCACACGAAGTGCAAGAAATCGACCTGAGGATTTAGGAGAAGAGAACATGGCTAGTTCAGATTTTTCCATGAATGTCGGCGACGTTGCCGAGGCCAGCAAGCAGCTTGACGCGCTGGCGGATCGCCTCCAGAAGGTGATGCACGACGAGGACACCAAGCTCAATGTCATCGCCGGCGGGAGCGACGAGGTATCCGTCCGTGCCGCCAGCACCATGAACGAGGTAAAGGGTTCGTACGCCAAGGCCAATCAGGCAGGGTTGAACGAGCTGCACGAGATTGCCGCGGCCATGCGTGCTCACGGCAACACCGCTGCCGAGGTCGACCGGGTCTAACAACCGGATCAGCCGGCTAATTGATGTGAGGGGAGGTTTGCGTGGGTTTCACTGATGTCGTCTGGGAGTCGCGGAGCACTGAGCAGCTCGCGCGTGACCTCACCAACGGTCCCGGTCCCACCTCGATGGGCGAGGCCGGTGCCGCTTGGGTGCGGATTGCGAACGCGCACGCGACCGCTTCGGAGGAGTACCGCAAGATTCTGGACACACTGCGTGGGGCGTGGAGCAGTAGCGGGTCCGAAGCCGTCATCGGACGCCTGGAGGCGTTCGGCGAATGGCTTACGGCCACGGCGATCAACGCGGCCGCCAATGGCCAACGCGCAGAGGAAGCTGCGGTCGCGAATACCGTTGCGGTCCTGGCGATGCCGAGCGTGACCGAGGCCATTGAAAGCAAGGCCCGACACGACATGATGGCGTCGTTGGCCGCCTATAACGGCGCGGTACTCACTGGGACGTTCGCCGAGTTCGACGAAAGCGCGACGGCCGACCAGGCCGATGCCGCGATGGTGATGAACCAATACGAGGAGGCCGTCACCCCGCTGGCTGCGATGTGGGAGGAGCCGCTCCCTCCGCAGGTGGTGTCCGGGGATGCCCTCAAAGCCGAGAGGGATGCAAAGGAGGCCGCGGCGAAAGCCGCCGGTGGTCGCGGTGGTGGGGGCGGCGGTGGCGGGATGACGCCGACCCCCCTGTCGCCGCGTCAGGATCGTCGGATCAAGGAGAGCGCACCCCCCGCTCAGCTGCAACGTGTCGGGTTTACCGCCGGAGCGGCTAGTGCGGGCGCTGGCGGTATGGGCGGTATGGGCCCCATGAGCGGAATGATGGGTGGGGGGCGCGGCCATGACAATGACCGTGAGTTCGATTCCGTACGGCCGGCTTCGGCGCTTGAAGGCGGCGGCGAAGCTGCTGCCGGGGTGTCTGGGGCGGGGCAGTCGTGGCTGCCCGCGACGGCACAGAATGACTCACCTTTCGCGGTCTCAAGTGTCAGCTGGTCTCCGACTAGTTCCGTGTTCGACGAACTAGTGGTGCCGGCCGAGCCTGACGTCCCTAAGTGGGACGCCAATGAATCGGCGCGGACGCTGGAGCAAGTGTCCGATAGTTGGGTGTCTCCACCCGTCATCGGCCAAGACCGGGAGAGCGTATGACAAATGCGCTCGCCGCTGCCTACACCCTGACCGACGACGAACTGCAGGTCATCGGTAATCGCATTGGTGTGCAGTCGTTTCCGGTCGTTCTAGCCATCCGGCCTCGATACGCGACGCACACCGCGCTAGACGACGCATTTGACGCCGCAACAACCCAACTGACCGAACGCGGGCTGATTTCCGAAGGTCAGGTGGCACCTGAGCTGATCGCGACCATCCGGCTGCTACAACGGCCGGATCGCGACTTGTCGATGCGACTGGTGACACCGGACGGCATTTCACGGGTCTCGGTGGTTCGCAACGGAAAGCGTGTGGCGTTGGCGCGCCGGATCGGAAACGAGATCACCCTGCGGGAAATCGCGGGACACGGCGAGGCTTCGGAAGCGATACAGGCTCTGATGTCTGAACTACCCGCCGCGGATGCCGCACAGATTGATCCGGTGGGTGCCCCCATCGACGCGGCCCGGGACGCATTGTTTGGGACCCACGACCCCGCGATTCTCGCCGACCGTGTCAGAACACTAGGGGCTGATACGCGAGCTGCGATGACGCTCGGCGCGGCGTTGTCGACCCGAATGGCGTTCGCGGAGATTGTGTATCACGCGATTGACGCTGAAGAAGACCGCATCGAGCGGACACCTGCTGCCGTTGGGATCTTCTATACAAAACGGGGTCGTTTGGTGGCGGCCCCGAGTCGCGCCCCTAGCGGCCAAGTCTGGGCGACCATCAAAGGCGCGTCCAACCACACCATCACTCAGGCCATCCGACAGCTCATCGAGCTGTTGCCATGCGAATGGGAGGGAAATCCATAGGGGCGAACGGACAATACTTCAACCGTAAATCACTATCGAATTTTGCAAACGCACAAACTGAGGAGAAGAAATGGGACTGAAAGTTTCGCACAGCGAAGCCCTTGCCAAGATGAAGAACGTTCGCAGCGAGGTCAACTCAATTCAAGATGTTTTGAAGCAGTGGCAGGTCGAGGGTGAAACCATGACGACCAGCAACTGGCAGGGTGCTTCGGCACAGAAGTTCGGACAGGGCCAGGAAGAACACCTCACCGAATTCAACTCGATCATCGCAAAGCTCGAAGAGACTGTTGACTACTCGGACGAGAGCCTGAACGACTTCATCAACCAGGACGCCACCAGCTAATTGCTATGCAGTACGCATACCCAATCTCACCCTAAGACAGGAGCAAAAAAATGAGCGGCGACTTCATGCAGTACAACTTCGACGCCAACCACGAGCACATCGATACGTTGGACAAGAAGGTTGCTGAGGTGGGCGAACTTCAAGAACGCGTCAAGAAGGTCTTCGAGACCCTCAACGACGTATTCGATGGTGGCACGGCCGCGGCAATCCACGGCAAGGCGCTCGAGATCGACCGGATGTTCTCAGAGCTGACCGACAATGTGAGCCAGTCACAGGCACGCGCTCGTGCAAAGAACGACGAGATGCAGGACCTGGACCGGTACCGCGCTGCGAACATCTAAGTTCTAAGCAATCGGCGGGGTTCGGTTGGCTACAAACCAACCGAACCCCGCCAACCAATTTTGGCGTTCCGCCTCCGACTCCATGACGGACGTATGAACTCACACATCGCCTCCGAAAACTTCCGCTCAGCGATATACGGTGCGTCATGCAGTGGCACCCTCACTCGATTCGCGTCGGAGACTGAAGCATGATCACCGGAGACCTTGCGCCGGTTCGCCATGACATCGAGTCGTGGAACATGAGTGGTTTCGACTTCAGGTGCACATGCGAAGCACTGGGATTCGACCAGCTGCCCTTTCCTCTCGGCTACCGCAATCGGCAAACCTATATGGAAGAGGTAGAAGCTGATCGAATCGCCGCGCTGGATCGCCAACGAGCTGGCATGAACCAGTACCGCATATACGTTCTTGAGGCGCTGCGGCACCCAGCACTGATCGTGCGGGGATTCGGCAAAATTAACCGCGGACCGTCAGAGAAAATCTACCGACTGTTTGGCGCCATAGGCACCAACGCATATAGCGCGGTCATCACCCAAGATCCCAGCGACGAGTATTTGTTTGGTTCAGACGTCCAGGTTCGCGGCTGCGCAAATATAGACTTCCCCCAAGTGCTCATTCGGGCATTGCCTGAGTTTCGCCCCGGGAAACACGCACGCCAGGACATACCCCGCAAATCCGATTCCTTATCGAAGTTATTCCAAGGATTGAATATTACTAGTTCAATCCTCCTCAGTGTGTCGGTCGACTTCAGTCTGGACTACGAGCTCAGAGATCCTGTACATCTGACTCTGGTTAACATTGCCACGGATGGCGCATACCTTGTTAATGAAAATCCCGACGTGATCCAGATCGTCCCTGCAACCATTCCCAATCTTATAAAGACGTTCCACACTGTCGAAGCTATTCAAGCAAATGCTGCACAGAAACTCGCAGCTCATAGGCAGACGGACTGACAATGGCCCATCTCAGTACGGTTTCCACTTACGTTCCCAAGGGCGCTGACTCACTGGGATTGCCACGCCATCTGTCGACCAGCCAAAGAGACATGCTTTCGGTTCATGAAATGACAGAATTGGCCGCCGATCAGATCGAGCCTGCGCTGTTGATCAAAGCGGCCGAAAGCTTGGCAGCCTCCTTTCACTGCGGCTCCCTCTTTCAAGGTGAGCACTTTTGGCCAATTCAAAACTCGTTGCAACAGTCTATTCTCAACAAAACAACGGCTGGATCAGCGACGGAGATACGCCAGTTCTGCTCCGGAGGCCTGTTTGGAATAATGCTCGCGGACGCGGTACTCGAAGCCGGGTGGGCAGGCGACTACGCGATGGTAACCGGCGGTGACAGTAACTTCATCTTTGACCGCTACGAATACGCGGAGAGCGCGGCAACCGAGGGTTCGCTGATGGGAGACAGCGCGTTCTGCACAATTCTGAACAAGGATAAAGGCTTCGCTGAGATAATTGCCGTGTCCGCCCGATCGTACAATCCCTCTGCCGATGAGATGCGCAGCAGAGCAGACTACGGAATAGATGATCCCTCATTTCCCGAGCTGTCGGATTGGACAGCCAGATTCACAAACAGCGCCAACACGAACCCCCAGTTAGCCGCTTACAATGCACGAGAAAGCTTTAAGACTGCCGTCAGCACGATCACTGACTGTTATCAGCGGGCTGGTATCAGAGCCGAAGAAGTAGACTGGTTTGCTCCATCTTTCATAAGACCACGATATATGTCAGAATTGATCGCCAAGAGAACGCATCTACGGCCGGACTACCGCCTCTACGAATTTGGTGAGAGATTCGGCCACCTCACCGTGTCTGACTTCTGCTTGAATCTTGCATACTTGATGAATGGCAAAATTGCCAGAAGTGGCGACCTCGTACTTCTTTTCTCTTCTGGAAATTTCGTCAATTCGGCTGCGGTGCTGATTCGTATCGAAGAGGAGGTGGAGCTTCCCCTCAATGTTGCGCTATAGATCATCTACCAAATGCGATGTCGAATTGCCATAAGTCGGTCCCATAAATAGAAATGAGGAATAATGTCTAGCCCGTGGAGTTCGTTAGATGCCGATACTGCTTCCAAGAAGCTATTCCTCGATCCCGAGGTAATGCCAAAGATTAACGGCGCGATAGATGCCTACAAGACAGGCCTTCAGAGCGTCATTAACGCATCGGTTAGTGACACCACTGGATTCGGGAACGATAATCCATTTGCATCAGCTCTAAAGAAGGCATTCGACGCCCGCGGTGCAACCTTGACCAACTACGTGAAGCAACAGCTGACTAACACTGAAGATTTCGTTCAAACTGCCAACGATGCCGTGACAGCTTTTCAGAACCAGGATCGGCAGTAAAAAATGGGTAGCGTAGGAAATTATCTCGGTGCTGCAATGGGCGGCGAGTACGACGATTCCTGGGTAACTAACACGAATTTCCCCGATCGGCAGAATTTGCTGGGTTCCGACGGCAAGCTCAAAGATCTATCAGCCCCCACTCCAGGAGCCGATAATGATCCGAACAAGCCAAAGTTTGATAGTCGGTTACTCGGTCCTGTTCCGGGTCTACTTTCGGACCGAAGCTTTAAGCAAGAGCTGGATAAGTACGTGCACGGTCCGCAGGCGGTCAACTGGGAATCTAAGACGTTCGCCGCCTTACGTAAGGAAAGTGAGGCGCTGAGCCCGACGCGGATGACGGGCTACGCGACCGCGTGGAAAGACGCGGGCACAACTCTGAAGACCCAGTCCGAAACCTTCAAGTCCAAAGTGGAGGAATCGGTGTCCGGACATTGGTCAGGAGAAAGTGCTAGCGCTGCCGATAGCGCAGTAAAGAACGTCACGAAGACCTCAATATACGACTTCACGCCGTCGTCGGAAGCAATCCATAACCGACTAACCGTGCTCAGCACTGCATTTCAGTATGTTCAAGACCAGTTTAAGCTGCTGGACCCTAACGATAAACTCATCGAAGATGGAAATTTTGACAAGGCTAAATTAGACGAAAAGATTAGCGACTTCAACTCAAAATACGTTCTCGACGGCGATGGTCGACTGCGAAACAGAAGCAATGGGTACGTCCCAGCGCAGCAGGCTATTGACGAGATGGACGAAATTGACCGCTCCATCAAAGATTATGCTCGGGCGGTCCAACTCTTCCGCGACACATACCAGGACGCGGCGATGAAAGTTGTTGAGGACTTCCCCAATTTGCCATCTCCGCCAAACATGACTTTTGGACAGAACCTCGGCGGCCCAGGCGGAAACGGTGGCGGTGGCGGTGGCGGTGGCGGTGGCGGCAACCCACTGTCCAACAAGTCGGGTACACCTGTGGATACCAAGAAATACACCGACGCGCTAAAGAATCTACAGAATAAGAACACTACGAACCCGAATGCCAACAATTCCAGCACTAATCCTGCCCAGGCGCTGAGTGGGATAACCAGCGGGCTAAGTGATGCGGCGAAACAAGCTGCCAGTGCTGGTCAACAGGCGTTGAGTGGGGCTACCGACGCACTCAACCAAGCACTCGGCGGCCTGTCGCAAAACGGCTTGGGTACTAATCCCGCGATTCCCGAGGGCGCCCTCGCGCTCAACAACGGTAAGGCCGTGGGCGGCATCAAACCGGCTGGTGGCGCAGGTGGCGGTTCGGCCGTCAAGGGGGTTAGCGCTGAGAAGGCACTTCGGAGTGGGACTGGTAGCACCGTCAGTAACGCCGGTAAAGCATCAACTGCCGCCGTTCAGGCCTCGCGAGCCGGAGTCGCAGGCCAGGGAACGGCCGGCGGTATGGGCGGAGGGGCTCCTGCCGCAGGCAACCGCGGTGGCAGCGACAAGGAACACAAAGTCAACAAGGCTCTTCGTACTAAGCAGAATGGTGAAGAACTCCTAGGAGAAGCCGAAGCGATCGTGCCAGTGGTCGGTGAGAAGCGACTGACGTGACAGGCGGCGGCATTGATTTCACGGAGATCTTGGCGCAAGCCGAGGAGCAGATGGCTGAGATTGCAGCCATTCAGAAGAAGCAAGCGGCACTTGTTACTACTGCGACAGCGGCCGACGGGCTCGTCACTGTTTCAGTCAACGCGCAAGGCATCGTCATCGAAACCAAGATCGATCGTGACTATCTCGATGAGTTCGATGTTGACGACCTTGGTGGGCACATAACCCAGGCCGCGCAGGCTGCCGCCAAGGATGTGCAATCCCAGGCCGCCGCGTTGATGGCGCCCGCCGCTGAGCGTCGCAAGGTATTCCCGTCGCTGTCTGAGCTCATCCCAGATGCGCCCGATATTCGCGATTTCACCGCCGCGATCCCGAAACCCTCCCTGGCGCCGCCGAACTCACCGTCTCGCCTCAACCTTGAGGGCGACCCGGGCGACCATCACCAAGGCGACGACGAGCCTTGGTTTGGAATCCGAGCATGACTGTCGTGCATAACCATCGACTAGGACGCACTCGGTGGCTGGCGACGACGTAAGCCTCTCTCCCGACGAGCTGCGAAACAACGCACGACACGTTGAGGACTTCGCGAGCCGATTCGACTCGCTGACCCAACAGATCCTCAGCCGGGCAAACAGCGAGGATGGTAAATGGGGTGGCTCAAAGGACGGCCAGCAGTTCGCTGGCGGCGGGAACGGCTACATCGCTCAGCTCAAATGGGTGAGCGGTGTGTTCGACGGCCAAAGCAAAACGCTTCACAGCTTTTCCGACACGATCCGCGACACCGCGGACACTCTGGAACAGCAGGACGATGACAACAGTGCCGGGCAGAACGGCAGCCCGTCCGGGACATCTAACGGCGGCAATTCTGGTTCTGGATCCCCCGGTTCAGCGTCGTCACGAACCACGTCGAATCCCAACAAGACGAAGCCGGATCAACCGAACGATCCGCCATCGAATCAGCCCCAGCACCCCAGTTCGCAGGCCGACTCGGCCTTCGCAACGGACGGCTCTGGCCAGTCTTCATCTCCGTCAGACCAACAGGAAGCGACTGCCCAGCCGGCGAGTTCATCTGGACAGTCAGCGAGCTCTCAGCCTGCTTCGCCCGGACCCTCCTGGGGCGGCGGCCCTGTCGGTCCGCCAATCACGCCGGCGGGCCAAACTGCTTCAGGCCAAGCAACTGCTGCAGTAAGCCCACTAAGCGAACGGTCAGATGCGCCCGTCGCTGCGTCTAACTCTCAATCATCGCCGCCTCAGCCCCCACAACAACCCAATCAAGGTGTCGGGCAGTCTGGTGCACCACCTTCGGGCGGATCACCGAGGTCGACTCCCCCGGCATCATCGGGAACACCGCCACCGAATCTCGCCAAACCACCCAAGCACTCTGCTAAATTAGCTAATTCGGCCGCGGCCTCGGGCGCTCAAGGTCCATTCCAGCCCAACTCAGCAGCAGCACTCAGCGCTAGGCCGGCCGGACAGCAGCCAGGTCGCCCCGTGTCAGCGGCCGCACTCTCCAATAACCCAGATCACGCGACTGGTATTGAACGTGATCGACAGACTCAGCAGCACAACCCCTCCAACGAAGCGTCCCCCTCCTCGGAGTCGGCAGACGATTCCACGCAGGTCGGTCGCAGCATATGACCATCACGATCCCCGGTTCGCTCCAATGGGTTGCCTATCTTGTTGGAGAGGAATGGCCGGAGGGCGACGAAGATGCCATGAAGCGTCTGGGCTCGGGCTGGCGAACATCGTCTGGTGAACTCAAAGATCTTGTCCCAGACCTGAATCGGATTAAGGAAGAAATCCGAGCATCGTTCTCCGGAGAGTCTGCCGACGCCGTCGATAAGGTCTTCAAAGACTGGTTCGAAGGCGACTACGCACTCGACAAACTTTCTGAGGCTATGGACGGGCTCGCCGATCTCAGCGACGCGCACGCCATGCAAGTTCAGTACACGAAACTGATGATCCTGACCTCGCTTGGGATCGCAGCTGTCGAGATCGCCTTTGCTCTGGCCTCAGCCTGGGCAACTTTCGGTGGGTCACTCGGCACTATCCCTATTATCGAGGCGCTAACCACTATGGCTGTGCGCCAGGCTATGTCACAACTTCTGCGACAGATCGTCGAGAAACTTGCCGAAGCAGGCGCTCGGACCGCGATTAAACAACTCGTCAAGGAATTCGGAGAGACAGTCGCAAAGCAGGCCGCCAAGAAGGCCGCGGAGCGTGTGGCACGGCAGGCAGCTCGCAGCACTGCCCAGAAGATCGCTCTCGGCGCTAGCCGAGTCGCCGCCAACGTCGTGTTCGAAACCGCGATTGGCGTCGGACAGGAGGTGGGCATTCAGGCATACCAAATCAACGATGGTATGCGGGACAAGTTCAATACCGGCCAAATCCGCGACACTGCAATATCTTCCGCGGCAGGTGCGCTCGGCGGCCAGGCGACGGCGTTTGGCGCGGGCAAGCTACTGAAGAACACACCGCTAGGGCAGATCAACAACACCGCCGCTGGCCGATTTACCTCGGGAGCGGTAACCGGATACTCCGCCGGAGTGGTCGGGAACCTCGCAGGAACCGGTGCACTCTGGGCCGGAAACCGCGACACGCAGTTCTCCGCTCTCTCCATCTTCGGCGGAGCCAGCTCTGGTGCGTTGTCTGGCGGCGTGCATGGTGGCCTCGACACTCACGCTGCCAGCGCAGGCGACACCGGGAACTCGGGACATAATGGAGGCACGGGTACCACCGACCACGGCGGCAATAGCAGCAGCGAGTCCAGCGCAAACAACAACAGCCACAACGGATCCCAGTCTAACTCCGGGGAGAACGGCTCGCCGTCACACAGCGGAAGCACCTCGAACACAACGGAATCCGGGCCCTCTACCCACCAACAAAACGGTGGCGAGCACAGCACAGCACAGCACAGCACGCAGCAGACCGGCTCGCAACCGCATGAAACCAACGGTAGCCAAGCCGGCACCACTAACGGATCTACCTCGTCACATCCGAATCTCGCGGCGGCTGTGCATGACTCGGCCGCGCCTAGTCATCCTAATGTCGGCGACTCCACCACGACACCGCACGGCACTACCGAGGCGGCGCCACACACCCCGGCCGGCGTCGACACACAACAGCCCGGACCGTCGGGTGCAGAGAGTTCATCTCAGTCTCATACCCTGACGAATACCGAAGGTATCCAACAAAATCCGGCAACGAACGCGGACTCCGGGCCGGTTCCGCAGCACCAGGATCAGCAAGCCGCATCACAGCATCCTGCTGGCACCCAGCCCGCTACTGCTGGTCCTGCTGGAACTCAGCCATCCGCCGCGAGCTCGAGTACGACTCACCCCTCGGCGACGACGACAACCCATACGAGCACCACCTCCACGCCCGCAACTACGGCCCAATCACCCTCCAGCACATCGACTCCTGCCCATACCGCGACTCCTGGCTCGCAGGCCACCGGGGCGCCAACCACACATCGTGCAGATAGCGCCGTCACGCCTGCCAAAGCTCCCGAATCCGCGCCTACGGGACAACAGGTCACATCGGGCCCGGAATCGACGCATACGCAGCCAACCGGGACCTCCAACGACAAGGCTGCTCCGGTTGTACCGCAGACCAGATCGGATGCGCCACAACAAGTTCGCTCGGATAGCAGCCAGAACCGAACCGACACCCCCACGAGCCGTGAGCCAGTGAGCCCCGAACGGTCCACCCCGGAGCGTGGCGACAATACCCGATCATCGGACCCGAGCAGCACCGATAAGAACACCCAAGTCAACGACGACGCCCGCGCGGATGACGGACGAGTCAAGCTCAGCGGGCACGGCACATACAACCCGGAAAACGGAACGGTGACTGTTCCCAAGGGCACTTCGGTCACCGTGTACGCAGAACACGGAGCACGGATCACGGACGGGCTCGGCAACCGCATTGAGACCGGCCAGGATGTATCTGGCGTCTACTCCCGGACCTATACGGAAGGCGAGGTGATGCCCAACTACACCCTGCATCCGCCGGATGGTCTGGATACGCAGGGAACGCCACACACCGTGGACCGCGCCACCAACCTCCGCGACATCCTTAGCGAAGGCATGGGGCCGGTCGATTGGGCCGCATGCGTCGAAGCCGCTGTAACGCCCGACGGAGGTGACGCGCCAGGCCGGCACAAGCTGTACGACACCACCAGGATCGGCGACAAGACGTCCGGGGAAACGACCTATTACAGAGGGCCGGATACAGACTCGACTGGCGATCGACACGGGGACGGCGACCAGACCACCCGGTCGCCGCAGCACTCATCAGACTCGTCACACAAGTCCAGCGAGGAACACACCATCGACTCGCTGGAAGAGCATCGCACCAGGCAGCATGAGGGTGCCACTGCCGACGACACCCGCAATGCACACGACCAGGCCCATGCTGTTCGCGAGAAGTGGGACGCACTGACTCCCGACGAGCAGAGGTCACTTATCAACCATGAGACTCAGCCGGGCCACCAATCCAAGCTCGGCGATCTGGACGGACTTCCCGCCCATATCCGAGACACTCTCAACCGCCACAACCTCGTTGAAGACATGGTCAGTCGTCACCCCAAGCTCGAAGACCAAATTCGCGAATATGCCAACGCGATGGACGATCACCTCGCCAGCCCAAACGAGCACCCCAAACCGGACCACTTCGATCCGACTCACGACAAGCCGAGCGCTCTCAACCGCCTGGCGGCGCTTTTCGACAACGACATGGCGCCGTACAAGAACGTCGATGCAACCTGGCGCGCAACGTATGGAGTGCCAGACACTGCAACGACGCCTACACGTCAGCTACTTGCATACGATCCCAAGGCATTTGGCGGTGACGGGCGGATCGCAGTCGCCGTCGGAGACCTCGACGCGGCGCGGGTGGTATCGGTGCACACGCCAGGTATAACGTCCACAATCCGCAGCATCGATGGCAACATCATCAATGCGGAGAACCACCACATACGCTCCAACGAGCAGCGGCCCGACCAAATCAACGCCGTTATCGCATGGATCGGTTACGACGCCCCGTCGGGACTCGGACTGGCCCGCACCCCGAGTACGACTCTCGCAAGGCTGGGCGGATACCGACTCGCACACGACGTTGCGGCCCTAGCAGGGACCGTGGGCGCTGACACTCGAATCAACATGTTCGGACACTCCTACGGGTCGACCACGACGGCCTTCGCGGGGCAACACGGCCGCCTCGCTAACTACGTCGACACCGTCACCCTGCTTGGTTCGCCAGGTGCCGGCCCGCTGCACCGCGCCAGCGATTTCGGAATCGGCGCCGAAAACGTCTATGTCGCCTCAAACAGCCACGACTTGGTGACCTGGGTGGGCGGCACCCAAGACGGGCATTTCAACCGGATATCGGGGCGGCTGCATCTAGGCGGACTTGGCTTCGATCCTGCGATGCGCGAGTTCGGTGCGACTCGCATTGCGGCTGAGTATGTCTCACCGCATCACACAGACGGGCTCATCACCGCGCACGTCAACTACTTCAGCACCGAGCACTTTGAGGCCGACGGCCAAAATACGCGGCTCTCCATCGATCCACATGCGCGCCCCACTGAATCGCTTGCCAACTTCGTCCATATCTCGACCGGGGATACGCATCGGCTGACATTGGAGACGCCGGACCCAGGCACCGCCACTCCCGTGCATTCCGATCAGCACGGCCGTGTGGGCGCGAGCCACGATGCCGCAACGTATCGCGACGCGGATCCACCCACTGGCTATCCCGGCCAGGGACAATGTGTTCCGTCGGTGCTTCAGGATCTTGGCGGTTCGCATGTCTGGCGAGACGCGCTCGGTGACGTGGGGCCAGAAGGTGCCACGCGCGGGGCGTTCGAGGCGGCGCTAGGCACACACCTGCGCGAGGGCACCACCGAGGACATCATCGCGGCCACACAGCGCGGCGAGCAGGTTGTCGTGGTGCATACCTACGACCGCGCGGGCCTGTCCGAGGGGCACCCTGGTGCGCACACCTTCCTCGTCAAACCGAACCTGGATGACCCCGCGCACCCGCTCGTGGTCGATCGCCAAACAGGTGGCACACACCCTTGGCCACCAAGGGATCTCGACCGTGTCACGCATGCAGACATCGCGATGTTCCACGAAGATGGCATCCCGACCCGCCCAATGGATCCGCACGAGCTCGCGACCCACGCCGAGCGCTCGACCCACCATCAACGCATCGGCCAGACCGCGCTCGAAACGGAACGCGGCCGGACACCCGAGGACGGTTTCCATTACCCCAAGTCCGACGAGATAGCCAATGTCGGACAGGATAATCCGCTGACCGTCAAGTACCCGGACAGCGGCGACGAGATACCCCACATCGGCAAGACGGACCCACCTGAGATCACCTATCCGAAGACCGATGAGATCCCCGACACCGGCCTACGGGACAGACTGGAGATTGACTACCCGAACCTGGCTCAGGTCACCGAGGGAACAAACGATATTCACGAGGTACCGCCGGAAATCGATCACACCCAAACAACCGACATTGACCGAAACAGGCTGGCCGATCTCGACGCTGACCGACCGGCTGACATCAATCAGGCTCGCCCCGCCGATATCGACCTGAACCGTCCGACGGAGATGATCGGCGATCGCCCCGCCGAATTCGGGAACGATCGGGAAACAACGCCACTCGTGTCCAGCGACGAGGCCGGACCTCTATGGTCTCAGCCCAACGAGACTCACGAGGGTCCCGAACCACGTCCGGCTCGAGAATATGACGTCACCGAGCAGCAGGAACAGTCACACCTCTACGAAGCTGCCTATCCCTCCGATCACATCTCAAATCAATTGGAACTGCACGGATACCATCCGGGGTCTCTATCCGGACACGAGACCCGCACCGTGTACCTCAATGGCGAGCAACGAATGCGCGCGTTACACGACGACATGGTCGCGCGAGGCGTAGACCCGGAAAGTCGCGCTCACGCGATGGCCCGCATGCGTAACGAACTACGCACGTGGGCACGCGAATTGATGGCTGACCGCGATGGAGCGGCGAAGCTAAACCGAGAAAACCCCAACCATTCCTGGGACGACGTCGTCCGGCGGTATGCAGCGGAAGGGCGTGAAGGCCGCGATCTGTTCGAGCGGATAGTCGAAAAGTCCACCTCTAGCCGGAAGAGCGTCAACGAGGGATTGGGGATCGACCCGGAGAACCCTGGACAACTACCCCAAATTCGAGAGGGCAGCCTATCCAGCAACTCCACGCGGGATCATGCACATCCTCCACGAGGTGAACCTGAGCGTTCAAGCAGTGACCATCGCGATGAAACCCACGATGACGTAAACGCCGACTCTGACGAGTCAAGCGACAGACAGAAGACACCCAAGCGTTACATGCTCGACGATGGTCCAGGTGAGCCACATACGACCCGTGAGGTACAGCCAGGAGTCACAGAGCGCCACTACGCATGGGACTCGCATCTAGGTGAGCCTGGGGTTGCCAAGGCTGACATCATGAACCACCCCGACACGACACACGTGCACCGCACACGAATCGAGCGTGATTTTGAGCGCGGTGTCCACGGAGATTTCCCCAACTCCCAGGTAAGAGAAATCGAAGTCACGGTAGGACGAAACACCGCGGTATTCACTCTCGTGGACGGCCATCCTGCTCGGGTGGACTTTCTACACCGACAGACTTTTGATCCTGTACCTGAGAGGCCCAGCAGCGAAACGCGTGCACAGGGAGAAGTTAGTTCCGGCCATGACGGAGACGATGCCGGCCATATGTCCGCATTTCGTTTCACCCTCGATCAAGAGTTCGCAAATCTGTTCCCGCAGGATGCCAACTTCAACCGTGGCGCTTTTAAGACCATGGAGAACGAATGGGCCGCTTTCATCCAGCAAGGCGGCGAGGTATACGCGCGCATCGACCTGAATCCACCGTCGGAGCGGCCTGATACGGTCTCAGTGGAGTACGCCGTCAACAAGGCGGGTACTGATACTGAAATTTACTTCAATCAGAAGAAGTTCGATAATACTGGTGGCCAGAAATTTAAACGCCTCACTGTGGACCAGATAATCAAGAAGTTAAAGAAACCTATCGAACTCGACAGGGATGGAATTCAGGATGAGTCAGACTGATATAGACAGGATAGTCGAACTCCTGCAGTCAGATACCCGACTAAATGAAAAACCGTGGGACCGATATGTATTCTTCTTGCATATCGGAGATAGGGTTGTAAGCTCGTCAGGATTCCGTTTTTTCAATCGGAATTGGTATTCGGGCTCTACCACTTGTCACGGATCAATTACGGGCATCATCGAAGAGCTTCGGAAAGAAGGGGGGCTGCCTGTCGATAACCTTTGGAATGCCGCAGCAGTAACTGTCGAGAGGAATTCCGCAAACGGGACCCTCCACCTGTTCTACGATCTGGATGCCGAGGCTTGGGACATGACACCTGAGAATCAGTCGGATATCGCC
The DNA here is from genome assembly GCF_040653875.1 of Mycobacterium sp. NPDC050853. Classification (NCBI taxonomy): domain Bacteria; kingdom Bacillati; phylum Actinomycetota; class Actinomycetes; order Mycobacteriales; family Mycobacteriaceae; genus Mycobacterium; species Mycobacterium sp. NPDC050853. The sequence goes on from NZ_JBFAGW010000012.1 coordinate 62,085, forward strand.
GACCGCGCGTTTCAACTATTCGGCGACGGCAAACTGGATCGCACTGAGCCTTGGCAACAAGTACTCGTCGATCAAACGGGCCTTAGGACCCGGACCGCGAAGCTGCTCACCCACGAGCCAACGGACGACGCGGGCTGGCCAGCCGATCTACCAGCAGGCGCTACTGAGGTGGTTGTTCTCGATGACGAACCGAACCCAACGCTTACTTTGCGAGTTTTTGTTCCTGGGACACCCAAATATGCATTCGTCAGATTCGACCAATTGGCTGTCCATGCGGAATGACAAAACGAGGAAGAGTGGCCGATGACCGAGCCCCAACAGTTCGACCCGACCCGCTACGCAGCCGACTCCTTGGCCAAGGCGGGTATCAGCGTTGACGTCGAACCAACGCCCTCTGGCCAGGATCCCAAGGCTCTCGTCGAGCAGGTCGTCCAGTCGATCGCTCAAGCCGCGCCCGCCGGGTGGGAGAGTCTGCACGGCGCATTCAGCTTCGCCGGTGGCCAAGAGATCGCGAGTGTTGTCGTCACTACACCCGACGGCCCTGTACGGATGCCCATCACTTCAGATGTCATCGACCCGATCCGCACCCATCGCCTGATCAGCATCACCGAACGCGGTCCCTGGCTTCGCCTGATGTTTGACTGTGACAGTTCCGGCGCTCTCCAGGTCGCATTCGACTACGGTGACAACGAAATTCCCGTCGAGCTGCGCCTGCCCCCCGAGGCGTATCTGCGTGACTTCGAGGAATTCCCGCGACCAGACGCACCGCTGTGGCTGCTCGCCTACATGGGCAACGAAGGCCAACAGATGCGCACCGCCGCCCGGGCCCGGGCCATAGCCGTCAGCGATGCCCGCCAATCCGATGACGAAATCCCTTCTTTCTCCAAAATATGGGCGCGCGTTGCCGTGCTATCCGCCCTCTGCCGTGGCTCCGACGCCCCGGTTGGTCCTCGCGCTGATCCTGCCTTTCAGCTGTATCTGGGCGACAACGGCGGCTGCACACTCTCGCGCCTGCCCGGCAACCGGGCTGTTCTGTCCGGCGGCAGCAATGACTCTCAACTCCTCTCTGCTGCATACAAGGGCGCCATCGCTTGGCCGGACCTGTATCGGAACGCACCCTCTTGGGTGCACAACCTCTACCTGGATCCCCGTACGGCCAACGGCCTGCTGTCGTTCTGCTACTGGTGGGACGGACAACATTGGTACCGCTCTGATCTGCCGGAGGCTCGTCCGCTCATCCAGAGCGAAACCCCGTGGAAGCCAACCGATGAGATTGCCCGCGGTGTCCCGGGCGTGTGGACGGCCCAAACTACCGCCAACCTGATCAAGAGCATCCTGCAGCGCATCGGCGTCGAGCCTTCTGACAGGAATCATTACGCTGCAATCGATCTCGTGCGCGCCGCCGAGGCACGCATCGCCTCCGAAAGTCACCTGACGCGGCTGTTCCTCGACGGTGTGCCCGGATCATTCGACATCGCGGAGGCGCTCGCACAGCTCGACGCCACCAATGTGCTCCTTCCGTACTACCCCCCGATAGACCAGAGCACGGCCAAGGAGCTTGTCGTCAACTTCTGCCGGATAAACCAGATCGATACCACCAACTACCCGCTAGACCGCCTCGTTGCCGACCGGCTGGATATGGGATGGCAGGTGTTCACTCCGGTGGCCAACGGCCAAATCGCTATCGGCCGAATGGTTTTCCTGGTCGCCGATGACGGCATAGTCGATCAAGCATCCACCTCAGCGCCCCTATCGGAGATGGCGTACGTATTCGCGAGCAGGTTCGCGCAGCGCGTGCGGGGAGTGAACTGAGATGAGTCCAGCGAATGGCATCGAGGAACTCATCACGCGCGCAGCTACAACCCAGGACCAGCAATTGGCCAGTGAGCTGTTCCTCGCCCTCGACGATCACGAGATCTTCTATTCCGTTGATATCAAGGACGTAGATGGGGAAGAGCAGATCAATACCCCGCTACTGGAGATGGCTGACGGAACGTATGCATTGGTGGCATACCCCTCGAAAACGCATCCCGAGCTGTGGAAACAGTTCGCAGGCGCACCATGGCGAACTGTCCTGGATCTGGCGTCGAAGATACCGCCCGTCGAGTGGCTGATCGTCAAGAACATCCAGGGCAGTCGGGTACCGATCCGAAAGAGCCAGATCGCCGCCATCTTGGACCTCCTGCCGAGCATGAACAAACCCGCCGACACAATCGAATCGCTGATCACCGAGTCAGCGGATCACCCACGGGCAGAGTGGTTCTCGGCGCTACAGCGACGATTGAATGACAGGGAACTGTTCGTGCGATTGACACCGCCAACATCAGAGTCCGAACAACCCATACTCGTCACCTCATCGGCCGGCGGTATCGACGGACTTGTGCAGGCTTACACCACCAGGATCCGCACGGGATACACGTATGGCGGGATGAGCTGGGACGCCATCGTGGGCATGGTCGCTGAGACTCCGGCACTCTCCGGCGTGCAACTCATCAACGATAACGACGATTGGGCGGTCGTCACGCGATCTGACCTTGGTCTTGTGAAGTAGGGAAACATCAATGAACTTTGATCAACCGGTAGAACTTCGGTGCATCCTTGAGCCCACCAAGGTACTCAAGCGAGGAGTCCCCTTGTTGATCATGGCCGGTGTTGTGTCATGGCTCGTAGTGGCGGTGACACTCGGTCTGATGTTCCCGACTGTCGCTGCCATCTCCTTCATCGGCGGATTTATCGCAGCGGTCGCCGTGCCATATCTGATGTATACCCGCAAGCACGCCCAACTTGCGAGCCAGTACGGCACGCAGACGCGTCTCATCCTGTCTCCCAGCGGTTTACAGCGCCTCGACAACGCAGTTGCTATCGAGATCCCTTGGAGCGCAGTCGACCGGATTGAAACGCACAACTCCGCTTTACCTTCGGGCGCGATACGATTCATTGGCGGACCCCTCAATGCCATGGCCAACGCAGCAGTATCTACCGCAAGCGCCGCATTCGCGGCGGGCATCATTGGCGAGGGCACACTAAGTCCACTTCCTGGTGCCCCGCACGCAATCCTCAAAGCCCACGACCGTAACTCCGGCTCAAAACTGCGCAAAGGACAGCCATTCCAGGCAACCCAAGCCGTCATCTTCCCTAGCGAGTTCGAAAACGATTGGACGCGTGGCACTATCGGCACATGGGTGCGGCACTACCGCCCCGATGTGACGGTCACCGCATGAGCAAGCCATGGGGCGAGTTCGGCTTTGGTGAATGGCTGTGGACCCAGACCCGTAACCTTTCACCAAAGCGTTCGGCGCCCATCCCGGTTGTCGACTTACCGGGCTGCGCCGCGGGTGAGGTGTCATCCCGGCATTGGCTCACCTGGCGCCAGGCGAATTCCGCCACCGCGTTCGGTGTACAGCTCACGCGCGAAATCGTGGAAGCACTGTCGCGCGAGGGAACCAGACCAACTGAGACCTTCCTGCGCCTGGATCAGGCCCGGGCTGCGCTGGGCGGCGGACATCAGCGGGCGCTCGATGCCTATGGCGACAAGAATGGCTTCTATGTGACGAGTTCCGTAAGGCTGCCCCGAGACAGCGTCAACCGGTTCCACTTAGAACGCGCCATTCTGCCACCTATCTACAGTCGGTATCCGATTTCCGATGTTGGTGATGCGACCACCATGAACTGGACACCTGGGCCTTACGGATTTCGCTCCAGAATCGAACGCCTCAATCAAGCGGATCCATACGACACCCTCCGCGTCGTATCGCCGCGCTACTTCGGCCGCTATCGCAATGTTGGCACGTATCCCGGCCGCTATGTCAACCACTGGCCGCTGGATCCGGCGGATGAACGCGAACCGCTCATCTATCCCGACGAGCCACGTCGGGCGGAACTCTCCCGCAAGGAGGTTCTTAGCGTCGCCGAGTACACCCTGGCAGCAATAGATCGTTGGAGCGAGTACCTGGGCTGCCGGATCGGCGATACCACTTCCGGTTGGCACTTGGACTGGCAGGAGCCCACCGTCAAAGGTCATGAGACGTACGTGATCGCGGCACCTGTCGATCTCGCCGTCACCGAGGCCGAGATCGGACGGCGCGCACTTCCTCACACGGCCCTATCTGCACCACTTAACGGCGCGTCCCGCGAACCTCGACTCGGGCACCGAGGCCGCTCCCCATTGATCACTTTCAACATTTTCAATGGCCTGCGCGCGTACATCAATGACCTTGAAGCCCCCGGCCAGTTCGTCCTGACAATAGCAAGCAGCGGCTACCGAGCCCGCTGAACTACCCCTTCGCCGCGTTCCACCGTTGGAGATGACGATCACCGAATGAGCCAAGACATCGTGCGGGCTACCCTGTCCGGCAAGGCATTATGAGACTCGTCTCGTTCAGTCCGTTGCAACCCAAGTAGGACGATCACTAGCGCAACAAATGGGTGGTGCCAGGTATTACCTGCGGCGCCCATGGCCAAATAGATTGCAAACACCTCGGTGATCACACCGAGAAACGCCAATGTCGTCACGACAGGCCCCAACGCGCGGCGTCGGATCCAAGCCTCAGAGTCCGCACTCTTCCAGCAGGATGACAAACGCGAGCAACCCATACCCACTGTGGCCGCAACACCCGTAATGACAAACAGAGCGACGGTCAATGGACCGTCGCCAGCTGAAACAGCCCAACCGATTACACCGACCAGTGAACGTACGAGGAGCAGAATCAGCAGTTGTCGAGCTGGATTCTGGTGAGAATGTGTCGTAGCGGCCATCCGAGGCGGCTCCGGTAGGAGTACTTAACCTTACGGGGGTAACGCGCAGTAGATGTGACAGCGCGGATGGGTCCCACGATCCATACGCGCGATACCGCCGCCGCCCACGGGGATCGAGCAGCCCTTTTTCCGGCGCATCGACCCACTTCGAGCCAACTCCGTCGGATACTCGATGGACGACCGTCTCTTCTGAAATCGGATATCGTCGCCAATCTCTCGGCACAAGACGCGTTCCAAATCGTCTCCTGGAGAAACTTCGAACTTCGGTCTCCACCCTCGATAGTTTGAGTCAACCTGCACCTGGCCGGAGGAGAGGATCCGAAGGGTGTACCGACCCCAGTCCTCGTGCTCAATTAGAACTTCCCCCGACTGCTGATCCACAATCGGGACACTCTGGTCTGCGGCCCATTTCAGGAAGCGCGCTGAGAATACCGCAGCAGAATTAGCCGGGACGAACTCGAAATGTGCCCGAAGGTTCAGTGTTCCTGCCACGGTTGTTGGCCACATCTCCGAACACGCGGTAGCCACCCCCTCCCTAACGCATTACCCACCGACGCCAAGGAGCGCACCGGCGTGTTAATCACCCGGCGGTGGGCATACAGACATCGTAGCTGTGCACCCCGCCGTGATCCGACGTCGATCGAGGAATATGCGAAAGACGACCGCTGAATTACCCCTTCGCTGCGTTCTCCCGCTGGATCTCCAGCGCGATATCGATGAGCTGATCTTCCTGCCCACCAATGAGCTTGCGCTGACCGGCGCGGTGCAGCAGCTGGTGCGCGGGCACCCCGTACCGCTCCGCCTGCCGGATTGCGTGCTTGAGGAAGCTGGAGTACACCCCGCTGTAGCCCATGATCAACGCGTTGCGGTCTAGCAGGCATTCGGCCGGCATCGCGGGCGCGACAACCTCTTCGGCGGCATCGGCGATATCAAAGAAGTCGATACCGGTCTTCACGCCGATCTTGTCGAACACGCCGATCAACGCCTCAACCGGAGCGTTGCCCGCGCCGGCACCGAAACGCCTTGTGCTGCCGTCGATCTGCTTGGCACCGGCGCGTACCGCCTCGATCGAGTTGGCGACACCCAGACCCAGGTTCTCGTGCCCGTGGAAACCAACCTGCGCATCGTTACCCAACTCGGCCACCAGCGCGGCGACCCGGTCGGCCACACCGTCGAGAACCAATGCGCCCGCCGAATCCACCACGTACACGCACTGGCATCCGGCATCCGCCATGATCCGCGCCTGCTTGGCCAGCTTCTCCGGCGAAACAGTGTGCGACATCATCAGGAAGCCAACGGTTTCCAGCCCGCGCTCACGTGCCAGCCCAAAATGCTGAATCGAGACATCGGCCTCGGTGCAGTGCGTGGCGACACGGCAGATCGATCCACCGTTGCCCTGCGCCTCGATGATGTCTTCCTTGGTCCCGAGACCCGGCAGCATCAGGAAGGCGATCTTGGCATTCGTAGCCGTCTCCGCTGCGATCTTGATCAGTTCCTGCTCAGGGGTTTTCGAAAAGCCGTAGTTGAACGAAGACCCGCCCAACCCGTCACCGTGAGTCACCTCGATGACCGGCACACCCGCACCGTCGAGAGCCGCGACAATGGCTCGCACCTCGTCGGCGGTGAACTGATGCCGCTTGTGATGCGAGCCGTCACGGAGCGAGGTATCGGTGATCCGCACATCCCATGCCGCGTCGAAGAAGATGCCGTCGGTGCCCAAAAGCTGAGTACTGGTGTCCGAAACCATATTACGAAACCTTCGCTGATAGAAGTTCTTTGGCGATTTCCTCGCCGACCTTGGTCGCGGCCGCGGTCATGATGTCCAGGTTCCCGGCGTACGGCGGCAGGAAATCGCCCGCACCCTCCACCTCGACGAAGGTGGTGACGACGTGGTTGCCGCCGTTGACTACCGAGGGCTCGTCGAACTGCGGCTCGTTGAGCAGCCGATACCCGGGCACGTACTGCTGCACCTGGCTCACCACATCGTGGATCGACGCCGTGATCGCATCCCTGTCCGCGCCCTCCGGGATCGCGCAGAAGATTGTGTCGCGCATGATCATCGGCGGATCGGCCGGATTCAGGATGATGATGGCCTTGCCGCGCTTGGCGCCACCGATCACCTCGACACCCTTGGACGTGGTCTTGGTGAACTCGTCGATGTTGGCGCGCGTGCCCGGCCCTGCCGAAACAGACGCCACCGACGCCACGATCTCCGCGTAGGGCACCTCGACTACTCGCGACACCGCGTACACGATCGGAATCGTCGCCTGGCCACCGCAGGTGATCATGTTGACGTTCGGGGCATCAAGGTGTGCGCGCAGATTCGCGGGCGGCACAACCGCAGGACCCACCGCGGCGGGCGTCAGGTCGATCGCCCGGATCCCGGCTTCCTCGTATCGCGGTGCCGCGGCCTTATGCACGTACGCAGAGGTCGCCTCGAACACCAAGTCGGGCTTCTCATCCTGCGCCAGCAGCCAGTCGACGCCCTCGTGCGAGGTTTCCAGCCCGAACCCGCGGGCGCGCTTGAGGCCTTCGGACTCGGGGTCGATCCCGATCATCCACCGCGGCTCCAGCCACTCGGACCGCTGCAGTTTGTACAGCAGGTCGGTGCTGATATTTCCCGAACCGACAATCGCTACAGATGCCTTGCTCACAATTCTCCTCTACTCGAAAGCCAGTCGGACCGAACCAAGTCCGGCGAACTCGGCCAAAAACTCGTCCCCCGGATGGGCGTCAAATGCCCGTGTGCACGACCCCGGCAACACCACGTCGCCCGCACGCAAGCGCACACCAAACGACGCCACCTTGCGCGCCAGCCATGCCACCGACGTCACCGGATTGCCCAGCACCGCGTCGCTTCTGCCCTCAGCCAACTTCTCGCCGTTGCAGGTCAGCACCGCATCGATCGACTTGATGTCGATGTCCTTCGGCGAAACCCGTTGCTTGCCAATGACAAACCCGGCCGAGGATGCGTTGTCGGCGATGGTGTCGCAGATCTTGATCTGCCAGTTGGTGATCCGGCTGTCTACCACCTCGATGGACGGCACGTACGCGGCAGTCGCGGCCAACACATCATCCTCGGTGCAATCCTCACCGGGAAGATCAGCAGCCAGGATGAATCCGACCTCCACCTCCACCCGCGGGAACAGGAACTTGGACGCCGACGCCGCGACATCCTCGAATAGCTCCATATCGGCCAGCAGATGCCCGTAGTCCGGCTCGTGGACACCCATCATCTTCTGCATCGCCTCGGACGATAAGCCGACCTTGTGCCCGACGACCTTGGCACCGTCCGCTAGGCGAGAGCGAATATTGGCGAGCTGAATCTCGTAGGCGTCCACGACGCCGAAATCCGGGTAGGTGTCGGTGGGCGGCCCAATGGCCACCCGGGTGCGCTCGGCCTCGGCCAGATCGGCGGCAATGGCCTCACGAACTTCGGAACTAAGCATCTACGCGCCTTCCAGTCTCGGTCCCCGCCCGGCGCCCGGAAAAGACGCAGTCGGCTAGGGACAACCCGCTCACATACGAATTGGAGCAGATACCCACCGCCGCACGTCCGGCGGCATAGAGCCCCGGGATGGCGTCGCCGGATGTCGTCTGCACGACACCAGTCTCCTCGTCCACAACCAGCCCGCCAAGAGTCAGCATCGGGCACGGATTCAGCATGTTGGTCTTGATGGACACGTTGAACAGATAGAACGGTCCCTGCCCGATCTTGACACGAAAATCGTCGGGCTTCCCCATCGGATCCGGCGCGCCGCCGTCAATAGCGTCATTATGCTCGGATACGGTGCGCGCCAAGGCTTCCGGATCGATACCCGCCTTGGCCGCCAACTCCTCGATGGAGCCGGCCTTCTTGCGCCCCACATTGAGGAACGCCTCGGCCTGTATCCGCTGGAACCACAGCGTCTGCGAACCAAGCTGCTGACGAGCCCGCTTCAGCAGCGCCTTATCGGCCACCAGATACCCCACCCCACCGGCCTGCTGCACAATCGCCTTGCCCAGCGCGGCGCCATAACGCGATTCGTCAACCATCCGCTGCCCCTTGGCATCCACCAACAACGAGCCAAGGAATGCGGCGGTTGGCACGATGAAACGCCAGGCGGAGATCTCGTCGAGGTGCCCGGTGGCTGCATCCAACGGCGCCGCGAGCTTCAACGCGGTTCCGTCGTCACCCGCAGTACCCAGCTGCAACCCGTCCCCGTACGCCGGGGCATATCGCTCCACCAACTCACGATTGGCGATGAACCCGCCGGAGGACAGGATCACCCCGTCGTTGGCGCGGATCTCAAACGGCTTGGCGAACCGACGCTCCAACGCATAGGCAGGCCCCTCCAATGCCTTTCGCATCGGTGGGTAGTAGATGCCGGGTTTAGTGGCGTAGCGCGTCAAACGCGCGTACGTCCGTTGCACCCAACCCGGTGCGTCCTTCAGCGTCGCCCCCCGCACCCCGACGACACGACCGCCCTCGATGATCAGATCCGTGACCCGGGTCTGCCGCCACACGTCGGCACCCAAACGCTCCGCGGAGGCCGCCAACGGCGCGAAGAGCGCCTTACCGGACACGCCGCGGCCAAAGGCCCGATGTCCGCGTTGACGAGGGGGCGTCACCGTGCGCGCCATCCCAGAGGATTCGCTGCCGGAAAAATAGAGGTAGTAGTCGTTGGTGGGGTACGAAGTCTTGAACGGAGCCAGCGAACCCTCGAACGGCACTCCGTAACCTTGTAGCCAATCCAGGGTGTCGACGCTGCCGTCGACGAAACGGCGCAACGTCTCGGGTTTCACAGCGTCCCCGACCTCCAGCTGCAAGTACTCCAGCATCAGCTCCGGGGTGTCCTCAACGCCCGCGTCGCGCTGAATGTTCGTCCCGCCGCCGGCGTAGTAAATGCCCCCTGAAATGGCGGAAGCCCCGCCACCGTCGAATCGCTCCAAGATCGTGACGGACGCACCGCGTTCGAGCGCGGCCAGGGCGGCCGCCGCTCCGGCCACTCCGTACCCGACGATGACAACATCCGGGGAGGGCACAGCGGGCACATCCAACCGACCCGGCACTGGGCCTCCCTCATCGTCATATAGCCAAAACAGCAACATGTTTCTGTTTTCACCGCAACATCAAAGTGTCGGAACGATGAAACCACAGGCCAGCGCCGGTAGCGCCGGGCCGCCTCAATTCTATAACGTGTTCTACATGACTGAGCAGGAGTACGACGTCGTCGTCGTCGGGAGTGGTGGCGCCGGCATGGTTGCGGCGCTCACCGCGGCACACAACGGGCTGAGCACCGTACTGATCGAGAAGGCCCCCCACTTCGGCGGATCGACCGCCCGTTCCGGTGGTGGCGTCTGGATCCCCAACAACGAGGTGCTCAAGAAGGCCCGACAGACCGACACCCCCGAGGCGGCCCGCGAGTACCTCTACAACATCATCGGCGATGTCGTGCCCCGCGAGAAGATCGACACCTATCTCGATCGCGGCCCGGAGATGCTCTCGTTCGTGCTCGCGAACTCCCCGCTGAAGCTCGACTGGGTGCCCAACTACTCCGACTACTACCCCGAGGCGCCGGGTGGACGTGCCGCCGGACGCTCGGTGGAGCCAAAGCCTTTCGACGCCAAGAAGCTCGGTGACGAGCTGCCCAACCTGGAGCCACCGTACGGCAAGGTTCCGCTGAATGTCGTGGTGCGCCAGCAAGATTACGTGCGGCTGAACCAACTCAAGCGCCACCCGCGTGGCCTGCTGCGCAGCCTGCGCGTCGGCGTGCGCACGTTCTGGGCGCAGGGCACCGGCAAGAAGCTCGTCGGCATGGGGCGTGCGCTGTCGGCGGCACTCCGTATCGGCCTGCGCGACGCGGGAGTTTCAGTGAAGCTCAACACCGCGTTGACCGATCTCTACATTGAGAACGGCACCGTCAAGGGCGTCTACGTGCGCGATAGCAATGGCGCCGAGTCCGCCGAGCCGACGGTCATCAAGGCACGCAAGGGCGTCATCCTGGCCTCGGGTGGTTTCGAGCACAACGAGCAGATGCGCGTGAAGTACCAGCGCGCCCCCATCACCACCGAGTGGACTGTCGGCGCCAAGGCCAACACCGGTGACGGCATCCTGGCGGCCGAAAAGCTGGGCGCTGCGCTCGAGTTCATGGAGGACTCGTGGTGGGGCCCGACAGTTCCGCTGGTCGGCCGGCCATGGTTCGCACTGTCCGAGCGCAACTCCCCCGGGTCGATCATCGTCAACGCGTCCGGTAAGCGGTTCATGAATGAATCGCTGCCCTACGTCGAGGCCACCCACCGCATGTACGGCGGCGAGTACGGCCAAGGCGCAGGTCCGGGCGAGAACCTGCCCGCGTGGCTCGTCTTCGACCAGGAGTACCGCAACCGGTACATCTTCGGCGGATTGCAGCCGGGACAGAAGATTCCGAGCAAGTGGATCGAGTCGGGTGTCATCGTCAAGGCCGACACCATCGAAGAGCTAGCGGAATTGGCGAAACTCCCCATAGATGCGTTAGCGCAGACCATCGAGCGGTTCAACGGCTTCGCCCGCGACGGTGTGGACGAGGACTTCGGCCGCGGCAAGAGCGCCTACGACCGCTACTACGGCGACCCCACCAACAAGCCGAACCCAAATCTGGGTGAGCTCAAGAAGGGCCCGTTCTACGCGGCCAAGATGGTGCCGGGAGACCTGGGCACCAAGGGTGGCGTGCGCACCGACCTCCAAGGCCGGGTGCTGCGCGATGACAACAGCATCATCGAAGGTCTTTACGCCGCAGGCAATGTCAGCACTCCGGTGATGGGTCATACCTACGCCGGCCCGGGCGCCACCATTGGCCCAGCCATGACGTGGGGTTACCTCGCCGCGCTCGATATCGCCGGCAAGTAGGGTCGGCTCATGCCTATCAACGTCGATATCGCCCTGGGCGCTGCTGTCGAGCCCGCGGAATTCTCCTGGACCGCATCCGATGTGCAGCTGTATCACCTGGCGATTGGTGCAGGCGCCGATCCAGTCAGCGAGACCGAACTGCGGTACCTACAAGACAAGACCCCGCAGGTGTTGCCGACGTTCGCGACCGTCGCCTCCGGTTTCCACGCGGTGGAGCCCCCCAAGGTGTCGTTCCCGGGTATAGAGATCGACCTGGCCAAGATCCTGCACGGCACCGAGCAGGTGACCGCGCACCGCGCCTTGCCACCCTCGGGTACCGCGCGGTCGGAAGGCAAGATCGTAGAGATCTGGGACAAGGGCAAGGCTGCCGTTATCGTCACGGAGACAACAACTTCCGACGACCAGGGGCCCCTGTGGACCATCCGTCGTTCGATCTTCGCGCGCGGCGAGGGCGGCTTCGGCGGCGAAAGAGGTCCGTCCGCTGCCGGTGGTGCTCCCGAACGCGCGCCGGACCTGGAAGTTTCGACGCACATCCTGCCGCAGCAGGCGCTGCTGTACCGGCTCTGCGGCGACCGCAACCCGTTGCACTCCGACCCCGCCTTCGCGGCAGCGGCGGGATTCCCCCGTCCGATCCTGCATGGGCTGTGCAGCTACGGCGTGGTCTGCAAGGCGGCCGTCGACGCGGCGCTGGACGGTGACGCCTCGCGGGTGACCTCATATGCCGCGAAGTTCGCGGGTGTGGTGTTCCCGGGCGAGACACTCAAGACCCGCATCTGGAAGGAAGACGGCAAGCTGCTGATCTCTGCAGTCGTGGCCGAGCGTGAGGACGCTCCCGCACTGGCCGATGTGGAGCTCACCTACAAATAGCCGTTCCGGCTAGTACCACCGTATTCCGCGGTAGCGGTTCACCCCCAGCGCAAGCACGGTGCCGATGCTCCAGACCGCGATACCCAAGCCGAGTTCCATGAGGGATCGCTCGGTAAGCGGCATGGAGTGGAAAACGTTGCGCCCGAATATGGCCCGTGGAATACCTCCTACCGGTGCCACGAGGTAGTAGACGCCATATGGCAGGGCCAGATAGATGAGCCATCGCGCGGTGACCAACAGGTCGCCCCGTTGCCGCCAACGCATCCGCAGCGGCCGAGCCACCATGGGCAGCAGCACCGACACCAGATTGCCCAGGCCCAGCCAGCTCACGATGTGCACGGCGACATCGGGCACCGTGATCGCGGTCTGGGTTGCCTGCTGCCGGTGGATGGTCAGGAAAGCCGTCAGCACAAGTGTCGGTAGCCCGGCGACGAGAAACAGTGCGATGTTCTTGACCAGCAAGACATGTAGAAGCGACCGATGACCCCGCAACGCGTGCCTGACTCGATCGGCGTCCAGACCGAGCATGTTGGTCACGGACACGTCGGCAAAGATGAACATGGCGAAGTAGGTCCCGACGAGTAGCGCCCAGTCGCGCTTGCGTCCGTGTTGGGCGATCGGCTGCCAGATGATTAGGTAGGCGATCGACAGCGCGAGGTTCAGACCCAATCCCTCGAGCCATCGACGTGGCGGCTGAAAGGTCTCGGCAAGGTCCCTGCGCAGGCGGGTCAGCACGCCCGCCGCGGTCGAGGCCTCCCGATAGATCATCGACCAAGCATTACCGGGGTTTCTGTCAGAAAGCTGTGACTGCGATACGGTCTCGTCTCGGCCACAGTTCAACCGAGCCACATGTCCGAGCACCGTACCCCAGGTTCGGCGCATACCTTTCCCGCGTGCAGACCTCCCCGTGCGGTCCCGCCAAGCGGTCCCGCTGCCTCTCGCGACGCGATGTCCTCAAGTACGCCTCGAGCGTGCCCGTCCTGTTGAGCATGCCGGCCATGCTCTCAACCGCCGCCCTGGCCCATGCCCAATCTCCCATCGCGGGCAAGATCGTCTTCCTCGACCCCGGCCACAACGGCGCCAACGACGGCTCGATCACCCGGCAGGTCAGTGACGGCCGGGGGCGCACCAAGGACTGCCAGACCAGCGGCACCGCCACCGATGCAGGCTTTCCTGAGCACACTTTCAACTGGAATGTGGTGTTGCACATCCGCCAGGCCCTTACCGGGGCCGGTGTTCGCACCGCGCTCTCACGCGGCAACGACAACGCACTCGGACCATGCATCGACCAGCGCGCCGCTAACGGCAACTCCTTCAATCCCGATGCGATTGTCAGTATTCATGCCGATGGCGGCCCCCGAGACGGCCGGGGATTTCACGTCAACTACTCGAATCCGCCGATCAACGAAGCGCAGGCGGGTCCGTCGTTGCGCTTGGCCAGCACCATGCGCGATCAGCTCAAGACCTCCGGATTCCAGCCGTCGACCTACCGTGGAAACGACGGTCTCTATGGGCGTTCCGACCTAGCCGGGTTAAACCTGGCCCAGTACCCGGCAATCCTCATCGAGTGCGGAAACATGAAGAACGGCGACGACGCCGCGATGCTGTCCAGTCCGGATGGCCAAGCCCGTCTGGCGGCGGCGATCGCTCAGGGCATAGCCAGGTTCCTGAGCTGAGTCGATTACCCCAGGATGAGGCCGGAGGTCGGCACCCCGGTACCGGCGGTGACGAGGACATGTTCGACATTCGGCACCTGGTTGACGGACGTGCCGCGCAGCTGACGCACACCCTCGGCAATGCCGTTCATGCCGTGGATGTAGGCCTCGCCGAGCTGACCGCCGTGCGTATTGATCGGCAGCTTCCCGCCCAGCTCGATGGCGCCGTTGGCGACGAAATCCTTGGCCTCGCCCTTATCGCAGAAGCCCAGCTCTTCGAGCTGCAGCAGGGTGTACGGCGTGAAGTGGTCGTACAGGATCGCGGTTTGAATGTCATTGGGCGTCAAGCCACTTTGCGCCCACAGCTGCCGGCCGACCAGGCCCATCTCGGGCAGCCCAAGCTCGTCACGGTAGTACGAGTACATGGTGAACTGGTCATCGCTCGACCCCTGCGCGGCGGCCTCGATGATTGCCGGACGATGCTTCAGATCGCGCGCACGTTCGGGAGTCGTCACGACGATCGCCACCCCACCGTCGCTTTCCTGACAGCAGTCGAGCAGTCGCACCGGGTCGGCGATCATCCGCGAGTTCTGGTGGTCCTCAATGGTGATCGGCTTGCCATAGAAGAAAGCCTTTGGATTGGTGGCCGCATGCTTACGGTCGGCCACCGACACGGCACCGAAATCGGCACTTGTGGCGCCGTATTCATGCATGTACCGCCGGGCGATCATCGCCACCGATGCCGCCGGTGTGCTCAACCCGTGCGGGTACGACCAGCTGTACTCCACCCCGCGCGAGTCAGCCGTTGAACTGAGTCCGGTCATCACCTGGCCGAACCGAAACTCCGAACGCTCGTTGAATGCACGGTATGCCACAACAACTTCCGCGACACCGGCGGCAACTGCCAACGCGGCCTGCTGCACCGTCGCGGCTGCCGCCCCGCCGCCGTAGCCGATCTGGCTGAAGAACTTCAGCTCGCCGATACCCGTCGAGCGGGCGACTGCGGTCTCCAGGTTGGAGTCCATGGTGAAGGTCACCAAGCCGTCAACATCCGACGCGGCTAGCCCGGCATCGTCCAGCGCGTCCAGCACGGCTTCCGACGCCAGGCGCAGCTCCGAGCGTCCAGACTTCTTGGAGAAATCGGTGGCGCCGATGCCCGCGATGGCGGCCTTACCCGAGAGACTCACTGTCCCGCTCCGATCGTCAGCTTGACCTTGGCGGTGACGTGATCACCAAGGCTGTTGCGGCCCACCACATCTACCTCCACGAGCCCGTCCTCGACGGCCGACACCTCACCGGAGAACACCGTGGTGTCGTAGGCGTACCAAGGGACGCCCAGACGCAACGCGATGGACTTCACACGCGCAGACGGGCCCGCCCAGTCGGTGACGAACCGCTCCACCAAACCGGTGTCAGTGAGGATATTGACGAAGATGTCCTTGGAACCCTTGGCCTGCGCCAGATCGCGATCGTGGTGCACATCCTGGAAGTCACGGGTCGCCAACGCGGTCGACACGATAAATGTCGGAGTGCCTTCGAGTTTCAGCTCGGGCAGCTTCTCGCCAACGATACTCACGCTGCCTCCCATGCGTATAGGGTCCACGCCGGACTATCGCCCTCGGCCGGGAAGTCGAGATATGTCACCTGAACGGGCAACCCGATTACGACATCATCGGGTGAGACGCCGCGGAGCTCCCCGAGCATCCGGACACCTTCCTCGAGCTCGACCAGGGCGATCACGAAAGGCAAAGTACGCCCGGGAACTTGCGGCGCATGATGCACGACGTAGCTGTACACCGCACCCTTGCCGCTGGCCACCTGGTACTCGACGGGCGCCTCTTTGTCCTGCCAGACCGCAGGTACCGGCGGGTGCTGCAACGAGCCGTCGGGCCGCTTCTGCAGACGCAGCTCGTGCGCGGCGACGCCTTCCCAGAAGTAGGCGCTATCGCGCGACCAGGACGGTCGCATCAACTTGGACGGATCAAGGTCTTCGGGCACATCCGATGTGGGCTTCGCGCCCGGTCGGAACTTCATAATGCGCCAATTCATTTCGGCGACAAGCTCGTCGCCGACCGTCCACTCGACGTGGATGTTGATAAAGAAACTCTCACCCAGCGCGGTCTGCTTGGGTCCGAAGATGTCGCTCACCTCGTTGGTGATGCTGACTTCTTCACCCGGCGCTAAGTAACGGTGGTAGATCTGTACGGAGTTGGTCGCGACGACCGACTCGTACCCAGCTCCGTCCAATAGCTCCATTGCACGACCCAGCGGGTCGTCGGTGGCCTGCACCTTGTGCAACCCGCCCATGGTCCACACCTGCGCCATCGCCGGCGGTGCGACGATGCCGGGATGCCCTGCGGCACGGGCCGCTTCATCGGACACGTAGATGGGGTTCTTGTCCCCCATCGCCTCGATCCAGTTGTTGATCATCGGCTGGTTGACGGGGTCGCGACCCACCTTGGGTGTACTCGGCCCGTCGGCCTTGATCTTGGCCGCACCCTCTTGAACCTGAAGCACTACATCAGTCATCGCGGAACCCTCGGGGTTCCTAGTCCTGCGGTTGCAACCATCTCGCGCATAACCTCATTCACACCGCCACCGAAGGTGATCACCAAGTGGCGCTTGGTCTGTGCATCAAGCCATTCAAGTGTCTCGGCAGTGTTCGCGTCCGCGGGATCGCCATAGCGGCCCACGACTCCTTCGCTCAACCGGCCGAGTTTCTGAATCCATTCGGTGGCAAGGATTTTCGTCGCCGCCGCATCCGCCATGCTGATGTCGTCACCCGACGAGGCGACCTGCCAGTTGAGCAGCTCGTTGAGCCGCCATACTGCCTTCATCTCACCCAAAACGCGGCGGACATCATCGTGTGACAGCGGCGCGACACCGTCGGCCCCCGGCTTCGCGGCCCACTCATATACCCGGTCGTACATGCCGGCAATTCGCCCAGAGGGGCCCAGTGAAACCCGCTCGTGGTTCAGCTGGGTGGTGATGAGCTTCCAGCCCTGATTCTCCTCGCCCACTAACATCTCCACCGGCACCCGGACATCGGAGTAGTAGGTGGCGTTGGTGTGGTGTGCACCGTCGTTGGTGATGATCGGCGTCCACGAGTAACCCGGATCTTTTGTGTCGACGATGAGAATCGAGATGCCCTTGTGCTTGGGTGCATCCGGATCGGTGCGACAGGCCAGCCAGATGTACTGGGCCTGGTGTGCGCCGGTGGTGAAGATCTTCTGCCCGTTGACGATGTAGTGGTCGCCATCGCGAACCGCGGAGGTGCGCAAGGACGCCAGGTCCGTTCCCGCCTCCGGCTCGGTATATCCGATGGCGAAATGGATTTCGCCGGCCAGGATTCCGGGTAGGAACTTCTTCTTCTGCTCTTCGGTGCCGTACTTCTGCAGGGTCGGACCGACAGTCTGCAGTGTCACCAGGGGCATCGGGACATCGGCGCGGATGACCTCGTTCATGAAGATCTGCTGCTCCAGCGGACCGAATCCGTGTCCGCCATACTCCTTGGGCCATCCGACACCGAGCCAGCCGTCCTGACCCATCCGACGCACGACGGCCTCATAGGACGCGCTATGACGGTCGACCATCATCCCGCGGGTCTCGTCGGAAGTGACGAGATTCGAGAAATACTGCCGCAGATCGCTTTGCAGCTTCGCCTGTTCCGGCGTGAGATCAATGAGCATCGTCGAGTCCAATCAGACTTGCGCCGCAGCGAGTACGTCAAGACGCTCGGAGGAACCGCCCACCAGACGGCTCAGGTCCTTGATCGTCGAGTAGTAGCGATTCAAGGGGTAGGTGATATCCACGCCCAGACCGCCGTGCAGGTGATGGCAGATCTGCATGACCCGCTGCGCCTCCAAGGCCATCCAGAACGCCACGATGTCCAGGTCCTCGGTCGCATCGAGCGCTGCCGACAGCCGCCACACCGCAGATGTGACACCGAGATTCAGTGTCCGCGACACCACGTACACATCTGCCAGCTGCTGCGATACCGCCTGGAAGGTAGCCAGCGGCTTGCCGAACTGTTCCCGGTTCGACACATGGTCTGCAGTAAGACGCAAAGCGCCGGAAACCAATCCATCCGCGTAGGAACCAACAGCTGCCAAAACAAGGTGATTCAGCCGATCAACCGACCCGCTCAACACATCCGACGCAGGTACCGAGACATCGGAAAAGGTCACCGCGTATTCGGCAGCCTTACTGGCCGTAGGCGTCCGGGCGATTGTCACGCCCGGGGTGTTAGGTGCCACCACAACGACGCCATTGTCGGCGGTGACAAGTATCCAATTCGCCTCGGCCGCATGCAGAACGCCGATCTTGCGGCCGTTCAACACCACCGAGGACCCATCGCGTACGGCGGACACCGAAGGCGTGAAAGGAACGGCTCGGCCCGGTTCATTCAGAGCCGCCGTCAGGATTCCGCCGGAGCCCACACCGGCAAGGTACCTATCCTGCTGCTCGTCAGAGGCCAGTTCCACCAGGGGAACCACACCGAACCCGAGAGTGGACAGCGCCGGCGTCAGGGCGCCGTGCTTACCGAGCACCCGGAGCGCCACCGATACCTCGGCAAGGCCCAGTCCGTCACCGCCCAGTCGTTCCGGCAGCGCAAGATTCAGGACCCCGTTGTCAGCCAGTGCCCGCCAGACAGGTTCGTCGTATCCGATCGCGGGCACTACGCCGATGAATTCACGATCGGCAAGCACCGTTTCGACCACATCGGAGACAGCCTGCTGCTCCTCTGCAAAAGCGAAATCCATAGCGTGCGTTTCCTTTTGAATAACTACTGCAGAACCGGGCAACCGCTAACGCCGGTGAAGTCAACCGGCCAGTGCTTGATGCCGTTGAGCCAGCCGGACTGCAACCGCTTCGGATCGCCTGCCGGAGCCAAGTTCGGCATGTGATCGGCGATGGCGTTGAACATCAGGTTGATGGTCAGACGAGCCAGGTTGGCCCCGATGCAGAAATGCGCACCGCTGCCACCGAAACCCATGTGCGGGTTGGGGTTACGCATGACGTTGAAGGAGAACGGATCCTCGAACACCTCTTCGTCGAAGTTGGCGCTGCGGTACATCATCACCACGCGCTGCCCCTTCTTAATCTGCACGCCACCAAGCTCGGTGTCCTCCAACGCCGTCCGCTGGAAAGACGTCACTGGGGTTGCCCAGCGGACGATCTCATCGGCGGCAGTCTCGGGGCGCTCCTTCTTGTACAGCTCCCACTGCTCCGGGAACTGGGTGAAGGCCATCATGCCCTGGGTGATCGAGTTGCGCGAAGTCTCGTTACCGGCCACTGCCAGCATGATCACGAAGAAGCCGAACTCGTCATCGGACAGCTTGCCCTCGCCCTCGACCTCGGCGTTGATGAGCGTGGTCACGATGTCCTCGCCCGGGTTCTCGGCCTTCTGCTTCGCCATCTCCATCGAGTAGGCCAGGATCTCCATCGACGAGACCGCTGGGTCGATATGAGAGAACTCAGGATCGTCATACGAGGTCATCTCGTTGGACCAATTGAACAGCTTGCCGCGATCCTCGATGGGCACCCCGAGCAGCCCAGCGATGGCCTGCAGCGGCAGTTCACAAGAGACCTGCTCGACGAAGTCCCCGCTGCCGCTCGCCGCCGCCGTCTTCGCGATCTGTTGAGCGCGCTCGTTCAGCTCGTCACGCAACCGACCAATGGCACGCGGAGTGAAACCACGGGAAATGATCTTGCGCAAGCGCGTGTGGTGCGGGGCGTCCATGTTCAACATGACGTAGCGCTGCAGCTCGATCGCCTCGCGCGTGATGTCGTCCTGGAACCGCGGGATCGCGGTGTTTTCCCAGCTGGAGAAGACGTCACTGCGTAGCGACACGTCCTTGACGTCCTTGTGCTTGGAGACGACCCAGTATCCGCCGTCGTTGAAGCCGCCAACTCCCTCTGGCTGTTCCTGCCACCAGATTGGAGCCGTCTTCCGTAGCTCCTTGAGCTCCTCGATCGGGAGCCGTTCTGCGTAGATCTCCGGGTCGGTGAAGTCGAAACCGGCGGGAAGGCTGGGGTGCACCACGTTGAACTCCTATGGCCTTTCGGGGCGTCTTTCAGGGACGAT
>NZ_JBFAGW010000013.1:0-71014 GCF_040653875.1 Mycobacterium sp. NPDC050853
TGCCAGGGTCCGGCAGTGGTGGCAGCGAGCAGCTGGGTCAACTCCGTTGCCGCGGTGGCGTACTGCGTCGAGAGCGCCTGCCACTGCGCGGCCGCAGCGAGGAGTGCCCCCGGCCCGGGTCCGGCGCTCAGCAGCGCCGAGTGGACCTCCGGGGGAGAAGCGATCCAGATGGGGGCGGTCAAGAGCTAGCCCCGGGCAATCATGTACGTCGCAGCGCCCTGCATATCGCCGGTGGTGTAACTGGCGGCAGACTCCGAGACACCCAGACCAGCACGGCCCAGCTCCTCAACGGCCAGGGCGGCCACCCCGGTGTGCTCCACACCGCGCACGCTAAACGCGGCCGCGGTCTCCAAGGACACCGGATCGGCGGCAGGCGGCACCACGGCACCGATCACCGGAGCGGCCGCCGCGTGAGCCGCGGCCAAACGCGCGGTGAGCGCCTCAACCGCGGCACTGGTGGCGAGCAGGCCTTCCGGAACTACATTGAGATTCATCGTGGGTACTCCCTTCCCTGAGCAGCATGCTCACTGACGAGTGGATTGACGGTCTGTACATATGTGGGGACATCGTTTTCGGACAACAGAACTCCGCGACCCGCGGGCAGACGCTCGAAACGATGCCCACGAATCCGGCCGCCGTCCTGCGGGCTGCCGCTGAGCATCAGGGTGTTGGCCTGGAGCTCGTGGAAGCGACGCAACATGGGGTTGGTCATCAGGATGTGACCCGAGCCGGTAGCCCGTGCGGTGATGATCACTCGCAGGCCGAGCTCGCGTGCCTCGGCGAGCAGGCCGACGATCGGATTCCACGGCCGCTGCCCGATGTACGGGCCGCTGACAGCCGGTGCGTCGGGGATTTGGTCGACATCGTCGATGATCAGATAATGCCGCTGTCCTGTCACACCGCGTGACACCCAGTTGTGCAGTTCCTCCGGAGACAGCCCGGCGGGCGGCCGACGCTTTTCCAGCAGTGCGCCGAGGCCCAGCATCGCCGGGGTAATCCGGTCGATATTGGGGGTGTACTCATTATCCGGGAACAGCGGTTCGTCGACGAGATGCAGCCGCCGGTCCAGAACCGTGAACGCCACCTGGTCGGGCGCCGAGTGCTCGCGGACGGTACGGATGACGTGCCGCAGCAGAGTCGTCTTGCCAGACCCGGTATCGCCCAACACCATCAGGAGC
The DNA here is from genome assembly GCF_040653875.1 of Mycobacterium sp. NPDC050853. Classification (NCBI taxonomy): domain Bacteria; kingdom Bacillati; phylum Actinomycetota; class Actinomycetes; order Mycobacteriales; family Mycobacteriaceae; genus Mycobacterium; species Mycobacterium sp. NPDC050853. Next base: position 1,179 of record NZ_JBFAGW010000013.1, read on the forward strand.
GGGTTGTGAGCGAAGTCGAGTGCCACAGGTGCCAGATCCTGCTCGCGCTGGCCGATGACGACCTGCTCGAGCCCCGGGTACAGCGGGCCGATGGCGTTCGGTGCCAGATCTGCCGGCAGTAGTCGGACGGCAGGAGCCTTGGACCCGGGGTAGTTGGCATTGACCGATTCGACGGTCTTCGAGTCCGAGGAGGCGAACAGGAAGTGCTCGGCCTGCATGGTCAGGCCGCGACCCGGCTGATCGTGCGGAACACTTTCGGCGGGGCGGCGCAGTGCACCCGGTACCCGCACGTTGCTGTCCGCTGAGTCATGCAGCTTGAGTTCGAGCCGCAGTCCGAGAGCATCGCGCATCGCCAGCGGCACCTCGATCCAGTTCGGCGTCGTGATCACGACATGAATGCCGTACGACAGTCCGGCGTTGGCCAGCTCGGTGAGCCTGGCCAACAACGGGTTTCGGGTATTGAACTGGTCGGTGTTATCGCGGCTGAACGCATACAGGTTGTCCACGACCAGGAACGTCTCGCCGTAACCGTCATCGAGCGTGCGATCGCTGTCTCGCAGGGCGCGCAGTTGGCTCACCGAGGCGATGCCACGGTCGCGGAACAGGCGCTGGCGGTACGCCAGGAGCTGCTCCAGCTCACCGAAGGTACGCCGGATGCGTTCTGGTTCCAACGCGCTGGCGACACTGCCGACATGCGCCAGTCCTTCGAGTGCGTGCAGTTGTCCGCCGCCGTAGTCGATGCAGTAGAACGTGGCGTCGCGGGGGGCGTGCAGCGCCGCAGCCGACAGGATGAATGTCTGCAGCGCAGTCGACTTCCCGGATTTCGGGCCGCCGTGAATGATCACGTTCCCGGCCGCCGAGGTCGCATCGAAGACCAGTGGATCGCGGCGCATCTGGAACGGCTTGTCGATCTCGCCGAGCGGCCAGCGCAGCTGCCGTGCCGGAATCCCGGTCTGGTTCAGTACATCGGCCAACGGGATCGCGGTGTCTAGTGGTGGCAGCCAGAGCTCCGGCGCCCGCGGCCCCACCTTGGCAAGCTGGTCGCCGACGGTCGAGACCAGTTTGCGCGCAGGCTGCCGTGGTTGGTCGGTGTTGCCCTTGACGATCACCGTGGTGGGATCTGCGGCCACCGGTAGCGCGGTGAACTGTTTGGGCTGCGGGGTGGCTCGGATCTCCACGGTGGTGGTTGTCGACGGGGGTTCGTACACGCCGTCGACATAGGTGCTGCGGAACTTGATCGGCACCGCACCGGGTGCGGGCACCAGGAACCCAACGCCCTTGTAGTCCTTGCCCGATTCGATGTGATACGCGTCCTCGGTCCCGATGATCTGTCGGGATGAGCTGGGGCTGGCCACCTTCAGACCGATGCGGTACGAGGTGTTCTTGTCGATATCCTTGATCTTGCCGACGTCCAGGGTCTGCGACGCGAACAGGATGTGGATGCGGAACGAGCGGCCCTTGCGTGCGACGTAGTCGAACAGCTCGGCGTACTCCGGGTGGTCCTGGAGCATGAGCGTGAATTCGTCGGCCACCACGAACAGCGTGGGGATCGGCGGCAGATCGTGTCCGGCGGCGATCGCCTCCTCGTACTCACGGACCGAGTTGAAGGCGCTGCCCTGCACGTCGCGACCGGCCTGCTTGAGCAAGTTCTCGCGGCGGGCTACCTCTCCACGCAACGTGTCGGCGAAACGCTCAGCCAGCGAACGCTTTTCGGCCATGTTGGAGATGACGGCGACGACCTGCGGGAAGTCGCGGAAGATATCGGCACCCGCCTCACCCTTGAAGTCGGCGTAGATCACGATGAGGCGATCGGCTGAGTGAGTCGTCAAGAGCGCCAACAGGATCGACATCAGAGTCTGAGACTTGCCGGAGCCCGTCATACCGATCATCAGACCGTGCGGACCCATACCGCCCTCAGCCTCGTCCTTAAGATCGAACATCAGCGGTTCGCCGGAGGTGGTTACGCCGATGGGCACCCGGAGCTCCTCGTCACGCGAACGCGGCGACCACAGAGCGGGGACGTCCAGCTGGGACGCGTTCTCGATTCCGAGCAGCGACGTGAACGTCGCACCGCCGGTGGCGGACGATCGCAGCCCTGGGTGGGTCGGATTGGAATCCCAGCGGGAGAGCCGACGGGAGGTATGCGACGCCGTTCCGACTGTGAGCTGATCGGCCTCATCGACGTATGGCTGCCAATCGTTGCCGTTCCAGCGGGTGATGCGTGCGCTCACGCCATTACGGTTGACCTGCAGCACAGGGCGTTCCGGATTGAGGTAATCCGGAAGTTTAGGCAGGCCAGCCGAGCCTTCCGTATTGCCGAGCCGCTGGATGACGGTGACGCCCTCCAGGCCGGCAGCCGGGATGGGCGAATTCACGCCATCCAGGTCATACGTCGGGTCGTCGAGGACGATCAGCAGATGCTTGTGCGCGCCGTCATCGGAGCCGAAGGTCGGACGCTCGGCCAGCGCCGGTTGCAGTGCCTGGAAGAGTTCGGCACCCGTGCGGCGTAGGTAGCGGGCCGCACCGACTCCGTCGATTTCACCGCTGATATCCACGTGCGGAAGCCATTTGAGCCAAGACCACTCGGCGTTCTCGGCATCGGGGCCTGCCATCGCGACCGTCAGCAGCGTCGGATCGTGGAAGGTGACCGCCTGTGTCACCCACGAGCGGATCGCGGCGCGGGCAACATCGTCATCCCCAAGGACCGTGATGCGCGAAACCTTGTTCAGATCGATGCCGAGCGGGGCGCTGCGTACCGTGCGCTGGGTGTCGAGCAGCCCGCGCAATGCACTGTGGCTGACTGGTTCCAGGTCGATCTCGTCGGCGATGTCCTTCACTCGCACGGAACTAGCCAGCGGAATGTCGTGGCGTCCGGCGCGTACGACGAGGTAGTCGCCATCGCCCGGGTCGCGTTCCCACTGGCGGCGCGTGCCTGGGACCGTGGTCAGGTCCTCGGGATCCGGGTGTGACCATTCCAGCGCCTTACGCTGCTGGGTTGCGTGGGTGCGCAGATTCTCGCGGACCACCGACAGATACCGCAGATAGTCGGCGCGTTCCGCGTCGACTTCCTCGGTGCGGACCTTGTCGCTGCCATTGCGCATGAATGCGGTGGCGGCCAACAAGAGCACGAACGGGAAGAACAGCGTCTGCGGGGAGATGAGCCGGATGCCTGAGGCGACCAGGGCGACCACCATGCCGACGATCAGAACCACGATGACGACCGGCATGGCCCGCCGCAGGAACGACGGCGGCACCACCCGTGGCAGTTGCGGAGGCGCCTCGACGGTCACCGTGGCATCTGGTATCGCCGGAGGCGCTACTCGCCGATGGGCTTCGAAGATGAGACGACTCAACGTGACTCCTGTGCCTGAGCAGATGAATTATCGGTCGGGATGCGGATGGCGGGCCGATCATTCGGGGCCAGGCTGTCGTGCGCGATCAGAGCATCGGTGCGTGACAGCGATGGTCCGGAGGCGAACAGATCCAAGATCGACGAGGGGATGGGTAGTGCGGGCTTGTGCAGGCCGAGCGCCTCGAGGGTCTTGTCGCCCTCGGCTTCGGTGTCTATGCCGTATCGCACACCGGTGTCGGAGATCCACTGATACGCACCGCGACCGCCGGGCTGTACCAGGTACCCGATGCCGGGGGTGACGGCAACTCGGATGGCCACCGGGGAGATCAGCTGCACGGTGTGCACCGAAGAGGAAACGGGCAGTATCGATCCGGCGAGCAGTGACCATGATTCTGAGGTCGCATCGGCGGTCTTGGTGAACCGTGTGCACAGCACCGGATCCTCATTGGCTGCCAGCGGCCTGATCGCCGCACTCGGGAAGACGCTGGTGTCGATCGCTGACGATGTCGGCAGATGCGCGATCTGATCGGCCGTCAGCCGAGGCGGCTGCTCCAGACCAAACGAGTTGGCATTGCGCAGCGCCGATGCGATCACAGGCGAAATCTGTTGCACGCCATCGGCAAGCACCGCGTAGTGCACCGGGTTGTTGTCACTGGAGTAGCTCACCAGCACCGAACCGATGGGTGCCTGGACGGGCAGGGGGTAGTTGGTCGGCGCCCCGGCCCCCGGGATCGCGGGAACCACGAGTGCGGGAGCCTCGGGAATGGCGTTGAGCAGACTGGTCGTCACCGGGCGCACCGCAGGATGCGCGGCGAATCCGAGAGCACTCGTGACGGCGACATCATCGAGGTTGAGCGCACTGCGCTTCCCGTCCCACAGCAGCCACGTACCTGCATCGGTGGACACCACCGCGGCACGATCGCTGGGGAGGTCGGTGGCTTTGTCACCGCTGGTGTCCAACGGCCCGGCGATGACGGTGACCGCGCGGTTCTCGGCCGATTCGCATACGGCCCAGGCGGCGTCGGTCGACTTGGACTGCACCATGCGCTCCGGTGCGCCCGGAATGCCGATCAGGTTGCCGCGTGGAAACTGATCGAGCTGAGTGCTTTTCACCATCGTGGGATTCACGGCCTTGCCTGCGATGAGGCGGGCCGAGGTGAGGTTGAGCACAGGGTGCAGGTTGTCACCCACCCGTACGTAGAGCGCGGCGGTCGACCGGTCGGCTAGCACCGGATCGGTTCCGGCGATACCGGAGGGCCGAAGCAGGCTGAGGACGAAAGATCCGACCACACCGGTGATCACGATGACGGCACCCATGCCGAATGCCCGTGATTGAGAGCGCAGTGGATCGACGAGCATGCGTGCGTCATGCAGCGCCACGCCGGATGCGATGCGCCGCATGACGAAACGCCATCCGGTCACCTGGTGTCCGGTCACGAATCCGCGGCGGTACTTCAGCGGTTCGGGGTTCTCGCTGACCGGGGTGCGTGACGCGAAGGCCCGACGTTCGGGGTTCGCGTTGTTGTTGTCGCTCATTTCTGGACCGACAAGCCGAGGCCGCTGATGATGGCCTCCACCGATGCCTGCACGTCCTGGACGGTGACGGTCATGAGGTCGTCATCGCTGAACTCTTCGGCGCCTGAGTTATCGAGGCGGTGTTCACGTTCCTCCTCGGACCGTTCAACAACGTTACGGACAAAGCGGCCGTTACCGGCGACGTCGATGCTGCGGCGTGCGATACCCCGGGTATCGGGAGCCTCTGCGGCACACATCGTGGAGAAGGCGGTGAGTAGCTCCGCGGCGGCACGCTCGTCGAACTTGCTGTCTCGCATGGAGGCCATGGCCGCGGCGATCTCGACGAGTTCTGGCGGTGCGTACGAAGGGAATTCGATGGACCGCGTGAAACGGGAGCGCAGACCTTCGTTGGTGTCGAGGAAATGGTCCAGCTCGGCGCGGTACCCCGCGACGATCACGACCAAACGGTCGCGATCGTTCTCCATGCGGGCCAGCAGGGTGTCGATGGCAACCAGACCGAAGTCGTTCTTGGCGCCGGTAGACACCAATGCGTAAGCCTCGTCGAGGAACAGCACGCCGTCGAGCGCGCTGTCGATGACGGCGTTGGTCTTGGCCTCGGTCTCACCGATGTGCTGACCGATGAGATCGGCACGGTGCACCTCGCGGACGTTTTCACGCTTGAGGAGTCCCAGGCCGCAGTAGATCTTGGCGACCACACGGGCGATGGTGGTCTTACCGGTACCGGGAGGGCCCGCGAACACCAGGTGGTGAGTGCGGTGGCCGACGGCGAGGCCGCGTTCCTGGCGCCGCAATGCCATCGCTACGGAGCTCTTGAGTCTGGAGACCTGATCCTTGACCTGCTCCAAACCGATGAACTCACTGAGCTGCTGCTCGGCCTCGGCAAGCAGGATCGCCTTGCGCTCGTGGGCCTCAGGATCGATGAAATCCTCTTCGGTGGGCTCAGTCTCGGGATCCCAGGGATCGGAGCGCGCAGCGATGCGCGCCGCGGTCGTGGTGTGCAGACCCACGCTCGGATCGGTGAGCGCGTGTTCGATCTCGGCCTTCTCCGGATTGGCCGCGTACAGGTCCTGGAGCACCTCGGTAGCGGTTTCGTCGTCACCATGGTGGCGCAGGTTCAACGCCTTCGCGAGCGCTCCATCGGTGGCCGCGACTTCAATTGGGCCACTTGGGTCTTCGAGATAGGACAGGGCCGGATTAACCATGCCGAGTTTAGCGAGCGCGATGCCCAGGGTGATCCGCACGGCGTGCGCCGTGGTGGGCTCCAACGACTCGTCGGTGACGACGGGGGTCAGCAGCGTGACGACATCGGACCAGCGCTCGGCCCGGTTCTGCATCGCGACCGCGACCCAGCGGGCGTTGAACCACCCGGGGCGCCGTTCGGTCACGGCAGTGATCAGCTCGTCGGCCTTGGCGTACTCACCCTTGTCGACGAGTGCTGCGGCATAGGCGAGGTGATAGTCCTCGGGTCCGCTGGCGCGGAACTCGAGGTATAGCCCGGTGTCATAGGTGAAGGTGAGATCGCCCGGCTGCAGGTTCACCGCGTGCTGCAGGTGCCCGGCGGTGGCCGCGGTCTCCGAGATGGCTTCCAGGACGTCGATGGTCGCGCCACCGGAGGCCGCGAGACCGACCCAGACATCACAGTGATCTTGGGCGGTTCGGCACAGGGACGTAAAGCCGTAGCGTGCTGCTGGCAAATCTGCGGGCCGTCGCCTGTCGTTGACACTCAGACCCAGGGCCCGGCTGCAGGTTGCGAATCGGCTCTCTAGCTCGGGGTCAATGCGTGTCGACGGAGCCACCGTCGAGGTCACACGCTCTCGCTGACCAACTCGCTCACGAATATCCACTTACAGCCCTTCGCCTGATCGATACGCCCGCTGATTGGAGTAGTCGGGTCGCGAACATGATTGGTTCCTGAGACCTCCGCCTAGGGCGGATAGCAAACCTTCGACCCCTCGCCCGCGGCCACGCCGATGTTCCCCGTCGTGGTAGTGATGGTGAGCCGGAGTTCGGTTTTGTCGGCAGAACGCCGTGATGTGACTGTCGACACAATCGGGGCTCCGAGTTGGTCGACTCGCTCCCGAGTGCTCATCCACCGTCCTCATCCATGTCACCAATACTTGCTCGGCAAGAGATTAGCATCCCCTTACCTAACTGTCGATAGCTAACCCTAGCCTTATCTGACGGCCAATAATTAGGCTAGCCTAAGGCGAAAGAGGTATCGGCCTAGATGCTGGGGAACGAGGGTGTAATGCCGAGCACAGTGACGCAACCAACACGTGGATGGCAGGGCGCGGTTCTCAAAATGTTCCGGGCTGGTGACTATCAGCTAACTTTGACTGCGCGGCGAGAACTGGCCGATCACTATCTGAGGCTCAGTTTCGCAGCCGGCGGCCTGCTGCGGGGCCGTACGGTTCATCCGACCATGTGGGTCCGGTTGTGGTTCGCGGACGGGGAGAAGCTGCATCAACGTGGGTACACACTGGTCAACCCGGATCAGCGGGCCGATACCGTCGATGTTGAGTTCGCACTGCACGACGGGCTCGCCGCTCGTTGGGCGCGGACGGCCCGGGTCGGCGACACGATTGAGGCAACGGTGCTGGGCAGTAATTTCGCACTGCCCGAGCCGGCCCCGCGCGGATACGTGATCGTCGGGGACACCGCATCCCTGCCCGCGATCAACTCCCTGCTGGCGGCGATTGGGGACAGTCCGGCCACGGTGTTCCTGGAGGCCGCGCACGAAAGCGACAAGTCGCTGCCGGTCGGCGGGGACGCGATCTGGGTGGATCGCCACGGTGACCGGTCGCTTGCCGAGGTCGTACGTGCGGCGGCCTTCGACGCCCCGGACTTCTTCGGGTGGGTGGCATGCGATACCCGGACTACCCGCGAGGTCACCCACATCCTCAAGGACCACTACGGCATTCCGCGCAAGTCAATGAAGGCCCAGGCGTACTGGATGGCCTGAGGGAAACGGCGTGATTCGGATCAGGCCGGACGCGGTCTATGAGACGAGCCGCAAATGCGGCATCTGTCTGCCGGTCGCGTCCACGATGGTGGTGACGGTGCCGAACCGGTCCGTCGCGCGCCGGCACAGTTCACGAATCTGGCGCGGGTCGGTGGTATCGGCCGCGATGGCCATCACCTGATCTGCGCTGTAGCCGTGCAGCATTCTCGTGAGATCGGTGGCATGTCTGCCGCAGATGACGACCCGATGCCCGTTGCGCACCAGTATCCGGACGATCTCTCGACCGTTGAGGTCCTCGGCATTGAGGACGACGACAACATCGGGTTCGGGGTTCCGGTCCAGGCGCATATCCCTATTCAGCCAGCGATTCCTGGACCCCGGATGTGAGCGTCATGTGGATTGATTGGATGACCTCTGCTGTTGGTTCCATTCACGCCGAGTCGGCGGGTCAGGCCTTCGTGCGCTGCCGGTACGACCGCGCCACCTTCTCCAGCTCGTCCGGAGACTCCTCGCCCCAGGACCGGAGCATTGCTCGGTTGGCCAGCACCACATGGCTTGTCGCCTCGATGCGCTGGGTCTCGTAGGCGGCCAATCCGCTCGCGGGATCATCGGGCGACTCCGACAGGGCCTGCGCCAATACACGGGCGTCGACGACGGACTGCGAACCGCCGTTGGCGCCGAGCGGATACATGGGATGAGCGGCATCGCCCAACAGGGTGACTCGTCCCTCGCCCCAGTGCGACAACGGGTCGCGGTCCACCATCGGATATTCAACGATGTGCGCGGAACTGCGGACCATCTTGTCGATATCCAGCCAGCCGAAATCCCAGCCCGGGAAGTAGTCCAGCACCTCATCTACCGGGACCGGGTCGTTCCACCGCGCCCCGGCCGGGAGCTGCCCGGGATCATCGGTGCGGGCCAACGCCACCCAGTTCACGGTGCGCTCGCTGATCGGATAGGCGATGAGCTCGTGATCGGTGTCATCGTGCGCGGCGATCATGGTCTTACCGGTGAGGAAGGGCCCGATATCGGCGGCGCCGCGCCACATCCGCACTCCCGACCAGCGCAACGGATCCGCCGGGTGTAGCTGTGCGCGTATTGCCGAGTTCACGCCATCGGCGCCGACCAGAACGGCCGCCTCGAACTCGGTGTCCGCGGTGTGTACGCGTACGCCGGGCTCGTCGCGCTCGAACCTGAGGACCCGGCGACCCGTCTGAACTGCTTGTGGGCCAATGCGTTCCAGCACGGTATCGAGCAGCATGAGTTGCAGCCGACCGCGATGCACCGAGAACTGCGGGTGGGGGTAGCCCCCGGCGATACCCCGAGGCTCCGTGTAGAGGACGGTGCCGTGTTTATCGCAGAATCGGATCTCGGTGGTGGCGACGCCCATCCGGGCAAGCTCGGCGCTCAGTCCGAGCTCGGTGAGCACGCCCACCGCGTGCGGAAGCATATTGATGCCGACGCCCAGTGGCTTGACCTCGTGGGCGCTCTCCAGCACCGTCACGTCGAACCCCGCAGCGTGCAGGGTCAGGGCGGCGGTAAGCCCGCCGATGCCAGCTCCCGCAATGACAATCGATGTGTTGTTCTCGCTCATGCCATCCAGCATCGGCCGATGCGAGGAAGAAGTCCAAGATCTATCTGTTAGTGAATCTATAATCAAAGGTTATGGAGATTCATCAGCTCCGCTACCTCGTTGCCGTGGCGGATGCAGCGAGTTTCACCAAAGCGGCCGGCGCACTGCATGTCGCCCAACCGGGGGTGAGTGCACAGATCCGGCTCCTGGAACGCGAACTGGGGCAGGAGCTATTCGATCGGTCGGGGCGCCGGGTCCGCCTCACCGATGCCGGCGAGGCGGTAGTTCCCTATGCGAGAGCCGCTCTCGCCGCGGTCGAGGGAGTCCGTGAGGCGGCCGATGAGATCGGGGGATTGTTGCGCGGACACATCGCGTTCGGCACCGTCACGTCGCACGGTGCCGACTTGCCCGCACTGCTCTCGGCTTTCCATCACGACCACCCGGCCATCACCATCACCCTCGCCGAAGCCAAGTCAGATGAGCTGATTGCCGGGCTGCGTGCGGGTCGGCTCGACGGCGCCATCCTCGCTCTGGGTGCCGAGGAACCGGAGGGGCTAGGTCTGCGCATCGTCGACGATCAGCCCCTGGTGGCGGCGGTTGCCGCCGACGATCCCTTGGCGAAACGCCGTACCGCCACCCTGAACATGCTCTGTGAGCGCACCCTGATCTGCCTACCGACGGGCAGCGGCATTCGATCCATCCTGGAAAGCGCGTGCCAAGGCGCGGGACTCACACCGAACGTGGCCTTCGAAGCGAGCTCTCCGCGGTCGTTACTGACCCTCGTCGAACAGGGGCTCGGTGTCGCGGTGGTGCCCGCTCCGTACCTGCGAAACCGGGACGGGGTGGTGGCATTGGAGATCCGGCCTGCGCTGCGCGGACGCCTCGCCCTGGGGTGGCGCCTGGCTGGTCCGGTCGGCCCCGCGGCACGCACCTTCCTGGAGCGGGCCCGCGCCGTCCTCTGACCGCCGTTCCGATCACCCTGAATCCAATCCCGCGCCAAGGGCGGCAGTGGCGCAATGGTGCGCACCCGGCGGTCCGTACCAGGTCGGAGCAGGTGGTGAGCGGCGCAATGGAAGCGACCTGACAGAGTTTGATTTCACCGGGCCGGTAGCCGCTGAGCAGGCCTTTAGCGTGTTGGCGAGGTTGTCTCACGTCAGGAGGACTCGTGGCCGGTGCCGAGCCCACGCCATTGCGCCGCCCGCGCGCCGATCAGGCGCGGTTGGTCGCGGACGTGCTGCGTCATCAGATCCACGCCGGGGGATACGCAGATGGCGGGCTGCCCAGCGAGCAGGAACTGGCCGCGGAGTTCTATGTATCCCGCAACACGGTCCGAGAGGCGCTCACGGCGCTGAAGGATGAGGGCCTCATCGAGCGCGGACCTCGTACCGGTACCCATGTCGCTCTGCGCAAGTACGAGCACGGACTGGACGCGCTCCTCGGGCTCAAGGAGACGTTCAAGGGGTACGGCGACGTCCGGAACGAGGTCCGCGTCATTCAGGAGGTGAACGCCCCGCCGGCGGTCGCGCACCGACTGCGCCTCAGTGCCGGCTCACGGGTCTTCTTCATCGAACGCCTGCGCTATCTCGGGGACCTGCCGCTCAGTCTCGATAAGACGTACCTCACGCCCGACGTCGGTGCGGCGGTGCTCGAGCATCAGCTTGAGACCAATGACATCTTCGCGCTGATCGAACAGGTGACCGGGCGCAGGCTCGGATCGGCCAATTTGGCGCTGGAAGCCGTTGCGGCGGATTCGCATTCGGCCGCGACGCTCCAGGTGCCGGACAGTGCCCCGCTGCTGTTACTGGAGCGGTTGACTCATCTCGACGACGGGACCCCCGTCGACCTCGAGTACATCAGGATGCGCGGTGACCGAATCACATTGCGCAGCAATCTATTAAGGGACATCTGAGGCTTCTTATGACACTAGTCAACAACCGCATCGACGTTCCGGTCACCATCGACGAATCGCTCTGTATCGACGGCTGCACATTGTGCGTGGACATCTGCCCGCTTGATTCGCTGGCGATCAATCCGGAAAACGGCAAGGCGTTTATGCATGTCGACGAGTGCTGGTACTGCGGTCCCTGCGCGGCCCGGTGTCCCACCGGTGCAGTCACTGTCAACATGCCCTACCTACTTCGTTAAGTCAGGACAGCCCATGAAGAGAACAGCCCTTCTCAGTTCTATTGCCACGGCACTGCTTCTCACCCTTGCCACCGGTTGCTCTCTGGACTCCGGATCCGGCTCGGCCAACGAGGTGACCGTCGTTGTCGGATATCAGTCGAAGACCATCAATACCGTGACCGCCGGCACGCTGCTGCGCGCCCAGGGATACCTGGAGAAGCGGCTCGGAGAGGTCGGCTCGCGGACCGGAACCAAATACACGGTGCAATGGCAGGACTACGACACCGGAGCGCCGATCACCGCGCAGATGCTCGCCGAGAAGATCGACATCGGCTCCATGGGCGACTACCCCCTGCTGATCAATGGATCCAAGACCCAAGCCAATGAGAAGGCGCGCACCGAGCTGGTGTCGGTGACCGGCTACAACGCCAAGGGCGCGCTGAACATGGTTGTGGTGCCACCGAATTCGCCCATAACAACGCTCCCCGAGTTGAGGGACAAGAAGGTGTCCGCCAGTGTGGGCTCGGCGGGGCACGGCACGCTCGTGCGGGCGCTGCGTAACGACGGTCTAGACCCGACCAAAGATGTCGAGGTGCTCAACCAACAGCCACAGGTTGGTGCCTCGGCGCTGGAATCCGGTCAGGTGCAAGCGCTGTCGCAGTTCGTGGCCTGGCCCGGTCTGCTGGTCTTCCAGAAGAAGGCCAAGCTGCTCTACGACGGGGCCGAGCTGAATGTCCCGACCTTCCACGGTGTGGTGGTGCGCCGCGACTACGCCAAGCAGCATCCCGAGGTGCTCGATGCCTTCCTGCAGGCTCAGCTCGATGCCACCGATTTCATCCACGAGAAGTCTCTCGAAGCGGCTCGTATCGTGGCTGAGGGGAGCGGTCTGCCCCAGGAGGTCGTCTATCTCTATAACGGGCCCGGCGGCACTTCATTCGACACCACGCTCAAGCCGTCGCTCATCGACGCGTTCAAAAGCGATGTGCCCTACCTGAAATCGATAGGGGACTTCGCCGACTTCAACATCGATGACTTTGTGCAAGACGGTCCGCTGCGTCAGGCGTATTCGACTCGCTCGAAGAACTACGAGGCCGGGTTGGCGGCCAAGGTCAACCCGCTGGTCCTGCGCCCGGCCGAGGGGGCAGACCCGGGCCAGGCAGCCGAAATCTGGTTCGACGGTAAGGATTCCACGCAGGTCTATGCCACGGCGCAGGAGCTGCTCAAGGCCGTTAACGCAGCCAACGCCGCCGGCCAGAAGGTCCGTGCCGCCTACGTCGCGGATACCGACCTGGGCACCCGGTGGTTCGCCGACCACGCCTGGTGGGTTCGTGATTCTGCTGGGCTGCACCCGTTCACCACCAGTGCGGGTGCCACCCGATACATCTCCGGACATCCCGGCGCCACGCCGGTGGATTACACGCAGGCACTAGCGGCGGCGTCATGAGCACCCTGCCCATCCTGGAAACGCGGCCCAGTGCCGTTTCAGTGGCGCTGGACTCGGTGGACCCCGGCCCGACATCGCGGCGACTGAGTGCGCGATACACCGCCTGGGCCATCCGGTTGGCCTCGGTGGGCGCCGCCGTGCTCCTATGGCAGCTCTTGACGGCCAACAAGGTGCGCTTCGGGCTGCGCTTCGACACGCTGCCGACGGTCACCGAGATTGTCTCCGCGCTCACCAAGCGCATTGGTACCGAGGAGTATTGGCTTGACCTCGGCCAGTCCACCATCCGGATTCTCACCGGATTCGGCTTGGCCGCGGCGCTGGGTGTCATCACCGGTATCTGGTTGGGACGATCACCGTTATTCGCGAACATTTTCGGTCCGCTCACCGAATTGGCCCGTCCCATTCCCGCGATTGCGATCGTACCGGTGGCCATCTTGTTGTTCCCCAGCGATGAGGCCGGAATCGTGTTCATCACCTTCCTTGCGGCCTACTTCCCGATCATGGTGAGCACCCGGCACGCGGTACGCGCCCTGCCGACGCTGTGGGAGGAATCGGTTCGCACCCTTGGTGGCGGTCGCTGGGATGTGCTGCTGCGGGTGGTGCTGCCCGGCAGCCTCCCCGGGGTTTTCGGAGGCCTTTCCGTCGGCATCGGTGTCGCCTGGATATGCGTGATCTCCGCCGAAATGATCTCGGGCCGTTTGGGGGTCGGATATCGCACATGGCAGTCGTACACGGTGTTGGCCTATCCGGATGTGTTCGTCGGGATCATCACCATCGGTGTGCTCGGGTTCCTGACCTCCGCCGCGGTGGAGTTGGTGGGGCGCCGCGTCACTCGCTGGCTGCCCCGAGCGGAGGGGGGACGATGAGCGCCTCCACCTTGGTTCTGGATGAGCTGACACTTGGCTACAGCGGGCGGACCGTGGTGGACGGCCTCAGCCTCACCGTTCGCCCCGCCGAAATCCTGGTCCTGACCGGGCCCTCCGGCTGCGGTAAGTCCACCGTGCTGCGCGCCATCGCGGGGCTGCTTCCACCCGAATCGGGCACCGTCCGCGCCGACGGCGAGAGGGTTGTCACCACCTCGCGCGACCGGGCCATGGTGTTCCAGGACAATGCCCTTTTACCTTGGCGCACCGTGCAATCGAATATCGAACTGGCGCTCAAGCTGGGCGGTGTGCCTCGCTCGGGTCGGCGCGGGGCGGCACAGGCCTGGATCGACGATGTGGGGCTGACGGGTTTCGAGGACTACCTGCCCAAGAGCCTGTCGGGTGGCATGCGTCAGCGTGTCCAGCTGGCCCGCGGCCTGGCCGGTGCTCCGCGTGCGGTCATGATGGATGAGCCGTTCGGGGCGCTGGATGCGCAGACCCGGGCCAGCATGCAACGCCTACTCATCGACACCTGGCGCAGTCATCCCACCACGGTGGTGTTCGTGACCCACGATGTCGACGAGGCGCTGTTACTGGGGGACCGGATTGCCGTGCTGGGCCGAGCCGGTCAGCCTCTGCGCGCGCTCCTGGATGTCCCCGAACCTCGCGAGGCCCAGGTCGACCGCAGCGTGCTGCGTGCTGAAATCCTTGCCGCGCTGAATCATACGGAGTTGGTTGGGCGATGAGCAGCTTGCGTGAGGAGCATGGAGCGCCGATGGAGATTCCTGAACTGGATAGTGCCGTCCGGCTTGACTGTGACGTGCTGGTTATCGGCGGCGGAACCGCCGGCACCATGGCAGCGTTGACGGCCGCCGAGAACGGCGCCCAAGTGATCCTGCTGGAGAAGGCGCACGTGCGGCACTCCGGTGCTCTCGCGATGGGCATGGACGGAGTGAATAACGCGGTCATCCCCGGCAAGGCCGAACCGGAGGATTACGTCGCGGAGATCACCCGCGCCAACGATGGAATCGTCAACCAGCGCACCGTGTACCAAACGGCGACACGCGGTTTCGCGATGGTGCAGCGTCTTGAACGCTACGGGGTCAAGTTCGAGAAGGACGAGCACGGCGAATATGCGGTGCGACGTGTGCACCGGTCGGGCGCGTATGTGCTACCCATGCCCGAGGGAAAGGACGTCAAGAAGGCGCTGTACCGCGTGCTACGGCAGAAGTCGATGCGCGAGAAGATCCGCATCGAAAACCGGGTCATGCCCGTGCGCGTACTCACCGAAGAGGGAAGGGCCGTCGGGGCAGCCGGCTTCAATACCCGCACCGGTGAGTTCGTCACCGTCGGCGCAAAAGCGGTCGTCCTGGCGACCGGACCGTGCGGCCGCTTGGGCTTGCCGGCATCGGGTTATCTGTATGGCACCTACGAGAATCCGACCAACGCGGGGGACGGGTACGCGATGGCGTACCACGCCGGGGCCGAGCTGTCGGGGATCGAATGTTTCCAGATCAATCCGCTCATCAAGGACTACAACGGTCCGGCGTGCGCCTATGTGGCCAACCCTTTCGGCGGCTACCAGGTGAATGCGCAAGGCGAGCGGTTCGTCGACTCCGACTACTGGTCCGGCCAGATGATGGCAGAGGTCAAGAATGAGATCGAGTCTGCACGCGGTCCCATCTATCTCAAGGTGAGCCACCTCCCGGATGAGACGTTGTCTGCGCTGGAGAACATCCTGCACACCACCGAACGACCCACTCGGGGCACCTTCCATGCCAACCGCGGACACGACTACCGCACCCACGATATCGAGATGCACATCTCGGAAATCGGCTTATGCGGTGGTCATTCCGCATCAGGGGTGTGGGTGGACGAGCATGCCCGCACCACGGTGCCGGGTCTCTATGCGGCGGGCGACCTGGCCTGCGTGCCGCATAACTACATGATCGGCGCGTTCGTATACGGCGATCTGGCCGGTGAGCACGCGGCCTCCACACTCTCGAAAACAGCTGCCCCGCTGGAATTTCCCGTCGACCAGCTCAAGGAGGCGCATGAACTGATCTATCGCCCGCTGCGTCATCCGGATGGTCCGCCGCAACCTCAGGTCGAGTACAAGCTGCGCCGCTTCGTCAACGACTATGTGGCCCCGCCGAAGACGGCGGCCAAACTCTCACTGGCCGTGCAGACATTCGAGAGGATGGCCGATGAGGTGGGCCAGATCGGCGCGCGGACCCCGCATGAGCTGATGCGGGCGGCCGAGGTGTCGTTCATCAGGGACTGCGCCGAGATGGCGGCCCGCTCGTCGCTGACCCGTACCGAATCGCGCTGGGGTCTGTACCACGACAGGGCCGACCTGCCGGATCGCGACGATGAGAATTGGCGCTATCACCTGAACCTGCGCAAGAGCGCCAGCGGCGAGATGGATTTCCTCAAACGGCCAGTCGCACCGTATTTCGTCCCGGTCCCCGGCCTCGACGACCTGCCGTCGGGGGAGACAGATCCGATCGTGGTGCACCAACCCGAGCTGCTCGGCGGAAAGGCCCCGGCGGCCCGGATTTCGAGTGTCATCGCTGCGGAGGCCGAGCAGCCGCCGTCCCCCCGGATCGCCGCTGTACTCAGCCTGGAGGCTCCCACCGTCGAGGAACTGGCGCCGTACCTCGACGATGACGACCCGGGCGTGCGCCGCACCGCGATCGCATCACTGACCGAGCACACCCCCGAGGGCTACGAGCACGCGTTGCTGAATGCGTTGGGGGACAGCGATGTCTCGGTGCGTCGAACGGCATCCGATGGAGTACGAGAACTCGTCGGGGTCCTCGACGGTCCCGCGGCGATCCGGGGTCATGTGAGCGCGTCCGACCCGTTGGTGCGCGGTACCGCCTTGTACGTGGCGAGCGCTCGGCGGGTCGGCGATCCGGCGGCATATGTGGAGGCCCTACGCGATCTGGACCATCGGGTCCGGATCGAGGCCGTGCGCGCCTTGGTATCCGTGGACGATGCGGTATCCATCGCCACCGCCGCCGGGGATGACAATCGCGAGGTGCGTATCGCGGTCGCCAACGGGCTTGCGAAGTTGGCCGCCGGTGACGAGACGGTGCGGGCGCTGGTGCGCGATCGAGATCCGCTGGTGCGGGCCGCGGCACTGACGGCCGTCGGTGCACTCGGGGTGGATGACCGGATCCTCGGCGCCGTCGAGGAGGCGCTGACGGAGCCGGCTTGGCAGATCCGACAGGGAGCGGTGCGCGCCTTGGCCGGGGCTCGCTCGGCGCAAGCCGTACCGCCGCTCTCACGAGCGCTGGCCGATCCACATCTGGACGTTCGCAAGTCGGCGGTGTTGAGCCTGAGCCAGTGGGCGTCGACGGAGCCTTCCGTTCGTGAGGCGCTGACCGGGGCGCTTCAGGACGGTGACGCGGATGTGAGAGCCTATGCGCGACAGGCGCTTGCGGGCGGCTGACGGGTGCGCCGAAGCACAAGAGATCCGGTCCGGCAACGTGGCGGAGGTCATGTTATGGGCGGGTTCCTCGACCACTTAGCATAGGCTAGGCTTACTCAGGTGTCGAAGACGAGTGCGGTTATAGAGCCCGGTACCGGCGCCCAGAACTGGGTTTCTGTGCAGGAGGGACTGCCGGAAGGTTTCGCACCGGCCGATCTCGCGAGTGTGCTCGCGCAGGAGATTCCCGAGCGCCTTGGCGACGAGTATCTGATTTACGAGCGTGATGGCGAATGGGTGCTGGCTATCGGCGCCCGAGCGTTTGTCGAACTCGACAGCGATGGGCTGCGCATCGGGCGCGATGGATCCGTGGAAGAGCGGGATTGGTCCGGACACCCCGGTGCTGCCCTCGAAGCAGCCATCAACGAGATCTCGGACGGTGTGCATCGCGTGTTCGGCTGGGTCGCGTTTGAGTTCGGCACTTACCGATTCGGCCTGCAGCATCGGCTGACCCCCGGTACCGCGTTGGCGCGAGTATTCGCCCCGCGTGCCGAGGTTGTGATCACCGCCGGCGGAGTGTCAGTCTCCGAAGACTCCTCCGCGAGCTACGCCGAGGACATTGCTCGGCTGATCGGCCAGGGAGTTCCGGCCGACCCCGAGCCGACGTTCATCGATCTGAATTCAGACCCGTCCGACTACCGCGGCCGCGTCGGCATCGCCACGGCCGAGATTCGATCGGGGCTGTACCACAAGGTGATTTTGTCGCGGCGCGTGGAAGTACCGTTCGCCATGGACTTTCCGTCCACATATCGTGTCGGTCGGCACAACAACACCCCGGTTCGCTCCTTCCTGCTACGGCTCGGTGGTATCCGTGCGTTGGGATACAGCCCCGAGCTCGTCACCGCCGTCGAGGCCGACGGAACCGTCGTCACCCAGCCGCTGGCCGGAACACGCGCCTTCGGTCGGGGCGAGAATGAGGATCGGGTGGCGCGCGACGATCTGGAATCGAATGCCAAAGAGATTGTCGAGCATGCGATTTCCGTGCGCAGCTCCCTAGCAGAACTTGCCGAGGTGGCCGAATCGGGTAGTACGAAGGTGACCGATTTCATGACGGTGCGCGAGCGCGGCAGCGTGCAGCACCTGGGCTCGACCGTCAGCGGACACCTGAGTCCCGAGATGACGCGGATGGATGCGCTGGAGGCGCTCTTCCCGGCGGTCACCGCCTCGGGCATCCCCAAGGCGGAGGGTGTCGACGCCATCCTTCGGCTCGACGATCACCCGCGCGGTCTCTATTCGGGAGCGGTCGTGATGATGTCCCCGGATGGCGGACTGGACGCCGCGCTGACCCTGCGTGCGGCCTATGAACAGGACGGGCACACCTGGTTGCGAGCCGGTGCGGGCATCATCGAGGCCTCCACACCTGATCGGGAGTTTGAGGAGACCTGCGAGAAGCTGGGGAGCATCGCTCCCTACGCGGTCAAGCGCGAGGCTTAGCCGGCGTCGTTGGTCAGCGCCGCTGCCAGGGCTCGCTTGTCGATCTTTCCGACCGGCGTCAACGGCAACTTCGGCACCGCCACCAACTTGTCGACGCGCGAGTGGGTGGCGGCGCCACGATCCCGTAGGTACTGGTTGAGCTCGGCCGCCGTGACCGGCTTCCTGTTGAATACGATTGCTGCGCAGACGATCTCACCCAGGTATTGATCGGGTAGCCCGACGGCCGCAGCGGCGTAGACCGCCGGATGGGTCTGCAGATGTGATTCGAGATCCAGTGCGGCAATGGACTCGCCGCCGCGCAGGATGACGTCCTTGATGCGCCCCGTGACCTCCAGATACCCATCGGGCAGTGCCCGGACCTGGTCGCCACTGCGGTAGAAACCGTCGGCGGTGAAGGAGCGCATATTGTCCGCCTCGGCGCGGTAGTACCCGTTGAGCGTGTACGGCCCGCGCACCAACAATTCGCCGGCTACCCCGGGCGCGACCTCGACACCGTCCTCGTCGACGATGCGCACCTCATCGGCATCGCACATGGGGCGGCCTTGGGTGGTGTCGAGGATATTCGCGGAATCGCCAGGTCGGGTGACGCAGATTAACCCCTCGGCCATCCCGAAAACCTGTTGCAGTCCCGGGGTGAGGGCCTCACGCACGGTGCGCGCATCCTCCGCGCCGAGTTTTGCGCCGCCGACTTGAAGCAGTCGCAGTGTTTCCGGCAGTACCGGTTCCCATGCGGTGGCTTGCGCCCACAGCTGGGCCAGTGACGGCACCAGCGCTGTCACGGTCACCCGATGCCGGGCGATGGCCGCGAAGGCCGACTCCGGGCTCGGGTCCGAGAGGAAAACCGTTGTGGCACCAATGCTTATCGCGCCGAGCAGGCCAGGGCAGGACAATGGGAAGTTGTGACCGGCGGGGAGTGCGACGAGGTAGACATCGTCCTCGGTAAGTCCGCACACGCGTGCGGACTGTGTGGCGTTGTAGACGTAGTCCTCGTGGGTGCGGGGGATGAGCTTGGGTGCGGCGGTGGTGCCGCCGGAGACCAGCAACAGCGCCGGCGTATCCGTCTGAGTTGACGGCAGGGGGCCGTCAGACGCGCCACTTTCCAGCAGGGCTGACCATGAGGTGAAGGACCCCGCGCTGTTAGGGGACACGACACCGTCGATCACGATATGGCGCAGGCATGCATGCTTCTGGGACAGCTCTGTGGCCAGCGCGCGGTAATCGAACCCGCCCGCGGTGTCCGCGATCACCAATGCGACCGCGCCCGCCACCTCAATGAAATGGGACAGCTCGGCGGCCCGGTGTCCCGGTAGGCACATCACCGGCAACGCGCCCGCCCGCATCAGTCCGAAGAGCGCCACGGCGAAGGAAGTCCGGTTGGGCAGCTGGAGCAGCACCCGGTCGCCGGGGGCTATGCCCAGCCGGATGAAGGCGTGCGCGGCGCGGTCGGCGGCCTCATCGAGCGCGCGGTAGGTCAGCGCGCCGTGCTCGTCTATGACGGCGGGGTGGTCGGCGCGCCTGGTGGCAGTCGTGCGGAGCAGCGACTCCACGGTGTTTCCGGTCCAGTAGCCGGCCTGCCGATAGGCATCGGCGCGCTCCGGGGGGAAGGGGACGAAACCATCCCCCATGGCGAGAGAGGCAGGGGGCGATACAGCGGCGCTCATCGTTACTCCTTGTGGGTGACCCCTCGCAGTCTAGATAGGGTAGCCTCCACGTAGTTAGGGCAGCCTTTACTAAGAGTGAAAACGCGAGGTGAGATCGAGTTGCGCACCGTGAGCGGGGGTGACGTCGAGGTAGGCGTGACCAACGGAGGGGCGTCGGCGAACTTCGATCCCGATACCGCACCTCCGCTGTCGGACGGGCAGCAGCGGATGTGGTTCGCCCACGCGGTGAAGCCCGCGCTGATGAACCTCTGCCGGTCGTACCGATTCAGCGGTGAGTTGGATGCCGACAGGCTGCGGGCCGCGGTCACCGTCGTCACGGCTCGCCACGAGGTGCTGCGTACGACCTTCCACGCCGGCACCGATGGCGGTCCGCTCGCGGTGCGGCACAACGACCTGATGCCCCGATGGGCGGAGCATGATGTGGCCGAGCTCGTGGGCGCCGCCCAACAGCTCCGGCTCAGCGTGCTGGCACAACGCGAATTCGGGACCGCATTCGATCTCACCGTCGAATCGCCGTTGCGCGTCACGGTAATCCGTACTGGCGCCACGGAGCACGTCATGCTCGTGGTCGCCCACCGCATCGCCTGGGACGACGCCTCGTGGCCGGTGTTCCTCGCCGACCTGACCACCGCCTACACGCAGGGCGCCATCACGGCGCCGCTGACGCCACGGCCACGGCCACGGCAGGACGGTGCCGACGGTGCAGATCTCGACTACTGGCGCGAGGAGCTGGCGAATCCTCCTGAACCACTCGAGCTTCCGGGGCCAAATGGCTCGGTGGTGCCGTCTTCCCGGAAGGCTGCACGGTGCACCACTCGCCTCTCTGTGAACACAATGCGGCATGTCGAGCAGCTAGCCCAGGAAGCCGAGACCACGCCGTACGTGGTGCTGCTGGCCGCCTATTCCGCTCTGCTGCATCGCTATACCCATGCCGAGGACTTCTTGGTGGCCGCCCCGGTGCCCAACCGTGACGTCGATGTACAGGGCAGAATCGGATACTTCGGCAATACCATCGCCCTGCGCATGCGTCCGCACGGTCGTGCGAGTTTCCGCGACCTGCTGGAGCAGACCCGTCGAATCACTCAGGATGGTGCGGCGCATCAGCGCGTGAGTCTCGACCGGGTGGTCCGCGAGCTCAACCCCGATCGTCGTCACGGTGTCGAACGCTTCCCCCGGGTGAGCTTCGAGGTCGCCGAATTCGATCGTGCCGGATTCTGTCCGCCCGGAATACGCTGTGAACGTGCGTCGTTGAACGGCCTCGTCACGCCCGTGCCACTTGGGCTCACGGTCGAAACGACCCCCGATGGTGCTGACATCGTGGCCGAGTATCTGGTCGAGGTGTTGGACGAGGGGTTGACGGCGCAGCTGCTCCGTCACTTCGTTAACCTGCTCGACTCCGCGCTCGCCGATCCGGATCGTCGGTTGGCGAGCCTGACGCTGATGGACGCTCGGGAAGCCGAGTGGCTGCGGGAGGTATCCGCAGGGGAGAGGTTCGAGGCGGCGCCCGCGGCGCTCGGCGATCTCGTCGCCGCCCGCGCAGCCGTGCAACCGGATGCCACCGCCCTCGTTTACGAGGGTCGCCACTTCTCGTACCGCGAAACCAACGAACTGTCGAATCGTTTGGCGCACTGGCTCATCCAGCAGGGTATCGGCACAGAAGATCGTGTCGCGGTACTTCTTGACAAGTCGCCGGAGCTGATCATCACCGCGCTCGCCATCGCCAAGGCCGGTGCGGTCTATCTGCCCATCGACTCCGAATACCCCGCCAATCGCATCGCCCACATTCTCGCCGATGCACAACCCAAGCTTGTTATCAGAGAGCCGATTACCGGCGTCGAGCAGTTCGATGCCCGCGAACCTGTCGATGCCGATCGTGTGCGGCCGCTGACGCCCGACAACGCCGCCTATCTCATCTACACGTCCGGTTCGACGGGATTACCCAAGGGTGTGACGGTCTCGCATCGCCCCCTTACCGAGTACTTCAACTGGTTCCGTGCCGAGTACCGGGTCAGCGGATCCGATCGCGTGCTGCAGGTGGCGTCGCCGAGCTTCGATGTATCGGTGGGCGAGATCTTCGGCATCCTCAGTTGTGGCGGCCGCCTGGTAATTCCGCGGCCCGGCGGGCTTGGCGACGTCGCCTATCTGACGGATCTGTTGAACACCGAGGCTGTCACCTCGATGCATATGGTGCCCTCGTTGCTCGGGTTGGTCCTATCGCTACCCGGTGTGACACAGTGGAAGTCGTTACGTCGGGTGCCGGTGGGCGGGGAGGCGTTACCCGGAAGGGTCGCGGACAAGTTCCACGCCACCTTCGATGCCTCCCTGCATAACTTCTACGGACCGACAGAGACGGTCATCAACGCCTCGCGGTACAAGGTTCGCGGGATCCAGGGCACGCGGACGGTGCCGATCGGCACTCCCAAGATCAACACACAGATCCACATTCTGGACGAAGCGCTCCGACCGGTGCCGGTGGGCGTCGTCGGCGAGATCTACATCGGTGGGACGCATCTGGCGCGCGGATATCATCGTGCTGCCGGTCTCACCGCGCAGCGGTTCATCGCCGACCCGTTCGCTCCGGGCCAGCGGATGTATCGATCCGGGGATCTCGCGCGGCGCAATGCTATTGGGGATATCGAGTTTATCGGACGTGCTGACGAACAGGTGAAGGTCCGTGGATTCCGTATCGAGCTTGGTGAGATCTCGTCGGCTATCGAGGTGGACCCGAGTGTCGGCCGGGCACTTGTCGTGGTCGATGAGCTGCCGCACCTCGGCAAGCGTCTCGTCGCGTATCTAACGCCCGTTGGCGGACACGTTGTCGATATCGACCGGATCCGTTCCAGGGTCTCGGCGGCCTTGCCCGATTACATGATCCCTGCCGCGTACGTGGTGCTCGACGAGATTCCCATTACCCCGCACGGCAAGATCGACAGGGAAGCACTGCCCGCAGCCGATTTCGGGTCGGTGACCGAGCACCGGAAGCCGAAAACCGCGACGCAGCGGCGAGTGGCCGCCCTCTTCGCGCGGCTACTCGGATCCTCGTCCGTGGGAGTGGACGACTCCTTCGTCGCTCTCGGAGGCCATTCACTGCTGGCGACCAACCTCTCGGCAGCGATCCTGTCCGAATGCGGAGTGGAGATCGATATCCGCGAGATCCTGGAGCAGGGCACCGTCGCGAGCCTGGCCCGGCTGGTCGACCAAGGTCGAATCGGCAGTGCCGCCGATGCCGAGGATTCTGCGGATGAAGCGGAACCCATCCCGCTGCTCCCGAGCGGGCGCCGCCTCTATGAGCACGGAAACCCGCGCAGGCTCGCCGAGACCGGTGTCTTCTGGCTACCTCAGGGCATTACCCGATCCGCGCTGGAGGAGCTTCTCGGCGCCTTGGTCGGAGAACATGAGGTGCTGCGTAGTCGGCTCGACCGCGAAAGCATGGCACTGGTCCCGCGGGTACGGCAGGCTCTCCGATTCGTCGAGATCATCGTGGCGGATCCTTCCGATGCTGTCAGCGTTGAGATGGCCCGTGCCGTGGATCGACTTGACCCCGAACAGGGTTGGATGCTGTCGGCAGTGTGGCTGCACCCCGAGGACGGGCCCGGAGTCCTGATCCTCGCCGTCCATCATCTCGCCGCCGACCCGGTGTCCTGGCAGGTCATCATGCATGAGCTGGAGTCCCGCTGGAAGGCGCTGACAACAGGTGCGCTGCCGCCTCTCACCCAGTCAGGTACCGGATACCGGCGCTGGGCCAACGCGTTGGCCGCGGAGGCCGATGGCGTGGGTAGCCTACCGTTCTGGATCGCCCAGCTCGATGGCGAAGACCCCGAAATCGGTTCGCGTCGAATAGTTCCCGAGTTGGATCGGGAGGGCGACGTCGCGGTCACCGTCGAATCCGCACCGGCCGATGTCAGTGCAGTACTGCTGAATTCGGGAATCCCGATGGATCAGCTGCTCGCGGCGGCCACGGCACGCACCGTGGCACAGTGGCGCCGCCTCCGCGGACAACCCGCGGTCGAATCGCTGCTGGCGGTGCAGATTCCCGGACGAGGGGAGGCCAACGCTGAAACCGTCGGCCTGCTCAGCACGGTGTACCCGTTGCGCATCGGCGGTGCCGATCCGCTTGGCGTCGGGCCGCGGGGCCTGGTGGAGCGTGTCGCCCGGCAGTACAGCGCGATGCCCGGGCGGAACATCGATTACGGGCTGTTGCGATACCTGCGCGCCTATACCAGTGCGGTGCTGCGGCAATATCGCGATCCGCAGATCCTGCTGACGTATCTAGGGCACGATCGCGAGTTCAGGGGAGATCTTCTTCGGCGTGACGGGCTGCTGTCGGTATCGGGTTCGCCGGTGCCCGAACCAGATTCGGCGGTGCGTCACGAACTCACCATCGCGGTGCTGATCATGGACACCACCGAGGGGCCGGCCATCGCGACCCTGTGGCGCGCGATTCCGGAGGTGCTCGGCCGGTCGGAGGTCGCCGAGCTGCAATCGATATGGCATGAACAGCTGGGGACTCTGGCGAAGGAGCAATGGTGACGTCGACATTGGCAGTGATAGGTGCGGGTGCCAAGGCAGTCGCGGTCGCAGCGAAGGCAGCGGTGCTGCGCGAGTGCGGTGCGGATGTACCCGATGTGGTGGCGATCGAACGTCAACAGATCGGCGCCAACTGGCAGGCATGTGGCGGCTGGACGGATGGACAGCACCGGCTGGGGACGAGCCCCGAGAAGGATGTGGGCTTTCCGTACCGGTCCGCGGTGCTGCCAGGACACAATGCCGAGATCGACGCTCGGATGATGCGGCTGAGCTGGCAGTCGTACCTCATCGCCACCGGCCAGTTCGCCGAGTGGGTCGACCGTGACAAGCCCGCGCCAACGCACAAGCGCTGGGCCGACTACCTGACGTGGGTGGCCAACACCGTCGATATGAAGGTCGTCCAGGGTGAGGTGACCGGGCTGTCCATCGATGACGACAGATGGGTGGTGCGCACCAACGATTGCTCCATTGCTGCGGACGCGGTCATGGTGACCGGACCCGGACAGCCGGAACGGTCGGTGCTGCCCGAGCATCCGAATGTCTTGTCCATCGCTGAGTTCTGGCGCCGTTGTGCGGGGCCTACGCGCCTCACTGCGGAACGCGTGGCTGTGATCGGTGGGGGAGAGACCGCCGCATCGGTGCTCAATGAGCTTTTTGGACACCGAATTTCGACGATCACCGTCATTTCGCCCGGCGTCACGTTGTTCACCCGCGGTGAGGGTTACTTCGAGAACGCTTTGTTCAGCGATCCGACTGGATGGCTGCACCACAGCATGGCGGAACGGCGCGACGCGTTGAACCGTACAGATCGCGGGGTGTTCTCGTCGCGCGTGCAGGAGTCGCTGCTGGCCGATGATCGCATCCGGCATCTCCGGGGCCGAGTCGCCCACGCCGTTGCCCTTGAAGACCGGATCAGACTGACGCTGCGCAGCGACCGTGCCGGCGAGCCATCCGAGACCGTGCATGGCTTCGATCTGGTGATTGACGGAGCGGGTGCTGACGCATTGTGGTTCCTGCCGCTGTTCGACCAGAGCGCCCTCGATCTTATGGAGCTCAAGCTGGGTGCTCGTATGGATGGGGACAACGCGGGAAATGTCTTGCAGGAGTCCCTGGGCCACGACTTGTCGGTCAACGGCCTTACCCCCAAGCTCATCCTGCCGACGCTCTCGGGTCTGACTCAGGGCCCGGGTTTCCCTAATCTCAGCTGTCTCGGGTTGCTGTCCGATCGCGTGCTCGGTGGACCCATCCGCGCCCAGTCGGCTCGCCGCGAAAGGAAAACAAGTGAGTATCAACCCATTTGATGATGAGAGTGGCACCTTCTACGTGCTGGTCAACGCCGAGGAGCAACATAGCCTCTGGCCCACTTCCATTGAGGTTCCGGCGCAGTGGCGGGTGGCCTTCGGTGAGGCCTCGCGTGCCGACTGCGTCGAATACGTCGAGGCTAACTGGACAGATATGCGCCCTAGGAGCCTGCGCGACGCCATGGCGGGCGGTTAGCGGCAGGTGGTAAGAAAGACCGGGTGGACCCAGATAGATTCCGCAGTGGCGAACCCGATCACACCGCCGTACGTACCGCCCTCTGGCGGGCGCTGCATGTGGAACTGGATTCGTCGCCGCATGTACTGACAGACGTGATCGGTCTGCAGCTGGTGGCACCACCCGCTGACTGGCGTCAGCGTCCCGATATGGATCCGCAGGGTTCGGTCGCCTCACGTCTAGGCATGGTGGCGCGTGCCCGGTTCGTCGAGGACCTGGCCGATCAGCAGTCGGAGCGCGGGGTAGGGCAGTACGTGATTCTGGGTGCGGGTCTGGACACCTTCGCGCAGCGACATCTCGATGCGGGCGAGCGTCTCACCGTTTTCGAGGTGGACCAACTGGCCACCCAGGAATGGAAACGAAAGCGGCTGACCGAGCTGGGATTCGAGATCCCAGACTGGCTACGGCTGGTCCCGGTCGACTTCGAGGCCGGCGGGTCGTGGTCGGATCAACTGCTCACCGCGGGATTCGACGCGGATCGTCCCGCGGTGGTGGCGTCCACCGGGGTCAGCATGTATCTCACACGCGAGGCGATCGCGGCGACGCTGCGTCAATGTGCCTTGCTGGCGCCGGGTTCCACTGTGGCGATGACGTTCCTGTTGCCGTTGGGCCTGCTCGATGAGCGGGAACGCCCCGTCCGGCAGATGATCGTGTCGATGGCGGCCGAATCGGGCACACCCTGGGTCAGTTTCTTCGCGCCCGGCGAGATGCTTGCGCTCGCCCGTGAGTGCGGTTTCTCCCAGGCATCCCATGTCTCGGGGCATGAGCTGATCGAGCGCTACTTCCCGGGCCGCGGCGGCGGGCCGAATGCCCTTAACGCAGAAGAATTTCTGGTCGCGACGAGCTAGCTCACCGCGTCGGCGGCGATGCGCCATCCGGAGGTCGACTCCTGCTGGCGCCAGAACTCGGCGAAACGTCCTCCGAGAGCACTGAGTTCGGCGATCGAACCCTGCTCGACGATCTGACCCTCGTCCACGAATAGGACATGATCCGCGTTGCGGATCGCGCTGAGTCGGTGGGCGATCATGACCCGAGTACGGATACGCGGATCGTTGCCGATGGCCTCGGTGACCGCTGTCTCGTTCTCGGTGTCCAGGGCGCTGGTGGCCTCGTCGATCAGCAGGATGGGCGCGGGTTTCACGAGCGCGCGGGCGATACTGACCCGTTGGCGCTCACCACCGGACAAGGCTGTACCTGCCTCGCCGACCCGGGATCGCTCGCCATCCGGCAGACGATCGACTACCTCGTCCACACGCGCGAGTGTCATTGCCCGACGGGCCTCTTCGTCCCCCGCCGTGGGGTGTCCGACAAGAACGTTGTCCCGGATCGGGCCGTCGAACAGATACGGGTGCTGGAACACCATGCTCACCAACGCTCGGCGGGTGGCGGTGTCGACGGTCGCGACATCGATTCCGTCGAGCAGGATTTGGCCGTTGACCGGCCGCTGTAGGCCGGCGATGAGGGAGAGGATGGTGCTCTTCCCGGAGCCCGAGGGACCCACGATTGCGGTGGTGGTTCCCGGTTCCAAGGTGAAGTCGAGGTCCGTGAGCACCTGTTCCTCCGCACCGTCGTAGCGGAAGCCGACATTGCGGAATTCGATACGCGGGGCGGGAGTTTCGGCGGACGCGACGGCGTCGCCGGGTTGATCCACGGCCTCGGTGGTGATGATCGTATGGAGGCGTTCGAACACACCGCGTGAGTTCTCGACGGCACCGCCCAGGCCCGCCAGTACGGTGAACGGCTCAAGGAACCGCACCACGACGACCATCAGCGCGACGGCCTCGGGAGCCCCGATCTCACCACGCACGGCAAGCACCGTGGCGGTGCCCGCCAGCAGAATGAGGGCGATCTGGCTCACGATGGTGAACAGCAGCTGACCGGGAATCTGGAAGAGCAACAGCCGCATGGTCGCACCCCGGGCCGTCGCCACTGCCTCGCCGGCCTGGCTGCGAGCTGGGCTAACGCGAAGGCTCGCGCGCAGTGCCGCTTGGGTGCGTGCGAACTCAAGGATTCGTTCGGTGAGTCCGCTGTGTGCCTTGGCGTCTGCTTTGTCGGCGGCCCGCACGATGCGGACACTCGCCAGCAGCGCGCCGAGTAACAGCGGGAGGGTGACGGCGGCCGCGACGCCCAGCTTCCACGAGATGAAGAACAGCCCGATCGTGATTGCCGCGGGTAGCAGCACGGCACCTACCAGAGGGGTGAGCAGGTTCGCGATGAACCCCACGAGATCGGGGCCACCGGACGAGATCGCCTGGCGCGCCATCGCGGTGCGCTCGGCGGTGAACCAGCCCAGCGGTATATGGGTGAGCCGGTCGGCCACCCGGTGCTGCGAGTCGTTCAGTAGTGCGAACCCGATGCGGTAGCCGATACGGGCCTGCATGGTATCTACTGCCCACCCCGCTACCGTCACGGCGGTGAGCACGCCGAGCCACGGAAAAGCGGCAGTGGGTGTGGCGCCGAACAGGGCGCCCAGTAGCGGCACGAGCAGCAGGCAACCCGCCGCGCGCAGCGCTACCGAGAGTAGTGACAGCACCGCATAGGCATAGAGGGGGCCACGGTGACCAGGCGGGATTAGTCGAATCAGGTTGGAAAGCATCAGATGTTCTCTCCGGCTAGGACGACTGACGACTCTTCGAGACGGCCATCCCAGAGCCGCCGGTACCGCCCGTCGGCGGCGAGCAGCTGGGCGTGGGTGCCGGTTTCTACGAGGCGGCCATGGTCCAGGACCACGATCTGGTCGGCATCGGCGATGGTGTGCAACCGGTGCGCGATCACCAGCACGGTCCGGCTGTGGATCAGGCGGCCCAGTGCCTGTTGGACCAGGTACTCGGATTCGGGGTCGGCGAAGGCGGTGGCCTCGTCCAGGATCAGAATTGGAGTGTCCGCTAGGAGGGCGCGGGCGATGGTGAGTCGCTGCTTCTCGCCCCCGGACAGCTGGGTGTTCGTGTCTAGCACCGTGTCATAACCGTTGGGGAGGCGCAGGATTCGTTCATGGATCTGCGCATCTCGGGCTGCTGACTCGACCTCGGCGTTCGTGGCCGCGGGCCGGGCCAGTGCGATGTTCTCGCGGACTGTTCCTGCGACCAGCTGCACATCCTGGAAGACGAATCCCACCTTCGTGTACAGCTCATCCGGGGTCAGTGCCCGGATGTCGGCGCCGTCGATCCGGATGGCCCCGCCGTTGACGTCGTGGAACCGCGCCAGCAGGGAGGCCAGCGTTGACTTCCCGGACCCAGAAGGTCCCACGAGTGCCGTCACGGTTCCGGGCCGCAGCGTCAGGGTGACGTCGTGGATGACGGGCACTCCGGGCCGGTAGCCGAAGGTGACGTGTTCAAACGACACAGAGGAAACTCCACCAGGGGATGCCGGCTCGTGGACGACTCCCAGTTCGGTTTCGTTGAGGGCGACAGCGATATGCCGCGCGCCCTCAACGCCGCCGCGAATACCGCCGAGGCCGTATGCGATTCCCAGCAGGCGGGTGCCAAAGGTGGTGCCGAGCATCAGGAACGGCAGCAGGGTGGTGGGTTGCATGGTTCCCGCGACGACGAAAAAGGTACCGGCCGCGGCGATGAGCCACAGAAAGGTCGTCGGTCGGGTGGCCAGATCCATGAAGGTCTTCTTCCCGATGAACGGCCGCTGCCACTCGTTCAGGAAGATGAGGTACCCGTCTAGCTTGCGCTTGAACGAGGACGCTGCCGCGCCACCGAATACCCGGATCACCGGCTGCCCTTCGAGATAAGCGGTCGACTCGCTACTCATCCGTTCGGCCCAACGGGAGGCCTCGATGATCTTCGGGCCGCTTTGGAACATCATCGTCGCCGTGGTCACCACGTAGACGAGGATCGGGATGAGAAGGATAAGCGCCATGCGCCAGTCGACGATGAACAGGTACACCAGCACTGCCACCGGGCCGACGACCGCGGCCACCGCATCGGGGATCGCGTGGGTGATCAGGTAGTGCAAGGACAACGTGTCGTCCTGGATGAGCTTTTTGACCGCTCCAGAGCCACGCTGGGTGAACCACCCCAAGGGAACTCGGGACAGTTTGTCCAGTAACCGGCCCCGGATGCCTGCGCTGAACCGGACGTCGACGATATGCAGCCAGAGCGTGAGTGCGGCGCCCAGTCCGGCGCCCAGCACCAGCAGCGTCAGGAACACACTTCCGGTGTGCCACAACCGGTTCTCATCGGCACCGGCCAATAGCAGCCGCGTCAACTCCACCAGGACGACGAACGGTGCCAGCTCGATCAGGGTGATGATTGCTTGCAGCACACCGCTGGCGATCATCTGCTTCTTGACCGGCGCCAACAATTCACTCGCCGCTTGCGACCGCCAGCGTCCTTGGGGGACAGCGTGTTCGGGAGCTGGTGTGGGTTTGGTCGGCGCAGAAGGCTTCGATGCGGGTGCCTGAGGTGCCTCGGTATCCCCGCGTCGGCTTCCCATCGCGCGGCCGAATGTCCAGTACGCCGCGGCGTGCAGATCCGCCTTCGGGAATCCGAACTCCTCCCGTAGCCGCTTACGGAGATGCTTGAGCGATCCCGCTTCGGGACCCGCCCACGCATACCAATTGGACCAGTCGCGATCGGCGATGGCGGCGGCGAGCGATGTCTCGTCGGCGCGGTCCACCCAATGCAGGCGCCGCCGGAGATGGTCGGTCAGGGGGATCAGTTCGTCGTCGGGGCTGTGCCGTTCTAGGTACACCTCGACGTCTACATCGGCGGGTAGGGCGGCCACGATCGAGTTGATCGCCGGGATCGATGCGGCGTCGCCGATGAGCAGGAACCCGGCCGGAAGATCCTCGGGTATCTCGAAACGGGAGGAGCCGAAGGACACCACCGGAATCGTCATGCCCGGTTGCACACTGGTCGCCCACTGGCAGGCGGGACCGGCGGGTTCGTGGATCACGACATCGATGGTGAATTCGCCCGCATCGGCGTCCGTCGACACGATGGTGTAGGCCCGTTGGTGCTCGGTGGCGCCGCCGGCGGGGTCGGGGAACCAGAACCGAAGCCATTCGGCGGGGGTGTGCAGGAGGTCTTCGAACAACGTCGGCGCTGACATGCTGATCCGTATGCAATTCGGCGCGACGTGCGTGGTCCCGACGACGGTCGCCAGGTGGTCGCGCGCGCCGAGTCCACGTAGCACCGCGCCCTGGAACCCTCTACCCATGCTTATGTGACCTTTGTTCGTTACCGACCCTTACTTAGCCCATCCTAACCTAAGGGACGTTGGCGGGGTCAGGCACGAACAACCTCGTCTGGCTCGGCCGGTTCAGCCCCATGGGAATCCACACAGGGGATATCCGTTCCAGCGATCGACGCCCCGGCGGTCTCTATGAGGAACGGCAGGGCACACAATCCGACGACACAGGCCAGCATGAGATAGGTGGCGGGGAAGAGATCCCATCCGGTCTTGTCGACCATGAGGTCGTTCACCAGCGGCGCGGTGCCACCGAACGCTGCGGTCGACAGGTTGTACGAGATCGCGAATCCCGCATAGCGGACTTGAGTGGGGAACATGCACGGGAAGGTCGCGGTGATGGTGGACAGCTGAGGTATGTACAGCAATCCGAGAACAGCGAAACCGATTATCGCCCAGACCAATCCCTGTCCCATAAGCCAGTACATGGGTAACGCGAGCACCAGCAGGCCGGTCAAGGAGAACCACCACATGGGTTTTCGCCCAACGCGATCCGACAGTGCGCCGCAGAAGGGCAGGAATGCCATCATCGCGATCTCACCGATCAGGATGACGATCTGGCCCTGTGTCTCGGTCATGCCGAGCCTGGTCTTCAGATAGGTCGGCTGATAACTGAGCAGCGTGTAGTTGGTGATGTTCAGGGCGATCACCAGCAGCATCATCACGATCATGGGCCGCTTGTATTCACGCACCAGATCCTTGAGCCGTTCGAACGCGGTCGCAACACCCTCCCCGCCCTGCTGTTCCTGCCGCTGCACCTCGACGAACAGCGGCGGATCATCGAGACGGCTTCGCAGATACCAGCCGATGAGCCCCATCGGGAGCGCGAGGAGGAACGGAATACGCCATCCCCAGGAGTGCATCGCTTCCGCGCCGAGCGTGGCGTCAAGGACCAGTACGAACGCGGCGCCGGTCGCGAATCCGCCCAAGGTGCCGAATTCGAGGAAGGATCCGTACTTGCCGCGTTTCTTATCCGGCGCGAACTCCGCCATAAACGTTGCCGCACCGCCGTATTCGCCGCCGGTGGAGAAGCCCTGGATCACCCGCAGCAGGATTAAAAGCGCGGGGGCCGCGGCGCCGATCGTCGCCCAGCTGGGCAATACGCCAATGAGTGTGGTGGACAACGCCATCAGCACGATGGTGATGACCATGACGCTCTTGCGGCCCAACTTATCGCCCAGCGGTCCCCAGATCATTCCGCCGAGGGGGCGCAACAGGAACGAGATCGCGTACCCCAGCATCGTGAATGCGGTGCCCAGGGTGGGGAAGAAGGCCTGCGTCAGGAATGTGGTGGTGGCGGCATAGACGCCGTAGTCGTACCACTCGGTGGCGTTCCCCATCGCCGATGCCGCGATGGCTCTGTTGAGTAGTCGCCGGCCCTCCGGAGCCTGAAGGTCTGGGCCGGCGGTCGTCATCAGGGGGTGCCTGGCGATTGGTGGGTCAGCGGGGTGAAGGTGCGTGCGGCGATGTATTCAGGACGCGGCTCCGATCCGGCAAAGGGTCTTTCGGGCGCGTTCTCCACCGAGTTGAACACCAGGAACACATTCGACCGAGGGTAGGGGCTGATGTTCGACCCGGAGCCGTGCATGAGGTTGCAGTCGAACCACAGCGCATCACCCGGCTGTCCGAGGAAGAGTTCGATACCGCTCGTGATCGCAGCCTCGGCAAGAGTTTGAGTGGACGGCACACCAATCTCCTGTTCCACCAGTGATTTCCGATGGTTATCGAGTGGGGTTGCGCCGACGCAGGGGTAGAAGGTGCGGTGCGTGCCCGGCATCACCTGCAGCGACCCGTTGTAGGCGACGTTGACGGTCAACGCGATTGAGCATGACACCGTGCGCATTTGGGGAAGCCCGTCCTCGCTGTGCCAGGTCTCAAAGTCCGAATGCCAGTAGAAGCCGCGGCCTCTGAATGCCGGCATCGCGTTGATACGCGACTGATGCAGATACACCGGGCCACCCAGTAGCTGTTCGGCGACGTCGAGCACACCCGGCGAGCACGCCACGTCCATCACCACCGAGCTCAGGACATGTGCTTCGAAGATGGAGCGCACCTCCTGTGAGCCGGCTTCCCGGATGATCCTGGGATCATCGCCCAATGTCGATGGCACCCTGTCGATCTCGTTTCTCAAAGCGGAGACGGTCATCTCGTCGACGGTGCTCGGCCGGATCAGGAAGCCCTGATCGGACATCTGGGTGAGCGCTGGTGGGGCCAGCGGTCCTGCGTTCGTGGCGCCCCAGACCACGGGCTCGTTTCGGAGGATCGGAGCCTGCTCGGCCTCGAGGCGGCTGGGGTAGCGATCGGTGATCGCGGGGGTACTCATGACAGGGCAGGCGCGGCCGGATATGCGCCGGACTCGTCGTGGACCTCCCGCCCGGTGACGGGAGGATTGAACACGCACATCATGCGCATCTCGGTATCGGCGTAAAGCTGGTGCCGCTCATTGCCGTCGAGCAGATACATGCTGCCTGGCGCCAGGGCGAACACGTCGCCGTTCTCCAGGTTGGTCAGCGTACCGGTACCTACAGTGAGCCACACCGCCTCGATGTGGTGCTGGTAGTGGAAGACGTGGACGGTTCCCGCGTCGATGGTGGTTTCGTGGAAGGAGAACCCGACTCCGTCATCCGCCAGGACGATCCGCTTGCTATGCCAGCCTTCGCCACTGACATCGCGTTCGGTACCCGTGATCTGTTGGGTAGTACGGACTATCAAGATAGTTCCTTTCGTCTTTATGCGTTGTGACTACGCCGACTCGGCGATGGCTTCACGCAGAGTGGCGATTCCGATATCGAGCTGCTCATCGGTGGTGGTCAGCGCGGGCAACAGTTTGACCACCTCGTCCTTGGGCCCGGAGGTCTCCACCAGCAGGCCCCGCTCGAAAGCGGCCTGGCTCACTCGCGAGCCCCGTTCGGTATCAGTGAATGCGATGCCCTGGACCATGCCGCGGCCGCGTACCGACACCGAGTCGTCATCGGCCACCAGTGCTGTCAGCTCGGCATTAAGCCGATCACCCTTGCGGCGTACGTCATCACTGAATGTGCTGTCCTGCCAATACTTCTGCAATGTCGCGGTCGCGGTGACGAATGCTGGATTGTTTCCTCGGAAGGTCCCGTTGTGCTCGCCGGGGGCCCACTGATCGAGATCCGGGCGGATCAGGGTCAGGGCCATCGGCAGGCCGTAACCGCTGATGGATTTGGACAGCGTCACGATATCGGGACGAATGCCCGCATCTTCGAAGGAGAAGAACGCACCCGTTCGGCCGCAACCCATCTGCACGTCGTCAACGATGAGGATGATGTCCCGCGTCCGGCACAGATCGGAGAGTGCCCGCAGCCATTCGGCACGGGCGACGTTGACTCCACCCTCACCCTGCACGGTCTCGACGATCACCGCCGCCGGCTGGTTCAGGCCGCCGCCCTCGTCGTCGAGAACCTTCTCGAACCACTGGAAGTCCTCGGTGACACCACCGAAGTAGTTGTCATAGGGCATCGGGGTGGAGTGCACAAGCGGCACGCCGGCTCCGGCACGCTTCATCGAATTACCGGTCACCGCCAGCGATCCCAACGTCATCCCGTGGAATGCATTGGTGAAGCTGATGATTGACTCACGCCCCGTTATGTTCCGCGCCAGCTTGAGTGCGGCCTCGACGGCATTGGTCCCGGTGGGGCCGGGGAACTGCACCTTGTAGTCCATGCCGCGGGGCAGCAGGATGGTCCGCTCGAACTCTTCGAGGAAGTGCTGCTTGGCTACCGTGGCCATATCCAGGCCGTGGACCACCCCGTCAGTCGTCAGGTAGTCGATGAGGGCGGTCTTGAGCACCGGGTTGTTGTGGCCGTAGTTGAGTGCGCCCGCGCCGGCGAAGAAGTCCAGATAGCGCTCACCGGTGGTGTTGGTCAGCCAAGATCCGGAGGCTGAGGCGAACGTCGTGGGCCAGCTCCGGCAATAGCTCCGCACCTCGGATTCACGTTCGTTGATGACCTTCGGCAGTCCGGCTCCCTGAGCGGACAAGGTGGCGGTCATGTGTGTATCCCCTTTCGGCCCAATGTGTTTAGGACCAAATTGTTAGGCCCGGTTATTGGGCGTTTTATGCGGATCTTGCGGAGTGAGCCGCAGTAGCGGCTCTGCCTCATGCGCGTCGGGAAAGAGTTCCAACCCGAATCCGATGGATTCGGTGAGCACCATGCCCCGTCGTCGAGCAAATCCGGCGAATAGCGCACGTGAGGCCATATTCGACTGTGTCACAGTGGTTTCCATGACGAGAGGTTCGCCTTGTAAGGCCGCGAGAGAGTCCGCGAGCCAAGCCAGCATGCTGGCGGCTAGTCCCTTTCCGCGGGATGCCTCGTCAACCCCGACCTGCCAGATCATCAATGAACCGGATGGGCGAATGTATCCGGTGATGAAACCGACCGGTTGGTTGTCGATTGTGGCAACGACGGATGTAGAGGGAAAGTCGGTGCACCACAACAGGTATGAGTACGAAGAGTTGACGTCTAGCACGCCGGAGTCACGCGCCATGCGCCACATGTGACGAGCGTCCGACTGGGTCGGGTGGCTCATGGACCACACGGCGGTACAACGTTTTTCGGTCTTCAGTTCAGTATCGGCCACTAAAAATCACCATCACCACAACATGTTTCGTATCAACTCGGGTTTCGTACCGTTCGACCGTAACCACATGGACACCCGAATAGCCAGGACGGGCAGCGGCGAGCCGGGTCAACACATGGCGTTTGCCGAGGGTATACACCTGATGTGACGCTCGTCACATTTTTGCAGGATGCTCGAACTTGACGCGATCTTGACGTGTGTGCATCCGAGATTGCCGGGCAACGGTCAGGCGTTGGTGCTGAAGCATTGTTCCCAGCGGTCGGCATCGGCCAGCATCTCGCCGGGCGGTGTGGCCCAGCAGGCCGCCACCAGGTCATAGCCGTGGTGAATGAGTGCGGCATGAGCGGGCCAGTGCACCTGGAGCCACTCGGACTCATCGTGTGCGCTGTCCACCCCGGCCCGAATCGCGCCTTCGAGTTCGAAGGACAGGTCGCGGGCCTCGGCGTAGGCCGCGTCATGAGCGGGCACGGCTCGCGCGGTCACGACGAGTCCGAGAGCCGCCTTCCGGATCCGGGCCTCGGTAAAAGCGAAGGTCCGGCGATGGGCGCGCGGTGCGATCAGGTACATCGAGGCCATGGCCACAGCGACGCCGATCATCGTTTCGGCCAGGCGATCGCGCACGATCGATATGACCGATCCGTGCAGAGTGACCACACCCGCGGACAACAGTGCAATGGGGGTCACGAACATGACGGCGACGGCATAGTTACGCGGTAGGAACAGCTCGGTGCAGAACTGCAGTGTCGCGATGGCGGCGATGAGCGCGTATCCAGTGAGGGACAGTTGATAGAGCACCGCGAACAGGCCGAGTCCGATCAGTGTTCCCGCAAACCGCTGCAGCCCGCGCACTGTGCCGTGCAGCCGGTCCGGACCCAGATGGACGATCACGAGGGCGCTCAGGATCGCCCACTGCGGTCGCGTCAGGCCGACCGCGGCACTCAGTACTCCGGCCCCGAGGCAGGCGATGCCGACCCGTCCTGCCGTGATGGTGGCGTGCGAACGGAACCGCACCGAGCGGCGTAACCGGTACCAGATGCTGGGTCGCACGACGAGGACGTGATCGCCGGGGATGAGATGGTCGAGCACCATCTTGTTGCCGACCGCGGTCTCGGTAAATCTGCGATGGGTATCGAGCATCGTCGTCACCAAGGGTGAATCGGAACTGGTGGACAGTCCCGCATCGTGGAGGGCCGTCCACGCCGAGGAGATCGCCGCGCCCGCAGCGTGCCGGGCATCGACTGTTGTATTACCGGGCTGGGCATAGGTTTCGACTGCATCAACTGCTCGCTGCACCGCGACACGTTCGGGTTTGTGGCGATCGGTTGCGGCTCCTGCCATCGAAACGGCCACCGCCGCAACTGCTCCCAGGCTTGCGCAGATGAGGATCTGGGTCGGATCCACACCCCATTCGGTGGCACCGAGCGCGCCGCCGCACACCAGGACGAAGAACAACGCGCCCGGCGGCCCGAGCCGAAGTGCATCGACGGTGTACACGACCGGGATCGCGACCGCGGTCAGAGTGAGGATGGTTACCGCCTTGTTGGCGACACCGCCCGGCGCGTACGTACCGACGATGGCACCGAGTGCGGCGATGAACACCAATGCGACGCCCGCGGTGGCCACGACGGCGGCACGCACCCGGTAAGGGCGGCCCTCTCCGTACAGGACCGCGAATGCCCCATAGGTCACGTAGAGCGCGGCATTGGGGTAACCGGCGGCGACGACCAATGCTCCGGGAATGGCGACGGCGGCACCCGCGCGGAGTCCGATGCTCCAGCGCCGTCCCGCCGGTGGGGCAGAGAACAGGATGGAGCGGGCCCGGGCAATCTGCGGAAGCGGATCCGGCGATTCAGGCGCGGGCGGGGTCACATGTCATTTCATACCGTGAATCAGGCGACTTCACCGGCTGGTTCACTACTGCGGCGCTGCCGATAAGCACGCTGCTTGCAGGCGGGGGAGCAGTAACGCTGCGGACGTCCCTTTCCTCGCGGGGTGAGCCCGCGGCCGCAAAAGAAGCATGTCGGGGAGCGGTCGGATGGGGTTTCGTCACAGATCTCGATCAAGGGGGCGGGCGTGCTCCGTGCCGCGGTTACCAGGTCCAGGCCGGCCGCGCGTCCTCGTGGGGTGCGGATGCGGAGCTCACCGTCCAGGTAGGGGCAATCGACGATGTCCTCGTTCTGGCAGGACAGCAAGTGGTTGAGGTATTCGCGGGCGCGGTCGAGGCGGTCGATCCGTGCGGAGATGTCCGCGACCTGTTCGGTGACCACGCTGCGCCAGGTATCGGGTTGGGTCGTATGCGATGTCACGACGGCCGTCTGGCGTAGCGGCATCATCCCGGTGACACAGCACAGATACGCGATGCCGATGCGCCGCAGGTCTCGCTCGGTGTAGGTGCGGCGGCCGCCCCGCTGTGTCGGCGAATCCAGGACGCCCTGTTTCTCCCACCAACGCAGAGTCGACGGGGCAAGGCCGTAGAGGGCGGCGGCTTCACCGATGTTCACCGTGGGTTCCACGGAGAGGGGTCTTGACATCAAGCTCACTTGACCATTGAAACTTAGGTAACCCTAACTTGCAAGGAGTTTCTATGGCCGAGATGGCGACTGAACCGGTAATCCGCGCAGTCGGCCTAGGGGCGTGGCCCGTTAACCCAGCAGCGACCGGCCGAGATAACCGTCTTCCGTGGCGCCCGGCGGCATGACGAATACGGCGGACCCGACCGCGGTATTCCACTGATTGAATTCGTCCCTTTCGGCCAGGCGTCGCTGCACCGGGACGAACTGGGTGGCGATATCACGTTGGTATGCGGCGAAAACCAGGCCGGAATTCGATGATGTGCCCGGCATCGGGGCGTCGTCGAAGTTGTACGGGCGGCGCAGGAACTTCTCGTGCGGGTTGCGGTGACGGGC
Organism: Mycobacterium sp. NPDC050853; assembly: GCF_040653875.1. NCBI lineage: Bacteria > Bacillati > Actinomycetota > Actinomycetes > Mycobacteriales > Mycobacteriaceae > Mycobacterium > Mycobacterium sp. NPDC050853. Next base: position 40,397 of record NZ_JBFAGW010000013.1, read on the forward strand.
GAGCGCGATATGTGCGGTCGCCGGGATGACGGGGATGCCACCGCGGTTCATCTCCAGGTCGGGCTCGTCGGATTCCTTCTCGCCCGATAGTGGCGCGCCATTGTCTGCGCGTCTGCCCATCACCAGATCCCGGAGCTTGCCATCCAGCTGATCCCATCCGTCAAGGTCCATCGTGATTCGGCGAAGAGCGAGAAGTGTTCCACCCCTGAGCCACTCGTGATCGTCACCCTGGTGCCACAGCAGGCTGTCGAGCTCGGCGGTGCTGGGGTTCACGGTGCCGTCGACCTGCCCCATGAGATTGCGCATCGTGCCGCCGGACGGATCTTCCGCGCGCGGCGTCCGGAATCCGGTCTGGCGCCACCTTTCGGTGGCCAATGAGCGCACATTCTTCAGAAGCACTCGGGCGGCGTGCGTCACCAGAAGCATGTCGTCGGCGCATATCTGCAGCAGGAGGTCCCCTCCACACCAACGCTTGTCGAGCCGGTCTGTGGAGAAGGTGGGGAAGTCACTCGCCGAGGTCGGACACTTGTCGGCGAGGCCGGCCTTGGTGAACGCCGAGGGGCCAAGACCCGCGGTGACCGTCAATCGTGCTGTGGGCGTGGCTAATTCCGGCTCGGTATCGGCCAGCGCGGGCAGCCCCTGGGTGAGCCTGGCCGCATCGGTGGTCCACAGACGCAAGACCGACCGTAGATTCTCGCGTGCTGTCTGCTCCGGCGCGGGCAGCAGATCCAGCGCGAGGAACAGTGCGTGCGATTGCGGCGAGGTGGTGATCCCGGCCTGGTGCTCGCCGTAGAACGGTTCGACTGCGGGCGCGCTCTGCGCGCGTGCCGCTTCGGACTGGGCCGACCACGCCGACAATCCGGCGCCTGCGGTCAGGGCGGCTGCGGCGCCACCGCCGACGATGAGTCCCCGTCGGGAGAATGAACGGCGCGTCATGCTCAGGGCTGGTAGTTCTCGTTACCGCCCGCGAAGTCCCGGATCTGCGCGGTGAGGGGCTTGGTCGAGCCATCTTGGAAGGCCAGCGTGATGACGACGTCCTGGCCCGGGCGTAGGGGGGCGGTCAGTCCCATGAGCATGACGTGATCGCCACCGGGGGTCAGCTTGTGTTCGCCGTTGGCGGGAATGGCGACCCCGCCCTCCTTGGGGCGCATCTTTCCGTCGGCCGTTACCTCGTGCAGTTCCACCGAGCTCGCGGCGGGCGAGGTGGCGGACACGATGCGTGCCTCACCTGTCCCGGTGTTGTGCACGGTGCCGAACACGGAGGTCATGGATCCGTCTGGGGCCGACTTGGCCCACTGGTCGGTAATGGTTACCTCGGAGGCCTGGGTGGACGGTACGGGCTCATGCGCCGAACAGCCCGCGAGCAGTGACAGCGCGACCGCTGCCGGAATGACGATCTTCACGTTCAGCTAGTCGTGTGGATGGTGAGGAAAGTTCCGGCGGCGCAGGCTCAGCTCGGTGAAGAGCTGCTCGGTGGCGGCCTTGGCGGCATCGATATCGCCCGCGATAACGGACTCCACGAGCTTGGTGTGTTCGTGCTCGAACGAGCATTCCGCGCCGATCGGGTTGCCGCGCATGTAATGGTCCATCAACCCCAGTAGCGAATCGTAAAGCTCCAGGTAGAGGGCATTGTGGCTGGCGGCGACCACGGCCCGGTGAACCGCGATATCGGTGGAGATGGCGTCCTCGACGAGCTGGGGTGCGACCTGGCTGGGCGCCCATAATTCGTTGCGCCGCCGCAGCAAGGCGCGCAGGTGCTCGATGTCATCCTCATCACGTCGCTGTGCGGCGAGGCCGGCTGCGGTCACTTCGAGGGTCTGTCGTAGTTCGATGAGGTCGCGGTCGTTGGCGGCGGCGAAATAGTCGCCGATGGCCGAGCCGCTGCCGCCCACCGACAGCACGTAGGTGCCGGAGCCCTGGCGTCGTTCCAGCATCCCGGCGTGCGCCAGGGCCTGGACGGCCTCCCTAATTGTGTTGCGGGAGGTCCCGGTGAGCTCGCACAATTCGGGTTCAGTGGGGATGCGCGCGCCGACGGCCCAGCGTCCCGACAGAATCTCCTCGCGGAGTTGCTCGGTGACCTGGCCAATCAGTGTTTGGCGACGGACCGGCTGCATGACGGCCCATCGTAGCGTGCGGCGGAAATCACGTTGTACCTATTCATCCATTCATCCTATGATTTGCCGAGTTGCTTAGAGGAGGAACGTTGACCACGACCGCGCACACCACCCGAACCGACTCGCACGATTCGATGCGGGCCGTATCGGCTGCCGCGCTGCGCCGTGGGCGCCTGATGGTGCTGGTTGCGATCCTGCTGTTCGCGTTGTGCCTGCGGTCCGCGGTCACCTCGCTGACTCCGCTGCTGACCGAGATCTCGCGGGAAATCGGGTTCGGCTCCGCGGTGATCGGTGTGTTCGGGATGCTGCCGACGGCCATGTTCGCAGTCGCTGGACTGGTGACACCCGCGCTGACCGAGCGGTTCGGTCTGGAGCGCACGACGTTGTCCGCCGTGGTGGCCACCGTCATCGGTATGGCGGCCCGGCCCGCGATGAACTCGACCGGCGGGCTCCTCGTGCTGTCCTGCGTGGCGCTGCTTGGCATGGGCATCGGCAACGTGGTGATCCCACCGTTGGTCAAGCGGTACTTCTCGCACCGCGTCGCCCTGATGAGCGCCTCCTACTTGACGGTGCTGCAGATCGGAACCACCATTCCGGCATTGACTGCGGTTCCGCTCGCCAATGCCTATGGGTGGCGATTCTCGCTGGCCGCCTGGTTGATCGTTCCGGTGGCGGCCCTGCTGCCGTGGATCGGTGTCGTCATCGCACGCCGTGGTCATGATGTCGCTGACCACTCTGCCGAACCGCACGCGGATTCGTCTGCCGTGGGCCAAGTTTGGCGTTCACCGTTGGCCTGGGGCATGGCCGGCATGTTCGGTATGACCTCCCTTGTCACCTATTCGATGTTCACCTGGATCCCAGCGATCCTGACCTCGGCTGGTGGCAGCGCTTCACTTGGCGGGGTGATGGTGGCCTTGTTCTCTGCTGTGGGATTCGTTGGCACGCTGGCAATCCCGCCGTTGGCTGCTCGCATGCGCAACCCGTTCCCGGTCGTCGCGGCCTGCCTTGTCTGCTTCCTTATCGGATTCGGTGGCCTGTTGTTCCTGCCGATGACCGCGACTGCGGTGTGGGTGATCGCGCTCGGCTTCGGGCCGTCCACCTTCCCGCTGGGGCTGACGCTGGTGAACTTGCGTACCCGCACCGCGGCCGGTTCCGCGGCTCTGTCCGGTTTCACCCAGGGGGTTGGGTATGCCGTCGCATGCCTGGGCCCGGTGCTGTTCGGCGTGCTGCACGACGTGACCGGCAGTTGGTATGCGCCGTTCGGGCTCCTGCTTGTCGCGATCACCGTGCTTGGTATCGGCGGCTACCAGGCCTCCAAACCGCGCATGCTGGAAGACACCTGGGGACGCTGACGCGCTTTCACCCCGTGAAAACTGTGAGTTCGTTGCCGCGTACGTCCCGGAACGGCAGCGGCAGCGACACGTAGGGCGTCGCGATGTCCTCGATGTAGTCGAGATAGTCGGGGGTGGCGTTCTCGGCGACTATGAGTGCATTCGGCCGCAGGTGTGGCTCCAGCAGTTGCAGCACCGGCCGATACAAGCTCATTGCGCCATCGAGATGGACCAGATCGATTGCCCCGCCAACGCCGCCACTCAGCATGTCCAGGGCGTCGCCGACGCGGATATCAACCAGATCGTCGACGCCCGCCTCTTTCAAGTGCCCGTATGCGCGCGTGGCCTTGGCCTGCTCGAGCTCGGTGCCTACGACCAACCCGCCGCCGTTGTCCCGGACCGCGCACGCAAGGTGAATGGTGGAGACGCCGAAGGACGTGCCGAATTCGACGATGCGCGTGGCGTTGACCGCCCGCCCGCAGATATAGAGAAACCTACCGAAAACCGGTGATACGCAAAGAAAATTCTGAACCGAACGGTGGTAGAACTCTTTGTAGTCACTCACTTCGGCGTCGAGTGCGGTGGCTACGGGATCGGCCCCGGGTTCGGTGTTGTCGAGCAGCTCGGCGATCGCGGACCGATCGGTGGTCTCGGCTTCGCCGAAGAGCCGCTCCAGAACGCCGACTACCTTCGGTGTCTCCAGGGAGTTCATATCAGCTCAACCCCGTGCGCCCATGGGCCCAGTACGCGCGGGCCTTGATCTGCGGTCTGTAGTCACCCCATCGGCGTGCGCCGCGCCGAACCGCGCTGACGGTGGCTGCATCACCGCTGACGATTAGGTCGCTGGGCTCGCCAGGGGACTGCACCGATTCGATGATCAGCTGAAGCAAGGCATCGTGATTGTCGGACTTGTCCATGACCTTGACGTTCTCGGCGAGTCCGAGGGCGGTTAATACCGCCATCAGGGCACTGGGATCCGTTGTCTCGTAGAGATATCGGGCCGCCGGGCTGACACTGTGCAGAGCGTGCGCAAGGGCCACGCTGGTCTCGTCTCCGACAAAGACCGCCGAGGGGGCCACATCCGACAGGTCAAGCGAGCGGCTCGGTCCGAACACATCGCAATCCGTGCCGACGGCAGCGTCCTCGAACCAGCGGGCGCCGGGGCCGTCGCCATGCCTGAACGCGATCAACTCGGTGCTGCCGGCATGGCGGTCCCAATTGATGGGTGTGTAGGCACGCATTCGTAACGACCCGCGTTGCGGTCGTATCTGCAGCTTGTCTCCAGGTATCCACTGTGTGCGCCGGAACGCCTCGCTGGCGAGTCGGACTTTGACGAAACGCGTTGATACGTCGCTGACTTCGCTGATGCGCGCGGTGGTGAACAGGACGTCTGAAACCAGGTCCGACAGGCGCGAGGCGAGAGGTGTCATGGCGAGTTTCCTTATCGTTCCGTGTCGTGGTCCGGCCAGCTGCCGGGAATGAGGGGCTGCGAAGAAATCCGTTCGGCGGTTGTCGGTGACTCGCGCTCTACGAGTCCGCGCGCACGGGTCAGGTCTTTGTCAACGACGCCGGTACGGGCCCACACACTCGCGCCGAAACGGGAGGTCGGTGTGACAGGGTGAGCGACGGGGTCTGGAGCTTTCGGCTCGTCCAGGAACTCGCGGACGTACATCCGAGACGCTGTGATGACGTTCTGCTGCTTACGCTTCCGCCGTCTGGCGTCCTTTGATATATCCCGTGTGGCACCTGTGCATACGGAGGCATCCACCACGGATGGAGTCCGGGTCTTGGATCCTTCAGTGATGTTCGGGCCGCTGGGAGGTTCTGGGCCTGCAGCGAGGACGGCGTAGGGCAGAAAGCCGGATGGAGCGGCGGTGCCGGCCGTCGTGGGCGCTCCAGGCGAGGTCGTTGTCGTGACGGTCGACGTCGGTGGGGCAGGGCCTGTGGGCGTGGCGGTTGAGGTTCCGGGGCTCATTTCCAGCGGATAGCGCGAGGTGGGAGGGCCAACTCCGTTGGTGGGTAGCGATTTCGGCGCGGGGTCGTTGATCGGAATGAGTCGGTTTGTGTCGGCCAACGCAATGGCGAGGGGGAGAGCGATGGCCGGGGCGAAAAGGAGTAGTGCAGAACCTATCTGCAATGTCCACAGCATGACGCTGATGCTGAAGAACTGTCCGAATCCAAGTAGTGCCGTGATCAGCGGTGCGAGTGCCTTCAGTGCGGCGGCCGGATTGGTGACCAGCAGGACTAGGAGCCGTTGGAGATCGAACCTGGCAAGTTCCTTGATGAGGTCGGCGAGTTCGCGTGGTACCAGCTTCTTGAGAATGTCTTCGAGGAGTGACAGCAGGGTAGGTTCGTTGCGCTGCAAGGAATTTCCGAAGGCGTTGACGCCGCTAGGCCCGGCGTTCAGTATCGGTAGGGCGGGGGGCAGCTGCGGTGCCGCGGTATGAGCTGCGCTGGAGATGCCGTCGTAAACAGACATGGCGGTGGCAGCCTGGATCCACATGCGCACGTAGTCGGCCTCATTAATGGCGATGGGGATGGTGTTGATACCAAAGAAATTCGTACTTACCAGGGCGATATGGGTGGCATGGTTGAGCGCGAGTTCTCCCATGGTGGGTATCTCCGCCGATGCGCTGGTGTAGGCGGTGGCCGCCTGCTCCATTAGTGCGGCCTTAACCGCACTGACGTTCGCCGCATTCTGGAGCCAGCCCACATACGGCCGGTGCGCGGCGACGCACAGTTCAGCGCTTGGTCCCTCCCATATTCCAGCGCGTACCGCGGACAGAAGTTCCTGGAGTTCGGTTGCGGCGATTCGGTATTCGATGCTCAACGCGTGGCACGCGTTGGAGGCCGCGAGCAGAGGTCCAGTACCGGGCCCCGCCGATATCAGCGCGGAGTGCACTTCCGGTGGAGAGGCGAACCATAGGTGTCCGGTCATCGGCGTTCCTCCCAAAGATGAGCTCTAGTGAACGGTCAACTCGCTGCAGGCTGTGCTATTTGTGCAGCTAGGAGGCCAATTATCGACTTCTGGTGAGGTGTATCGCTACTCGCATTTGAGTGGAAGGGCTATGCCAGCTGGGCCACGTCGTCGTAGCGGAGCTACTCGCGTTTGGAGCCTTGCCGGAGTGGATGGGAGGCCCCGTTTGGACGTGCTCCGTGATCTACGCTGACTTCGCATCGAGCGAGCAGGAGGGTGTCGTGCCGACGAATCAGCATCAGCTTCAACCACGCCGAGCGCCGCGTCAGCGTCGGTCCGAACGCACCCGTGACCGCATTCTCGATGCCGCTGTCCAGGTTTTCACCAAGTACGGCTACGCCCGCGGGACGACCAATCGCATTGCGGAGTGGGCCGATATCTCCGTTGGATCGCTGTATCAGTACTACCCGAACAAAGACTCGATCGTGGTGGAGCTGGCGGCCCGCCACCTCGACGCGGGAATCGCCGCGGCGAACGAACACGAGCAAGCCGGGACGCCCGGCTCGGTGGCAGGCGTTATCCGCGCCATCGTCGAGACGGCGATCACCAACCATCGACAGGATCCCGAGTTTCTCAGAATTCTGCTCGAGCAGGCGCCGCGCTCTCGCGAGCTCATGGACAAAGTGGCCGAGGTGCAACACGCCGCCACGGATGACATGCGGCGACTCCTCGATCAGTACCCCGACGTGAACGTCGATGACAAAGATGTGGCTGCGAGGCTCGTCGTCACAACAATCGAACTGCTGGTACACCACCTGATGGCTGCACCGAAACCCGTTGACGTTGCGGGCTTTCAGAACGAACTGGCCGCGATGCTAACGCGTTACCTCGCCGGTTAGAACGGTGGCGGGCTGGCTTGTGCGTGGTTGGCCTGTGCTGTTTGGCGTTGCGATCGGCTTTTTCGGTTGAGGTTTCGTTCTGTGGTGCGGCGTCGTTGGCGGTCTTGTGTGCGGGTGCGGGCTCGGGTGAGGTTGGTGAAGAGCAGCCCGCCGGCGGGGGTGGTGGGGTAGGTGTGTCCGGTGGGTGCTTTCCAGATGATGGTGCCGTCGGGTTCTTGGATTTCACGCCAGCCGCAGAAGGTTTTGAGCATGTGATGTTTGCGGCATAGCGCTTTGAGGTTTTCGGCCTCGGTACGTCCGCCGTCGGCGTAGGCGATGCTGTGGTCCAAGTCAGTGTTTTCGGCGGGGTGTGAGCAGCCGGGGAAGCGGCACAGCTGATCGCGGCAGCGTACAAAGGTGTCCAGTCTGCGGGTGGGCCGGTACCGGTCGGTGCCCTGGGCGTGCAGGGTGTGGATTCGGGTGCCGGGTTGGGTGGCGATCTGGCGGGCTTGGGTGCTGTTGATCACCCCGAACCCGGACATCTGGGCCGGTTCAAGGTTTTCGGGGTCTTGCAGGGTGTCTTGGTTGGCCACCATGTGCACGATGACCTGGGTGTCGGCGACGGCGCGTCCAGTGCAGTCGGTGTCGGTGCAGGTGCATCGCATCCGATCGAGGCCTTGGGTTAGGGCGCCGATGGCATTGGCACGCAGCTGGGCTTTGGTGCGTGGGTCGGCGGGGCAGACGGTGGCGGTGAGTTGATCGAGGCGTTTATCGAGGGCGACGGCGTGCGGGGTCTGCAGCACGCCCCAGATTTCGGCGAGTGGATCGCCCGTGTCCAGAGGCCGTATCTCGAGGTGCCGGTCATCGGTGGCGGTTTTGGTGCGGCGCAGCGCATCACGGTCGTGGCGGTAGATCAGGGCGTCCAGGGCCGCGGTGATCCGTTTGACCGACCAGCGTTCCCAGCGCGGTAGGGCGGCCACGATCGCGGCATCGACGGCGGCGACCAGGGCGTCGTCTTCGAGGAGTTCGGTGCGTCCGATGATCAGGGCAACGGTGCGAAAGTCGATGTCTCCGGCGGCGAATCGCTCGGCCACAGCGCGCAGGCGGTGCCGCAGCACGTAGGCGTAGCGCATCTGGTGGGAGGCCAACGCGTGGGTGATGCCCTGAGCGGCGGCCACTTGTGCGGCCACCTCATCCCAGCGGTCCACCGCGAACCGATCCCGCGGATCCTCCCGATCGGGATCGGCATGACGATCCACCAAAACCCCAATCGCCGAGAGCCGACGCGAAGCGTGTTGGGCTTCGGCGCGCTGAGATACGGTGATCACGTCGATCAGAGCGGGATCCCCCAGTGCATCGAACATACGTTCGACAATACTGCGAGAGGGCCACCTGGGCAAGGGATTTAGCAAATACCTTTAGTCACTCTGGTAACAGTGCCTCGAGGGGGTAGTACTCCGCACCACGTTCCTCCCGGCGCCACAGCTCGTCGTCTCCTGCGTCAAGACCTGCCGAAACCAGTGCGCGTTTGAGGATCTTGTTGGTGGCCGTGCAGGGAAGGCTCTTCGCCACGCGGACATGCCGGGGCCAGCCGACCCCGGGCAGATCCTCCTGCGCGGCAAGAAATTCAGTGAGCTCCAAAGGAGTGAACGAATCCCGCAATACCAGCGCGGCGGTCACTTCGTCGCTGCCGTGCGCACCGCGAATGGCGTACACGGCCACCTGGCTCACCGCAGGATGTCGTTGCAGGATGCGCTCGATGGGTGCGGCGGCCAGGTTCTCGCCGCCTATTCGCATCCAGTCGCTTGTCCGTCCGGCAAGGTAGATCCAGCCATCGGCGTCCCGATAGGCAAGGTCACCCGACCAATACATGCCGTGGCGCATGCGTTCACCGGTGGCATCCTCGTCGTTGTAGTACCCGGAAAAGAAGCCCGCTCCTTGGGTATTCACCAACTCGCCGACCGCGGTGTCGGCGTTCACCAAGATCCCATGCGCGTCGAATTCGGCCACGGCACAATCGGTCAGCGCGTCGGGGTCGTAGATCGCGACCCCGGGGAACCCCTTACCGATGGATCCGGTGGGGGTGCCCTCCTCCCGGGTGATGATGACAGCGTTCTCTGTCGATCCGAATCCGTCGTACACCGTGACATCGAATCGTCGTGCGAACTCAGCGATGTCGTGTTCGGAAGCCTCGTTTCCGAATGCCACCCGCAGTGGGTTAGATGCATCGTCCGCCCGTGCCTCGGTGGCCAGTACGTACGCGAGCGGCTTGCCCACGTAATTCATGTAGGTTGCGCCTACCTCCCGGATGTCGGTGAGGAAGCGTGATGCCGAGAACTTCACGGGGGCTAGCGTGGCTCCCGCCGCGACTGCAACCCCCCATCCCGCCAGAACGGCATTCGAATGAAACAGTGGCATCGAGACATAACAGACGTCGGCAGGGGAAAGCGAGAACCGGGCGACCAGGGATTGGGCCGCGATGAGAACCGTCATATGCGTCACCAGAACGGCTTTCGGATCACCACTCGTCCCGGAGGTGAAGATCATCATGAACGGATCGGAGGCCTCGGCAGTCCGGTAGGGTCGCAGCTCACCGGCCATAGATACCTGTGCATGCCAATCCGCACCGTCGATGTTGATCACCCGAACGTCCGCGAGGTCCAATGACTCCAGCAGATGTAGATGGTCATCGTCGACGAGCAGGATCTGCACGTCCGCCTTGCGGATATCACGGAGCAGCCCGTCGCCGCGGCGGGTGTTGTTGATGGCACACAGGATGTATCCACCCTGGGCGGCGGCGGCCACCGCGATAGCCATCGCGGGTGTATTGCCCAGCAGAGTGCCAATGTGCAGCGGACGATCTGGATCGGCCATCTGTATCAGTGCAGTCGCCTGGCGGGACGCCTGTGTCACGTATTCACGCCAGGTCCACTTCCGACTCCGATAGACCAGAGCGGTGTTGTCATCGTTGGCGCGGGCGCGGACCAGCTGCTGAATGGTCTCAGCCATGGACTGTTTCGGTCAACGACGCAGACTTGACGCCCAGATGACGTGTCAGAAAGCCGATTTGGTGTGAAACGACGGAATCGAAATACTCCTGGCCTTGATAGACGCCGAAGTGATCGCACGGGTAGTGGCGCACTTCCGCGCGTGCCTTGAATGCGGCCTTCGCGGCGGCATGCGGCGGCGCGGCCCGATCGAAGTCGGCGATCTGTACCAGGGTGGGGCAGTTGATGCGCGCGGCATATCGGGTGGGACGGTACGAAGCGAGCTGAGTGCCCACCGTCGCGTCGATCTCATTGCGCCACGTGGGGCCGGCGATCGCCATATGCGCCTCGTAGAACCCATCCGAGGTCAGGGCCGCCAGCTCGCCCGGACGTCCGACGATGGGGATGGTGCGCTGCTCGCGACCCACCCGGCTGCGAATCCCGGCCAGCGCAGAACGCAGCAGCGTGGCGCCGCTGTGCTCGCTCATTGCGGATCGTGCCGCTGCGATGCCGTCCACCAGTGGAGTAACCGACACGACGGCGGCCACGTCGTTACGCGAACCGGCAACCGCCAGTACATGACCACCGGCCAGGGATACACCCCACAGGACAATTCGCGTCGGATCGACGCCAGGAAGGCGGGCGGCCGTGCTCACCGCGGCGTGATAGTCGCCGATCTGATGGCTAAACGAAACCTGTTGACGGGGAAAGCCGTCGGAGGACCCAAAGCCACGATAGTCGAATGCGAGCGCGTGCATGCCCGCCTCGGCTAGCCGCTCGGCGAACGGCTCCAGTCCCGAGTCCTTGGTGCCGCCCACTCCATGTGCCATCACCACGACGGGCGCCGATTCCTCGGATGTTTCCGCATGGTACAGCCATGCGGCACAGTCGATTCCGTGGCTGCTGAATCGGATGTTCTGGCGGTTCATGCCGCACCTCCCGCCCGCGCGAATCCGCGGGGAATCTCCTTGGTTCTCATATCGTGTTCGTAGAGGAAGTAATCCAACTGTTGGGTATGCCGTGGGCGATCCAGCATGTGCCCGGTGTACTTGCGATGTTCTGCCTCGATCACGTCGTGCATCTCGTCGACCGAGGGCAGCCGATACTTACCCGCGGCATAGGCGCCCACCAGCCGCGCCTGACATTCGACGAACGGGAACAACGACGGAACCGCCTGTGCCAGGCCGACAAAGATCAAGTCATCAAGGCCGGGTTTGAACATTCGCTTGTACAAGTCGATCCGATTCCCCGGCGCGCTGACGAGGTCCGGGTCGAAGAACGGGAACGTGATGTTGTATCCGGTCGCGCAGATGATCACGTCGAAGTCGGCGGATGTGCCGTCCTCGAAGTGCACGGTGTCACCGTCCAGGCGGCTGATGTTGGGCTTGGGAATGATGTCGCCCGACCCAAGTCGCAAAGGGAGTTCCACGGATTGAGTGAAGTGTGCCTCGCCGAATTTGTGATTCGGCACCGGCAGCCCCAGCTGTTCCGGCCGTCCGGACATGAGCGGTTGCATCATCTGAAACAGCTTGCGCTGCCACGACATCGGGATGTGCGGGCTGGTGCGGAAATACTTATCGGCGGGCTGCCCGGCGACGTACTTGGGGACGATCCAGGCACCCGACCGGGTAGAGAGGGTGACGGTGTTTCCGGTGGCCCGTGAGGACAGCTCAACCGCTATGTCCGCTGCGCTGTTACCGAGACCGACTACGAGGATTCTCTTGTCCATGAAGTCCAGGGGAGTGCGCGGATCGATGTAATGGTGCGAGTGGAGTGTGGTGCCGGTGAACGTGCCCGGAAAGTCCGGATACCTGGGGTCCCAATGATGCCCATTGGCGACGACGAGTAGGTCGAACATTCGACGTTCGCCGGTCTGTGTCAGTAGTTCCCATCCGCCGTCCGGAAGCCGCTCGGCGTGGACGATGCCGTTCTGGAACTCGATATCGCGCTTGAGATCGAAGGCTGTCGCATAGTCCTCGAGGTACTGCTTGATGAGTGTGTGATGGGGAAAATGTGGGTAGCTGTCGGGCATCGGGAAGTCACGGAACGAGAGCTGATGCCGCGAGGTATCGATGTGTAGGGAGCGGTAGGCGCTGCTGTGGCCGTTGGGATTGCCGAATGCCCAGTTTCCGCCGATCCGGTCCGATGTCTCGAAGCATGTGTGGGGAATTCCGTAATCGGACAGCATCTTCGCGGAGGTGAGTCCGCTGATGCCGGCACCAATGATCGCGGTATGGGGTCGGGTCATGGCACTCCTTGAGGTACGGCCGCGGCGGTGCGGTCGCCTGTGAACAGTTCCGTAAATCTGTGCATTCGGAGTGTACACAGATCTTGAAATGTGTCCACGTCTTGTCTACATTGAGGGCATGACTGCGGTGTTCGACGAAGGCTCGATAGCTGAGGCCGATGGCGATTCGGTGACCGCGCGACTGCTGGATGCCACCGAAAAACTCCTCGCCGACAAGGGTATTCGCGCGTCCACGATGACCGATGTGGCCGAGGAAGCGGGGGTTTCCCGCTCCTGGCTGTATCGCCATTTTCCGGACAAGCAGACGCTGGTGGGTGCGGCGATCATCCGGCTGATCGAGATCAGCTGGGCACAGTCCGCCGCCGAGTTATCGGCAATCGAGGGATTCGAGGCGCAGCTGGTGGCAGGCGTCAAGATCGGCCGCCGCGCATATGACGATCCCGGCACCCTGCTCATGCGGTTGCGTGTGCGCGAGCCCGAGGAGTTCGCGGCATGCGCGGGCGCGGGCGTGCAGGGCCTGGTGCCTGATCTCGCCGGGTTCTGGCGGCCATATGTGGAGGCGGCCCGTGACGCCGGAGAGATCCATGCCCGTACCGAAGTCGAGGAAGCCAGCGAGTGGATCGCCCGCGTGATGATCAGCCTGGGGAGTGTCCCTGGAAACTGCATTGACCCGGATGACCCGGCCTCGTTGCGCCGACATTTCCGCCGTTATGTCTTACCGGCGCTTCGCATTGCGCCCGTGAAATAGCCATATTCCGAGAACAGGCAGGAAATTGAGATGACTGTCCATAGCGACGCCCGGTTCGACACGGTGATACGAAGCGGGCGATGGTTCGACGGGACGGGTGCCGAGTCTGCCGTCCGGAATATCGGCATCAAGGATGGTCATATCACCGTGATCTCGGCCGATGACCTTGATGAGACGAACTGTCCTAACATCATCGATGCCACCGGGAAATGGGTGCTCCCGGGACTCGTCGACGTCCATACGCATTACGACGTCGAGGTGCTGGCGGCACCGGCACTGTCTGAGTCGGTTCGGCATGGTGTGACGACGGTGTTGCTCGGTTCCTGCTCGCTGTCTGTCGTGCATGTCAACGGTATCGACGCCGGAGACATCTTCGGCAGGGTGGAGGCGATACCGCGCGATCACGTGATCGGGGCCGTCGACCGTAACAAGACATGGACGAATGCGCGTGAATACATTGCCGCCCTGGAGTCGCTACCGCTCGGGCCGAATATTGCTACCTTCCTGGGGCATTCGGATATGCGTGCGGCGGTGATGGGGCTGGACCGCGCTACCCGCAAAACCGAACGACCCACACCCAGTGAGCAGGCGCAGATGGACCGGTGGCTGACCGAGGCGCTGGACGCCGGATTTGTCGGTATGTCGTCTCAGCAGCTGTTGTTCGACAAGCTTGACGGCGACGTATGCCGGTCCAGGACGTTGCCTTCCACGTATGCCAAGCCGCGCGAGTTGCGTAAGCTGAAAGCTCAGCTACGCCAAAGGAATCGGGCACTGCAGTCCGGACCGGATATCAACAATCCGTTCAATGTGCTGTCGCAGGCCGTCCAGTCGTTGGGCATCCTGCGCAAGCGACTGTCGACGTCCCTGCTCTCGGCTGCCGATATCAAGGCCAACCCGTATGCGATCCGGGCGATGGGGCCGGTCGCCAAGGTGGTGAACAGGCTGGGTGGCAACTTCCGCTGGCAGCATCTGCCCGTGCCGTTCGAGGTATACGCCGACGGTATCGATCTGGTGATATTCGAAGAGTTCGGTGCGGGGGCCGCGGCGCTGCACCTGCGCACCGAGGTCGAGCGCAATGAGCTGCTGCGCGACGAGAAGTACCGCCGCCGATTTCGGAAGGAGTACGAGAGTAAGTTCGGCGTAAGGGTTTGGCACAGAGACTTTTTCGATGCCGAGATCGTCGCGTGCCCCGACGAGTCGGTGGTCGGCAAGTCCTTCGGACAGGTCGGCGTGGATCGCGGTGGCCTGCACCCGGTCGACGCGTTCCTCGATCTGGTGCTCGAACACGGCACGGCCATTCGCTGGCGGACCACGATTTCGAACCATCGCCCCGAGGTGCTCAAACAGCTGGCGCGGGATCCCGGTATTCAGATCGGCTTTTCCGACGCCGGCGCCCATCTGCGGAATATGGCCTTCTACAACTTCGGGCTTCGGCTGTTACGTCACGTGCGTGAGGCGCAGCAGGACGGGCAGCCGTTCATGACCATCGAACAGGCCGTGCACCGGCTGACCGGTGAGCTCGCGGATTGGTACCAGATCGATGCCGGGCACCTCCGGATCGGTGACCGCGCAGACCTTTTCGTGGTCGATCCGGAGAAGCTCGACGGAACGCTCACCGAGTACGCCGAGCAGTCCGTCGATGCGTACGGGGGCCTGTCGCGGATGGTCAATCGCAACGACGCAACCGTCAGCGCGGTGCTGATCGGTGGCCGGATGGTCGTTGTCGACGGACAACCTACCGGCGTGCTGGGCACGCGACGGACCGGAAGTTTCCTGCGGGCGGGGGAGAAGGCGACGGCCATCAGCCATGGCGAGGTCGGCATCGCCGGTTAGTACAGCTGGATCTGAATACAGGTTTGGATGTACTATCTGGATTCATGGAGACGTTGGTTCATCGCGATGCCTTGACGAGGTTCGGGTGCGCGTTGTCGGATCCGACGCGTACCGCGATTCTGTTAAGTCTGCGATCGCGGCCCGGATATCCCTCGGAGCTTGCCGAGGAGGTTGGGGTATCTCGACAGATCACCTCGAATCACCTTGCCTGTCTTCGCGGTTGCGGGTTGGTCGTTGCCATTCCCGAGGGCCGGCGCACCCGCTACGAGCTGGCCGATGAGCGGATAGCTCATGCTCTCGGCGACCTTGTTGACCTGGTGCTTGCGGTGGATCCGTCCTGCTGCCCGGTTGACGAGGAATGCTGCTGATGGTGCTGACAACGCAGCGTCGAGACGTGCTCAGGGGACGGATTCGGCTTTTCGTCGCGGCGACCATCACCTACAACGTCATAGAAGCGGTCGTCGCCCTCACCGAG
The DNA here is from genome assembly GCF_040653875.1 of Mycobacterium sp. NPDC050853. Taxonomy (NCBI): domain Bacteria; kingdom Bacillati; phylum Actinomycetota; class Actinomycetes; order Mycobacteriales; family Mycobacteriaceae; genus Mycobacterium; species Mycobacterium sp. NPDC050853. The sequence goes on from NZ_JBFAGW010000013.1 coordinate 55,928, forward strand.
GGGGCTCGGGTGTCCTCGACGGCCCTGATCGGTTTCGGCTTGGATTCGGTCATCGAGGTGTCGTCGGCCGCAGCCGTGGCATGGCAGTTCAATGCCAAGAATCCGGAAACGCGCGAGAAGGCCGCGCTTCGGGTGATCGCGTTCTCGTTCTTTGCACTTGCCGCCTATGTGACGGTGGAGTCGATCCGGTCGCTGACCGGATTCGGTGAGGCCCGGCATTCGACGATCGGGATCGTGCTGGCCGCGGTCAGCCTGGCGGTCATGCCGGTGCTGTCGTGGGCGCAGCGCCGGGCCGGCCGCGAGCTGGGGTCACTCTCGGCGGTGGCGGATTCCAAGCAGACGCTGCTGTGTACCTATCTCTCCGCGGTGCTGCTGGTGGGGCTGCTCGTCAACACCCTGTTCGGGTGGTCATGGGCCGACCCAATCGCGGCCCTGGTCATTGCGGCCATCGCGGTCCGCGAAGGAATGAACGCCTGGAAGGGCGAATCATGCTGTGCACCAATCCTTACTGCGGAATCGGCGAAGGCCGACGGCGAGGAATGCGGCTGCTGCGAGCACTGATGCCCGTTCGTGGTCTATTATCTGCGTATCAATGCAGATATGCGATAAGGAGCGTCCGCGATGGGGCGTTTGAATGCTGATAGGTCGGCGCTGGGCGACGAACAGGTCGGGTTGGTCGTTGAGGTGTTCCGAATGCTGGCCGATACCACCCGGGTCCGGGTGTTATGGGCACTTACCGGCGGTGAGCTGTCGGTCAATGAGCTGGCCGACAGCGTCGGCAAGCCGGCGCCGTCTGTATCGCAGCACTTGGCCAAGTTGCGGATGGCCAGGCTAGTCCGGACCCGTCGCGATGGCACCACCGTCTACTACAGCCTCGAGAACGAACATGTCGAGCAGCTGGTGACGGACGCGGTCTACAACGCCGAGCATGCAGGTCCGGGAGTCCCGCCGCATCACCGCTCTGACGTGCCGCTGCGGACCATTGGCGCCGCGAGACAAGTTGGCAAACAATGAGTCATACCCGCAATGCGCCTGCGCATCATGATCACCATGACCATGAGCACCATCATGCCGTCGGTCTGAGGGGAATGCTCGCGGAGATCGTCTCCCCGCACAGCCATGACGCCTCCGACAGCATCGACGACGCGTTGAGCTCCAGCGCGGCCGGGATTCGAGCCGTCAAGATCAGCCTGGTGGCACTGTTGTTGACGGCCGCGTTTCAGGTGGTCATCGTGGTGGTATCCGGCTCTGTGGCGCTCGCGGCCGATACCATCCACAACTTCTCCGATGCGCTCACCGCGGTTCCCCTCTGGATAGCCTTCGCGCTGGGAACGCGCGCGGCGACAAAGCGCTACACCTATGGACTTGGGCGTGCCGAGGATTTGGCGGGCCTGTTTGTCGTATCGATGATCGCGCTGTCGGCCGCGGTGGCCGGCTATGAGGCGGTAATGCGTCTCATCCATCCGGTGCAGATCGGCCAACTGGGCTGGGTGGCGGCGGCGGGTGTTGTCGGCTTCATCGGGAACGAACTTGTCGCCATCTACCGGATCCGGGTGGGCCGCCGGATCGGCTCGGCCGCACTTGTTGCCGATGGTATGCACGCTCGTACGGATGGATTCACCTCACTGGCGGTGGTACTGGGCGCAGGCGGCGTGGCGCTCGGTTATCCGTTGGCAGACCCGATTATTGGGCTGGTGATTACCGCTGCGATTCTCGTAGTACTGCGTACGGCAGTGCGAGATGTGTTCCGGCGGTTGATGGACGGTGTAGATCCGGTGTTGGTGGAGGCTGCCGAAGCGGCGCTGGCGGCTCAGCCCGGGGTGAGGACCGTGCGGAGCGTGCGGTTGCGGTGGATTGGACATCGTCTACATGCGGATGCCGAGCTCGATATCGACCCGGATATCAGCCTTGCCGAGGCGCACCGCATCGCCCATGGCGCCGAACACGAACTGACCCATGCGGTTCCAAAGCTCGACACCGCCCTCATCCACGCCTATCCGGGTCACTGATGCGACGGAGGGCGTAGGCGACGACGCCCAACGCCAATACGGCGGTGCCCCAGACTATCGACGGCAGCGGCAGCGCCAGGGCGACGACCACGCACCCGAGCAGACCGAGCACGGGAACGATGCGCGGCGGGCGTCCCTCGGCAGGGGAGAGCGTCCACGCCGACGCATTGGCCACCGCGTAGTAGATCAGCACCGCGAAGGACGAGAATCCGATCGCTCCGCGCAGATCGGCAGTAGCCGACAGAGTCGAAACCACAAGACCTACAACAAGTTCGGCACGGTACGGCACTCCGTATTTGGGATGTACCGTCGCCAGCACATGAGGCAGATGGCGATCACGTGCCATCGCGAAGGTGGTGCGTGACACTCCCAGGATGAGAGCCAGCAGCGAGCCCACGGCCGCCACGACGGCACCGATCCGCACGACCGGCTCCATCCATTGCACGCCTGCCGTAGTGACGGTGTCGAGCAGCGGGGCCGCGGACGTCGCCAACCGCAGCGGCCCCAGCGTCGTCAACACTGCCACGGCGACAACGGCATAGACGAACAGCGCGATCCCCAACGCAATTGGGATGGCACGGGGGATGGTGCGCGCGGGGTCGCGAACCTCCTCGCCCAAGGTCGCGATGCGGGCATACCCGGCGAATGCAAAGAACAGCAGACCGGCGGCCTGCAGAACCCCGGCGATCGACGCGTCGGTGATATCGAGCGTTGTGAAATGGATGCCGTCGGAGCCGAATGCCGTCACCACAATTGCGGCCAGCACCGACAAGACCATCGCCACAATGACGCGCGTTACCCATGCCGACTTCTGTACTCCCGCATAGTTGATCGCAGTCAGTGCCACCACTGCCGCCACCGCGACGGCGTGTGCATGCGCCGGCCACGCATAGAAGCCGACCGTCAATGCCATGGCCGCGCAGGATCCGGTCTTCCCGACGACGAATCCCCATCCGGCGAGGTATCCCCAGAACTCGCCGAGACGTTCGCGGCCGTACACATAGGTTCCGCCTGAGACCGGATACACCGCGGCCAGTCGGGCCGAGGATGTCGCATTGCAGTAGGCGATCACCGCGGCGACCGCCAGGCCGAGGAGCAAGGCGGAACCGGCCGACTGGGCCGCGGGGGCTAAGGCGGCGAAGATTCCGGCGCCGATCATCGAGCCCAACCCGATCATGACGGCGTCGAAGGTGCCCAGTTCCCGCCGCAGCGAGTCGGGTGGGTCGGTGCTCATGCGGCCCGGGGCATGTACATGATGACCGCGACCCCAACCAGGCAGATGAGTGCGCCGGTGATATCCCAGCGATCCGGGCGGAACCCGTCCAGTGCCATTCCCCACAGCAGTGACCCCGCAACGAACACACCGCCGTAGGCCGCCAGGATTCGGCCGAAATGAGCGTCGGGCTGCAGGGTCGCCACGAATCCGTAGGCACCCAGCGCGATGACACCCATTCCCGCCCAGATCCAGCCGCGGTGTTGGCGCACGCCTTGCCAGATGAGCCAGGCGCCACCGATTTCCAGAACCGCGGCCGCAGCGAACAGAAGGATCGATTTGGCGACGTGCATGCGGCGAGCCTAATCGCCCGTATCGGACCCACACCGGGTGTGCAGATCGTAGGATCTCGACTCGTTGCACTTCGGGGGAAGGAAAGTTATGGGGATGTCATCAGCATCAGTGGTCCTCGGTATGTGGCTCGCGCTTTCGGACAGGAACTGGGAGGCGGTCAAGACTTTTCTAGACGAAGACTGCATCTATCTCGATGTACCGGTTGGTCCCGCTGCCGCAGCGCGCGGACCGGAGGACATCGTCAAGCGACTCAAGATCGGTTTGGGGCCGCTGAAGGGTTACGAGAATCATGACGGGCTCCTCCTGGCCGACGGGCAAGACGTCATGTACGAGCATTCCGAGACCTGGACCTGGTCGACCGGTGAGCGGGCGGTGCTCCCCTTCGCCACCGTGCACCGGGTGGTCGACGGGAAGATCACGCTGTGGAAGGACTACTGGGATATGGGCGCGTTGACGAACTTCGCGCCGGCGTCCTGGATGACAGACTTCGCGCGCGCCGATATGAGCTGGGTCTACGACGCGACGGGTCAGGTCTGAGGCTCAGCGCAGTTTCTCGCCGTACACGCGTTCGACCTTCAACGCCATGAGGACGCGTCGGTCCGACACCATGACCGATCGGTACTCCTCCCAGTCGGGATGCTCACCGGCCGCACCGCGGTAGTAGTCGACGAGCGCCTCGATCTCTGGTCCGTGCGGATCGGTACCGGGTCCGGTCAGGGAGACGTCTCCCTCGGCGGTAGCCCAGGCCCATCCGTTCGAGCTGGTGACCTCTAATGCGGCGCGAGGATCGCGGCGAAGGTTCACGGTCTTGGCACGGCCATCCGTCATCGAGACGTAGATGACGCCGTTGTCGCGGTCGTAGAACGGGGTGACGGGGGAGAGCTGCGGTATTCCGTTCGATTTGATGGTCGCGAGGACGCCGATACGACTATCGGCAAGAAGCGCATGCGGATCGAACTGTTCGGTCGCCATGCCGAAACGAACGGCGGACCTGCGCCGGCTATTCCTCGGCGCGGTCAGCCGAGGATCAGATGTTCCAACTGTCCACGCAGGCTCGGCCAATCGATTGAGGGGGAAGGCTGGTCGAGCGGCTCAAAGGCTCGGCGGAAGGCGTGTCCGGTGAGCAGATCGTTGACCATGCTCAGCCGTTCGCCGATATCGGGGATGCGGAGCAGGTCCGTGCCAACAGCCTCCATATAGAGACTGAGCAATGCCTCGCTGAGTTTCCGGGTGCTGGTGACGAGGTGCTCGTGAAGTTCCGGGTCGTCAGCTGCCGCTACCCACAGCTTCATGCCGGCGACAAAGCTTGTACCTGTGTAGTCCTGCCACATCATGTCCAGCAGCGCCCGAAGCCGTGCGGCGTCATCGGTGGGGATATCCGCGAGCGCGTCGCGTGCGGCGGTGAGCCGGTCATCGCAGAGCTGATCAAGAGCGGCGATCACCATATCGATGCGGCGTGGGAAGAAATGGCTCCGTGCGCCGAGCGAAACGCCGGCGCGTTCGGTGACGTTGCGGACCGTAGTGGCCGCGTAGCCGACCTCCATGATGGATTCGATGGTGGCGTCCAACAACTTTCGGGTGGTCTCTTCCCGGCGTTGCGGCTGGGAGCGACGCTCGGTCACCGGATACCTCCGAATTATGAATGCCCTCTTGTGTAATCGGGCTGAGGGGTGCAGCATATATCTCAAAACCAGATCAATTGGTCTATTTTGTGAATGGGCAAGGGAGCGACAACATGACCGTGACCGCACCAGCGATGGAGCCCTCGGCGAGTGTTACGGCATTGGAGCGGCGTGTGTTCGATCGCATTGGAGTGCCGTCCAGGGAGTTGATGCGCTTCCTGGACTGGGTGGGGGCCCGTCCTACCGAGGCGCAGCTGGCCACCTTTCGTACGTATACCAAAATGGGGGACGCGCTGGCCGATGATCTCGTCGCCGCGATGAGCACACTTCCGAAAGGATTGGGACGCAAGCAGTTCAATGATGCGCTCGATCACGGGATCGAGACGGTCGAGGACCCATTGCCCGAATTGGTGGCCTTTATCCGAGAGGCCGAAAGCACCCCGTATTGGGTCGACTTCCGCAAGATCGCCCGGGCACAGCGGGCGTTGCGGGACACTCCCGTCCGTCTGTCGTTCGTTGGGTCGCTCGCGGTGACGTTGCCGGCCAGCTTTCTCAACGAACGGGGCGGAAACGAGCTCTTGGCACGTGCGGGTGGCGTCGATAATGCCTCCGCAGCCAGGCTTGTCGATGCGGCATCGTGGATGTTCTCGTGCGGACGTCCCGGCGGTATGGATCGCTTCGGCGACGGGTTCAAGGCCACCGTGCGGGTCCGACTCATCCACGCCTACGCCCGTCAAGGGGCGCGGCGGGCAGCGGACTGGGATGATGATGCGTTGGATTGTCCTGCCGGACAAGCGCAAACCGCGGCGGGATGGGTGCCGATCCTCGCGGGCTCGCTCAGTCTGGTCGCATTTGGCGCTATTGGTTCACCTGCGGACCTGAAGGCGGTGCTACACCTGTGGCGGTATCAAAGTCATCTCATGGGGGTGCGGCCGGAGCTGCAGGTGGATTCGCTCACCGAGCTGGCTCGGTTGGCCTACCTGATCCTGCTGACTGACGGTGGCAGCGACCACCACACCGGCCATTTGACGCACGCGACCCTGGACGCCGTGCCGGAGGTCTATGGACTGCCGAGATCGGGACCGCTGGTTGGCACGTTGCGATGGGCCTTCCGCCGATTTCACGCCGAGATTGCCGGTATTGCGTATGGACGTCAGCGCAAGAAGTTCGACCTTCCCGCGCCCAGCCCGCTGTTATTGGTGGTTCCGTTTTTCACGGTGTACAACCTTGCCGCCGCGGGTGTCAGAAGGCTTAGCCCCGCCGCGCGGGCGCGGTTCGAACGTCGGCAAAGTCAGATCTTGGACGCCGCAATCGAACGCACCCGACCCAAGTCGATATTGGAGTACGCTCGGCCGTAACACGCGCGCCGGCGATACGTGAGGACGGCCTGATGAAGGTACACCACCTCAATTGCGGCACAATGGCATTCGGATTCGTTGACCATTGTCTGTTGGTGGAGACGCCCAGCTCCGGCCTGGTGCTGGTGGATACCGGGTTCGGTGTTACCTGCGTCCGGAATCCCCGAATACTCGGTTGGACGCGACGCATTGTCGGGCCTGTCCTACGCGAGGGGGAGACGGCGGTGCGGCAGATCGAGGCGCTCGGATACGACCCAGTTGATGTGCGGCACATTCTGCTGACTCATTTGGACTACGACCACACCGGTGGCCTTGCAGATTTTCCGTGGGCGACCGTGCACGTGCACGGCCCCGAGCATCGCGCCAGCAGGCAGCCGACCACCGTCGATCGAATCCGTTACCGCACTGAGCAATTGTGTGGACACGGAGTCAATTGGCGGGTCAACGACCTCGATGGCGGTGAACCATGGTTCGGTTTCGACGCCGTTCGCGACCTGGATGGGCTGCCGTCGGAGATCTTGGTGGTGCCGCTGTACGGCCACAGCCGTGGCCATGTCGGCATCGCCATCGACACCGGAGACGGCTGGCTGCTGCACGCCGGTGACGCCTATACCGAGCCACATGCGATCGGCACCGGCCCGCTGACCACCGCGAGCAGGGCGATGCACATGATCACCGCCCATCCGAGTCACCCGCGTGCGCAACTGCGGAACATGCGAAGGCTGACCGATCTCGTTGCCGATCACGCCGAGGACGTCACCGTCTTCTGCAGTCACGACAGCGCGGCATTCGCGCGGCTTGTGCGGGAAGGTGTTTGAGCGGCAACCAAGAGCTAGACGACGGTGACCGTTCCGGTGCAGTGAGCGACGTTCTCGTCACTCCAGAACGAGCCGGACCGGCCGCCGTAGTCAGTGGCGATCTCAACCTGGCCGGGGCCGGTGACGACGTAGAACGTCGACGCTCCCGCCGTGCCGCTACCGTCGCCGTGCGCCTCACCGACGGCGCCGGTGGTCAGGTTTCGCCAGTGGAAGTAGGCCTGTTTGGGTCCGGCCAGCCCGTCGGTGGCGTTCATGTTGATCGTGCCGGGAATCAGCTCGCGTCGCTCATCGGCCTGGCTCGCCTGCCAGGCGCTGACGCGCACATCGCCATCAAAACAGAGCGCTACCTCACCCGACGGTGCTGCCATCGCTATCGGACAAGTGGCGAGCCCGGCGCCGAAAACGGCCAGGGCGAGGGCGGCGGCACCGCCGATAGGTAACGAACGCATGCTCGGATTATCGCTCATGTGCCGTCGATCTGGCCGGAGTTCGGAGTTACGTCGCGCCCAGCGCCGCACCGATGAGGCGCCAAAGTCGTTCGGTGATCTCGGTTGGGTCGGGGAGTGGGGTGATGCGTAGCTGCTGGGCGATACCGTGTCGGATGCCGCCGATGATGAAGGCGCCGGCGCTGTCGGCGTCGATGTCAGCGGGTAACTGACCCACATTCTGGCCGCGGCGGATGTTCTTGGCGGCGTTGTGGCTGATGCGCTGAAGATAGGCGGCCTCCAGCTCCGCGAGCTGTGGGTCGAGGGCGGCCCGATTGAGCAGGACGGGGGCCAGCGGGTCTGCGACGTGATAGTCGACGAATCGGCGAGTGCGTTCCTGTTCGTGGACGTGCCAATCGGTGTCCATGTGCAGATGTTCGTCGGAGATTGCGTGGACGAGGCCCTCGTAGAACTCGTCGTAAATGACTGCGAGCAATCCGCCTTTGGACCCGAAGTGATGGTAGAGCGCACCAGTGCTCAGGCCCGCTCGGCGGGTCAAGCCGCTCAGGTCCATTAGACCGCTCCCGCGGACGAGTTCGTCGCGGGCTGCGTCGATGAGTTGTTGACGTCCGGCGGAGGTGCGTGCCACGATGTGATCGTACAAAACATAATTATCTTATGTTGGAGGAGTCGCGATGAGCACAGAAGTGACGTCGTTGATGGATCTGAATGGTGATCTGGCCGGAACGTACCGACGGACCGCAAGCGGCGGCGAGTCCGTTGATCCGGCCGTCGTGGAAGTGGATTTGGCGGCGTTACAGCGCGATGGGTACGTGATATTGCGCGATCTGCTTACCGCAGAAGAACTTGGTGAGGTTCGGGAAGCCGTTGTGCCGCTGCTAGATCTACCTGGCCGAAACCAATTTGAGGGACACACCACGCAGCGGGTGTACAGCGTGCTGAACAAGACGCGCGCTTGCGATCGGATCGCGGATCATCCCCGGGTGCTGGCTCTGTTGGATCGACTGTTCTTGCCCAACTATCTGTTGTCGATGCTGCAGGTGATCAATATTCAGCCCGGCGAGCAGGCGCAGATGTTGCACACCGATGACGGCTTCTATCCGATCCCGCGGCCCCGCGCAGCCTTGGGCGCGGCGACAATCTGGGCGATCGACGACTTCACCGCCGATAACGGTGCCACCGATATCGTTGCGGGTAGCCATCTTTGGGGGGATCGTAGGCCCGACGAGGCCGGGCGCAAACCCGTGGTGATGACGGCCGGGTCCTGTGTGTTCTTCCCTGGCACGCTATGGCATGGCGGCGGAGCGAATCGATCCGATGCCGCGCGTCTGGCGCTGACGGCTCAGTACTGTGAGCCGTGGTTGCGCCCGCAGGAGGCGTTCACGTTATCCATGACTCGCGATACCGTCCGCGCGGTATCAGAGGACATTCGACGCATGCTCGGGTACAGCATCCATCCCCCGTTCATCGGCCAGGTCGACGGTATGCACCCCAAACGACTGCTCGATCCGGGCGCGCAGCCTCTCTAGTGCTGATAGACGTCGTTGAGTGTCACCGTGCGCAATTGCCGTTCTCCGATGACGTCGAGCAGCTGGTGATAGACGGTGGTCACCGGAGGGTGGTTGAGGTGGCCGATGACGATTGCCTGCGGATTGAAGTACTTGCGGGCCATATCCACGATGTACTGCGGGGTCACGACCGATGAGTCCGATAGTGATCCATACCAGAGCACCGGCGGTCCATAGCCCAGGCTCTGCGCAACCGAATCTGTTGCCGCGTTGTGCTTTCCGTATGGCGGCCGGAAGAACGGCGCTGGATTGACCCCGTAGGTGTTGGTCAAGAACTTGGTATTGCGGGTCAGTTGGTCAGCGATCTGCTCGGCGGTCAGTGTCGTCAGATTCGGATGAGACCACGTGTGATTGCCCAACTGGATCTGGCCACTGTCGACCAGTGGACGAAGCAGCCGAGCATGTTGGGTCCAGCCGGCGTTCACGCCATTGACGAAGTAGGTCAAGCGAATTCCCGTATCACGCGCCAGCTGGGTGTAGGCGGCGATCACGTCGGCATCGGTTCCGTCGTCGAGGGTCAATGCGAGCAACCGCTGGCCGTCGGTGCGGGCAGGCAGCGCGGTCAAGGCGCCGCCGCCAGGCAACGGCACCCGCGCCGGCCCAGCCGGACCGCTCGCCCCGGCTGACGTGCCGGGGTCGGCGGCCGCAGCAGCGGATTCGAGGACAGATGTACCTACTGCGGCAGCGCCTGCCAACAGTGTCAGAAACCGACGGCGGTCGAACACATCGACAGGGTAGCGCCGCAACCTGGACATCCCGCGGCGCTGCTGGTGGTGTCGGGCTAACGTTTCCCCGTGATCAATTTTGCTCTGAGATCGTGCGGTCTGCGAGGGCATGCGACATTCGCACCCGAGGAACAACAGCTGCGCGAACGACTGAGGGTCGACACGCCTGCTGGGGAGGCCTGGCGATGCTTGCGTTGTGAGACGTTCGTGGTGGGGGAGCCGCGCTATCGAGGCCCGGCCGATACGGCACCCGAGATCCCACGTGGGCGGCTGCTGCGCGACCGGACCCTGATGCGGCTACTGGCCGTCGAGCGTGTGTTCCGGGGTCTGGTTATCGTGCTGCTGGCCGTCGGCGTGGTCAAAGTTCGCGGCGCACGCGAACATCTCCAACAGGTTTTCGAACAGGACCTACCGCTGATACGTCCGTTGGCCAACCAGATCGGCTGGAACCCGGACAATTCCAAGATCATTCGCCATATCGGCGAGGCATTCTCGCTGTCTTCTTCGACGCTGATGTGGGTGGCGGTGGGTCTTGCCGCGTATGCCACGATCGAGTTCGTCGAGGCCATCGGCCTGTGGCTGATGAAGCGTTGGGGCGAATACTTCGCGGTAGTCGCGACGAGCATCTTTTTGCCGTTCGAGGTTTATGAGCTCATTGAGAAGCAAACTGTTCTCAGGGTTTTGGCGCTACTGGTGAATGTCGTGGCGGTGGTCTGGCTGCTGTGGAGCAAGAGGCTGTTCGGACTCAACGGTGGCGGTAGAGCCTACGAAGACGAACATCGTGCCGAAAGTCTGCTGAGCGTCGAGCGTGCGGCGTTGACGGCAGATCCCTAGGGCCACGGCTGAACTCGATGTTCAGACACGGGTGCTTCCCGCATTCACTGTGGCTTTGAAGCGACCGTAGTGCTCGACGTCCTGGGCACCGCCTTCCGAGTCCCACCGGTTCTGCGCTGCGAACGAGTCGGCCTGCACCCGTGGATCCGGGGCGTCCACAGACAGCAACCGAGCGACGGTCGCTCTATTACCCGGGGCGGCTGCGTTCATCATGGTGTTATGGGCGATGAGCGGTTCGGTCTCAGGGGGAACGACCAACAGGCTCAGAAAGGCCCCGTGTTCTCCCTGGATGCTGATGGTGTTACAAGGCTGGTGGAGTGACCAGTTCAGACGCGCCAGATTGTCGGGAAACACCATGCGCCGCGAGCCTGACATCCATTCTGAAACGCGATAACCAACTCGGTCAATCGAACCCAAGCGAACGCTGAGGACTCTGAGTAGCTGAGGCAGTTCCACCGTCAAGTCTTTGGAGTACGGCCACCATGCGCCGTCTACGTGCCCAGTGGAGGGCGCTTTCGGCTTCAAACGAAGACGAACAGCCGATCCGCTTCGTGGTTTTGAAAACACTCGATGCGTCATCTGACGCTCCTCATCTCGGCCCCAGACCCGGAGTCGAATACCTCGACGCGGTCGCGTCCAATGGATGAGCGAGTACCAAAATATCGTCGTGATTTCCAGCCTACTCCGACCTGCTGCAGGAAGAAGTAGGAAGCAAGGAAAGGGTCGTCGGGTGGCTGTTTTCCCGGACTGATTGCACCGCTAAAACGAAGCCTCGCAAAGACATCCGTGACCCAAGGCGCGCAAAACCGGTAACTGTGACCCAACGCACCTATATCCGCATCCAGTGTTCACATTGCGGCGACGGTTGCCCTGTGTCACGCCGGTAGTGTCAAAGGCACATATCGCAAGGGGGCGAGGGCTGCAGATCCTGTACTGCAGTTGCAACGACCGGGGAGCCTCTGTTCGTACCGAGTCTTCCTGATGACATTGATGAAGGACGCGTGATGAAGGACGACATGTTTACCGGAATGACCGAGACGGGATGGGACCACGCACCGTGGGAGATTGAGCCAACGTTCTCGGATGAAGAGTGGGACATTCTGCTTGATGGATCGATCCCGGTTGACCTTGCGGCCGAACGGATCGGCTGCGTCGAGCATGACGTACGGAGACTGCGCGACAGCCGCAACATGCTGACGGCGGGAAGGGTCTCACCGCCCAATATCGATACGACCGACTTGACCGCGTAAGCGCTGGCGTAGCGTAGAGGGTGTCAGGCCGAGCACCACTACGGTGCTCGAACAGGCTTGACTGAACAGGACAGAGATCATGACTTCTACGATCACGTTCCAGACTCCCTACGAAAAGCGCGTTGAACTCGTGACCCAGGCGCTGATGGCGTCCTCAACGCTCGATAACGATCTCGCCAACAAAGCGGCGGTCGAGGTTTTGCGCGCGCTGGCCTCGATTCCCGAAAAGGTCCGTTAGCACTGCCACGTCAAGATCCATTCAAACGGGCAACTACTACGAGATGCAGGTCATCTCAAGGGAATTTCAGGATTTCTGAGAACCTGTCTGGACTGTCTTCAAGAATGATGTCAGCGCCCTCCGAACCGGTCCCGCAGTTGCGGATCGTTCTCCCACCAGAGTGAGGACGGTCCCGGATCTCGCGGGGCCGAGGTTTCGAGGGCCGATGAGGCCTGGTCGAGTTCGGCGTCAATCTGTGCGGCGTGGGCCTTGTCGTCTGCGGATAGTGCCCGCATGAGCAACAGGAGGAACGGCAACCCCAGGACATCGCCCAAGATCCAGAGGACGCCCGCGCCGATGGTCTGATCGGTGCGTAGATCTGGGCCCCATGCGCGGTGTAGCGCCAGGTAGTAGGCCGGGGCAACCAGCGAACCCTGCCACAGCACCAGGCCTAGTACGCCGTCGCCGATGGTTTCGGCGACGCTGATCACCAGCGATATCGGCTGTGGATATTTATGGGGTACTGGATCTACTTGAAGGCGCGCATAAAAGTACGTAAACCCGATCAATACCAACAATGTTCGTGTCGCCGCGGCGAGCAGACTGTGCGTGAGCGACGCCGTGTACCAGGGCGTCAGGTACAGCACCCATGGCGTGGCCAACATGGCCAGGGAGGTCGTGAGCGGGTGGGTCAACGCCCGCGCGGGTATCGAGGACAGTGCTCTGTCGAATCTGTCTAGGTCTATTGGGCGCAGTGCGTTGCGTACAACCGTCACGGGTCGACCGACGGCCAGAAAGAACGGTATGACCAGCAGCAGCAAGACAACCTGCAATGCCCGCATCCAGAACAGCACGTGCGCGTAGACGCCGATCACGCTCATACACGCCAGCACCCAGCATCCGATTCCGGAGAAGAAGCCAATCGTCCATACGGCACTGATATCTGGTTGGTGGCGCCGGGCCCGGACCAGGGCCCAGCTGTATCCCAGGCCCACCGATGCAACGCACAGCGCCGCGGCCACATCGAAGTGCCATGCACGCCAAGCCATTGCCCAGGTAAGAGGCTCCGCGGGTGAGAACATCTCAGGCGATGGGATAGGGGGATCGGGTGCGCGTCCCGGTCAGGTTGAGGGCTGCGGCCGCAATCGTCACCACTGAAGTCGACAGCACGATTGCAGCCAGGACGTCGACCATCCAGTGGTCTCCGAGATACAGACGGCTTGAGGCCACCAACATCACCGCGATCACCGCCGTCAACAGTGTTGCCAGCCGTCTCCAGCCGCTGTGGTGGTGAGCGATGACTACGGCCAACATCCCGACAAGAGCTGTGGTGCCCGTGACGTGTCCGGAGGGAAAGGACCAACCTGTTTCCGCGACCAGTTGAGCGCTACTGGGTGGACGGTGTTCTCCCACAGCCCATTTCGTCACTGCCGCAAGGCAGAACGCTGATACAACCGCCACAGCCACCGTGGCCGCAGTTCTCATCGAGTGTGTCGAACGCCAGATTGCAAGTGTTGCAATAACTGTCGCGACAGATATCGCGGATGGGCTTCCGATATCGGTGACATCGACAGCGGCCGAGGTGAGCCAACTGCGCCGGTGAATGACCATCCAGGCGAGCGTGCGGTGGTCGATGCCGGTGCCCGAGCCGTAACGATGCGCTATCACCGCCAGCCCCGCGAAGACCGTCAACAGCGCGGCGGCCAGGACCGCGGCCGCTCGCGAGCTCGTCCTTTCGGGTCGAAAGTTTCTCAAACTGAAAGTCATCGTGCCCTTCTCGTCGTTTCCGGACCGACGAGTCAGGCTAAGACCCCTACCTGCGAATCAGCTGTGGGAAGAAGCATCGGAGAGCAGCCGGTTAAGGGTGCGGCGTCCGATCAATCCGTCAGGCCGTGGCTTGCCAACCATTCGTCGACGGTCATGGCGGCTGTTGCTTCGCCGAGGGCCAGGACCGCCCGGGTCTGACTATTGATCATTTGTACAGCGGTGACGCTGATGACAATCCGTTCATGTCGGGTAGCGCCGTCGACGGCGCCGTCGATGTCTGAGGGGCGGCCCACCGAGCACTGCTTGAGGAGTTCCGCAGTGTGTGCGGCGGTAGTGTCGATGTCACGCAATCGGCGTCCAGCGCGGCGACGGATCTTCTCCACGTCGATGATTCCGCTGGCCAATGCGAGGTATTTACGGCGGGATTCCGGTGCATTGTCGACGGGTGGCGTGCGCCCCTCAAGAAGCGCATTCTGCCGGTCCAGCCAGTCGGCCGCTTCACGGATTCTGTCGGAGTCGTCGGCTGCCTCGAAGGCAAGATAGAAGCCCGCGACGGCGCGTCCGATCGGCGTCGACGTATCCACGGCCGGGGAGGGTGGCCGTGGCGGACGCTGAGGAGGAGCGGAATTCAACTGCAGGGAGTCAACGAGCGAAGGTAGGTCGCTCTGTGGGACATCCATCCATCTATCTTGGCAAAAAAATAGACATTGCGTACAGAAGTTCAGGCTCAAGGCAGTTGAACACCCCTGACCTGCTGCGACTAGAATTCTTCTCGAGTCTCAACCGGCCAACGAACCACCAGGAGTTGCCAATGGCCGCCGACCGGCCCACCGCATGGCAGTACATCGCTTACTCATATGGGAAGCGCCTGCCCGACAGCATGCGTGACTGGGTGGCCAATGACCT
>NZ_JBFAGW010000014.1:0-12224 GCF_040653875.1 Mycobacterium sp. NPDC050853
GAAGACATGGAGCAGTTCGCGCTGTCCAGCCACCAGCGCGCACTTGCGGCAATTCGGAACGGGCACTTCGACAACGAGATCATTCCGGTCGGCGAGTTCCGCGTCGACGAGGGCCCGCGCGAGACCACGCTGGAGAAGATGGCGGGGCTCAAGCCTCTCGTCGAGGGCGGCCGTCTCACGGCGGCACTGGCCAGCCAGATCTCCGACGGCGGCAGCGCCACACTTGTCGCCTCGGAAAGCGCAGTCAAGGCGCACAATCTGAAGCCGCGTGCCCGAATCCACCACATCAGCGCCCGCGGCGACGATCCGGTGTTCATGCTGACCGGTCCCATCCCCGCGACGAAGTACGCGTTGGAGAAGACCGGACTGACGATGGACGATATCGACGTCGTGGAGATCAACGAGGCCTTCGCGCCCGTCGTGCTGGCCTGGGCCAAGGAATTCGATGTCGACCTGAAGAAGGTCAACCCGAACGGCGGCGCGATTGCGCTTGGCCACCCGCTCGGGGCCTCCGGCGCCAAGCTCTTCGCCACCATGCTCAACGAGCTGGAGCGCACCGGGGGCCGCTACGGCCTGCAGACGATGTGCGAGGGCGGCGGTACCGCCAACGTCACCATCATCGAGCGCCTCTGAATTCACGGCGCGCGGGCCAACAAGTGTCGAGATCTACCAGGCCCACCTGCCGTGCCACCGCTTCTTGCTTCGCTACGCAGGGCCGTAGCGCCGGATGTGGTGATTCCGTTGGGTCCAGCTGATACCGCAGGATCCCCCGCAGGCCCTCGATCAACAGTTGAGCCGCAACCAATTTCCGGCTGTGGGCACGGGCAGGCTTCTGCGCGTGTCGAGACCTACCTCCCAACCGCTAGCGCAAGTTAAACTAGCTGATAGCTGCGGCACACACGGTCAGATGTCACGTCAAAACACCTGAAAATATGTGTGCCGCAGCTCCTCTTTTTGCACTCGTGCATCTGATTTGAGCACTACACGGGGGGCGGCACTTTACTCGAAGTGCTATGGCGCTAACAGGATCTCAAACGGTGCTCATTGACCTTGCGCACCGTTTGAGGTGCAACAGCGCATCTAATGCTCTGCGAACCAGATATGCAGGCTGCGCGGGAAGGGGCGAGCAGGTCCGCGGCCGAAACCGCGGGCCCGGGGAACAGGTTGTCTTCTTGTCATCCCGAGATGATCAGCATGTGGCGGTGCCGCCTCCGGACTTGCGCATCTCGATAGCTAACGCGTGGCGAATATTCTTCAACAAGCCAGAAATATCCGCTGACGTCTACTGAGACCGGCCCTCAGTTACCATCGAGTGGTTTCGGTAGAAAACAGATCTAGGGGGCAGTGGTTTATGCGGAATCTTGGGCAAGCAGCTATCAGCATGGCTGCAGCGGGGGTGTTAGTGGCCATTGGGCACTTGCCATCGGCCAGTGCCGCGACGGCAACAGCGAGCCTGGTCCTGAATGGGCTGCCGGGCTACAGCGTCGACGTGTACGAAACGGGTAGCAAGTTGGGCGGCGGGCTGGGCAAGTACGAGTTGAATCCTGCCTGCCGCGCCGCCATCGCCGATTCGGTGTCGAAGATGCCCGTGGATGCCATGGCCTACCGGGGCGATATCAGTCGGATCGCGGCCGATGGATCGCAGCGTACGACCGCGTATTCGGTGCTGGTTAGCCTCGACGATCCACAGGTCGGCCGCGCCGCCATCGCAAGTTTGGGCCCCATCCTGACGAGCTGCCCGGACACAGGCCTTCGGCCCGGTGAGTATGGCGCCCGCCCCAGCCCTATGAGGCTGCGTGGAGTCGAAGCACAGGTCGCCCAGATCTTCACTATCAAGAAGGACGGACAGCTGCCCACTCCCGGAGTTGTGTACGTCACCAACGGCATTCTCGGCTACCTGGAATTGGAGCCCACGGGGGACGAGCCCGCTGACCTTGCGCTGTGGCAGGAGCTTGCCCAGAAGCAGGTCGATCGCATCAACGCCCGCAACGCCTAGTACTCGACGTCCCAGAGTCGGTTGGTGGCAATCCGTCCGGCCAACCCTCGTGGGCTGATGCGTCAGCTCGCTACAGCCGATTGCGGCGTGCAGTGCCTTCGCACCGTTCCTTGAATCCGGCGAGTATCGTGCCGCGATGGAGAATCGCTCGTGAGCCTGCGGATCGCCGTGGCGGCAACCACCGCCGCAGCGCTCCTTGCCGCTGCTGCTTGCGGTCAGAGTTCCACGCCCGTAGCGTCCTCGGATTCAGCATCGCCCTCCCCTACTGCATCCCTGACGCCCGGATCCTCGCCGCGCTGGACCAGCCCGGCTCCCCCACCCACGGATTCATTCCGTCGCTTACCGCAACACCGGGAACATCGGAGGGACAGGCCTAGCTCGACTCAAGCTTAACCAGGACCGCCGCACCGGTGGGTCAAGCGAGCTCGAGCAGTGGCCGTTGATCAGTGGCTTGACCTCGCGGTCGGGCTACTGGCTGGCGGCGTGATCGGCACACTCATTAAGTCGTGGGTCGACCGCCTAAACGGCAAGGAAGCCAATGGTGTTGCCGACTGGAAGGCTTTCGCCACCGAGCAGCGCGAAACATTCAAAGCGGCCATGGCCGAGCGCGAAGCCCACAACGCCGCCATCGAGCTAGTTGACGGCCGGGTCACCGCCCTGGTCGCCGAAGTCGGTGCAGTGAAAACACAGCTCGACACCGAAACTAAACTGCTCAGCATCGCCCTGGCACACCTCGCGCGCTACGCACATGGATCACCAGAGGCGGCAGCGTCGACATGCCACCACTACCCGAAGGCCGCCTCTAGCGAACTATTTGCCGATCCACTGTTACAGTTCCGATCGCCCCCGCGCTCACCTCACCCCCCGATGGTTCGAGCGCGGGGGCACCTTCGCCCTTTCGTGGCTCTTCCAGTATCTCCGCGCCAGTCCAGCGCACCGCGCGGCACGGCTAGGTGTTTGCGACTAGGCAACCGTAGAGTTCCCTGGCAATGAACCATGACCCATTCAGCGCTCTGCGATGGACATCACTGGAGCGAAGTTTCTGCAGCTCGCTGCCACTGCGGCGCCAATTTCCTATCTGCCCACAGCAAGATCCTCATTAATCGCGCTCTACTTCGTCTTTTATATGTCATCGACGGCAGGTACATTGCTTTGCTATGTCCGAGAACAAGACTTCCCGCACCGGCAGAGGCAAGCTTCTCTCCACGCGGGAATGCCACCGGATATGGCCCGCACGCCGACACGAGACCCTCGACAAAGGTTTCCTAGAGACCCCGGCCAAAAGGTTGCCCTCGGCGAAGAAGGCGCTAGCGGTCCTCGCCGCCGTCGCGATCCCGCTCACCGGTGTGCAGCCCACCACGGCCATGGACCCGGTGGCCTCGGCCGCCGAACAGTTCGGACAGGGCGCCACCGCAGCCTTCGCCGATTCGGCAGCAGGCCTGGACACCTCCTTAACCAGCAAGCAACGCGCCGCAGGCCTGCCGGTCAACCCCGCCGCCGGTCTGGCGTCCCCGAGCCCGGCCGGTGCCATCGAAATGGTGCTGCCCGCAAACCTCGGCGGCGGCCAGCTCACCTCGGCTGGACAGATGGTGTACCCCGATGCCGGTGCCGGGTTTGACCTACTGGCCGAAAACACCCGCAACGGCTATCGCACCGTCGCCCGAATCAACGAGCCCTCCGGCGCCCGATCGGTGACCACCTTCGTGAGCACACCTGCCGACACGGTGATGCTCATGCACTCCAGCGGCCACCTCACCCTCAACAAGGCAACCCCGCAAGCCGAAACCCTCGGGGTGATGTCCCCAGCCGAGGCCCGCGACGCCACCGGCCGGATTGTCTATTCGGCGTATGTGGCCAAACAGCTCGCCCCGCAGCTGTATCAAGTCTCCGAAGTCATCTCACCCACCGAATCCACCACGTGGCCGGTCTATGTCGACCCACCGCTGGCAGTCGGTGACGGGCTCGCCCAGTTCGGCTGGTCCGATGTCGGAGATGCCCTAGGAAGCGCGGGCAGCGCGATCGGCACCAGCTTCAAGAAGGCCGGGGAATTCGTCGGCAACGCCATGAGCGCCCAGGCCGACGGCAATGCACTGCAGGCCCAAGCGGTATCCCAAACCGTTCAAGAGCACCCCACCCAATCGGCGATGCTCATAGGCGGCGCCGCGCTGATGGCCACCGGCGTCGGCTCTGCGCCCGGCGCAAGCTTGCTCACCGAGGCGGCGCTCGCGGTCAACAATGCCTCCATCAGTGTCGAGGCCATCGCTGCGGCTGACCCCAACAACAAGGGCCTGCAAAACTTCTCGGCCGGGCTGTCGATCGTCGCGGCGGTCACCCCACAGGGCCTCGGCAAGCAGGCTCTCGCGAAAACTACCGAGAACGCTGTGGAACAAGGCCTGAAAACAGGCGCCGACAACGTTGCCTCCGAAGCAGCCACCATTACCCGCGTCACCCCCGAAACCGCCACCGACGCAACGAAACTGTCTCAAGAAGTCGCCGCAGCGGGCAAGGTTCCTCAGGTTCCGAAAGCCCCCAACGCGCCACCGGGCAAGTACGTCCCGGAAACCCATCCGGCGTGCACACACATGGACTGCGGGCACATCACCGAGAACCCGACCGCCGTATACAACAAGACTGAGATGCCGGGGCATTACGAGCACAAGGTTGAGACCGCCCCGGATGTGATGAACAAGGAAACGATCGAACAGACCAACATCAACCGACGCGGCAACCTACGGGGTAAGCCCCGTGCCGGTGACAACATGGCCAACGACGAATCACCCCCGGCGTCCTCAGCGGAAGCTCGCGATGGAATGGCTAGCGTTCGACCCCTCCCGAAGAAGGAAAGCGACAAAGAGGGTCAACTCCTGCGAGCGCTCTACCAACGGCACGACATCCAGCCGGGCGATAATTTCCAGTTCGCATATCGCAACGAACAGGGGCAGCTGAACTGCCAGCGCTGTGTGCGCAATCCTCCAGCACCGCAAGCGCCCTCGCGGCCGCCGGAGCGCCCGTCCTCCCCGGCTGATCTGCGTCAGGTCCAGGCCGCCCGCGCCGAGCAGGCATCCCAAGCACAGCGTTCCAAGGCGCTGACTGGCGCTCGGATGGTCAACAGCGTTGCCCAACAGCAGTCGCAGCACAACAACGAACCACAGACCCTGCAAGCGCGCCCTGAATCGGAAGCCCAGCAGCGCGATAACCAAGCCGTGCGCAACACATCGGTCACCAACCAGACCCGTGATCACGCCAGAGAGGCAGCACGGCCTGCTCAGAGCACCGCCAGTACCCATAATGGGAACGGCAGCTCGCACGACAGCGGCTCACACTCCAAGAGCAACGGCAGCAAGAAGAACAGCGGCAACGGCAAGGGCAACCGCGCCAAGCGCAGCCGAACCGGTCGCCACTAGATGCAAGGGAGTTGAAAGATCAGCCAGAACCGACTACTCGGCGAAGTAGACGTCTACCCGGACTACCACCAGATCGTCATTTCTGACCTCGGAACTCGCGAGGAAGTGTCCATAGCCGGATCCGACGTCACCCCAGTCGAAGCCGGGGATCACATCCTGTTCGTATATACGATGACCCACGACGATTCAATCGAGCTAGACGCACTCGTGAAAGTCCGCGTATACGAAGGCGAAAGCGATCACGATCTTGGCGAGCGCATCTTCAACGGAACCATAGCGTTGACCAAACCGGTACTCGCTATAGGCGAAATAATGGCTGCACCAGAGGACCTTTACCAGACACCACTGGCGAACCCTGGTCTACTGCCTCTTCAAATCTTCGCCCGCACGACCCTTCACGGCGTAAGCGGACCAAACGAAATCAACATCCTGCTCCCAGATGGCAGTAGCTAGCCACCGTGACGAAGGGCAATGGCAAGGGCAACCGCGTCAAACGCTCCAGGACAGGACGCCACTAGATCATGGCAAATGAGCTTCTCTTCGAAGGTGAGATCTATCCGGACGGCAGTCAGATCAAGATAGAAGACCCTGGCACATCGGACATCTCGGAGGGCGTGACAGAAGGCGCGGCGTTCGATGCGTCAGATAGCAGCGTCTCTGTATACACGATGTCCGCTGACGAAGCCGAAATGATCGAACGTGACGTGATCGCTCGCGTCTATAAAGGAACCGACACAGACGGTCTCGGTGGAATGATCTTCGATCAGACCCTAACCTTCACCCAGTCTTTTTTGGGGGTGGGCGAGATCCTTCACGACGAGGACGAGCTGAATCACATTCCGCTAGAACGAAACGGACCGATTCGCCTACAGATCTTCACCGACAACGCCATCAAGTCAGTCACATACCCAGACCATGGCGAGCGCCCAGTCAGTGGACCCAGCGAAGTCAACATCCTGATTCGCTACGACCTGAACTGACACCAGACCCGAGAGTGTTCTAGCGGAATCGGTGAAATACGTTGATACAGAACACAGTTTTGCTTGATACCCAGATCTACCCTATGGGGCACCAGATCAAGGTCGAGGACTACGGGACGCTTGAGAGTCCGGCCACCGCCAGCTCGGATGTGACGCCCATCGACGGCGGCGAACACGTACTGTTCATCTATACGATGACCGCCGACGACGCCGACTATGTTGAGGCGGATGTCAAAATCCAAGTCCTGTGCGGGGAAAATGAAGCGGATCTGGGTGACCGAATATATGACGGCACCCTGACTCTGACTCAACCAATACTGGCCATTGGCGGCGTTCTTGATGATCCCGAGGACATGCACTGCGTACCACTGAGCCAGGCCGGTGTGCAGCGACTACGGATCTTCACCCGCACGACAATCGACGACATAAGCGGACCCAACGAAATCAACATCCTGCTCCCAGATGGCAGCGGCCAGGCAAAGTGACCGAGCAAGCGGTGATCATCGAATGGGACATCGAACCGCCACTGGAGTTCATCTTTGAAGCAGAAGATCAATTGACAGAAGCCATATCCCCTCGCCTTCTGGGCGAAGTAGACGGTAATGAAAGCGGCAACGGCACCGCCACCATCTACCTGCATGGACCCAGCTGCGACGAAATCTGGAAAGCGATCGAACCTATCGCCCGTCGATTCTCACCCAGCCCCACAAGAGCACTCATCCGCGCCGGTGGCCCAGATGTTGAGCCCCGCCAGATCACTTTGGCGCAGTAGGCAACCGCGCGAAACGCTCCAGGACAGGACGCCACTAGTAACGATTGACGGGAGTAAGCGGTTGCGGACGGTTGACGAGCTGACCGACGTCGATGAGCCTGCCTGGCCGGAATCCAGAAGTGGGCCAGCAGCGGCGCACACCGGGCTCTTCTCCGCATCAGTACCTTTCAGCGCTAGAGCTGCCACACCTGCACAGGTCGATCCGCCATATGGCAGCGGCAAGGAAGCACACGCCGACGGCGCCTATAACATCAAAAAGGGCGACCCCGGGTACCGGCCAAAGCTGGACCGGGACAACGACGGGGTCGCCTGCGAGGGCTAATCGGCCAGAGGTTCCGCAGACCCCTGGACTTCGCGCAGGCACCGCGCGAAGTCGCAGACCCACGATCGCCGGTCTACACGCCACACTCGACCACGCCGCCCCGTCGCGGTGTCACGGAGCCCCACAGGCGGATGATGGGCGACATGACGCTTGTACTGAACGCCGAGTATGTCCCGCGCATATCGGCGCGCCATGGCACCCAACGCCCGTGACGTATGGACGTCGTCGCGATGGCCACGAGCAGTCACTGGCGCTGCACGCGGTGATCGTCTCCAAGCTGCTGGGCGACCCGGAGCGCGTGTTGGAGATCGCCCGGCGCAACGTCGCGCGAGATCTCGAAACCGGAAATGCCCACAGCGTGAGGTACACCCGCGAATGGGACCGGTTACTCAAGCAGGACATGCCGTCGCTCATCGATGCGATGCTCGATCCCTCCGATCACGGCGTCACGCTGCGTTCGTGCACTCCGTTCACCGGGATCCTCTCGGCTAGCGAGGTCCAAGCGGTTAAGCGGCAGTACGGGGACGACGCGTAACCACGCCGGCGACGCGCACGTGACGAGATGGTCAGCCCTGGCTGACGCCGGCACTGAGACGGTCAGTCAATCGCTGGGTGCTCCGCTTCCCTGTGCTGGTGTTGATCGGTGAATCAGTGAAGTCGGCGGCGGTGAGAGTTCTGCCGAGGCGCTCTTCCACACAAGCGATACAAAGGTGCCCATCGATATCGGGATTCGCCTGTGCCCACACGTTGTTCTTGAGCATGTAGTACTCGTAGACGGTAGACATGTCGAGACCGCAACCGAGGCATCGCCAGTCGGAGACAAAAAGCTCCCATCGATACTCGATTCTGGAGCCGTCCCGAAGATAGATATCGCGAACACCAAAGGTATGCACCACGCGAGCGACAGCGCCGCCGCGCTCGTCCAGACACACGTTTATGGCCTGCTCGACTTCCAGCATCGTCCGTAGAACGCTCCGCGCCGATTCGGTTGCAGCAGTTGCCGTGTCGGAGTCTGCAAAACTGCTCATGTCGAGCACCCATTTGACATCCACGCCGGGTTCATAGACGACCTCAGCGCTGTCCACGGTGCCATTTCGCTCGGTTGTCACTTCGCCACCATGTGGGGCGAGGCTACCTGATCCGGCGGTTCTGAGCCCGGCACGTCCGTGTGCCCGAAAGGGCTTACTCCGCGCGTTGCGGCCTTCCGGAGCACCGCTTTCCGGCGTTCGCACCGAGCTGTCCGAGTTCGGCTGTAGCAAGCTTGGACGGTCAACGGCGACTCTCGGCGGCCTTATCTTGCTGGACGATTCGCCTTCGACCCAATAGCCGGTGTCTCACGGATTTTTCTCTGCCAGATGTAGTTGCTGGACAAACTCCAGGTGTTGCCGATACAGTTCCTCCAGCAATCTTGTTGGCGAGTCAAACTGGGGGCAATGTGAGTGGCATACGTATGGTCGTAGTGGCTGCTGTTATCGGAGTACTGCTGCAGGTGGGGTCGGTGTCTGCGTCAGCAGATCCTGGCCGCTGCGATGCGGTAGTCGCCGCCAAAGAGCGAATGGACCAAGCTACAGCGAATGATCACGGCGGCAAGGACACCGCTGCTGTGGTCAAACGTTTCCGCAACCGGGCCGCAATCGTCGAGCAAGCCGCACGAGAGACGACCGATCCGGAGATCAAAGCAGAAGCGCAGAACACTGCAGACACGATCAACCGGGCGGCCGACTACTTCGGCGCCCGTCAGTTCGACGACCTGCAGGTGCTGATCGAGAACTGCGATGGCGCCTGCCACGTCTGGAGTGAAACGATCAGCTCCTTGGCCAACTTGTACAGCGACTGCGACGCCTGACCACAACGCCCAGGCCCCTCGGCAGATGCGGTTGGCGGATCGATACGCCTTCCGCTGGACTTACAGTGCTCTCAATGCCGCGGATTACTTCCGTGAGGCCACGCTATTCGACGGCGTAAAAGCCGACCCGCGCATGAGCGAGGCCATCGAAATGATCCGTGCTGCACGGCAACCCGACGGCACCTGGCTTCAGACTGGGCGCCAGCCTGGGCGGGTTGGTTCGAGACGGATGCATCCGTGGGTGAACCATCAAAGTGGTTGACCCTGATTGGGACGAGAGTGCTCGCCTGGTGGGATTCAGAGTCCTCGCGGTAAAACTCGCCGTCAAGCTGGGGTTGACAAGTTCAGTGAAGCCGATCGAGCTACAAGAGCGCCGCGTCCCAAGTGAGATATCGAGCACTTAACTGGGGGTCAAGTGGTCATGAATTCGATCTCCGACGGTGATGCGCGGGTGAAGCCGATCAGGTTGGTGCATCCGGACCCTGGGCACGGCCGCGGCGCGCGGGGCAGTACTTATCGGCGCTGTGCTCGCTGGGTGTTACAGCCTTGCCTGCGACCACGTGAGCATCACCTCAACTTCATCGGTGTCCCTCAAAGATCTATCGGACGTGGGGAATCTGGCGTCTTCAGCGCAGGAAGACCAATCGCCAGACCGACCGCGTTCATGCCAGCACCGATCCAGTTACTCCAGCTTTGCGGCGACTGCGCGGCGGCCACTAGATGGTTGATGCCGAACAGCGTGGACAGAACCATCAATCCGCGAAGTTGCGCGCGCGCAGGCTCCGGCCCCATAGGTACCAGCACCGCTCCCGCGACGATGGTTCCTAGATTCCACACTGCGATCTCGCGTTGCCAGCCACCGTTGTAGCCCCAGGCGGTGTCGCGGGCGAACCGTCGACTAAACAAACCCTGCGTAACCAGCGCGGTCGACGTGCCCGCCAGCCATAGCCCTGCCGCTACCTGCACTGATAGTCGTTTCATGCGCTTGCTCCCACTATTGAAAGGTTCTATAATAAGCAGCCTATTAGCGTTAAGGAGCAGATGTCAATCGCCAGAGACCACGCACCGACGGAATCGGCTAAGCCAACCCGCCGACGCCTATCGGTCCAAGCGCGCCGCCTCGAACTTCTGGAGATCGGCGCGGATCTGCTGGGCACCCGCCCATACGAGGAGCTGGGCATCGAGCAGGTCGCAGAGGCTGCGCGGATTTCGAATGGCTTGCTGTACCACTACTTCGGCAACAAGCGAGAGTTCTTCTTGGCCGTAGTCGCAAACGAAGCGAACAAACTCCTAGAAGCCACCCGACCGCACCCGGAACTGCCTGCAACGCAACGGTTCCTGGCCAGCCTCGACGGCTACCTTGAGTACGTAGACACTCATCGGCGCGGCTACCGCGCGCTATATCTAGGCGCCTTAGGTGCCGAGGGCGCAGTGCGGGCGATCATGACGAGAAACCAGACCACTCAACGCGATCGAATACTCTCGGTCTTATCTCCGGACCAGGCCGCCCCAGCCCCGCTTCGGCTAGCGGTTCAGGGGTGGATCGCATTCCTCATCGCCGTCTGCCTGGACTGGCTGGACGACCCCTCGATTACACGAGAAGAATTACGCGATCAATGTGTACGCACACTCCGCGGCGTGATCGCCGCCGCCGATACAAAGGAAGCGAGGGACACACGCGACAACGGTCAGTAATCGAGTTCGGCCAGTCAATGCTCGGCGTCGTAGTGCCCGACGAACTGCTTGCGCCAGATCCGTACGCGGACATCGCATTCGGTTGTCTCGGTGCCGTCGGGCCGGCACAGCGCGGTCTCATCCGGTCCGACCTCGACACGGAGTGGGCGGCGCTGAGTATCGTAATCTGTTTGGCCCGTTCGGCACCTATTCCATCGGCAGGTCGAAAATATTAGCTGGGGCTTCAGGATATTTGACCTTCCAGCCCGCCCAGCGCACGTCTGTCGGACCGATGGCACTTTCCACAATTGACCATTTACCGTCGGTTTCCTTAAGGAGCCCGTCATATCTCTTGGATTTTGGGCCGGCGATTTCTCGGGCGTACTTCGTCCCCGCGTAGTCCACGAGTTGGCCGTTCATGTCCAATATTTTGCCATCGATCATCGCCCAGCCATCAGCGATGTTTAGTGTTTTCACGTCGAGCTTTACAGGCTTGCCAAGCTCCGATTCGAGCTTAGGCAGCACGGTGGCCACGACACTGTCGCGGTCGGCGGCTGGGTTTGGATCAGCGGGCGAGCACGCTGCGGTAGCCAGACCGAGCACGAGCGAGAATGCAGCAATAAATACACAGCGCGAGAATGACGAAAATCGCATGTGAGTTCTTTCTCCTAGCCTGAGCATCTTTGAAGTCTACCGGCCTTCTACGCGGGTGGTGCGAGGATGAAACTTCCAGGAATGTACGCCGAACCCCCATCGGTGCCTACTATCTGATTTCCGTTCGGCAGATCATTATTAGATCCAATTAGCGTCACCTTATCGCCATTGCTAAATACCATCTCCGTATGCGTGCCGGGATTTATCCACACATCACCAGGTTTTGCGTTGGCAAGGCTGGTCTTAGTCCAACCCTGGCTCTGCAGCGTTGAAGCTAATGCGTCCACGTTGACTTTAGCCAGTTCACCGTTCCCGATATTTGTCATTCCGTTCTCGTTGAGCACCGTCGTCACGAAGTTCGCGCAGGACAGATCTAATGGCGTCTTAGGCATCAAGCCACTGTTTATCAGATCCTCTGCGGTGCGTCCGCGGTACTTGTTCGCGACGTCTGCAGATCTTTCCGAATCCGAATTTCTTTGCGGCGTCGTTGTGGTTGTCGGCGTCGTTGTAGTGGTCGTCGGCGGTGTGGTCGTGGTTGGCGGTGTAGTTGTTGTGGTGGCGGTCGTGGTTGTCGGC
>NZ_JBFAGW010000014.1:12322-25681 GCF_040653875.1 Mycobacterium sp. NPDC050853
GCGTCGTCGTGGTCGGCGTCGTCGTGGTCGGCGTCGTCGTGGTCGGCGTCGTCGTGGTCGGCGTCGTCGTGGTCGGCGTCGTCGTGGTCGGCGTCGTCGTGGTCGGCGTCGTTGTTGTTGGCGTGGTCGGCGTCGTTGTTGTTGGCGTGGTTGTCGTCGGCATGGTGGTGGTGGGCGTCTGCGTGGGCGTTGACTGTTGAGTCTGTGTGGGTTGCTGCGTCTGAGTTGGGGCTTGGCTCGCCTGCGAGGGCGGGTTCTGCTGAGGCTGCTGCGGCGCCGTGTTCGGGATCGACTGTGCGCCAGTCATCCCCGGCGCAGTGCTGTAGTTCGGCGGGTTCTGCTCGCCGTTGCGTGCAGAGTTCCACGAGCCATCCGAGTTCTGCCCCGGCTGGAGCCCTTGCTGAGGGGCGTTGGCCTGCCCGCCCTGCTGCGAGGCACCCTGTACCCCGCTGTTGTAGATGGAGATCCCGCTGTTCTGATCTAACGGCGGTAAGTTGTTGCCTCCCTGATAATCCGGCATCTGCTGAGGCATAGACGGTGGCTGAAACTGGCTTCCGTCCATCCCACCGCCGCCGCCCGGTCCTCCTGTTGGGCCGGTGGGATCCGCTCCCACCGTCGCCATGGTGGAAAAACCGCTACCCGGCGTGGTGGTGTCATTCACCACGACCGCCGCACCGACGACCACAGCCCCTGCAGCAACCACAGCCAATGACCTGCGAAGCATCGACGGCGTCTGACGAAGTTCAGCCTGGGTTCCAACCCTAAGTTGCAGTCTTTGGCACCAGTACGTCGTGTAGTGGTTGCCATCGCTGGAGTCGCCTGAGGCCATGGGGAACACAGTAGAGCACGATGAACTGGGATAAAAGCTGTTACAGGAAACAAATCAAGATCTTTGCGAGTGTTGTGGTCGCGACCTGTGGAAAGGTAGCCGAATCTGCTTCCTCTATCGAGGTACGCGGAGACTACCCAGTAGGGGCGTTGTCGGTCCCGCTACCGCACTCGTGATCGCGTGTGCCGCAAACTCACGCCACCGGCGACCAAACAGCTAGACGTTGCAAGTCGACTCAGGTGATACCGGCGGCCCCGCCAGCCAGAACTTCACAACGCCACCGTTACCACGCGACACACTGCCAATCAGATACGACGCCGAAAGAGCCGCCCCCCAATCCGCTTGCACCACAACGGACCTTTCAAAGTTACGTTGACTCAGAGACTCGCAATAGCCCTGGAACTCCGAAACCCCGACCCTGCGCAAGAAGAAACTCCGGAATCAACTCCGAGACATCGTCGTCATGCGCAACACTGTTGCGCGCCACACGAAGTGACGCAGACGCAGACAGATTCTCCGGGTTGCGAATCACCGCGCAAAGAACAGACCTGGGTAGCTGCGAGATCAAGTTCCACGCGTGCGCCTCGAAACGCTCCGTGTCGACAACCTCCCCCGACTCCCCACTCCACCGAGACACATCAGCCACACGCACGGGGCACGTCAGAGTGAACTGCTGGCAACGAGGCCAGAAGCGTCCCTCTGTAGTCTCTGCCCACGCTACGGCGACGGACCTGCCTGCTTCTAGCGTTGCCGACTCAATGTTGGCACGCCGCGCGGATGGGCCGGCTGGCCGAATACCAGCGACCGTGAGACAGCGAAACGGCAGGTAGCAGATCAGGCAGCGCTACGTGCCACGAACTCCCGAAGCGCCTCTGTCGAGATGAGTCGGCGACGCCCTAGCTTGACCGCGGAAAGGTCCCCACTTTGGATCCGCGCATACAGGAACGCACGAGAGCAGCGCAGCGAAGCCGCTGCCTCGTTCACTGTGAGTAGATTCTCTGGTCCAGGATTGGGCACCTTCTGCTCCTTGGCGATCGCGGTGACAAACATCGCAAGCGCGGCTGCCAAATCGGGCACAGAGTTCGTTTCATTCATGCATCCAGCGTGCCAGTTGGTTTCCTGGAGCCGAGCCCACAGTCACGACACGCCGAAATTCGGCGTAACCCAAGCGAGCTGTCCGCGGCGCATCGATTCAGCTAGATCGCCCCGCCGAAGCGAATGACACCCGCACCTGCCAGTATCCGCAAATATTGACAGATCTACGTCCACAAGTACGGCCACCACACGAAAACATCAATCACAGAGCCATAATAAGAAAATCTACGAAGCGCTCCACAGGCGAGCACCACGACCCGTAGCAATGACCCATAAAAACAGCCAAACCCACCTGATCCCAGGTGTGCGGAGGTCTGCGGGCAGCAGACTGCACCGCGCGGCGCTCCGCCACGCAGTGCAGTTCTCCGCACTAAGGATATTTGCCAGGCAATAGGGATGAGCAGACGCTTCTAGCCGATCGAGCTACAAGGGCTCCGCGACCCAAGTGGGATATGAAGCACTTGACTGGGGGTCAAGTGGTCATGAATTCGATCTCCGACGGTGATGCGCGCCAGCAGTGGCCCATGACCCAGCTCAAGGATGACATCCCAAGTCACACCAGTTAGGAAACCGAATCTCGGCGGACCACCGTTCTGGCGCCAAGCCTGTCACCTGGCGCGCTTACCCGGAACCGTCATATCCACGCTGATCCGCCCGAAGCGCTTGGCGCACACGGTCGCAGGCAGACAATGAACACCTGCCACCGGAACCGGACAGCAGATCAAATAGTTTGCTCCAGAAGCAAGAAGAGCGAATCCAACACACAGAAAGGTCCCACTCCGGACCGTGAGGACCGAGTCTCGCCCTGCCCAACACTCCCTGGTTCCAGAGTGACTACACGGACTCCATTGACGCCATTGAGACCGTGGACAGAAAGAAATGGGTCAAAGGTGGGTCAACCACAGGCAGCCACGAAGGACAAAAAGCCCTTCTACCTGCACTTTTTGGTGGGCGCGGAGGGTTTCGAACCCCCGACCGCTGGTGTGTAAAACCAGAGCTCTACCACTGAGCTACACGCCCGGTCCACGCCGTCGCCGACGTGGGAATCAGCTCACGAATCTAGCGCGGCTAGCGCTTCCACCCAACCTGACTGGTCACGGGCCTGCCCGGGGTCCAGCATCTCGGCGAAACGGATGATTCCGGCGGAGTCCACCACGAATGTTCCGCGGTTCGGATACCCGGCCTTCTCGTTGAGTACCCCGTACGCCTCGGCAACGGCCCCGTGCGGCCAGAAGTCGGCCAGGATCGGGAAGGTGAACCCGCTGTAGCTCGACCAGATCTTGTGGATCGGCCCTGCACTCACCGACAGCCCGATGATCTGCACATCGTCGTTCTCGAAGTCTCCGATGTGGTCGCGCACATGGTCCAGCTCGCCCTGACAGACCCCGGTGAACGCCAGTGGGAAGAACACCAGCAGCGCGGCCTTCTTGCCGCGAAAATCGCTCAGACTAACGAGCTGGTTGTTCTGGTTACGCAAGGTGAAATCAGGTGCTTCGGTGCCAACCGGCAGCATTAGCGCCGCCCGCCGCGTGATGACTTCGGCTGCACCAGACGCGTCGCGCTCCAATCCCCCAGGTTGACCGAGGATGTCTGCACCAGCCCCGCCGTCGGCGCCGATTCGGCGATCTCTGAGGGCTGCACATGGCCGGGCATGCCGGTCTTGGGCGTCAACACCCAGATCACGCCGTCCTCAGCCAAAGGGGTGATGGCATCCATCAACGCGTCGACCAGGTCGCCGTCGTCATCGCGCCACCACAACAGGACAACATCGACCACATCGTCGGAGTCCTCGACGAGGAGCTCCGAACCGCATGCGTCCTCGATGTCGGCCCGGATATTGTCGTCCGTGTCCTCATCCCAGCCCAGCTCCTGCACCAGCTGGTTGCGCTGGATGCCCAGCTTCCGGGCATTATTCGAGGCGTCAGCCGCCGCGACCACCGTTCGGCCCCTCCTTAGTCAACAAGTGCGTGCTTGCACATGGGATGAATGGTCACATCGTCGCATGCCGATGGCAATCCCCGTCATCCGCTATCGGCCTTTTGTCTGTAAGAGCGGTTCGCAGATCTTCCCGGCACGCTCTCTCGCGTCGTTGAAAGTGCGAACCACAGAGTTGAGAGTGCTTTCGCTCAGCCGATTATCGAACGCGCCAGCCAGTTTTCGGGACTGCTCGACGTACTGACCCAACGCATCGCGCAGGTCGTCGGTCTGGGCGTTCGCCTTGATGGAGTCGATTTGGCTGGCGCTCGTGTTCAGCGCGTTGATAACCGGCCCCACCTTGGCCTCCGCTGCCGAGCCGTACCCGCCCTCGTTGTTCATGACCGAGATCAGGTCATTACCCGCGGTGACGGCCGCATCCGAGGTCATCGCGAATGTCTCACACGCATCGGCCATGGCCTGCTGACGCGACGTCTCCTGCCGCTTGGACTCCTGCGTCCGCGACGTCTCCAGGGACTGCGAGACGGACGTGCGGTACTCCGACACCGAATCGCTGGGCGCCGACGCCTGCCCGCCTGTGGTCACGGTGCAGCCCGCCACGACCGCTGCACAGATGGCCGCGAGCGCGATCAACAGCGCCGCCATACGCATGTCATGACGGTACCCGCTAGGGCAGCTCAGGACCCTGTGACTGGAACAGACTCGCTAGTAGCAAGGGGCTTGCGGCACGATGGGGATACCGATCTGATTGTGACTGAGATCTGCACCCCCACCCCTAAGGAGCAGAAAAGTTGACCACGGAGTTCTCTCGCCAGGACCTGGCCGGAAATTCAAGCGTCGCAAATCAATCCGAACGCGTTCGGGTGATCCGCGAAGGCGTCGCGTCCTACCTCCCGGACATCGACCCCGACGAGACCACTGAGTGGCTCGAATCCTTCGACGGGCTGCTGGCCCGGTCGGGTCCGGCGCGGGCCAGATATCTGATGCTGCGCCTGCTGGAACGCGCCAACGCCGGCCGCGTGGCCATCCCCGCGCTGACGTCCACCGACTACGTGAACACCATCGCCACCGAGAACGAACCGTGGTTTCCCGGCGATGAGGACACCGAACGCCGTTTCCGCGCCTGGATCCGCTGGAACGCCGCGATCATGGTGCACCGTGCACAGCGACCAGGGGTCGGTGTGGGCGGCCACATTTCGACGTACGCCTCCTCGGCGGCCCTCTACGAGGTCGGGTTCAACCACTTCTTCCGCGGCACCGCCCACCCGGGCGGCGGCGACCAGGTGTTCATCCAGGGCCACGCCTCCCCCGGCATCTACGCCCGCGCCTTCCTCGAAGGCCGGCTGACGACCGATCAGCTCGACGGGTTCCGTCAGGAAAAGAGTCACCCCGGCGGCGGCCTGCCCTCCTACCCGCACCCGCGGCTTATGCCCGATTTCTGGCAATTCCCAACCGTTTCCATGGGTTTGGGTCCGATGAACGCGATTATGCAGGCGCGGTTCAACCACTATCTGCGCGACCGTGGCATCAAGGACACCTCTGATCAGCGGGTGTGGGCCTTCCTCGGCGATGGCGAGATGGACGAGCCCGAGTCGCGGGGCCAGGCGCATATCGCCGCGCTGGAGGGCCTCGACAATCTGACCTTCGTCATCAACTGCAACCTGCAGCGTCTCGACGGTCCGGTACGCGGTAACGGCAAGATAATCCAGGAGCTGGAGTCGTTCTTCCGTGGCGCCGGCTGGAACGTCATCAAGGTGGTGTGGGGCCGCGAATGGGACACCCTGCTGCACGCCGACCGCGACGGCGCGTTGGTGAATCTGATGAACACCACCCCCGACGGCGACTACCAGACCTACAAGGCCAACGACGGCGCCTACGTTCGGGAGCATTTCTTCGGGCGCGATCCGCGCACCAAGGAACTGGTGAAAAACCTTACCGACGACCAGGTGTGGAACCTCAAGCGCGGCGGCCACGACTATCGCAAGGTGTACGCCGCCTATCGCGCGGCCACCGAGCACAAGGGCCAGCCGACGGTCATCCTGGCCAAGACCATCAAGGGCTACACCCTGGGCAAGCACTTCGAGGGCCGCAACGCCACCCACCAGATGAAGAAGCTGACGCTGGACGACCTCAAGGACTTCCGCGATCGCGAGCGGATTCCGATCTCCGACGCCCAGCTCGAAGAGAACCCGTACCTGCCGCCCTACTACCACCCCGGGCCCGAGGCACGAGAGATCCGGTACATGCTGGACCGGCGCCGTGCCCTCGGTGGATTCCTGCCGCAGCGCCGTACCAAGTCGCGGCCGCTCACCCTGCCGAGCTCCGAGGCCTACGCCTCGGTGAAGAAGGGTTCGGGCAAGCAGGAAGTCGCCACCACCATGGCATTGGTGCGGACCTTCAAGGAACTGTTACGGGACAAGAACATTGGGAACCGCATCGTTCCGATCATCCCCGACGAGGCCCGCACCTTCGGTATGGACTCGTGGTTCCCGTCGCTGAAGATCTACAACCGCAACGGCCAGCTGTACACCTCGGTGGATGCCGAATTGATGTTGGCGTACAAAGAAAGCGCGCAGGGCCAGATCCTGCACGAGGGCATCAACGAGGCCGGATCCACCGCGACGTTCACCGCGGTGGGCACGTCGTACTCAACCCACGACGAGCCGATGATCCCGCTGTACATCTTCTATTCGATGTTCGGCTTCCAGCGCACCGGTGACGGCCTGTGGGCTGCGGCCGATCAGATGGCGCGGGGGTTCGTCCTGGGCGCCACCGCGGGCCGCACCACGCTGACCGGCGAGGGCCTGCAGCACGCCGACGGGCACTCACTGCTGCTGGCGAGCACCAATCCCGCTGTGGTTGCCTATGACCCAGCGTTCGCGTACGAGATTGCGCATATCGTCGAGCACGGCCTGCAGCGGATGTACGGCGAGAACAGCGAGAACGTCTACTTCTACATCACGCTGTACAACGAGCCGTACGTGCAGCCAGCCGAGCCGGAGAACGTCGACGCCGAGGGCATCCTGCGCGGTATCCACAAGTTCCGCGCAGCGCCCGAGACGCGCAAGCATCAGGCGCAGATCCTGGCCTCGGGGGTCTCATTGCCCGAGGCACTGCGGGCGGCCGACCTGCTGGCCGAGCAATGGGATGTGGCGGCCGATGTGTGGTCGGTGACGTCCTGGGGTGAGCTCAATCGCGACGGCCTCGCCATCGAGCATCAGGCGCTGCGCCACCCGGACCGCCCCAAGGGTGTTCCGTACGTAACGAAGGCACTGGACGGCGCGCCAGGGCCGAAGGTAGCGGTCTCGGACTGGATGCACGCGGTACCCGAGCAGATCCGGCCCTGGGTGCCCGGGACGTACCGGACGCTCGGCACCGACGGGTTCGGTATTTCCGACACCCGGCCCGCCGCACGTCGGTACTTCAACACCGATGCCGAGTCGGTTGTCGTCGCGGCGCTGGAGGCACTGGCCGATGAGGGCTCCGTCGACCGCGACGTGGTTGTTCAGGCGGCCGCCCAATACCGGATCGACGATGTGGCGGCGGCCGACGTGTCCTTCAAGGACACAGGCAGCGCATAACCCTTCTGGCGCGAGCAGACACGTATTGCACATAAATCGCAGGTCGCGAGTGCAATACGTGTCTGTTCGCGTTTTCTTGTCGACATCAATTGTACCGATCGGTACAGTCGAGATCGCTCGCTCAAACCCTCGGAAAGGAATCCACCATGCGGTTCAGAATTCTCACTGGCACAGCACTTCTGGGCATCGGCTTGGCCGTTGCCGCGTGTAACGCGCCATCTCGTGACGCTCAACCAAGCACCCAGTCACCGCAGGCGATGTCGTCAATGCCCATGACATCGCAGGCCATGGCCGGCGCCACGCGTACGGGCGCGTTCAGCGGAATCGACGGAAAGCACGTCGCGGGAACTGTCACGATCGCCAACGGGCGGGTCAGCCTGACCGGATTCTCCTCCGACAAGGGACCCGACCTGCACATCTACCTGACCAAGGGCTCAGACCAGAGTTCAGTGAGCGCGGGCAAGGAGCTCGGCACGGTCGCCTCCGACATGGCGTCCCAGACGTTCGACGTGGGTGGCGCGGACACCGCGATGTACGACACCGTTCTGATCAACTGCGATAAGGCCAAAGAGGCCTTCGGCGCGGCAGCCTTGATGTGAGAACCTCCGCACGATGGATCGCCCTTGCCGCGCCGATCGCCCTCGGCGTGGCAAGGGTGGCACTGGGCGCGTTGTGGTTGCACGAGGGAATCTTCAAATACAGCGCACACTTCGGCCGCGCGGACATTCTGCTCATCGCCCACAGCGCGCAGTCCAACACCCGGGTGCCGGAGTACTTCACCGCCTTCTCCGACAGCGTGCTCCGAGCGTGGCCGGGCCTTTTCGGTGTCACCATCCCCCTGCTGGAGGTGGCACTCGGGGCAATCCTGATCCTGGGGCTAATTCCCCAACCCGCGGCCATGGTTTCGCTGTTGACGCTCTTGACCTACTGGACTTCGGACCAACTGATCAGCCAGTATCCGGTGATGGCGGCGCTGTCGGCGCTGATCATCGCGTTTCCGACGCCGAGCGGCCACTACTCAATACTGCGACTAAGACGAGCCAAAGTCACAGCTAATGTTGTTCGAGATGGTAGGTAAGTCGTCACCACATAGCGCCGCCAAGCTGCCCGCGACCGCGCACGGCCGCCGCACCCGGGCGGCCATCGTCGATGCGGCCGCGCAGATGATGTACCAAAAGGGTGTCACGGCAACCAGTCTCGACGACGTCCTGGCCGCCTCCAATACCGGCAAGTCGCAGCTGTACCACTATTTCAAGGACAGGTCCGACTTGGTGAGGGCGGTCCTGGAACGTCAGACCGAGCTCGTCCTGGAGGCACAGCCGACACTCGCCCAGATCGACTCGATGGAGGGTGTTCAGCAGTGGGCCCAGGCGATCTTGGCCATGCACGAAGTGCCCGGTGGCCCATTCGGATGCCCGTTGGGCAGCATGGCCGCCGAGCTCAAGAACGATCCGGCGTATCAACCCGCACTCGCCGCCGGGTTCCACCAATGGCAGTCATTGCTTGCCGACGGCTTGACCCGGATGCAGGATCGCGGCGACCTTGACCACAACGAAGATCCCCAGCGGCTGGCCGCGACGATCCTTGCCACCCTGCAGGGCGGCATGCTGATGGGGCGGGCGACCATGGACATCACCGTCCTGCGCGACAGCCTCGATCTGGCCATCGAAGGCATTCGGCGCAAACTGCGCCACTGACCCAAAAGTGCAGACATTTGGCGGTTTCCTACTAGGTATCCGGGGTACCTTTTAGGGATGACCGACAATCCGGCCACCGCTTCGCGCGGGTTTCGCGCCACGCGCAAGCCCCGCGAGCGGGCCGAAGTACCCGAGGCGCTCCTGCATCGGATCAAGCAGTACTCCGGCCGGCTGTCCACCGAGGCCGTACACATCATGGAAGACCGGTTGCCGTTCTTCATCGACTTGGAAGCGTCACAGCGTGCCAGCGTCGCCCTGGTGGTTCAGACGGCGGTCAACAACTTCGTCGAGTGGATACGCGACCCCGAGGGCACCGTCGGCTTCACCATGCAGGCCTTCGAGGTGGTGCCACAGGACCTGGCCAAACGCATTGCGCTACGCCATTCCGTCGACATGGTGCGTACCGCCATGGAGTTTTTCGAAGAGGTGCTGCCCCTGCTCGCCCGCAATGACGAGCAGCTG
Source organism: Mycobacterium sp. NPDC050853 (assembly GCF_040653875.1). Classification (NCBI taxonomy): domain Bacteria; kingdom Bacillati; phylum Actinomycetota; class Actinomycetes; order Mycobacteriales; family Mycobacteriaceae; genus Mycobacterium; species Mycobacterium sp. NPDC050853. The sequence continues at coordinate 21,922 of NZ_JBFAGW010000014.1, forward strand.
GTGACGCTCACCGAGGGCATCCTGCGTTACAGCCGCGATCTGGCGTTCGGGGCGGCCAGCGCCTATGCGGAAGCCGCCGAGGCCCGCGGGGCGTGGGACTCGCGCCTGGAGGCGACCGTGGTCGATGCGGTGGTACGCGGTGACACCGGGCCGGACATGCTGTCGCGAGCAGCCGCCCTGAACTGGGACACCACCGCACCGGCGACGGTCGTCGTCGGCACCCCCAAACCGGAGACCATCGCCAATGCCACAACATTGGTGCACGAGGTGGCCCAGCGGCATGGGCGCGGAGCGCTCGCCGTGATCCAGGGCACCCGGCTGCTGACCATCGTGTCGGGGTCGATCACTACCCACGACAAGTTCCTGGCCGACCTGATCAACGTCTTCTCCGACGGCCCGGTGGTGGTCGGGCCCACCGCAGGAACACTCAGCGCCTCGCACACGAGCGCCGTGGAGGCACTTTCGGCCATGGACGCGGTGTCCGGGTGGCGCGGCGCGCCCCGCCCGGTGTCCTCGCGCGAGCTGCTGCCCGAGCGCGCGCTCTTGGGCGATAAGGCCGCCATCGCGTCGCTCAACACCGAAGTGATGCGTCCGCTCGCCGATGCCGGCCCCGCGCTCACCGAAACCCTCGATGCGTACTTAGATTCCGGCGGTGCCATCGAGGCGTGCGCGCGCACACTCTTTGTTCACCCAAATACTGTGCGCTATCGACTTAAGCGAATCACCGATTTCACCGGAAGGGACCCAACGTCCCCGCGTGATGCCTATGTGCTGCGAATCGCAGCAACCGTCGGCAGACTGGCTCGGGATCACGCCGATGCTTTCACTTCTGAACCAGGCATCGCACCAGTCACAATTAACGTAATCAAGGCTTAGGAAGGTTACTGGCCGGTCACCTGCGAGGTCCCACATTGCGAGACGGTGTAGATCGGGTCGCAACGGATGACTTTTTGTGAACACTCCACAAATACTTAAGACAAGATTCATTTTCTCTTACACGGCGCAAACACCCCTTCACAGTGTTCTCTTAGACACGTGATTGCACTGCTCGCTCCCGGACAGGGATCCCAGACCCCCGGCATGCTGACTCCATGGCTCGAACTGCCCGGGGTACTCGACCAGGTTGAGCAGTGGTCGAAGGCCAGCCGACTGGATCTGGTGCGTCTCGGCACCACCGCCACCGCCGAGGAAATCACCGACACCGCCATCACCCAGCCGCTGGTTGTCGCCCTCACCCTGCTGGCCTATGACGAGCTCACCAAGCGCGGCCACCTCAACACCAAGACCACAGTGGTCGCGGGTCACTCCGTCGGCGAGATCGCCGCCTATGCCATTGCCGGGGTCATCTCCGCCGACGACGCCATCACCCTGGCCGCCACTCGCGGCGCCGAGATGGCCAAGGCCTGCGCCCTGGACCCGACCGGCATGTCCGCCGTGCTCGGTGGCGACGAGGCCGAGGTGCTGGAGCGCCTCGAGGCCCTCGAGCTCGTCCCCGCCAACCGCAACGCCGTCGGCCAGATCGTCGCGGCCGGCCGCATCACCGCCCTGGAGAAGCTGGCCGAGGACCCCCCGGCCAAGGCCCGCGTCCGCCAACTCGCCACCGCAGGCGCCTTCCACACCCACTTCATGTCTCCCGCGCAGGACGCCTACGCCGCCGCCGCATCCGCGATCACTCCGGCCGAACCGGTCACCACCCTGCTGTCCAACTTCGATGGCAGCCCCGTCTCCTCCGGCGCCGACGCCATGGACAAGCTGGTCAACCAGCTCACCTCGCCGGTCCGCTGGGACCTGTGCACCGAGTACTTCAAGACCGCAGACGTCAACGCAGTCGTGGAGCTGCCGCCGTCGGGTGCACTGGCCGGCATCGCCAAGCGTGAGATGCGCGGCGTTACGAACCGCGCCCTCAAAACCCTCGACGACTTAGACGCCCTGGCCGAGCTGTAAGCGGCCAAACCACCAAAAAGTAGTACCCCGGCTGATCGGGCAGCGTCGCCCGTCAGCCAGTTCCGATAACAAGAGTTCACCCCAGGACTGCGCCCGCAGTCCACAACACCGAAGGGAGCCACCGAGTGGCCACCGCAGAAGAAAAAGATCGCATCGTCGCCGGTCTCGCCGAGATCATCGAAGAGGTCACCGGTATCGAGCCTTCCGAGGTCACCCTCGAGAAGTCCTTCGTCGACGACCTGGACATCGACTCGCTGTCGATGGTTGAGATCGCCGTTCAGACCGAGGACAAGTACGGCGTGAAGATCCCCGATGAGGATCTGGCCGGTCTGCGGACCGTTGGCGATGTCGTCAACTACATCGAGAAGCTCGAGCAGGAGAACCCCGAGGCCGCAGCCAACATCCGCGCGCAGCTGGAGGGCTAGGACCAGTGACAACCCCTTCCACTGCTAACGGTGGCTTCCCCAATGTCGTTGTGACGGCTCTCGCCGCAACGACCTCTATCGCGCCTGACATCGAGGGCACGTGGAAGGGACTCATCGCCGGGGAAAGCGGCATCGAGGTTCTCGAGGACGAATTCGTCGAGAAGTTCGGGCTGCCGGTGTGGATCGGCGGGCACCTCAAGGAGCCCATCGATACCCACATGACCCGGTTGGAGCTTCGCCGGATGGCCTACGTGCAGCGCATGGCGCTGCTCGTAGGCCGTCAGGTGTGGCAGAACGCCGGCACCCCCGATGACATCGACAAGGACCGCCTCGCGGTCGTTATCGGCACCGGCCTGGGTGGCGGCGAGCGCATCGTCGAGACCTACGACACGATGAACGAGCATGGCATCCGCAAGGTTTCGCCGCTGGCCGTGCAGATGTGTATGCCCAACGGCGCGGCCGCAGTGGTCGGCCTGGAGATCGGCGCCCGCGCCGGTGTCATCACGCCGGTGTCGGCGTGTTCCTCCGGTTCGGAGGCCATCGCTCACGCGTGGCGCCAGATCGTGATGGGCGATGCCGATATGGTCGTCTGCGGTGGCGTCGAGGGCATGATCGAAGCCCTGCCGATCGCTGCGTTCTCCATGATGCGTGCCATGTCGACGCGAAATGATGAGCCGGAGAAGGCTTCTCGTCCGTTCGACAGGGACCGCGACGGATTTGTGTTCGGCGAGGCCGGCGCGCTCATGGTCATCGAGACCGAGGAGCATGCCAAGGCTCGTGGCGCTCAGATCATCGCCCGCGTGATGGGCGCCGGTATCACCTCTGACGCGTATCACATGGTGGCCCCGGGCCCCGACGGTGAGCGTGCTGGCGCAGCAATGAAGCGCGCGATTCAGACAGCCGGCCTGTCCCCCAAGGACATTGACCACATCAACGCCCACGGCACCGCCACCCCGATCGGGGATCTCGCCGAGGCCAACGCGATTCACGTCGCCGGCGTGCAACATGCCGCGGTCTACGCCCCCAAGTCGGCTCTCGGCCACTCGATCGGTGCCGTCGGCGCGCTCGAATCGGTACTGACGGTGCTGACCCTGCGCGACGGCGTTATCCCGCCGACGCTCAATCTTGACAACCTTGATCCCGAAATCGACCTGGATGTCGTTGCGGGAGAGCCCCGTTACGGGGACTTTAAATACGCCATCAATAACTCGTTCGGATTCGGTGGGCACAACGTCGCGCTTGCCTTTGGCAAGTACTAAGAACCAGAGAGGTGCGAAGATGACGATCATGGCTCCTGAGGCGATTGATGAATCGCTTGATCCGCGTGATCCGCTGTTGCGGCTGAACACCTTTTTTGATGACGGCAGCCTCGAGCTGCTCCACGAGCGTGA
>NZ_JBFAGW010000015.1:0-17361 GCF_040653875.1 Mycobacterium sp. NPDC050853
GGCAGGTGGATCGCGATATTCTTACCCGCCCAGGTGGTTGGGAAGAAGACACCGTCCTTGGCGAACATCGGCACCGTGAAATTCGACAGCTCACGCGCCGCCGCCAGCGGCTGACCCATGCCGTTGCCCTCGCCCTGAGGAGCGGACGAGGACACTTTCGCACCGCCAATGTTGTTGATGCGCGGGGCATCCTGTGGCATCTCCCGCGGCGCCGGAATCGGCGCAGGAGTCGGAGCCACCGGATCGGCATATGCCCGGCTGGTTGTCATGACCGACCCCTCGGCGGGTATGACAACCAGCCCAACAGCAAGAAGCATCAGTGCAATTCTGAAAACCTTCGTCATCACAGGTCTTTCGGTTCGCCGTAGACGGTTTGAGTGTCGTTGCCGTTCTCGGTACGAATCCGGAAGGTGGCGAAGGACTGGATCTTCACCTGACCACCGCAGCCGTCGGCCTCGACGTTCTGGTTACGTACTTGCGAGACCGCGTGCATGTTGCGGAAGTTGATCCGGTCCATTGGCAGTTGAGCCAAGCCACCGGGCTTGAGCAGCACGCGCATGTAGCCGCCGATGTGCTCTTGGGCACCCACCGAGGCGCCGCCGGAGACGCCACCGAAGCCGCCGCCCTGGCCGCCACCGCCACCCCCAGCGCCGCCCTGGCCGCCGCCATACGCGCCGCCATAGGCCTGGCCGTTGAGCTGCTGGCTAAGCGTCAACCCGAGGTCGCCGCCGAGTTCCACACCCGAGGAGGAGTCGGTGCGGCAGCCCACGAAGTATCCGGTCTCCAGCTGTGCGTCCTGAATGACCGCTGAACCCGCTCCCGAGATCCTGGCCTCCGCGCGGTAGGACACCCGGGCTTGCCACGAGTTGCTCGCACCGGCGATGTTGTCGATGTGATCGATGACCTCATTGGTCATCGTCAACCCGACAGTCCACCCGTCATCGGTCACGAACTGCTGATACTGATCCGGCATCACCTGCGGGTCGGCGAAGGCGTACGGGGCACCGGCCAGGAGTGCGAGTGCAACTGTGACTGATGTTGCGACCGGGACGCCATGCCTAGGGCGCCTGCGTGTTAATGCAGTAGTCAACGGTGTATCTCCCCGTGGGAGCACGAACCTGTGCGCGGGTGCCGTCCCCTTGGCTGGCACACGCAAATGTATAACAGTCAATTATCAGTATTGCAATATTTACTGGCAAAACTATACTCGTAGTGCGGTTACCGGTAAAAGGTTGCGGTACGGTGACCTGTGGGCAGGAAAGTCAACGAACGGATGGGGACAATGCCAAACAAGGGCCACGGCCGACAGGTTGCTGAGGACATGCGTGCAGAGAGTCTGGCCGCTAAGCTCACGAAGTTGTACGAAGTCATGAGTCCTGCAGGCGAAGCTGTCTCGGATGCGACGGTCGCTGATGGGATTTTCGAGAAGACGGGGGTTCAGATGAGTGGGCCGTACCTGTGCCTGTTGCGCACCGGCAAGCGCACCAACCCGACCGTTCAGAATGTGCAGGCCGTCGCCGAGTACTTCGGCGTCCCTGCCTCCTACCTCATCGACGGCGGCTCCGATGCCGCGATCGAAGCCGAGCTGCGTCTCGTCAAAGCCATGCGCGACAACGGCATCCGCGATATCGCCACCAGACTGTCCGGGCTCACACCCGAGTCGATCGGGAACCTGGCCGGCATCGTTGACCGCCTGCGCGAGCTGGAAAACCTGCCCCCGATCGGACCTTCAGATGAACCTTCGACGTAAACGCCTACAACACAAGGGCTCGTCCGAAGCCGACATCCGGGGGATCATCGGCCAGCTGCCCGTGCCCAGCCCCTTCGACCGGGCCGCATTCATCGACACCGTCGAACAGCTGCGTGGGCGTCGCATCACACTCCTGCCCGTCGAAGGCGCGCTATTGGCCGGAAGTGCCTGTGGTCTGTGGCTGGTTCGCGAACACGACGACATCGTCCTGTATCAAGACGGAACCTCCCAGCTGCACGCCGACCAAATCATCCTGCACGAACTCGGCCACATGCTGCTCGGCCACGACAAGAGCGCCAAAACCGATACCGCACAGATGGTCTCCGCGCTCACACCCAACCTCGACCCCGGCGCCGTCAAAGCCGCCCTGGGCCGCAGCGCCTACGACACCAGTTCCGAACACGACGCCGAAATGTTCGCCAGCCTCATCCTGGCTCACTCGCCCAAAGACCGAACCCTCACCGACGTCCTCCTCGGGCGCCAGTGACCAGCGCGGTACCCGGCTACATCTCGTGGCCGGTACTGGCATGTTTTGTGTTGGTGCTGGCGTTTCGGCTGCGCTGGCTGGGCGCCGGGTTCGCTGCCCGCCACCGCAACAGAGTGCTGATCTTCGTCGCCGCCACCCAACTCACCGCCGAACCCGCTGTGCAGCACCTGCTCGCCGTGGCCATACCCTGCCCTGCGGCCAGCATGTCCCAGATCCCGTTCGCGCTGCTGCTGTTGATCAGCCCCGAACTCATCGGGTTCCTCGCGATGATCGACGGCACCGACGAAGTGCTTCTGGCCCGCGCTTACCGCCAATACCGAGTCGCCACCTTCGTCACCATCGCCATATTGGGCGTGACCGCCACCGGCCCCCGCATCCGCCACCAACCCATCGCCCTGACCGGCGACAACTCCGAGATCCTCGCCGCACTCCTCTGGTCAGTCCTGTCGATCACCGCGGCTGCCACCATCTTCCGGCTCCTGGCCGAAAGCCTTCGCCGCCCGCGCCACAGCACCGCCCAACGCGTGATCATCGGTGAACTCATCGCCCTGGGCATCGCCACTTGCCTGCCCGGCCTGACCATATTTACCCTGGCCCTACTCGAACGCCTCAATCTGGCCCACACTCTCGCGGTGCGCCAAATCATCTACTCCCACGCCAGCTTCGCGGCCCTGCTCGCTGCCCTGCCCTTAGCCCTGGGCCCCTGCCTTGTCGCCGCCCAAGCCCTCCTGCACCGCGACACCAACGGCCGAACCTGGCGAAACCTCCAACCACTCTGGACCGACCTCACCACCGCCTACCCCCACACCATCCTCAACCCACCCCCGCGACGATTCCAACCCGTCACCGACTTTCAACTACACCGCATCATCATCGAAATCCGAGACGCCCTACTAAAACTAGCCCCACGCATCACCGAACTCACCGACACCGACCGAGAACAACTCGACCGTGCCGACAAGCCTTGCCGGAGGGGCAACCACAGCGCACAGCAGGCGTTGCAGATCGCCAACGCCATCGCACGCCCGACCGCGACTAATCTCCCGCCTACCGGCAACACCCCGCTGCCCGCCTCTACCCGTGAAGATGAACTCGCCCAACTCATGGAGCTTGCGGGCTGGTGGCCAACCGCCAAGCACATTGCGGAGGAAGGTTCCGCCAAGGCGACGGCGCAGCTCGCCTGATCCATGCTCTGGCCACGAGGGGTTACCCACGATGTGTTCCCAAGAGCACGACCATCGCTGTAGCACCGCGACACCGGCCAAAAGCTCAGCAGCCTTCGAGACCTGCCGCCGAAACATTTGCTAACCACCACGCCTAGCAATTACCCATTTTCACCGCTACAGCCGCCAGCTGCGTACGCGATTAGCTCTCTGAATCGTTAATCGCGTCTCTTGCCCTAACATCTAAGCCCTACAAAATAATTCGCCGGCAGCGAGACCGGACTATTCTCGACCCATTGGACTTCGAGGTATATGCAGGATATTTCGGTGCCGTCCCCCAGCATCTGGCATCCTGTTACCGACAACAAACACACCTCGAGCGGGATACGATCAACGTAGTTGCCACGCCCACATTCAAATCTATATGTGTTTGTCTTGCTTGGGTTTCCATGCATGACTCTGGGTACACCGGAATCAACGAGTATGCCGTTCAGTGCGTATCTCACACTCTTTAAGTCGGGTGCTTGCTCTGTGATATCCACATCTCCAGCGACATAGGCCGGGATAATGACTGCATTCGGCAGTGAACGGATTAGTCCACAATCCGGTGTTCACGATCGCTCGGCGAGTCAAGGGATGAACCGGTGCACCCAGGCCGACGGCTGCGCGATCGCCAACACGGGCTCGTCAGCAGCTTTGGGTTCCAAGAAGGTTGGTGGTGCACCTTGCTATCGGCGCATTTTCCTCCGACATCACGCTGCCTCGATCGCCGATCTGGCTAATTCAACTCCTTGTTTATGTCGGTGTTGCGAAGCTCCTGGATGATGGTGGAGGCGCTGGCGAACAGTTCGTTGATCGAGTGTCGACATGTGGCTAGATCGCGAACCGCACCCAAGTTGATGCGTGGAACGTTGAGTGCATTTACAACATGCAGGGCCACCACAGCGCCCGCCCACTGGGTTGTGGGTGGTGTCGGGACCTTCATTGCCGCTGACAACGCATGAACTTTTTTGCCGGCCGGGTCGTCAACGAGTTTGACTCCTGCGCCGTGGGCTTCTTGCTGGCCAATGGCGATGGCGGCGGATAGTTGCTGAATAGTGTTGTCCAACAGGGTGTGTTCGGCAATCGGTGTCTCAAATAACTGGATATGCTGGATGTAGACGAGGTGGTCGCCGTCGATGTCGGCGCTGGGTCCGAAGAACACGGCGGTCACTGCCCGGGGCGACAGGCCTGCGGACGGTTCGATGTTCGCAGCTTTGCCCGCAACATCGAACACGCGTGCATCGTTGGTGAACCCCATCTGTTCCCGACCCCAGCCCGGCGAATCGAAAAGCGACTTCATTTCGGTGTCTCCTGTGGCCGCAACGCGTGGTTTGGATGAGGGTTGGTCTGATCGTCGGAGACGGTTGTGGGTAACAGTTTTTCGACTTCGGACTGCAGTATCTGTTCGACTCTGCGTGCGTTGTTCTTACGGGTGGCCAGTTTTGTGAAATCAATGCTCAATCGTCCGTTGTAGCTGCTGACGAAGTAGATATGTCCGTCGACCACCGCCACGCCCCGCGCGGCCAAGAACGCGACGACCGCATGAAGTTCAACACCGCAACGAAAATCGTTGATATGCAGCCCATCTGGGGTTTCAAACCCGGGAATACGACCCCAGTTGGTGATCTGGATGGCGGTGAAGGTCGGTACCAAACCTCCTAGCGCCACGAGAAGGAAATACCGCCCTATCATGGAAAGCACTCGCCGAATGTCACCCTCGGGGACGAACGCGGTTTGATGGATGCGGCTGGTTTTTAGCCCATCGCTAATATCGGCGACCACTTGGCGTGCAAGATCGAGCACATCGCTGCTTTGGTTTGCACTAAGGATCATCTCGGCAATACCCAGCACGTTGGTGCCTTCTGCCGCAGCAACCGGGGGCTTCAGCCGGGAGCGCAAGTTCACATACGAGGAAATCGCAACGGGCAGTACAGCCTTGCCTGAAAGTTCTCGCTCGGCGAGCACTAATGCGGCACTGACGAGCCCGTGGAGCGTTACCCCGTTCGCGCGGCCTATCTCAAGAAGCTTGTCGGTCTGTTCGACCGACAGGTGAACACGCCCCCGTTCTGCACGGCGCGGCCGGAACGCGGTCCAGATCCAACCGCGCCCACGATAGGCGGGACGCAGATCCATCATGCGCCTGGATGCCGGTTCGGTATAGCCACGCGCACGCAGCAGAGATTCCGAACTGGCCGGCATGGGATGCGGCGTCCGTGTAACAGGTTGCCCTACAAGGCCTTTCGTTACATGCATACGCTCGGTGTAGAGCATCCACAAGTCTTGTTGATACTTCAGGGCGGCGTCAGCATCAGCGATCGCGTGATGCAAGAGGAACGTCACGCGGAACTTCTCACTCGACCGATACACCCGCAGCGCACAAACACGCCCAACTGGTAACGCTGACTTGCGGGCCGTCAGGTAGTTCCCGACGTCGGCATCACTGACGTCAAAGAACGTGACCGCCGGCTGCTTGCCGTGTTCGAACCGTACTTCGAAACCCTTGCGCAACAAATGAATCCGGCCACCCAGCAGCGGGTACATCTCAACCAAGGCGGCGAAGGCATCCGAGAGCACGGCCTCGTCCATCACACCCGTGCCATAGCAATTCTGCGCCACGGTGGCACCGGCAAGGACGAACACGGACTCCGAACGCGCCAAAACGCGCGGCGGCAGCTGCTCGGACATAAGACTCCTTAGATAGCAGACACGTATCAGATACATGACGTAACCGATACTGGCAGTATACGGTACTAGTAAGTACTGGATAGTGATAGATGGCCCTGCCCGCCACGCGTACGCCCAGCGCTGTGTCGGAGAGCTAGTCGCGGCGCCGTGTGGGTCCACGAACGGCTTGGTCGCCTACTGCGAGTGGTTCGCGAAACTCGGCAATAAGAGTGGTCAGGAACTCGAAAGGGTTCCTGACCTCCTGCTTTTGAAGGTTTTTGGTGGCGCTTGGAGCGGGGTCCTGCGGTGCGGGGATTTTGGGGCGTGTGTCCCGATTAGGCGCCCAGCCACCTCAAGTAGGCCTGGGCGAGTTAGGGGCTGTCCCCTGCCAAGAACTCCGACCCCAGCCTTTCCCCGAACCCCTTTGTCTAGGCTGGTCAAAGCCGTAGCCGTACAGTGATAGCGGAGCGATATCGGACGACGGAGACTGCACCGACGGTTCTCACCAACTGCATGAAATGTTCACCGCGCAGTTAGTTGAGAACGTCTGATGTCTAGCCAGTTGATCTATGAGACGATGGTCGACATGGACGAGCGGTCACGTAAGCGGCGCCGCGATCTGGGCTCCGCGCCTGCCAGGGATACGACGGTTAGCGGCAATAAGGACGGACTGACTCCAGAGCAAAAGACGGAGATTGCGCGGCGGGAAGCTCGGAGACGGTGGGGGCTTGACGTTGCTAATGGGGGAAGTCGGCAGGCGTGATGATTCCTGCGTCGAGGCCCTGAAGCAGCACGAACGGTTCCATTAAGGGATCCTTGAATCGGTAGCGCCACCGCCTGTCTTCACCTTCGCGGATCAAGATCTCGCGCGTTGTGGCAAGCGAAGTGAGCTGAGGATTGAATCGATCCACGCCGACTGTTTCACCGATTATCTTTGAGTACGGCGTGCGAATGTCTGATGGTGAAAAGTCTCCCATATCACCAAGTTTCGTTATCGCGCAGGCGAGGAGCACCTCCCTCAAACGGGTCTTGCGGGGGCTGTAGGTTGCGTTCTCGTAGGCCGTGGTGAGACTGCGGTCCAATTTGAGGAGGCCGACCCGCAGTCCTGCCATGACGTCATCACGAGTGATCACCATCCTGCTCTGCAGCAGGGCGTTCCGCGCAGCTTCTTGAGCCAGCAGGTGGGCGTACTGGGGAAGTCCGCGGGGCACGATACGTGTCAGCTCAAGTGCGGGCCGTTCAATCGTCATCCCCAGCTTCTCCAGTCCCCGCGTGACGATTTCGCCCAGCTCTTCCCGGTTCATGCGGGGCATCTTCACCTGAGCGATCGCACGGACAGCCGATAAATGGCCTTCCAGGAGCGCATCAAGATCTTCTGCCACACCCACCGGACAAAGCGTGGCCCGCTCAATGTGGTCGGACATCGCCTTAATCGTGTTAGCAAGGGTGATAATCGCGTTGCTGTCTGCCAACTCGTTGAACTCGTCGAAAAAAATCACAACCGGGCGGATAGCGGTTATGTTCCTCAGTGCAACACGAGTGCAGCCGCCCCCGGCAGCGGTGGACAGCCCAGTCCCACGGCAGCCGCCGACCGACAGGTGGCGTTCTCTTTCACCAGCAACCTGCTGGCGGGCGCGGAGACTGCCGACGGATTCGCCACCCTGTTCCGGGCGTTCTACGTGGCCCTCGACGAGCGGCAGATCAGCTATCTACAGGGCACACTGCAGCTCGTCGCCAACTCCTCTGTCGTCGACGAGCTGCAGCCGCTCCTCGACGATCTGGGAATCACGGCAACTATCAAAGAGATCTGATCCGCCCTCGTGCTTCTGCTGCAGAGTACGAAAACAGACGCTTCGTGCTCGTTTCTCATGCCGTGACTCCCTCTCGATTGCAAGACATTTCGGACACGGGACCTGATCGAAGTCCTCAAACCCCCGACCACCAGCCACCTGACAAACGATGTGTGGTAACCCACGCATGAAAGCCATTTCCAGGCAATGAAATTCGCTAGAATCGAACTCTGAGAACAGACTTCGACATTGCCGCATGCCTCGCGTTGACAGGATGTTCGGACCCAATTCGCCAAGTCACATCGTCAGTCTCGCCAACCCCCGCGGTTGCGCCAACTGAGTTGGCATCCCTTTTTCTCAACGGTGCGGAGGTTACGCCAGGGCGCTCGCCCCGGGCAGGGCGCCGGTTTTGTTCTGAGGACCTACCCCTGGTCGACCTTCCGGGCGAGTAGCTCCCGGAAGGACCTAAGTTCATGCCCGATGGTCAGTAGTGCCTGGGTTTGCGCTAGGGCAACGTGCGTGTCGATCCACTTGGCACCACTACAGATAACACTGTTCCTCACGATGAAAACCACCCGTTAATCCCACATGGGTAACCCACACGTATCCGCGGCTAGCATTGGCGGATGTTTGCGACTTCGGCGGTGAACGAGGTACCTCGAGTGATGACGCAAGCAGAAGCGGAGGTCCTGGACGCGCCGTTGGCGTTTGATTTCCCGGGCGTCGATGGACTAAGGATTCAGGCCAGTGCGCTGCTGGTGAAGCGCAGTTGTACGTGTGGATGCGGATCGCTCTACCTGTATCCGCAGGGCAGGAATGTTCCAGTTTCATGCCCCCGTGTGGTCGAGATCAACGGCGATGTCTTCGATGACTCGGACAACGCGGTTGGCGGCGTCCAGTTGTTCGTACATGACGGACTGCTTTCGGAGCTGGAGGTCTACTCCTACGGCGCACCGCTGGCAATGCCGTCGACGGACATGATCGAGTGGCATCGAACCACCGGTCCCTCGCACCGCCCAGCCGAGCGCTCTGCGAACGCAAAACCGCGCTCCGCCGGTGACCCACCTCAGCGCATACGACGTCGAGACGTTCGAGGATGCGTGGCGCTCACGATGGCCTCAGGTTCGGCCCGTGGGTCACGAATTGCGGTGTACCGCATCGGCTACGTGGGTGCGATTCCACAGCCTGCCCGGTTCGAGCCAGCCTGGGCGATTCGGGTGGCGCTGGCAGGTCACGGGCGACCTTATTCCCGATGAGGAAGAAGGTGGCCTTGGCGTTGTTGTCGGCAAGGACGTTGAGCAGCCGGTCGGTGGATGGGGTCGGGCCGTCGCCGACGGTCAGGGCTATGCATTTGGCGTGGGTGCAGTCGACGTCGTCGGGGCCGTGTGAGGGTGGTCAGATGACGCACATCCCCCGTCTGAATCTCATGGGTGCCGAAGTCGCCCTCACCGTTGTGAAGACTGCCCCAGCGTTCGCGCACCCGACCCACACATCTACGTCGGGTAGGCGCCACGCAATCAGGATCCATCCAGGTCGTCGAACAGTGGCCGAGCACCTCGAGTAGACCCAATGGTCAAACGATCCGGGTTGCCGCCATACCAATCATCGTCGAAAGAGCCCGATCACTTTGGGGCAGCTGGAATTCGGCCTACGGAGCGGTGGCCAGGCCGACGACCATCCAGGATCCGTACCACAGCGATACCATCCAAGGTCTATGTCCGGGTGAGCCGCGATCGGCACCCGATTGACGTGAGGAATCGCCCCACTACGTCCACTGGTTCATCTATTCTCAGCTGGGTCTGCTGACGGCGACACGGCAGGTGCTCAGCACCAACGGAGTCGGCGAGCAGGCCGCGTACACGGGACCGGTGAATGAAGACACGTGGGGCTGAGCGGGCTGAGGAACGTGCGGCGTTGAAAGCGGCTTATGAGGGTGGTTCGAGTATCCGTGCGCTGGCTGTTGCCCATGGTCACTCGTACGGGTACGTCCACGATGCTCTGGTCGAGACGGGTACGCAGCTGCGTGGGCGCGGCGGGCCGAAAAACCTCAACCCGGTGCCCATCCCGCCCGAGAAGGCCGGTCGCAGGGGTTCGCCGGTGGTGTCTGCCTTGAGGAGCGACGCCACAGGTATCTAGACGCGTGTTCTAGTTGGCGGGCAAGGTGTTACGCGTCCGTGGCGGGGTTTGTAAGGTGCCTTGTTGTGGCGGTTCATGGTGTTGCCGGGTATGCGGCCGGGTGCCGGTGTGAGGAGTGCGCTGAGGCGCAGCAGGCACGAGAGAAGGCGATCGCCGATGCTGAGCGGGCACGCTGGGCCTCGGTACGGCCGCGCGCCGAGATAGGCGCCACGCAGCGCCAAAGGCTTGAGCGCGCCGAGAACGCCGCGTTGGCCCGCGTTGGGCACCAGTGGCGCAAACAGGCCAAGGCTGCGGGCCGACGTGACCGGGAGCGCCAACGCCAGCAGCAGGCGGCGGCCAGTGAGCGCCGCCAAGCTAAAGCTGAGGCCGAATACGCGCGCCAGCGCCGCGAAGCCATCGCCACATCGGACTACCGCTGGCTGCTCGATGATCAGCGCCTGGCCACCAAACATGTACGCAACCGGATCGCCGTTGTGCAGCGCCAAGCCCAACCCGGGACCCTCGATGAGCTGCTATTGCATCAAGCCCAACAAATCCATCAACTCATCGAGCAACACCACGCCGAACTCGTCAGGCACTCCCAGAACCCGGACGGGTAGCTGCGGGCCAGGTTCGCTGCTCCGGGGTTGACATTCGCTTCGACATATCGCCAGGTGACGGCGGGTTACCTACATGCGCGGCGCCAAATCTGGGCGACGAGTCCAGTTCAGCAAACATCTGTTTTGGACATTTGTGTGGACATACCCGGCTTTGGTCTGTCATGCTCCAAGCAATAGCTACACGCGTTCTCCGCGTGGGGCAAGGAGCGGGAGGGTCTACCCAAGATGGTTATCAGTGACCGTTGGCGCATGTCGCCAGGTTTGCGCAGGGTGTCCGCAGTTGTGGCGATTGCGGCCCTTACTCTTGGCGGCGCGAAGGTCGCTAGCGACCACACGATGCCCGGTACAGGTTTTTCCACTGTCCAGACCGCTGCCGCAGATCCCACAGGACCCACAGGTGGCCCCGGCGGCGACGGGGGGATGAATGGAGGCCAGTTCTCGCCGCCTCAAATGCCTGCGCAGCAGCCTGATTACCAGGGCGGCATCAACCAGCCACCCCTAAATCAGGACAACGGTGTGTCCATCTACAACAGCGGCGCCCCGCAAGCACCTCAGCAGGGCGGTCAGCAAGGCGCACAACAACAGTCAGGCAATCAGCAGCCGATTCACGGGACGCAGCCGCCGGACTACCAGACCGCCACCCCCTATACCGAAGGCCCCGGTCGCGCGAACCCTGACTACCAAGCGCCGCAACAACAATCGCCGCAGCAACGCCAACAACCCCAGCAGCAGCAGCCGAGCCAGGCCCCGACGCAGACACAGCAGCCCAGCCAAAACGACCAGCAAGACCGCGAACTAAAACAGCAATGCCAGCAGCAGGCTCAGTACTACGGCTTTGCTGAACAGATGGCCAGCTTTATCGCCTCGTCGATGGGTGGTTTCGGAAGCATGTTCGGGCAACCCAGTCGCAACTGGGGACCGGCATTCGAATGCAACTGCGCGCCTGAACAGGGCGGACCGCAAAAACAATCACCAGAAACGCTAGCGCAAACAGAAACTCCCAGGGAGGACACGTGCACCCCACCGGGATTCTCTGTGACGAGCCCCCAAGATGGCACCCTGGTGATAGATGAAACGCGCAGGCGCAACGCCATCATGATCTTGACCGAGAGCAGGAACCTTAATGTGCCCGAGCAAGCGCAGAAGATCGCTCTGATGGTCGCGCTCAGGGAAAGCCATATTGAGAACCTGGGGAATCTGAATACGAATCCTTTGAGCACACTGCCGGGTGATCCGGTCCCGGGTAGTGAATACCCTGGGCCTGGTTTGAGCGCCGACGACCGCGCGTTCTCTTTCCGGTCAGCTGACCGTGACCCGACATCTGCGTGGTGGAGGCCAAATATTGACCCGGGATACGGCGGCATGGGCGTGGACGCCGCCGGCGACAATGATTCTGTCGGGTTGTTCCAACAACGTGTACCCCTGTACGGCAAGCCGAGTCTGACAATGGATCCCTGGACATCGACAAAGATGTTCTACCAGGGGATCGGTGTCGAGGATGGGCCAGGTATGGGCCTGCTCAACGCGATGAAAAAATATCCCGGGATCAGCGGCCCCGATCTAGCACAGAAGCAGCAGGGGTCCGGCCCGGCGAGCTATTCGAATTGGGAGTCCGCTGCCAACGACATATATGACAAGCTCAAGGGCTGCCCCAGCATCGGAAGACAGGAATGACCCCGTAATGCCGAAATTAGTTACCTCCTTAGCAGCATTTCTCGTCAGCGCAGCGGCCATGACAGCGTGTTCTGGCGATACGAAACCAGCCGACGATTCGTCGAGTCATCTCTTCGGTGCGACGGTCGACGGGTACGGGCAGAAGCTCAGCCAGGATGACCAGGACGCCCTCGCTGTAGCCCGCGCTCTTCGAGGAGTCGACGCGTGCGGTTTCGTTGATGACGCAACGCTCAACTCAACTGTGCCCGATGCTGATTTCTACACATATAGCGGTTCGCCGATGACGTGCCTGATCTCGCGGTCAGGCGGCGATAGCCCTATGGGCAAGCAGATCCGGCTCGACATACGCACTGATGTCGAACCCGACTGGGACAAGCATCCCGCCAACTGGAACGACCTGCAGGTAGGCAACGTCCTCGTCAAATCAAACGCTGACTGCAATTTCTTCTTCCCGCTGGGCCTGGGCGATCTGGAGGGTGCACCGAAATCTTCTAGCGCCTCTGCGGCGCTGGACCGCGAATATGTCGCAATAACCGCTGGCGCACAGAGCGACGCCGGTTGCGAACTGACAAAGGCAGTCGCGACCTCGGCGGCAAAAATCAAAGACACTAGGCTTCCGCGCCTGGACGCAAAAAACAAGCTAGGCACCGAGTTGTTCGACAAAGACCCGTGTTCTCTGTCGCCGGACCTAAAGGCTTTCAACGGTTTCATACCGAATATCGGTGATGGAACCAGTTGCGCATTTCGCCCCAGCTCCGGTGATTCACTCACCTATGTCGTTTTCGCGTTATCGAAACGCGCAACGCTGAACGGGTCTTGGAAAACCGAGCAGCGCGATGGTGTGACTCTGTACATCGAACCCGGCTACCAAGAGGGTAACTATCACGACTGCAGAATTGCTGTCGTTGCGGGACAGCCGGTTTCACCGACAATCATCGGCACCGCGAGCGATTCGCCCAAGGCAAAAAACCAGGACCTCTGGCCCCTTCCGGTGATAGATGTCACCGGTCAGGATTGCGAACAGAACAAGCAGATAGCAGTAGCTGCCGCGAAGAAGTTCGCGTAGGGGCCACGGACTCGATGAAACCACTTTTAATACTCCTCGGTACCACTGTCGTTGCAGTCTCGGGATGCGGCCCGCTTGATTCACCCTCGTCTACAGTGGCAGCCACCGCCTCATCGCCCGCACAACAGGAATCACAAGACTTTACGAACATCCCGGGCCAGCTCCCCACCCCGGCATCGTTGACAGCCAATGGTCAGGCCGAGGCCCCGGTGGGTGGGTGCGTAAACTTGGGCGGAGAGCTGGTGAACGCTTCTTTGACCGTGGTTGATTGTGGCTCAGCCAAGCACACGTACCGGATTATCCAGCGGGTGAATGTGCCTCAGGAATGTGGGGATACCGATCGTTCCTTTTACCATAATTCGAAAGCCACTGGCCAGTACACGGCCTGTCTTGACCTAGCGTGGGACAGCTCGTCATGCATCGCTTTGGGCCAGCCCGTAGCCAAAGTGGCCTGTACAGATACCGCCGCGCCGAATCGCGTTAGGCCGGTCAAGATCATCCTGGACACCACCACGCTAGACGGATGCCCAGACGGCGGCTACAAGCACCCGCAACGACGTTTCACGGTCTGCACCCAGACACAACAGTAGGGCGGAATAGCCCAGGCCCTCACTCACCAACAGGAGAGCCCGTAATGTCAATTCAGGACGTTCAAGCTGTCGCGTTTGTGGCTATACCCGTTGGCGTTATCGCATTTCTGATCGGGCTGCTAGTCGCGGTGATCGTGGCTATTTCCTATCGTGTGACTCGCCGCAATAGGCCACACGAATCACAAGAAGCCCCGGAACGTGCTGTGCGCTCAAGTCACTAGCGCTCTCCAGCCCAATTCCCAGAGAGAGATGGGGCGCTGGCCGTGTGAGGCGTGCTTTAGGCGCTTTGACGGGCATCCCCCCACCCCCTTGCGGGGGTCGCGGAGGTTCTGGCCCCGGTCGCCCCGGGTGTCCGTGCGGGGTTTCGCTACGTGGTGATGCGCTTGTGTCGTTCTAGAGTTGCGGTATGTATGCCCTGGCGGGTGTGAAAATGGCTGATCTTGCGGGTCGACGTATATACAGCGCTGACCTTGCTCCGATTGCTGATAGCCGGTTCACGCTGGAGGTGAACGGCGACGACCGGTTTGCGTACATCTATTTTGTTGAGCCCTTGGCGCGTCATGCCCGCCATCTGCCCGAGATATGGCCGTACGTCGTGGACGATGACGGATATTTGACCAAGGAAGCGGCCAGGGGGGTAACGCAGCGACTTCACAAGTTACTGCCGCCCAATGACGGGGTCGAACACATCGAGGGCCTTGAGACCTCTGAGGAGCCCGCTGTCGGGCTCAGCATCCACAGCATGTACCGACGCGATGAGACGTTCGGTTTCTGGTTCGACCGGATCGGGCGGCGGCTCATCACCACCATCGTCAACCTCACCAACCCACACGCCGCCCCGTACCTGTTCGGTGTGCTAGATAACCGCTAACTCCAGACAGAGACAGACACCAGGACATTCCCACGGCCTCGGCACCGCCCCGCTCTGCTAGCGCTGACATCAGTGATGAGCGAGGTACTCGACAAGTGCGGGGTGCAGGCGGTGCCGGGTGAAGGATGCCGCGGCATCGGGTCGCCAGAAAACCGTGATGTTGTGTTTTTCGGCTACTTGATGGCACTGGACAAGTAGCTGATCAGTTAGAGGCTCAGATCTGTGTTTGCGCAGTTCCGATTGCAGGCTTTTAGGCAAGACACGCCAAATTGCTGCCGGGTCCAGTTCGGAAGACATTCAGGGATCGTAGGCTCACCTAGCCCACTAGTGCAGCACGAGCAATCAACGCAATACACAGCAGTCAGCCACTGCTGCTAGTCAGCCAACACCCGGTACACCGTCGCACGACTAACACCTACCGCCTTGGCAATCGTGGTGGTCGATTCGCTGTTGCCGTGCATACGGGCCGCTAAAGCCATGTTCTCGGCGCTAAGGGACATCGGCCGACCAAGCGGGGAGTTGGACCAACGGAAGCTCCGCAAAGGGGCTATGTGTTGCTCCCCGCTTAGCCGACCGCCTCAAAGTTTAGCCTTCGCAGGCCAGACCGTCCCCGTCGCGATCCGGCTTCGCTAAGTAGCCCGGCGCGCCGCGCGGAATGTTGTACTCGCCGTCCGCGTGGGCTTCTTTGCAGTTGGCGTACGGCGGGTCAGCCAGCGCCACCGGCACCGCCCCCACCGGCAGCGATAACGACACCCATGCCGCCGCAAGGACAGCGCCCCGTCAATACCGGCATGACGAGACCATGACCATGTTTGCCCCGCTTCTGTGAAGTGACTGTGAAGACACAGAAGCTACCAAGATCACCACCGGTTCAGAGGCGGATTCGCATACCAATGCTTGGCCACGTCAAGCACCCTAACCAGCGGCGACATCCAAAGCGCACGCAGCGCGGGGCGATGCCCCGAGGGAGTGGCCATTGCTGGCACCCTAAGTGCGGCTGCCGGTCCTGTTCGGCCAGCACCCGGTAAATCATCGTGGCGCGGCTGACACCCACGGCCTTCGCAATGGCGGTGGCCGACTCCCCCGAGGCCCCGGCGACGATTTGCGCTTCGACGGCGAGTTGGGCTGCCCGCTAGCCAGATCAATAGCGCCCTATTTGGTCTGCGGAGGATCGAATCTGATGGTCTTGAGGCATTGCGCTTGCCCCGAAAGGCCGAATCGCAGTGTGCCCCAGCGCTGGTGTGAAAACCACACAGCGTTGGTGAGATCGCTATGGTCGATCACGGCGAGCTTGGTGAGGTCTGAGTACCTGCCCTTTAGGGCGTCTGCGTTGACGCACTCGGACGTATTCATCGTGAATACCGTGAATATCCAGCGGTCTTGGTCTTGGGCGACCGTCGTGCCGAGAACCGTGACCTCCGGGCCCAGTGATACCTGACCGCCGACCCACCTCCTTCCATCACCGGGTTTCAGCTGCGCCCCCAGGAGCCCTTCGACCCTGCTGACAGTGAGCGGAGTTGTCTGTGCGGCGCGATCGACGAACTCCCATAACGCGGTAGCGTCCGGGGCTGCGGAAGCATGCGGCGGCTCTCCGCTGCCCCCACACGCCGCCAACAGGCAGAGGACGCTAAGTGCGGCAAGGATTTTGGCTGTTCTGATCATTGCTAACCCCTATTGCTCCGGGCAAATGCCAGGGATTGTGTAATACATGACGTAGTTGACGCCGTCCGGGCACCCAGAAGGATGGAGTGTGCCGTAGATCTTTCCGATCGCTTGCCTTGCGGTTTGCCTGGCTGCAGGGTTGCTTTCCCCTCCGGCCGCCTTGTAGGTGTCGTATATCGCCATGAATTGGTCATGTATGTCGTCTGTCTCGATAACTGCGTCGTCACCGCCGTTCGCGACGATCTCAAGCCTGGTTTCAAGCTCGTTTAACACCGCGTCCCCTTCTCCCGCCAAGTAGTCATCAACGTTGTTGGCTGGAACCAAGTTGTAAGCATCCATAGCGTGCCCGAATTCGTGAGTGAGAGACTTACCAATCCAGATGGGGTCTCCCTGTTGGTCAACATCAAGAATGATCACCGAATGTTCAGTATCCGTTTTCGTTCCCCCACCAGAGGGTCCGAACCGGATCTTCCAATCGGCTGCTTCGAGTTTGCTCCACTCATCCATCATTTTGGGTGATTTCGAGACGAGATCCCACGCCGGAGTGTCTTGCAAGACGTTCTGTGGAAGACCGTCATCATCGTATGGAGATGGCGGAGTCGGCGCAGCCACGGTGATCGTCACAGTGGACACTGATTGACTCGTTGAGGTCCGGGGAGCCGGGCGCCGCGAGGTCGAGGGGGGCGTGGTGATTGTCGACGTCGGCTGCTGCGGAGTGGCCTGCTGCGATTGCTCCTGGGAATGGCCTTGCTGGCCATTTTGCTGCTGGCCTTGCTGTGGGGGTGCGGTGTTGGGGATCGACTGCTGTCCGGTGTATGCGGGCGCGGTGCTGTAGTTCGGCGGGTTTTGTTCCCCATTGGCGGCCCG
>NZ_JBFAGW010000016.1:0-8950 GCF_040653875.1 Mycobacterium sp. NPDC050853
TGGACGAAGACAAGGCTCGTGCGCTGGGCCTCACGCCGCGTGCACGCATCGTGTCGCAGGCTCTTGTGGGTGCCGAGCCCTACTACCACCTCGACGGCCCCGTGCAGTCGACGCAGCGTGTGCTGGACCGTGCGGGCATGAAGATCGGCGATATCGATGTCGTCGAGATCAACGAGGCATTCGCCTCGGTGGTGCTGTCCTGGGCGGCCGTACACAAGCCGGACTTCGATCGCGTCAACGTCAACGGCGGCGCCATCGCGCTGGGTCACCCGGTCGGCAGCACCGGTGCCCGACTGATCACCACGGCGTTGTACGAGCTCGAACGCACCGACAAGTCAACGGCTTTGATCACGATGTGCGCGGGCGGCGCGCTGTCCACCGGCACCATCATCGAGCGGATCTAACCTTCTCTGCGAAAGGCCCCCGGCACCGCGGTGTCCGGGGGTCTTTTCGTCAGCTGGCGCGGCCGTAACCTGCCGGACAGAAGTCGACCTCCCAGTGTTTGACGCCGTTGAGCCATCCCGAACGCAATCTGTCGGGCTCTCCCGCCGATGCGAGGTCCGGCATGTGATCGGCGATGGCATTGAACATCAGGTTGATGGTCATCCGCGCCAGGTTGGCACCGACGCAGTGGTGCTCGCCATTTCCCCCAAATCCAACATGCGGGTTGGGGTTTCGCATTATGTCGAAGGAGAACGGATTCTCGAAGACCTCTTCGTCGAAGTTGGCGCTGCGGTACATCATCACCACGCGCTGCCCCTTCTTGATCTGCACACCACCAAGCTCGGTGTCCTCCAACGCCGTCCGCTGGAAAGACGTCACCGGCGTCGCCCACCGCACAATCTCATCGGCGGCCGACTCGGGACGCTCCCGCTTGTACAGCTCCCACTGCTCCGGAAACTGGGTGAAGGCGTGCATTCCGTGCGTGATGGAGTTACGGGTCGTTTCATTGCCGGCCACCGCCAAAAGCATTACGAAGAAACCGAATTCGTCATCGGAAAGCTTCTCGCCGTCGATATCGGCATTCACCAGATCAGTACAGATGTCCGTACCGGGTTCCGAGGTCTTGCGCGCCGCAACCTGCATGGCGTACATCAGCAGCTCGGCGCTGGCGGTGGCGCTGTCGTCCTCACCATTATCAGAATCGTCGGAACCCACCAGCCTGTTGGACCAGTCGAAGAGCTGCTCACGCTCATCCAGTGGCGTACCCATCAAACCCGCGATGGCTTGCAGCGGAAGCTCACAGGCCACCTGCTCCACGAAGTCACCATGCCGCATCTGTGCCGCCGACTTCGCGATGCCCTGCGCCCGAGCATTGAGGTCGTCCCGCAGTCGGCCCACCGCTCGCGGCGTGAACCCACGGCTGATGATGTGCCGCAACCTGCTGTGCCGGGGCGGATCCATGTTGAGCATGATCAATCGTGTCGCGTCGATCCGCTCACGCGGAGTGGTGGAGAGATAGCGCGGTATCGCCGTGTTCTGCTCGCTGGAGAACACATCGGATCGGAGCGAAACCTCCCTGACATCTTTGTGTTTGGACACCACCCAGAAGCCCTCGTCGTCGAACCCGGCGACCCTGCGCTCGGTGTGATTCCACCAGATCGGCTCGGTGTGCCGCAGCTCTGCGAGCTCACGCTCCGGGATCCCACGCACGAAAAGATCAGGATCGGTGAAGTCGATACCTGCGGGAAGGTTGGGATGTACCACGCTGTACCTCCTGGCCTGTGACGTATTTCACTAATGGCTCTAGTCGCAGTGAAGCACAGAAATCGACCCCAGGACAAGGGTGTGCGGAGGAAAAAACCCAGATCTAGAACGTGTTCTAGGTACGTGACAGCTTGGGGACGAAGATCGCGCGGATGTGGTGAATCCGCGGATCGTCGGCCGGAATTTTGAACGTCTCGTCTACTTTGGCGACAACGCGCCAACCGGCCGCCTTCGCCTTGGTCTCGATGACGAAGCTCGCGATGACGTTCTCTCCCTCGACGCGGAACTGCCGATTGGAGGCCGCCGCGATAAGACGGAACTGCGGACCGTTATTCAGGCTGCGCCGCAAGTGATCTCCGGAGAACCCGGTCTTGACACCCTGCTCGATCCGCACGCACTCCGGGGCAAATGGCACCGCGTCCGCCTGATGAGTAACCAACGCTTCGATGTACGCGTTGGCGGCGGCAATTCGTTCGGCATCGGTGACTGTCGGCACCCTCACAGGATAGGGGTACGGTGCCGATATGAGCGCACCTGCCCAGCTGAATTCCGAGTTCGCCGGCAAGCTGATCAAGTGGATGACCACCGCCAACGTGTGGCTGTACCAGCGGACCGACGGTCGTCTCGGCGGAAAGTGGCGTGTAGGTGCAGCTTTCCCGTGGGGCATACCGGTGCTGCTGGTCACCACCACCGGCCGCAAGACCGGGCAGAAGCGGCTGAGCGCACTGCTCTATCTGCCCGACGGCGACAAGATCGTCCTGGTGGCATCGCAAGGCGGGCGTGCCGGCAACCCGGCGTGGTACCTCAACCT
Organism: Mycobacterium sp. NPDC050853; assembly: GCF_040653875.1. Taxonomy (NCBI): domain Bacteria; kingdom Bacillati; phylum Actinomycetota; class Actinomycetes; order Mycobacteriales; family Mycobacteriaceae; genus Mycobacterium; species Mycobacterium sp. NPDC050853. The sequence continues at coordinate 2,519 of NZ_JBFAGW010000016.1, forward strand.
GAAAGCGAATTCTGAAGTCAGCGTTCAGATCAAGGGTGATATCCGCACTATGACGGCTCGCACCGCGACCGATGAAGAGCGCGCGTACTACTGGCCCAAACTGGTCGAGCTGTACGCCGACTTCGACAAGTACCAGTCGTACACGACCCGCACGATCCCGGTCGTCATCCTCGAGCCGTAGTTGCGTCGACACGCCGCCTCGTGGCGGACACGTACGATACGAATCCGCAGCGATACGGCGTGTCGGCGGGGAGAGCTAAGCCTGCGAGCCGTAGACCGGAACCGGCGTGCGCGCTTGGCCGAGCAGGTCGCTGACCACGGGACCCAATTCGCTTGGATCCCAACGTGCTCCCTTGTCAACCTGCGGTCCGTGCGCCCAGCCCTCGGCGACGCGAATGATGCCCGCCTCGACCTCGAACACCTTTCCGGTGACCTCACGAGACTCGGGGCTGCCCAGCCACACCACCAGCGGCGAGACGTTCTCCGGGGCCATCGCGTCGAACGCGCCGTCCTCCGGCTTGGCCATGGTCTCGGCGAAGACCGCCTCGGTCATCCGGGTACGGGCGGCCGGAGCGATGGCGTTGACGGTGATGCCGTAGCGGCCCATCTCGGCGGCGGCCTGCAGGGTCAGGGTCGAGATACCGGCCTTGGCGGCGGCATAGTTCCCTTGCCCCACACTGCCTTGCAGACCAGCGGCGGAACTGGTGTTGATGATGCGCGCGTCCACCGCATTGCCTGCCTTGAACTCGTCGCGCCAGTAGGCGGCGGCGTGACGCAACGGTGCGAAGTGCCCCTTGAGATGCACACGGATCACCGCGTCCCACTCCTCCTCGCTCATGTTGGCAAGCATCCGGTCGCGCAGGAAACCGGCATTGTTGACCAGAACATCCAGGCGGCCAAAGGAATTGACGGCGGTGTTGATGAGGTTCTTGGCGCCGCTCCAGTCGGCGACGTCGTCACCGTTGGTGACGGCCTCTCCACCGGCAGCCTTGATCTCCTCCACGACCTCCTGTGCGGGGCTGGAGCCGGCCGAGCCATCCAGGCCCACACCGATGTCGTTGACGACGACCCGTGCGCCTTCGGCTGCGAATGCCAGCGCGTGCGCACGGCCAATACCGCGGCCCGCACCGGTGATGATGACGACCCGTCCATCGAGCAAACCTGGCACGTTACTTCTCCTTAGCGTTGACATTGGCGGCGTCGAGGAACGCGGGGCGCTCTCCCCCACCGTGAACCGTGAGGACCGAACCGGTCACATACGAAGACAATGGCGATGACAGAAATGCTGCGGTCCAACCGATCTCGTCAGGGTTGGCCAGACGTCCGAGGGGCACCGTCGCTCCCACAGAGGCGATACCGTCTTCGTCGCCGTAATGCATTTCCGACAGCTCGGTGCGGATCATCCCGGCGGCAAGCGCATTCACCCGCACCTTGGGTGCCCACTCCACGGCCAGGCTCCGGGTCAGGCTCTCCAGGCCGGCCTTGGCGGCGCCGTAGGCGGCGGTGCCCGGCGACGGACGGCTCGCGCTCACACTGGTGATGTTGACGATGGTGCCGCCCTCGTCCTGCTTCTGCATCACCGCGTTGGCCCGCTGCGAGACAAGCAGGGCAGAGAGCAGATTCAGCTCGATGATCTTGCGATGGAAGTTGTGGCTGACGTCGGCGGCGAGGGCGAAGGGAGCCCCTCCGGCGTTGTTCACGACGGCATCCAGACGGCCATGGTTGGAGACGATGGTGTTGATCAGCGCGTCCACCGACTCTTCGTCGCGAACATCGCAGGAATGAAATTCATAGGGGGTCTCGCCCGGACGTCGCGCACAGGTAACCACTGTGGCCCCTTGGTCGGCGAAGACCTGGCTGATCCCGGCACCAACGCCGCGGACGCCTCCGGTGACCAGTACGACGCGACCGCCGAGGCCGAGATCGTATGACGGCGCCCGATGCTCTTCGCCGGCGCTCATCGCTGCCACCTGACTGTCCTCCTGCCGATTTCCTGCGCTTTCCTGCTGCGCACGGGCCATGGTAGCGTACCAAGCAAGTGCTTGTTTCGGTACCTTGAGGAGTCTCATGGGCATCATCACCGCGACGGTTGAACCGGGCATCGTCACCGTCACCGTCGACTACCCGAAGGTCAACGCCATCCCGTCGCGCGGGTGGTTTGAGTTGGCCGACGCCATCCTGGCCGCGGGTAATGACCCGTCCACCCACGTGGTGATCCTGCGGGCCGAGGGCCGCGGGTTCAACGCGGGTGCCGACATCAAAGAAATGCAGCGCACCCAAGAAGAGGGCAAGGGTTACACCGCTCTCATCGACACCAACCGGGGCTGCTTCGAGGCCTTCAGCGCGGTGTACCGCTGCAAGGTGCCGGTCATTGCCGCCGTCAACGGTTTCTGCCTCGGCGGCGGAATTGGCTTGGTGGGCAACGCCGATGTGATCGTCGCATCCGATGACGCGGTGTTCAGCGTTCCCGAGGTGGACCGCGGCGCGCTCGGTACGGCCACCCACCTGCAGCGACTGGTCCCCCAGCATGTGATGCGCCGGCTGTTCTACACAGCGGCCAAGATCGATGCAAAGACGCTGCAGCAGTACGGATCCATCCACGAGGTGGTTCCGCGCGACGAGCTGGACGAGGCCGCGCTGCGCGTCGCCCGGGACATCGCCGCCAAGGACACCCGCGTCATCCGGGCCGCCAAGGAGGCCATCAACTTCATCGACCCGCAAGACGTCGAGTCCAGCTACCGCATGGAGCAGGGCTTTACGTTCGAGCTCAACCTGGCGGGTGTCGCCGACGAGCACCGAGACGCGTTCGTCGAGACCGGAAAGCCGAAGGGACAGTAAATGGGAGACAAGCGCACCACGCTCGACGAGGTCGTCGCCGAGCTGCGCAGTGGAATGACCATCGGTCTCGGCGGCTGGGGTTCGCGCCGCAAGCCCATGGCGTTCGTACGCGCGATTCTGCGTTCGGACATCAAGGATTTGACGGTCGTCACATACGGCGGACCGGACCTCGGCCTGCTGTGTTCTGCAGGCAAGGTCAAGAAGGCGTACTACGGTTTCGTCTCTCTGGACTCCCCACCGTTCTACGACCCGTGGTTCGCCAAGGCGCGCACCACAGGTGCGATCGAGTCCCGCGAGATGGACGAGGGCATGGTCAAGTGCGGCCTGGAGGCCGCCGCCGCTCGCCTGCCGTTCCTGCCCATCCGGGCCGGGCTGGGATCCGACGTCATGAACTTCTGGGGCGATGAGCTCAAAACGGTCACCTCGCCCTACGCGGACTCGTCGGGAAATGCGGAAACCCTGGTCGCCATGCCCGCGCTGAACCTGGACGCCGCCTTCGTGCACCTCAACCTGGGCGATGCCACCGGCAATGCCGCCTACACCGGCGTCGACCCATACTTCGACGACCTCTACTGCATGGCCGCCGAACGTCGGTACCTCTCGGTGGAGAAGATCGTCTCCACCGAGGAACTGGTGAAATCCGTACCTCTGCAGTCGCTTCTGCTGAACCGCATGATGGTCGACAAGGTGGTCGAGGTGCCGGGCGGTGCGCACTTCACCATCGGCGCCGCCGACTACGGCCGCGACGAGAAGTTCCAGCGGCACTACGCCGAGGCGGCCGGCGACCCGGAGACCTGGCAGAAGTTCGTCGACACCTACCTGTCCGGTTCCGAAGAGGACTACCAGGCAGCCGTTAAGCGCTTTAAGGAGCAGCAGGCATGAGTGAGGCAACCCGCGCCGAGGTATGCGCCGTCGCATGCGCCGAGTTGTTCAGGGACGCAGGCGAGATCATGGCCTCTGCGATGTCGACGATGTCCACCGTCGGCGCCCGACTGGCCCGCCTCACTTTCTCTCCCGACCTGGTGCTCTCCGATGGCGAGGCCGTCCTGATGGCCGAGACACCGGCGATTGGCGGCACCTCGCCGATCGAGGGGTGGATGCCCTTCCGCAAGGTGTTCGATGTGGTGGCCTCCGGCCGTCGGCATGTCGTCATGGGCGCCAACCAGATTGACCGCTACGGCAATCAGAACCTCTCGGCGTTCGGGCCGCTGCAGCACCCCACCCGGCAGATGTTCGGTGTGCGGGGCGCCCCCGGGAACACCATCAACCACGCCACCTCCTACTTCGTGGGCAACCATTCCGCGCGGGTGTTCGGTAACTCGGTCGACGTGGTGTCCGGTGTCGGCTACGACAAGGCCGATCCCGCGAACCCGGCATTCAAATACCTCAACGTGTTCCGGGTGGTCTCCAACCTGGGCGTATTCGACTTCAACGGCCCCGACCGACAGATGCAGGCACTATCCCTGCACCCCGGAGTCTCGGCCGAGGACGTCGCGTCAAACACCGGCTTCAAGGTACACGGACTGGCCGACGCCGCCGAGACCCGGCTGCCGACCGACGAGGAGTTGCGGATCATCCGCGAGGTGATTGATCCGAAGTCATTCCGCGACAAGGAAGTGAAGGCGTGAGTGCCCAGGTGCTCAAGACCCCGCTGACCGAACTTGTCGGCATCGACCATCCCGTCGTGCAGACCGGTATGGGCTGGGTGGCAGGTCCGCGCCTGGTGGCCGCCACCTCCAACGCCGGCGGACTGGGCATCCTCGCCTCAGCGACGATGACGCTGGAGGAGCTGGTCGCAGCCGTCGCGAAGACGAAGTCACTGACCGACAAGCCCTTCGGTGTGAACATTCGCGCCGATGCCGGTGACGCCAACGAGCGCATCGACCTGCTGATCAAGGAGCAGGTAAAGGTCGCATCTTTTGCGCTGGCGCCGAAGCAGAACCTCATCGCGAAGCTGAAAGACAATGGTGTCGTGGTGGTTCCGTCCATCGGAGCGGCCAAGCATGCCAAGAAGGTCGCGGCCTGGGGAGCCGATGCGGTGATCGTGCAGGGCGGTGAGGGCGGTGGACACACCGGTCCGGTCGCCACCACCCTGCTGCTGCCCTCGGTACTGGACGCCGTGAAGGACACCGGAATGCCGGTCATCGCCGCGGGTGGGTTCTTCGACGGACGTGGCCTCGCGGCGGCGCTGTCCTACGGTGCCGCGGGTGTCGCCATGGGCACCCGCTTCCTGCTGACCTCCGACAGCACCGTGCCGGATGCGGTCAAGCAGCGCTACCTGGCCTCCGATCTCGGCGGCACCGTGGTGTCGACGCGCGTCGACGGTATGCCGCATCGCGTGCTGCGCACCGAGCTGGTTGAAAAGCTCGAAAGCGGTTCGCGGGTACGCGGTTTCAGCGCCGCAATCCGCAACGCGGCCAAGTTCAAGAAGATGTCGGGCATGACATGGCTGTCCATGGTCAAGGACGGTCTGGCGATGCGGCATGGCAAGGAGCTCACCTGGTCGCAGGTGCTGATGGCCGCGAACACTCCGATGCTGCTCAAAGCCGGTCTGGTCGAGGGCAACACGAATGCGGGCGTGCTGGCCTCGGGTCAAGTCGCGGGCATCCTCGATGACCTGCCGAGCTGTCAGGAACTGGTCGACTCGATCGTCGCCGAGGCCGTCACACACCTACGGGCAGCCAACGCCACAATTCTCTAGGCGATTCTCCCGCAGCGAATTCCCGTCATTCCGACAGCGGATTCACAGAATGCGGGAGAATCCTGGAGATATGAGACACCGCAAGTTCACCTTCTCGACAGCTGCCTGTTGTGTGGCAGCCTTGGCAACCCTTGTACTCGCGCCCGTGGCCCTGGCCGACCCCGACGCGCCCTCAGTGCCGGAGCAGCCAATTCACGCGCCCGCGCAGGGATCCATGGAATTACCGACCGACCGCGGCCGGGCTCATGTACTGCCGCGAGACCAGAAGATCGGCGGCGCCAATCCGGATGTGCCGTACGGTACCGATCCCTACGTCCCAGATCACGCAGACAATATCGGCGGCGCCGATCCGTCCACTCCGGACGGTACCGATCCAGATGTGCCATTCGGGACGTGGGCTCAGAGCTAGTCGCCCGGTAGGGGAGCTTGTGGCAGACCATCATCCGGTGCCTGGGCAGGCGCCTCGGGTGCCGGGGTGTTGAAGATGTCTATGCTGTCCCGCTGATTCCAGCCATTCCAGGGGCTGTCCCCCCAACCTCCCGGGTACTGCGACAGCTGTGGCGGGAGATCGCCCATCGACTGCGGGAGGAATCCAAGTCCGCCACCGGGTAGTCCGGGGATTCCGGGGATTGAACAAATCTCCGGCGGGCACGGTTCCGCATTCGCCGGGGCACCGCTTGCGATGATGCCGAACGCCGCTGCCATCGTGCCGATCAAGACTCCTGCGCGCATATCCCTCAGGCTACGCCCGCGAATGTCGACCTTTCGTTGGAAAAGCCGCAGAAAGGTCGACATTCGGCCGTGAATTCAGAGGCGCTCGATGATGGTGACGTTGGCGGTACCGCCGCCCTCGCACATCGTCTGCAGGCCGTAGCGGCCCCCGGTGCGCTCCA
>NZ_JBFAGW010000017.1:0-5045 GCF_040653875.1 Mycobacterium sp. NPDC050853
GCCCCGCGAGCCATCCACCTCGTTTGCCGATAGGGCTGCGTGTCGCTTCGACAATGACTGGATTACCCATGGAGCTGCTCCTTTGCGCTCTGAACGTTGTTGGGGTGTGTCTTAAAGTTCATGTTGATAGGCCGTGATGAGGGGCTCGGCCATCTGTCGGCCATACGCGGTGATGATCAGCCACCAGTGGTACTGCCATCCGAACACGTCAAAGTTGTCGATGTAATCGGCGTAGATGTGACGCAGTGCAGCTTCGGGATCGTCGGTCGGCACAAATCCCTGTGCGTGCGGAGCCATAGTGCCGAGCTCGAACAGGCCGTCGCGGATAAGCGATCGGATCGTGTTGAGTGTGGTTGCTCGGATTCTCGGTAGGTACGCCTGCCTGTTGGATTCCTGGACGTGCCAGTGCACTGCCAGCAGGCATACCCCACCGCCAAGGCCCTCCATGAGGATCTTGGCGTGCGCCGAGTCATGGGCGTAGCTCACTGGTGTGACCTTTCCGCTTACGAGGCATCGTCGAGCAGTCGTATACGAGGGTCTGCAATGTCTTAGCGCTGCAGTTTCCAGACCGCGAATACGGTTGCACTCATGAGCGCGATGAGTGTTGCGATGGACGTCCAAGAGTGCATACAGGCTTCCTGTCAGGTGTGTGTGGGGTGGGTGCCGCCGGCGTGGGTGCGGGCGTGAGCGATGGCGGCATCGAGGGTGTCGATGAGGTGCTTTTCGTGACGTAGGGATTCGATGACACCGACGTTGGTCAACAGTGTGAGGTGCTCGGGGCGTACGCCTTTGATGATGACGGTGATGCCGCGGGCTTCGAGATCTTCAGCGATCTGTGCCAGCGTGTGTGCGCCGGTGGCATCGAGCATGCCCAGCTGGGACATGCGGATGATCACCACACTGATATTGGGGTGGTGGGCGTCGGTGATGGTATTCGAGATACGTTCGGCCGCACCGAAAAACATGGAGCCATCCAGGCGCAGTAGTGCGATCTTCTCGTCCCCGGGCATCGGTGAGCCGGGTAGTTCTTCGCGGGTGACGCTGCTACGTCGGGCCACCACACGTAGCGCGAAGAACGCGGCCACGACGACGCCGATTTCGACCGCCTCGATCAGGTCGAAACAAATGGTGACAACGGCGGTCAGCGCGAACGTGGCGGCATCGGAGCGGGTCGAGCGCAGGATCGTGATCGCGGTGCGCGCCGAGATCATCCGGAAGGAGGTGACCATCAGGACCGCCGACAGCGCGGCCAGTGGTATCGCACCCACCGGGCCGCTGGCCAAGTACACCACCGCCAACAGCAGCACCGAATGGGTAATCGCCGCAACGCGGGTGCGTGCCCCCGAGCGCACGTTGACTGCAGTGCGGGCGATCGCGCCGGTGGCCGGCATCCCACCGAACACCCCCGAAGCCACCGACGCCAGGCCTTGCCCGAGCAGCTCACGGTTCGGGTCATAGGGGCCAGTGGGCGCCATGGTGGCCGCCACCCGCGCCGACAACAGCGATTCGATCGCAGCCAAGGCGGCAATCGCCACCGCCGCACCCAGAAGTGCTTGCAGGGCAGCCAGATTAGCGTGCGGAAGCAGTGGTGCGGGCAGCCGCGAGGGCAGCTCGCCGATACGGGCAACAGATAAACCTACTACCCCCACTAGCGCGGTGGCAGCGACCACAGCTACCAGGGATTCGGGGATCCCGCCGTGCAGCCGCGGCAGCCCGACCATCAGTGCCGCCACCAATCCCACCACCAGCAAGGCCGGTGCGGCGACGCTCCAGCGGGTGTGTGCGAGAACGTCGATCGCGGCGGCCAACGGGGGATGGCCGCGGGGTGCCGGCTGGCCGATGGCGGCGGGGACTTGCTGCAAGAAGATGATCGCGGCGATCCCCAAAGTGAAGCCCTCGATCACCGGCCACGGGATGAAGGTGACCGCCCGGCCCAAACCGATGATGCCGGCGGCCGCCACAATGATCCCAGCCAGCACGGTGACCAAAGCCAAACTGCTGCTGCCGTATTGGGCGACGATCGGGGCCAGCACGACCGCCATTGCCCCGGTGGGCCCGGATACCTGCACGTGCGAGCCGCCGAACACCGCCGCCACCACACCGGCGATCACCGCGGTGATTAGACCGGCGGCGGCCCCGGCCCCCGAGCTGATCCCGAAGGCCAACGCCAAAGGTAACGCCACCACACCGACGGTGATCCCGGCCAGGATGTCGCAGCGCCACGACCGACCCAGACCGGCGTAGTCGCCGCGGTGCGGCAGCAGCCGCGCCACCGCGGCGATACCGACTGCACCCATCACCGGGTCCAGTGATCGATGCGGCCCCGTCGCGGCGCGGGGACCTCATGTGCGCTGATGGTCACCGTGATTGGGTCAGCGAGCCGGTGCATCCTTGCCGGGCTTCGGCCAGTCGTGCCCGCAGTGCGCCCAGTTCGGTGCGCAGTTCGTCCGGTAGGCGGTTGCCGCCGATGCTGGCATACCAGTAGTCGATGGATTCGGTCTCTGCGACCCATTCGTCGATGTTGACCGCCAACGCCTCCTCGAGATCCTGATCGCTGATGTCCAGGCCGGTGCGGTCCAGCGCGTCAGCGGTGGGCAGGTAGCCGATCGGGGTCGCGACCGCGTCGGCTGCGGCCTCGAGGCGCTCCAGCGCCCACTTGAGGACGCGGGCGTTTTCCCCGAAACCGGGCCACAGGTACTTGCCATCGGCGCCGCGGCGGAACCAGTTGACATAGAAGATCTTCGGTAGCAGATCCGGGTCGCTGCGGGTGCCGATATCGAGCCAGTGCTGAAAGTAATCGCCGACGTGATAGCCCAGGAAGGGGCGCATCGCCATCGGGTCGCGGCGTAGCACGCCGACTTCACCGGCGGCAGCCGCGGTGGTTTCCGAGGACAGCGTGGAGGCCAGGAACACCCCGTGGCGCCAGCTGCGGGATTCGGTGATCAGCGGGACGGTGCTGGCACGCCGGCCCCCGAAGAAGATCGCCGAGATCGGCACCCCAGTGGGGTCATCCCATTCGGGGGCGATGGTCGGACACTGCGCGATCGGGGTGCAGTACCGCGAATTCGGGTGCGCAGCAGGATTGTTGGATGCCGGCGTCCAATGGTGTCCGCGCCAGTCGGTTAAGTGTTCGGGCGGGGTGTCGGTCGCACCTTCCCACCACACATCCCCGTCATTGGTCAGCGCGGTGTTGGTGAAGATCGAGTTGCCCAACTCGATGGTATCCATCGCGTGCGGGTTGGTGCCCCGCCCGGTGCCCGGTGCAACCCCGAAGAATCCGGCCTCGGGGTTGACCGCGTACAGGCGCCCATCGGCCCCGAATCGCATCCAGGCGATGTCATCGCCGATCGTTTCGGCGGTCCAGCCAGACAGCGAAGGGGCCAGCATCGCCATGTTTGTTTTGCCGCACGAGGAGGGGAATGCCGCCGCCACATACTTCACGACACCTTGCGGGGAGGTGAGTTTGAGGATCAGCATGTGTTCGGCCAGCCAGCCCTCGTCGCGGGCCATCACCGACGCGATGCGCAGGGCGAAACATTTCTTGCCCAACAGTGCGTTACCGCCGTAGCCCGAGCCGTAGCTCCAGATGGTGCGGGTGGCCGGGAAATGCGAAATGTACTTGGTCTCATCACACGGCCACGGCACATCAGCTTGCCCCGGCGCAAGCGGGGCGCCCACCGAGTGCACGCACTTGACGAACCGGCCGCGCAGCCCAAGCCGATCCCACACCGGGGCACCGGAGCGGGTCATGATCTGCATCGAGGCCGCCACATATTCCGAATCGGTCACCTGCACACCGAATTTCGGGTCATCAGAGCCCAGCGGGCCCATACAGAACGCGATCACATACATGGTGCGCCCAGCCATCGCACCCCGGTATTCCTCGGTCATGATCGTGGTCATATCCACCGGGTCCATCCAGTTGTTGGTTGGACCCGCATCGGCGGCATTCTCCGAGCAGATGAACGTGCGGTCCTCCACCCGCGCCACATCCGCCGGATCCGACACAGTCCAAAACGAATTCGGCTTACCCCGCAGCGGCACAAACGTCCCCTTAGCCACCAGCTGTCTGGTCAGGCGATCCCACTCGGTGCGCGACCCGTCACACCACACCACCTTCTGCGGGCCCAACAGCTCGGCCATCTCCGCCACCCACAACACCACCCCCGCATGGGTGGTCGGCGCAGGCTCCAACCCCTGCACCGATTGCGCCGCACCCACTGCATCCACCGAACTCACCACAACCACTCCTCACCAGCTCTTCAGAACCTGACTATCAACAAAGCATGCTAATTAAGAAAACAAGCAACTAGAGGGCGCTAGCCGGAGATAACGTCCGATACCTCCGGCTAGCGCCGGGCCCGCGTCGCCCGCGCGGGCCCCACTGTGACCGGATCGGCGCCATCGAGCCATTCGGCCTGATCGGCTACGACCCCGGTCAAGATTTTGCGCGCGGCGGCCAGCAGTTCGGCCACCTGCGGGGAGGTCAACGTGTACAGCACCGACAAACCCTCACGCCGCGCCGTCACCAAACCCGCCCGCCGCAGGACCGACAGCTGCTGTGACAGATTCGCCGGCTCGATCCCCACCTCCGGGAGCATCTCCGACACGGCTTGGTCCCGCTCACTAAGCAACTCCAACACCCGTATCCGCACCGGATGACCCAGCGTCTTAAAAAAATCCGCCTTCATCCGATACAGCGGCTGACGCGCATCCACCACAACACCACCTCACCACAACGATCAACATGCAAACATTAGCAACCCGGCAACAATGCAGGGCAAGGCCCCGTCTATAGTTCCCCTTGGTTCTCGCCGGGGCACTTTCTTGCACTCATCAGGGCCTGTCTGATGCCCGCCCCGGCGAGAACCACCCAACGCCCGTACTGGGCCGTTTCGCCCGAGTAGACGCACCGGGCATGTGCACGACTAGACGCCCAGGAGTTTGTCTATGGCCGCCGACCGGCCCACCGCATGGCAGTACATCGCTTACTCATATGGGAAGCGCCTGCCCGACAGCATGCGTGACTGGGTGGCCAATGACCT
>NZ_JBFAGW010000018.1:0-5025 GCF_040653875.1 Mycobacterium sp. NPDC050853
ATCCAAAGGTCATTGGCGCCAGCCCATACCAGGCTGTCAAATAGGCGAACGCAAGCCTCCGCCAGACGCGCTCGCCGACCGCTAACGGCGACCGCTTGTCAAGAACCAAACCCGCCGCTACATACGCCCTCGGTGTCGATCTGGGCTACACGTCTGTCAGCACGCGAGCCGGTCACAGCCCTGGCCCGTGAGTACGGCATCAGCCGCCAATCGGTCTACAACTACAAAACCACCCAACCAGCCACACGGTAGGCCGACCCTGGTTCCCTTCCGGCGCGGGCGATCCCCTTGCCGCTGCCGGGGTGTCTTCGTTAGCAAATATCAACGATGATGTTGATGCGCTCGTGCCCCCTGGCCGTCATGAACGGCCCCGAGATGAACGAGGTTGACATGAAGAGAATCGTGGCCACCACCGGCATCGCCGCTGCGCTGCTGGTCGCGGTGCTCGCCGTGCCGACCAAGGTGATATGCCCCAACGGCCCCTGCTCCACGGCACCGGACGCGCAAGACAGAGTCCACCGCTACTACGAGATGAAACCGTTGGGAGCGACGCTGATCGAGGAAGTGACCGGGCTCCCGATCCCCTTGCACTACGAGTCGGGCGTGGACATCAAATCGCTCAAGTAGCTTCCCGGTTCTCTGCCAGGCGCGATGGTTCCACCTTTTTGCGCATTCGACCGCCAGCCGAGCCACCCCTGCCAGACCAACTAACCGAATCGCGGCCCGCATCGGTGGCCGTGGCAGTGCTTGCGCGTACTGCGATGTGGCTCATCTACTTTCATCCGGATATCTCAGACCTAAAGAAATGAGACGGGCGCGGTGGTGCGGCTTGGTTGCCGGGGCTGGTGGTGTATAGCCCTACCGGCTCCCCCGTCTACTCGCCTAGCCCTGCCTCCAAGATCGTGAACGCCAGATCGCGTGCTTCCGCTGGCGTCATCGCCAGCAAGGTTTCGACCGTTTCGGGATCGCCGGTGTCCTCGTCCCATACTTCGTCCACGTACACCAAGCCTTCGGATCGCGACACCAGGTAGAAGCGGCCAGGCTGCGATGCCTCCACGACAGCAGCGGACAGATGTTCGATCAACTCAGTTACTCCCATTCGACGTGTTGTTGATTCCTGTTGACGCGGGCCACCCCGCATTGTCCCGGCTTTCCCACGACCCGGAGGCTTTCAGGGTGAATCACGCTGACCAGCGGTAGCGGCATATGATCGGCGCCCAGCCAGTGGATTCTGGCTTGCCTGGGGTACACCCCCAAAGCCGCTCACACCCTGACACTGCCGCAAATCAGCATCCCTCTCCCCTGCCAGAACCATCCGGGTACTTTCAATTTCAAATCAGATGAAATGAGTGTGTTGTCTGCGAACTGGGAAGATTCACCTAGACGGCGCACGGTGAACAGGACACACCAATAGTCCCGTTGCGTTTCATGTGCGTATGTGCCTGTGGTTCTGGACATGGCAGCTCGGACATAAAGCTCCTTAGATACCAGACCCAGTATCGGATATACTGAGTATTCGATACTAAGGGTATAGGGTACTCATGGGTACCGGATAGTGATAGATGGCCTCGCCCGCCGCGCGTACGCCCGCCGCTGAGTCGGAGAGCTAGTCGCGGCGCTGCGCGGGGTCCACGAACAGCTTGATCGCCTACTGCTGAGCGGATCGGGAATGCTGCAACAGTTAGATCCGCGAGGTGGTTCCCGAGGATTACTGTCGGGATTCCCGAGATTCTCCTAGCACTTCGAGACATTAAGGGTCATCAGTCCGGCGGGCTCGCCGTTCTCAGTAGAGATGGTAGTTCTGGGGATTAATCTGTAGGCCCTAGGCTGGGGTCGCCAATCTTTCATCGCGTCTTCCATCACGCTAGTGTTTGCGGCTCTTCGTGTTTGACCAAAATGTTCTGCTGAATCCAGTGAAATCGGTCTGACGGGGGCCGCGTGTCAGAAAGTGACGGTCGGTGGAGTCTCGTTGCCGGCCGGCGCTTGGTAGAAGTCGCGCTGCTTCACGCCAGCCAGTGCGGAAAAGAACATCCACGGGATAGTCGCGATCGACGTGTTGAGCGTGGCCGCGGCATCGTTGTAGTACTGACGCGCGAACGACAACTGATTCTCGGTGTCGGTCAACGCTCGCTGCAGCTCAATGAAGTTGGTCGACGCCTTCAGGTCTGGATAGGCCTCCGCGACCGCGAGAACATCGACGATGGCTTTGTCCAGCTTCGCCTGTGCCGCTGACTTCTCGTCGACCGTCCCGCCTTGGGCCGCCTTCTGCACCTCCGCGCGCGCCGCTGTCACATTCTCAAGAACACCGCGTTCGTGCTGCGCATACCCCTTGACGGTGTTGACGAGATTCGGAATGAGATCGGCTCGCCGGGTGAGCTGGACGTCGACACCACCGAGCGCCTCGTTGACCCCGACGTTCTGTCGACGAAGCCGGTTGAATCCGACAACGACGAAACCGGCTAACAGCACGAGCACAACGATCGTGACGATGATGATCGTTACCAGCATGCGGACTCCTTGACCAAAGGGAATATGAATGAACGAATCCCGGTGGACATTGCCACCACACCCAGCCTGACAGTGTCGCTAGCTTCAATGGCGACATGCTCGGCAGCGGCCCTCACCATGACCCTCCACCTCCGCCGCCGCCCCCACCGCCACTGAAGCTGCCGCCCCCACCACTGGACGAGCTGGACTGACTTGTTTCGTAGGCGCCGATCGAGGATCGCAGAGAAGACTCGAATCCGGCGAACGCAGTACTTCCACCGAAAAGGCCGTGAGGAGTCGTCGGGCCAAAGTACCAAGACGGAGCCGGCGGCTCCTGTCCGGTCGAGAGCTTGTATTTCTTGGCCCATTCGTCGGCACATCCGAAGGCGACCGCATACGGAACGAAGGCCGTATACAGATCTTTCTGGGCACTGAAATCAAACCGATCCTGCGCTGACGGCGTCGACAGCAGGCGATAGAACCCGCCCGCCCGCGCCCACTGCTCCCTGCCTTTAGCGGTGCGGCGGGTTCCGACCCCGGCGAAAAGCAGCCCAATGCCACCGATCCCGAACCCAACGAATGGCAACGCCCACATCGTCGCCCCGCCAGGGCGGATAAACACCAACAGCATTGCGGCCACCCATGCGGCGAGCACTGAAAACCGTCCGATCTGCTCAGACAACTCGTTGATGACCAGTCCCTCACCGCGCGCCCAGGCCTTGGTGTCCGCGGCAATGGCCTCCGATGTCGACTGGAGCCTGCGTCCGGCCGTCACCGACCCGTCAGCGTCGAAGGCCCCACCAGCATTCTGCACGCCGAGAGCAAGCCCAACCTGGCGGGTGACCCGGTCGACACCATCCCAATCGCCACCTTGAGCTTCAATGCGCCACGTGGACCCCTGCGTCTGTCGAATCGTGGTCAGGCCGCGCTGAGCCTGATAAAGCAATGTCGCCACCAGCGCGTTGGCGGGCACCTGTTCGCGCATCACATAACAGGTCTGCACGGGGCCAAAGCCGGGCGGCGGTTCATACGCGACCGGGTATCCCGGAGGCTCTTCCCTGCCGCGCCAGGACCACACCCAGCCCACCCCGAGACAGATCACCGCCAGGACCACCAGCCCGCCAGCCACCACCGGCGACTGTCCAAGCACACCGTCATAAGGTGGCGTCCACGGCACGCTCACCCGATCGGGCGCCGGCAGATCCTGTGCGGCACGGACAGTGACCGGAGTCCGAGGCGCCAGCACACCGGTCCGGATGGTGAGACTGTCGGTGCCGACGCCGGTCAGTTCGCATTGCCCGGAATCGTCGTAACCGTACGCACAACGAACGTCGGTCGCGGGCGAGGGCAGCTTCACCCTCACCTCGGTCCGGTCAAACCTCACTTGCCAGCCACCGGCGACAACCTTCCAGTAGAAAGACGCTCGATCCCGGTCGGCTGGCCAGCTTCCAGATGCTTGAGCGGCCGCGCCGGCGGCGCTCGGCGAGAGCACACCCCGAATTCGGTAGCTGATCACATAGACGTGCTCGCCTGGGTCAAGGGTGCGGTCCGGGTCGCCAATCTTGGCGACCCGGAAGGCGCGCCCCTGCTGCCACACGAGATCGGTCGGCTCGTCGTGCCCATCGCGAGTGACCTTGATGTCGTAGGGAATAAGCCGCACGTGATCGTCGGAGGGGGCGCGGACATCCCAGAATCTGAAAATTCCGTGACGATCAGCAGGGAACGATGCTGTCAGGGTCTCGGTGGCAGTGAGAGTTCCCTCCCAATCGACACTCAAGTCAGCCCGATAATCAGTCACGATCACCGGGTCCAGGACGGCGGACGAATCCGTACCTCCCAGGTATTCCAGGACCGGCCACAGCAACACCCCTGCCGCGACCACTATCGCGATAAGCGTGGCGGCAACCACCGTCAGTGGATTTCGCCTGACCACTAGTCGACGTGACCAAAACCTCCCCATGCCAGCAGCGTACGGGGTCGCACTCGGCGGCAAGCTAACTATTCCGGCAGCCGCAGCTGCGGCTTGTCGACGTCTTCGATGATGACACCTTGGAACGTGATTTCCCTAGTGCCAGAAACATGACGGGATACCTGTCTAGGACTTGCCGCTAACTGCGGCATCGGCGCCGAGAGCGCGATTATGTACGTCAGACCGCGTTCGTTGCAGGCGCCCGTATTTTGCGGCTTAGACAACGCGTGCGCGATGACTTCCGCGGACTTGAGACGGGTGCGTGTTTCAGGGTTGTTGTCCTTGCGTGTCTCGGACCGCGCCGCCACGGCTTCGTTCCGAGAAGCCACGGGCAGCGGTGTGTGCTTCAGCCTGAGTGTCGTGGCGACGACCCGCAGCTTTCCTGGCCAAGGCGCTTCACGCGGCAGCGCCAACTCCTCGCGTTCGGGTTAGCGAACGTTACGTTCACTGGGTACCAGGTGTTGATCCACAGGGGAGGAATTCTCCAATGGAACACCGATCCGCGGGCGATCGCATATCTGACGGTTCCACCGACGGGCGCCGCCTGAGATCCGTGGGCCGACTCTCTC
>NZ_JBFAGW010000019.1:0-1409 GCF_040653875.1 Mycobacterium sp. NPDC050853
GAGGCGATTGATGAATCGCTTGATCCGCGTGATCCGCTGTTGCGGCTGAACACCTTTTTTGATGACGGCAGCCTCGAGCTGCTCCACGAGCGTGACCGCTCAGGTGTGTTGGCTGCTGCGGGCACCGTCAACGGAGTCAAGACCGTCGCCTTCTGCACCGACGGCACCGTCATGGGCGGCGCCATGGGAATCGAGGGCTGCCGCCACATCGTGGCCGCCTACGACATCGCGATCGAAGAACAATCCCCCATCATCGGGATCTGGCACTCCGGCGGCGCCCGCCTCGCCGAAGGAGTCTCCGCCCTGCACGCCGTCGGGCTGGTCTTTGAAGCCATGATCCGCGCCTCCGGATACATCCCACAAATCTCCATCGTGGTCGGATTCGCCGCCGGCGGCGCCGCCTACGGCCCCGCACTAACCGACGTCATCATCATGGCCCCGGAAAGCCGCGTATTCGTCACCGGACCCGACGTGGTCCGCAGCGTCACCGGCGAAGACGTCGACATGGCCACCCTCGGCGGCCCCGAAGCCCACCACAAAAAATCCGGTGTATGCCACATCGTGGCCGACGACGAACTCGACTCCTACACCCGCGGCCGCAAACTCGTCGGATTCTTCTGCCAACAAGGCGTTTTCGACCGCAGCCGCGCCGAAGCCGACCACACCGACCTACGCGCCCTGCTCCCCGAATCCGCCAAACGCGCCTACGACGTCCACCCCATCATCAACGCCCTCCTCGACCGCGACAACCCCGCAGACTCCTTCGAAGAATTCCAAGGCAAATGGGCACCCTCGATGGTCATCGGCCTGGGCCGCCTCGCCGGACGCTCCGTCGGAGTCCTAGCCAACAACCCACTACGCCTAGGCGGCTGCCTCAACTCCGAAAGCGCCGAAAAAGCCGCACGCTTCGTCCGCCTCTGCAACGCCTTCGGCATCCCCCTCATCGTCCTGGTCGACGTCCCCGGCTACCTACCCGGAGTCGGCCAAGAATGGGGCGGCGTAGTACGCCGCGGCGCCAAACTCCTACACGCATTCGGTGAAGCCACCGTCCCCCGCGTCACCCTAGTCACCCGCAAAATCTACGGCGGCGCCTACATCGCCATGAACTCACGCTCACTAGGAGCCACCAAAGTCTTCGCCTGGCCCGACGCCGAAGTCGCCGTCATGGGCGCCAAAGCCGCCGTCGGCATCCTCCACAAAAAACAACTCGCCGCCACACCCCCCGAAGAACGCGAAGCCCTCCACGAAGAACTCGCCATCGAACACGAACGCATCGCCGGCGGCGTCGACCGCGCCATCGAAATCGGCGTCGTCGACGAAGAAATCGAACCCTCACAAACCCGCGCCGTCCTCACCCGCGCACTCGCCGAAGCCCCCAACCGCCGCGGCCGCCACAAAAACATCCCACT
>NZ_JBFAGW010000020.1:0-1347 GCF_040653875.1 Mycobacterium sp. NPDC050853
GCGGCGTACACGGCGGCGCTGGCCGCGATGCCCACGCTGGCCGAGCTGGCCGCCAATCACATGATCAACGGCGTGCTGTTGGCCACCAATTTTCTTGGTATCAACACCATCCCGATCGCACTGAACGAGGCCGACTACATCCGGATGTGGGTCCAGGCCGCCACCACCATGGGTGTGTACCAAGGAGTTTCGACCGCGGCGGTGTTATCGGTGGCCCCCACACAGCCGACGCCGATGATCATGGCGCCCGGCGGGGAAATGTCCCGGATGGCCGCCGACATGTCCGGCATGGCCGCCCAGGCCCAAGCTGCCGAATCCGGCACCGCGCTGGACAGCAGCGAGAGCTTCTTCGACAAGCTGATGCGGCAGATTCAGGAATTCTTTACGGACCCGCTGGGCACCATTCAGAAGATCCTGCAGGATTTCATGCGTAATCCTCTCGAAGCACTCATTGCCTGGGGTCCGCTGCTGTTCTTCATCGCGTATGAGGCCTTCTTCATCCCCTTCGGGTTCACCGCGTGGGGCATCATGTTGTCCGCACCGCTCTGGCTTCCGCTGATGTTGATCGGACTTGCCCAGCTCGCTCCCCCGGCTACTATCGATCAGGACGTACCCGGCGATGAGCCCGCGCAGGAAGCTGCCCGGATCGAACGCAATTCGCCTCAGCAGCAATCATTTGCCATGGCCGGAATGCCCGGGGGCGGCGGCGCACCGCTGTCCGGTGGTTCGGGTGCGCCGTCGACACCTGCCAACGCGCCGGCTTCCCCTGCTGCTGCGGCGGCAGCACCGGCGTACATGGTGTATGCGGTGCGTGAGGATCCGCCGGCGGCGCGGTTTGGTCCGAGGTTGAATGAGGGCTCCGGCGCTAAGGCACCGGCGGCGGGAATTGCGGCGGCGGCCGCGGCGGCGGCCTCGGCGCGTTCGCGAGCCCGACGCAAACGCGGCGCCCGAATCAAGGACCCCGCCCCCCAACACATGGACATGAACTCCACCGTCGACCCCGACTTTTCCGAACCCGCAGTGCGGGCAACGGCGACTGTGGGGGCCTCCGGGCGCGGTGCGGGACAACTCGGATTCACCGGCACCGTACCCAAAACAACCTCGACCACAACAGCCGCAGGTCTAATCGAACGCGAAAACACGGCCGACTCGATCGATGGCACCCGCACCATGCCCATGCTCCCCACCACCTGGGGCACCGACCCCGAACACACCCCGCCCGCGCCCGATGACAGCGGACCCCCCGGGGAAAGGGGGGCAAGCACCTGAACGGCCACAAACAACCAAAATTAAGACAACACAACATGATTGAGGAGAGGTTCATATGAGTTTGCTTGATGCACACAT
>NZ_JBFAGW010000021.1:0-1293 GCF_040653875.1 Mycobacterium sp. NPDC050853
CGTTCTCGGTGGGTTGTTGGGGAAGACGCTGGTTTTGGGCCGCCGGCCGGTGAGCACTGTCGTCGCCTGGAGTTGTTCGATTCCTAGGGTTAGATGTGATGTCCAGGGAGGTTGTCCCGCCTTGCGGCGGTGAGTCGGTCTGACAGGTGAAGGCCTCCGGTTGTGAAGTGGAGCTGTCTAAGGAACCGCTTCACCAACCAGGAGGCCTTCGTGTCCCACGTTAACGCGACCCTGACCCAGATCACCCGTCTGCGGCTCGCGCGGCTCGTCGTCGACTCGCATTGGACCTACGCCGCGGCGGCCAAGATGTTCATGGTCGCCCCGAAGACCGCGAAGAAGTGGGCCGATCGTTACCGCGCCGAAGGGCCGGCGGGGATGGTCGATCGCAGTTCACGGCCGCACACGAGCCCGGCCAAGACGAGCCTGCACCGGGTGCGGCAGATCGTGCGGTTGCGGTGGCGGCAGCGGATCGGCCCGGTCCAGATCGCCGGCCGGCTCGGCGTTGCGGCCTCCACCGTGCACGCCGTACTCGTGCGCTGCCGGATCAACCGCCTGTCACGCATCGACCGGGTCACCGGCGAACCGTTGCGCCGCTACGAACACGATCACCCCGGCTCGATGATCCATGTCGATGTCACCAAGTTCGGCAACATTCCCGACGGCGGCGGCCACCGCTTCGTGGGCCGCCAGCAGGGCTACCAGAACCAGCTCGCGACCCCCGGCCTGCCCAAGGGCAAGGACTACAAGCCCCGCACTGGCACGGCGTTCCTGCACACCGTGATCGACGACCACTCCCGCGTCGCCTACGTCGAGATCCACGCCGACGAGAAGGCCGGCACCGCCGCCGGAGTCCTCGAGCGGGCCGTCGCCTGGTTCGCAGACCACGGCGTCACCGTCGAGCGCGTCCTGTCCGACAACGGGGCCTGCTACCGGTCATTCGCATGGCGCGACACCTGCGCAGCGCTCGGCATCACCCACAAACGGACCCGGCCCTACCGGCCACAGACAAACGGCAAGATCGAACGCTTCCACCGCACCCTGGCCGACGGCTGGGCCTACGCCCGGTTCTACGACTCAACCGACCAGCGCAACGCGGCCCTGCCCGGCTGGCTTCACTTCTACAATCATCACCGAGCCCACTCCGCCATCGGCGGCAGGCCGCCAGTCAGCCGACTGACCAACGTCCCTGTACATCACACCTAGACCTGGCAAGGTGAGCTGGTTCCCGAGCGCCGGCCACATGCCAGGCGTTCCGAGACAAGCCGGGGTCGGTGCAGCTCCTGGTCGACAACA